>NZ_JABTTE010000018.1 GCF_013303125.1 Calidifontibacillus erzurumensis | reverse complement strand
GAAAAGCAGCATAAAATGCTGCTTTTTATTTTTCCATCAAATAGGTTTTATTCATTTTTTAACTTTCTATCAAGATAATTTTCAGTAACTATCCTACTTAAACATTATACTTGCTTCAAAGTTTCTTCTATATGTTTCCTGCTGTAAATTGTAATAAGTACTAACAAATTATAGGCAACAGAAAATTTCCCCACGCCTCTAATACCTATTGGCAATTTTCCAGGTTGAAATATTTGTTTATGAATCCTATCTGTATTCCGTTTATATGCTTTTTTAAGTAAAGCTCATGAAAAATAACCAAATTCTTATAAAAAAATTAATAAAATATTTTGTACAAAATACAATTTAAATTACAGGTAAGGAAATAAATTTTTATTTATTTAAAAACTTTGAGAGGTAAAAACCATCATGCAAGTCGGAATTTGCATAAAAATGTACTAAATATAAACAAGGAATTTCTAAATTCATTCCGAATTATTAATAAACAAAATAAATTTTAGATCGGTTAATAAAACTTGTATAAAGGGGGTAATTGTTTTGGAACAATTTTTAGGTGATGATTTCTGGGTCATGACTTATCGGATTTTTATTGCTGCTTTATTATGTGGGGGCATTGGTTTAGAACGTGAAATTAAAAAACATCCAGCTGGGTTTCGTACTCATTTGCTAGTTGGGGTCGGTTCTTGTTTAATGATGCTTTTATCACTATATGGATTTCAAGATTATATCGATAGCCAAAACAATATCAGGTTTGATCCAGGTCGAATTCCAGCCTATGTAATTAGTGGTATCGGTTTCTTAGGAACTGGAACGATTTTAGTAAAAGGTGCTACTGTCAGTGGATTAACAACAGCAGCTTCGATTTGGGTAGTTGCTGGAATTGGCTTAATTGTAGGAGTTGGGATGATTGCTCCAGCAGTTTTAACAACAATTGTTGTATTATTGAGTTTAATTTTTTTCAAAAAATTTGAGAGAAAACTACGATTAACGAATGAGGAGTATATTTTAACGGTCATTGTTGACAAGAAATTCAATCAGTTAAATGAAATTTTAAAGATTGTGGAGGAAGAAGGGGTATCGTTACGAGATGTTTCCATTGAAGATTTACCAGCTAGTGAAAATGGAATCGTTCAAAAGAAAGTAACGATGGAAGTTTACTTCGATGATTCCTCTATTTTGGCAGCCATTCAAAGCAAAATTTCCTCCCTAGATTATGTTCAAAAAGTATCTTAAGAAACGTCCTTTTAAGTACAAATGATGTCTAATATATACCTGCTAATTGGCAACGTAACTTTAAATTGTTGCCAATTCTTCATTCATTCGGTAGTTTGTACACATAATATTTAGGGAATGCTACTACTGAAAATTTCGTTCGTGAAGATTCGGTAAGTGTAATTAGTTGAAAAAAATATTAAAGAAAAGATATAATATTAACAAGGTCAAAGAAAGTCAAAGTCAAGAGAAAGGGGAGGGATTGATGCGAAATATTTCTGATGTTATCGAAGAGTATTTAAAAAAGGTATTGCATGTTAGTAATGATAATGTTGTAGAAATTAAAAGAAATGAAATAGCAGAAAAATTCCAATGCGTCCCCTCACAAATTAACTATGTTATAAATACGCGTTTTACAATTGAAAAAGGTTATATTGTTGAAAGTAAAAGAGGTGGTGGGGGCTATATTCGTATCATTAAAGTTGAAATGGAAAATCATGCTGAGTTAATTGATCAGATGCTTGAATTGATACCGAATCGAATTTCCCAATCGACTGCGGATAAAATAGTAGAACGGTTGCTAGAAGAAAAAGTTATTACACCAAGGGAAGCCAGATTGATTACAAGTGCTATTGATCGAAATATATTGTTCGTTGAATTGCCAATTAGGGACGAGTTGCGTTCTAAAATTTTGAAAGCAATGCTTCGTACATTAAAATATAAGGAATCTGAGTAAACAAAAATGGATTCGTTTTATAAATCTTGAGGGAGAGGTGTAAATTATGGAATGTCAAGAATGCCATCAAAATCCAGCCTCTGTTCACTTTACAAAAATTATTAATGGTCAAAAAACTGAAACACATCTCTGTGAACAATGTGCAAGGGAAAAAGGTGAATGGTTCCCTGGTGCAGGAGGTTTTTCCATTAGTAACCTTCTTTCAGGTTTATTAAATCTGGACTATCCGTTAGCGAACACTTCTACTAATAAACCATTTGGTACCATTGGGGTTAACCAATGTCCTCGGTGTGGAATGACTTTCCAACAATTTTCGAAAATTGGCAGGTTTGGTTGCTCAAATTGTTATGAAACATTTCATTCTCAATTAGATCCAATTTTAAGACGTGTTCATAGTGGAAATACAGTGCACCATGGTAAAATTCCAAAGCGTATTGGCGGTCATCTTCATCTTTCTAAAGAAATATCACGCTTAAAAGAACAATTGCAAAAAGCCATTCAATATGAGGAATTCGAAAAAGCAGCTGAGTTAAGAGACAAAATCCGCTCCTTAGAGCAACTTTTGCAGGATCAAAGAGGGGGGGAACAGTAAACGATGTCAGTGCACCGCTTTATTAATCGGGCGTTAAGTCCATGGATGATGATGGAAGGCCCAGATCATGATATCGTTTTAAGCAGCAGAATCCGTTTAGCTAGAAATTTGAAAGATATCGTTTTCCCAACATTAGCTTCTGGAGAAGATTTACAAAAAGTTTTGCAATTAATAAACGATTCAATTCAAAATCAAAGATTTGGCAGCATCGGTTCATTCGAAATGATCAAGATGAATGATTTAGAGGTTATTGAGAAACGTGTACTAGTTGAAAAACATTTAATCAGCCCACATCTCGCTGAAGTTTCAGAAAGAGGTGCGGTTGTATTATCAGAAAATGAAGAAGTCAGCATCATGGTTAACGAAGAAGACCACATTCGCATTCAATGCTTAACTCCTGGTTTGCAATTATCACAAGCCCTTCAAATTGCTAATGCAATTGATGATTGGCTTGAAGAAAGAATAGATTTTGCATTTGATGAGAAAAGGGGTTATTTAACTAGCTGTCCGACAAATGTTGGTACAGGTCTTAGAGCCTCTGTCATGGTTCATTTGCCTGCATTAATTTTAACGAACCAAATGAATCGAATTATTCCAGCCATTAATCAATTAGGATTAGTTGTTAGAGGAATTTATGGAGAAGGCAGCCAAGCACAGGGGAATATCTTCCAAATCTCAAACCAAATAACTTTAGGCATGTCCGAACAAGATATTGTAAAAGATTTGGAAAGCGTAGTTTCCCAAGTGATTGCCCAAGAGCGTAACGCAAGAGAAATGTTAGTAAAAACATCTGCAATACAACTTGAAGATAAAGTATGGCGTTCCTATGGTCAATTAGCACATAGCCGCATCATTTCATCAAGTGAAGCCTCCCAATGTATATCTGATGTAAGGCTTGGCATTGATTTAGGATTTATTAGAAATATACCAAGATCAATCTTAAGTGAATTAATGATTTTAACACAGCCAGGTTTTTTACAACAATATGCAGGAAAAAAGCTTACGCCTGAAGAAAGGGATGTAAGACGGGCTACTTTAATTCGTGAACGCTTAAAACTAGAAAAGGATTCGATGGGAGAGTGATCTAAATTGATGTTCGGAAGATTTACAGAACGAGCGCAAAAAGTGTTGGCCCTTGCGCAAGAAGAAGCAGTTCGATTAGGCCATAACAATATTGGAACAGAGCATATTTTATTAGGTCTTATTCGTGAAGGAGAAGGAATTGCAGCCAAAGCGCTGATAGCATTAAATCTTGGTCCTGAAAAAATACAAGAAGAAGTTGAGGCATTAATTGGTCGTGGAGATGAAATAAGCCAAACTATCCATTACACTCCAAGAGCTAAAAAAGTTATTGAGCTTTCAATGGATGAAGCTAGAAAGCTTGGTCATTCTTATGTAGGAACCGAACATATATTATTAGGCCTCATTCGTGAAGGAGAAGGAGTAGCTGCCCGGGTTTTAAACAATTTAGGTGTTAGCTTAAATAAAGCACGCCAACAAGTGTTGCAGTTATTAGGGTCAAATGAGTCTCCAACCGGCAGCCACCAAGGAGGAGCGGCAGCAAATGTCAATACCCCAACATTGGATAGTTTAGCCCGTGATTTAACGCAAATTGCCCGTGAAGGAGCTTTAGATCCTGTTATAGGCAGGAGCAAAGAAATACAACGTGTGATTGAAGTGTTAAGCCGCCGAACTAAAAATAATCCGGTGTTAATAGGAGAACCTGGCGTTGGTAAAACTGCCATTGCTGAAGGTTTGGCTCAACAGATCGTCCAAAATGAAGTTCCAGAAATTCTCCGTAACAAGCGGGTCATGACATTGGATATGGGTACTGTTGTTGCTGGAACAAAGTACCGTGGTGAATTTGAAGATCGCTTGAAAAAAGTGATGGATGAAATTCGCCAAGCAGGAAATATTATTTTATTCATTGATGAGTTGCACACATTAATTGGAGCAGGAGGTGCAGAAGGAGCCATTGATGCATCCAATATTTTAAAACCATCTCTTGCTCGTGGTGAATTGCAATGCATCGGGGCAACAACTTTAGATGAATATCGAAAATATATTGAAAAAGATGCAGCGCTTGAACGACGTTTTCAACCGATCCAAGTTGGAGAGCCAACCCAAGAAGAGGCTATTCAAATTTTAAAAGGATTGCGAGATCGTTACGAAGCACATCATCGTGTCACAATTACAGATGAAGCGATCGAAGCTGCAGTAAAACTTTCCGACCGATATATTTCTGATCGTTTCTTACCTGATAAAGCGATTGACCTTGTTGATGAAGCGGCAGCAAAAGTGCGTCTTCGCTCTTATACAGCTCCACCGAATTTAAAGGTTCTTGAGCAAAAACTTGAGGAAATTAGAAAAGAAAAAGATGCAGCTGTCCAAAGCCAGGAATTTGAAAAAGCAGCTTCTCTACGTGACACTGAGCAAAAACTTCGCGAGGAAGTAGAAAAAACGAAAAAAGAATGGAAAGAAAAGCAAGGCAAAGAAAACTCTGAAGTTACACCAGAAGATATTGCTTTAGTCGTTTCCGCATGGACTGGCATACCTGTAGCAAAATTAGCTCAAGCAGAAACAGAACGCCTATTGAATATGGAAAATATTCTTCATTCTCGGGTCATTGGACAAGAAGAAGCGGTCGTAGCGGTGGCAAAAGCGATTCGCCGCGCTCGGGCCGGTTTGAAAGATCCAAAACGTCCAATCGGATCATTTATCTTCTTAGGTCCAACAGGTGTAGGGAAAACAGAGTTGGCTCGGGCACTTGCAGAAGCAATGTTTGGAGATGAAGATGCCCTTATCCGAATTGATATGTCAGAGTACATGGAGAAACATACGACATCTCGCTTAGTAGGTTCACCTCCTGGTTACGTTGGTCATGAAGAAGGCGGTCAATTGACTGAAAAAGTAAGACGAAAGCCATATTCTGTTGTATTATTAGATGAAATTGAAAAAGCACATCCTGAAGTGTTTAATATTCTTCTTCAAGTATTAGAAGACGGACGTTTAACAGATTCAAAAGGGCGAACGGTCGACTTCCGCAATACGATCGTCATTATGACTTCTAACGTTGGTGCAAGTGAACTTAAGCGGAATAAATATGTAGGCTTTAACGTACAAGAAGGCCAAGAATATAAAGATATGAAGTCAAAAGTAATGGATGCATTGAAAAAAGCATTCCGTCCAGAATTTTTGAACCGAATTGACGAAATTATTGTTTTCCATTCTTTAGAGAAGCAGCATATTAACCAAATCGTAACATTAATGGCTAATGAATTATCGAAGCGTCTAAAAGAACAAGATATTGATTTTACATTGTCAGATGCAGCTAAGGAAAAAATCGCCAATGAAGGGTATGACCCTGAATATGGCGCACGGCCTTTAAGAAGAGCGTTGCAAAAACAAGTCGAGGATCGCCTATCCGAAGAATTATTAAAAGGAACTATTAAAAAAGGTCAAAAAGTAATTATTGATGTTAAAGATGACGAATATGTCGTCATAACAGAATAAATGAATAGAAGCGGCTAATCTTTATTACGTTGATTCAGCCCCTTCTTTGTTCATCCAATTTTGTATTAAAAATCGCGATGCAGTCTCCCTCTAAATTTTCGGTTTAGGGGGAGTTAATCGCGAAAAATAATAGTAACTTACATTTCTTGTTCTTGTATATATTTTTTATTACTTCTAATGGTGCAACGCCGGAATTTAATATTAAATGACTTCGATTCCAAAAATAAGGTTTCCAATAGAATTTGCTTAAGTGTTTGGCAAATTCTTTTCTTATATATCGAGATTTTGCTGTTTTAAAAGTATTAGAAAGTTGTACTTGAGGTGTAGTTTCAAAAAGAATATGGATATGGTCTTCTCTCCATTAAATTCGACCTTTACATTTAGTATTTTCAAATCATTAATTTGCGATCTCTTCCAAACGTTTACATCTCTTTAATTATGCATTTATTTAAGTTAAACGAAGCTGCATCCAAATCTTTGATTTGGGTGGGGAGGTTCACTGTGGTATCATAAAAATAGATGGTTAGTTTAGTTAAGAGAGGAAATTATTTCATGTCTAAAAGAAGAACAAAGTTTTGCTGTCAAGAATGTGGCTATGAATCACCGAAATGGATGGGGAAATGTCCGGGCTGTAATCAATGGAATACGATGGTTGAAGAGTTGGAAATTGCGAAGCCGACAAGACACCAAACGTTCATAACCTCTTTAGAATCATTAACAGGTGGGGCCTCCAATAAACCACGCGTCATCTCTTCCATCGAATCAGTTCAAGAACCGAGAATTTATACCAACTACAAAGAAATAGACCGCGTCTTGGGCGGGGGCATTGTTCCTGGATCGCTTGTTTTAATCGGCGGTGATCCGGGAATTGGTAAGTCGACGCTTCTATTGCAAATTTCTTCCCAACTTGCAAGTTACCATCATAAAGTTTTATATATTTCTGGCGAAGAATCTTTAAGACAAACGAAACTTCGGGCTGACCGATTACGTATAAATAGTGAAAAGCTATTTGTATTGGCGGAAACTAACTTAGCCTATATTGAAAAAACGATTGATGAATTGTCACCAACGTTTGTCGTTATTGACTCGATTCAAACCGTTTACCATCCCGAAGTGCAATCTGCGCCTGGAAGTGTTTCTCAAGTACGAGAGTGTACCTCTCATTTTATGAGGCTTGCTAAAACAAAAGGAGTCGCCATTTTTTTAGTTGGTCATGTGACCAAGGAAGGTGCAATTGCTGGTCCAAGGCTATTGGAGCATATGGTGGATGCTGTTTTATATTTTGAAGGTGAGCGCTCGTATACGTATCGGATTTTACGTGCTGTCAAAAATAGATTTGGTTCCACGAATGAAATGGGCATTTTTGAAATGAAAGATGATGGTTTACAGGAAGTTTTAAATCCATCGGAAATTTTTCTTGAGGAACGTTCAGAGGGAGCTGCCGGATCAATTGTAGTTGCATCCATGGAAGGAACACGGCCGGTACTTGTTGAAATACAAGCGCTAATTGCTCCGACTAGCTTTGGAAATCCGAGAAGAATGGCTACAGGAATCGATCATAACCGGGTCTCGCTCATCATGGCTGTACTAGAAAAGAGAGTAGGTTTATTGCTTGGTTCCTATGATGCTTACTTAAAAGTTGCTGGTGGTATCAAGCTTGATGAACCTGCGATTGATCTTGGCATAGCTGTTAGTATTGCGTCAAGTTTCCGTGATCAGCCTTCCAACCCAACGGACGTCGTTTTTGGCGAAGTTGGTCTGACTGGTGAAATTAGAAGGGTATCAAGGGTTGAACAACGAGTGCAAGAAGCGGCTAAGATGGGTTTTAAACGGGCGATTGTTCCAAAGAAAAATTTAGGTGGCTGGCAAATACCAAAGGGTATACAAGTGATTGGGGTTTCAAATGTTCAGGAAGCATTAGAATATACTTTAGGAAGATCACATTGAGAACAAATTTTGGTAAAGGGCCATTAAAATTGATATTTCCTATCGTAACAATATAAAATAGAAGGTGAATGACTTTTGGGAAGTGAGCATGTTTTTAAAATAGAAAAGAAGTTAATACTGGTAAGGGAGGTGAAGGAATGGTTAGAAGAATTGTACAGCTATTTTTTGTTATCGTAGGCGGAACCTTGGGTTATTTATATTTTCCACTTTTATTCAAAGCCATTCATATAAGTGAAATTGGCTGGCTAGTATCGCCTTATGCATCTGCCGTTTATGGAGCACTTATTTTATTTCTTACTACATTTTGGGTTGTTGATTATATTGTTGGGTTAATACGTAAAATTGAAGAAACGTTAGTAAAGGCACCGGCCACAGATATTTTATTTGGAAGTTTAGGTCTTATTATCGGTCTTATTGTAGCTTATTTAATTATGATTCCTTTGAAAGATATACACTTTCAAGTTTTGAGCACTATTATTCCAATTTTTGTGACGTTGTTTTTAGGATATTTAGGATTTCAAGTTGGATTTAAAAAACGGGAAGAACTTATTAATTTGTTTTCAATCCCCGCCCGTTTAGGAACGAAAGAAAAAAAGAAACCATCACCTGATGGAACTGAATTCCTTGAAGAGACTCCTGCAGGAAAATTGAAGATTCTCGATACAAGCGTTATTATTGATGGCCGCATTGCTGACATATGCCAAACAGGATTTTTGGAAGGAACGATTGTCATTCCTCAATTTGTTCTGGAAGAATTGCAGCATATCGCTGATTCATCTGATGCTTTAAAACGAAATCGGGGTAGGCGCGGCTTAGATATTTTAAATCGGATTCGCAAAGAATTAGAGATGAATGTAGAAATTTATGAAGGAGATTTTGATGATGTTCAGGAAGTAGACAGTAAGCTTGTTAAGTTGGCGAAGCTTACTTCAGGAATTGTTGTTACGAATGACTTTAACTTAAACAAAGTTTGCGAATTGCAAAATGTACCAGTATTAAATATTAATGACTTAGCAAATGCTGTGAAACCTGTTGTTCTTCCTGGTGAAGAATTGAATGTTCTAGTTATTAAAGATGGAAAAGAACATAATCAAGGAATTGCTTATCTTGATGATGGTACAATGATCGTTGTAGAGGAAGGCAGAGATTATATAGGAAAGCGCATTGATGTCCTTGTGACAAGCGTGTTGCAAACTTCTGCGGGAAGAATGATTTTTGCGAAGCCGAAGCTGTTGGAAAAAGCTTTATAAAAGAATCAATATAGGTTGCAGGGTGAAGATTATGGACTATTATGCAGTAATTCCTGCTGCAGGCCAAGGAAAAAGAATGAAAGCAGGGATGAATAAGCAATTTATTAAATTAAATGGGATTCCGGTCATTATCCATACGTTGCGAGTGTTTGAACAAGATGAAGCTTGCCGGGGCATCATCCTTGCTGTTAATGAAAATGAAGTTTCTATTTTTCAAGAACTTATACGTGATTATCAGCTTAATAAAGTGCTTAATATCGTCATTGGTGGGAAAGAAAGACAGCATAGTGTTTATAATGGATTAAAAGTGATTCAAGAACGCGACCCTATTGTATTAATTCATGATGGTGCCAGACCATTTATTAAAAAGCGAATGATTCATGAACTTGTTCGCTATGCCGTCCAATATGATGGAGCAATTGTGGCCGTTCCTGTGAAAGATACAATAAAAGCCGTTCGAAACAATATTGTTGAAAAAACGGTGGAGCGTTCAAGCTTGTGGGCGGTGCAAACCCCACAAGCTTTTCGTCTTTCTGTTATTTTAAAAGCCCACGAAGAGGCTGAAAAAGATCAGTTTTTAGGGACAGATGATTCCAGCCTTGTTGAGCGTTTAGGGAAAAACGTATACATGGTAATGGGTGATTATGAAAATATTAAATTAACAACACCTGAAGATTTAATATATGGTGAAGCGATCTTAGCTAATAGAAAAGGAGAATAGTAGATGATTCGAATAGGACAAGGATTTGATGTTCATCAGCTTGTGGAAGGTCGTCCGCTCATTATTGGCGGCGTAACGATTCCGTACGAAAAAGGGTTGCTCGGCCATTCTGATGCTGATGTACTTTTACATGCGGTTACTGATGCAGCACTTGGAGCTCTCGCACTTGGCGATATCGGTAAACATTTTCCTGATACCGACCCAACATATAAGGGGGCAGACTCGGCAAAATTATTGGAGGATGTCTGGTCTCTTGTTAAAAAAGAAGGTTATAAGCTTGGGAACTTAGATTGCACAATTATTGCCCAAAAGCCGAAAATGGCCCCGTATATTGAGCAAATGAGAGAACGGATTGCGAAATTGTTAGAAGCTGAAATTAGTCAAGTCAATGTGAAAGCTACTACTACCGAAAAATTAGGTTTTACTGGGCGTGAGGAAGGGATAGCCGCTCAAGCAGTCATTCTTCTTACAAAATAAAGATTGAATATGAATAAAGAAGAGATTGTTTGTCCGTTTGGTAACTTTCCTGCTTTAACGTTTGAAAGATGTTAGTGTAATAATAAAGAAAGATAGAATGGTTGTTAGATGAAGGTTTGGGAAAAAATATACACAATTTTGTACCATATGAAGTATTTGAAAATTCCACCTTGCTCTCCCCTTTTTTGTTATAATAAACTCAACTGAAAGGGAAAACTGTCGAAAAAACACTCTTATTGGTTGGAAGGTTGGATTGAGGGGACTACTACAACTGGAAACAGTTTAATGAGTAGGGAATTTTTCGTAATGACTTTTATTGTAAGGTTGTAAGGTTTTTGTCTAGGCCTTGTTTTTTCATAACATGAAAGAAGTGACTAGGTAAAATAGCGTCTGAGTGAAAAACTGCTTACTTATTTAGAAAGGCCTCTCCAATAAGACAGTAAGGGTGTTCAGTGGTGGATTGTTGGTTGAAGATTTTAGGAAATTGAATGGAAGGTGTCTGATTTTTTATGGAAAAAAAGATTAGAGTTCGTTATGCACCAAGCCCAACAGGTCATTTACATATTGGTAATGCACGTACGGCATTGTTTAATTACTTATTTGCTCGAAACCAAAATGGAACATTTGTTATTCGGATTGAAGATACAGACATTAAAAGAAATATTCCGGGCGGAGAGCAAAGTCAGCTTAAATATTTAACTTGGCTTGGAATTGACTGGGATGAAAGTATTGATAAAGATGGTGGTTACGGCCCGTACCGCCAAATGGAACGTCTCGATATTTACCGAAAATATACCGAAGATTTATTGGCTCGCGGCCTTGCTTACAAGTGCTATTGTACAGAGGAAGAGCTTGAAGCGGAGCGGGAAGCGCAAATGGCGAAAGGTGAAACACCTATTTATTCTAGGAAATGCCTTCATTTGACTCCAGAAGACCATGAAAAGCTTGAAAAAGAAGGGCGCCAATATAGTATTCGATTTAAAGTTCCAAAAGACCGCGCCTATTCGTTCAATGACATCGTTAAAGGTGAAGTTTCTTTTGATTCAAACGGCATTGGGGATTTCGTAATTGTAAAGAAAGATGGAATCCCAACTTACAATTATGCGGTAGTTATTGACGACCATCTGATGGAAATTAGCCATGTATTGCGCGGGGATGACCATATTTCTAATACACCGAAACAATTAATGATTTATGAAGCATTCGGTTGGGAACCGCCGATCTTTGGCCATATGACGCTGATTGTCAATGAATCTCATAAAAAGTTAAGCAAGCGTGATGAAACAATCATTCAATTTATAGAACAATATGAAGAATTAGGTTATTTACCGGAAGCATTGTTCAACTTTATTGCTTTATTAGGTTGGTCTCCGGGTGGAGAGCAAGAAATTTTTACAAAAGAAGAATTTATTCAAATTTTTGATCCAAAACGTTTGTCCAAAGCGCCGGCTGTATTTGATACCAATAAATTAACATGGATGAACAACCAATATATGAAACGCATCGATGTGGACAGGCTTGTAGATATTTCGCTGCCGCATCTAATAAAAGCAGGCCGTCTTCCTGAACAGCTCACGGATGAACAAAGGGAATGGGCACGTGAACTGATTGCCCTTCACCAAGAGAAAATGAGCTATGGTGCTGAAATTGTTGAACTAACCGAGCTATTTTTCAAGGAAGAACTCGTATACGATGAAGAAGCGAAAGAAGTTTTGAGCGGAGAACAAGTGCCTCAAGTGTTAATGAGTTTTAAACAACAACTTGAAGGGCTTGATTCTTATACTGTTGATGAAATTAAAGCAGCAATGAAAGCTGTTCAAAAAGAAACCGGTCAAAAAGGCAAAAATCTTTTCATGCCTATTCGCGCAGCTGTAACGGGACAAGTTCATGGTCCGGACTTGCCGCAAACAATCAAATTGTTAGGAAAAGAAAAAGTGATAGCACGTCTTGAAGCTTTCTTATCATAAGATTTTCAAGGATGCATATCATATTATTTTAACTTTCAATATTTAAAGATTGGCAAATAGTAAAAAAGGTAATATAGTATATATATAAATAAAACGGAAGCCTAAAACGAAGCTATTAATGTAATGAAAAACAAACATAATAAAGCAAAAACTGTGATGAGGAGAAGTAAAGATAGGCGCTTGCTTGACAGAGAGAACTACCACTGGCTGAAAGTAGTTTAAGCAATCCTACTTGAAAATGCACCTCAGAGTCTTTTGTTGAACGGTTTTTCCTAGTAGGCAAAAGCGGCCTCTCCCGTTATGAGGATAAGTTGGGGCAAGTTTAGTTTTTTACTTGTCCAAACAGAGTGGAACCGCGCAATAAAGCGTCTCTGTGCCTATGCATAGAGACGCTTTTTTTAATACTTCCCTTTTCATTGATTCACAAAACTTTGAGTTATAAAATAGGAGGGTAAAGAAGTGTTTAAACGCATCCGTGAAGATATCGAAGTTATTTTTGAGCAAGACCCGGCAGCTCGAAGCTATTTAGAAGTGATATTAACTTATTCTGGACTTCACGCAATTTGGGCCCATCGAATTGCCCATGCTTTGTACAAACGAAAATTTTTCTTCTTGGCTAGATTAATTTCACAAATAAGCCGCTTTTTCACTGGAATTGAGATTCATCCAGGGGCTAAAATTGGTCGGCGTTTTTTTATTGACCACGGTATGGGGGTCGTGATCGGTGAGACTTGTGAAATCGGAAATAATGTGACTATTTATCAAGGTGTAACATTAGGTGGTACAGGAAAAGAGAAAGGAAAACGGCATCCAACGTTAAAAGATAACGTCCTAGTTGCTACAGGTGCGAAAGTATTAGGTTCTATTACAATTGGGGAAAACTCAAAAATTGGGGCTGGCTCTGTCGTCCTTCGCGATGTTCCGCCAAATTCAACCGTTGTTGGGATCCCTGGAAAAGTTGTAGTGAAAGATGGAGTAAAAGTGACAGCCCATGATTTAAGACATAATGAATTGCCAGATCCAATTGCTGAAAAAATATCGGATTTGGAAAATAAAATAAAAGGATTGAAAGAAGAAATAGAGAGATTGAAGCCACGAGGTGAATAATGATGGCCATTAAATTTTACAATACATTAACTAGACAAAAAGATGAGTTTCATCCAATTGAAGAAGGAAAAGTAAAAATGTATGTTTGCGGTCCAACCGTATATAACTATATCCATATTGGGAACGCACGGCCGGCAATCGTATTTGATACGGTTCGCCGTTATTTGCAATTTCGTGGATATGAAGTAAAATATGTTTCCAATTTCACTGATGTTGATGATAAATTAATCCGGGCAGCGAATGAATTAGGGGAAGATGTGCCTACAATCGCTGAACGGTTCATTCAAGCATACTTTGAAGATGTTGGCGCATTAGGTGTGCAAAAAGCAGATGTTCATCCGAGAGTAATGGAAAATATGGACATTATTATTGAATTTATAGAAGCGCTAATTGAAAAAGGGTATGCATATGAATCGGATGGGGATGTATATTTTCGAACGAGGAAATTCAAAGATTATGGAAAACTCTCCCATCAACCAATTGAGGAATTGCGTCTTGGAGCGAGAATTGAAGTAGGTGAGAAAAAACAAGACCCATTAGATTTTGCCTTATGGAAAGCGGCTAAAGAAGGTGAAATTTATTGGGAGAGCCCATGGGGAAAAGGAAGACCGGGATGGCATATTGAATGCTCGGCAATGGCGAAAAAATATCTCGGAGAGACAATAGATATTCATGCTGGCGGACAAGATTTAACATTCCCACACCATGAAAATGAAATCGCGCAAACAGAGGCGCTAACAGGAAAAACTTTTGCAAATTATTGGCTTCATAATGGATATATTCAAATTGATAATGAGAAAATGTCAAAATCGCTTGGCAATTTCGTATTAGTTCATGATATTTTGAAACAAATTGATCCGCAAGTACTTCGCTTTTTCATGTTGTCTGTTCACTACCGCAACCCTATTAACTTTAGCCAGGAATTATTAAACAGCGCAAAAAGCGGACTTGAACGACTTCGGACAGCTTATGAAAATCTTTTGCACAGAAAAGAAAGCAGCACAGGTTTAACCAACAATGATGAACAATGGCTTGCTATTATTCAAGAACTACATGCCCGTTTTATTGAAGAAATGGATGATGATATTAATACGGCAAATGCAATTTCGGTTTTATTCGATTTGGCGAAACAAGCAAATATTTATTTAAGAGAACCACAAACATCCCCTAAAGTCATTGATGCATTCTTGCATGAATTTGAAACATTAACAAATGTATTGGGCATTAAGCTGCAAAAAGAAAACGAACTATTGGATGAAGAAATCGAAGCGTTAATTGAAAAAAGAATAGAAGCAAGAAAAAACCGTGATTTTGCGTTGGCAGATCAAATTAGAGACCAGTTAAAAGAAATGAATATTATTTTAGAAGATACACCACAAGGAACCCGTTGGAAAAGGATGTAGATTCGTGGACGAAATAAATAATACGCATACGATTGATGTTAAACAATTAAATGCACTTGCCTTAGCTTATATGGGAGATGCAGTTTTTGAAAGCTTTATTCGATATAAGTTATTGATAAACGGTGGGGTAAGACCCCATCGTCTTCACCTTGAAGCGACAAAGTATGTTTCTGCGAAAGCGCAGGCAGAAATGATACACGCACTTATTGAACAAGGTTTATTGACAGAAGAAGAGATGGCGGTTGTGAAAAGGGGCAGGAACGCCAAGTCTGGTACAATTCCGAAAAATACAGACGTACAGACCTACAGGTATAGCACTGCCTTTGAGGCTTTGCTTGGGTATCACTATTTAGCGGGTGAAAA
This sequence comes from Calidifontibacillus erzurumensis, assembly GCF_013303125.1. Lineage (GTDB taxonomy): Bacteria > Bacillota > Bacilli > Bacillales > Bacillaceae_J > Calidifontibacillus > Calidifontibacillus erzurumensis. The sequence continues at coordinate 62,054 of NZ_JABTTE010000018.1, read as the reverse complement.
AGATCGATTGTATGAGCTGATGGAGTTCGGTTATAAAACTATTCAGAAAGGAGTGGATGGTTGTAGTGAGTGAATGGATCATTGGCAAAAATCCAGTACTCGAAGCGTTGAAAGCAGGACGTGATATTAATAAAATTTGGATTGCGGAAGGTTCCCAAAAAGGGCAAGTTCAGCAAATTTTAAACCTTGCCAAACAAAGAGGCGTCATCGTACAGTATGTTCCAAAGCAAAAAATTGACCAAACGGTTTCTGGTAACCATCAAGGAGTGGCTGCTTCCGTCGCAGCCTATCATTATGCCGAAGTGGATGACTTATTTAAGGCGGCTGCTTCTAAAAAGGAAGACCCTTTTTTTTTAATTTTAGATGAAATTGAAGATCCGCATAATTTAGGTTCAATTTTGCGTACGGCTGATGCAGCGGGTGTTCATGGCGTTATCATCCCGAAAAGGCGGGCTGTTGGATTGACGGCGGCGGTTGCAAAGGCGTCCACTGGAGCTATCGAACATGTTCCGGTTGCAAGGGTAACAAATTTGGCCAGAACAATCGAAGAATTGAAAGAAAAAGGTGTATGGATTGTTGGGACAGATGCAAAAGGAACGCAAGATTATCGACAGCTCGATGGGAAAATGCCATTAGCAATTGTGATAGGTAGTGAAGGAAAAGGAATTAGCCGCTTGATTCGTGAAAAATGTGATTTTTTAGTTCGGCTTCCGATGGTAGGGAAGGTCACTTCGCTTAATGCATCTGTTGCGGCAAGCCTGCTAATGTATGAGGTCTATCGAAAACGACATCCTATTGGAGTTTAGGTGATGATGGACGTATTAATTGTAGATGGGTACAACATTATAGGTGCGTGGCCTGAACTGCGAGAATTAAAAAAAACCGATTTTGCTGCCGCTCGTGATAAGTTAATTGAAAAAATGGCGGAGTATAAAGCTTATACTGGATATAGAGTCATCATTGTATTCGACGCCCATCAAGTTCCGGGAATTGAAAAAAAAACAAAAACCCATAATGTAGAAATTATTTATACAAGAGAAAATGAAACAGCAGATGAAAGAATTGAAAAAATGGCAAATGAATTAAATAATATTAAAACACAAGTTCATGTTGCTACATCAGACTATACGGAGCAATGGGTTGTTTTTGGACAAGGTGCGTTAAGGAAATCAGCGCGGGAACTTTTAAATGAAATGATTGAAATTGAAAAAAATATTGATCGGTCCGTCCATAAAACAAATCAAAAAAAAGCACCGAACCGTATCAATATTAAGCGGGAAATTGCAGAAATTTTTGAAAAATGGCGCCGAGGTGACCGATAAAAGGTTGACTCCCTAAATTTACCTCCTGTATAATATTACTAGCTATATGCATCGGTTGTGGACGGAGGGATCAAAGAGTGAGCATGCACCTCAAAGAAAATGCGATCAAAGATTTAGAACATCTAGAGGATGAAGAAGTAGTTGAACAAGTCCACGCGGGTTCTATAGAAGCGCTAGAGTATTTAATTCATAAATACAAAAATTTTGTACGGGCAAAAGCCAGGTCTTATTTTTTAATTGGAGCAGATCGTGAAGATATCGTTCAAGAAGGCATGATCGGTCTGTATAAAGCAATCCGCGACTTCAAAGAGGACAAGTTATCATCGTTTAAAGCATTTGCAGAATTGTGCATCACAAGACAAATCATTACAGCGATAAAAACCGCCACAAGACAAAAACATATTCCATTAAATTCTTATGTATCATTGGACAAGCCGATTTATGATGAAGAATCTGACCGAACTTTACTCGATGTTATCTCCGGAACGAAGACTCTTGATCCTGAAGAATTAATCATTAACCAAGAAGAATTTGTTGATATAGAAGTGAAAATGGCTGAAATTTTAAGTGATTTGGAGAGAAAGGTGTTGAACCTATATCTAGATGGTCGTACATATCAAGAAATCTCCGAAGACTTAAATCGCCATGTTAAATCAATTGATAATGCTCTTCAAAGGGTAAAACGAAAACTTGAGCGCTATTTGGAACTAAGGGAAATTACGATGTAATTTCCCTTTTTACATTGACATGGTTCTAGTCGTATGGTACAGTTTTACAAGTGAAAATATGAAAATGGGGATATTATATACTGATTGATATATTTAGGACAAGCCCGAAAATATGGGAACAGGCTTGTCAAGTTGGAGGTACATGCATGCAACGGTTAATTAAATTCCTTCGTGATGTAGTTCGTGAAATGAAAAAAGTCAGCTGGCCGAAGAAAAAAGAATTAACGAAATATACAATCACTGTTATTGTTACGGTCACATTTGTAGCTTTGTTTTTTACAGTTGTTGATTTGGGAATTTCAAAACTCATACGCTTAATACTCGGTTGATTTCCTTTTTTGCGTCTAAATGTAGTATAATGTTGTATAATAAAGGGAATACAGGAATCTAAACCCGCTTGCGGGTTTTTTCGTGTTTATACGAAAAAGGAAAAGCCCTATACAATCAACGATGGAATTAGATACATCTAGGATCAAAAGAACACAACAAAGGAAAAGTTGAGGTGGGCTAATCGTAGAAAGGTTGCGAAATCCGCAAGTCGTATATAAAAACGATAGCACCTGTTTGATAATCCGATAGGGAGGGAATGGACTATTAGTGTCCTACGTTAATGGAAAAGAATTGGTATGTTGTTCATACTTATTCAGGGTATGAAAATAAAGTAAAAGCAAACTTGGAAAAACGAGTGGAATCCATGGGTATGCAGGATAAAATTTTCCGCATTGTCGTCCCTGAAGAAGAAGAAAATGAAATCAAAAATGGCAAAAAGAAAGTCGTTAAGAAAAAGGTTTTCCCTGGGTACGTTTTAGTCGAGCTAATTATGACCGATGACTCATGGTATGTTGTCAGAAATACTCCTGGTGTGACAGGGTTTGTAGGGTCAACAGGTTCCGGATCAAAACCGGTTCCTCTTCAAACAGAAGAAGTAAATGCCATTCTAAAAAGAATGGGATTGGACAAAGTTCAGACAGAAGTCAATTTTGCTATTAAAGATACTGTCCGTGTCATTGAAGGTCCGTTTAAGAATTTCACAGGAACAATTGAAGAAATTGATATGGATAAACAAAAAGTGAAAGTGCACGTAAATATGTTTGGAAGGGAAACTCCTGTTGAACTGGAATTTACACAAATTGAGCCTTTATAACATTTAAACAGAAATTGCATGCAAAAAAACTTGCAAATTTGTCTAATAAATGATAAAATTCATGTGTTTCCTATGGGTCTCAAATGAAAGAGGCTATTGTTGATATATAGGATATGAGTGGGAGGGTCTTAATAAGGCCTAATTTTACCACATCACGGACTTTAAGGAGGTGTGTCTCGTGGCTAAAAAAGTTATTAAAGTAGTAAAACTTCAAATTCCTGCCGGTAAAGCTAATCCAGCACCGCCAGTTGGTCCTGCATTAGGTCAAGCAGGTGTAAACATCATGGGATTCTGTAAAGAGTTTAACGCTCGTACAGCTGAACAAGCTGGACTAATCATCCCTGTTGAAATTACGGTGTTTGAAGACCGTTCATTCACGTTTATTACAAAAACTCCGCCTGCTGCTGTACTTCTTAAGAAAGCTGCTGGAATCGAGTCTGGTTCTGGTGAGCCAAATAAGAAAAAAGTTGCAACAGTTAAGCGTGACAAAGTGCGTGAAATTGCTGAAACAAAAATGCCTGACCTTAACGCAGCAAGCGTAGAAGCTGCTATGCGTATGGTTGAGGGTACAGCACGCAGCATGGGAATCGTTATTGAAGACTAATCCCAGAAGTTGCTAAGGTGATTGGCAGAGGTTGCGAGGAAAATGGCTAAACACCGCTCGCAACCTTTATTCGTGGGAGGTAAAACCGTTATAACCACATGTGAGGAGGATTTTTAAATGGCTAAAAGAGGCAAAAGATATCAAGAACTTGCTAAGCTTGTTGACCGTACAAAAGCTTATCCGGTACAAGAAGCTGTTGAATTAGTGAAGAAAACAGCAACTGCTAAATTTGATGAAAGTGTTGAAGTTGCTTTCCGTCTTGGCGTAGATCCAAAGAAAGCTGATCAACAAATTCGTGGTGCAGTTGTTCTTCCGCATGGAACTGGTAAAACACAACGTGTGCTAGTGTTTGCAAAAGGGGAAAAAATTAAAGAAGCAGAAGCTGCAGGTGCTGATTATGTTGGCGATGCAGAATACATCAACAAAATCCAACAAGGTTGGTTTGACTTTGATGTTGTAGTTGCAACTCCTGATATGATGGGTGAAGTTGGTAAACTTGGACGCGTGTTAGGTCCAAAAGGTTTAATGCCAAACCCAAAAACAGGTACAGTTACATTCGATGTAGCAAAAGCTGTTCAAGATATTAAAGCTGGTAAAGTTGAATACCGCGTTGATAAAGCTGGAAATATTCATGTACCAATTGGTAAAGTATCTTTTGAAGATGCGAAGCTTGTTGAAAACTTAACAACAATCGTTGAAACAATTCAAAAAGCAAAACCAGCTGCTGCAAAAGGAACATATATGAAGAATGTAACAATTGCATCTACAATGGGACCTGGTATTAAAGTTGATGTTGCCCCAATTTTACTTGGTAAATAAGTTTGACAAATAAGTAATAGAAGTTTATAATAACACGTGTTGTTTGAAAATTATATAAGCCATATACCGTAGACAGTAGGTGCTTTAAGGCTTAATATCCTACCGAGGTGTTTTTTATAAATCTGTTGCAGTGAAGTGAACGGATCTATAGTGCCTCCATGTCTACGCATGGGGGCTTTTCTATTAACCGAAAAAACACAGTACGGTATAGAAAATTTACAGGAGGTGTCAAAATGAGCGCGATTATTGAACAAAAGAAACAAATCGTTCAAGAAATCTCTGAAAAGTTACGTGAAAGCAAATCAGTCGTCTTTGTTGATTATCGTGGACTTGATGTTGCTGAAGTAACTGAACTGCGTAAACAATTACGTGAAGCAGGCGTTGAGTTTAAAGTATATAAAAATACTTTAATGCGTCGTGCAGCTGAAGCTACTGACTTTGCAGCGCTTAATGACAAGTTAGTTGGACCAACTGCGGTTGCTTTTGGTGTCGAAGATGTAGTGGCTCCTGCAAAAATCCTTAACGAGTTTGCTAAAAAACATGAGGATTTAGAAATTAAAGCAGGTATCATCGAAGGAAACATTGCAACAGTTGAAGAAGTTAAAGCGTTAGCTGAACTTCCATCTCGCGAAGGATTGCTTTCTATGTTGCTTAGCGTATTGCAAGCTCCAATTCGCAACTTTGCACTTGTTACTAAAGCTGTTGCTGAACAAAAAGAAGAACAAGGTGCTTAATATCGCAATAAATTTAATAATTTAAATGAAAATTTAAATGAAAACTAAGGAGGAACATTCAAATGACTAAAGAACAAATCATTGAAGCGGTTAAAAATATGACTGTTTTAGAATTAAATGACCTAGTAAAAGCTATTGAGGAAGAGTTTGGCGTAACTGCAGCTGCTCCAGTTGTTATGGGTGGCGCTGTTGCAGGTGGCGCTGCTGCTGAAGAAAAAACTGAATTTGATGTTATCTTAGCTAGCGCTGGCGATCAAAAAATTAAAGTTATCAAAGTTGTTCGTGAAATCACTGGCCTTGGCTTAAAAGAAGCTAAAGACCTTGTTGATAACACTCCAAAACCGCTTAAAGAAGGCGTATCTAAAGAAGAAGCAGAAGACATCAAAGCTAAACTTGAAGAAGTTGGAGCTAACGTTGAAATTAAGTAATGATAGTAAAAAAGCTCGCTCATCTAGAGCGGGCTTTTTTTATAAAAAATTAAGGACATAATACAAATTCCTCTAGTTAACCCAAAAAATGAAATAAAGGGGTAGCGAAAAAACAAATGACCGAACATTACTATACCAACAAACCTTCAGTAGAAAGCAAGCCTTTTCATTTTACGTATCATCTTAGAGGCTACTCATTTCTTTTTACCTCAGATTTAGGTGTTTTCTCAAAAAGTGAAGTTGATTTTGGATCAAAATTGTTAATTGAAACATTTGTTATGCCTGAAATCTCCGGAAATATTTTAGATGTTGGTTGCGGATATGGGCCAATTGGTCTTGCACTTGCCAAAAGTTACCCGGAACGGCTTGTTGAAATGATTGATGTTAATGAAAGAGCATTGCAACTAGCAAAAATAAATAGCGAGCAAAATCGTGTAAAAAACGTCTCAATCTATCAAAGTAATCTTTTTCAAAATGTTAAAACGAACAAGTTTGCAGCAATCGTATCAAACCCGCCAATTCGTGCTGGAAAAAAAGTAGTTTATGAAATTTTCGAAAAAGCCTATGAACATTTGGCTGAAAATGGCGAGCTGTGGATTGTGATCCAAAAAAAACAAGGAGCACCGTCAGCGATAGAAAAGCTGAAATCATTGTTTAGTGAAGTTGAGACAGTTGAGAAAAAAAAGGGATATTATATCATAAAATCGAGAAAATGTTGACGGTTAATTTTGGTTATGGTAAGATTATAAAATGCCAATGAATGTACATTTGAATGAGATATGATTTCTAATTTGTGTATAAAAGAATAGGATTTGGCAAAAATGGTAAATATGGATATTTTTATTTTAATGTGCTTTCTTCTATGAATAGAAGCCTTTTTTTCTTTATTTTTATTTTTTCAGCGGTAGTACGCTCAAAACCTTTTTTCAGCAGTTGCAAGTCTTTGCCCCAAAAGCAAGAGGCTTGTTTCTAAAAAACTGCCGCAGAAAAAGGAATTGTGCTTTTTCAAATAATACGTTTTATTTTGAGGGGTGAATCAGTTGACAGGTCAACTAATTCAGTATGGACGCCACCGCCAGCGCAGAAGTTATGCGCGAATCAGCGAGGTGCTGGAATTACCAAATCTAATTGAAATTCAACTCTCTTCCTACAAATGGTTTCTTGATGAGGGATTAAGAGAGATGTTTGCAGACATCTCCCCTATTGAGGATTTTACCGGAAACCTATCACTTGAATTTATTGACTATAGTTTAGGTGAACCGAAATACTCAATAGCTGAAGCAAAGCAGCGAGATGTTACATATTCGGCACCTTTGCGGGTAAAAGTGCGTTTGATTAACAAGGAAACTGGTGAAGTTAAAGAACAAGATGTCTTCATGGGAGATTTTCCATTAATGACTGAAACGGGAACGTTTATCATTAATGGAGCCGAACGGGTTATTGTATCCCAGCTTGTTCGTTCACCAAGTGTTTATTATAGCGGCAAGATCGATAAAAACGGGAAAAAAGGTTTTTCGGCTACCGTCATCCCGAACCGCGGAGCTTGGTTAGAATATGAAACAGACGCAAAAGATGTTGTATATGTTCGTATCGACCGTACACGCAAATTGCCTGTAACTGTTTTATTGCGTGCATTAGGCTTCGGGAATGACAAAGATATTATTGATTTAATAGGCGATAATGAATACTTAAGAAATACATTGGAAAAAGACAACACAGAATCTACTGAAAAAGCTTTGTTGGAAATCTATGAGCGCCTCCGTCCAGGAGAGCCTCCAACAGTGGAAAATGCAAAGAACTTACTAGTATCGCGCTTTTTCGATCCAAAACGTTATGACTTAGCCAATGTAGGCCGTTATAAAATTAATAAAAAGCTTCATATTAAAAACCGCTTATTCAATCAGCGGATCGCGGAAACATTGGTTGATCCTGAAACAGGGGAAGTATTGGTTGAAAAAGGCGCAGTGCTAGATCGCCGTACACTCGATAAGATTTTGCCATATCTTGAAAAGAATATTGGTTTAAAAGTGTTAAAGCCTTACGGCGGTGTTTTTGAAGACGATATTACTGTTCAATCAATTAAAATCTATGCCCCTAAGGATATGGATGGGGAGAAAATTATTAATGTAATTGGCAATGCCAATGTCGATGAAAATATTAAAAATATAACACCAGCAGATATTATTGCATCAATTAGTTATTTCTTTAATCTTTTGTATCAAGTCGGCGACACCGATGATATAGATCATTTAGGCAACCGTCGTTTGCGTTCTGTCGGGGAACTATTGCAAAACCAATTTAGAATTGGGCTTTCCAGGATGGAACGTGTTGTTCGTGAACGGATGTCTATTCAAGATGCCAATAATATTACGCCACAGGCGCTAATTAATATTCGTCCAGTCATTGCAGCTATAAAAGAGTTCTTTGGAAGTTCACAGCTTTCACAATTTATGGACCAAACAAATCCGTTGGCAGAGTTAACGCATAAACGCCGCTTATCTGCTTTAGGACCTGGTGGATTAACTCGCGAACGTGCTGGATTTGAAGTGCGGGATGTTCACTATTCGCATTATGGGCGGATGTGTCCGATTGAAACACCAGAAGGTCCTAACATCGGTTTGATTAACTCGTTATCTACTTACGCGAAAGTGAATCGTTTTGGATTTATTGAAACACCTTACCGTAAAGTAGATCCTGAAACAGGTAGAGTTACAAATCAAATTGATTATTTGACTGCTGATGAGGAAGATAACTATATTGTTGCCCAAGCAAATGCAAGACTTGCAGAAGACGGTTCATTCCTCGATGAAGAAGTTGTCGTTCGTTTCCGCGGTGAAAATACAAAGGTTAAGCGAGAACTTGTTGACTATATGGACGTTTCTCCAAAACAAGTTGTATCCGCGGCAACAGCTTGTATTCCATTCTTAGAGAATGACGACTCAAACCGTGCTCTTATGGGTGCCAACATGCAGCGTCAAGCAGTTCCATTGCTCGTTCCAGAAGCGCCAATAGTTGGTACAGGAATGGAGTATGTGAATGGTAAAGATTCCGGTGCAGCTGTTATTTGCAAGCACGATGGTATCGTCGAACATGTAGAAGCAAGCTATATCCATGTTCGCCGTATTGTGGAAGTTGATGGTCAAAAAGTCAAAGGCGACCTTGATAAATATGAACTATTGAAATTTAAGCGTTCCAACCAAGGAACTTGCTATAACCAACGTCCAATTGTAAAAGTTGGCGATGAAGTGAAAAAAGGAGAAATTTTAGCAGACGGTCCGTCAATGGACAAAGGAGAACTAGCACTGGGCCGTAACGTGTTAGTTGCATTCATGACATGGGATGGCTATAACTATGAGGATGCCATCATCATGAGTGAACGTCTAGTTAAAGATGATGTTTATACATCAATCCATATTGAAGAATACGAATCTGAAGCACGTGATACAAAGCTTGGACCAGAGGAAATTACACGTGATATTCCAAACGTTGGTGAAGATGCCCTTCGCAATTTGGATGAACGTGGGATTGTACGTATTGGCGCTGAAGTGAAAGATGGGGACATCCTGGTAGGAAAAGTGACACCTAAAGGTGTAACAGAACTTTCAGCGGAAGAAAGGTTGTTGCACGCAATCTTTGGTGAGAAGGCCAGAGAAGTCCGCGATACTTCACTTCGTGTACCACATGGCGGTGGCGGAATTATCTTGGATGTAAGAATCTTTAACCGCGAAGATGGTGACGAATTACCACCAGGTGTAAACCAATTGGTACGCGTCTTTATTGTACAGAAACGTAAAATCCATGAGGGCGATAAGATGGCTGGTCGCCACGGTAACAAAGGGGTTATCTCAAGAATTCTTCCAGAAGAGGATATGCCATTCTTACCTGATGGAACTCCGATTGATATCATGTTAAATCCGTTAGGGGTACCTTCGCGGATGAATATCGGTCAGGTATTAGAGCTACATTTAGGTATGGCTGCCCGTAATCTCGGCATCCATGTTGCTTCACCGGTCTTTGATGGTGCAACTGAAGATGATGTATGGGCTACGATCGAAGAAGCAGGAATGGCGAAGGATGCGAAAACAATCCTCTATGATGGACGTACAGGAGAACCGTTTGATAATCGTGTTTCCGTTGGTATCATGTATATGATCAAGCTTGCCCACATGGTTGACGACAAATTGCATGCCCGTTCAACAGGTCCTTATTCCCTTGTTACGCAACAACCGCTTGGCGGTAAAGCGCAATTTGGTGGTCAGCGCTTTGGGGAAATGGAAGTTTGGGCACTTGAAGCATACGGGGCTGCCTATACTTTACAAGAAATCTTAACTGTAAAATCAGACGATGTCGTCGGACGCGTTAAAACATATGAAGCGATCGTCAAAGGAGAAAGTGTTCCAGAGCCTGGTGTTCCTGAATCATTTAAAGTATTGATTAAAGAACTTCAAAGCTTAGGTATGGATGTTAAAATGCTTTCTAGCGATGAAGAAGAAATTGAATTGCGCGACTTTGACGATGATGATGACAGAGAACGAGAAGTCCATTCAATGGAAACAAATGAAATTTTAAAAAATGAAGAAAAAACTGCTACGCCTGTAGAAAAATAAAAGAGGTAAATACTCTTTTGTAAACGATAAGGCTGTCCCAAATACGAATGCTATTACCACATGGAAAAGCAATGATTTGGGACAGCTATAAAGTTTCAATTTTAAGGGAGGTAGGCCCTTTGTTGGACGTAAATAATTTTGAGTATATGAAGATCGGTTTGGCATCACCAGATAAAATACGTTCATGGTCATATGGTGAAGTTAAAAAGCCGGAAACAATCAATTATCGGACATTAAAGCCAGAAAAAGACGGATTATTTTGTGAGCGCATTTTTGGTCCGACTAAAGACTGGGAATGTCATTGTGGAAAATATAAACGTGTTCGCTATAAAGGTGTAGTTTGTGACCGTTGTGGTGTTGAAGTAACCCGATCAAAAGTACGTCGTGATCGCATGGGTCATATTGAGTTGGCTGCACCAGTATCACATATTTGGTATTTCAAGGGGATTCCAAGCCGTATGGGATTGGCGCTTGATATGTCGCCGCGTGCACTTGAAGAAGTTATTTATTTTGCTTCTTATGTAGTAACGGATCCAGGAAATACACCATTGGAAAAGAAACAATTACTGTCTGAAAAAGAATATAGAACATACCGTGAAAAATATGGGCAATCGTTCCAGGCACAAATGGGTGCGGAAGCGATCAAAAAATTATTACAAGATATCGATTTAGATAAAGAAGTTGCTGCTTTAAAAGAAGAACTTGCAACAGCCCAAGGCCAACGCCGTACTCGTGCCATCAAGCGATTGGAAGTTCTTGAGGCTTTCCGCAACTCTGGAAATGATCCATCTTGGATGGTTTTAGATGTGCTCCCAGTCATTCCGCCAGAATTGCGTCCGATGGTTCAATTAGATGGAGGACGTTTTGCAACTTCTGACTTGAATGACTTATATCGTCGCGTTATTAACCGTAATAATCGTTTGAAACGCTTATTGGATTTAGGTGCTCCAAATATTATTGTCCAAAACGAAAAACGGATGCTTCAAGAAGCAGTTGATGCATTGATTGACAACGGCCGTCGCGGTCGTCCAGTAACAGGACCTGGTAACCGTCCGTTAAAATCATTATCACATATGCTAAAAGGTAAACAGGGCCGGTTCCGTCAAAACCTACTAGGTAAACGTGTAGACTATTCCGGACGTTCCGTTATCGTTGTAGGTCCGAACCTAAAAATGTATCAATGCGGATTACCGAAAGAAATGGCGTTGGAATTGTTCAAGCCATTTGTTATGAAAGAATTAGTAGCCAAAGGATTGGCACACAATATTAAGAGCGCTAAGAGAAAAATTGAAAGAGTGCAACCAGAAGTTTGGGATGTACTTGAAGAAGTTATTAAGGAACACCCTGTTCTATTAAACCGTGCCCCTACACTACATAGGCTCGGAATTCAAGCATTCGAACCAACACTAGTTGAAGGCCGTGCAATTCGCTTGCATCCACTAGTATGTACAGCCTATAATGCGGACTTTGACGGTGACCAAATGGCAGTACACGTACCGTTATCTGCAGAGGCGCAAGCGGAAGCAAGATTGTTAATGCTTGCAGCACAAAATATTTTGAACCCGAAAGATGGTAAACCAGTCGTTACACCTTCACAAGACATGGTGCTTGGAAACTACTATTTAACAATTGAACGCGCCGGAGCTATTGGTGAAGGAATGGTGTTCAAAGATACAGATGAGGCATTAATTGCATATCACAATGGCTATGTACATTTGCACAGCCGTATTGCTATTGCTGCAGGATCTTTGAAAAACGCAACTTTTACAGAAGAGCAAAATAACATGCTCTTGCTAACAACAGTTGGTAAATTAATATTTAATGAAATATTGCCAAAATCATTCCCGTACATTAATGAGCCAACGAAAGAAAACTTAGAGAACAAAACACCAGATAAATACTTTGTTCCAAAAGGTACAAATATTAAAGAAGAAATTGCAAAGCGGGAGCTTGTTGCTCCATTCAAGAAAAAGAATCTTGGAAGCATCATTGCAGAAGTGTTCAAGAGGTACCATATTACCGAAACTTCTAAAATGCTAGACCGGATGAAAGATCTTGGCTTTAAATATTCTACAAAGGCAGGTATCACCGTTGGTGTGGCTGATATTATTGTCTTGCCAGAAAAACAAGAAATTCTGCAAAAAGCAGAAGACAAGATCGCTACTGTCTTGAAACAATTCAGACGCGGTTTAATTACAGACGAAGAGCGCTATGATCGTGTTATTTCAATTTGGAGTTCTGCTAAGGATGAAATCCAGAAGAAATTGATGGATAGCCTAGATATGACGAACCCAATTTTCATGATGAGCGATTCTGGTGCACGGGGTAACGCGTCGAACTTTACACAATTAGCTGGTATGCGCGGATTGATGGCAAACCCAGCTGGACGAATCATCGAGTTGCCAATTAAGTCTAGCTTCCGAGAAGGTTTAACGGTGTTAGAGTACTTTATTTCGACACATGGTGCGCGGAAAGGTCTTGCTGACACGGCACTGAAGACAGCAGACTCAGGTTATTTGACACGACGTCTCGTCGATGTTGCCCAAGACGTAATTGTTCGTGAAGATGATTGTAAAACAGATCGCGGCTTAGTTGTGAGAACACTTAAAGATGGTACAGAAACGGTTGAAACATTGTACGAACGTCTCATAGGCCGCACAGCTTTCGAAACAGTGAAGCATCCTGAAACTGGAGAAATTTTAGTAAGAAGAAATGAACAAATCACAGAAGATATTGCTTCAGCAATTGTAAATGCGGGTATTGAAGAAGTGAAAATCAGGTCTGCATTTACTTGCGACACTCGTGCCGGTGTTTGTAAGAAATGCTATGGCCGCAACTTGGCAACTGGCCAAGATGTTGAAGTTGGTGAAGCTGTTGGTATTATCGCTGCGCAATCCATTGGTGAACCAGGTACCCAGTTAACAATGCGTACGTTCCATACTGGTGGGGTTGCAGGAGACGATATTACTCAAGGTTTGCCGCGTGTTCAAGAGCTATTTGAGGCACGCAATCCAAAAGGTCAAGCGGTTATCTCTGAGATTTCAGGTATTGTATCACAAATTAATGAAGTAAAAGATAAACAAGAAATTGTAATTCAAGGAGATGTAGAATTACGTACTTATACTGCACCATACGGTTCAAGATTAAAGGTGGCAGTAGGGGAAAAAGTTGTTGCTGGACAGGAATTAACAGAAGGTTCCATCGATCCAAAAGAGCTGCTCAAAGTACGTGGAATCGATGGCGTTCAAGAATACTTGCTTCGTGAAGTTCAAAAAGTATACCGGATGCAAGGGGTAGAAATTGGCGACAAACATATTGAAGTAATGGTACGACAAATGCTTCGCAAAGTTCGCATCGTTGATGCAGGCGACACTGAAGTCTTGCCTGGTTCGCTGTTAGATGTACATCAATTTAGAGAAGCAAATCGTGCTGTACTTCTAAAAGGTGGCCGCCCAGCTGTAGCACGTCCAGTATTGCTTGGTATTACAAAAGCTTCTCTAGAAACAGAATCGTTCTTATCCGCTGCTTCATTCCAAGAAACAACAAGAGTATTAACAGATGCAGCAATCAAAGGTAAGCGCGATGAGTTATTAGGACTTAAAGAAAATGTTATTATTGGTAAGCTTGTACCGGCAGGAACTGGAATGCTCAGATACCGTAAAGTGAAGTTTGATAAAATTCTAAATAAAGAGCAAGAAGGATCTGATCAGAAAAATTTAGTTTCAAAAGAATAAAATTATGTTATTGACATTGTTTTTTAAGAATGCTATTATAACAAAGGTATTTTTATTAAAGATGCTTTGGAGGATATTTTACATGTCTTATGAAAAAGTATCACAGGCGAAAGAGTTGGTTATTGGTACAAAACAAACTCTTAAAGCCATTAAAGAAAAACAGGTCATCGAGGTCATTATCGCTGAAGATGCAGATCAGCGAGTGACAAATAAAGTACTGGTAGCAGCAGAAGAGAATGGAATTCCTATTTTCAAAGTCGATTCGATGAAAAAGCTTGGAAAAGCTTGTGGGATAGAAGTCGGAGCTGCGACAGTAGCAATAAAAGGTTAAAAATGTTTTTGAGGAGCGGTTTTAAAGCCGCTCTATCAAAAACATTGTTTTTGACCAAAAAATGAACCACCTGGGTATGTGGACATAAAAAAGAAAGGAGGAAATCGACATGCCTACAATGAACCAATTAGTTCGCAAGGGACGTAAAAGCAAAATCGTAAAATCTAAGTCTCCTGCATTAAACAAAGGCTATAACAGCATGAAGAAAGAACAAACAAATCTTTCTTCTCCGCAAAAACGTGGAGTTTGTACTCGTGTGGGAACTATGACTCCGAAGAAGCCAAACTCAGCATTACGTAAATATGCGCGTGTCCGCTTAACAAATGGAATTGAGGTAACTGCATACATTCCTGGTATTGGACACAATCTACAAGAACACAGCGTAGTGTTGATCCGCGGCGGTCGTGTTAAGGACCTACCGGGTGTACGTTACCACATTGTACGCGGCGCATTGGATACAGCTGGTGTTAACAACCGTATGCAAGGCCGCTCAAAATATGGTACTAAGAAACCAAAAGCAGCGAAAAAATAATGGATAATAAATAAATTCGATGAAGGGAGGGTATCATATGCCACGTAAAGGTCCTGTTCCTCGCAGAGACGTATTACCTGATCCTATCTATAATTCTAAGCTTATTACTCGTTTGATTAATCAAATCATGGTAGACGGTAAAAAAGGAAAAGCGCAAACAATTCTTTACAATGCGTTTGATATTATTAGAGAACGTACTGGCAATGATCCTATGGAAGTATTCGAACAAGCACTTAAGAACATCATGCCTGTTCTTGAAGTGCGCGCTCGTCGTGTCGGCGGTGCAAACTATCAAGTACCAGTAGAAGTTCGTCCAGAACGCCGTACAACTCTAGGCTTGCGTTGGTTAGTACAATACGCACGCACTCGCGGCGAAAAAACTATGGAAGAACGTTTAGCGAACGAAATCATGGATGCAGCTAATAATACAGGTGCATCAGTGAAAAAACGCGAAGATACACACAAAATGGCAGAAGCGAACAAAGCATTCGCACACTATCGTTGGTAAAATAATCACACTTATTAATTTCCGAAGAAGGAAGGAGAAGTATAGATGGCAAGAGAGTTCTCCTTAGAAAAAACGCGTAATATCGGTATCATGGCTCACATCGATGCCGGTAAAACGACAACTACAGAACGTATTCTTTTCTATACTGGCCGTATTCATAAAATTGGAGAAACTCACGAAGGAGCTTCTCAAATGGACTGGATGGAGCAGGAGCAAGAACGTGGTATCACGATCACTTCTGCTGCAACAACAGCACAATGGAAAGGACATCGCATTAACATCATCGATACACCAGGACACGTAGACTTCACTGTAGAAGTTGAGCGTTCTCTTCGCGTATTAGATGGTGCAGTTGCAGTCCTTGATGCTCAATCAGGTGTTGAACCACAAACAGAAACAGTTTGGCGCCAAGCAACTACTTACGGCGTACCTCGTATTGTTTTTGTCAATAAAATGGACAAAATTGGTGCCGACTTCTTATATTCTGTTAAAACGCTCCATGATCGTTTAGGTGCTAATGCTCATCCAGTGCAATTGCCAATTGGAGCAGAAGACCAATTCGAAGGTATTATTGACCTTATCGAAATGAATGCAACATTCTACGGAAACGACCTTGGAACGGATATCCAAGTGAAAGAAATTCCGGAAGAATTGAAAGGTATGGCTGAAGAATACCGCGGAAAGCTCATCGAAGCTGTTGCTGAATTAGACGAAGAGCTTATGATGAAATATCTTGAAGGTGAAGAAATTTCAAACGATGAACTTAAAGCGGCTATTCGTAAAGCTACAATAAATGTAGAATTCTATCCTGTACTATGCGGTTCTGCATTTAAAAACAAAGGCGTTCAAAAAATGCTTGACGCTGTTCTTGATTATTTGCCTTCTCCTGTTGATATTCCAGCTATTAAAGGTACTTTACCTGACACAGAAGAAGAAACTACTCGCGAAGCTAGTGATGATGCACCATTCTCTGCGCTAGCATTCAAGATTATGACAGACCCATATGTAGGTAAACTTACATTCTTCCGCGTGTACTCTGGTATCTTAAATGCTGGTTCTTACGTATTGAACTCAACAAAAGGCAAACGCGAAAGAATTGGACGTATTCTACAAATGCACGCAAACCACCGCGAAGAAATCCCTGCAGTATATGCGGGTGATATCGCAGCAGCTGTTGGTTTGAAAGATACAACAACTGGGGATACACTTTGCGATGATAAGAATCCAGTTATCTTAGAGTCAATGGTATTCCCTGAACCAGTTATTTCTTTATCAGTTGAGCCAAAAACAAAAGCAGACCAAGATAAAATGGGTCTTGCTTTACAAAAGCTTGCTGAAGAAGATCCAACATTCCGTACAGAGACTAACCCAGAAACAGGACAAACAATCATCTCTGGTATGGGTGAGCTTCACTTAGATATTATCGTTGACCGTTTAAGACGTGAATTCAAAGTTGAAGCTAATGTTGGTGCACCACAAGTTTCTTATCGTGAAACATTCCGTCAAGCAGCTGAGTGCGAAGGTAAATTCGTTCGTCAGTCTGGTGGTCGCGGACAATACGGTCACGTATGGATCAAGTTCGAACCAAATGAAGAAGGTAAAGGTTTCGAATTTGTTAATGCGATCGTTGGTGGTGTAGTACCTAAAGATTACATCCCAGCTATCCAAGCTGGATTAGAAGATGCAATGAAAAATGGTGTCCTTGCAGGATATCCAATCATTGATGTAAAAGCGACATTGTTCGACGGATCTTACCATGATGTTGACTCAAGTGAAATGGCATTTAAAGTAGCTGCATCAATGGCACTAAAAGCTGCGAAAAACAAATGTAACCCAGTATTACTTGAGCCGGTCATGAAAGTAGAAGTTGTTGTCCCTGAAGAATACATGGGTGATATCATGGGTGACATCACTTCTCGTCGTGGTCGTGTAGAAGGTATGGAAGCTCGCGGTAATGCGCAAGTAGTACGTGCGATGGTACCGCTTGCTGAAATGTTTGGTTATGCAACTGCATTGCGTTCTAATACGCAAGGCCGTGGAACATATACAATGCATTTCGACCACTATGAAGAAGTGCCTAAGTCAATCGCTGACGAAATTATTAAGAAAAATACCGGCGAATAATATAAAATTGACAATGCAACCCAATTTTATGTATAGTAAGTTGGTAAATGGGAATTCTTTGAATTCCCATCCCTTACATATAAAAAATTATAAATCAATATAAATTCAAGGAGGAAATCTCTAATGGCAAAAGCTAAATTTGACCGTTCAAAACCGCACGTAAACGTCGGTACTATTGGACACGTTGACCATGGTAAAACAACTCTTACTGCTGCTATTACAGCTGTACTTGCTAAACAAGGTAAAGCAGAAGCTAAAGCTTACGATCAAATCGACGGTGCTCCTGAAGAAAGAGAACGTGGTATCACAATCTCAACTGCACACGTTGAATACGAAACTGACAAACGCCACTATGCACACGTTGACTGCCCAGGACACGCTGACTACGTTAAAAACATGATCACTGGTGCTGCGCAAATGGACGGTGCGATCCTAGTAGTATCTGCTACTGACGGTCCAATGCCACAAACTCGTGAGCACATTCTACTTTCTCGCCAAGTAGGTGTACCATACCTTGTTGTATTCTTAAACAAATGCGACATGGTTGATGACGAAGAATTATTAGAACTAGTTGAAATGGAAGTACGCGACCTATTATCAGAATATGACTTCCCAGGTGACGAAATTCCAGTAATCAGAGGTTCAGCTCTTAAAGCACTTGAAGGCGATGCAGCTTGGGAAGAAAAAATTCTTGAATTAATGAACGCAGTTGACGAGTACATTCCAGATCCAGTTCGTGAAACCGACAAGCCATTCATGATGCCAGTAGAAGACGTATTCTCAATCACTGGTCGTGGTACAGTTGCAACTGGTCGTGTAGAACGCGGTCAATTAAAAGTTGGTGACGTAGTAGAAATCGTTGGTTTAGCAGACGAACCAAAGAGCACAACTGTAACAGGTATCGAAATGTTCCGCAAGCTTCTTGACTATGCTGAAGCTGGTGACAACATCGGTGCATTGTTACGTGGTATTGCTCGTGACGAAATCGAACGCGGTCAAGTTCTTGCAAAACCAGGTTCAATCACACCACACAAATCTTTCAAAGCAGAAGTTTACGTTCTATCTAAAGAAGAAGGTGGACGTCATACTCCATTCTTCTCTAACTATCGTCCACAATTCTATTTCCGTACTACTGACGTAACTGGTATCATCAAGTTACCAGAAGGTACAGAAATGGTTATGCCTGGAGACAACGTTGAAATGCAAGTTGAACTTATCGCTCCAGTTGCGATCGAAGAAGGTACTAAATTCTCTATCCGTGAAGGCGGACGCACAGTAGGCGCTGGCGTTGTATCTTCTATCATCGAATAATATAAAATAAAAACAGTCAGCTTATGCTGGCTGTTTTTTTATGGATATAAAGAATGTTTGAATTCTAGTGAAACGATGTGAATTCAAAATAAAAAACATTTTGATACATTGGTAAAAGACTCGTTGCAAATTATATGTTAACGAAGATACAAAATCCGTATCATCCAAGACAATGATTCCGATCCTAATAGTGAATAAATAAGTAACTAGTATTATTTTAAGAAGTTCTCAACTAATACCTTTGTGTTTTTTGCAGGTGAAAAATACATAGTATTGCAGAATCGAATACAGAGAATTGCAACTTGACACGGAGCCTCTGCGGGCATGATTTCTAAGCCAGGAAGCCAGTATTATCAAGGACTGGCTTCACCATAAAAGGCTATCATGCCCGCTACTCCGTGTAAAGTTACTACAGAGCAACTGCACTGCAAAACTATGTATTTTTATTTTGCAATATACACCTTTGATCTTTATAATATAACTTAACTATTATAGGGGTGCTTGCCACTTTAGTCTTCAATTTTTCACTTAATCGATTGATCTTGATTTGTATTGAAGGAGTGCGCAAATAATCCACTCTAGGTGAAGTTATTTTTTCTTGAAGGATTCACACTTTCTCGCTTCTTATCAAATCCTAAAAAATAGATTTGTGGCTTAATTTATTACATCCAAACAAAATAAATAAAGTTCATTTCTATAAAGTATTGTAATTCCTCAGCTTGAAGCTCTAAAACACTCTTTATCATATGACCTCTTAAACAATAAAGGACATCCTCTTCATAGTTTCTTCCACCTTTCTTCTATTAATAATAAAACTGTTAAAAATAAAATTGTAACTTTACTACATAAGTATACAAAATTGTCTGCAACGACAGCTTTCTTACTTGTTAAAAGATCAAAATAAACACCTATATTCACATCTTCATTTTCCAAAAGACGCTACCCTTATCTTTAAATTTATTTGAATTGTAAGACAATTGCTATTTAACTTGTATTCCGCCTATTACCTATGTATAATGTAAAAAGTGTCTGATGGAATTATGAAAAATGTCAATCATTGTTGCATTCACTTGAATATTTTTATATAATAGTGGATGTTGGTCATTTTAGCTATGATGTGGAAGGTTGCTGACACACCCGGCCCCTTTGCCATGGCGGGTTGGAAGGAAATTTCCACGGAGTATGTCTATTCTTAAAATGGGCGAAAAGGAGGGAAAATAATGGCAAAAGAAAAAATTCGTATTCGTTTAAAAGCTTACGATCACAGAATTCTTGATCAATCAGCAGAGAAAATTGTTGAAACTGCAAAGCGTTCAGGCGCTAATGTATCAGGTCCGATTCCGTTGCCAACAGAGAAATCTGTATACACAATTCTTCGGGCTGTCCATAAATACAAAGATTCTCGTGAGCAATTTGAAATGCGTACACATAAACGCTTAATTGACATCATTAATCCAACTCCACAAACAGTTGATTCATTAATGCGTTTAGATTTGCCATCAGGTGTTGATATTGAAATTAAACTTTAATTCATAATAAAAAAATTATTAATTGCAGGAGGTGTGACTGATGACCAAAGGAATCTTAGGAAGAAAAATTGGCATGACACAAATTTTTAATGAAAATGGTGACTTAATCCCAGTTACAGTTATTCAAGCGGAACCAAACATTGTGCTTCAGAAGAAAACTGTTGAAACAGATGGCTATGAGGCAATCCAATTAGGCTTTGCTGATAAAAAAGAATCAAGAGCAAACAAGCCTGAAAAAGGTCATGCTGCTAAAGCCAATACAACTCCTAAGCGCTTCATCCGTGAAATCCGCGGTGTTAACGTTGGGGAATACGAAGTTGGTCAAGAAGTCAAAGTTGATTTATTTACAGAAGGAGAACTTGTTGACGTAACAGGAACATCAAAAGGTAAAGGGTTCCAAGGTGCTATTAAACGTCATAATCAAGGACGCGGTCCTATGTCTCACGGTTCTCGTTATCATCGTCGTCCTGGTTCAATGGGACCTATTGCTCCAAACCGAGTAGTAAAAGGTAAAGCTCTTCCAGGACAAATGGGCGGAGAACAAGTAACTGTTCAAAACCTTGAAGTTGTTAAAGTTGATGTAGAGCGCAACCTTTTATTAATCAAAGGTAATGTGCCAGGAGCGAAGAAAAGTTTCGTAAAAATTCAGAGTGCGGTTAAAGGTAGCAAATAATTGTTCGGAAAGGAGGAAATGTAATGCCTAAAGTAGCACTTTATAATCAAGCAGGTTCACAAGTCGGTGAGATTGAACTTTCTGATGCGGTATTTGGAATTGAGCCTAACAACAACGTTCTTTTTGATGCGATTATTATGCAGCGTGCATCAAGACGCCAAGGTACTCATAAAGTGAAAAACCGCGCGGAAGTTAGCGGCGGCGGTAGAAAACCATGGCGCCAAAAAGGAACAGGACGTGCACGTCAAGGTTCCATTCGTGCTCCTCAATGGAGAGGTGGGGGTACAGTATTTGGTCCAACACCTAGAAGCTATGCTTACAAGCTTCCAAAGAAAGTTCGTCGCTTAGCTATTAAATCAGCTCTATCTACTAAAGTATTGGACAATGATTTAGTAGTATTAGATCAATTAACAATTGAAGCTCCAAAAACAAAAGAAATGGTAAAAGTATTAAACGCCCTTTCTTTAGATAAAAAAGTATTAATTGTAACAGCTGATCAAGACCAAACAGTTGAATTATCAGCTCGCAATATTCCTGGAATCACAGTAGTAGATGCGAATGGCATTAATGTATTGGATGTAATGAGCCATGATAAAATGCTAATTACGAAAGAAGCAGCTGAAAAAGTAGGGGAGGTGCTTGCATAATGAAAGATCCACGCGATATAATTAAGCGCCCCGTTATTACAGAACGTTCTACAGAACTAATGGCTGACAAAAAATATACATTTGAAGTAGATACAAGAGCTAATAAAACAGAAGTGAAACAAGCTGTTGAAACGATTTTTGGTGTTAAAGTTGAAAAAGTCAACATCCAAAATTATAAAGGAAAATTCAAACGAGTTGGCCGTTTTACAGGTACAACACCTAAACGTAAAAAAGCAATTGTTAAATTAACAGCAGACAGCAAAGAAATCGAATTTTTTGAAGCTTAATTAATAAGAGAAGGAGGGAAACCGAAATGGCGATTAAGAAGTATAATCCTACGTCAAACGGTCGTCGCGGTATGTCAGTTCTTGATTTCTCTGAAATCACAACTGATAAACCGGAAAAATCATTGCTTGCACCGTTGCACAAAAAAGGCGGTCGTAACAACCAAGGTAAAATCACAACACGTCATCAAGGCGGCGGTCATAAACGTCAATATCGTATCATTGACTTTAAACGCGATAAAGACGGAATACCAGGACGCGTTGCTACAATCGAATATGATCCAAACCGTACAGCTAACATTGCATTAATCAACTACGTTGACGGTGAAAAACGTTACATTATTGCGCCAAAAGGTTTACAAGTTGGTCAAGAAATCATCTCAGGTCCAGATGCGGATATTAAAATCGGTAATGCATTACCATTAGCAAATATCCCTGTTGGTACAGTTGTTCATAATATTGAATTGAAACCAGGACGCGGTGGACAATTAGTTCGTTCTGCAGGTGCAGAAGCTCAAGTTTTAGGTAAAGAAGGCAAATACGTATTAGTTCGCTTAACATCTGGTGAAGTACGTCAAATCCTAGCAACTTGCCGCGCAACAATCGGTCAAGTCGGAAATCTTGAGCACGAGCTAGTTAACATCGGTAAAGCAGGCCGCTCTCGTTGGTTAGGTATTCGTCCAACTGTTCGCGGATCTGTAATGAACCCTAATGACCATCCACACGGTGGTGGTGAAGGTAAAGCACCTATCGGACGTAAATCACCAATGTCACCATGGGGTAAACCAACACTTGGATACAAAACGCGTAAGAAAAATAAAGCGTCAGACAAATTTATCGTTCGTCGTCGTAAAAAATAATGAGATTGTTCTGCGGTTCGTTCGAACCGTGGCGCAATCACGAAGGGAGGTTCATACATGGGTCGCAGCTTGAAAAAAGGACCATTTGTTGATGATCACTTAATGAAAAAAGTTGTAGCATTAAATGAGGCAAATAAAAAACAAGTAATTAAAACTTGGTCTCGTCGTTCAACAATTTTCCCAGAGTTTATCGGGCATACAATTGCTGTTTATGATGGACGTAAACATGTGCCTGTATACATTACAGAAGACATGGTAGGCCATAAACTAGGTGAGTTCGCTCCAACTCGTACTTACAAAGGCCATGCGGATGACGACAAGAAAACTAAACGCTAATAGAGAGGAGGTACTTGAATGGAAGTTAAAGAAGCTAAAGCCGTAGCAAGAACTGTTCGGATTGCTCCTCGTAAAGCTCGTCTTGTAATTGACTTAATTCGAGGTAAGCAAGTAGGTGAAGCAATTGCTATTCTTCGCCATACACCAAAAGCTGCATCGCCGATTATCGAAAAAGTATTAAAATCAGCGATTGCAAATGCAGAACATAACTATGAAATGGACGCTAATAATTTAGTAATTTCTAAAGCATATGTTGATGAAGGTCCGACATTGAAACGTTTCCGTCCACGTGCACAAGGCCGTGCAAGCAGAATCAACAAACGCACAAGCCATATTACAGTGGTTGTATCTGAAAAGTAAGGAGGGATAGTAGTGGGTCAAAAAGTAAATCCAAACGGTCTACGTATCGGCATTATTCGTGACTGGGAATCAAGATGGTTCGCAGGCAAAGACTATGCTGATTTATTGCATGAAGATATTAAAATCCGTGAATACATTTATAAACGTTTATCAGATGCAGCTGTATCTAAAATCGAGATCGAACGTGCTGCAAATCGTGTAAATATTGCTATTCATACTGCTAAGCCAGGAATGGTTATCGGTAAAGGTGGAGCTGAAGTAGAAGCATTACGTAAAGCTCTAAATGAATTAACACAAAAACGTGTTCACATCAACATCGTTGAAGTGAAAAAAGCAGATCTTGATGCAAAATTAGTTGCTGAAAATATTGCTCGTCAATTAGAAAATCGCGTATCATTCCGTCGTGCACAAAAACAAGCAATTCAACGCGCTATGCGTGCTGGCGCAAAAGGAATCAGAACAATGGTTTCCGGTCGTCTTGGCGGAGCTGATATCGCTCGTTCAGAACACTATAGTGAAGGTACTGTACCACTTCATACTTTACGTGCAGATATTGATTACGGAACTGCAGAAGCGGACACAACTTACGGTAAGCTTGGTGTAAAAGTATGGATTTATCGTGGTGAAGTTCTTCCTACAAAGAAAAAACAAGGGAAAGAAAAGGAAGGAGGCAACCAATAATGTTAATGCCTAAACGCGTTAAGTACCGCAGGGAACACCGTGGCAGAATGCGTGGACGTGCAAAAGGCGGTACTGAAGTACATTTTGGTGAATATGGCCTACAATCTCTTGAGGCATCATGGATCACAAACCGCCAAATTGAGGCTGCTCGTCGTGCGATGACACGTTATATGAGACGTGGTGGTAAAGTATGGATTAAAATCTTCCCATCTAAACCATACACAGCAAAACCTCTAGAAGTGCGGATGGGTTCCGGTAAAGGTGCTCCTGAAGGTTGGGTTGCAGTAGTTAAGCCTGGTAAAGTAATGTTTGAAGTTGCTGGTGTATCAGAAGAAGTAGCTCGTGAAGCTTTACGTTTAGCCTCTCACAAGCTGCCTGTTAAATGTAAGTTTGTAAAACGTGAAGATATTGGTGGTGAAACAAATGAAGGCTAAAGAAATCCGTGAATTAACCACTGCCGAAGTAGAACAAAAAATTAAATCATTAAAAGAAGAATTATTTAACCTTCGTTTCCAGCTTGCAACTGGACAATTAGAAAACACTGCTCGTATTCGTGAAGTGCGTAAAGCTATTGCACGTATGAAAACGATTATTCGTGAACGCGAACTTGGTGTTAACAATCGATAATCGAGAGGAGGTTAGCGTAAATGAGCGAACGCAACCAACGTAAAGTATACGTAGGTCGGGTTGTATCTGATAAAATGGATAAGACGATTACCGTATTAGTTGAAACTTATAAAAAACATCCAAAATACGGCAAGCGTGTAAAATACTCTAAAAAGTACAAAGCCCATGATGAAAACAATCAAGCAAAAGTAGGCGACATCGTAAAAATCATGGAGACTCGTCCACTTTCAGCTACAAAACGATTCCGTTTAGTAGAAATCGTAGAAGAAGCTGTTATCATTTAATTTAAAGATCGGTTAAACAATAATTGATCCGAAAGGAGGTACTCATCGATGATTCAAACAGAATCTCGTTTGAAAGTTGCTGACAACTCAGGTGCACGTGAAGTGCTAACTATTAAAGTTCTTGGTGGTTCTAACAAAAAGACAGCTAATATTGGTGATATTATTGTATGCACTGTCAAACAAGCAACACCAGGAGGCGTTGTCAAAAAAGGTGACGTTGTTAAAGCTGTAGTTGTTCGCACAAAAAGAGGAGTGCGCCGTGCAGACGGTTCATATATTCGATTTGATGAAAATGCTTGCGTAATTATCCGTGAAGATAAGAGCCCACGTGGTACTCGTATTTTCGGCCCTGTTGCCCGTGAATTACGCGACAAAAACTTTATGAAAATCGTATCATTAGCTCCAGAAGTACTATAAAAAAGATTTCTATATGGCCTTGAAGGAGGTGTCTAACAGATGCATGTAAAAAAAGGTGACAAAGTTCAAGTGATCTCTGGAAAAGACAAAGGTAAACAAGGAGTTGTCCTTGCGGCATATCCGAAAAAAGACCGTGTCTTAGTAGAAGGTGTGAACATCGTTAAAAAACACTCAAAGCCTACTCAAATGAATCCTCAAGGTGGAATCATTAGCAAAGAGGCACCTATTCATGTATCAAACGTAATGCCGATCGACCCTAAAACTGGCAAGCCTACCCGTGTAGGTTACAAAGTTATCGATGGCAAAAAAGTACGTATTGCAAAACGTTCAGGTGAAGTATTGGATAAATAGTTCGTTATGAAAGGAGGTCCCTACACGTGAATCGCCTAAAAGAAAAATATTTAAAAGAAGTAGTACCAGCTCTTATGAGCAAATTCAACTATAAATCAATTATGCAAGCACCTAAAATTGAAAAAATTGTAATCAATATGGGTGTGGGTGATGCTGTTCAAAATTCAAAAGCACTTGATAATGCAGTAGAAGAATTAGCAGCAATCTCAGGACAAAAACCTGTAGTAACAAGAGCAAAAAAATCAATCGCAGGTTTCAGATTACGTGAAGGAATGCCGATTGGCGCGAAAGTAACACTTCGCGGTGAGCGCATGTATGAATTCCTTGACAAGTTGGTTTCAGTTTCCCTGCCTCGTGTACGTGACTTTAGAGGTGTTTCTAAAAAATCATTTGATGGTCGCGGAAACTATACTTTAGGTATTAAAGAACAATTGATTTTCCCTGAAATTGATTACGATAAAGTTGCAAAAGTACGTGGTATGGATATCGTTATCGTAACTACTGCTAAAACAGACGAAGAAGCTCGCGAGTTATTAGCTCAATTGGGCATGCCGTTCCAAAAGTAATGTAAAAAGGAGGGAAATTCGTGGCCAAAAAATCAATGATCGCTAAGCAAAAACGTCCGCAAAAGTTTGCTGTGCGCGAATATACACGTTGTGAACGCTGCGGCCGCCCGCACTCAGTGTATCGCAAATTCAGACTTTGCCGGATTTGTTTCCGTGAACTAGCCTATGCTGGTCAAATTCCTGGGGTTAAAAAAGCAAGTTGGTAATACCGTTAATTTGGGAAGGAGGTAAAAAATATGGTTATGACTGATCCTATTGCAGATATGCTTACTCGCATCCGTAATGCGAACATGGTCCGTCACGAAAAACTTGAAATTCCTGCATCAAAACTTAAAAGAGAAATCGCGGAAATTCTTAAGCGTGAAGGATTCATTCGTGACGTTGAATATATCGAAGATAATAAGCAAGGAATTATCCGTATTTTCCTTAAATACGGTCCGAATAATGAACGTGTAATCACTGGCCTAAAACGCATCAGCAAGCCGGGCCTACGTGTGTATGCAAAAGCTAACGAAGTACCTCGCGTACTAAATGGATTAGGTATTGCAATCATTTCAACATCTAGTGGTGTTTTAACTGATAAAGATGCTCGTGCTAAAAAAATCGGTGGAGAAGTATTAGCATACGTTTGGTAAGAATTTGTTGTGAATGGAGGTGTAACAGATGTCTCGTATTGGTAAGAAAATACTTGAGATCCCAGAAGGGGTTACGTTAACGAATAATAATAACGTAGTAACAGTAAAAGGACCAAAAGGCGAATTAACACGTGCTTTTCATCCAGATATGACTATTAAAGTTGAAGGTAACATTCTTACAGTAGAACGTCCTTCTGACGATAAAGAACATCGTTCATTGCATGGTACGACACGTGCGATTCTTGGTAACATGGTTGAAGGTGTTACGAAAGGTTTTGAAAAATCACTTGAGTTGATCGGGGTCGGTTACCGCGCATCTAAATCAGGTAATAAACTTGTACTTAACGTTGGGTATTCACATCCTGTAGAAATTCAACCTGAACAAGGAATTGAGATTGAAGTTCCAGCAAATACAAAAATCATCGTAAAAGGTATCGACAAAGAACGTGTTGGTGCAGTTGCTGCGAACATTCGCGCTGTACGTCCACCAGAGCCATATAAAGGCAAAGGTATCCGTTACGAAGGTGAATATGTACGTCGTAAGGAAGGTAAAACTGCGAAGAAATAATGCTTCTTAGTGCATAAGAAAGGAGTGAAACCGAATGATTACTAAACTTGATAAAAATGCTGTTCGTAAAAAAAGACATGCTCGTATTCGTTCAAAAGTTAAGGGAACTCCAGAACGTCCACGTTTAAACGTATTCCGTTCGAATCAGCATATTTACGCTCAATTGATCGATGATGTAAATCAAGTTACATTGGCAAGCGCATCAACACTTGAAAAAGATTTAAATCTTGAATCAACAGGAAATATTGCAGCAGCACAAAAGGTCGGAGAGCTAGTTGCAAAACGTGCGTTAGAAAAAGGTATTAAAGAAGTAGTCTTTGACCGTGGCGGCTATTTATACCATGGTAGAGTAAAAGCACTAGCTGATTCAGCACGTGAAGCTGGACTAGAATTCTAATTAAAAAGGAGGGAAATATTTTAATGCGTCGTATTGATCCGAATAAATTAGAGCTTGAAGAGCGCGTAGTAACCGTAAACCGTGTAGCAAAAGTTGTTAAAGGTGGTCGTCGCTTCCGCTTTGCTGCGCTTGTAGTAGTTGGCGATAAAAATGGCCATGTAGGTTTTGGAACAGGTAAGGCACAAGAAGTACCAGATGCAATTCGTAAAGCAATCGAAGATGCGAAGAAAAACTTAATTAGCGTACCAATCGTTGGCACAACTATTCCGCATGAAGTGGTCGGTCATTTTGGTGCAGGAAATGTATTATTAAAGCCAGCTTCTGAAGGTACAGGTGTTATCGCTGGTGGTCCTGTTCGTGCGGTGCTTGAATTAGCAGGTATCGGCGATATTCTTTCTAAATCATTAGGTTCTAACACTCCTATTAACATGGTACGTGCTACAATGGAAGGGTTAAAATCATTAAAACGTGCTAATGATGTTGCGAAGTTACGTGGCAAAACTGTAGAAGAACTGTTAGGATAAGGAGGGAAAGAAATGGCTAAAAAACTTCAAATCACCCTCAAACGCAGTGTTATTGGTCGTCCAGAAGATCAAAGAGCCACTGTAAAAACATTAGGTTTACGGAAGATTCGTCAAACAGTCGTTCACGAAGACAATCCAGCAATTCGTGGAATGATTAATAAAGTGTCTCATTTAGTAACTGTTGAAGAAATTTAAATAGAAAAGCTAATTGAAGAGGAGGTGCAAGAATGAAACTTCATGAGTTAAAACCAGCAGTAGGTTCTCGTAAAGAGCGCAATCGCGTTGGCCGCGGTATGGGTTCAGGAAACGGTAAGACATCAGGAAGAGGTCATAAAGGTCAAAAAGCGCGTTCTGGCGGCGGTGTACGTCTTGGTTTCGAAGGTGGACAAATGCCTCTATTCCAACGTCTTCCAAAACGCGGATTTACTAACATTAATCGTAAAGAATACGCAATTGTAAATGTTGAAACATTAAATCGCTTTGAGAACGGTACAGAAGTTACACCTGAATTGCTTTTAGAAACAGGTGTTGTCAGCAAATTAAAATCTGGCGTAAAAGTACTTGGAAATGGTAAGTTAGAAAAGAACCTTACTGTTAAAGCACATAAGTTCTCAGCTTCTGCAAAAGAAGCGATCGAGGCTGCTGGCGGTAAAACTGAGGTGGTTTAATGTTTGAGACAATCTCCAATTTTATACGAGTAGGTGAAATACGGCGGAAAATCGTATTCACCTTGTTAATGCTCGTAGTTTTTAGGCTCGGTAGTTTTATACCGGTTCCCGGAGTAAATACAGAAGTTATCAAGCTTAGCGATCAAAGTGTATTTGGCTTGCTAAATACATTTGGTGGTGGAGCGCTGCAAAACTTCTCGATATTTGCGATGGGAATCATGCCTTACATTACAGCATCCATTATCATACAGCTTTTGCAAATGGATGTTGTTCCAAAGTTTACTGAGTGGTCTAAACAAGGAGAGGTCGGACGTCGTAAGTTAGCTCAGTTTACCCGCTACGGTACAATTGTGCTTGGATTTATTCAAGCGATTGGAATGTCGATCGGATTTAATAACTTGTTCCCAGGTTTAATTAAAAACCCGGGAATTGGAACGTATTTATTAATTGCATTAGTGTTAACTGCTGGAACAGCCTTCCTCCTTTGGTTAGGAGAGCTTATTACAACACACGGTGTTGGGAATGGTATCTCGATTTTAATCTTCGCAGGGATTGTTGCTGCTATTCCAACAGCAGTTAACCAAATCTATGCTCAACAAATTGAAGGTGCTGGAGAAGCACTATTCTTAAGGATCGTTACGGTTGTTCTATTGTTCTTGGCAGTTTTAGCGGTCGTTGTTGGAACCATATTTATTCAACAAGCGGTCCGTAAAATTCCGATTCAATATGCAAAAAGGCTTGTAAATCGAAACCCAGTTGGTGGTCATTCAACACATCTGCCAATCAAAGTAAATGCAGCAGGGGTCATACCAGTAATCTTCGCAATTTCGTTTTTAATAACGCCGCCGACAATTGCTGGTTTCTTTGGAACAAATGATATTACCACTTGGATTCAGACAACATTTAATTACTCGCATCCAATTGGTATGATTATTTATGTAATCTTAATCATTGCATTTACCTATTTCTATACATTTATTCAAGTGAACCCTGAACAAATGGCAGAAAACCTAAAGAAACAAGGTGGTTACGTTCCAGGTATTCGACCAGGAAAAAGTACTCAAGAGTACCTAACTCGCATTCTTTATAGACTAACCATTGTAGGATCCATCTTCCTGGCAGTTATATCTGTACTTCCTGTTTTCTTCATTAATGTTGCGGGCTTGCCTCAGTCGGTACAAATTGGCGGAACCAGCCTATTAATTGTTGTCGGGGTTGCGCTTGAAACAATGAAACAGCTGGAAAGCCAATTGGTGAAG
This sequence comes from Calidifontibacillus erzurumensis, assembly GCF_013303125.1. Taxonomy (GTDB): domain Bacteria; phylum Bacillota; class Bacilli; order Bacillales; family Bacillaceae_J; genus Calidifontibacillus; species Calidifontibacillus erzurumensis. Next base: position 31,462 of record NZ_JABTTE010000018.1, on the reverse strand, counting down.
AGACATTACAAAGGGTTTTTGAAATAGGATAGGATTAGGTTAGCAGAGGTATAGGTGAGTGTTTGCTTCCCTGTGCCTCGCCAGAATATAGGGGGGCTGAAGATGAATCTAGTATTAATGGGGTTACCGGGAGCTGGAAAAGGAACACAAGCTGAAAAAATCGTAGCTAAGTATAAGATACCGCACATTTCTACTGGTGATATGTTTCGTCAAGCAATAGCTGAAGGCACAGAATTAGGAATGAAAGCAAAATCTTATATGGATCAAGGAGCGCTTGTTCCAGATGAAGTTACGATTGGTATTGTGAAAGACCGTCTTTCAAAAGATGATTGTAAAAACGGATTTCTTTTAGACGGGTTTCCTAGAACAGTTCCACAAGCGGAAGCACTTGAAGTACTTTTATCTGAACTTGGTCGAGAAATTAATTATGTCATTCATATTGAAGTTGACACAAGCAAGCTTATGGAACGTTTAACCGGCCGTCGCATTTGCAAATCATGCGGGGCAACTTATCACATGGTTTTTAACCCACCTAAACAAGAAGGCGTTTGTGATAAATGTGGCGGAGAGCTTTATCAACGTTCAGACGACAATGCTGAAACAGTCGGCAATCGTCTTGACGTTAATTTGAAGCAAACACAACCACTTCTTGATTTTTACAGTAAAAAAGGTTATTTAAGAAACATCAATGGCGATCAAGACATTGATAAAGTATTTAGTGATATAGAACAACTCCTTGGAGGCTTATCTGAATGATCATTTGCAAAACTGCGCGCGAAATTGAAATCATGCGGGAAGCAGGAAGAATTGTTGCACTGACCCATGCGGAATTAAAGAAATATATTCAACCAGGGATTACGACAAAAGAGCTCGACAGCATCGCAGAGAAGACGATTCGATCTTATGACGCAATTCCATCCTTTAAAGGATATAATGGTTTCCCTGGGAGTATATGTACATCTGTGAACGAAGAGTTAGTGCATGGAATACCTGGTGACCGTGTGCTTCGCGACGGTGATATTATATCAATTGATATTGGCGCTAAGTTTAATGGCTACCATGGAGATTCAGCTTGGACATATGCTGTTGGAACGATCGATGAGGAATCTAAAAAGTTACTTGAAGTAACAGAGCAATCCTTATATAAAGGTTTAGAGGAAGCAAAAGCCGGTGTTCGATTATCGAACATCTCTCATGCCATTCAAACGTATGTAGAGGCAAACGGCTTTTCAATCGTTCGAGAGTATGTTGGACATGGAGTTGGCCAGGATCTTCACGAAGATCCGCAGATTCCACATTACGGACCTCCGAACAAGGGTCCACGTCTAAAACCGGGGATGGTGCTTGCTGTTGAACCAATGGTTAACGCAGGAACACGTTATGTAAAAACACTCTCAGATAACTGGACTGTAGTTACGGTTGATGGCAAACGGTGTGCTCATTTTGAACATACAATTGCAATTACTGAAACCGGTTATGAAATTTTAACAAAAGCCTAAGTGAAGGTGATTTTGGGTGAATGAACCTGAATCGAGGCCGCGAATAGGTCAGTTAGTAAGAATTCTGCAGGGAAGAGATGCTGGTCAATTTGCTGTTATTTTAAAAGTCCTCGATGAACGCTTTGTATATATTGCTGATGGCGATAAACGTAAATTTGATCGGCCAAAGAAGAAGAACATTAATCATCTTGAATTTTTTGATTATGTTTCTCCGGAAATTCAGAACAGTATAAATGAAACAGGTCGTGTGACAAATGGTAAGCTAAGGTTTGCTGTTTCAAAGTTTGTCAATGAGCAAATTACTGATTTTGAGAAGGGAGAGCAACTTGATGGCGAAAGAGGATGTAATTGAAGTAGAAGGTACGGTCGTCGAGACTCTGCCAAACGCGATGTTTAAAGTGGAATTGGAAAACGGTCATACTGTATTAGCACATGTATCTGGTAAAATTCGCATGCACTTCATACGAATTTTGCCAGGTGATAAAGTAACCGTCGAGTTATCTCCATATGATTTAACTCGGGGTCGTATCACATATCGTTACAAATAAAATAGCACTCCGTAACATAAGGAGGTTCAAAACATGAAAGTAAGACCATCTGTGAAGCCTATTTGCGAGAAATGCAAAGTCATTCGTCGTAAAGGTAAAGTAATGGTTATTTGCGAAAACCCTAAACATAAACAAAAACAAGGTTAATCAAAGGAGGTGCATCTTTATATGGCACGTATTGCTGGTGTAGATATTCCACGCGAGAAGCGTGTAGTCATCTCATTAACATATATTTACGGTATTGGCCGTCCAACTGCACAAAAAATCTTAGCTGAAGCAGGCGTTTCAGAAGATACTCGCGTTCGTGACTTAACAGAAGACGAATTAAACAAAATTCGTGATATCGTCGATCGCTATAAAGTTGAAGGTGACCTTCGCCGTGAAGTCTCTCTTAACATTAAGCGCCTAATCGAAATTGGTTCTTATCGTGGTCTACGTCACCGCCGTGGTCTTCCAGTTCGTGGACAAAATACGAAAAACAATGCTCGTACACGTAAAGGTCCTCGTCGTACAGTTGCGAATAAGAAAAAATAAGGTAAAGGAGGGAACTTATAGATGGCTCGTAAAACAAATACACGCAAACGCCGTGTAAAAAAGAATATTGAAAATGGCGTAGCTCATATTCGTTCTACATTCAATAATACAATCGTAACTATCACTGATGTTCACGGTAACGCTATTTCTTGGTCAAGCGCAGGTGCATTAGGTTTTAAAGGTTCACGTAAATCTACACCGTTTGCTGCACAAATGGCTGCAGAAGCAGCTGCGAAAGCATCAATGGAACATGGCATGAAAACTTTGGAAGTTACTGTGAAAGGTCCTGGTGCTGGTCGTGAAGCTGCAATCCGTGCGCTTCAATCTGCAGGTCTTGAAGTTACTGCAATTCGTGACGTAACTCCAGTACCACATAATGGTTGCCGACCGCCAAAACGTCGCCGTGTATAATTTATCTGTATATATTTTGGAACACTGTCTATAATGGGATATGATGACAGTTTTTAACAACGAACGTTTAGCAGATAAAACAATTTTGTTGTGCACATTTGGGAATTGCCTAATGGGGAATTTCGGTTAGGGAAGGGAATCGCTTTTTTGCTCAATGCTCCCTAGCCGAGGTTTCGACGTTTTGAAGGAGGGTTTATTGAATGATAGAAATTGAAAAACCAAAAATCGAAACGGTTGAAATCAGCGATGATGCTACCTTTGGTAAATTCGTTGTCGAACCGCTTGAGCGTGGATATGGTACCACTTTAGGAAACTCCTTGCGTCGTATACTATTATCCTCTCTCCCTGGGGCTGCTGTAACATCCATTCAAGTCGACGGTGTTCAACATGAATTCTCTACTATCGAAGGTGTAGTGGAGGATGTTACAACTATTATTTTGAATATTAAAAAGTTAGCATTGAAAATTTACTCAGATGAAGAAAAAACTCTAGAAATTGATATTCAAGGTGAAAGAGAAGTAACAGCCGCTGACATTACTCATGATAGTGATGTAGAGATTCTAAATCCCGACCTCCACATCGCTTCATTAGCAAAAAACGGTAGACTGCGCATGAAATTAACAGCGAAGCGTGGCCGTGGCTATACGCCTGCAGAAGCAAATAAACGTGAAGATCAACCGATTGGTGTTATTCCTATAGATTCGATCTATACACCAGTATCTCGTGTAACATATACGGTTGAAAACACGAGGGTAGGGCAGGTTGCAAATTATGACAAGTTGACACTGGATGTATGGACAGATGGGAGCATTCGACCAGAAGAAGCTGTTTCGCTTGGTGCAAAAATTTTAACCGAGCATTTAAACATCTTTGTTGGTTTGACTGACGAAGCCCAAAATGCTGAAATTATGGTTGAAAAAGAAGAGGACCAAAAAGAAAAAGTTCTAGAAATGACGATTGAGGAACTTGATTTATCTGTTCGTTCTTACAACTGCTTAAAACGTGCCGGCATTAACACGGTACAAGAATTAGCGAACAAGACCGAAGAAGATATGATGAAAGTTCGCAACCTTGGTAGAAAATCGTTAGAAGAAGTAAAGGCAAAGCTGGAAGAGCTTGGTCTTGGACTTCGCAAAGACGAATAAGAAACGGTTTTACACTGAACAACAGAATGATAATAAAGGAGGGACACTAAGATGGCTTACGCAAAATTAGGTCGTACATCTGCTCAACGTAAAGCACTATTCCGCGATCTTGCCACTGATTTAATTATTAACGAACGTATCGAAACAACTGAAGCAAAAGCGAAAGAGCTACGTTCAATTGTTGAAAAAATGATTACTCTTGGCAAGAGAGGCGACTTACATGCTCGCCGTCAAGCAGCTGCTTTTATTCGCAATGAAGTAGCGAATAAAGAAACTGGTGAATATGCTGTTCAAAAGCTTTTCAATGACATTGCGAAGCGCTATGAAGATCGTCAAGGTGGATATACTCGCATTTTAAAGCTTGGTCAACGCCGTGGTGATGGTGCTCCAATCGTTATTATTGAGCTAGTCTAGTTTTACTTAGCGAGCTTATTAAATAGAATGAACATAATTCATCAAAAAGGGCGAGACAGAATCTTACGAACGGGATCTGAATCTATGCCCTTTTTTTGTTATACAGAAGTGGGTGAAAACCTAATGAGTAGAGATGAGATTATTAAAATTGAAAACTTAAAGTTCCGTTATCGGGATGATGGTGAATGGGCACTAAAAGGTGTCAGTTTTTCAATTTTCCGAGGAGAATGGTTGGCAATTGTTGGCCATAATGGTTCCGGAAAATCAACATTAGCTAAAGTTTTGAATGGTTTGTTGCTTCCCCATTCAGGTACAGTGCATGTTGAAAACATCCCTTTAACGAAGGATACCGTTTGGGATATTCGAAAAAGAGTGGGGATGGTTTTTCAAAATCCGGATAATCAGTTTGTTGGTACAACTGTTCGAGATGATGTTGCATTTGGTCTAGAGAATATCGGCGTACCTCGTGAAGAAATGATTAAGCGGATTGATGAAAGCATCGCTAAAGTTCGAATGAGTGAATTTACCAACTACGAGCCCCATCGATTATCAGGCGGACAAAAGCAAAGAGTTGCAATAGCTGGTGTGTTGGCTTTAAGGCCAGCTGTCATGATATTGGATGAAGCAACATCAATGCTAGATCCAATGGGGCGAAAAGAAGTAATTGAAACGATTCGCGCTTTGCAGAAAGAATCTAGTAATATGAGTGTTGTATCTATCACCCATGACCTTGAAGAAGTGACCCAAGCGGACCGGGTGATCGTCATGAATCGAGGGGAACTTTTCGCAGAAGGAACCCCTGAAGAAATTTTCGATCTTGGCGAACAATTAATATCGCTAGGGTTAGACTTGCCTTTTACAGTAAAGCTCTCCCGACTGCTGCGCCAAAAAGGTATTCAAATATCGAAATGCCATTTAAAACAACAAGAATTGGTGAATGAACTATGGACATTATATTCGAAAATGTAGAGCACCTCTATAATCCGAAAACTCCTTTTGAACGAAGAGCGCTTTACGATATAAATATTTTTATTTCATCAGGCACATTTCAAGCGGTTATAGGTCATACAGGTTCAGGCAAATCAACATTCATCCAGCATATCAACGGGTTGTTACGGCCAACGAGCGGCAAAATACAAATTGGTGAGCGAACCATCACACCGGAAAAACAGAAGGATTTAAAAAGCATCCGCAAAAAAGCAGGGATTGTTTTTCAATATCCAGAACATCAACTTTTTGAAGAAACGGTTGAAAAAGATATTTGCTTCGGTCCGCTTAATTTTGGTGTTCCAGAAGAAGAGGCAAAAAAGAAAGCGAGAGAGGTATTGAAGCTTGTAGGTCTTCCAGAGACAGTTTTACATAAATCGCCTTTTGATTTGAGCGGAGGACAAATGCGGCGAGTAGCGATCGCAGGGGTTCTTGCGATGGAACCGGAAGTTTTAATCCTTGATGAACCGACGGCTGGCTTGGATCCTCGGGGACGTAAAGAAATTATGGATATGTTCAAAAAGATGCATGAAGAGTGCAAGCTGACAACTATTCTTGTCACACATAGCATGGAAGATGCAGCCTTTTATGCTGACCATATTATCGTCCTTGAGAAAGGAACAATTTATATGCAAGGAACGCCAACAGAAATTTTTCAGGAGCCTGAAAAATTAAAAAAGGTAGGCTTGGACCTCCCAGAGTCTGTTTATTTTATGCAAGCACTCTCAGAACGAATAAAAAAACCAATGCCAAGTTTATTTACAGTAGAAGATGTTGCTGATGAAATTTGTAAATTGCTAGCCCGGGGGGATCATTGATACATGAAAAATGTTATTATTGGCCAATATGTACCTGGAGATTCTTTTATTTATAGGATGGACCCTCGAGCAAAAATTTTAGCAATTTTTCTATTTGTTTTCATCATCTTTTTAGCAAATAATATTGCAACTTATTCGATATTACTTCTATTTACTGTTGGTGCTGTATTATCATCAAAAGTTCCTGTCCGCTATGTGTTCAATGGTTTAAAACCTATTTTATGGATTGTCTTATTTACGTTGGTACTCCATTTGTTCATGACAAAAGAAGGAGATATAGTTGTAGATTTTGGCTGGCTAACGATTTACGAAGAAGGAATAAAACAAGGAGTTTTTATTTCTATTCGATTCGTACTGCTCATTGTCATTACAAGTTTGCTTACACTAACTACGACACCGATTGAAATTACCGATGGAATGGAAGCCCTTCTTTCACCTTTCAAAAAGATTGGAGTTCCGGCACATGAAATTGCTTTAATGATGTCAATTTCTCTACGTTTTATTCCAACGCTTATGGAAGAAACGGAAAAAATTATGAAAGCACAATCTGCAAGAGGTGTCGATTTTTCTTCAGGTACTTTGAAAGAGCGGTTTCAGGCTATCATCCCGTTGCTCGTTCCACTTTTTATAAGTGCTTTTAAAAGAGCTGAGGACCTTGCGTTGGCGATGGAAGCAAGAGGATACCGCGGTGGTGAAGGTCGTACAAGATTAAGAAAGCTCGTTTGGAAAGCCCAAGATCATGTAGCCTTTCTCATTTTGGCAGTAATGACTGTTTTCTTAATCATATTACGCTCATAATTTAGGTGATTTTAGTGAAGCGATTGAAATGTACTATTGAGTACGATGGAACAAATTTCTCGGGATTTCAAATCCAGCCTAATGGCCGGACGATCCAAGGAGATTTTGAAAAAGTGCTCAAAACTATTCATAAGGGGATGGATATTCGCATTTATTCATCTGGTAGAACAGATGCAGGAGTCCATGCCCGCGGTCAAGTGATCCATTTTGACAGCCCGCTTGTGATTCCAACCGAACGATGGGAGCGGGCGCTTAATGCTTTACTACCTAATGACATTGCCGTCAAAACGGTAGAAGAAGTAGATCCCGACTTTCACGCACGCTTTCAAGTTAGGAAAAAAGAATATCGTTATTTTTTACTAACACAAAAAACTAGGGATGTCTTTAGTAGAAACTATAGCTATCATTTTCCATATCCTCTTGATCTTGAGCGAATGAGAGCAGGGGCTGGCTATTTGACTGGCACCCATGATTTTACTTCTTTCTGCTCGGCAAAAACGGAAATAGAAGATAAAATCCGTACGATCGAAGAGATTGATATTATAGAGGATGGTCAGAAAATCGTTTTTCGCTTCATTGGCAATGGTTTTCTATACAATATGGTCCGCATTATTGTCGGAACTCTATTGCAAGTTGGACAAGGTAAGCTTGAGCCTATCGATATTAAGTTCATTTTAGAAAAGAAAGACCGAACTTTGGCGGGGGAAACAGCACCGCCACATGGGTTGTATTTATGGCAGGTTTGGTATTGACATTAGTTCCAAAAAATTATATGATTACCTATGGTACATTTTTTTGTGAGAATGCCACGATTTTAGCCCCGAAACAAATCGTGTGAAAATAAAACAAAAGCTTAAAAACGAAGACCGAAAGATATTGATTTAGGAGGGAACAACATGCGTCAAACTTATATGGCGAAAGCTTCAGAAGTTGATCGTAAATGGTTATTGATCGATGCTGAAGGTCAAACTTTAGGACGTCTTGCAAGTGAAGTAGCTGCTATCCTTCGTGGAAAGCATAAACCAACTTTTACACCACATGTTGATACTGGTGATCATGTTATTATCATTAACGCTGAAAAAATTAAATTAACAGGTAAAAAATTAACTGACAAAATCTATTATCGCCATTCATTACATCCAGGCGGTTTAAAAGCACGTACTGCTAAAGAAATGATTGAAACTCGCCCAGAGCAAATGCTTGAAATTGCAGTTAAAGGTATGCTTCCAAAAAATAGCTTAGGACGTCAAATGTTCAAGAAGCTTAAAGTTTATAGAGGCAGCGAACATCCACATCAAGCACAAAAACCAGAAGTATATGAGCTTCGCGGATAATTTGAAGGAGGGTAATTATTTTGGCACAGGTACAATATTACGGTACAGGACGTCGTAAAAGTTCAGTTGCACGTGTTCGTTTAGTTCCTGGTAGCGGTCGTGTTATCGTAAACGGACGCGATATCGAAGAATATTTTAATTTAGAAACACTACGCGTAGTTGTTAAGCAACCATTAGTTGCAACAGAAAACACAAACAACTATGATGTATTAGTTAATGTAAGCGGCGGCGGCTTTACTGGCCAAGCTGGTGCGATCCGCCATGGCATCGCCCGCGCATTATTGCAAGCTGATCCAGACTACCGCGCAACTCTTAAAGCTGCTGGATTCTTAACTCGTGACGCACGCATGAAAGAACGTAAGAAATACGGTCTTAAAGGCGCTCGTCGTGCACCTCAGTTCTCAAAACGTTAATTTTATGCGTTCCAAGACTCCCAATCATTTATGGTTGGGGGTCTTTTTTATACCAATTGGAAGTAATTTAAATTGAATCAATTTTGTAAATGTGAGACCATTATATTGATGTACTTTTTATATAAAAAATTTTAATTAGCGGCTATTTAATTTATTGGACGATGGAGTATTGAAAGTCCATTTATGGGGGAGATGCAAATGTCCGAAAGGGATATTATTCTTGATATATGGTTTGACGACCGAATAGGTTTAGGATACGAAGTGCTCGGATTACTGAAAGAAAAAAACATCAATCTTGTAGGAATGGAAGCCAAAGTTCGAGAAAAAATGAGCATTAAATTTGAAAGCGCTTCATGTGATATTGAATCGCTTATTGCATCTTTAAAACAGATAGAAGGAATTAAGTCCGTTACTAAAGTGGACTTTATGCCTTATGAGCAACGTGAGCAACAGTTGTCAACGATTCTTAATTCAGTTAGTGAAGGAGTAATTGCGGTCAACCACTTAGGTGTAATTACACATATCAATGAAAAAGCGAAAGAAATATTTTATTTAAATAATGAAAACCCTGTCGGTCAAAAGATTGAGAATGTATTTCCTAATAATACTCCTATTCTCAAAACGCTAAAAACAGGTGAGTCTTATAGCCTGCATGAAATGAAATATAAAAAAGGGAATAAAGTTATACATTATTTTACAAGCGGTGTTCCAATTCTTAATAAATCCGGTAATATCATTGGAGCAGTTGCAACAATTAAAGATTTCAAACAGGTTGAAGAAATTATATCTAAGGTGGATAAACATTCGCCATTTTCATTTCATGAAATCATATTTCAAAGTCCACAAATGCGAAAAATTATTGAGACTGCAAAAATTGTATCAAAAAGCACTTCAACCATTCTAATCAGAGGTGAAAGTGGGACAGGAAAAGAGCTGTTTGCGCGTGCAATTCATACCGAAAGCAACCGGGCAGATCAACCGTTTATCATCATTAACTGTGCAGCTTTGCCTGAATCTTTATTAGAAAGTGAATTATTTGGCTATGTGGAGGGAGCTTTCACCGGTGCAGTGAAAGGAGGAAAAAGGGGCTTATTTGAACAAGCAAACAAAGGTACTTTATTCCTCGATGAAGTTGGTGAATTATCATTGCACATGCAGGTTCGTTTGCTCCGTGTATTACAGGAAAAAACGATCCGAAGAATTGGAAGTAACAAGGAAATACCTATTGATGTTCGAATTATAGCAGCAACTCATAGAAATTTAGAGGAAATGGTCAACGACGGTAAATTTCGAGAGGATTTATACTATCGATTGAATGTAGTGCCACTTTTTATACCACCACTTAGGGATCGAAAAGAGGACATACCACTTTTAGTTAATCATTTGACCCAAAAGATATGCAGGAAGCTGGGGAAAGAGATTGTTAATATTGACAATGCCGGAATGAAATTTTTAATGGAACAGTCATGGCCAGGAAATGTACGCCAGTTGGAAAATATATTGGAAAGAATCATCAATATCATCACAAGACCTGTCATTACAGTTCAAGATTTTATAGAATGGACGAATTTATCTGATAAGCAGTCCGTTTTAAACAAAGAGGACTCCCTTTTGATTAAGATAAACTTAGAACAGAATATCCCCCAATTAAAAGATATAGTTTGTGAAGTTGAGCGAAAGGTTCTATCTCAAGTGTTAAAAGTTCACAAATCATCTAGAAAAGCCGGTAAAGCCCTCGGTATATCCAATACGACTGTCATTAATAAGATGAGAAAATATGGTATTCATTCAGAGGAAAAACCAAATGAGAATTAGCAAAAAGTAGCCCCCCTTTTTTCTGGCACAACATTTGCATACTAAATATACGAAAAAATTTATAAAAGGAGTTTTGCTTATGAATTTGGAAAAAGTCTCGCATGAAAAAGAAGGATTACAGAGGGGGTTAAGTAACAGACATATTCAACTAATAGCCCTTGGGGGTGCTATTGGTGTAGGGCTATTTTACGGTTCAAGTGCTACCATTCAAATGGCAGGTCCAGCAATCTTAATCTCTTATTTAATTGGCGGACTCGTCATTTTTACAATTATGAGAGCGCTCGGAGAAATGGCAGTTGCTGAGCCTGTTTCCGGATCTTTCAGTTCCTATGCCAATCGTTATCTTGGACATTTTGCCGGCTATTTAAGCGGGTGGACATACTGGTTTATGTGGGTAGTTGTAGGAATGGCTGAAATAACAGTCGTAGGTGTCTATGTGAATTATTGGTTTCCTGAAGTACCCCAATGGCTTTCAGCATTAGTCGCTCTAATTCTCATTACAGCTGTGAATTTATTAAATGTAAAAGCTTTTGGGGAATTTGAATTTTGGTTTGCCCTTATTAAAGTTCTGGCGATCATCGGAATGATTTTAGCAGGACTTGGTATTATTTTATTTGGCATTGGTAATGGTGGAGAGCCAATTGGATTTGATAATTTATGGGTAAATGGGGGCTTTATCCCAAATGGTATCACAGGAATTTTGTTTTCGCTTGTCTTGGTTATGTTTTCTTTTGGCGGTGTTGAATTAATTGGGATTACAGCAGGGGAAGCAAAAAACCCAGAAAAAACACTTCCATTAGCCATTAATAATGTAATCTGGCGTATACTTGTATTTTACATTGGTGCCTTAGGGATCATGATGATTTTATATCCATGGAATGAAGTTGGATTAGATGGCAGTCCATTTGTGCTTATTTTTGATAAAATTGGGATCCCAGGTGCAGCCCATATAATTAATCTTGTTGTTCTTACAGCTGCTTTATCAGCATTTAATAGCGGTCTATTTAGCACGGGCAGAATGTTGTACAATCTGTCATTACAAAATCATGGACCTAAATATTTCAGTAAACTGAACAAAAACAGTACACCAAGTAGGGGAATCTTATTCTCATCTGCTTTCTTGCTAGTCGCAGTGTTCTTGAATTATATTGTACCTGAAAAAGTATTTATGTATATTTCTTCAGTAGCAACCGTTGCAGTCATCACGAACTGGACAGTCATTTTACTCACCCAAATAAAATTTAGGAAGGTAAAATCAAAAGAAGAGGTAAGTCGTTTAAAATTTAAAATGCCATTACATCCTTACTCTTCATATTTTTCATTAGCATTTCTCGCATTTGTAATTATAATGATCGCATTTATCGAAGATATGCGAGTTGCCTTGTTTGTTGCACCAATTTGGTTTGGATTACTTTATGTAGGTTATAAAGTAAAAAACCGTTCAATAAGCAATGATGAAAGCGTTTTACTAGAAAAAAAGCTTGGATAATCTATTGAAATGAAGACTCTTATCAAAAAATTGATAAGGGTCTTTTCATTTCTAGTTCAAAAAACATAATTGTGTGTCAACTTTTTTTAACACTGTCAAGAAAAGTTGACAATTTATTTAAACGCTTTCATAAATTTTCGTATTATTTAGATACAAAACCTTTTAAATTAAAAAATTTTTTAAATGAATATATAAATTTTTTGCGCTTTCAGAATAACAATCCTTTCCAGATCACTCCTTTCTTTAGTTCTCCAAAAAATTGGCATGATTTTTGCAATATAAAACAGTGAAGAGAATTTAAATAATGAACTATACAATTTGGGGGAAACGAAAATGGCATTGACAGAGGAACAAAAGAAAATCCTGGACATTTTTGAAGAGATGAAAAAGCATGGCCATGAGCAATTAATATTTAATTATGATAAATCAACAGGTCTTAAAGCGATTATTGCTATTCATGATACAACACTTGGTCCCGCTCTCGGCGGCTGTAGAATGTGGAATTACGAATCAACAAACGATGCAATCCTGGATGCGCTACGTTTATCAAAGGGAATGACATATAAATGTGCAGTATCTGGTGTGAATTATGGTGGAGGGAAAGCAGTCATCATAGGCGATCCAAAAAGTGAAAAATCAGATGAATTGTTCCAAGCATTTGGCTCTTTTGTTGAAACAATGAAGGGACGCTTTTATACCGGCACAGATGTTGGAACAGTAGGAATGGATTTTGTATCAGCAGCTAAACAAACAAGCTATCTTGTTGGTTTACCGAAGGAATATGGTGGAAGTGGAAACTCTGCTGTCATCACGGCCTTTGGTGTTTGGAATGCAATGAAAGCAACAGCGAAGGAAGTGTTTGGTACAGATTCATTAGAGGGTCTAACGATAGCAGTTCAAGGCCTTGGAAAAGTAGGACAATGTCTTGTAAAGCACTTATATGATGAAGGAGCAAAATTAATTGTCACGGATATATTTGAAGACAACATCCAAAAAGTTTTGGATCAGTATGAAGGTATTAAAGCAGTAGAGCCTAACAAAATTTACTCCGTTGAATGTGACATATTTTCTCCTAACGCCCTTGGTGCTGTTATTAATGATCAGACAATTCCTCAACTCAAGTGTTCAGCCATTGTAGGGGCAGCCAATAATGTGCTGAAAGAAGAACGTCATGGGGACATTCTTCATGAAAAAGGAATATTATATGCGCCTGATTATGTTGCGAACGCAGGAGGATTAATTCAAGTTGCTGATGAACTTCATGAATACAATCATGAAAGGGCTTTCGCGAATGCCAGAAGGATCTATGACATTTTAGGACAGATTTATAGCATTTCAAAGAAAGAAAATATACCAACCTATAAAGCAGCTAATTTATTAGTTGAAAATAAAATTAAAAAAATTGCAGGAATAAAAAGTAAATATGTAGGTTGTTAAAAGTCTGTGTTATCTGTAATAACCTAAATTTTTAGAAATGTGTGGTGAAGACTTTGAAGATAGAATTAGAATTTCCTATCAAACAAATTGTTGATAAGAATGGAGAATTAGTAGATAAATCCTATGAATCAATCGTGACAAAGGAAATGTCACAAGACTTTTACCGCCATATGGTCCGAATTAGAACGCTTGACCGCAAGTGCATTAATTTACAACGACAAGGCCGACTTGGGACTTATCCCCCTATTGAAGGGCAGGAAGCTGCACAAGTAGGAAGTGCGTTGGCACTTGAAGATGATGATTGGATGTATCCAACATATAGAGACCATGCAGCCTGCAATATATTCGCCAAGTCAATTTATAATCTATCCATATGGCTTGGTAGAGTAGAAGGGAATGTTCCTCCTAAAGGAAAGAATATATTGCCTGTATCTGTTCCGATTGCCACTCAGCTTCCGATTGCAACAGGAATCGCAATGGCATCCAAAAAACGAGGCTCCAAACAAGCTGCAATTGTATATTTCGGAGATGGTGCAACCTCTGAAGGAGATTTTCATGAGGGGTTAAATATGGCAAGTGTTTTTAAAGCACCAGTTGTATTTTTTAATCAGAACAATGGTTATGCCATTTCTGTACCAATTTGGAGACAAATGAATTCAAGAACAATTGCTCAAAAGGCGATTGCATATGATATTCCAGGCGTTCGTATTGACGGGAACGATATATTTGCAGTTTATTTTGAAACAAAAAAAGCGCTCGAACGTGCTCGGAATGGGGAAGGTCCTACATTAATTGAAGCGGTAACTTGGCGTTACGGTGCTCATACAACTGCAGACGATCCTACTAAATATCGGGACCAAACAGAAAGTGAAAAGCGACGGGAATTTGATCCGATTACACGCTTGGAATCCTTTATGAAACAACGGGGATATGCAGATGATTTATGGATCCAAAACGTTGCTGAAGAGGCAAGAATTGAAATTGAAGAAGTTGTAAAAAGGTTAGAAACGATGCCTCCGCCAAATGTAAATGATATGTTTGACCATATTTTTGCAGTGCCAACATGGACCATTCAAGAACAAAAGGATCGATATTTACGGCATTTGCGAGGTGAAAAATAGATGGCAATGATGGTTAGTACGAAACAATTAACAATGATTCAAGCGATTACTGACGCGATGCGTGTCATGCTTAAAGAACGTGAGGAAGTTATTATTTTTGGGGAAGATGTAGGAAAGAGCGGAGGAGTTTTCCGTGCTACAGAAGGACTTCAAAGAGAATTTGGTGAGGAACGTGTTTTTGATACCCCGCTAAGCGAATCTGGAATTATAGGTACTGCGATTGGAATGGCAATCAACGGAATGTTGCCAATTGCGGAAATTCAATTTTTCGGATTTATATATCCTGCCTACGAGCAAATCATGACTCATGCTGTACGCATGCGCTATCGTTCGTTGGGAACTTTTACAGTACCGCTAGTGATCCGTGCGCCATATGGAGCGGGTGTTCATGCTCCGGAAATTCACTCGGATAGCGCAGAGGCTTTATTTACTCACATGCCGGGTATTAAAGTTGTATGCCCCTCCAACCCGTTTGATGCAAAAGGTTTACTTATTGCATCTATCGAGGACCCGGATCCGGTGCTCTTCTTAGAACCACTACGGGCTTATCGTTCTGTTCGTGGAGAGGTGCCGGAAGGAAAGTATACAGTTGAGATTGGAAAAGGAAAAAAAGTAAAAGAAGGCAAAGATGTCACCGTCATTGCTTGGGGAGCCATGATGGCAGTTGCCATGAAAGCTAGCGAAGAGGCTGAGAAAAAAGGAATTAGCTGCGATGTGATCGACCTCAGGACATTATATCCAATAGATAAAGACATAATTGCAGAATCCGTCCAAAAAACTGGACGCTGTGTCATTGTTCATGAAGCACATGCAACAGGCGGAGTAGGAAATGATATTGTCTCAATTATAAATGACACTTCTTTCTTATATATGAAGGCACCAATTGAACGAGTAACGGGACCAGACGTTCATGTACCATTATTCGCGTTGGAAAATCATTATTTGCCAACCCCTGCCCGGGTAATGGAAGCGATAGAAGAAGTAATTAACTTTTAAGGAGGTGAAAAAGTGGTAGAGGTTAAATTACATGATATTGGTGAAGGAATACACGAAGGAGACATCCTAACATATTTTGTAGCAGTTGGTGACAAAGTGAGTATTGACCAACCATTAGTTGAAGTGCAAACCGAAAAAATGGTCGCAGAAATTTCCTCGCCAGTTTCCGGTACCATAAAAGAAATCTTAATCGAACCTGGAACAACTATTACCGTCGGTACAACGATTATAAAAATTGAAGAAGAAAATGGAACAAATGTAGAGACAAAAGCAGAACATTCTCAACCTCTTCATTCAGATAAAACTGCATCGTCAACAGAAAAAGAAACTACTTTACAAAAAAACGTTTTTGTGAATAGAGAAGGTAGAGAAGACAGGGTCATTGCAACACCTTATACGCGTAAAATTGCCAGAGAGAATAATGTCGACCTTTCGCTAGTAAAAGGAACAGGTCCTGCTGGACGAATTTTGGAAGAGGATGTCTATCGATATATTCAACAACAGAAAAATGCTCTAAATGAATTTGAGTCCCAAACTGTTAAAGAAGTATTTGAAACAGAAGAGAGGGCAGTAGAACCTGATGTTATTCCGTTTAGAGGAATTAGAAAGCAAATAGCAAAGAAAATGGTGAAGTCGCTTTATACGATTCCACACGTCTCTCATTTTGAAGAGATCGATATGACAAATTTAATTAACTTTAGAAATGAATTAAAGTCGATGGATGTCAATATTTCAGCAGTGGCTTTCTTCCTAAAAGCATTAGCAATTTCATTAAAAGATTTTCCGGTGTTTAATGCAAAATTAGATGAAGAAAATGAAGTCATTCGCCTCGAAAAGGTTGTCCACATTGGGCTTGCTACTGATACAGACCAAGGATTGATTGTACCTGTACTAAGGGACGTGCATAAAAAATCACTTTTACAAATTCATGCTGAAATGAAAGAGTTAACGAAAAAAGCACAGGAAGGAAAACTAAATCCAAAAGAAATGACGGGCAGCACCATTACAATAAGCAATGTTGGACCTTTAGGCAGCATTGGAGCAACACCAATTATTAATTACCCGGAAACTGCATTAATGGCATTTCATAAAACTAGAAAAATGCCGGTAGTTAATGATCAAGATGAAATTGTAATTCGTTCCATGATGAATATTACGATGACATTCGATCACCGTGTTGCAGACGGCGGAACAGCTGTTGCTTTTACAAATCGATTTAAATCATTGATCGAAAATCCGAAACTCCTCTTTTTGGAGTTGATGTAAAAATGGTAGGCAATACATTTTTGAAGCTTAGCTAGGCCTCATTAAAAATTTATTCTTCGGAGGAAACGATATGGTTGTAGGAGATTTTCCAATAGAAATAGATACTCTTGTTGTTGGTGCGGGGCCTGGTGGTTATGTTGCTGCTATACGTGCAGCCCAGCTTGGGCAAAAGGTTACAATTGTAGAAAAAGATAAAGTCGGTGGAGTTTGTCTAAATGTAGGTTGTATACCTTCAAAGGCATTAATTTCAGCTAGTCACCGCTATGAATATGCTAAGAAATCTGAGGATATGGGTATTAAAGCGGAAAATGTAAGCGTGGACTTTACTAAAGTTCAAGAATGGAAAGTAAGCGTAATTCATAAATTAACGAGTGGAGTTAGTAGTCTATTAAAAGCAAATCATGTTGACCTTGTAAAAGGTGAAGTCTATTTTGTTGATCAAAATACAGCACGTGTCATGGATGAAAATCATTCGCAAACCTATACATTTAAGCATGCGATCATCGCCACTGGTTCACGTCCAATTGAGCTGCCCAATATTAAATTTTCAAAGCGTGTAATGGATTCAACAGGAGCGCTGAACTTGCAAGAAATACCAAAGAAAATGGTAGTGATCGGTGGAGGATATATCGGCACAGAATTAGGGTCGGCTTATGCAAGTTTTGGAACTGAAGTAATCATTTTAGAAGGTTCGGAAAATATACTTGCTGGCTTCGAAAACCAAATGACACAAATTGTAAAGAAGCGTTTATCAAAAAAAGGCGTGGTTATCCATACGAAAGCCATGGTTAGTGAAGTTATTGAGCAAATTGATGGTGTACAAGTAAAAGTAAATATAAATGGAAATATAGAGACAATCGATGCAGATTATTGTTTAGTTACGGTCGGAAGAAAACCTAATACAGATGAAATGGGTCTTGAAAAGATTGGGATTTTATTAACAGATCGTGGTTTAATAAAAATAGATAAACAGTGCCGGACAAATATCAGTAATATTTTTGCAATTGGAGATATAGTAGAAGGTCCTCCACTCGCCCATAAAGCATCATATGAAGGTAAGATTGCAGCTGAGGTTATTAGCGGCATGAACTCTGTAATTGATTATTACGGCATTCCTGCTGTTTGTTACACAGATCCAGAATTAGCAACAGTAGGTTATACAGAGGGTTTAGCTAGGGAACAAGGAATCGAAATAAATGTGTCGAAATTCCCGTTCCAAGCAAATGGGCGTGCTTTGTCATTAGATGATACGGAAGGCTTTATGAAATTAATAACACGTAAAAAAGATAATGTAATCATTGGGGCACAAATAGTCGGACCAAATGCCTCAGAATTAATTTCAGAATTAAGTTTAGCTGTTGAAAATTGCTTAAGAGCTGAAGACGTTGCATTAACCATCCATGCCCATCCAACACTTGGGGAAATTACAATGGAAGCAGCTGAAGTTGCCCTTGGTCACCCGATCCATGTGATCAAGTAAAGTGGATATGATGTTCATTTAAAAAATGGCTCTCAACCGATTTGGTTGGGGGTCTTTTTTATATACTTTGAAAAGACTTTTGACCACCTATGATCATATAATAGTGGCATTCTTCTTAATGCCAATAGAGCAGCTATCACCTTTGTGAAAACATTTATAGAAATGGATTTGGTTAAATAGAAAGAAATTTTGGTGAATCAGGGAGATCATACAATATATTTTTACGTACTTTAACATTGGAAATTTTGTTATGGGATAAATATTGCGAGAAAATAAAACTAGAAAAAGTGCTAGGTCTCGATAAAAAAACAATGAATTATATAGAGAGATTCTTTATTGGTGTGAAATCCATGGTGAAGGGAGCAGAGGGAATAGTAGAAAAAATAAACAGAGTGGTGCAAGGTGGCTTTTTATACGATGAATATTGTTAACTAGGAAGTAATGCTTCATATAATGATGCTAACAACATGACGATCTTTCTTTTGTTGTATGTCAACCTCCTACTCGGCAGTAGTAGTCCATTTATAACATAAGAAATTCCTATCTCTATTTTGAAAAGTCTTTATCCCCTCCATGTGCGCAATTTTCATTTTAAGTATAAAATAAGTTAAAAAGCTTTCCATAAGAGCTCAAAAGTATTTTTATTATATTCCCATAAAACTAAACGTCTTATTACAGACTTGAAGATGAAATTAGCCGTTGACTAAATGTCTCAATCTTAGACGATGAAATAAAGTAGGATGATAAGGAGGGAAATAGATGAAAACGAAGGAAGAAATTTTCTTGTCAGCTTTAGAAGACATATTTATTGGAACGAAGATTGAAAGTAAAGCTGAATCAGGTTACATAAACTTAATGAATATAAAGGCGCAATATTTTGCGGATATTAAAGAACATTTGTTAGCCATTATTGATCAAGAACTTGAGAGGTTTCCTAATTTCCGGGAAGAACTTTTTGATAAGCTGTATACCTTTTTTTCTAGATATTTCAATGAGAGCGGGTCGATTTATTTTAGTAATACTCCTTGGTACAAAAGTGTTTACGAAAGAGTTTATTCGAATAAAGAAGATGTGGTCCTGTTTTGGAAAACCAATATGCTTTATTATGTTAAAACGGATGTCATTTTTAAATCTATGAAAGTAAATGTAAAACAATTTCAATTTATATTTGATGCTTCTGAAATCGAAATGAAAAAGAATAACGAAAAACGTGATTTAGTTTTTGAACTCGTACATGCAGAAAAAAATACGATTAAACTGAAAGCTCAATATTCCAATAAAAAGATAAACATTTCAGACCTAATAAAAAAAGCTGCAAATGCCGGGTGTGATGAATTAACGGAAGAAACGTTGAATAAAGCAATAAAATTATTTAAAAAGCAAAGTGAAGTAGACTTTTTTATCAACAAAAATGCAAAGCAGTTCTTGCAAGAACAATTCGATTTATGGCTGTACCAATATATGTTTAAGGAATTAAATTATTATGAAAGCACGAGAATCAACCAAATCACAGCTATGAAAAAAGTGGCTTTTCATATTATAGATTTTATATCTCAATTTGAAGATGAATTAGTAAAAATCTGGAACAAACCGAAATTTGTATTAAACAGCAACTATATAATCACAAAAGATAAAATTGAAAAGACCATTTTAAACCAAATTGTTGAAAGCAAAGGGATGGAAGAACAAATACAAGAGTGGAAGTCTCTTGGGTTTGTGCAAAATTCATTTACCTTAGATGAATTAACAAAAGAACAATATCAGTTTCTTCCATTTGATACGAAGTACTTTCCGGACTTGAAAGAGAAAATCGTTTCGGCTTTTCAACATTTAGATGAAGAGATGAATGGATGGTTTGTTAAAAGTGACAGCTATCATGCATTGAATACGTTAAAAGAAAAGTTTAAAGGACAAGTCAAATGCATATACATTGATCCTTTATATAATACGGGCGATGATGGTTTTCTTTATAAAGATAATTTCCAACATTCTACTTGGCTAACGATGATGGAGAATCGATTAACGTTGGCTAGGGAATTTTTAACGGACGATGGTTTGATTTTTATTAGTATCGATGAAGATGAAACACATCGGCTTCGAATGCTTTTAGATAAGATTTTTGGTGAGGAAAATTTTGTCAATGAAATTATTTGGCAAAAACTAACGTCAGCGAAAAAGCAAAGCAACTTTTTCTCCAATGTTCACGATACTATTTTAGTTTATAGAAAGACACCGAAGCGGCAACAATTGAAAAAAGTGTTTATCCAATCGGAAAAGGATGATCAAAATTATAAACATATTGAAGAGGGCACGGGACGAAGATATGGCGATTTTGACTTTACGCAAAAAGGTCAAGGCGGACCAAGAATTTTTAACGGTGAACTAAAGTATCCGCCTGAAGGGAAACATTGGATTTGGAGCCAAGAAAAAATTGATGAAGGAATAAAAAAAGGATTAATTATTTTTACGAAAACTGGAATGCCGCGGGTAAAAAGATATTTAGATGAGAAGGTAGGAAATCCTGTCGGAGATATTTGGGTGGATGAGATGGTAAAACCATTATCCGCAAATTCAAGTGAAAGAGAAAATTTTGAAACACAAAAGCCTGTGGACTTAATTAAAAGAATTATTGAAGTATCAACGGAACCAGATGACATCATTATGGATTTTAATGCTGGCACAGGGACAACCGCCCATGCAGTTGTTGCTGTAAATAGTGATGATGGCGGGAATCGGAAGTATATCAATGTGGAAATTGACGAATGGTTCGATACGATCATGCTTCCTAGAATTAAAAGAGTTATTTTTAATACCCCTAATAAGAGCGGCAACGTTGGGCATTCCCATGTCATGAAGTATTACCACCTAGAGCAGTATGAAGATACATTGAAGAAAGTTCATTATAAAGATGCGGAATTTCTGTTAGTCGATGAAAGAAAGTCGCCATTTGAACAATATGTATTTTTAAGAGATATGAAAATGGCTGACGCATTAGAAATGGAAGGCAATGAAATAAAGGTCAATGTCAATCGCATTTATCCAAATATTGATTTAGCAGAGACTTTATCCTGTTTATTTGGTCAGAAAATAGAAAAATTAGAGAAATCGAAAGTAACATTCGAGAATGGGCTAGTGGTAGATTTAGAAAACATGGATTACCACTATATTAAACCTTTGATTTGGTGGTGCTAGAGTTCATGAAACCAATCTTAGAAAAAATGGTTTCTGCCATAAATATTTATGATCTCCCTGAAAATTGGACTGGGTTTGATGCGAAAAAATTCTCGCATTATAAAAATTTGTTCGACTATCAACAAGATGCGATTCATCATGCAATAAAAGCGCTGTATTTATTTTACGAACAAGGATTTGATTATGCGGGAACTGAAGGAACATCAGAAAATATAATTAGAAAAAGACAGCTTTATGATCGCTATAATGCTTTTGATAAAAATATTGCGAAACTGTCTGTGAAAAATACAAAAAAAGAGGGTTTTTTGTACAACATTTTTGAAGAATATTATGAAACTGACCACAATAAAGAAATTAGCTTCATGAATTTTGTCAATCGGATGGCTTTTTCCATGTCGACAGGGAGCGGGAAAAGCTTATTGATTATTAAAGTCATCCAATTGCTTGATTATTTACAAAAATTGAATGAAATACCGAAGAAAGATATTCTTTTGCTTGCTCCAAGAGAAGACTTAATAAATCAGACGAAAAAATTAGTCGATGAATTTAACCAAGATCCTAAAAATCCATATATAGAGCTCATCGATTTAAAAGAATATGAGAAGGTAAAAAGTGAAATCGCTTTTGATTTAGGAGAAATTAAAGTTTTTTATTATCGATCGGATTTAATTTCCGATGAAAATACGGAAGCGTATGTATCTTTTAGGGATTATGATAATGATGGAAATTGGTATGTCCTGCTAGATGAAGCCCATAAAGGCGGGAAGGAACATTCAAAAAGGCAAGCGTATTATTCGATATTATCGAGAAATGGGTTTTTGTTTAACTTTTCCGCCACCTTTACAGATGTATCTGATATCGCAACAACCGTAAAGAATTACGATATCATGCAATTTAATGAAGATGGGTATGGAAAAAATGTTTATATAAGCAGTTCAGAATTTACTTCTTTTAAAACCAGCAAAAATGATTTTCCGCTGGAAGAAAAATTGAAAATTACTTACAAAACGCTCATTACTTTGACTCTAATAAAACTATCTGCGAAAGAGGTCAAAAAAATCAATCCAGCCTTTTACCATAGTCCGCTATTAGTGACGCTTGTCAATTCTGTAAATAAGAAAGATGCAGATCTCAAAATATTTTTTATAGCTTTATTACATTTTGCGTCAGAAGAAAATTTTGATCAATCGATTTTTGATTTAGCTAAAGAGGAACTGTACCAAGAATTTACAAAGAACAAAGAGCTGGCAGTCGGTGATGGAAAATTAAAGTTTAACTTATCAATGATAAAAAATATAACACCAAAACATGTATTAAGAGAGGTCTTTAATTCTGAAAACTTTGGAAGCATTGAAGTGATTCGATCGAATAATGATAAAGAAATTGCATTCCGATTAAAAACGTCAGATTTAACATCGAATCCTTTTGCTTTGATAAAAATCGGGAATGTCCATGAATGGGAAAAAGAAATGCTTGAAGGCTTCGATTTTTCAAATGCCTTCGAAAATAGGAGTTATTTTGAGGGGCTGAACGAAAGCGGCGATATCAATATTTTAATGGGATCACGATCTTTTTATGAAGGTTGGGATTCTACACGCCCGAATGTTATCAATTATATAAATATAGGTACTTCAACAGATGCAAAAAAATTTTTATTGCAATCAATAGGAAGGGGCATTCGGCTTGAACCGCTGCCAAATGAAAGAAAACGGCTCTTATTTTTAATGAATGCTGGCAAGATTACAACAGAAGAGTATAACGCAATGAGGGAGTATGTCCCGCTATTAGAAACGTTATTTTTATTTTCCACGAATAAAAATGTTTTAGAGCAAATTTTCGGATTAAAAGATGATTTAACGAAGGATAAACCGATGATCATTGAATTAGAAAAAAATAGTGCTCCATTTCCTTTGCTCATTCCAGAATACCGAAAAAAAGATGTTCATATTGCACGGATGCCGAAATTCAAAATTTCAACGAGTTCATTGGGAAGATTGAAAATATATTTTAGTAGTATCCCCATCCAAGCTGTATTGCTGCAATTTGATTTGACAGTTTCTGAATATCAACTTTTAAAAGAAGTGATTTTAGGTAAAGAAAAGGACATTTTTCAAATGGACGAAGGGCATCATTACAAAGATCTTTCAATATTAGTTGAAAAACTTATACGGCACATAAAATATAAAGAAAACTTCGTCTCCGGTTTTAAAGAAGTCAAGGATGAAATCGAACATTATAAAAAGATTTATGTGTCAAAAAACGAAGCTGAGATCATGAAGGAAAAAGTCCAAGCCGTTATTCATTCAAAAGAGAGCGGGACAATCGATGAAGATGAATTAATAAGTTTATTGATGGATGGGAAAATAACGAAGCAACAATTTAAAGAAAAGCAGGCATTGATTCATAAAGGTAAAAAGAAAATAACCTACAAAGAACTAACATTAACTTATATCCCAGAACATTACTATATCCCTTTAATTGTTTCCGATGATGAGAAAGTTGACTATATCAACCATATTATTAAAAACGAAAGTGAAGTAGAGTTTATTCGTGCGCTTGAAAATTATATTACCAGTCATCAAGACCAGATCAAAGAAACGTACGACTATTGGATGTTTAGCAAATTAGATGAAACGGTAGACAATATTTATATTCCTTATTACCACGAAAATAAATTTCATAAATTCCATCCAGATTTTATTTTTTGGTTTATAAAAGATAATAAGTATAAGATCCTGTTTGTCGATCCAAAAGGAATGGAGCATACAAATTGGACCTATAAAGTCGATGGTTTTATTCGATTGTTTGAAAATAAAAACTTTCAATACAACGGTTTAACGATTTCCACTTCGTTGAAGCTATTTTCTAAAGATAAAAAGCCACCTGCTATGTATAAGGATTATTGGGCATCGAATGTGGACGAGCTGTTTATTTAATTGTGCTCCAGGCCTTTCGAAAATTTGTGAAAATATAGGCAGCTAATCATTATATATATGAGAGTTATTTTTCGCATCTTGAAAGAAATTCCGCTAGTCAATTAACACAAAATGCAGAAAGGGGCTTTCTGAAAGCCCCTTTCTTTACATATGAATTGAAATTTTTTCTTTATTAAATTTTATTTTAGCGGGATCGAAATTTCGGATAACCAAATGTTTTGCTTCATTTTTAAAGCGGTTCCGAATATTGACGGAATAATTTTTATGATATTCATCCACTACATATTTGTTATAAAGTTCAGTGGTTAATGGGGTTTTACTAATAATCATTAATGCCATACAATCGAGATTCTTGAAATCTTGAGCGAGCCTTCGATGTTCATCCTCATCAAAATCACCTGTAAATTTTTCATTGCCATAATCGGAAAAAATGCAATCGTAAGGCGGATCAAGAAACATAAAATCGCTAGAAGTAGCTAGTGAAAATAGTTTAGAGTAATCTCCATTATAAATGTCGGTTCTCTTCAATAGATGAGAATGTTCCTCCGTTAATAATTTTGTATTAAAGGTTTTGTATCTGCCAAAAGGGACATTATATTCTCTTTGCTTATTGTATCGGATCATTCCGCTATAGGAAGTTTTATTAATAAAAAAATATACGACAGATTCCAACCATTCTCCAGTTGGATGATTGAATTCCTCTCTCATCTTATAATATAACTCTTCATTTTTATTAGGCACCTTGTCATTTGGAAATTGCCTTTTCAACGCTTCGTATTCTTTTTGATTTTTTTCATAAATGTCTTGAAGAAGATCTAACTGTTTTCGAACTTCATGGTAATTATTTTTAATGTCCCAATAGGTTTTCATTAATTTTTCATTAATATCATTAATGACAGATTTTCTATGATTTAAATGAAAAAATACGGCACCGCCGCCTACAAAAGGTTCATAATACGTATCAAACGTTTGTGGGATATGTTGTTGAAAATATTTAATTTCTGTCGTTTTCCCCCCGCGGTATTTAAGAAAAGGTTTCATCTTGTGCTCACCTTAGATCATTTTTATATGTTTATCTTCCTCCATTTAAACACAATTTGTTTGTTCGGCCAACGGATTCCCATGATCATTTAATGTCTAAAAAATGCAGTGTATTGTGCACTATTTAATGCTTCACCGTTTTTCGTAGCAATTGGATAAAAAATTCCTTAAGAACTAGAGTCACCATTTTTCTTTCCTATAAATTGGTTTTATTACGGTTCATTTTTCAATGAATGAGAATATCTTTCATGTACAACAATATATTTTAAATACATGAAGGTCACACATACTTGAACAGCATTGATAATTTTTTCTTCTTAAAAAGGTTAATGAATCATTTCGAAAAGGCGTGAAGAGTGATGAATGTTATTACAACTTTGCAAGAGAGGCGTGAAGCAAAGCGTATAGCTTTTGAGCGAAAAGTATTGCGTGAACTTTCGTTGAAACAAATAAAGGAAAAAATATCTTATTATTTTTCTCCATTTTTCCGCTCTCATTCGATTTTTCGCACAGCGGTTGAAGATGGAAGCGTTGATATTGCTATTGAGCTATATATTTTAGGCGCTACAATGAGCCGATTTGGCTTTTATGGTGAAACTGAAGAGCAAGTAAGAGCAAGATGTGAAAGCGAGATCAAATATTATACCGATTCTTTATTAGACTATTTAGAGTATTGGGGTGCTATAGATGGCAATGATCAGATGGGTGAAGCCATGTATATAGCAGTCGAACAATTTGCTTTATATTGGTGGACAGAAGGTTTTCGGAAAGGTGAAAGAAGATACAAAATGCGTTTGCATTAACCAATATTAAGCTAAATAAAATCCCCTCATATTTATTCCTCTTGTCCCATATAGTGAAGTAGGAAAAATACGAGGGGTGCCAAAAAATGAAAAGAAAAATACAGTTTTTCATATTTATATGCGGAACAGTCTTATTATTTTTTCTTTTTCAATATCAGTTTTCTATTCTTAATACTTGGGATTCTTGGAGTTTACCTTTATCGGGGAAAGTGATCATTGTTGATCCGGGGCACGGCTATCCAGATCCTGGCGCCGGGCCAGAAGGTGCTTATGAAAAAGACATTGCCTTCAACATATCATTACTTTTAAGAGATTATTTACAAGAAGCCGGCGCACTTGTAATCATGACTCGGGAAGATGACAATGATTTAGCAGATAAAGATTTAAAAGGTTACAGTCGGAGAAAGACTCAAGATTTAATGAGACGGGTGGAACTCATTAATAATTCTAATGGCGACTTGCTTATTTCTGTTCATCTCAATTCATTGCCTTCTCCAAGATGGAGCGGAGCGCAAACTTTTTATTACCCGCGTTATGAAGAAAATAAACGTTTAGCAGAGCTTATTCAAAAGGAAATGCAAATTAATTTAGGAAATACAGTCAGACATGCCAAAGCTATCAACCATGTGTATGTATTAAAAGAAGCAAAAATGCCATCGGTATTAGTAGAAGCCGGATTCCTTTCAAATCCAGCCGAAAGGGAAAAACTGAAGACAAAAGCTTATCAAGATAAAGTTGCGGCAAGTATTTATCAAGGAATCCTACGCTTATACACAGAGAAGCCGAAAGATTCAAACCAATAGACAAACTGAGGTTTTATTCAACTATAATTGTGTTATAATCATAGTGTTAACAATTAATCATTAGGTGGTGGGTTTCTTGGTAACAAGAGAACAGGTAAGAGATATACTAGGAAAGTTGAAGGACCCTTTTTTACATAAAACGCTTGAAGAAACAAATGGTATTGAAGAAATAAGCATTAAAGAAGAAAAAAATCATGTCAGTGTAAAAGTTGCCATTGCGAAAGTTGGCACTGGTGAGCAAATTCAAATTCAACAGCAAATAGTAAATGCTTTGAAAAATGCAGGCGCCAATACAGTTGGTATTCGTTTTAGCCAACTTCCGCCAGAAGTAGTTGCAAAATTTGCTTCTGAATCAAATACAACATCTATTTTATCGCCAGGAACGAAAACGACATTTATTGCAATTGCCAGTGGTAAAGGCGGAGTAGGGAAATCCACTGTTTCCGTAAATCTGGCAGTCGCTTTGGCTAGATTAGGAAAAAAAGTTGGTTTAGTAGATGCTGATATTTATGGTTTCAGTGTTCCTGATATGATGGGAATTGTAGATCGTCCGGAAGTTAAAAATGACCGTATTATGCCAGTTAACCGTTTTGGTGTTAAAGTGATTTCCATGGGCTTTTTTGTTGAAGATAATGCGCCAATTATTTGGAGAGGCCCAATGCTTGGTAAGATGCTGAACCAGTTCTTCACTGAAGTTGACTGGGGTGACCTTGATTATTTATTATTAGACTTACCGCCAGGAACAGGTGACGTGGCATTGGATGTTCATCAGATGATTCCTCATTGTAAAGAAATTATTGTCACAACGCCGCATCCAACTGCAGCTTTTGTTGCAGCACGGGCAGGTGCAATGGCAGTAAAAACGGAGCACGAACTTTTAGGTGTCATAGAAAATATGTCTTATTTTGAAAGTAAGTTAACAGGTGAGAAAGAGTACATTTTTGGCAAAGGAGGCGGAAAGAAACTTGCTGAGGATTTGAACACGACACTCCTTGGACAAATTCCGCTCGGACAGCCGGAAATTGATGAAAAAGATTTCGCTCCATCCATTTATGATGAAGATGATAAAATAGGTCAAATTTATATGAAAATTGCGGAACAAGTCGTCGAACTTACGAATAAATAATGAAATAAAAATGTCAGGTACACTTCTTAAAAATAGAAGAGTACCTGACATTTTTTACATTGAAAAATTGGATTTTAGAGCTTTGTATAAGTTTTCAAATTTTGTTCTCTAAAATCCAAAAATGATTTTGGGTCAAAAAGCAATATACTTTAGATCTTTAACTCACAGTCCCTAAGTACTTCCTTTCATAGTCAAGAGCTTGTATGCTAAATTAGCTAGTTCCTTCACTACCTTGACCGTCTTGGCCACCGCCTTCTTGTCCGCTGTCTCCTTCTTCTTGACCGCCGCCTTTTTGAATTTCTTGGGCGCCTTTAATTAGAAGATCCTGCATTCTTGCTTTGAAAAGCGGGCTTTCTAGCGTTTCCATTATTACCGATTTCATTTGTTCTCTATATTGTTGAGATTTCAAAACATCTCTTAATTGTTGTTCCATTTCCGGATTTTTTAAAATATCTATCATTAATGATTGATATTCCGGGTCTTTCATTAAATCTTTAATTAGTTTTTCATGTTCTTTTTGCATGGATTTTGCAAAGGCTTCTGCAAATTTTGGATCTTCAAATTGTTTTTTCCAAAATTGTTCTGCTTCTTTTGAGGTAAGTACACCTTTAATTGTTTCTTTTACGACCGATTCTTCCATAATGAGTTTTGCTTTTGTTTTTTCATCTGCTAAGACATCTTCAATTGCTTTTTTTCCTTCATCAGTTTTTAAAATATCGATGACTAATTTTTTTGTCCCCTCATAATCACCAGTTTGTCCGTTTCCTTGTTCAGCTGGTGCACACCCATATATGAAAAGCAATAAAAGTACGAGGAGCATTGCATAGTTTTTCATATAGTTTAGCTCCTTTCAAGAAGTCTTTCCTATCTTTTAATATGATAAAAATTTAAAAAAATATGCGTTCAATTGATATAGCATTTTAGGAAGGTGATTGATACAATTAGACAAGAAGTTATTCTGTTGGAGGCAAAAAAAGTGACTAGTCGAAGTTGGGTTTATTTATTTATTTCAACATTATTGTTAGGTGGCATTAGCACTATATTTGTAGGGTTCGCTGTGGAATGGGGGCGTTACTCTACATTATTCCTAGAGTTTGATGTAATCGAAATCATTTCAGTTGCTTTTTGGTTCTTAGGGGTAGGATTTATTTTTAGTTTAATTAGTCAAGCTGGGTATTTCGCGTATTTAACCGTTCATCGTTTCGGGTTAGGTATTTTTAAATCGTTATGGGGTTCTGTGCAAATTTTGCTTACCATTTTCGTTTTATTTGATTTTGTTTATTTACGCTATCAAGCATTTGCCAAACCAGGGGATCCACTTCTTCCTTACGTTGTTCCGGCATTATTGATCTTGCTTTATGGACTTGTTGTAGCTTATTTTAAGGTGAAGCAAACAAACCAAGCAGCTTTTATCCCAGCATTATTTTTTATGGTAGCCGTCTCAATTATTGAGTGGGTGCCTGCTTTACGTGCCAATGAGCAGAATTGGTTATTATTAATGATTTTTCCACTATTAATATGCAATACATGGCAGCTGTTTATTCTATATAAATTAAACCAAGCAAGTAAAAGAGGATCTGCTAAATAAGTCAAAAAAATAGGGCAAGGAGAGAAAAATTATTCTTTTTCTCTGCTTGCCTTCTTGCTTGGCTTATTTTATTTCAGAAGTTCTAATATCCGCATTAGAGATCAATTCATCAATTGTAACACTTTTCAAACTTTTGGCTTTTAACCCCTTAATGATAAGCGGCAATGCTTTTTCAGTTTGAAGTGCAGAATCGGAGGCATGTAGCAACACGATATCTCCACCGCTCACAGCAGGAACAACATTCTCCACAATTTTATCAACACCTGGATTTGTATAATCTTTCGAATCGACACTATAATGAACAATCGAGTATCCATAAGCATCGGCAATTCTTAAGATTTTTTTGTTGAAGTTTCCATTTGGAGTACGGAAATACTTTACATCTTTAACACCTAATTTTTTAAAAGTTTCGCCAGCCATTAAGATGTCTCTTCTGATCTTTTTCTCATCCCCATCAACGTAATTACGGTAATGATAACCTAGACTGCCGATCTCATGACCTTCTTTTATAATTCTTTCAACGATCTGTGGGTGCCTTTCTGCCCAAGATGCAGAAATAAAAAAAGTGGTATTTTTAACTCCTTCATTTTTGAGAACATCCAAGATCTTTTCGGCTTGTTCATCTCCCCAATTAATATCAAAAGTAAGTGCGATTTTCTTTCCTGCTTTTTCACCCTTATAAATGGCCATCGGACCTTCTTTAGTAGAAAAAACGGCCGTTTGTAAATTTCCCATATACAAAACAAGTGCTGCAAAAAAAGCAGCAATGACAACGATAAGAGATTGCTTTACCTTCTTACCGTTAATTACATAAAAACTCATGTAATAACCTCCCTGACAAGTGTAAAACGGTATTCGCTAATAAATAAATATGCTAAGTAGGACAAGGCTATGAATAAATTCTTGTAATAATGAGAAATATTATCTGTACAGAATCTGGCAATTTGGTAAGTAACAAACAACGAAGAAAGGTGAAAATATGCTTGCATTTATAGTTAATAATAGAGAAATGAAAGAGTTGGAATACTTAATAAAAAGAGAAATGGATGAAATATTACATGATTTAAACGATTCAAGAATAGATCATATCGTTAAGGATGCAATGGAAGACCGTTATCAAGTTTTATTTAATCTATTAAAAAGATTTGCTTCGCAATCTGAATACAGTAAGTATGTTCGAGCAAAAAAATATAAATGCCAAAAAAAAATTAAATAATTAATAAAAACTTTATTGACTCCTTTAAATCATCCTGCTAAAATAAAAAAAGTCTCGAACAGAGATTTATGTTAAATTAAACATTTAATTAAAAAGAAAAAAGATATATTGACTTCTGCGAAAAGAGATGTTAATATAATAGAGCGTCACGAAGATGATAGTTCTTTGAGTGTGATGCTAAAAAAGTTCAATGATCTTTGAAAACTAAACAAAATGTCAAGCGTGCGGCAATGTTGAATGTTTTATTCAACG
>NZ_JABTTE010000017.1 GCF_013303125.1 Calidifontibacillus erzurumensis | reverse complement strand
AGGTCCTAACCTTTATTGGTTTAGGACCTTTTCCAATTTACTATCCTTGAAGATTCGAATACATTTTTCTTCGATAGCCGTGACTAGCGTAAAACTTTAATTCGTCAATATCTCTAAATCTACGGTTGCTGCCTAGGCTTTGGAATATCTTCATTTTACGCAAACGGACTTTAACATTTTTTTGTATGCCTATTAAATATAAGTTTTGACCTCGTTCCTTTAGTTGATCATGAATTTGCACGAGAGCTAATGCTCCTGTGGCATCAATAACTGGAACGCGATCCATTTCGATAGCTATTGAATTCGCCTCATCTTTCATAATTGTATCAATCAAAGCATCTGTAGAACCAAAATAGAGTGGACCGTCTAATGTATAGATCGACATATCTCCTTCTTTTCGGTTTGTAACTTTCACACCTTCTTCACTCATACGTTTCATAAATATTAGAGCTGAAAATACAATACCGATCCCTACAGCAACCATTAAATCAACTACGACTGTTAAAACCATTGTTAATATCATCACGATTGCATCAGACCGAGGTTCGCTAGGTATAACGCGAATACTATCAACATCAAACATCGTAAACCCGGTTACAATCAAAATGCCTGCGAGTACTGCTAGCGGAATTTCGCTTGCTAAAGATCCTAATACTAGCATAAATGATAATAGAGCAACACTATGAATCATCGCTGAAAGACCTGTTTGAGCCCCGCAACGTAAATTGACAACAGATCTTACCGTTGCCCCTGCACCTGGCATAGCTCCAAATAGACCTGCCATAGCGTTTCCTATACCTTGACCAATTAATTCTTTATTACTGTTATGTTTTGTTCCAGTAAGATTGTCCATAACAACAGATGTTAATAACGAGTCAATGGAGCCTAAAATTGCAATACTTAGAGCTGGTGGAATTAATTTAATTAACGTATCCCATTCTACTATTGGCAAATGAAGTTGAGGTAATCCTTTTGGAATTTCTCCAATTCTCTCAACTTCTCCAAAAATCGTAAAATCTTTAATAAAAGGAAGTGACAGTTGGATTGTTGGCATCATTTTTTCTAGACCAATAACGGCTACTGTTCCTAATATTAACGCCATAAGGCTTGGCGGGATTACTCTAATCCATTTAATTGATATAAGCATAAAAACTATTGTCAGTAAGACGATCAAAAAACTGCTAATTACATATTTTAGCTGTCCAAGAATAATGATAATCGCGATCCCATTCATGAAACCACTGACAACCGGTAACGGTATAAATTTCAAATAGTTTCCAAGCTTTAATAAGCCAAAAACAATTTGAAACACCCCACCCATAAAAGCAGCAATAAACGCATAAGTTAACCCGTACTGAGCCACAATTCCTGTTACAATAATTGTAATTGGTCCTGTTGGCCCGGTCACTTGTCTAGGAGTTCCTCCAAACATAGCGGCAAAAAAGCCTGTTATGATCGCCCCATAAAGTCCAATAATAGCCCCTTCCGAATTTCCCGTTGCTTGCATTCCAAATGCCAGTGCTAACGGTAGGGCTACAACTGAAACCGTAATCCCAGCAAGGAACTCTCTTTTTAACGCCTCAAACATTATTAATACGCCTTCCTTCAAGTTGATAGTAGAGATATAGAATATGATAGAAAATTATACTACCGAACATTAATATTTACAATGTTGTTTTTCTGAAAATTCAGTATTCACGATTCATCTCCAACTTAATCTTCGTCTTTAACATCGATATCATCAGGTATAGGCTCACTATTCATTTCATCTAATAGTTTTTTAATCTTTTCCAATTGTTCAAAATGCGTGTTAAATTGTTCTTTATTAATAAGATATTGCTCTCCGTCATAGATCGCTCGAATTCTTTTTTGCAGGATTAAACTTTGAACATATGATTCTGGCATTGATAATAATTCTGCAGTTTCTTTTACTGTTAAGTACATACATATTCTCCTAAAATAATAATTTTTATAGCTTGTCATCCAATTGTCAAATATAGCCTTATTATATATAATAAACATGCTAAATGAAACTTTCCCTAAGAAATAATTGGGTTTTAATTAGGCGGACTTATTGAGAAAGGGTGCAAAAGTATATGAAAACAAAACGATGGCTTCCTTCCCGCTTTAATGCAATGTCACAAGCAGATAACGGGGAACTTATTTTATACAATAGCTATACAGGAGCAATTGCGACCTTTACACCAGAAGAAAAACCAATCATCCTTTCCGCATTAAAAAGAGAAGGAGTTTCTGGAGAATTATCAGATACATTACTACCTCTTGTGGACTCCGGTTTTCTCGTGCCTGATGATGTTGATGAAGATGCACGAGCTCGCTTCTTGCACCAATCCCTTCATCGGACAGACACGATGCATCTTATTGTCATGCCAACAGAAGCCTGTAATTTCCGATGTACATATTGCTACCAGACATTTCCACGAGGAAATATGAATCCGGAAGTTCAAGAAGGATTGAAACAATTTATCGCACAAAAAGCCAATTCGCTTCAACATTTAAGCATCAGCTGGTTCGGCGGAGAACCGATGCTTGCATTTGATATCATTGGTGAACTAAGCGAATCTATTCTAGAAACGACGGCAAAACATAATATTAACTATTCAGCAGAAATGACAACAAACGGATATTTTTTAACACTTGAAAAATTCCGTGCACTATTAAACTGGCATGTAAGACGCTTTATGATTACAATAGATGGTATGAAGGAATTCCACGATGCAAGGAGATTCCTCACTGGCGGCGGCGGCACATTTGACACGATTATCGGAAACTTGAAAGCTATTAAAGCGGAAATAGACAAAGATGAAGATTTTGAGATTTATATCCGCATCAATTTTGATGAAGATAATCTTGACAATGTGAAACCGTTTATTGATTACCTTGCCGATCTGTTCGGCAACGACCGCCGTTTCCAAACATTTTGCCGTCCTGTAGGCCGTTGGGGAGGCGAACACGATGGTGATTTGCCAATCTGTGACCATCGTGTAGCTGAAACGAAAATTTGGGAATTTACTGAATATGGCATGGATAAAGGGCTACCAATGAGTTCCATTGTTGAATCAGCCATTATGCCAACAGGCTCCGTTTGCTATGCTGCAAAACCGCACTCATTTGTGATCGGCGCGAACGGACAGCTTTATAAATGTACCTGTTCTTTAAATGAAGACTTTAATCATGTTGGACGTTTGCTTCCAGATGGCTCTATGGACATCGATTATGATAAAGTTGCTTTTTGGGTCACAGGTGGAGAAGATAAAGATGCAAATTGCCAAGCATGCTTCTTTAGGCCTGCTTGTCAAGGCAATCACTGTCCTCTTTACCGTGTTAGAACTGGCAAGCGGCCATGTACATTTGAGAAGAAGAAAATTAAGCAAGTGCTTCGTTTAATCTGGAAGCAAAATCAAATCCAAGAAGCTGAACAATTGGAAACTATTGAAAGGAGTTGATATAAATGAAAATTTTAAAACCAGCTATTTCACCACAACAAGCAGCAAACTCTGGAAGACTTTCTAAATCTGTACCAGGTAACTTAAGATAATTAAACCAATACAGGGCCGTTCAATCGTTAATTTTCGATTTGAACAGCCCTAAACGATTCAGTTTATTAAAATCAAATTTTTAGAGGATTTCCATTTTTCGGACACACATAAAAAAGCTCTCTAGCTGTTTTTTCAAGCAGAGAGCTTTTTTTTACAAAAATTATTTTTAATAGTATCCGCTTAAAACTTTGAAGAAGTCTTTTAAAAATTCATAAAATATTTTTTCAGTTGGTAAAAGTTCACGATCGCTTGGTGTAATGATCCCCACTGTTCGTGTTACTTCTGGTTCAACGATAAAAACTTTTTTTGTTGCTCGCGGTTTGCTGTCAATTAAACTGATTTCCGGAATTAGCGTCACACCGAGGCCAGCTGAAACTAATCCTTTTATAGCATCAATATCCTTTCCTTCAAAAGCCACATCCGGTTCAAATCCATTTTGTCGGCATGCATTAACGACCAATTCATGGAGTCCAAATCCTTGTGGAAATAATACAAACGGATCTTTGCGCAGCTGATTAAGTTTAATTTCCTTTTGATTGGCAAGCGGATGGCTTTCTGGCAATAAAGCTACGATTTTTTCTAAAAATAATATTTCTGTTTTCAACTTAGGATTATTTTTTGGCAGTGGACCAATCAATGCCATGTCAACTTTACCCGTAATGACTGAATCAATCAAGTAATGGTAAGAACCTTGTCTAAATTTAAATTTCACTTTTGGATATTTTTCACGAAAAGCTGAAATACATGTCGGCAATGTATAATTGGCCATGCTGCTAGGAAATCCAATGCGAACTGTTCCTTGTTCTGGATCTAAAAATTCCTCTACTTCCCGTTTCGCTTTTTCCAATACTTTCATCGCTTCTTCAACATGCTGCAAAAATACTTCACCGATCGGTGTCAGCCTAACATTTCGGCCTTCTCTAACAAATAGATCGACTCCAAGCTCTTGTTCCAAATTATAAATTTGCCTGCTCACTGCAGATTGAGCAACATGCATGGCATTTGCCGCTTCCGTAACATGTTCCCTTTTTGCAACTTCAATAAAATATTGCAGTTGTCTTAATTCCAAAACGATCACCTTCTTTCGATACATATATCAATACGGCATTGATTTTATCTAATTAATATATTGGATTGAATTGATTTTCAAGTATAAAATAAAAATACGAACAGCAAAATAATCGTTTTTAACAAAAATGTAAAAAAATGTAGGATCTTACTTAATTAAAAGTACGTACTTATCGCATTTATTAAGTAATTATTTTTAAAGATTAAAATCAGAATAATAAAATAAATTTTTAAATAAAGGAGAAGGAAAAATGACAACTTTACAACAAACAGCATGTAATACTCAACAACAAGTGGCTAAAGATTACGTTAATAGTGTGATCGAAACGGTAAAAAAACGTAATCCTAATGAGCCTGAATTTCATCAAGCTGTTAAAGAAATCTTAGATTCACTCGTACCGGTATTTGAAAAACAACCAAAATATATGGAAGCCGGAATCTTAGAAAGAATTGTTGAACCTGAACGTCAGATTATCTTTAGAGTACCATGGGTTGATGACAATGGTAAAGTACAAGTTAACCGTGGTTTCCGTGTTCAATTCAATAGTGCAATCGGACCTTACAAAGGCGGTCTTCGTTTCCACCCATCCGTAAATGCCAGCATTATTAAATTTTTAGGTTTTGAACAAATTTTCAAAAATGCTTTAACAGGCCAACCAATCGGCGGCGGTAAAGGTGGTTCTGATTTCGATCCAAAAGGAAAATCAGATGCGGAAATCATGAGATTCTGCCAAAGCTTCATGACTGAACTTTATAGACATATTGGCCAAGACACTGACGTTCCAGCTGGTGATATCGGTGTTGGCGGTCGTGAAATCGGCTATTTATTCGGTCAATACAAACGTCTTCGCAACGCTTATGAAGCTGGCGTTTTAACAGGTAAAGGCGTAGGTTATGGCGGAAGCTTAGCTAGAACAGAAGCTACTGGTTACGGAACAGTTTATTTCGTAAACGAAATGTTAAAAGACCAAGGTGACAGCTTCGAAGGTAAAACAGTTGTTGTATCTGGTTCAGGAAACGTTGCGATCTATGCTATTGAAAAAGCAACACAATTTGGCGCAAAAGTTGTAGCATGCAGCGATTCAAACGGATATGTTTACGATAAAAACGGTATTGACCTTGCTCTTGTTAAACAATTAAAAGAAGTTGAAAGAAAACGTATCTCTGAGTATGTAAAATACCATCCAGAAGCTGAATATTATGAAGGCTGCTCAGGTATCTGGACAATTCCTTGCGATATTGCTCTTCCTTGTGCAACACAAAATGAAATTGATGAAGAAAGCGCAAAAACACTAGTATCCAATGGCGTTAAAGCAATTGGTGAAGGTGCAAACATGCCTTCAACATTAGAAGCAATTGATGTATTCTTAAACAACGGCGTATTGTTTGGTCCAGCTAAAGCTGCAAACGCAGGTGGCGTTGCTGTATCAGCTCTTGAAATGGCACAAAACAGCGCAAGAATTTCTTGGTCATTTGAAGAAGTAGACGGAAAATTACATGAAATCATGGTTAATATTTATCAACAAAGCAAAAAAGCTGCTGAAGAATACGGTCATCCAGGAAATCTTCTTGTTGGTGCAAACATTGCCGGCTTCTTAAAAGTTGCTGATGCTATGATGACACAAGGTGTTATCTAATCACATACCTATTCGCATTGAATCTTCCTTGTCATGAAAATGAGTAAATTGTTAACAATTGTATAAGCACCATAATCATAAACCTCTTAGAGTGGCAAACTCAAACTGCCACTCTTTTTTTTGTTTTGATCTCTTATTTATTTTTCAATAAAATGGAATATAAACGTCTTGGCTTTAGAATGCCCTCTACTCTTTTCAAAAATGAGTGCAATACTAGAACACTTTTCCAACTATTATAATACTTAAACCAAAACTGATTTCAGTTATAAATATCACTATAATAAATAAAAAACAGGATTAAGACTAGGTTTCAGTCCAATCCTGCCCACCCAAAATTCTAAGTTATTATTATTTATTATAAACTTTCACCGAAATCTGCTTTAAATTTTTCCACCAGCTTCACGTCCCAATCATTGGTCGTTTCCAAACGGCCAAAGAAGAATCGCAATACACTTGGCTCTTCTACAAATTTCAATCCACCGATCAAATGACGATTTTCGTACAGCCAAGTCAAACGGTCTACCGCATATTTTACATGAGAAAGCGAATAAACACGGCGTGGCATTGCTAAACGCAATAGCTCCATATGAGATAAAATCTCATTTCCTGCTTCATCCCTTTGTTCAGATAAAGTGCCCCGTTCCATTCCCCGGATTCCACTGACAATATAGAAAGCGGCTGCGAGTGCTCCAGCGGGATATTCGGTTTGCGGAACATGATCAAGAAATCCCATTGCATCTATATGACAGCCTAATCCACCTGCTGGTGTTACGACTGGAATGCCTCTTTCCACAAGCTCTTTCACCATATATTCAATAAATTGCGGTCCTTGATTAATCATATTTATATCCATTGTTTCTTCTAAACCAACAGCGATCGCTTCAATTTCCCGGACAGACATTCCGCCATACGTTAAAAATCCTTCGTATAAAGTAACGAGTTCGCGCATTTTTAAATAAGCATCTCTACTATTTGTACAAATACCTCCTCCGCGCGCACAGCCTAATTTGCGGGCTGAAAAATAAATAATATCAGCCAGATCTGCCAACTCCCGCGTAATCTCTCTTATGCTCATATCTTTACACTGTTCTTCACGCGTTTTAATAAAATATAGATTATCAGCTAATAAACTAGCATCATACACAAGGAGTAGCCCATATTCATCACAAACTTTGCGAATTTCTCTCATATTTTCAAGCGAATGCGGCTGGCCACCGATAAGATTCGTACCTGCTTCAAGACGAATAAATGCAATTTTGTCAGCACCATTCGTTTTAATTAAATCACGTAATTTATCAATATCCATATTCCCTTTAAACGGTTGTTCACTAGTTATTTTTAAAGCTTCATCTGTAAAAATCTCTTCTACACTTCCACCATTTAAAACAACATGTGCCTTTGATGTTGTAAAATGATAATTCATTGGCACAATCATCCCGGGCTTTACATACGTTTGTGAAATGATATTTTCACATGCCCTTCCTTGATGAGCCGGTAAAAAGTACTCTTTCCCAAAAATCTCTTTAATTTTCTCTTCTAATTTTGTAAACGTTTCCGAACCTGCATAACTATCATCTGCTTCTAACATTGCAGCTTGCTGCTTGTCACTCATTGCATTCACGCCGCTGTCCGTAAGCATGTCTAAAAATAGATCCTTGTTTTTAAGTAAGAAAGTGTTGTAGCCCGCTTCCCGGATAGCTTGCAATCGACGTTCAATCGGTTGAAGGTAAATCTTTTGCACAATTCTCGTTTTGTGCATTTCTAACGGCACGTTGTCACCATAAAAAAACTTTACCATCGACATTAAGAAAACACTCCTTAAAAACTATTTTAGGAAAACTAAATTCAAACAGTTTTTTCTTAAATGTTCAAAATTTTCCAGAACGATTATACAGACAATTTTGACAAAAAACAACAATATTTGAGAATTAGCTATAAAATTGCTACTAATTTACTATATTAACACTAAAACGCTTTTAAATATTAAAGTACTAAATCAATTTGATCAAAAAAATAGAATAATATTTTTCGCCAAAAAGCTCTGACAAATTTTAGACAAACTATCGTCAAAAATTTGAAAAAGCTTTTTTGCAAATTCTTGAACACTATAAAGTTTCCTTAACTTACCAATTGTAGAGTGATATACTAAAGGTGGGAGTAAAATCTATAAAATGGAGGTTGATGAAAATGGCAACACTTCATGATTTACTACCACGATTCTGGAACAAAAGGGCACAGGAGTTGGAAGAGTTTTTTGAAAATGCTTGGCCTTTCACTAAAGTTTTTGACGTTGATGTAAAAGAAAGTGAAAAAGCTATTACAATCAAGGCAGATCTACCAGGCTTTAACAAAGATGAAATAGAGTTGGAATTAGATGATTATTCTTTAACAATTAAAGCAGTTCGCTCTGCTGAAGAGGAAGTAAAAGGGGAAAAATATTATAAACAAGAGCGTTCTTTCGGAAAAGTTGAAAGAACAATTCCATTGCCTACCGAAGTAATTAACGAAACTGCAAAAGCGAAGTATGAAGACGGCGTATTAATTATTACGATAGATAAGAAACATCCATCATTACCTGCAAGGAAGTACATTCCAATTGAATAAAATTCTATTAAAACAAAGGGAGAGCTTCTGTTTGATGAAGTCTCTCCCTATTTATATTTGTTCTATTTTTCATAAATAAAATCTTCGTCTTGTCGCCAGCTATCTAAGAAACTTTCGCATTTCTTAATTTCTTATTTTTTCAAAATGAACCCGCGCTTTCGCCGCTATTTCTTCTGGTACTTTTAATGAAAGCGGTTCGTTATGCAAAGATTGAAATGAATTAATGTCACTCGTCTCAAGCATTCCAATCGTAAACCTAGGTATTAAATGAATATGTACCGGCTGCTTGGAATTGCGGTCGATCGAAGCATTGAGCATCAAGTTGAAGCTAGCGAATCCTTGCTCATTTAAAGTTGCAAAAATTGCCTTTAAACTTTCAGCAAAGTGCTGCAAATCTTCTTCACCAATCTCAAAAATAGAATGCGCTTTTGTAAAAATAGCCATGAAATCATTGTGGCCTCTTGGTGCAAATGCATGGAACCAAACGACGTTTCCGATCTCCCCAATCCACCGTTCACCAAGCGATTTTTCCGTTTCATATAATGCCTTAAAATACTCTTGTCCATGTTCTTGTTCAAATTGTTGCGCTTTTTCTTCTACTAAAGCTAAATAATTCGTTGGTGAATCTGAAACAATTGGTTGGATATGCGGGTGTAAAATGCTTCCGCCGGACGGCGGCAAGTAATTCCAAAGGATCGATGCATAGCGGGCTTCTTGATCGCTTTCAACAACATTTTCAATATAGATTTTAGCCGTCATAAAAGCATTTTTAATCATGTCCACCGTAAATTGCTTCAAGGTAACATAATGATCATCGGAAAAGATGACAACCGCATTATGTTTGCTGTATGGAAATAGATTCGGAAACGCAACCGACTCCCCTGTCATGATCCGCCCATCTAGAGCTATTTCTTTAGGAAACTTTGGTGTCATTTTTAATAAATTATCAGGGCAAAACGGACATTTCGCTCCGCCTGTCTTTACAGCCATTTCTGAATAATCCGGAGGAGTTAAAGGCGGTTTAGAGTCAAAAATAATCCGGGACGACTCGCCTGTCAACGGATCAAAACGGACTTCGGTTTTCCGTTCGATTTTATTTCCATCATTATCATAAAAAATAAACCATTCTTCTTTTTTATGAAAATTTATCAATTTTTCTCAACTCCTTCCTTCAATACTATAACATTATTCACAAATATTGTCAGTATTTTCCGAATTTATATAACTGAAACTACCATAAAGAAAGAAAAACGAGACAAAGCAGTTTCACTTTGTCCCGTTACGATTAAAAATTATTCTCCTAAATCTACATTATGATAGACTCGTTGTACATCGTCCAAATCTTCTAAAGCATTAATCAATTTTTCAAATTGTGCTTGTGCTTCCGGTGGTAAAGTGATCTCATTTTGCGGAAGCATCGTCAATTCTGCAACTGTAAATTCAGTTACGCCTGCATTTTTGAATGCCTCTTGAACGGCATGGAACTGGTCTGGTTCTGCGTAAATGATAACACCTTCATCTTCTTCTAAAATATCACGAACATCAAGATCAGCTTCCATTAAAATCTCCAGCGCTTCCTCAGCTGTTTTTCCTTCAATACCAATAACAGCTGTTTTGTCAAACATGTAGGCTACAGAACCACTGACCCCCATGTTGCCTCCATTTTTGCCAAATGCAGCACGTACTTCAGATGCAGTGCGGTTCACATTATTCGTCAATGCATCAACGATAATCATAGAACCGTTTGGCCCGAATCCTTCATAACGAAGTTCGTCATAATTTTCATCGGAACCGCCTTTTGCTTTTTCGATCGCCCGATCAATAATATGTTTCGGTACATTATATGTTTTTGCTCTTTCAAGAACAAACTTTAAAGCTTGATTGGATTCCGGGTCAGGTTCACCTTGTTTCGCTGCTACATAAATTTCTACGCCAAACTTAGCATAAATGCGGCTCGTATTCGCATCTTTTATCGCTTTCTTTTCTTTAATATTGTTCCATTTACGACCCATTAATGTTCACTCTCTTTCCCACATTGAATCTATTCAAATATTAATACGAAATATTTCACTTATCAACCACCAAGATAGAACGATGTGATTATAAATGATAAATTTCAAATAATCTCCATATGAATTAGCCAACGATTCATCTTTTTTCGTTATCACAGCTATAGGCAATTAAACTCTGATATTACGCTAAAGATGCCAACAACTTTTTATTAGCTTGTAATACTTCCACTAAAGTCACACATGCTTTTACCAAGATCCAAGCAAAGGACCCATTGTTTTTTTTTACTTGATAGTTTCGACTTTAATATTATACAACTGCTAATCCCATTTTTTAAATAAAAACAAGCATTAGTTCACATTTCTTTGAATCAAAGTGCTTTTAAAACGGACAATTTGATAAGTTCGTTTCTATTATAAAAAGCTCTTTAAAATATCCCGGTTCTTTTGTTTAAAAATATAAAGTGAAACCGGGCGGCCGATCCCGTACGTAATGGTCTCTTCTAAAACATTAATTTCTTTCAGAAATTTTAAATATTTACCAACCGAAACTCGTGAGATATCGGTAATTTCGGAAATATTTTCAGTTGAAAATGGGTTATTCCCCATTCTTTCAATTGCATTTACAATAATTTGCAATGTGCTTTTTGTTAATCCTTTAGGCAATGAACGAACAATATCATCCGTTGCTTGCTGTTCTTTACCTAAGAGCAGCCGGTCAAGTTCTTGTTGATTGACACAGTTCTTTTTCGCCAGCAAATTGTATTGTTCCCAATAAGCCATTAAAGCAGTTTTAAATCTCTCAAATTCAAATGGCTTAATTAAGTAATCTACAGCTCCAAAGCGCAAGGCTGTCTGTATTTTTTCAGCATCAGAAGCTGCTGTAATAAGAATGACATCTATTTGTTTCTCATGCTCTCTAATATAAGTTAAAAGTTCCATTCCATTTTTTCCAGGCATATATACATCTAGTAAAACTAAATCAATTTCCTCACGGTCAATATACGGAAGTGCTTCACTAACAGAATGGGCGATGCCAACGAGTGTGAAATGCTCAATCTCTTCTAAATATCGCTTATTAATTTCCGCAACCATTGGGTCATCTTCCACAATTAGAACTCGAATCATGACTTTCATTCTCCTTTTTTTGTTTCAAAAGGTATAACGACGGTAATTGTCGTCCCTTTTTTTGAATCAGAATCCATTCGAAGATCGCCATTTAATCTTTCCACACTATTCTTCACTAAATAAAGGCCATAGCCTCTATTTTCGCCTTTTGTTGAAAATCCTTTTTCAAAAATCCGATCAATCAACTCATCAGAAATCCCTGGACCCGTGTCAGAAACATTTATTTTCAATAAATGATCTTCTAAGTGAAGAGATACTTTAATTTCTTTAATTGTATTTTCCTTCATTTCTTCCATTGCCTCAATCGCATTATCAATTAAATTACCTAAAATCGTAATAATTTCATGAATGAGTGTTGAATTTTTTGGCTCCGGTATAACAGTGTTTGTTTCGATCTTTAATTGAACATTCGCTTCTCTCGCATAACTAAGCTTTCCCATCACAAACCCGGCCAGTGCAGGGTCTTTAATCATTTTCGCAACATGATCTCCTTCATGAAACCGATGGTGAACAAGTTTACGTATAAAGTCCGTTAACTGTTCATACATCCCCATGTTAACCATACCTAAAATGACGTGCAGTTTATTCATAAATTCATGGGATTGGGCTCGCAAAGCTTCAGCATATGTTTTCACACCCGTTAACTGTTCAGCCAATTTGTTAATCTCAGTTTTATCCCGAAATGTTGCAATACCACCGACAACTTCTCCATTTACGATTAAAGGCACTTTATTTACAAGAATAGTTACCCCATTCATTCGATACTCTACATCCAATTCAGGTTGTCCAGATTGTAATACATGGTCTAGAGCAAAAGAAGGCAAATAATCATGGATGGACATGCCAATCGCTACGTCCGAAAGTCCGGCTTTTTGAAATAAACGATTCGCTGATTTATTGACAAGCGTAATA
Source organism: Calidifontibacillus erzurumensis (assembly GCF_013303125.1). Taxonomy (GTDB): domain Bacteria; phylum Bacillota; class Bacilli; order Bacillales; family Bacillaceae_J; genus Calidifontibacillus; species Calidifontibacillus erzurumensis. The sequence goes on along the minus strand of NZ_JABTTE010000017.1, from coordinate 64,607 downwards.
ACAGAGTTTTGATCAACAGCTATAATTCCTTCATGGACAGATTGAAGCATTGTATTACGCTCTTCATAAATTTTGGCTATTGCCATCGGTTCTAATCCAAAGAGTGTTGTTTTTATATATTCAGCAACCACATAAGCACCAAATATTCCAACAATTAACCCTATGATTGTGCCAATAATAATTTTGTTGCGTACTTGATCAACAGCTTCATCAACCTTTTCCAATGATATGCCGACGGAAACGGCGCCAATTTGGATATTTTCTTCGTCATAGATCGGGGTAAAAGCCCGCAATGATAAACCTAAAGTCCCCCTTGAAATAGAAACATAATGTTTCCCTTCTTTTAATACATCCTTTTCGTCTCCACCGACAAATTTTTTCCCAATTAAATTCGGATTTGGATGTGATTTTCGGATGCCATTCATATCCATCACGACGACGAAAAGAACATTAGAAGATTCCACAATCTTTGTGGCATAATGTTGAATTCCCCCTTCCTGTTCTTTATTTTTCAAACCATTTATAACAACGGGAGATTGAGCCACAATTTTTGACAATATAACCGCGCGTTCTTCAAGGTTCCCCTTTACTCTCTCAGTAATTGTCGGGGTTATTAGTAGATCCGTGATCAATAGTGATAAAAGAACAACTAGACAGACAAGTCCCGTAATTACCGTACTTAATTTTAGCCTTCGTAATGTCATATACTCACTCCAAAATAGATCTGTCCAATAAGATCGTTATATATTAAATAATTATAGAATAAAAAAGACCGCTCCAAAATAGAGCAGCCTTTTGCAACAATTAGTATGATCCCTTATGCAGAAATTTCTTCTTCAGATTTTTCTGAAGACACACCTTTCAACTGTGGAGTAAATTCTCCTTCCATTTTAGAAACAACGACAGTTGCAACACCGTTACCAATTAAATTTGTAACAGCGCGCGCCTCTGACATAAAGCGGTCAACACCAAGAATTAATGCAAGACCCGCAACTGGAATTGATGGAAATACAGCAAGTGTAGCTGCTAAAGTAACAAACCCGGAACCTGTAACACCAGCGGCACCTTTGGAAGTTAACATCAAGACGCCTAGAAGTAGAATCTGCTCGCCAAGTGTTAAATCAACCCCGAATGCTTGAGCAATGAACAATGCTGCCATTGATAAGTAAATCGATGTACCGTCAAGGTTGAAAGAATAACCAGTTGGAAGAACGAGACCAACAACTGATTTTGAACAACCGTATTGCTCTAATTTTTTCATTAATGGTGGTAAAGCTGATTCTGATGAAGATGTTCCGATCACTAAGAAAATTTCTTCTTTAATGTATTTAATAAATTTGAAAATGTTAAAACCGTAAAACTTACAGATCGCACCTAAAACAAATACAATGAATAAGAACATTGTTGTATAAACAGAGCCCATCAACTTACCTAGGTAGATCAGTGAACCGATTCCAAAGTTTCCAATTGTATAAGCCATTGCACCAAATGCAGCAATTGGAGAAATTCTCATAATCATATTTACGATACCGAACATAACATCTGTCAATTTTTCAAATAGGTCGATAATCGGCTTACCCTTTGGTCCAATTGCAGCCAATGCAACTCCGAAAAGAACAGCAATAAATAATACCGGCAATAATTCACCGCTTGTAAACGCACCAATAAAAGTATCTGGAATAATTGACAAAATAAAGTCCATTAAACCATGGCTTGTTTCTTCTGCAGCTTTTGTATATTGAGATACAGCATCTGCTGAAGCACCGCTTGTATCAAAACCTTTACCAGGCTTATAAAAGTTTGCTACGGTAATCCCGATTGCTAAAGCAATTGTTGAAACGATTTCAAAATAGAGAAGCGCTTTACCGCCAATTCGACCAAGCTTCTTCATATCGCCCATTCCTGCAATACCAATAACAATCGTTAAGAAAATAATTGGGGCGATCACCATTTTGATCATTTTAATAAATATATCTGCTAGCACTTTTAGTTCTGCACCGAATTTTGGAAACAATGCACCACAAAGAATACCAAGAATAATACCAGTAATGACTTGAAATGTTAAACTTTTAAAATTAAAAAACTTCATTCTATCACTTCCCTTCACACTTGTAAAAATGTTAAAAAAATTTAAGATAATGAAAGCGTAAACAACTCTTTTATGTGAACATTATATGAACTTTTGTCGAAGTATTAAATGTTATGTAACTATGTAAATCTTTTTTAAATTAAATTAAACGTTAATTCTAATCTTCATGAACAAAAAAGAGCTTTCTTGAAGCCACCTTTTCGGCCTCTAAAAGCTCTTTTTTACATATTTCTAAGCTTAATCTTTTAGGTCTTAATCTATTTTAGCTTCCTTGATTAGGATGTTTGGGCAGCTAAATAGCATCTACATACACGCAAATCTAGTAGAACAAAATGAACAAAATATACAAAAAAATGGGTGGTAGTCTTTTTCTTCAATAGCAACCATCTTAAAAAAAATTGTATAATTTATGCTTACTCTATCAATTTCTCTTTAGTAATTGTCAATTTATCATAAAAACAAGCAGCCCTATTTGGACTGCTCTTCAATAATTATCCATATATAAATCTAGTTTTCTGCTAATTTTGCTGTAGGCTTTTGGTTGATTTCTTGTTTTTCTAGCGGATCTTCTGCTTGTTTTGCTCTCTTAATAAAAATCGAAAGAACGAGAGCTACTGCTGCGAAAATGGTTGCTACAAAAAAGGAATAGTTAATACCTTCTAACATTGCTTTCATTTGAATTTCTGCCTGCATTTGGGCCATTAGAGCTTCTGTTCCTTGTGCAGAACCAGCCATAGAAGCACCTTTACCTAGCATTTCACTGGCAAGCTTAGAAGCGTAAGATTCCGCCCGATTAGACATAATGGTCACTAGTAAAGCTGTACCGATCGCACCGGATACTTGGTTTAATGTGTTGTTCATAGCAGTGCCATGCGGATATAAGCGTCTTGGCAACTGATTTAAGCCGTTCGTCGATACTGGCATCATGACCATCGACAACCCAAACATTCGAACAGCATGTAAAATAACTAAATACATATAACTTGTTTCAAAAGTTAACTTGCTTAATAAATACGTGGTGATCGTTAGAATCGTCAGCCCAATTAACGCCAATGCGCGTCCGCCAAATTTATCAAACAGACGCCCGGTAATTGGCGACATAAAAGCCAATACCAATGCACCTGGAAGCAGCATTAAACCGGCATCCATCGGAGAGATGCCTCGCAATGTTTGCACATAAATTGGCAATAGAATCATTCCAGAAAATAAAGCCATGTTTAATACCATCGTAATGGCAGACGACAAAGCAAACATCGGGTATTTATAGACGTAAAAGTTTAACATTGGGCGTTCCGTCTGCGATTGTTTAATGATGAACCAAGCTAAAGAAATAACCCCAATAATAATCGTTAAATAAACTTGTGGTTCATTCCAGCCATGGCTTCCCGCTGAGCTAAATCCATACATAATGCCGCCGAAACCGATGCTGGATAGAAGTAGGGAAAACAAGTCAAGGCGGATGTCAACTTTTTCTTTTTGATCTTTAAGTAAGAAAAAGCCAATTAACAAAACAACTGCAGCAATTGGTGAAAGAAAATGGAACAGCATTCTCCAGTCAAAATGTTCAATAATCCATCCTGATAAAGTCGGACCAATGGCCGGCGCAGACATAAAAATCAGTCCGAAAACACCCATAGCTGTTCCTCTTTTTTCAACTGGAAAACTGATTAACATTACATTCATTAAGAGCGGCATCATAATAGCAGAACCAGCTGCTTGAACCATACGTCCAATTAATAATATAGAAAAAACATGAGCTATACCAGCGACGAGCGTTCCAACTGTAAATAGCCCCATAGCGACAAGAAATAGCTTGCGCACCGAATATTTTTCAATTAAAAACGCCGTAGCCGGTATTAAAATTCCATTAACCAGCATAAATCCTGTCGTTAGCCATTGAACCGTTGCCGGATCAATTTTTAAATCTTCCATTATTGATGGTAAGGCAATATTTAATAATGTATTGTTTAATAAAGCAATAAAAGCACCAATCATTAATATAGAAATAATTCCATAAGGTGGACGAGAAATCAATTTTCCACTTTGATCCATAAAGGTTCCTCCTAGACTTTATGTCCATAAAATTATACAGCTGTTTCACATAGAAAATATCATATACCATTCATTTATAGAATTCAAATAATAAATTCTCCATATTCATGAAAGGTTTGTCTATTCAGGGAAAATCATGTACTATTAAATAAACTCGTAGTCCAATTAGCTAAGGTGATCAAATGAAGGATAGAAAACTTCATGTTATAAAAATGGCACATCAATTATTTATTGATAAAGGCTATCAAGCAACTTCCATTCAAGATATTCTTGATTACAGCGGTATTTCGAAAGGTACATTTTATAACTATTTTTCTTCCAAAAGCGAATTATTAATGGCAATATTCCAATCCATTTATGAAAAAATTGAACAAGAACGAAATGAGTTGCTTATAGGCCAAGACCGTTCCAATATTGAAATTTTTATAAAACAAATTGATTTACAAATGCAAAATCACCGGATGAACAAATTGTTTTCTCTTTTTCAAGAAGCGGTTGTTCTAAACGATCCTGAGTTAAATCAATTTTTTAAACAGAGTCATTTTAAATGGATCCATTGGATATACAAACGGTTTATCGATATTTTTGGCGATGATAAAAAGCAATATTTATTAGACTGTGCAATCATGTTTACAGGCATCCTTCAACAAAATTTAAAGTATTATGAAATAATCAATGAGGATTGCATCGGAAGCATTCAGAAAGTGACCCGTTATAGCGTAGAAAGAATTGTCAATATTGTGGAGGATGTTTCAAAATCAAAAGAGAATCTGATTGACCCTGAAAACTTTGAAAACATACTGCAATCCTTGAACAATAACGAGAAGCCTTTCAAAGAAAAAATATATAGAATGATACTTGAATTAAAAATGGCTCTTCAGCTTAAAAAAGAACAAAAAAAATACATGGAACTACTCGATTTCGTTCACGACGAATTATTTCATTCCAATAAACCGCGAAAATTTTTAATCGAAAGTGCATTACAATCTTTAAAAAACGATGAAGCTCTTTCGGAACTTTATAAGAACGTGGAAGCACTTGAAAATCTTTTGTCATCCTATTGGCACGAGTCAAAAGGAAAATCGGAGTAAAGAATTTTTTACTCCGATTTTTTATTCAATCACATAACTGATTAAGCATCAAGGAAAAAAATTGTCGCATGCCAATGGGTAGTGTTTACTTTTTTCTTTCCTTTCCAACCCATTTTCTTAAGTTCTTTCCCGATTAACATATTAAAAAATCCATGTCCAACTAGAACGACATTTTTATGCTCGTTTGCATTTGCAGCTAAGAATTTTGAAGCCTTTTCAGCTCTTCTTTTTGCATCTTTTAAAGACTCGCATCCATTTGAATAACCGCAAAACCAAAGGAATCTTAAAATAACCGCCCATATACTTGAATGCAATTTTAATCCCAATAATAATTTGGAGAAAGGAATCGGTATTTCTGTTTCACGAAATATAGGATTTGAAATAATTTTTACGCTGGGTTTCAAAAACTTTGCTGAATCAATCGCTCTTTTTAAATCACTTGTAAATACAATATTTGCTGTATTGATCTTTTGAAAAGTTTCCGATGGATAAGACTTCTTTTCAAATACGCCAAGCCGATCATATTGCTAAACCCAAACTTTAAACTGTTGACATGTTATTGGTTTATTTTCGGTCCACAAAGATTTCCCATGTCTAATTAAAGTAATTTCCATGTTGCTCCCCAATTGAATATTTCATTACAATTGGGAATTTAAACTTGCTGCTCTGCTTGTTTTTTATCGTTCCAAACTGGCTTTCTTTTTTCTAAAAATGCGCGAATTCCTTCTTTTGCATCCGGATGTTTGCTGTTTAATGCGATTACATGGCTAGAGTAGCTTAATGCTTGGAAATCTTCCATATTAATTTGTTGGTAGAATTGGCGTTTTCCCAATTCAATAATATTCAAGCTTTGCTTCGTAATTTCTTTAGCCAATTTTTCTGTTTCCTCATCTAATTGTTCTGGCGGGACGACGCGGTTCACTAACCCATGCTGCAAAGCCTCTTCCGCTGACATGAAATTTCCTGTAAACAACAATTCCACGGCTTTTTTCCTGCCGATGTTCCGGCTCAAAAACACAGCTGGCGTACTGCAGAACAAACCGCTGTTAATTCCCGGCGTTGCGAATCTAGCTTCCGTACTGGCTACAGCCAAGTCGCTTGCTGCTACTAATTGGCAGCCCGCTGCTACAGCAACACTTCGAACTTTAGAAATGACAAGCTGAGGGATCTCTCTTATCGTCCGCATTAAATTTTGGCAAGCTTGAAAAAGCGCCAACACCTCTGTTTCCGTTCCCGCTTCAATTTCCTTTAGACTATGGCCAGCAGAAAACACCCGTTCAGAACCTTCAATGACAACAACTTTGACTTCCCTTTTTGCAGCAATATCTTTCAATAATTGATCCAATTCCCCAATCAACTGCATTGTCAAAGTATTAAATTCTTTTAAATTATCCAGTGTAATATAAGCAATGTCTTCTGTTTGCCTTAATGATAATAATTCCATACGACCGCTCCTTCACAACATAATATTTAAAATATTTTTCAAAATAATTCCACTAAATATAGTTTGAATGTTCTGTCAATTAAAGTCAACAAAAAAAATTCAGCAAAATCTACGACTTTGCTAATAAATCCATAAACTCTTCGCCAGTGATTGTTTCTTTTTCAACAAGATAATTGGCAAGTGTATGCAATTTTTCTTTATTTTCTTCTAAAATTTCTGTTGCACGTTGATGGCAAATTTTTATAATTTTTAAAACTTCAGCATCAGCTTTTGCCGCTGTTTCAGACGATACTAATAGCCTTGTATCACTTCCTAGGTATGGATTTACCATTGTTTCAAGGGCCATCATATCAAATTCTTCACTCATTCCAAATCTTGTCACCATATCTCTTGCAATTCTTGTTGCTTGTTGAATATCATTGGCTGCACCTGAAGTGACTGTATGAAAGATCAATTCTTCAGCAGCCCTTCCTCCCATTAATGTCGTTATTTTATCCAACGCTTGCTCTTTTGTTAGCAGCACTTTTTCATCTTCTTCAATTTGCATCGTATATCCTAATGAACCTGAGGTTCGTGGAATAATTGTTATTTTATGAACAGGTGCAGAATGGCTTAATTTTGATGCCACTAAAGCATGTCCAATTTCATGATAGGCAATTTTTAACTTGTCTTTTTTTGGAATAACCGCATTTTTTCTTTGGTAACCGGCAATAACGACTTCTACGGATTCTTCTAAATCCCTTTGGGTTACACAATTTCTGCCCTCTTTAACTGCCCGTAAAGCGGCTTCATTGACAATATTGGCCAAATCTGCTCCTGAAGCACCCGGAGTGGCCCTTGCAATGGCGTTTAAATCGATATCATCTCCCAGCTTTACTTTACTCGCATGAACTTTTAATATAGCTTCACGTCCTGCCAAATCCGGCAGCTCCACCGGAATTCTACGGTCAAAACGCCCAGGTCTAAGCAATGCTTTATCAAGTGTTTCCGGACGGTTCGTTGCTGCTAAAATAATGACACCTTTATCAGCATCAAAACCATCCATTTCCGCGAGTAACTGGTTTAATGTCTGTTCCCTTTCGTCATTGCTTGTAATTGTGATGGAATTGCGGCTTTTTCCAATCGCATCGATTTCATCAATAAAAACGATGCAAGGAGCTTTTTCCTGTGCTTGTTTAAATAAATCTCTAACTCTGGCAGCACCCATTCCAACGAACATTTCAACAAATTCTGAACCGGAAATTGAAAAGAATGGAACTTTGGCCTCGCCAGCCAACGCTTTGGCTAACAACGTTTTCCCCGTTCCAGGAGGACCAACTAAAAGCACCCCTTTTGGAATTTTGGCACCAATTTCTTTATATTTTCTCGGATTATGAAGATAATCTACAATTTCTTGCAGCACTTCTTTCGCTTCATCTTGACCGGCAACATCGGCAAACGTCTTACCTGTTTCTGCATTGGCATAAAAGCGGGCATTACTTTTGCCAAAGTTTAGCATCTGCCGAGGATTTCCTCCATTCCCTAATATATTTTTTAAAAACAACTGACCGAGCCAAATAAAAATAAGGATTGGGATCATCCAAGACAAGATAGTCATAAAGAAGGAAGAATCGTCACTTTGAATGTTAGCCGAAAAAGGAACTTGAGCATGATGTAGCCGGTTTACCAGTTCCGGATCATCCATTCGACCGGTTATAAAAGCAGCTTCTTCACCGTTCTCATTGATGGCAGTAAATGTAATTTTCGTATTGAGGATTTCAACTTTTTTAACGTTTCCTTTCTCAATTTGCGTCAAAAAAGTTCCATAATCTACTTTTGTTACTTTTTGATTGAAAATTTCGGGATATACAAAAACATTTAAAAGAATAATGACAGCTATAGCTATGAGAAAATAATTGATCAAAGGCTTTTGAGGATTTTTTTGAACATTCATTGCCATTACTTCCTTTCATAGCAAGCCTTTCTTAACCATATTTTAACACTCAAAAAGGATAGAATCGCACGACAATGTTGACCTTTATGTGAATTTGTAATTTTTCAACGGTGGAAATCTAGAATGTGTTTTGAGGATGCTGTGGATGATCCACGATGCCAAATGGGGTAATTTGCATAAAAAAAGGATTTCCAAAAAAGCGGAAATCCTTTGCGTAATGACTTTTAATTCTCATCAAAGCTTATTTCTTTCTTTTTGACATTCTTCCTAAAATAAATGCTCCAGCTGTTAAACCGATGATTGTGTTTGTCTTTTTATTAAAGACTTGTTTCACAACAAGATTTAAGTTTTGCGGTCTTTCCGCTAAGCGGCGCATAAAGTACCCATACCAGTCTTGACCGAATGGAACATAAGTACAGAAGTTGTACCCTTCTTTAGCAAGTTGGAGCTGCATATCTTTTCGGAAGCCATAAAGCATTTGGAATTCATATTTTTCTTTCGGAATGTTGTGCTTTTCCACAAATCTTTTCAAATGATTAATAATATGATGGTCATGTGTTGCAATGGACGTAAATTTCCCATTTAATAAATGCCATTCTGCAATTTTTAGGTAATTAGCATCAATATCTTTTTTATCTTGGTAAGCAATTTCTGCTGGCTCTTTATAAGCACCTTTTACAATGCGGATTCGCAAATCTTTATATTTTTGAATATATTCCTCAGCGCGATGGAAATAAGCTTGAACAACCGTACCGACATTATCAAACCCTTCACGCAATAAATCATCAAGGATATCATATGCAGGCTGGACATGGGCGGAGTCCTCAATGTCGAAGTTTACAAAAATATTGTAACCGCTTGCTTTTTGAAGAATTTCTCTTAAATTTTCCAATGCAAATTGATAATCAATATCCAAGCCTAATTGAGTTGGTTTTAATGAAATATGAGCATCGACTTTATTTTCATGAATCGCTTCAATAACAGCAAGAATATTTTCTTTCGCTTCAGTAGCTTCTTCTTTTTTACTTACAAATTCCCCTAAAAGATCCACCGTACAAGATATTCCATGAGCATTCAGTTCTTTAATGCTTTTCATAACTTCAGGTATATTTGTCCCCGCAACAACACTTTGAGCACCAAGTTTTAATCCGTATTTTCTTGCAGCTTGATTCAAAAATTGGTTTTGTGAAAGCGCAATAAAAAAATCTCTTAACATATGAATTCACCTCAAAAAATAAATTTTTAAACAAAAGCCTCATCACGCAGGGCGAAAAAATCTGTCTTGTTACCTTTATTATATAAAACTTACATAAGATTATCTTTGTCATCATCCACCCAAAAAATTTGTCGTTCATTGTGGAAAGAACACAATTGTTTTAAAAAAATAAAAAGATTGCCCGACTTATCGGACAATCTTCATGTTATTCATATGCGACACTTTCAGGTTTTTTTATGCTTACCTTTACTTTCGCAATGCGGCGATCATTCATTTCTTCTACAGCAAAAATTACATTTTGATATTCAATGGCTGGCCGTTCTTCCACACTTGGAATATAACCTAGCTGCCCAATAATAAAACCACTCAATGTATCATATTCGTGAGTGGGCAGGTCAACTTTTAAAATATTTTCAACTTCGTGAAGATTTGTTGTCCCGGCCATAATATAATGAAATTCATCAATTTCTTCAATTTCACGCAAAGCTAATTCAGGTTCATCGTATTCATCAAATATATTGCCTACAATTTCTTCAATTAAATCTTCAATCGTTACAATTCCATCTGTACCGCCATATTCATCAATGACAATTGCCATATGAACATTATTTTTTTGCATATCTCTAAACAGCTGGTCAATTTTTATTGATTCTAAAACATAATATGGTTCACGAACTAAATCACGTAAATTAAAATTGGCATCGTCCCCATTTTCAATAATTTGAAACAAATCTTTGACATGAAGGATTCCAACGATGTTATCAATATTCTCTTCATAAACAGGAATTCTTGTATACTTTTCAACATTGGCAACATGTAAAGTTTCTTTCAAATTCATATCAACAGGGATGGCAACAATATTCGTTCGATGAGTCATAATATCGGAAACCGTTTTTGTATCGAACTCGAAGATATTGTTGATCATTACTTTTTCTGCTTCTTGAATGGTTCCTTTTTCCTGACCGACATCAACCATCATTCGGATCTCTTCTTCGGTCACTTCTTCCGGATCTGCATTCGGATCCACTCCAAATAACCGCACAATCATGTTCGTAGAAAACGTTAAAAATTTAACAAATGGATACGTCAATTTTGATAATAAAATAAGCGGTGCAACGGCAAAAAATGAAATTTTTTCAGCATGCTGCAAAGCAATTCTTTTCGGAACGAGCTCCCCTAATACTAATGTAAAATAGGACAAAATTAATGTAATGACAATCGTTGCAATTGTCTGAAGTGTATTCTGATCTAACGGAATGCCGGCATTTATAAGATATACTGCCAGCCTGCCTGCGAAGCTTCCGGCAGCAAATGCACTTGCTAAAAATCCGGCTAATGTGATACCAATTTGAATCGTTGCTAAAAAGCGGCTCGGTTCTTTTAATAGCGATTGCACCAATCTTGCTTTTTTATGGCCGTCTTCAGCCATAATCCTTATCTTATTATCATTTAATGATACAAGTGCCATTTCCGAAGCTGCAAAAAAAGCATTCAATAAGATCAGTACGATGAGTACCAATATTTCGGTCCCCAATAAATCAACCTCCAAATAATCATTGTATATTTATTTTTTAATTATTACTTTATCAAAATTTGAATGATTTGCCTATTTAAATCTTTCCATTTAATGAAACATTTGTTATAAGGAAATTCAACCCCTAACATACAGTCCACTGACTTTTATTCAATATTGTTTCACTTATGAAACATTATCATTCTTTAGTATCTATTTCATGATTGATGTGTGAATGTCATTACCCCTTCAAAGATTGCATGATGGTTTATTTGGAAAATTTTTAAAACAAAAATATTGACGAAATGGCAGACTCATTTTAATATATTCCTATCAACTTACTTGGGAATTAATTGAGGAGGATGAAAATAATGGTACAGATGATAGTAACCGGCTTATTGTGCGGCGCCCTTCTCGGCTTTGTTATGCAACGTGGCCGCTTCTGCCTCACTGGTGGATTTCGCGATATGTATATTGCAAAGGATAATCGAATGTTTTACGCATTATTAATTGCCATTGCTGTTCAAAGTATTGGCGTATATGCACTTATTCAGTACGGTGCTTTCGAATACACGGCTGGGACTTTTCCTTGGCTTGCTGTCATTATTGGTTCCTATATCTTCGGGATTGGAATTGTTTTTGCCGGCGGTTGCGCAACTGGTACGTGGTATCGTGCAGGGGAAGGGCTCATTGGTAGTTGGATCGCTTTAGCAGGATATATGGTCATGAGTGCAGTCATGAAATCTGGACCTTTGGCGCCAATTAATGGAGCATTTAAAACGACCCAACTACCATCAAACTCAATTGCTGACAGCTTCGGTATCTCCAATTGGATTGTGATCGGTATATTCATAGCAATCATTTTAATCATTGTCGTTAGAGAACTTAAAAAGCCAAAAGTAATCATTCCGACAATGAAACCGAAACGTACAGGCCTAGCTCATTTATTATTTGAAAAAAGATGGCATCCGTTTTTTACTGCAGTTCTCGTAGGTGTAATCGCAACGATCGCTTGGCCGCTTAGCGCCGCAACAGGTCGGGTATTTGGACTCGGGATTACGACACCGACAGCGAATATTCTTCAATATTTAGTCAGCGGTGATATCTCTATTTTAAACTGGGGTGTTTTTCTAGTTCTTGGAATTTTCTTAGGCTCTTTCTTTGCTGCAAAAATGAGCCGAGAATTCCGATTCAGAATGCCAGATACAAAAACGGGAATTAGAAGTTTCATCGGAGGCCTTTTCATGGGTTTTGGTGCAAGTATAGCAGGCGGCTGCTCGATCGGAAACGGTTTAGTTATGACAGCAATGATGACTTGGCAAGGTTGGATCGGATTATTATTTATGATTTTAGGAACTTGGACTGCATCATATTTTATATTTATCCGTGTAAATCAAAGATCAGCAAAACAAGTTGCATCAAAAACAACAGTTACAGCTTAGGAGGTCTTAATCATGCAAAAAGTTTTAGAAGTAATGGGTCAAGTTTGCCCATTTCCTCTAGTTGAAGCAAAAAAAGCAATACAGGAGTTAAATTCCGGTGACGAATTAGTTATTCAATTTGATTGCACCCAAGCAACAGAAAGCATTCCTCGCTGGGCTGCTGAGGAAGGTCATAAAGTAACCAATTTCGAACAAATTGGCGATGCCGCTTGGACAATTACTGTTCAAAAGAAATAAACAGAACTAATGAAAGTTTCTAAAATGTTTGGATGTTGAAAAAGGGCGTTCAGAAGTCGAACTGCCCTTTTCTTTCATTCATTTAGTATTGACTTTCAATTTCTTTAATCCGTTCATACAATTCTTTATTTACAGGTGTAGGAATGCCGTGTTTTTTCCCTAATTCCAACACTGTTCCTGCAAAAAGATCAACTTCACTTAAACGCTTGGCTTCCACATCTTGAGCCATCGAAGGTTTCCCTTCCGGACTTAATTTGCTTAGAACATGAAGCCAATATGTAATATCGTCTTCCGTTAACATAATCCCTTCTTTTTCAGCAAGTGTTATCACTTCCCGCATCGCTGCAATCATCATCTCTCTTGCCGGACCTTCCCGTTGAATATCACCATAGTTGCTTCCATAAACAGCAACGGTTTGATTTACACCGACATTTAGCATAAATTTACTCCACAATTTTTTATACATGTCCTTTTCAATTTCATACGGAACGTTCTGTTTTTCAAAAAACGCAGCAACCCTTTTCACTTTTTCAGAAATAATGCCAGGCTTTTGATCACCAATGCATAACATTCCCATATTTTCGTATGTAAGTTTATTTCCTACCTTAACAGCATCCATTCCTTGGGCAACACAATATAACAGTTTATCCATGCCATATGTTTCGCCAATGATGGCTTCACTCGAAATCCCATTCAAAGCAGAAATGATAATTGTATTTTCACCAACATGATTTTTTACAGCTTTTATCGCATCCTTTAAACCGCTGTTTTTTACTGTAAATATTAACAAATCGGCGGGCTCACAATTCTCTTCTGGAGCGACGTAATTAAAATTGCACCGCTCATCATTACAATAAACTCCTTCAGTCTCATATTTCTCAATCCGCTTTCTATCAGCAACGATTCTTAAATCTTCTTTTGGCATGCGCTTGGACAAATGATGACCAAATAAAATGCCTAGAGCCCCCAATCCAATCATTGACACTTTTTTTATTTCCATTCTATTTCAAGCCCTTTCTTAATACGAATGTCTAAAAATAATATTACCATAATATGACCGGTCACCTTATTTTTATTACTTTTTCCATTATACTTCACATACCCAATAAGGTATGTAGTATAATGGAAATTAAGAGGTGATATAAATGGGAAAAAAATCTCTATCTGCGCTCTTAATGTTTTTTATTTTCATTGTTATCAGCAGCTGTTCATCTGAACAACAGCTAGTAGCAGTCAATGATGTTCCGTTTAAACATCTATATGTAATGAATGTTAATGGCAAATATGGATTTATTAATGAACAAGGGAAAATAGTGATTGAACCTCAATTTGATTATGCTGAAAATTTTTCTGAAGGATTAGCTGTCGTACAAACAGGAGACAAGTATGGTTATATTAATGAAAAAGGAATATATGAAATTACTCCGCAATTTGCACTAGCAAATTCTTTTCATGAAGGACTCGCTTCTGTCATTCCATCTTTTGAAAAAGGAAAAAAGTATGGGGTAATTGATAAATCAGGAAAATTACTATTTGAAGCATCTTATGATTGTATTAATGCCTATTCAGAAGGTCTTGCTGCCTTTCGCTTAAATGAGAAATATGGCTATTTAGATCAACATGGAAAGATGGTCATACCACCGAAATTTGATACTGCCACTGCCTTTCACGAAGGTTTTGCAGTTGTATCTATCAATGATAAATATGGTTTGATAGATCAAACAGGAAATTTTGTCATTGAACCTATTTATAAAAATATGAGCGGCTATGCAGATGGGCTTGTTGCTGTTTCCAAGGACCACCTTTTCGGCTATATCGACCTTAATGAAAGTATTGTTATTGATTTTCAGTTTGACATGGCCAGCAGATTTTTTCATGGTCTTGCGATCGTAAAAATAAACGATAAGTTTGGAGTTATTAATAAACAAGGAAAATTTGTTTTAGCACCTCAGTTTGAAAATATCGAACCTCAGACTGAAGGAATATTTTTAGTGAAACAAGACGGAAAATACGGATATATTTCCATGAATGGCGACATTATTATTCCACCAACGTTTCAAAAAGCAAGGCCATTCCAAAATGGATTGGCAGCCATTTATAACGACGATACCTCTGGCTATATAAATAAAGAAGGAAACATCATATGGACTAGTGATTAATATGGGATGGGCATTGGCAAGTTTACAGCAGTATTTATAGGAGGAATAGCTGCTTATTAATACTACCTCCACCAAAAATATAAAAAAACAGATGTAATGAAAGTTTGGAATTTTAAAAAATGAGATCGAAGTACATTCAATTGCCATCTTTAACTAAATTCAAAAATAACTTGAATATGCAGGCGATTTATTATATACCTATATATGTATATGTATTTATACAAAAAAAGGAGCTGTTAACGATGCCCCTTTACGATTTGCGCTGCCAAAATTGCCAAAAAGAATACCAAGTCATGATTTCATTTTCAAAGTTGGCTGATGTCAAATGCCCATCCTGTGGCAGTGAAAAGAATGAAAGAATCTATAAAGTGAATGTGAAAGACACTATCGTTTCAGGCGCCTCCCAAAGTAGAAGCCATACCTCTCCATTAAGAGGGTTCACATGAGCAGGTGGCTGTTAATCCGCGAGTTTCGCGGATATTTTTATGCCTTCTATTATTTGTTTAATTTCGCCCCCCACTCGCTCCCGATACTACTCATTCACATAATCTCCCATCGTTACATCTTCGATTAGCCACTTTCCATCATATTGCTTTACTAAAAGTGTAATTGGCCTTTTTGCAGTAATTCCATCATCAGTTAAATTCTCACTAGTAATTTCAATAATAGTACCTTCTACTTGATACTCATCTTCAGAAAGTTTTTCAACTGTTGTGATTTCAATACGGTCAGGCCAAGGACTTGATGTCAATCTTCCAGGTGCATTGAGCGGATCACTAAGCCATTTTTCGATCAATTGCTCGCTGACATAATTTCCGTAGTTTTCTTTCATACTCTCACTTAATACATCTTCAGGTGCCATGAGAGAAACATTTTGCAGCTTGCTGCCAAAATCTTTAACAACTTGTTCTACTTCCTTAGCTATATCTTGATCCCCTGTTTCTGATACTACCTCAGAGTTACTTACTTCCTCGTTCGGCTGCTCCCCTTCTGGCACTTGAGATGCAGTTCCACAACCAGCTGATAAAATACCTATTAACAAAAACAATGCTACCATCCCTATTTTCTTCAAAAAAATCCCCTCCAACTAAATGACTTTTACTATTTAGTCGAAGGGATTCATTTTTTGTTACACTATTTTTTAATTTTTGCATCTTAAAAAATTATAGTTAAATGGCAGCCATTCCTTTTTAACTCAAAACATTCATAAATGAAGGCAAAAACATCTACTTCAAACTGCGGTTCAAAAATGCTTTCGTCCGTTCACACTGCGGATTTTCAAACAACTCTGTTGGATGTCCGGATTCAACGATTTCTCCGTTATCCATGAAAATGACGCGGTTGGCAACTTCTTTTGCAAACCCCATTTCGTGGGTTACAACAATCATTGTCATATGTTCTTGAGCTAAGTCTTTCATTACTTGCAGCACTTCACCAGTTAATTCCGGATCCAATGCTGAAGTTGGCTCGTCAAATAACAAAATATCAGGATTCATCATAAGAGCGCGGGCAATGGCCACCCTTTGTTTTTGACCACCTGAAAGCCTGGACGGGTAAGCATCGGCCCATTTTGTAAGACCAATTTTTTCAAGCAGTTCGGCTCTTCTCTGCTCAATAACTTGAACGTCCTCTCGCTTTAATAACCGAGGAGCCATTTCCAAATTATCCTTCACCGTTAAATGAGGAAAAAGATTAAAATGCTGGAATACCATTCCCATTTTAGCGGTAATCCGTTTAATTTCATGGGGACTTGCATAAACCCCATCTTTCACTAAATAATCGCCATCAACCTTGATGCTCCCACCATCTATTTCCTCAAGATGGATGAGACTGCGGAGCATTGTACTTTTACCCGAACCAGATGGACCAATAACCGCAACAACATCATTTTTATTTACATCAAACGTAATTTGTTTCAGAACTTCTAACTTGCCATAAGATTTCTTAAGGTTTGAAACTTCAATGATAGCCATTTCCTTGCACCTCCTCTATTCAAACTTAAGCCTTTGTTCCAGCCATTTAAAGAAAACTGTTAATACCATTGTCATGAGTAAATAAATGACTCCTGCAAGGAAAAATGGAACAATTGTAAAATCACGGTTGACAGCTGTTTGGGCAAAATGCAGCAATTCTGGTACCGCAACAGCATATAAAAGTGCCGTATCTTTCACTAAAGTTACCGATTCATTTGCAACTGCTGGAAGAGCAATGCGAAACATTTGCGGCAAGATGATCCTCGTTGTTGTCTGCCATTTATTTAACCCCAACACTTGAGCAGCTTCATATTGTCCTTTATCAATAGCAAGAAGACCGCCACGGAAAATTTCTGCAAAATAAGCTGCATAGTTTAAAATAAACCCTAGACATGCTGCAACAAATCGATCAAGAACTAAATACTCACCGACAACTGGAAGCATCGGCAGACCAAAAGCAATTAACAATAATTGCAGCAAAAGCGGCGTACCGCGCATGACATATATGTAACCTTGAGTTAGCCGCGCGATTAACTTAAATCTGCTTTTTGCTAGAAGCGTTAACAAAAACCCTAATGGTATGGAAGCGATAATGGCAATGAAAAACAGAAGAATTGTCATCTTCGCTCCTTCGAGCATCGGCATTGTAATCGAAATCATGTAATCTAAAGACATAAATGAAAACCTCCAACTTAAGGAAACGTTCAATGGATCAAATCGGGGCAATTGATGTTCTTCTTAATATAGAGAAAATCACTGGCTTCGATTATTTTACAAAAATCACAAAAATAGGGCTGTCTCAAATTTGTCAGGCACTACATACGATTATGCAGATGCGTTGGCTTCCTGCATATGGATGCCAGACACTTTCGAGACTGCCCATTTTTGATTCATATTGTGAAAATAAGAGGAAAAAATATATAATTATTAGTCGTTAACAAAAGAACCTAAATATAGTTCTATGATAAAAGTTCTTTTCGCGACGCCTTCACCAATGTATTATTTTAAAATTTTATCTTCACCAAACCATTTTTTAGAAATTTCAGCGGCTGTGCCGTCTGCATTTAACTCATCAAGTGCTTTTTGCAATTTCTCTAATAATTCCTCATTGCCTTTCTTCACACCTACGCCATATTCTTCAGGTGCAAGTGATTCTTCAAGCACTTTAAAAGTTTCTTGCTCTTTTGTCATATAGTAGTTGATCACAATCTCATCGATAACTACCGCATCAATACGGCCATTTTTCAAATCGTTGAGAGCCGTTACATTATCGGCAAATTCTGTAACTGTCTTAATTTTATCTTTAATTGGGTTTGCATTTAAAGCATCTGCTGCAGAAGAAAGAGCTTGAAGACCAACAACTTTTCCTTCCAAGTCAGCAAGTTTTTCAATAGGTGAATCAGCTAGTGTAACAACTACTTGAGCGTTTGCTAAGTATGGTTTCGTAAATAATACTTTTTCTTTACGTTCATCTGTAATAGTATAACCATTCCAAATCAAGTCGATTCTGCCACTGTTAAGCTCTGCTTCTTTCGTTTTCCAATCAATTGGTTGGAACTGCACTTCTACACCCATTTTTTCAGCTGCTGCTCTTGCATAATCAATGTCAAAGCCAACAATTTCATTATTTTCATCACGAAAACCCATTGGTGCAAATTTATCATCAATACCAATCACCAATGTCTCTTTTTCAGATGAAGTGGTTGAAGAATCCGAAGATTGTTCTTGATTTTTAGATTGAGAATTTGAAGAACAACCTGCAACAAGTGCGAGTACAAGCCCGATTGCTAGAATCATAGTCCAAAGCCGTTTCATATTTAATAGACCACCTTTTAAATTTTAATTTTACTTTAGTACGCTAATACATTATAACACTATAACATTAGTGAAACAACAATATATAAAATTTTTACACAATTTTACGTCAAAATTCGACTATAAACAATCGTGATAAACGCCCTTTTTTTATATAGACAAAGAACCCGTTTTGGAAATCAAACATATTTTACGTTAGACTTGTGAACTTTCAGACGAAAAAACATCCATAGTTAATCACAATAAATATAAAGGAGAGGTACCTTTGAGAAGGTTGGTTATTTTTGCTTTGATCGGATTTGCAGCACAATTAGTTGATGGAACATTAGGGATGTCATACGGAGTTACTTCCACTTCTTTATTGCTCATGTTCGGCATTGCTCCTGCAGTTGCATCTGCTTCCGTTCATATGGCTGAAGTTGTAACAACAGCAGCATCAGGCATTTCCCACATCCGCTTCGGGAATGTCGACAAACAAGTTGTTCGTAAATTAATTTTACCTGGTTCTATCGGTGCTTTTCTTGGAGCCTGTTTTTTAGGGAGCATTCCCGGCGAGATCATCAAACCATTTGTATCCACATTTTTATTGCTTCTAGGCATATTTGTAATGTACAGATTTTTATTTCACCGTAACCAGCCTTCGAAAATTGCCAATACAAAAAGGAATCACAAACATTTAATCTCACTTGGTTTTATCGCTGGTTTTTTCGATGCAACAGGCGGCGGGGGATGGGGTCCAATTGCAACACCTGTTTTAATGACAAAAAATGATATGGAACCGAGAAAAGTCATCGGATCCGTTGATACTAGTGAATTTGCAATCGCTCTCTCATCTACAATCGGCTTTCTACTGACAATAGGATGGTCACAAATAAACATTCAATGGGTTATTGCATTTATGATCGGTGGTCTTATTGCGGCACCCATTGCTGCTTGGCTCGTAAAAATAATCCCAACGAATTTGTTAGGGGCCCTTGTTGGCGGCATGATAATCATAACTAATATAAGAACGCTTTTAGGAGCGCTCAATGCCTCTTACATTACGAGCCTCTATACGTACGTTGTTCTTTCCATCCTATGGATCTTTGCTTTAGGAAATGTCATTTGGAAATTAAAGAAAGAAAGCTGTCAAAACGAATCAAGGCGCCTAAATTCATATTGATATTTAGGCGCCTTTTTCTATTTCCTGTTCTTTTTCCTTTATTAGAAACACACCGATTAATCCGGCTAGAGAAAATGCCACCGGTATCCAAAAGCCGTATTGATAACCAACAGCGGTATCCATCGATTGGAAATGATCCAAAACTTTTCCGAAAATAGCCGGCAATAAAACAGCACTTAAAAAGCCTCCTGTATTGGCAAAACCAGAAACAACACCTACTTCTTTCATTGCAAAAGACCCCCGGACGATCGCAAATGTTAAGGCGCTGGCTCCAATACCACAACCGATGAAAAAGTATAAAAGAATGAGCATAAAAAAAGGCGGCTTCCCACTAAAAAATAAAAATGCAAGCCAACAACAAAATACGATCAAATGAACAATTGCATATGGACGTTTAATGGAATGCACCCGGCTGGCCAGCCAGCTTGTAATCGGAGCACCAATAATCGCCCCAATAATACCTATTAAAATAAGTTGGCTCGCTTCCGATCGCGTCAAACTATACACATGCATTCCATATGGAACCGCCCATGATCCTATAAAACCAACATACGTTCCGACAATCCCGAAGTGACAAAAGAAAGTTGCCCATGCTTGGCGATTTGAAAAAACCCTTAATAGAATATTCAACGTTTTTTCCCGATTTTCTATTCTCATCGATGTTTGCCGGACCACATCTTTCATCGTTTTCTTCGGAATTTTTACTAAAACAATATAAAGCAATATACCAATTAGAAAAAGAATAATTCCTGTCGTTAAAAACGGCATCCTCCACCCCATTAAAGCAATCCACGCAGAAAAAGGAACTGTTGCCAGCAAAAAACCGAGGTTCCCGCTCATTCCCGCAAATCCAAGCAATCTAACAAATTCATTCGGCTTAAACCATTGGCTTAAAATAAGAACGACATTAATCCAAATGGTGGCATCGCCAACGCCAACCATCGTTCTTGCCAATAGAAGAATATATTCATTTGGTGCAATACTATATAAAATTGTACCGATTCCGCTCAAGATCGTACCTGTTATTAAAAATATATTTGGTCCAAAACGGTCTGAAAGAATCCCAATTGGAATTTGCAATCCTGCATAAGCAAAAAACTGAGCACTCGTAAGGATTCCTATCAAACTAGCAGATATTTGAAACTCATTCATTAACTGAACAGAAATTAAGCCAGGAGCTGTTCGTTGGCTTACGATTAAAAAATATGCCATCAATACAGTTGAAAATACAACCCATCTATATTTGCTATTTTCTTTAACCAAGTCTCTCTACCCCTAGATTCAACTATTTATCTATTATAATACTTCAGTCTTCTATGAACAAAAAAACAGTACGTTTTTTCTCGACAAATAAAAAATAATTATTATCATTATAAGAATTCTTTATAATAAAATAGATATCATTACATAATTGAAAATACGAATGAAGAAAGGGGCGAATTGGGATGTTCAAAGCATTTTACAACAAACTTTTAGGCGAATATTGGAACCCATATATTGCCGTAGGCCTCGCTGGTATATTGAGTGCTTTTTATTTTGCTGTAACAGGAACAGTTTGGGCAGTTACCGGTGAGTTCACCCGTTTCGGCGGCCATATTTTGCAATTTTTTGGCGTCGACATTTCAAACTGGGCTTATTTTAATCTAGTAAAAATGGACGGAACAACATTTACCCGTACAGATGGATGGATCATTATCGGTATGTTTGCCGGTGCCCTGATTACCGTTTTGCTAGGGAAAAACTTCAAAATCCGCATTCCTCAACAAAAGCGGCGACTCGTTCAAGGGTTTATCGGTGGTATCATTGCCGGATTTGGAGCAAGAATGGCATTAGGCTGCAACTTAGCTGCATTTTTTACCGGAATCCCGCAATTTTCATTTCACTCTTGGATTTTCATGGTTACGACCGGCATTGGAACTTATATCGGCGTTAAAATTATTAACACATCATGGTGGCGCGGAAAACCAAATTTCCAAAAGAAAATGGCAATTGCATCAAATAAAACTGTAGTGCAAAAAGTTAATAAAACAAGCAATCTGCAAGTTTATTTAGGAATAATAGTAGCAGTTCTTTTTGCTGTTATTCTGGCAGTTTATATCGTAAATGGAAAAGCTTTATTGGCAGCTGCCGCTTTATTTGGTCTTGGGTTTGGAATTTTAATTGAAAGAGGACAAATATGTTTTACTTCCGCTTTCCGTGATTTATGGGTGAGCGGCCGTGCGGTCATGACAAAAGCTTTAGCAGTCGGTGTTGCCATTAGTGTCATTCTCACTTTCTATTTCATTCAATCTGGTATGCAAGCGCTCATTAAAGTATCCGCACCAAGTACAGCCATTGGCGGACTGCTTTTTGGTCTTGGCATTGTCCTTGCAGGTGGGTGCGAAACAGGTTGGATGTACCGGGCGATGGAAGGACAAGTGCACTTTTGGATTGTAGGGGTAGGAAATATCCTTGGAGCAACGATACTTGCCTATGCATGGGATCATCTCGGTTTATACAACGCTTTAACAGAAGGCTGGCCTGCCATTAATTTAATCGAAGCGTGGGGGCCGTACCAAGCACTATTTGGCACACTCCTTTTATTAGCGATTTGGTTTTTATTTTCATACTGGTGGGAAAATCATTACCGTTATGGCAAAGGATTAAAAGTGGAAGCAAAGAAATCACTAGCAACAAAACAACAAACAGTTTAACATTAAAACTTTAGTAGGTGAAAGAAATGAAGGAAGAAGAACGTATTGATTATATTCTAGATATTCGCGGCGAACCATGACCATATCCAGTCATGTATGCGCTGGATGCGCTAGAAACGATGAAATCAGGCGAGACACTGCAAGTCATTGCCGACTGTCCGCAATCTTTCAGAAGTGTCCCAGAAGAAGTTGTCAAACATGGATATGAATTAGTCAAAGAACCAGAAAAAGTGGGACCGGATTTATACTTTCTAATCCGGGTAAAATAGCTCTCAAAAAATAGATCGGCAAAACTTTTCGTAAAACCTTAAACAAAACAAGGGAGCAAAATTATAGGTCTCCCTTGTTTTTTATTTCAGCAACCTTCCCAATGTGTCAAGTTGAAAAAGTTCTTCAAGCTTATATAAGAAACTTTAGGAAGCATCCCCATGAATAACCTGTTATCTCAAAAATAAAAACTTGCATTTCGCAAGTTAAATTTTTTCTGTATTTTCTTTATATAAGTTAATAACAATAAATCATTGAAAATCGGGCAATCGAGATGGAAAAAAGTTATCTCTTGTCCAAAGGCGACCATCTCCCACCTTCTCGCAAGATTCACCTTCAAAACATTTAAGGTAGGAGATTGATCACAAACTATGAAAATACCTTTTAGCTTTAATTGGATTCAGTATTTTTTACATTTTCGGATGGTTTATTGAACATTTCATACATTTTCACAAACCGTTCTTCAACTTTAGCAAAAATTGTGCCTGGCGGATATTGGCCTTTTTCATCTCGGATATTCCCTGCTCTAACCCCTGTTAAAATTTCAATACCTTCTGCAATATGGCTGACTGCCCAAATATGAAAGAGACCTTCGGAACAAGCTTGAACTACTTCATCTGCCAACATTAAGTTTTTGACATTTTGTTTCGGTATAATGACACCTTGCTTGCCGGTGAATCCTCTTTCTTTACAAATATGGAAAAATCCTTCGATTTTCTCATTAACCCCGCCAATCGGCTGGATTTCTCCCCATTGATTTACTGAACCTGTAACCGCAATGCCTTGATAAATCGGCACTTCAGCTAACGACGATAATAATACATATAGCTCTGTGCTTGAAGCGCTGTCGCCATCAACCAGCGAATACGTTTGTTCAAACGTTATACTAGCTGATAAAGGAATCGGGCGATTTTTCGCAAATTCACCAGATAAGAAACCTGTTAAAATCATCATTCCTTTATTATGAATTTGTCCGCTTAGCGCTGTTTCCCTTTCAATATTTATAATCCCGCTCTTACCCACATACGTTTGTGCAGTAATTTTTGTTGGAATGCCAAAAACGGAATCCCTCGTTCCGAGTACTGCTAATCCATTGATCTGACCAATCCGGTATCCATCCGTTTCTACCATTATTGTTCCGTTTTGAATCATTTCCCGATATTGCTCAGATACATGATTGGAACGAAGAGCTTTTTCCACGAGCGCTTTTTCAACATGATTATCATCAACGATTGATTCTCCATCTTTTTGCGCCCAATAGCTTGCTTCAACGAGCACTTTCGTAATTTCATGAAAATCTGTTGATAATTTCGTTTGCTCTGCTACTAAGCGGGAACTGTAATCAATTACCCTGGCAATGGCCCTCCGGTGAAATGGCAGCAACCCTTCCTGTTCTACAAAGTTTTTCACAAACCGGACCATTTTCTGACTATTTTCTTCGTCTTTGTCCATTACAGTTACAAATTCTACCTTTACTTTGAAAAGCTTATGGAATTCCTCATCGTAAATTGAAAGCAAATCATATAGATAATAAGGGCCAATTAAAATGACTTTCAAGTTTAGAGGAATTGGCTGCGGTTTTATACCGGTTGTCGGCAATACCCCATGTTCTTCAAAAGCGCTCTCAACTTGAATACACCCGGTTTGCAGCGCCCTTTTAAGCCTAGCCCATGTATTCGGATGCTGCAATAACTCTGTCGCTTGAAGAATTAAATACCCTCCATTCGCCAAATGAAGCGCCCCGGGTTTAATTAAAGTAAAATCAGTAACCCAGCTTCCTAACGAACCATGGTATTCCACTTTTCCAAATAAATTATGGTAATTAGGATTCGGTTCATAAATAACCGGCGCCCCTGTTAAATGCCTGTTATTGACAAATAAATTCACGGTATAGCGATGCAAATATTGTTCTTTTGAACCTAGCAGCGTATTTAAAATATTTTGCTGTTCGTTTTGGTTATTTCCCATAAAAACTGAGTAATGGGTTACAACATCATGAAAATAAGCTTCCAAATAATCGAGCACTTTTGGATGATCTTTGTAAGTTTCCCGAAGCGGTTGGAAAAGTCCTTCAATTGAGTGGGCAACCGTTTCCATAATGAATTTGTTTACGCTTTTCCTTAACTGCTCTTCAATTTTAAAAATTTGATAGAATGTTTCATCAATCTTATTTTCTACAATATTTTCTCTTTCTTTAATGATCTTTTTGTTTGAATCTGATAGACGTTCAAACTCTTTTATATCCATTGGTCTGCCAAACAATAGCGGAAACGTCTCAATGCCCGTTGGTGTTCGTTCAATTTTAATTTGATTTTCCAAGGCAAATGCTTCAGTTTCTTCCCAAAGTGCCTCAATTTTTTCACGGAAACCATCAAGAATTTTCCGCTTCTCTTTTTCAAACACTTCACTCGTAAGAGCCGACCGAATTTGACGCTCTATATCAATTAGTAATATTTCGATTTCCCGTTGAAACTTTTGCCCTTGACCAGCCGGGAAAGGAATAACAACCGGTTTATCGGGGTTTTCAAAATTGTAAACATAACACCAATCATCAGGAATTGGCCTTTGTTTCGCCATTTTTGTTACACTATCTTGCGTATATGTCATACGTCCTGTACCAGCAGGACCGACTACAAAAACATTATAACCAGATTGTTCAACAGCCAAGCCAAACTCCATCGCTTTTTCAGCACGTTTTTGACCAATCATTTCATTTGGCATTTTTTCAAGATCTGCCGTTGTTTCAAATTGAAATTTATTTGGATCAAATTTCGATTGCAACTTTGATACTGGAACTCTGTGAAGCGCTAACACAGCCTCATAATCTTCTCGGTTCATACAATTCTCCTTTCTTTACGTTGTCCAGCATTTGGATCTTGTTGTAAACGACAGCTAGATCAACCTTAGATTTGAGAGGTATTCGCTTTTCATTAAGCTGACCCTAAAAATTACCGAGCCTTTTCTTCCAAATCTTTTAGCTTAAATTGGCGACTTCCATCTCCCATTTCGCTCTCACCTAGACTTCTAATCTTTGAAGTGGGAAACTTCTTTCGACAATCTATGAACGTATACTCTATTAATTCCTCATTAAGACAAATATTCCTGTCAATTTTCGCGAAAATTCGCAATTCAATTACAAATTTCTTTTTTCCATGGAAACTTTAGTTATCCGATTCATACAACATCCCTTCCACCGTTTCACATTTTCAACATAAAAATTTCTTATTTTCCATATAAAACATCCACAAACTTTCCAAATTTCCAGGCATTTTTCGTGATATTAATCACACTGTTTCGATTAGTTACCTTGATATAGTTTGATATATAGAAATAGTGCATAAAGTGCATAATTTGCGAAAAGGAGTTTTCTATGAAATGAAAACATTCTTTTTATTTCTCATAAGCTTGTTCTTTTTGAACGGCATCGGCCATGCTGAAGAAATGACAGTTTCTAATGAAAAAGAACTGCAAATGGCTCTCGAAAATTTATCTGACCATGATGTTATCGTAATGAAAGAAGGAATTTATAAAGGAACTCTTACCATAGATAAGTCTATAACCATTAAAGGCGAAACTGGGGCAACACTTGTAGGGCCAAATCAAGGAAATGTCATCACAATTAATGCCGATGATGTTACAATTGAAAATTTGCAAATCGAAGGAAGCGGCTCTCAAAATGCTGGGATTCATGTAAACGGAAATCGCAGTGTTATAAAGAATAATAAGCTCTATAACGTCTTTCATGGAATCGTCTTAAAAAATAGCTATGGTCATCAAATCGAAGGAAATGTTATTACAAGTTTTCAAGATGAAAAATTTCATAAAGGCCACGGCGTTTATTTAATTGAAGCGCCACAAACAATCGTTAGCAATAATTATATTTATCAATCAAACGATGGTATTTATCTTTCATATTCTAACCTCTGTCTATTAACTGGAAATCAAATTATTAAAACAAGATACGGCATCCATTTGATGGATTCGGAAGATGTTGGCATTACTCAAAATCAATTAATAAACAATCGCAATGGGTTAATGATTATGCAAAGTTTGCGGCTAACAATTAAAGAGAACCTTCTCTATGAAAACAAAACGCTCGAAGGAGCAGGACTCTTTTTGTTCGATACTTTCGATTCTACTATTTCTGCTAATATTTTTAAGAAAAATAACAAAGGCATTTATTTTGAAAATGGAAAAAGAAATGAAATTTCTTTTAATGAATTTATTGAAAATGACAAAGGTATTGAACTTGGCAAAACATCTGAAAACAATCAAATTTACTTAAATAACTTTTTTAATAATATTCAGCAAGTCATTACAGATCAAGACAATGTAAATTCGTTTAACCGTGATGGATATGGAAACTATTGGGATGATCAAACACACATTGATTTAGGATTAGGGAACGATTCCTTAAATGGAACTTCCGAGCCTGAAGACCGCTTTCTTATTGAAACGGTTGCTTATGCCTATAAAAGCGGTGATGTTTTTTACCATTTAACAGCAGATGAACCATATTTGCAAATTTTCTCAGGCAGTCCTGCCGTCCGATTATGGAATGCCATTGAACAATTTACAGCCATTCCTTCTAAACAATTTATTATTGATGAATATCCGCTCCAAGAACCAATTGTCATAGAACGTTCTCAAATATTAGAAGGAAATGGCAATATGCATGAAGAAATGGACTTCGTTGATGGCTGCTTATTTGCAGGATTTTTATCAATTAGCTTTTTTACATTATGGAAATTAAGGAGGACGAAACATGAAAGTGCGTAATTTTTCAGTCATCATTTTGTTATTACTCGGTATTTTAGCAGGTTGCAGCGGCAAAAGTGCTTTTGAGCCAGTGTCAATTGACACGAACGTTGACAGCTGCGATGAATGCCATATGGGGATTCAAAATTTGAAAGCATCAAGTGAAGTAATTTTAAAAGACGGAACACCGAAAAAGTTTGATGACATTGGCTGTATGATCATATTTTTACGGGACCATTTAGAAGAAGCAGCTAATATTTTTGTTCATGACTATCACACAGATGAATGGGTCAATTTATATGAAGCTTATTTTGTACAAAATGATACTGTCAGCTCTCCGATGGGATATAACTTTGCAGCATTTAAGTCACAAGAAGAAGCTTACAATTTCAAAGCTGAACATGGTGGTGAACTTTATACTCCTGAAAAGCTGCTAAAAGTAGATGTTGAAGCCCTAAAGGCAGCCGGACATGGCGACATGGAACATACAGAACAACAAGACGGACATTCAAAGGAATAATAAATGAGTCGATCAATATTACTGTGACCAACAACAGGGCATGAGTAAAATCTTGCACTAAACAACAAAGAAACTTGAAAGTGGACATCATACTGAAACAACGATTAAGAGTTCCAAAAATGATAATCAACTAGACAAAAATCAAGCCACTAAATTAGTCAAAAAATTACTAAGCGAAACAACAAGGTAAATTGGCCATAAGTATATATTCATTTTTTCTTCAAGATGCACATTGATCATAAAGGGATGATGAAAATGAAAGCTTTCCAAACTTTAAGGGCAATGACCTCTTACGAATTGCGGCTGTTATTGCGGAGTAAGTGGCTGCTCAATTTTATGCTTTTACTATTGATTATGGCAGCTCTATTCTACTTTTATGGTCTAAAGTCATTGGAAGCTGATCCGCAAGAAATAAGCTATGGCCTCGCAGATTCAGGAATAAAAATTGATACCGGTACGATCGATCCATCTTATTTTGGATTAGAAGAAATCCAACAAGACGAAAGCACTATCGATGAAAAATCCGGATACAATCGTGCCATGGCCTTATTAATGAATTTATCGTTATGGGTAATGCCGATTATTAGTTTAATTTTTGGTACGAATGCGATTGTCGCCGATAAAGAAGATGGCCGGCTGTCTCTCTATCGAACGTATCAAAAACCTTACTTTTATTATTTATTAAGCAAATTTTTAGCACTCTCTATTTCACTTCTCGTTGCATTAGGTATTACGTATGGATTATTTGGCGTTATCATTTTTTTAACAACGGACGGTGCGGAAATAAGCTATTACAAAACATTGATTTTATTAAATATTTTTCTGATTATCACTTTTTCTGCCCTTTCAGTATTCATTGGCGCTATAAGCTCTACAAGAATGCAGGGTTTGTCCTTTGCTTTATGCGCTTGGAGCTTTCTAGTTTTCGGTTATGAGTTTATCATTTTTTCGATCGTTGATCTCATACCATATGCATACAAATTAAACAGCATGCTTGCTCTCATTTTATCCAATCCAATTGAATCATTACGAGTCTGGTCCATCACGAAATTGAATGCTAACTATATTTTTGGACCGGAATATTTAATTATCGATCAATGGGGGCAAAGCGGCCGTTTTACAAATTATGTAGTTTTATCATCCCTTTTCATGATTGCCATCGCCTTATTTCTGGCCAATTTTACGATAGCTAAAAGGAGAGATCGCCTTGGCTAATAACGGTTTGATTCTTGAAGTAAAAAATGTTACAAAATCTTATGGAAAAAAACAAGTATTATTTCCGACCGACCTTTCCATTTATAAAGGGGAATGTGTTGTTTTCTGTGGCGGAAATGGAGCGGGAAAAAGTACATTAATAAAACTGATAACAGGAATTGAAAAACCTTCATCAGGTACGATCCATTTTCATACGACTAAGAAAAAATGGTTCGGCTATATGCCTGACCATATGAATTTTCCAAAAGAATTGTCACCTGTTGAAGTATTAAACTATTACAAAACATTCGTTGATGCAAGTTTCGCTGACATTGATGCGATCTTAAAAAAAGTGGGGCTCTGGGATGTTCGCCATCAAAAAATCGGATCTTTTTCAAAAGGAATGGCACAACGTGTAAATCTTGCTCAAGCTCTACTCGCCGATTGCGATGTCTATATTTTCGATGAACCAACGAATGGCTTAGATCCATATTGGGTCATAGAGTTCAAGAAAATAATAAAGGAATTAACAAAAGAGTGGAAAACTGTTATTTTAAGCAGCCATATTATGAGAGATGTTGCTGAAATTTCCGATCGCATTTTTATTTTATTTGAAGGTCAAGTAAAAGAAAGTGGCAACTTGCAAGACATTTATGCTAAATACAATACAAATACACTCGAGGATGTTTTTCTAAAACTTCTTGAAAAAGCAAATATCGTTGCTTAAAGCTGAAACGCCAAATCTGCAGTTCGCCGCTGTTGATTTGGCGCTTTTTTATGCAATCCATTACCTGTCACAAATATGTACAATATTTTCTATATAAATATCTCCTTTATATTGGTAAAATTATACTATAGAATTAAGCTTGTCCCTAGTTTACTATTAGGTCAATTTAGCATGAATTTGATTTTAAACTTCCCGCATAAACGTAGATGACCTCAATTAAGGGGAGATTTATATGTACAAAAAAGGTGTAAGACTAAAAGTCGCTCTCAGTTTATTAGCAGTTTTTACAGTTTTTAGTACGACGATGATCCATTGGTATTTGACAAACCAAGCACTGAAAAATATATTAACCGAAAATCATCTTGAAAATAATTACCGTTATGCAAAAAAGGTAGCTTTAAGCACGAACGGCTTTTTATATAATATGCAGCAAAATCTAGGTACATTAGCACGCATTATTGGCAAAGAACCAATTAGTCAAACTAAGTTAGACGAATGGCTGGCAGCCAATCGCGGCTATTATAACTCTCTATACACGACTGATACAGGCGGTGTCATTCAATTAATAAGTCCATTAGAAATACAAGAAAGCCCGAATATTTTGAAGCCGGGGATGAAAATTACTGATCCATTAATGAAACAAGCTTTAACAAATAAAAAGCCGTTTATCTCAGATCCTTATTTTGCACAAAGCGGCAATCTAGAGGTCCTCGTCTCACATCCAATTTTTGATAATTCCGGCAATTTTATAGGAGTTGTTAATGGCACCATTTACTTACAACAAGATAATTCTTTAAAGAGAATTTTGCATGAGCATGATTTTTTAGATGAATCATCTGTCTTTGTTGTAGATCGGACTGGACGAATCATCTATCATCCCAATTCAAAGAGAATTAACGAATCAATCGCTAATCATCCGCTTGTCCAAACGGTGTTACAAGGAAAAAGCGGAGCAAAACAAACAATTACGAATCAAGGTAACAAATATTTTGCCGGCTATGCTTATGTTGAACAGACTGGTTGGGGTGTTATTACACTAACTCCTACCTCTGTTATCGATAAGCCTCTTCAAGATTTAACGAATAAAATTATATTTCAGTCACTGCCGATGTTATTGGCGGTCTTATTAATAGCTTCCTTTTTTACAAATCATATTACGAAGCCTATTAATAAGCTTGCTAGATTTTCTGAAGAAGCAATCTTCCCTAAAACAAACGGACAGTCCATTCATCGTATGGAAATTAAATCTTACATATATGAGGTGAAACAACTATATCAACATATTCAACAACATTTTCAAATGCTTAATAGACAAATCCAACAAGATGGTCTCACAGGATTAGCAAACCGCAGAGCATTTGATCTCGAAATTCAAAAGTATTTCAATCATAAAACACCTTTTTCGTTAATCATGCTCGACATTGACCGTTTTAAACAAGTAAATGATGTTCATGGCCATTTAGTTGGTGATGATGTGCTTCGATTCCTGGCACAAATAATGATGAACACAACCCGGGAAGAAGATTTATGTTACCGTTATGGCGGAGAGGAATTCGCCATTCTTCTAAAAGAAAAAGATGAAAAAGATGCTTATGCATTAGCTGAACGTTTACGCACAACCATTTCCCAAACTCCTTCGCCAACTGGAGAACCCATCACAATTTCATTAGGGATTTCTTCATATCAAAAAGATGACGAAGCACCGGAAATGGTTATCAAAAGAGCAGATGCCGCCCTCTATCAATCAAAAAATGATGGTAGAAATAGAACGACAATATATGATGTAGATCTTCTATAACTTTCAGTCCGAATGGAGTAAAATTCGGACTGAAATATTTTTTGAAATCCATAGTCATCCTTTATCAGTTGAAAAGATCTTTGAATTTGTTAGACTCCTCTTAGACTTCTCTTATTACCAACAGAAACCAATTGGTTCCCATCAACTTACATAAAAAATCTTCTAGTAAAATAACTCAATTCATATTTTTGAAATTTCAAACCCCACTCCAAGATTCATACAACAAACCTGAAAAGTTGCCATATTTGTACATATTTATACGGCTTTCTACCAACAATTTATATTATAATTAAATTAAAAGTGAAAGGAGGGATTATGATGAATGAAATGACCAAACCAGCCACACAAGTCTTGTTGAAGCATAAAGAACAGCTTTCACCAATGGATTTCGCTGCTATGCTTGAAAAAGTGGCGCAAAAACTTAAAGAAGAAGGAAAATTTACGATTGTTCAAGGGGAAGAACAAGTTATCGTCCAACCTACCGGTCAAATCAAAGTTGAATTTAAGTACACTCAAAAAGGAGATAAGCACTCCTTTGAGATTGAATTCGACTGGTATGAAGGAGAGCAAGCACCTAAATCAATGACAATTGAATAAACGGGTGGCACTCTTTCCAAACCATACAAGAACATTTCAACTAGCGAAGGGCTGACAATCTTGCAATCATGCCCTGCAACCACACAGTCAGCCGGAACAGGCACCCGCGACTTTTCACTCATTTTTGCTAATGAAACGAACCATCTGCCGATTTCGTATACCTTTTCATAAGTAAATAAGATGCATTTAAATGAAGAAAGCCCGGCAGATCACGTAGTCTACAAAGCAAGACAACGTCTACTAAGATCCCAACTCCACTTGTCAAGAATGAAAAGAACTTTTTTATAGTCAAAACAAAAGTTACGTTGAGTTTATTCAAAAAAAGGGGATCGCTCTTCGGCAAAATGGTAATTCCTACAGCTTAAAGTTCTACTGTTGGTGGACAAACAAAGTTCATCTATTAGAAAATCAACAGAATTCTTAAAAAGATCGTTGATCACATTTCGAAATATTAGCAGTCCATCTTTTGTTTGAATCATAACCATCATCAAGAAACCGTTGTCGCCAACACTTTCTTTACAAAAAATCATAAGATTCGATCCCCTTTTTTCATGTAAAATGTGTTATTTCCAAATCAAATATATTTTTTTATTTCATAAAGACCTCTTCCCTTTTCTACAGCCTTAGGAAAAACCGATTGCCCTCATCTATTTTGCCATTAAAGCTTCAAAAAAATAGAACCATTCTATAGATTCTTGCCCCATTTTCCTAATTCACTTAAAATAATGACATTACTACTATAGAAAACTGCTTTAATAAAGGAATAGGATCATTATGAAAATAAAAAGTTTACATAACGATGCTCCGATTTTATCTTTTGAATTTGCTAATTTTTCAGGTGAAATCGAACCTCTAAC
The DNA here is from genome assembly GCF_013303125.1 of Calidifontibacillus erzurumensis. GTDB lineage: Bacteria > Bacillota > Bacilli > Bacillales > Bacillaceae_J > Calidifontibacillus > Calidifontibacillus erzurumensis. Next base: position 31,070 of record NZ_JABTTE010000017.1, on the reverse strand, counting down.
CTTTTGTAATCCAATAAAAATTATTGCCGCCCATCAAATTGAAGATGTAGTACCATGCCTTCAAATGATTCAGGAGGAAGTTCAAAACGGTTTTTACGCTGCCGGCTTTCTTTCCTATGAGAGCGCTCCTGCATTTGATAAAGCTTTTAAAGTCAATCGTAATCCTTCCATGCCTTTCCTCTGGTTTGGCATTTTTTCCGAACCGGTGTCCCAGCCGCTCATCAGCTCTGGTTCATATACAATTGAGGATTGGCACCCCACTGTTAGTAAGGAAGAGTACCAGCGGTCGATTTCTTCCATTAAGAGCTACATTGCAAGCGGCGATACATACCAAGTTAACTACACTATTCGTCTTTATTCCCAATTTGAAGGGGATGATATTGCATTTTTTCAAAGACTAAAAAAAGCGCAAAGCTCCAACTACTGCGCTTACATTAATACAATGACTCATAGCATTTTGTCCGCTTCACCTGAACTCTTTTTTCACTATAAAAATGATATGATAACAACACGTCCAATGAAAGGGACAGCCAAACGCGGACTTACATTCATTGAAGATGAAGCTATTGCAAAATCACTTTATTTTTCAGAAAAAAATCGTGCAGAAAATGTTATGATTGTCGATTTGCTTCGGAATGACTTAGGAACAATAGCTGAAAAAGGAACGGTACAAGTCCCTAAACTTTTTGAAATTGAAAGGTACCCGACGGTTCACCAAATGACTTCAACCGTTACAGCAAAAGTTCCGGCCAATATTCAATTGGTTGACATGTTCAAAGCACTTTTTCCATGTGGATCGATTACAGGTGCACCAAAAGTACGCACAATGGAAATCATCGAAGAACTTGAACAAACACCTCGGGATGTTTATTGCGGCGCCATCGGGTTTATTACCCCTAACAAGGAAGCGGTTTTTAATGTTCCAATCAGAACAATCGTTATTCATCATGAAACTGGTAAAGCAACGTACGGTGTAGGCGGCGGAATTACTTGGGATTCAACTGCCGAAGATGAATATGATGAAGTTGTAGCAAAAGCAAGGCTGCTGAAAGTAGAAAGATCAGATTTTCAATTGCTTGAAAGCTTATTATTACAAGATGGAAAGCTCTTTTTACTAAATGAACATCTCAATCGATTGCAAAATTCAGCACATTATTTTGGCTATCCATTTAACAAAGAAGAAGTTCAATATGCATTAAATAATTTGGCAAAACAACATGATCACGGCGAGTTCAAAGTTCGTTTTCTTTTATCCAATCGTGGTGAAATAATGGTCGAATCTCAGCCAATTATGAAGCTAGAAGCTCCGCTCAAAGTAGTTCTAGCTGATGAACCAATTGAAATAAACAACCCGTTTTTATATCATAAAACAACAAATCGAGACGTATATACTTACTTTCAAAAGAAAAAAAGCCCTGACGCTTTTGATATTTTACTATGGAATAAACATGGCGAGATTACGGAATTTACGAATGGAAATATCGTCTTAGAAATAGACGGAATTTGCTTAACCCCTCCTGTCAAAAGCGGTTTGCTTGCTGGAACATTCCGTGAAGCGCTTTTGAAAAACGGAGAAATTCAGGAAAAACGTTTAACGTTAGACGATCTAAAAAAATGCAGCAAAATATGGTTTATAAATAGTGTACGAAAATGGTTAGAGGTGGAATTGATAGAATAACTAGTCTCGGGACAGCCACACCGTCCCGGGACTACTTCCATTTCATTGACTAAAAAATGATTTTTGCAATATACACAACAACAGCAACGGTAATACTACTGCATATCGTTGTTAGTAGAACAACTTGGGCTGCATACTCAGGATTGTTGTTATATTCTAATGCCAACAATGCACTATTTCTAGAAGTTGGGAAAGAACTAGCAATCAATAATGCCTGTGCTGCAACCCCTTGAATACCGAGTGACAAAATAAGCAATAAAGAAATAACTGGTGATAGAATTAATCTTCCAACGATACTCATCAACAACTCAAGGGAGAGTCGATTCAATTTTAAATGAGCAACTTGAGCGCCTAAAGTAATAAGCGCGATAGCTAAAAATGCATTTGAAACACTTTCAACAGGATCCCAAATGATATCTGGAATTTCAATATGGAAAGCACGTAATAAAATTGCCAAAATGAGAGCGTAAATAATAGGCAGTTTCATAATTTCCAATAATGGCCGAAGACCTTTCCTTTCTGAAGAAACGGAGTTAAAAAGGCCATACGTAAACGTTAATATATTTTGATAAATCGATATGATGACTTGAATTGATATCCCGATAGGATTTGCATGGAATAACAATTCACTAATGGGTAAGCCGAAATTCCCTGAGTTTATTAATACTAAACTATTCCGGTAACTGGCTGATATTTTTTGATCAAATCTACAAAGCTTCCCTATAACAAAACCTAATAAAATTAATAGAGACGTAAAACAAAGCAAGTAAACGATGAGCTGTCCAATTAGTTTCCACGACAAATTTCCTTCATAGATATTGACGAAACAAACAGCAGGCAGCAGAAAATAAGTGCTTAATTTAGATAGAGTATTCAAATCCAGTTCAAATTTGCGATGTAATAAAACACCTGTACCAATGAGCAAAAAGATCGGAAAAATGACTTTTGTTACAATGAGAAAAAATACATCCATAACAGCCCTTCTTTCTAGCTAATTTAAGGACTGAAAACAACCGGGACAAGGTACATGCCCCCCTTGTCCCAACCTAATCTTCTTCATTAATAATGACCTTTTTCCCTTTCATTTTTAAAATAATCGGAATCAACATCCATAAAGCAGCAACAATTAAGAAGCTAAGAGATAACGGACTTTGCAAGAAAATCATATAATCGCCGTTCGATTGTGTTAAAGCTCTTCGCATATTGTTTTCAATCATTGGGCCTAATACCAATCCTAATACTAGCGGGGCAACCGGAAAATCATTTTTCGTTAAAAAGTAGCCGACAACACCACAAGCGATTAAAAGAAGGAGGTCGAACACGGTAAATTGGACAGCATAAACACCAAAAATTGAAATGGCAATAATAATAGGCAGTAAGTATTTTTTCGGTGTCTCTATAATTTTTGCAAACACTTTAACTAGCGGCATATTTAATAAAAGTAGCATGACATTTCCTATAAACATGCTGGCAATTAGTCCCCAAGCTACTTTTGGATGATCTGAAAATAGCAATGGGCCTGGTTGAACATTGTACATAATAAGCGCACCCATTAAGATTGCAGTCGTTCCGGAACCAGGGATACCTAGCGTTAATAACGGAATTAACGCACCACCAGAAGCTCCATTATTCGCAGCTTCAGGCCCTGCAACCCCTTCAATGGCACCTTGGCCAAATTTCTCTGGATTTTTGCTAAGCTTTTTCTCTGCAACGTAAGAGAAGAAAGAAGCCAACGTTGCACCTGCACCTGGAAGAACACCAATAAAAAATCCTAATAAAGAACCACGAATAATAGGAGCCGAACTATCTTTTAAATCTTTTTTCGTTGGGAGGATGCGCCCGACTTTTGCAATGGCTCCTCCACCATCGTCTTTTTCAAGGATCGTTTTAAATACTTCACCTAATGCAAATAAACCTACAGCGATTGTTAAAAATTCCAAACCACCATATAACACTGGGATATCATACGTAAAACGGGCAACACCAGATACATTATCCATACCAATCGTTGCAAGGAGCAATCCAACAACTGTCATGATGAGTGCCTTTGTCATTGATTTTCCTGCCAGCCCACTCACCGCACATAAACCAAGAATCATTAATGAAAAATATTCCGCTGGCCCAAACGATAAAGCAACGTTTGACAAAGGTTCAGCCAGAACAATCAGACCTATTAAAGCAATAATTCCGGCAACGAATGATCCAATGGCTGCAATTGCTAAAGCTGCACCAGCCCGTCCATTCTTCGCCATTTGATAGCCATCCAAAGTTGTTACGACTGAAGACGATTCTCCAGGAGTATTTAATAAAATGGAGGTCGTTGATCCGCCATACATGGCACCGTAATAAACACCTGCTAATAAAATAATGGCACTTGCTGCCGCTGCTTCAGGTTCTAATCCTGATGTCATTGTTGCAGTTACAGGTATTAATAACGCGACACCGCTCATCGGTCCAATCCCCGGTAATACACCTACGGCCGTCCCTATAAGAACGCCAATAAAAGCAAAAACTAAGTTATGCCACTGCAGAGCAGTTGCAAATCCATCTGCAAGAAATTGTAAAGTTTCCATTATCCGCACCTCCTAGCTGAACCAAATTGGAAACCCTGGTAATGATCCATCTAAAACCTCGACGAATAGATAGTAAACACCATATGAAAACAGTGCTGAAATTAAAATTGACTTCCACCATCCGCCTTTTTCCATCACTTGGAACCCGATCACTAAAAAAGCAAAGGTAGTGATGACATATCCTAATTTTTCAATGAATAGAGCGTATAAAATTGCAGAAACAAGAATGGATGCAAACTTTTTGAAATTTACAGCTTCTCCCTTTTTACTTTCCCTCGGGTAGCGGAACGTTTCATAGAAAAGCCTGCAACTCAGTAAAATTAAAATAATTCCTAGAACCTTTGGAAATATATCAGGACCAACACTGCTTCCATAAGCGCTTTGGGTAATTTTATTACTTTCAATGATAAATCCAATACCAACACATAGGAAAAACAAACTTGAATAACGATCAAAAGTCTTGCTCATATACTTTCCTCACCTCCGATGAAAAATATGGAGAAGAGACACTCCCTTCTCCATTTCCAACACTTTACTTAGCCATTCCAAGTGCTGTTAATAATTCAATAATTAATTGATCTTGTTCTTCTAAGAACTTTTTAAAATCCTCGGAATTTTTGTATTCACTTTGCCAACCATTGGCTTCAAGTTCTTTTATCCATGCTTCACTTTCTGTTAATGCTTTTAACGTTTCGTTCCAATAAGCCACTTCGTTTTCCTTCATTTCCTTTGGACCGAAAATTCCTCGCCAAATCGTAAACTCTGCATCAATTCCTAACTCTTTAAATGTAGGAACATCTGCCAATTCCCCACCTAAGCGTTCGGTTGAACTAACAGCAAGTACACGAACTTTTCCAGCCTTGACATACTCGCCAATCGCTGAAGCATCCGTTGCAATTAAATCGGCATTGCCGCCAAGGAGAGCCGCAATTGCTTCTCCTCCACCATCATATGAGACGTATTTAACTACTTTTGGATCGATTCCGTACTTAAATGCAGGTAAAATAGCCACTAAATGGTCCATGGATCCTGGTGCAGAACCACCTGCAACCGTTACCTTTGTTGGGTCAGCCTTAATGGCATCGAGCGCGGATTTTAAATCTTGAAACGGAGAATCCGCATTGACTACGATCGCACCATAATCGCGAGTTAATTGAGCTAGCGGAGTAGTATCTCTAAATCCATAAGGGCTGTTTCCTTCTTTTTTGTCATTATTGATTAAAATTGGCGGTGACCAAATACTTAACCGATAAGGATTATTTTTATCCTTTGTTGCATATTCCGCCATAAAAACGGCGCCGCCCCCGCCCGGTTTGTTTTCAACAGTAATCGTTTGGTCTACTAATTTTGTTTCTGTAAGAACTTTAGCAACCGCACGGGCAGTTAAATCCCAACCCCCACCTGCACCTGATGGAGCAACGATTGTAATAGGTTTTTCCGGATAGCCGGAAGTACCCTCACTTTTTGAGCTTGTGCTTGCTTTTTCTCCTCCGCTACCACAAGCAGCCAAACTAAGGGCTAACACGCCGGAAAGAAATATTGAAGCTAACTTTTTCATTTTCACAATGAATCCTCCCTTTTTACTAGTTTTGCAGTCTATTTTTTATCATTAAAAAAAGACAGCGGTGTAAGCGCTGTCTCAAAATTATCAGAACATTATTTATATTAGAAGTATTTGTTCATAAGTTATATAAAGATCATTATTTGCATTTTGTTCATAAAAATCACGGAAGGGTAAGAAAATACCTCCTTTCCGGACGTCCAACATTCCCATAAACGAGCTCTGCATAAATTTTTCTTTGCGAAACTAAATATTCCAAATAACGTCTCGCTGTAGATCGGCTGATGCCTGTGTTTTTACTTAAAACTTCTGCAGTAATTCCGGATTCTCCAATTGTATCAATATACTTTAAAATTTTATCGAGTGTTAATGGATCGATCCCTTTTGGACTTTGATTTTCAACCGTTTTTCCATTACTCTGCCGATTCCATAAACTCTCAATCAGTTCTGGAGATAATTTTTCGTTTTTCTGAAGCTTTTCAATTTTATTTTTATAGTTTACAAGACTCTCTTTAAAACGTTCAAACGTTAACGGTTTTACAATATAATCAACGACTCCTCCGCGGAGCGCATGGCGAACAACATCCACCTCAGAAGCTGCGGTAATCATAATTACATCAATTTCATAAAAATTCTTGCGAATATACTTAATCAATTCAATCCCTTTCATGTCAGGCAAATAGACATCAAGTAAAACAAGATTTGGCTGAACAACTTCCAACCATTCCTTTGCTTCCTCACCTGTTGTTGCTGTTGCGATGACTTTAAAGCCTTCTATTTTTTCCGTGAAGCGGCGATTAATTTCGGCAATGCGCGGATCATCTTCGACGATAAGTACCTCAACCAGTTTTGACATAATCATCACACCTTTCTTTCGGAATGGCTATTATGAAGAGAGCTCCATCTAAATCACCTTTTTCAATGGCAACAGTTCCATTTAATTCATCAACTAATTTCTTTACTTGTGCAAGGCCATACCCACGGTTGCCACCTTGCTTTGTTGAAAAGCCTCTTTTAAAAATATTTGGCATTAAATGATCAGCAATTCCTGTTCCTGAATCCTCTACTTCAATTAACACATCATCACCATAATCTGTAATAAACAACCGAACTTTTTTATTTCCCGGCTTATTTTTTTCTACCGCTTCAAAAGCATTCGTCATTAAGTTGCCGAGAATAGAAACAAAATAACTTTGATCGATATGTTTCGGCAGCTCTTTTAAACTACTTTCACGATCCACGATAAAATCAATTTTTAATTCTCTAGCACGATTATAGAATCCTAATATAATGCCTCCCAACCATGGATCACTTAATTTTTTCATTATAAATTGAACAACATCCCGATGTATCGTTGTTTCATTATGAATAAGCTCTAAAGCCTCATCATAAGATTCAAGTTGTATTAACCCTGATATCGTATATAGAAGATTATGAAACTCATGAGTTTGGGCGCGGAGAGCTTCTGTATATCTTTTGACTTGGGAGAGTTCCTCCGTTAATTGATCAATTTCTGATTTTAAACGGAAGCTGGAAACAGCGCCAATTACTTCATTGTTAACAATGACTGGAAGTTGGTTAGCTATTATTATTTTCCCATTTAAGTTAATTTGAATATTTAATTGTTTCTCTCCAGTCGTTAATATTTTGAGCATAGATGCATTTGGAATAACATTAAGTAAATATCTCCCGATCACATCTTTCTCTCCTAGAGAAAGAATATTGTAAGCCTCCCGGTTAGCTAAAATAATGTTTCCTTGTTTATTAATTACAATAATTCCTTCACGGACTGATTCAATAACCGCATTGCGTTCCGTATATAATGCTGAAATTTCTTCCGGCTCTAGGCCATGAATAATCTTTTTTATGCTTCTGGCAAGGTATATCGACCCTGTCACTCCAATCAACAAACTGAAAAAAGCGACCCAAATAATGTAAATACTGTATTCTTGAATCGTCTGACGAATATCAGCCATCATAAAACCTACAGAGACAACGCCAATAATGTTGCCATTTTCATCTTTTATTGGAACCTTTCCACGAAGGGCTGGACCAAGGGATCCTTTTGCTTTCGAAACATAAGACTGTCCAAAAAAAAGAGCTCTCGCATTATCACCGCCAACCATTTCTTTCCCAATTCTTTCCGGTATCGGGTGGGAATAACGGATTCCATCCTTATTTCCAACAACAATATATTCAGCCCCTGTTACAATTCTAATTCTTTCAACTTCAGGCTGTATAATCGTCCACGGCTCCTCTGTTTTAAATGCTTCGCGTATTTCCGGCATCGCTGCCACAATTGAAGCAACATAAAGCGCCCGTTCCCCCAGTTCCTTTTCTACCGACCTAGATAGAATATAATAAAATAGTAAACTTGCTAATATAATAATAGTGAAAATAAGAGAGACAACAATTATAGAAATTCGATATTGGAGTTTTAGTTTTTTTAGTAATACCATCATTAAAACCACCGCAGCTTGTCCAAAGGGAATTAGATATTATTTTACAAAATTCGCTACAATTTTATTTTCTAAAATTATACTATATTCAGTTTATTTTTTTCATTATCCCAGTACAGGAACCCTGATATTACCAGAGGAAGTTGGCAAATACCTCAACCCCCTCTTTTTAATCAACCAAAAATCCCAATCTATATTTTCATTGCATCAGCCTTTTTAGAACTAATTTTTTTCCGAACGATTGCTATTACTAGAAGCATAAGAGGAATTACAACTAACATAGAAAATGAAAAATAAGGGATCGCATTTCCCATATAGTCTGTCAAAAATGTAAAGTTAGGTATTCCCCAAATACTAAATATAAAAATTATTGGTCCAATCGGAAAAATGACTGGTTTCACAGATGAAAGTCCTAAAAGTTGAGCAGTGGCCAGTGCTGTAACATAATACTGAACAGCTATTTTAACAAATGTACCGGCCACCCAAAGGGCAAACACAATGGATTCAAGTTGTTCCAAAAAATCACCGATACGAACATACCTGGAAGCACTTAAAAAAGGATATGTAAAATAACTAACATTTTCACCAAATAATAAGAGCACTGTTAAATTAATAAATACTAGCGTTCCCGTAACTAAACATATAGAAATACAATTCCACTTCATTACATTTTCTGTATCTGAAACGAATGGCAACAAAAAGGCAGTTAAAAAGAAAAGCGTAAACATCGTTTGTTTTACTACCGCTGCTTTTACAGTTGAAAAGAAACCATTTTCCAAAATTGGGAATAAATTCTCCAAATTATATTCAGGAATGATCAAGATTATAATCAAAACTAGAGATAACACATAAATCGGCAATAAAATTTGTGTCGACCGTGCAACCACTTCTAAACCAGCCCTCACAGCAAAACCGCATACAAGAAGCAATCCGCCAGCCGTCACAATCATCGGTGTTCGTAAAAGAAAGATGCCTGTTGAAAGTTCTGTAAATTGTCTTAAAGATGTTCCATCTGCTACAAATAAGGTGAACACGAATAGTACACCAAGTGCTTTTCCAAAAAACTTGCCAAGAATTTTTTCGCTATATTGGATGACCGTTTGCTTCGGAAAAAATTTATACAGCCGAATGGCAATAAAAATCACTAGAAACCCAACGAGCGACGAAATAATTGGAGAAAGCCATAAACCATTTTTAGCAATTTTCGCAATATCAGCTGGAAAAGTAAATATTGCTGTTGCAATAATTGTCGGATATAACATCATCCCCAATTGCAAAGAAGAAATTTTTCCTTTTTCTATCATTTCATGGTTTCTCCTTTCTTATTCAAAATGCCGTGGCGGTGTCTTTAAAGCCATCTATATATCTCACCACTTAAGAAAACAGGAGACCACTATTAAGCAATATCCATTTAATGTTCAAGAAATTTTCCAAGTGGTTTGAAAATAAATTCAATCAATTGGGTTGGCCCTGGCATATCTGGAAAGTAAATGAGCAGGACGGAGAGCACCCATCCTGTCAATGCAAGTAGGGCAAAAGCACATTTTTCTTTCACTTGATTCTTGTCCATTTTTGGCCACTCATAGAGAGCCATTAGAATCACAACGAACAAAACACCAACAGCTGAAAGAATCTTCATTAATTTTTCACCTCTTTTTCTGGTACTCCTTGTGGTGTAGTTGAAACTCCCGTTCTTTTTATATATGCTTTCACATCGATGTCAACTTCAACTTCCGGAAAAACCTCATCCCAATTTTCTTTTAAATTTGCCCACTGTTTAGGATAGGCACGGTAAAAAGCTTGCCCAAATCCAAACACATCAACTTTTAAATTTTTCTGCACTTCTTCAAGTGTGTCTTGAATCCGCTCTTTAATTCTGTTTTCCAACTGTTTTTGCAGCTTATTAACCAATTTTGCATTCAATAAATTTAATTTTGTTTCATTTTCTACAACATCGTCTTCTGTTGTAACTTTTAATGTCATCTTTAGATTTCCGTTCTTATCTATTTTCGGAATCAACTCAGTATGTGATCGGAGGAGATTAAAGACAACCTGTCCTCCCTCTGTATCTTCCGGTTCAACTAAGACAGCAGCCAAGCGAATTTCATCCCTAATCCAAAGCAAGCCCCTTGTTAATTCCGGACCAATTTTTCCAACCATTTTATCTCGTTTAAAAATAGCGGTCCCATTTACTCTTAATCCACCTTTACCTTGTTCGGCCTTATCCACTTCAATTAATGGAAGTGCAGCTGTATTAACATCACTAGTTAACATCTCTAACAAATCTTTCAACGTTACATTCATACCGACTTGAAAATTTGCAAGTTCTCTTGCAACTTCCGCAGAGCTTTTATCAAAATCAGGAATGACCTTCAATATATCAGTCGCCTTCCCCTCACTAACAAATACATTGGCTCGAATCCTTGGATCCGGATCACGGGAAAAATAATCAAGATGTTTTTGAATACCTTCTTTTGCTAACTCTTCACCGATGAAAATAACCCGGTTATGACCCCAAAAAATTCTCCGAGATATACTTGCTTGCAGCTTTGATAAAGCATCAAAAACTGATCTTCCTGTCATCTTTTCTACGGTAGTTGGATCTCCTTCTATTTGTCCTCCTCCTTGTCCTCCCCCCATTCGACTAGGTATCGCAAGCTGTATTGCTACCTCAATTTCTCCGTTTTCTGCTTTATCTAGTCCAACTGCGAGAACAAGCCCTAAATCATTTACTTCAACGCGATCCCAACAACCGCTTAGAAGAAGTGTTAATGAACAAATTATTAAAGTTGCAGTTAATTTAAACCCTCGCTTATTCATTAGCATTCCCGCTTTCTAGACCTACTGATGGCTGCTCACTTTTTAAATTCTGATCATTGCTCGACTTAATTTTTTGGATTTTTTTTCTAACTAACGCAATCAATAATAGTAAAATAGGAATGCCGGTTTGAATGGAAGTTAAATAAAAAACTCCTGTAGTTCCTAGAAAATGTGACAAGCTTGACAAATCAGGCATTGACCATATAGAGACAATGACTAATAACAAGCCAATTGGTAAAACAAGCGGCCGGTAATCAGATAAATTCAGTAATTGGGCCGTGCCAAGGACAGTTGCATAATAAAAGACCGAAATTTTTATATACGTTCCTGCGACCCAAACACCCATTACGATTGACTCCAAATGCTGGAGAAACTCAGCAATGCTAATATAACGGATCGCACTCATCACCGGATAAACAAATTTAGCTGTTATATTTCCTAACAATAAGAGTGTAAATATATTAGTAATGAACATCATAAACAAAACTGACAAAACTGAAAGAATGCTCCATTTAAAGCTCTTTTGTTGATCAACTAAAAAAGGAAGCAAGAAAGCAATAACAAAATACTCACTAAACCAAGAAGCAGGGATGGTCGCTCCCATCAAAGAGGGCCCAATCCCTCTATCCATGATTGGCAACATTTTATTAATATTTAACTCCGGAATTAGTAAAATACTCGTAGTCAAAAATAATAAAATTACAACCGGAACGACTATTTCCGCTGTTCTGGCGATTACTTCAAGTCCGCTTCGAACCGCATAAGCACAAACCAACGTCATCGCTCCGATGATAAATATCATAGGCGTTCGGGTTAGGAAAGTTCCGACAACAAACTCTCCGTACTCCCTCAAAACAATTGCATTGATGTGGATATAGAAACATATATAAAGCACCCCTATTGCTTTTCCGAAAAAAGCTCCGACAATATTTTGACTATATTCGATAACAGTCTTCCTAGGATAGAGGTTATGCAATTGATTTGTAATATAAACAGTTAGAAAACCAACGGTTGATGCCCATAACGGTGAAATCCACATATCTTGCTTGGCAAATTTTCCAGTAATGGCTGGGACTAATAATAGTGCAGTCGCCAAGATTGTTTGATTCATCATAATTGCCATTTGTCGGGCGCTAATTCTTCCTTTTTCAATCATGCAGGTTCACCTCTTACCTATGAAAGGCATTTCGTGTTATTTTTCGCCACCTTTTCTTGGGTCAGGTTTTAACCCAGCAGATTGGCGAAATTTATTAAACCATCCTGTAAGCCGGGGTCTTGTATTCATCTTCCATATTGGTGCACGAATTAACACATCTTTAAATTCCTTCGTTTTCATCGGAGCCATCGGACTCAAATATGGGAGTCCAAATGAACGGAGTGTACACAAGTGAATGATAATGATGATGAGGCCAAGCATAATGCCAAGCAGCCCTAAAGATCCGGCTAATATAATCATCGGAAAACGGAGCATGCGAAGTGAAATCGATGCAGTATAACGCGGAATTGTGAACGAAGCAATTCCTGTAATCGCTACGACAATTACCATCGGAGCTGAAACAATTCCGGCCGAAACTGCCGCTTCACCAATTACTAATGCCCCAACAATGCTTACCGCTGCACCAACTTGTTTTGGAAGCCTTAATCCAGCTTCACGAAGCGCTTCAAACGTTACTTCCATAATGAGCGCTTCAACGAGCGCTGGAAATGGAAGTTGTTCACGAGAAGCGGCCATACTAATTAATAGAGTTGTTGGAATCATCTCTTGATGATATGTAATGACAGCCACGTACAAAGACGGAAACAATAAAGAAATTAATAAAAACAAATAGCGAAGCCAACGAATAGCCGAAGCAATTAAAAATCTTGTATAATAATCTTCACCAGCTTGCAATAGAGAATAAAAAGAAATAGGTACAACTATTACGAAAGGTGAACCATCAACAAGTATGGCAAGACGTCCTTCAAGCAAGTTAGCAAGGACGACATCCGGCCTTTCCGTTTCTAATACTTGCGGAAAAGGAGAATACGGATTATCTTCAATAAATTGTTCAACCATTCCGCTGTCTATAATTCCGTCAACATCAATCCTGCTTAGCCGATTTTTTGCTTCTTCAATTAACGTCTTGTCAATCGTTCCTTCTAAATAAACAATTGCAACATTTGTTTTTGTCGCACGACCAATCTCTAATATTTGGATTTTTAATCTTGGGCTTCTCACTTTTCTACGCAATAGAGATATATTTACACTTAAAGTTTCAACGAATCCTTCTCTCGGTCCCTTTACAACCATTTCTGCTTCCGGCTGCTCAATTGCTCGTTTTTCCCACTTAGAAAGTCCGAGAGATATGCCAATATTTTGCCGATCTAATATGATGACAGGATTTCCTAACGAAATTTCATGGATCGCTTCAGAAAAAGTCTTAATTTCTCTTACATTGGAAATTGAAACTTTTTTCAGAATTAAATGTCTGATATCTGTTGTATCATCGTTTTCTGAACTTTCCATGAGCCGACATAGCACATTTGTATCTAATTCTTCAATGTTTGTCATACCTTCAATGTATATAAGGAGCGCTTTTTCTTTGCCTATTAAAAAAGGGCGAAAGATGACATCAGAGCAATCTTGATAAATGGATCGAAAGATGTTCTCATTTGATACAATATTTGTATTTAACGGACCTAGGTTTTCAGTAGAAAACGCTTGATTTTGCGTTTGTTCCGTTAGTTTTGGACCATTTGAATTAGTTTGTCCTTGTCCACCTTTTGTAACTGCTGAACTCTGTTGGAACTGTCCTTGTGATTGTTTGTTTTGCATTTCTCCTTGTAGTCCACTGGCATTTTGCTCGTTTTTCTTCTGATGAATTCCATCATTTCCCCAACCAATACTTTGGTAAGGAGGAAATTGATTTCCTTTTGCTTGCAAATAGCTGTTTCGATTTTGGTAGGTTTGGTTCCCATGAGTTTGACTCCCACCATTTTGTAGGAGTTGCGATTGAGTCCCTTGCGCTTGCCAACCGTTATTTTGGCTAAATCCTTGATTTTGAAACCCATTATTTTGATGTGGAGACGTTTGGACTCCTTGAGTTTGTAAACCACTATTTTGATATGGGGACAATTGAGTCCCTTGCATTTCCAACCCACTGCTTTGATGTTGGGATGTATGAGCCTCTTGCATTTGCAACCCATCGTTTTGATGCAAGGACGCCTGAGCCCCTTGATTTTCTAATCCATTATTTTGATGTGGGATTGCTTGGGTTAATTGAGTTTCTAACCCACTGCTTTGATATGGGGACGCTTGAACAGCTTCGCTTTGCAACCCAGTGTTTTGGTGAAAATGCGACTGTGACTCTTGAGTATGATCCCCACTATATTGATGATGGCTCTGGGACTCTTGATTTTGATACCCGCTGTTTTGGCCGGAATGCGATTGGTTTCCTTGAACTTGCCAACTACTGCTTTGTTGTACAGGTACCTGTTCCCCTTGAGTTTGCCATTCAGACTGCCCGTATTTCACAATTTGCGTTTGAACACTTGATGGATTTTGCTTTCCGATACCTTTTTTATCTTTTGTAGCTGACATTTTTTTCATAAGTTTGATCCAATCACGATTCATCTTTTTCACCCTTTAGTCCTCAGTAAAATCTTGTTTTATGTTTTGAATTTCTTTAGAAATTTATACATATTCAGTCATATTGCGCCTACATTGGAAGACATCTATCATAAAAACGAAAAGGGCTGTTCAGAAAGAGACCTCTGAACAACCCTTTTTGTTCACTTCAGCGAATGTGTTGCATCATTTATTACATTTTTAAACTTAAGGATGGTCCACTTTCATATCCATCAATATCGATGTCTGAATTACTCTTTTTTCTTTTTTACATCTTTAGAAAAATAAGGCTCTTCTGCTGTTTCAAAACCGAATGTAGGAATAGGCTGATCTATAACTTTTGAAGGTTGCTCTATTGTAGTCATGCCTCTTATTTTCAAAACCATATAAACCGCTCCATAAAAAACTAATAATAAAATACCTGCTGCAAGCCCTTCTCCTTGTCCAGGAATTAATGGCATGCTCACTATAATAGCAATGAGAGCAGCAAGTACGATCCATGAAGCAAATGGATAACCCGGGAACTGGCAACGCCCTTTCGGCGGACATCCATAAAGTTTGCGAAACTTCCAATGCACAGCAACAATGACTGCATACGTAAACAAGATTGAAAAACCTCCGGAGCCAATTAAAAATACATACACTTGTTCAGGAAGAAACATGCCCATTCCTAGTCCTAATAACATCGCTACACCCGAGAATAAAATTGCCCTAGTTGGATTATTTCCTTTAATCCAAACAGGGGCAAACCCTCTATCTGCCAGTGATTGAATCATTCGACTTAATCCAAAAACAGCAGCTAACATTGTAGATAAAATAGCCGTTACTAACACAATATTCATCACATCACCGGCCCAGCCCAATCCATGCAGATTCAAAGCAGTAACCATTGGACTTGAATCTTCTACGACAAGATTGACTGGGATTAAAAATAATAAAGTTATAATTCCGGCTAAATACAAACTAACAAGACTTACCACTGTATAACGAATTGCTTTCGGCACTGTTTTTTCAGGATCTTTAGTTTCAGAAGCAGCTAAACCAATGATTTCAAAACCCGCGAAAGTAAACATAACAATTAGCATGCTACCTGCTATTCCTCCAATTCCTCCTGCAAAAAACGAATCAAACGTAAACATTTGAGCTCCTGCATGAGGAATATCTGTCATAAAACCTGCGATGAAAATAATGCCGATTATAACAAAGGCAATAATTGCTAATATTTTTACTGTTGCAAGAGAACTTTCAATCTTGCTTAGACGTTCAGCTCCTAACAAATTTATTAATGTAACTAAAATAATAATAAAGGTGCCTGCAAGTGTGACGGAAAGCGCTGGAAACCATTGTTGCAAAAGGATTGATACAGCGATTGCTTCACTTGACATTGCGAACACCATACCAGTCCAATATACCCAACCGACGACGAATCCAAGACCGGGACCAAATGCTTTCTCAGCATAAACGCGAAAGGATCCATGGGCAGGATCAGCAACCGTCATTTCGGATAATGCAAATAAGATAAAATAAACTAAAATGCCACCTAATATGTAGGAAATAATAACAGCTGGACCTGCTGATCGGATCGCAACGGCAGATCCGAGAAAAAAAGATCCCCCTACTACAGTACCTAAAGCTAGCATCGTTAATTGCCATGTTGATAATCCCGATTTCATGACATGTCCCCCTAGTATTTTGATTGAACCTAAACCTAGTATGGACGAACGGAAACTGTCATATGTGTTAAAAACACAGACCTATTAACTACAATTTTTATTTCAAAAAACTATTGACGAATCTTTTTAAATTTTGCTAATATATCATTAAATTATTTTTCCGATATATAATTTCAAAAAAATCGATGATGAGAACAAGTAAGATAAAATCCCTGATCTACAGAGAGTCGAGGTTTGGTGAAAATCGACGTTCAGGCTTTATCCGAAAATCATCTCTGAGATGCAAAGCTGAAATTCAGTAAGCTTTGACGGACTTTCCACCGTTACAAAGGAACGCGTATGATTGTACGTTGAACGAGAGCCGTATGTGTTTTTTTATATACGGAAGTAGGGTGGTATCGCGAGTATAAACTCGTCCCTAATTTAGGGACGAGTTTTTTGTTTTATTAAAATAATGAAGAGGGGTAGTAGAATGAAAAGACAAGACACATTATTTATCGGTTTTATGTTATTCTCAATGTTTTTTGGGGCAGGTAATTTAATTTTCCCTCCTGTGCTAGGAATAGGAGCTGGCACAAATTTCTGGCCAGCAATTGCTGGTTTCATCGCAACCGGAGTCGGTTTGCCGTTGATTGTCCTCATTGCTATTTCAATTGTTGAAGGAGGAGTACAAACAATCGGTAATCGGGTTCATCCACTATTCAACACAATTTTCATGGTGAGCATTTATTTAAGCATTGGACCATTTCTAGCCATCCCAAGAAATGCAAATGTGGCTTACGAAATGGGTGTAGCACCTTTTCTAAGTGATCGCATCAATCCTGTATTGGTATTGTTTGTTTTTACACTCTTGTTTTTTAGCCTTGTATATGTTGTTAGTTTAAACCCAACTAAAATGGAAAAATATATGGGACGTTGGATTACACCTGTGTTGCTTGTTACGATGATCGTGCTTTGTGTAACAAGCTTTGTCAAACTTGATGTACCTTTAGAGAATCCATCAGCACAATATGAAAGCGCCGCTTTTTTCACAGGTTTCTTAGAAGGTTACAATACAATGGATGCACTAGCAGCTTTAGCATTTGGAATTGTTATTCTTTCAGCTATTCAAAAACGCGGTATTAACGATCGAAAAACTTTAAGGAACTATACAGTAAAATCAAGCTTAATTGCTGGTATTTTACTATCGCTCGTTTACATAAGCCTAGGTTTAATCGGAGCAAAAATGGCAGGTAGCGGGTCTTATGAAAATGGAGCAGCCATCCTTTCTGCAACGGCTTCTTCAATGCTAGGCCAATTCGGTACAATCCTTCTCGGATTCATTTTTATGCTTGCTTGTTTTACTACTGTAGTCGGCTTAACAACAGCATGTGGACATTATTTTTCTAATTTGATTCCAAAGTCAAGCTATAAAGGTATCGTTTTGGCAGTAACGCTCACTGGTTTTACATTATCAAACTTAGGACTTGCTCAAATCTTAAAAGTATCTGTTCCTTTTCTAGTAACGGCTTACCCTTTAACAATCGTATTAATCACATTAACATTCTTTAATCGTTATTTTAGAAATCCGAAAAAAGTATACGGCAGTGCAATTTTATTTACCGGAATTTTCGCTATAATCGGGGGATTAACTGCTGCAGGGGTTAATTTAGGACCAGTCCAAACATTGAAAGAAATGTTGCCACTTGCATCCGTCGGTTTGGAATGGGTGGTACCTGCCATTGCAGGAACATTAATTGGCATATTCTTGAGTAACGTCGGAAACGAAAAGAATACAAATAAAAAACTAGAAACAACACATTCTTATTAGAAAGAGCTTTTTACACAAACAGCAGAAACTAGCAACCGAAGATCGGTGTAATGTACTGCAGATGGTACCGCAGACGGTTCACCAGAAGGGTCTGGCACCGCACTCCAGATGGTGCCGCAGACGGTACTCCAGAGGGGTCTGGCACCGCACCCCAGATGGTACCGCAGACGGTACTCCAGAGGGGCCTGGCACCACACCCCAGATGGTGCCGCAGACGGTTCACCAGAAGGGTCTGGCACCGCACTCCAGATGGTGCCGCAGACGGTTCACCAGAGGGGTCTGGCACCACACCTCAGATGGTGCCGCAGACGGTGCTCCAGAGGGGTCTGGCACCGCACCCCAGATGGTGCCGCAGACGGTGCTCCAGAGGGGTCTGGCACCGTCTGCGTGGCACCATCTGTGGTATATTTTTAAAACGGGAAGAATAGCGGGATGACAATGATCATGATGATAAACATGACTATCATCATAGGAATTCCAATTTTTACAAAATCACCAAACTTGTAACTACCTGCTGTCATTACTAAAGCATTTGTAGGAGATGCTACAGGTGTTGCAAATGCCATACTTGCAGCAACGGCAACAGCAATCACAAAAGGATATGGACTTACACCTATATTAATCGCAGCCTCCATTGCGATCGGTGCAAATAAAACAGCCGTTGCAGTATTACTAATAAATTGTCCGAAAACCATAGTAATAATAAAAATTCCTATTAATATCCCATAGGGGCCAAAACCACCAAGCAAATGAACAAGCCCTTCTGAAAGGATAGCCATCCCCCCTGTCTTCTCTAATGCTGTTGCGAATGGCAGCATACATGCAATCAATACAATGCTCTCCCAGTTCAATTGACTATACGCATCATCCATATTGCGCAAACATCCAGTAATAATCATTAATATTGCACCAATTAATACCGAAATAACAGCAGGAAAAACTTCAAAGATCATGAATCCAACCATCAAAAGGAGAATCAATCCTGCGATAGGCGCCTTTCCGCTGGCAGATGCCATACTTGCATGCTCCATCGGCTGGCCAACCACTACTACATCTTTCGTTTCTTTAGACAGCCGGTCAATATCTTCCCACGCCCCTTGAACGAGCAAAGCATCACCAAAGCGTAGCTGAACTTGCGACATATTTTTAGAAATATATGTACCCTTTCGATTAATGCCAATAATATTCAAATTAAATTTTTCTCTAAAGTTAATCTCATTTATTGTTTTATTAATAAAACTTGAGTATGGCGTTAAAAGAACTTCAGCAATTCCCATTTTGCCAGTCACTAGTTCATCGCTGTTTGTCATTTCAACATCCAAAAGAAGTTGAAAATCTTCCGCCATCTTTTCTACTTGCGAACGAGGGCCTTGAATAAATAGAATATCTTTCGCCTGAATGACACTGTTTGGACCGGCCATTTCTTGATAAGTAATCGGTAAGATGCTTCTCGCATCACCTGCTTTGCGGGCTATTTTTAAAATGCATAAATTATACTTTGCCGGAATTTTCAAATCGGAAAGTTTCATAGCTGTAATAGGTGAATGATCAAGGACTTGAACAAAGTGTAAATTCCCTTTCAAACGATAGTTTTCAATAAGTTCTTTTATTGACACCTGACTGCTATTATCTTGCTGCTTATTTTTTCCTTTCGGCAACAGGAAATTTCTAGACAAATATAAAAAAGAAATCCCAGTAATTGCAGCAATAACTCCAATTGGTGTAATATCCAAAAACTGAAGACGCTCATACCCATAATCAACTAAAGTTTGACTTACTATTAAATTGGGAGGAGAAGCGATTAATGTCATCAGTCCTGATAAACTCGCTGCGTAGGATAAAGGAATTAAATACTTCGAAGGATCTGTTTTTATACTCACCGCTATACTTATTACAATCGGTAACATGATTGCAACGGTGCCGGTATTACTCATAAAAGACCCAACAACAATAACAATCACCAATAGTAAAACGAATAATTTTCTTTCGCTATTACCTGACCACCGTAAAAGAAGATTTCCCACCCTTTTGGCAAGCCCTGTCCGAAGGATTCCTGCTCCAACGACAAACAGGCCCGCTATCATAATAACTACAGAATTAGAAAACCCAGAAAGCGCCTCCGCCGGCTCCAAAACGCCAGTAACGATAAGCGCTAATAAACTTAGAACACTTACTAGATCAGCGCGAATGCGATTTGTCATAAATAAAAGAACAGTGATGCCAAGGATCAAAAATGTGTAAAATAACTGCATTTCCACGTATCCTCCAACTTTATGCTGTCAAAAAAACTGCCATGATCTTTAGGCCACAACCCAGAATGAAATTACTTTCGTCAACATTTTCACAAAAAATGTACCCTTTAATATATTCCCATTTAAAAAACGGAAAGTTCCTATATTTTTTCTTGAATTATTTTACCCCAAACAAGCCCTCAGTCCTAATGAAAAGAATTTTCTCAGAAAAAGATAAAGGGGAGATGGCTCCCTCATTGCCTTTTAAAAAAGGACTGGAGGTTGCCCTACTCCCCTCGGATTCTTAACCTTCTTCCTATGGTTTATTCCAAATACAAGATCAATTATTTGGAACTTAATGTATCTTCTCTTGTTTCAAACTTCTTCCATTGCAAGTGTTTTTCTTTCTGTTCTTTCAAATGGGTTTTAATTGTCCTTAAAACTGTTTTTCTTAATTGCTTCTTTTTAGTCACAGCAATCATACCTCCATTTTTCATCTATGGGATTTTTTACTTGTTTACTCAGTTCAACAATCGTAAGTTTACAGAAAGGGACTTTTCTAACACTTGCTTCCAATTCCGTATTACAAGATAAAACGTTTTCAACAAAACAACCCTTACTTCGAACTTCTAACAAACTTTCTTCACAAACATCCAAACTACATTCCTGGCTACTAAAATCTATAACTATTTAAAAAAATTATTCATTAAAATTATAGATTCAGCTCCAGGCTACACCTCCTTTATTTTGTCATCAGGAGTAACTTCGATCTGGCTAGCTAAACTTACATAAATCATTTAAAATTCATTAAGCTTACAACTTTTCAAAACTTGCCATTACGTCATATGCAATTTGGAATGTAACCCATAGATGGTATAGAAGAAGGTATTTATGAAGATTATATAAAATTGATTGAATTTTCTCAATATAGTCCATCAAATTGCAACAAAAAAATCTTTAACAACTTTTTGAACCCCAAGGATGAAACTTATTTTCATCGCCATGTTACACAATGATTTCTGAACATATAAAAAAGCTGCCCTCAAATCAAAACTACATTTGCGGCAGCTTTTACATTCTTATTCATTTATAGTGGTTACTATAAAAATTCATATAGTGGCATGACCAAGAATAACTGCTAGTCTTTCTTGCAAATAATCATGCCCGCATTTTTCACGCTATTGATAAGTTCTTACGCATATTGGGTGAAACAGCAATTTCCAACGATTATTTTTTGAACGCTGTTCTCCGCCATTCGTTCATCTCTATAAAAACTTATTTAAAGCGATCCCCAACATACGTAAGAACCTATTAATAATTGCCATTAAAAATTAAACTACTATTACAAAGTTTTTAACGTACGTTTTAAAAATTCTCTTGTCCGCTCCTGTTTTGGGTTGTTGAAAATTTGTTCCGGTGGACCTTCTTCAGCAATAACACCTTTGTCCATAAAGACGATCCGATCTGACACTTCTCTTGCAAATTCCATTTCGTGGGTAACAATTAACATGGTCAAACCTGATTCAGCCAGTTCTTTCATAACTTTTAAAACTTCCCCTACCATTTCAGGATCGAGTGCGGATGTTGGTTCATCAAACAAAATAACATCTGGTTCCATTGAAAGAGCACGAGCAATTGCAACCCGTTGTTTTTGACCACCTGACAATTGTTTCGGTTTTGCATGAATAAATTTATCCATACCAACGACTTTTAAATATTTCATCGCTACTTTTTCAGCTTCTTCTTTGGATCGTTTTAAAACTTTTACTTGGCCGACAACACAGTTGCCCAATACATTATAATTGTTAAAAAGATTAAATTGCTGAAAAACCATCCCTAATTTTTGGCGGTAAGCAGTTATATCATGCTTGTCATCCAAAATATTTTCGCCTTTATAGATGATTTGCCCTCCGCTTGGCTTTTCCAATAGATTAATACAGCGAAGAAGAGTTGATTTTCCCGAACCCGAAGATCCTATGATACAAACGACCTCGCCTTTATTAACCGAAAAATTGATATCTTTTAAAACTTCATGGGCTCCAAAGGATTTGCTTAAATGTTGAATATCGATTATTTTTTCCACCCTTTTCTCCTCCTTCGCCTATTTGTTGCCGTCATACTTGTCAATTCTGCGCAGTGCATCTTCTGCTGTTTCTACTTGCATTTGGTTGCCTGGCACCATCATGAATGTGTCCGGACCTTCCAATTTTCTTTCAATATAGCGGAGTATTCTTGTAACGGTAAATGTCATGATAAAGTATAGAACACACGCTACAAAGAATGATTCAAAGTATCTAAAGTTATTTCCTGCAATTGTTTTCGTTGCAAAGAATAATTCAGATACAGAAATTACGTTTAATACAGAGGTATCTTTAATATTGATAACAAACTCATTACCAGTTGCCGGTAAAATATTCCGAATAACCTGAGGTAGTACAACATAGATCATCGTCTGAAAATGATTCATCCCAATTGCCTGTGCAGCTTCAAATTGCCCTTTGTCAATAGAAACAATCCCGCCGCGAACAATTTCAGACATATAGGCACCTGTATTGATCGATACGATAAAAATAGCTGCAGCCGTGCGATCCATATCGACTCCCAACGCTAGTGCAGATCCGTAAAAGATAACCATTGCCTGCACGATCATCGGCGTACCACGGAAAAATTCAATATAAGCAGAAAGAATGCCATTAACAACTTTTAATAAAACACGCTTTGATCCGCGCTCAGGCATCGGAATCGTCCGAATCACTCCAACTAATAAGCCGATAATTGACCCTAAAATTGTTCCAATAATGGAAATATAAAGTGTTACACCGGCTCCCCGAATAAACATGGGCCAGTTTTCTGTTACAATTTTCACTACCCATTCAAAGGTCATATTTCCCCTGGTTGCTATAATCTTAAGCCTCAAAATTTACACCGAACTAAGGATCGGTGACCTGCCGCGAAAGACCCATTCCATGCTGATGGAAGAGGAATTGCATTTCTTTTCATCCACCATTATTTGCAAACATTCCGCGGGTTCCTGCAAGGAACTGTATTTGCCATAGACTATTTCCTATATAGTTAATAGCCTATCGCAATCATTGATTTTAGCTCCAGGTTACACCTCCCATAATTTTTTATGTGGCTCTGAACTATAATTATTGAGGATTTCATCCCACATAGACAAGAGTGGATTTATATTGAAATTCTGTATATGATGGACAAATTTACCTAAGATAATTGCTGATTACACTTTGAGAGAATAAAAGGAATCTTCAGCAAGACACTTAAATTGAAGGTAAACTATAGTAAAAATCTTTGCGGAGTTAGTATACTGTTTTCCTCTAAAACACCACAAAGAGGCTATCTCAAATAGTGTTGGACGCCGCATACTTTCTATGCCAAATTGAAAAGCACCGTATTTGGATACCATACACTTCCTGAGACAACCTCTTTCACATCAAGATTATTGTGCTGCCGGTTGGTTTTTGATCGCAGCATCCATAATTTCTGTTCTTTCTTCCTCTGAAATACCTGCTAAAATTTCATTGATTTTATCTTTTAATTCACTGTCTTTTTGTAATCCGACAGCAATGGCTGTATCATCATCAGATGTTTTGAAGCCGTCTGTAAATTCAACCATTGCAAAATTTTCATTTGCAGCTGATGCACTAACAGCTTCCGGGCGCTCAGATACATACCCGTCAATAATTCCAGATTCTAATGCTACACGCATTGCTGGGAAATTATCCATTGCCGGTTGCTTGTTGACCCCTTCAATTTGATCAATGACAGAATAATGGAATGTATTTAACTGTCCAGTGATTTTTGCACCTTTGAAATCTGCAAGGGTTTTTGCGTTTTCATATTTTCCGCCTTTTTTCACAACCATAACTAAATCAGATTTATAGTAAATATCTGTAAAGTCAATTGTCTTTTTACGTTCTTCAGTTGGAGACATCCCTGCGATAATTGCATCAATTTTTCCTGATGTCAATGCTGGTACGAGTCCATCCCATTCTGTTTTTACAATCACTAATTCTTTTCCTAAACCTTCAGCGATTCGTTTAGCAATCTCAACATCATAACCGCCTGCATAATCTGGTGTTCCTTCAATTTTTACAGCACCATTTGAATCATCTGCTTGTGTCCAGTTAAATGGAGGATAACCAGCTTCCATTCCTACACGAAATACATCTTGTTCAGATGCATTAGACTGGCCATTTCCAGCATTTTCAGCGTTCTCTTGATTATTGGCAGTTCCGCATCCAGCAAGCAACAACAATGTTGAAAGCGCTATCGCCAATAATAACGACAAATTTTTTCTCATTCCCATAACCTCCTTCTGAAATCCCTTATCTTCCTTAATTAAAGTATTGCTAGAATTACAAAAAATACACACCACTCCTATATTCCAGATGATCTGCATCTATCATGCATGCCTTGTGAGTGGGATCTTCTGTTAGTAAACGCATAAAAACGACCTGAGATAACCTCAGGTCGCAAACGTCAATCGCCAAATTGCCAATTCCTAGAAATAAACGAAAGCAAAAAACTGGAATTTCCCAGTTATACTAGCTCTTAACGGCAGACCCAAACTGTAATAATAAAAATCATTACATTAAGGTGCTAACTTAATATTTTACCAATATATTTTAATTTATATAACAATCTCGCAAATCTGTCAACCAAATGTACAAAAAAACAGCCGTAAATAGTAAATTTCCATCTTGTCTTAATCCAATTATTTACATATATAAAAAATTTTCAATTTTTATTTTGAAGGACACATTATAAAGCTAACAAAAAAAAGCAAAGGAATTTCCCTTGCTTTTCTAACAACGCTGGGTCAAATGAACAACTAAAGACCGATCTTTTTATCAATTTTTGAATCTTTAAGAAATTAGCATAACGTACGCCAAATATTGCTAGTATTGGCCATTGAACTTTTTTCGATGATGTTGTAAGCCGCATTTGTGATTGCTTGCGCCAATGTATCACCCTTACCAACTGCATCATTAAAACGTACTTCTGAAACACCGTTCGTATTATATTCAAATCCGTACTTTTTCAAACGGTCTACAATAAGCATCGCATGATCAAGATTTTGTTCTGGCTGAAATTCAGATTCATAAATAAAGCGCTTATTTTCATAATCATACCATCTGTCCCAACGATTAAGTTTCCAACCTAAAATTCTCCGAGCAATCGCATCCACTTTGTTCATACCCCTATACCCCTTTTCGCAAAATATTGAACATTAAGTTTGAAATCATATTGTTATACTACAAATTCCGTTTGTTTGTATTTATTATATAACAGATTATATAAAATTGCCACTGCTAAATTTTTAAAATTTAAAAATTGTACAGAAATTTTTAAAAGAGGGTTTTACATTTTATCCCATTCAATATTTCGCAAATAGTGAAGAGCATAGAAAAACCAACATAGTTTATGCTGTAATGAAACTGCTCCCTATATTTCCAGCAACAAAACGCTTTGACAAATACGAATTTATCGCTTCATCATAGACAAATAGTAAAAGCTACCATTATTTATTTATGAAGTCGTGAAAACCGGATTAAATTTAAAATTGAATTATCCTTTTGATAATACTTTATTAGTCCCATTAAGTTTCTAAAAAATTTTAAATATTTTGATATAACAATTTATTTCACAATTATTAATATTCATGTTAAACTATTACTTGTTCATGATAGGAAAACATATGTATATGTACAGTGGAAAATATTATACTTTAAATTATATCGACATATAAAATCAGGAGGAATTTATGAAACAATTGATTCTCAGATGGAACCAAATAAGCCTCGTTAAACGAATACTTACCGGTATGATTATCGGTATCATCTTAGCTGTAACAATTCCAGAGCCAGTAAAATGGATTTCAATTTTTGGTTCTTTATTTGTAGGCGCTTTAAAAGCTGTTGCGCCAGTACTCGTTTTATTTCTTGTTATGTCAGCAATCTCCCAACATCAATCTGGCCAAAAAACAAATATGAAATCCATCCTTGTTCTATACGGCATTAGCACATTCCTAGCTGGATTTACAGCTGTTATTGCAAGCTTTTTATTCCCTGTCAGTTTAACACTTACAGAAGGTACTGAAGAACTATCCCCTCCGGGAGGCATTGCAGAAGTACTACGTACTTTGCTTTTCAACATTGTAGATAACCCGGTGAGTGCCTTAATGAATGCGAACTATATTGGCATCCTTACTTGGGCTGTGCTGCTTGGTATTGTGTTAAAAAATGGATCTGAAACGACCAAAAGTGTTCTCGCTAATTTTTCTGATGCTATTTCCCAAATTGTAAAATGGGTTATTAATTTAGCCCCAATCGGAATCATGGGTCTTGTATTTGACGCAATTGTTACAAGCGGAATTTCTGCTTTGCTAGAGTACGGTAAATTATTAATGGTTCTTCTTGGGACGATGTTTTTCGTTGCTTTTGTCATCAATCCAATTATTGTATATTTTCATATTCGCAAAAATCCTTACCCACTTGTTTTTAGATGTATTAGAGAAAGTGGAATTACCGCATTTTTCACACGTAGTTCAGCCGCAAACATTCCAGTTAATTTAAGTTTGGCTGAAAAACTTGGGTTGAATAAGGATACGTATTCCGTTTCAATACCTCTTGGCGCAACGATCAACATGGCTGGTGCTGCCATTACGATTTCTGTCTTAACACTTGCTGCTGTTCATACACTTGGAATAAAAGTTGATATTGGTACTGCACTTATTCTAAGCGTTCTATCAGCAATATCTGCAGCAGGAGCATCTGGTGTTGCAGGCGGATCACTTTTATTGATACCGTTAGCTTGTAGTTTGTTTGGCATTCCAAATGATATTGCAATGCAAGTTGTTGCCGTCGGCTTTATAATCGGTGTACTTCAAGATTCTTGTGAGACAGCTCTGAACTCATCCTCTGATATTCTTTTTACAGCTACAGCTGAATATGCAAAAATACGTAAAGAAGGAAAGGACTTTATTATTAACGCTTAAAATAAAAAGAGCGGACTGCAATGGCAGCCTGCTCTTTTTGCTTATAAAATCGTAACACATGGGAACTTTTGATAAAAAAAGACAAGCGCTAACTGCACTTGCCATTGAAATCGGAATGACAGGATTTGAACCTGCGACCTCTTGGTCCCGAACCAAGCGCTCTACCAAGCTGAGCTACATTCCGATATTTATAAGATATTATATTATGTTGCTTTTTTGGTACCTTTTTCAGTCAGATACAAATTTATTCACGTCATACAGCAGGTGGGCCTTAAACTCACACGAAATTGTTCTTACTAGAACCTGAATCTAGCGCATCTGTCAATCTGCCGCCACAGCTCATATTAATATGGTAAATGATAAGATAGCTGTTGCAAAAGTTCCAATTTGATTTTTTAGGACTGAAAATAAGATCTAAATTCAAGCTTTAAGAATTCGAATTTTTATCTTTTTTATTCCTTGTTGCCCACGAAAATAATCCGTAGAAAAACAAAATAAATAGAGTTTGAATGAAGTTTTCGAGCCACTGAAATGTCTTATCACTAAAATAATCAAAAAGTACAAGTAAAATATATATTACAAAGAAAAAATTAAATTGTGTACTAAAATGCGCAAGAATATCCCTCCAGTTACATTTCATCATTTTCCCAATTTTACCATTAAATCTACGGAGGGCATATTCAATAAAATTACAAGTTGATGAGCCACCTAATTAAGTGATATTACATACTTATTTTTAGTCTACAAAATTTATTCCTTTCCAATGATTATAAATGATGTTATCTCTTTAATCTTCGCAGTCTTACTTGCTCCAGTAAATTTATACACGTGACAGAAATCATAAGATTGATGAATGCCAATCACTTTCCCGTGTACCGAAGCTACATTTCCATGAGTGATAATATTGTAAATCAGCAATTCAGTGATTTTATCTTTGTGTAGGGTAGCCAATTTATTAATAAATTCTTCTTTTCCTTCAACAATTTCATTCCCTACAATAATCCATTTCATATCATCACTTATATTTTCTAATAAGAATGTTTTGTCCAAAGTAACAAACGCTATATTGAAATCTTTTAGTATGATTTTTTTGGGTGCATTGCCACAATCTTTAGGTACTGAAAGTTTAAGATCAGAAAATTTCATTCTTCCCTATCCTTTCTATCATTGTTATTAGTTCCTTTTCTAGCACCAATGAAATCAATTTGTAATTAAAAAGAATTGCACATAATTACCTTTTAATTAATAAATATGTCCAAGTCTCAGGAAACATAGTAATGGAAAAGGATTACATTTCCTATCTTACTCCTTCTAACTATTTTAGATTTATCGGCATCATTTTTTTATATTATTATTTACATGAAATATAGTACAAGTACTAACAAATTCTCCTTTTTATTAGATGGTTTTTCTCCATAAAAGTGAAAAAACGGAAAATGATCGGTATAGACATGATAATAAAAAATAGGCAGAACCCGATCTTTATAGGAACGCCTATTATTATTTTGTGCACAAAAATTTTTTGCAGTGAAAACAAGCAGTTATTTATGAAGAGGATTCCACTCGATGTATTAGATGTGCTATCTTCTCTGCTAGCACAGGCCATAAAGGCTTTGGCAGATCATGCCCCATTCCTTTGAATGTGACAAGCTCGGCACCTGGAATAGCAGATGCTACAGCACGTCCTCCACTTATATCAATCATTTTATCATCTTCCCCGTGGATAACTAGAGTTGGTACCTTTATAGAACGTAGTTGTTCTGTTCTATCACCCGATTTTATTACTGCTGCAGCTTGGCGCAACATCCCCAAAGGATCATGATCCCTATCCCAAGCAAGACCAGAGATTTTAGCAATGGCATTTTCATCTAAAGGATATTTTGGAGAACCAATAGCTTTACGTGACTGAATCTGCCAATCGATGTATGCTTGACGATCATCGTATGGAGGCGACCCCAAACTTGCCAACACTGAGTAGTCAGGCTGTCCTACCAAAGGGTTCCCAGTCGTTGACATCATAGATGTAAGTGAACGCACCCTTTCAGGATACTCTATAGCAATCGTTTGAGCGATCATACCACCCATTGATGCCCCAACTAAGTGTACACGATCATATCCAAGTGCATCCATGAGACCTACTGTGTCTGCTGCCATGTCAGAAAGAGTATAAGTCACTGTAGAAAAATCACCGGATTGTATCGCAGAAAAATCTGGGACAGGTGCATTGGAAAAGTGAGTTGTAAGACCAGCATCTCTATTATCAAATCGAATAAGGTGCAAGCCATGACGAGCCAGTTCCAAACAAAATCCTTCAGGCCAGTTAATCATTTGTGCACCAGCACCCATAATCAGGAAGACCGGAGGCAAAGCAGGATTGCCAATACGCTGATAAACAACCTTTATTTTCGACGGACCAACATTTTGAACACATTCTTCACCATGAATTTGAACTTTACTCGTATCCATGCTTAAATCCTCCTTAGACTAATTTATTTAATTCAGTTAAAAGCTGTAGGTTTATTATATGAGTGTACTTTAAAAACAAACAGTCTATAATTCATGTTTTTGCTATGTTATTATTAAAGTGGGAGAGGTTATATTTAAATTCGGATATTTATTATATCCGTTGTTCATACGAAAAGAGAGGCAACTTCTCATGCTAGGTGCACAACAAAAAGCCGGCTGCCTGAGAGGCTCAGGACAACCGGCTCTTTTTTTGATTCATTTATGCTTCAAGTGTTAGCACTTGAATTCTGGAATTTTTTTCAAATTATTCTACCTCAATACTAAAAACAAAACTTGCATCCCCTTTGTCCCACCTTGCATAAATGTCATATACATAAACACCTTTTTCTTTTGGAGCTATTAATTGGTTATCGTTAATACTTAATTCTTCTGTTTGCTCATCACTAATCCACAAATTTGCACGAACTGAATCTGAAAGAGGTTCATTTTTGAAATTTATCGACAATATAGATTCGGGAGATATTTTTTCAGGCACAACACGATGAAATTTTATGATTTCTGGAGGAGAAGCCATATCAACACATTTGCCGCCTAAAAAGCCACGCCAGCAATAAGAACCTTGAAACACAGTAATCGGCTTTCCATCAACTGTAATAGACGGCAAAGGTGGCTCACCACTTACAAATGTTTTACCAAAGAAAGCGAAAGCAATTAATAAAATAATGGGAAATACAAATAAAACAATTCTTTTCATACGATCTCCCTCTTTCTTATTCCAGAAAAGATACATGGAAAACAAATAATACATTTATAATACCATAGCCTTTCTTTAAAGTTTTTATAAAAGCGCTTATTATATTTTTGAACGTATTTTATAATTGTTTATATTTTTACAAACAATAAATAAAAATGTTTGTTATTTTATTGACTGCACACAAACTTTTTAATAATATATTTAAAGAAATCTAAACAAATTGCATCTTTGTTTATTTTTTCAATAGATAGGAAGTGCATCTAACAATGGAATTATCAAATACTTTCTGGAATGCCTCTCTTGAAGAGTTGAAAAATGGGTATATTGAAGAAAATAATTCCTTTATTTGTCTTTTGTGCGGGGAAAGAGTAGAAAAAAGGGATCGTTTATCCTTATGAAAATAGACTTTACGAAGCCGAA
>NZ_JABTTE010000016.1 GCF_013303125.1 Calidifontibacillus erzurumensis | reverse complement strand
AGAAGTTCATGAAAGGTACTCACGAACAATACAGAATCATGTTTACTGGCTCGATAGAGCCTTGGATAAATTGGTAAATCATAAGGACTTTCTGCAGCAGTAACCATGAAAAGACTGCGTCCATAATAGTACTTTTCCCTTGAACTATCCCAGCCGTAATCAGCATCAGGGTCAGAAAACTGCCGTTTACAATGGCACTTCCAGTTCCTTTGTTTTCGGCATTCACAAAGGAATTTACCATATGGTCTACCTCCAGTTATCACAGGTGATCCATCGGCTAAAATGCTGAGTGAATTTAAATTACCTAATAATCCTTCTGATGCTGATTTGTGAACAAATAACGATTGGAAAAGGATTTGGAGTTGATCATGTGCCTTTTGTGTATATTGAATATTTTTATTCTTTAAGGCTCGAGCAACCAGTTTTTCTACAATTTTAGGATTTTTAGGTTCAAGTTTTTGATTTTTTCTACCTTTCTTTTTAGGTTTATGCAATTTCCTTTTCTTCCGATTTGTAAGATGTGGTGTTGTCCCAAGCCAAAGTCGATTGAAGAAATCATAGAAGGTACCAACACCGGGAACATCATTTGGAGAAAAGCCACTGAGAATAGCTATGATTGGATTCGTTTTTAATTGATATACCCATTGATCAATACTAGTGATTCGCATTTTATGCATTAGTAGTAGACTGCGAAGCATATCACATGGATTACGCGGTTTCCTTCCTCTAGGATTAGAGGAATATCGATGTTTAAGAAGGTTGGCTGCTTCAGTTAAATCAATTAAAGAACACCAAACAATGGGTTCAAGGTAGAAAGCCTTTAAAAACAAATGGTTTGTAGGAAGTTTTGTTATTTCTTCTACAATAAAGTTTAGATACATTTCATGTGTTCGAACATTACCAAGCATACTAATTCCCCCATAATTAGTGGTAAAAAATTCCCTCACTTAATTATTGGGCGAATGTATGTTTGTCAAGACGGAAAGTTTGTTCCTACCCCTGATTTGGGGTGAAACATAAAAAAACCCTAGTCGAAAGACTAGAGCTAATGCGGAAAATTTATTTCCGAGAGTCTATTACACTTTATAGGGGGGGAGAATTCACACCCCTATATCAATCATTTTTCCATTTATATTTACTTATAATTAAAGCTCTCACCCAATGGAATCTATTCTGCTGAAATGCTATTTCTAATTTTTTAATAAAAGTCTACCTCTGCATATCCCACAGACATATCGGGAAATATCTATTTTTCTTTTACGTTTATATATTTGTTTGCATTCCTTGCATTCATAAATATATTTTATCAACTGTTTTTTTCTTTTTACTGTAGAAAGTGGTTTGCAATAACGCGGTCCGCCGACTTTTTCTAATAATTGCTTGAAGTCTTTATCTTTATGGCGATAGCCTTTTCCTTCTATATGCAAATGGTAGTGGCATAATTCATGTTTTAATATTTCAATAACTGCTTCGATTCCTTGTTCGTGTAAGTATTTCGGATTTACTTCAATATCATGCGTTCGTAAAAGATATCTCCCACCTGTTGTTCGTAGTCGGTTATTAAAACGTGCGATGTGGTTAAATGGTTTACCGAAAAGTTCTATGGAAAGCTGTTCACATAGTATTTGCAATTGTTTTTCGTCCATCATGAAAACTCCATACTTTTTTATAATCTTACCATAAAAATTATAGAATCACTGTAAATAAAATCGGCACATGAAATGCCTACTTGCATACACTAAGTAGTACCATTGGTACGTCTTGATAAATGCGTGGAAAAGGGAGGGCTTTTTATGCCACTTTGGTTAATGAAGCAACTTAGGCAAGCCTATTATGATAAAAATCGTTATCAAATTAAACTCTTGAATCAATGCTGGTTTTTTTATAGAAAAAAGCACTGTTCTTAGCACAGTGCTTTTTACAATTTAAAGTTCATTTTTTATCTTTGAACCGTCAAAAAAATTGCAGCTCTATCAATTTCTAGTTCGTTTCAATTATGCTTTATCTTCAGGTTTTAACATTGTTAAAGCTACACGGCCCTTTTTAATATCAACATCTTCAACCCAAACGGTTACAACATCGCCTACAGAAACAACATCCATTGGGTGTTTGACAAACTGTTTGCTTAATTTAGAGATGTGGACCAGTCCGTCTTGTTTAACGCCAATATCGATAAATGCCCCGAAATCGACAACGTTCCGAACAGTACCTTCCAATTCCATGCCTTTTTTTAAATCCTCCAATTGTAAAACATCTTTTTTAAGAAGCGGTTTTCTTACTTCATCGCGAGGATCCCGTTCCGGGCGGATTAATGCATCGATAATGTCTTTAAGCGTTGGCTCCCCAATGTTCAGTTCTTTAGCTGTTTCTGAAATATTTAATTCGCTTAAAGCCAATTTAAGTTTTTCACTACCTAAATCAGAAAGCGTACAGCCTACCTTCCCCAGCAATTGCTTTGTTTCTCCATAACTCTCAGGATGTATAGGTGTTCGATCTAGCGGCTCGTCTCCATCGATAATTCTTAAAAAGCCAATACACTGTTCGTATGTTTTCGCGCCTAATCTTGGGATTTTTTTCAACTGTTCACGATTTGTGAATTTACCTTCCGTTTCCCGCTGCTTAACGATGTTGGCAGCGACTGTTTTACTTAAACCGGATACATATTGCAATAACGAAACGGATGCAGTATTTACGTTAACGCCAACTTGGTTAACAACCGTTTCAACTACAAAAGTAAGAGATTCGCTAAGCTTCTTTTGAGAGACGTCATGCTGATATTGACCAACACCAATTGATTTCGGATCAATTTTAACTAGTTCTGCCAATGGGTCTTGTAATCTTCGGGCAATTGAAACCGCACTTCTCTCTTCCACTTGCAAATCAGGAAACTCTTCCCGCGCTAAATCTGAGGCAGAATAAACACTTGCGCCCGCTTCATTTACTATTAAGTAATAAATATCCCGATTCACTAGTTTTAATACATCTGCTACAAATTGTTCAGTTTCCCGAGATGCTGTACCATTTCCAATTGCAACAATTTCAATTGGATATTCATTTAATATCGATATTAATTTTTCTTTCGCTTCTTCAGGCTTTGCTTTTGGTGGATGCGGATAGATCACATCAATTCGCAACATTTTACCTGTTTCATCAACAACTGCTAATTTGCAGCCCGTTCGATATGCAGGGTCGACGCCTAATACCATTTTTCTTTTTAATGGTGGCTGAAGCAAAAGATTTTTTAAATTCTCAGAAAAAATACGAATCGCTTGGTCTTCTGCTTTTTCAGTCAATTGATTACGGAGTTCCCGCTCAATGGAAGGCTGAATAAGCCGTTTATATGCATCTTCAATGGCAATTTCAAGCTGTTCTTTCGCTATCGTTTCTTTCCCATTTAGCACTTGGTTATGCAAATATTGCAAAATATTTTCTACCGGGGGCTCAATCGTTACTCTTAATATTTCTTCTTTTTCACCCCGGTTTAAAGCCAAAATCCGATGCGGAACAATTTTACGAATCGCTTCTTCATATTCGTAATACATTTCATAAACTTTTTTCTCGTCTTTTTCTTCATCTTTTACAGTTGATTTGATGCTGCCTTTATGAAATGTTTCATTCCGAATCCACTCGCGAAATTCGGCAGAATCTGATATGTATTCAGCGATTATATCACGCGCCCCTTGCAAGGCATCTTCAGCAGACATGATTTCTTTCTCTTCAGAAATGAACATTTTTGCTTTCTCAATTAAATCGCCTTCTTGCGGCAGTGCATAAATCCATTCTGCTAATGGCTCAAGACCTTTTTCTTTTGCAATTGTTGCTTTTGTCCGACGTTTTTGTTTATATGGCCGATATAAATCTTCAACTTGTTGTAACTTCTCTGCACTTTCAATGCTTTTTCTTAATTCATCGGTTAATTTACCTTGTTCTTCAATTAGCCGTATTACTTCTTCTTTTCTTTTTTCAAGATTTTGGGCGTAATCCCATTTTTCCATTATTTCACGAATTTGAACTTCATCAAGGCCATTCGTTCTTTCTTTTCGATAACGTGCAATAAATGGAACAGTATTCCCTTCCTCAATTAATGAAATAACATTTTGTACTTGCTTTGGTTGAATATTCAGTTCTTTTGCAATGCTTTTCATAATAAACTCATTAGTATTGCTCATATAACCATGTCGCCACCTATCATGAAATTTTAAACATCTACACCGATTACTTCCCTTAACTTATTCAATGCCCTTCTTTGAATGCGGGAAACATGCATTTGTGAAATACCGACGATCTCACCAACCTCTTTTTGACTCATACCTAGAAAAAATGTATAGTGTAAAATTTCCTTTTCTCTAGCAGTTAATACCGCAAAAACCTTTTCGATTAATAATGACCGATCTATATCTGAAAATCCATCATCAAGAGAGCCAATCATATCTAATATTGTTATTTGTCCACCTTCCACATCAGATTCGATTTGGCTATCAATCGAAAGGGCATGATAGCTATTGTTCATTTCCATCGTTTCAAAAATTTCCTCTTCGGTTACACCTAAGTATTCGGCGATTTCACTAGCTTTCGGGAACCTTTCCAGCTCATTTGTTAAAATATCAACCGCTTTATTAATTTTCGGACTAAGCTCCTTAATTCTTCTTGGAACATGAACACTCCATGTTTTATCGCGAATAAAACGTTTAATTTCTCCTTCTATAGTCCGAATAGCAAATGCTTCAAAACTTTTTCCATAGTTTTCATTATAGCGGCGAATGGCAGCCAATAAGCCGATCATCCCCACTTGAACTAAATCTTCATGCAGTCCTTTTCCTTTTGAATATTTGCGTGCTAGCGACTCTACAAGATTTCTATAATAATCGACAATTTTTGCTTGGACATTTTTGTCCATCCCATCTTGATATTCTTTAATCCAATCATATATGAAATCATTTTTTTGCGGAGGTTGAGATTGTGTGATCACTTCGCTCCACCTCATCTCTTATTTAGCTGTTTTCTCTATTAATTAACTTGCTCAGACATTAAGAACGAACACTTCATTGATGAGATTTTTATAAGTAAGAAACCTCCTCCATTTTTGCATACCACATTTTAAGAAGGCCTGGCAAAAGGTTTCGGTTTCCGGTTAATCTATTTTCCATTATTAATCAAAGAATTGCATAAACAGAAAATCCAATCGCATAACACCGCATGCGTACTCCTGCTAAGTAGTAAATAATCATGTTGTCAAGTGCTTCTGACATTACTTAATTCTCATTAATAGCTTTATAAAATACGATAGTGTTGCATGATAGAGTTACGAAGCGGAGGATTTGTTAATGTCATTTTTTACAACTTGTCGACCAATTGTTTTTCCTTGACAATTTCTAGGTTAAATCGACAATATCATTCTTAAACTGACATCTGTTTTATTATTTCATTTTTTTATAGGTGTTTCAATTTATTTCATTTTTTGCAAAAAATAAAAAAGACCGCACCAATTAAAGGGCAGCCTTATTATCACTATTTTTAAAAATCAATAAGACCAATGCTTATTTGCAATGCCTCATCGACTTTTTTCATCATACTTTCATCAAGTGTAGTAATCTTATCCGTTAACCTTTGTTTATCGATTGTGCGAATCTGCTCTAACAAAATAACAGAGTCACGCTCAAAGCCGTATTTTTTTGCATCAATTTCAACATGAGTTGGCAACTTTGCTTTTTGGATTTGCGCTGTTATCGCCGCAACGATAACTGTAGGACTAAATCTGTTTCCAATATCATTTTGAATTACAAGTACTGGGCGAACGCCACCTTGTTCAGAGCCGACTACAGGTGAAAGGTCAGCAAAATAAACGTCGCCTCGCTTAATATTCAATGGATTACACCCCGCTTACTAAGCGCTCTAAGGTGTGGTCCGCTTCCTCCTCAGCAAGAAAGGCTTCAGACGCAATATTCAAATTGATTTTTGCCATTTCCATATAACCGCGTCTCATCGCTTCACGTATTTGTCGCTTTCTACGCTCTCTGAGGTACATTTTTGTTGCTTGGTAAATAAATTCGTTTCGGCTGCTTTTTTCTTGTTTTAAAAATCCATCCACTTCATTGATTAGCGCTTGTGGCAACCGAACTAAAATTTCTTGTGTACTATCAGACACAAATATACACCTCCACCATCAACTGCACACCATATTAAAAAAACTCAATTTTACACCATCTTAATAATACCATCGTACAAGTTCATATGCAAAACAAAATTGGATTACATTTTTGTGACAATTTCACAATGAACTTTAACGATCGTGCTTTCCATCGAGGCGAAGATTAATATAAGTCCGTGGTACTCGTGAAGAAATTAGACATGGAATTTCATAATTAATCGTATCTAATCTTTGGGCAACTTCATCAATAGAAATTTTTTCAGATCCTTGACTGCCAATGAGTGTTACTTCAGTACCAACCGGCACTTTTTTAGGAAGTGCGACCATCATTTGATCCATACAAATCCGCCCGATGATTGGACATCTTTTGCCACAAATAAGCACTTCGGAAAATTTTAACTTGCGTATCCATCCATCAGCATATCCAATCGGAACCGTTCCTATCCATTCATTTTTTTCTGTTTGATAAGTTCCCCCATAACTGATTCGTTCTCCAGGAGCAACCTCTTTCACATGAACAATCTTACTTTTTAGAGAAAAAGCTTCTTTCAACGGAAAAGGAAGCTGATCCTTTATATCCGTAGAAGGTGATAAACCATACATAGATATGCCAAATCTTACTGCGTTAAATACTTTGTCCGGGAATCTAAGCGCTGTAGCACTATTAGCGCAATGGATCATTTCAACTTCAATATTCCTATCATTAAGCCAAGAAATACATGTGAGAAAACGGTTGTATTGCATTTGAAAGTACGATGTATCCAATTCGTCGGCAGTTGCAAAGTGAGTAAAAACGCCCGTCATTTTGAATTGTGGATGTTCTTTTAAAAAATTAATAATTTCATCAAATTCCTCTTCTTCCCGAACTCCAATTCTCCCCATTCCTGTATCGATTTTCAAATGAAAATGAACCTGTTGTTCTTCATCTAAAAATTCTTTCGCGGTTTTCAACCAATCCATTTGAAAAACGGTTAGTGTTATATTATTACGTATAGCGACCTGTACATCTTTTGGCCTCGTCCAGCCTAAAACAAGAATGGGAGCATTTATTCCTTGTTTACGAAGTTCAAGTGCTTCATCCAAAAGAGCAACAGCCAAAAAAGAAGCACCTGCTTCCAGAGCCGTTCTGGCGACTTGCAATGCGCCATGGCCATAGCCATTCGCTTTTACAACTGCAATAATAGCAACATCATTTGGTAGGTGCTTTTTCAAATTTTGAACATTTTCATATATACAATTTAAATCAACTTCAGCCCAAGTATCTCTATAAAAGACCGTTTCCACTTAGATTGCCTCCAATAGTACTAAGTTTTTTTCTTCGATTTTAATCCAATCCGTTGATTTGTCAATAAGAAAAGGCTGCCCAATAAGGGTCAGCCGCCTCTATTTTACTTTATTGCCTGACCTTGCACAGAGCGAGCAATTTCATACATTTCTTCTTGCGATAAATCTTGAGAAGCTAAGTAGAAATCAACACCCCCATAAGACCAAGAAAGGGCATTTTCAGTTAAAACTCCTACTGTGAATCCTAAATCTACTGGCTCCCCATCTACAAATACAGGTGCGCTGGCCGGTAAAACTGTTGATACTTCTTCAAACAACGTAAACGATTTTTCTCCGGCATATGTCAAGACAATTCGTTCACCACTATCAGTCTTCACTCTCTTTTCTTCAATCAGTTC
Organism: Calidifontibacillus erzurumensis; assembly: GCF_013303125.1. Lineage (GTDB taxonomy): Bacteria > Bacillota > Bacilli > Bacillales > Bacillaceae_J > Calidifontibacillus > Calidifontibacillus erzurumensis. Next base: position 71,966 of record NZ_JABTTE010000016.1, on the reverse strand, counting down.
CATTCCAGGTGTATATTCTGGATATAACACCGTCAATTTAGCATCGGCAGGCTGCGCCATTGTAGGTGTATCTAATTCTGCACTAGTTTTATTCTTTTCTAAATCAAAAGCATCTTTATCAAACTTGGAATCAAATTCAAATCCATTAAACTCAACTTGAACAAGTGGTTGTCTATCTTGGTCCATCACTTTGACCATCACAGGCGATAAGTCTTTTTTATTAATTGTGATTTCTTGAATTGGTAACGTTTTATTGTTTTGATAATTTGTTTTTGTTTCAAAAACATATGTTGTATCTGTTTGTGAAAATTTTGATTTATCATCATCTAAAATATCTTTTACTAAAGATTCATATAAATAGGCTTGACTCGAATTTTCAGGCCAATCGCTCTGGAAGCGGAAGCTTTTGTTTAAAGCAGGTGTAATGACAAATACACCTTCTTTATTGCGGAGAATCATTTGACTTTGTTCTTTATTATCACTTTTTAAATGAACACGGTAGAAATCCGGTTTATTATGCCAAATATCAATGCTGTAATCTTGCGGCTCATTGCCTGTTTGTAATGTGAGTGTCGCATTTGCTTTATAACCTGTAATTTCCTCCATCTTTTTGTTTAAAGCTTCTTTAACATCTTCTTGGCTCTTTGACCCGCAACCCACTAAGCCCATGACGAGTACAAGTCCTACAATTAATAATGCAAAGCTTTTCCTCATTTCCTCAACCCCTTTGTCTCGTTTCGGACAAAGAAGGGAACATATTAAATATTTAATGTACGAAAAACAGATGGTAGCCCCTCAATGATATCAGTGGCGATGCAGTCGATCATTGAATGGTTTTCATTGACTAACACATCTGCCGCTTTACCATGGACATAAACTGCATTGCTGATCGCTTCTTGCAAATTCTCATGGTTCATGACAAAAGCGAGAATGATGCCGGTCAAAACATCACCAGATCCGCCTTTGGCAAGGGCTGCATTGCCGCTTGTGTTCACATATTGGGAACCTGATGGGGTCGTTACGATTGTAAAAGGACCTTTTAAAACAAGGTATACTCCATATTCTAGCGCAAATTTCCGTGATAACTGAAAGCGGTTTTTTTCGATCTCCTCAATGGAACAGCCGGTCAAGCGGGCAAATTCACCTGTGTGAGGCGTCAATATTGTTGGATAAGGTCTTGTTTTCAACCTTTCTTTGAGCCTCGTTAAATAAAATAACCCATCTGCATCGACTATAAGCGGTACCTTCGCGTTGTCAAGTAAAGTTGAAAGGATCTTTTCACCGCCACTTTCCCGACCAACACCAGGACCGAAAGCAACAGCGTCAAACCGTGAGACATCCGTTCCCAACTCACCATTGAAATGACCGTTTTCGGTTTCCCACGGCGAAAACATCGCCTCAACAATTTGACTTGCAACGATTGGGTGAATAACATCTGGTATAGCCAATGTAGTAAGCCCCCCGCCTGCGCGAAGTACAGCTTTCGTTGTCATGACCGGTGCCCCTGTCATATCCAAAGAACCGCCAATGACTAAACCTTTCCCATGCATTCCCTTATGAGAAGATGGAGACCTGCGCTGCATCGTTTTTCTAACTTCTTTTTCCGTCCAGCATCTTCGTTCGAGCTTGACGACCGATTGGGTTGCTTTTTTCGGAATGCCGATCGAAACCACTTCCAACTTTCCATAATAATCACGAGCTGGATAAGTAAAAGCACTAATCTTTGGATGTTGTAAAGTTATAGTTACATCAGCTTTAAATGCTAGATTAATAGGATGATTGCCATCAGCTGGGACTCCGCTTGGAATATCGACGGCAAGTTTTAATTTTTTTAAGTTGTTGCAAGCAGCGATTAACTCAGAATAAGGAGATTTGAGTTCCCCTTTTACTCCGATTCCGAGCATCGCATCTATGATACAATCGTAATTCTGCAAAATGTTCACATTTGTTATTGGGTGGACGTCATAGCCTGACTTGCGAAAAATTTCATAATGGTATAAAGCATCACCCTTTAATTTTTCTTCAGCAACAATCAAAATTGCATCTGCTTGAAATTCTAAACTTTTTAAAATGCGAGCAATGACAAACCCATCTCCGCCATTGTTTCCAGAGCCAATTAAAATGGCTATTTTCTGGTCTTTGTGTAAATAAGGCAAGGCTTTCTGAACAAAGGCTTGACCGGCATTTTCCATCAGCATAATCCCTGAAAGACCAATTTCCTCCATAGTAAAGCGGTCAATTTCGTACATTTCACTTGCAGTCACTACTTGCACAATGTTCCCTCCTAAGTGCACTAAAAATATATGAGACAAAGTCCTTTAATATGCAGACTAGCTGTGACAAGCCAAGAAATATTTTTTGTTTTTTATATTAATTGCAGATTCTATATTTCTTCTATTATTACTTGAGCAATGGCAAACTCTTTCGAATGTGAAATCGATAGATGGACAATTTCATTCTCTTTCGTTTTTATTTCCGGTTTTCCGAACAGGTCTGGAATGATCTCAATATTTTGGAAACTTAAATTTTTGCCTATTCCAGTTCCTTTCGCCTTAGCATAAGCTTCTTTAGCAGCAAATCTTCCTGCTAAAAATTCCACTTGCCGACTTTGAGATAAATTATTAAAAATTTGCAATTCTTTTTCCGTTAAAATTCTTTGCGCAAATTTTTCTTGTCTTTCAAGTATTGTCCGCACTCTATTGATTTCAACAATATCAATGCCAGTGCCTATGATCATGAAAAAGCATCCTTTCTTCTAAATAAAATAAAGAAACAATATAATGTATAATGGTATTATGCAAACAATAAATGCATAAAAGGATGTGCATCATTTCAAAAAAATAGATTTAATAAGGAAGAAACTTACTAATTACAGTATAGCAAAGGGGAACTGCTATGTTTATCCGCAATGAAAATTTTCGCTCATTTATTCACCATTATCCCATTGTGACGACAATTTTAGTAATTCATTTTGCGCTATGGGTTATTATTTCTTTTTTGCCTTCCGGCGAGCAGGTACTTGTACTAGGAGTCGGTTCCAATTACGATGTCCATAATGGGGAATATTGGAGGGTGCTTACGCCAATTTTTCTACATAGCAGCTTTGGGCATATGTTATTTAACTCATTTTCTTTCATTTTATTCGGGCCTGCTTTAGAAAAAATGTTAGGGAAATTTACTTTTTTATGCACCTATCTATTAAGCGGTATATTTGCCAATATCGGTACATATTTTGTCGCACCGATCAATTATTATCATCTCGGTTCCTCCAGCGCGATCTTCGGCTTGTTCGGTATTTATTTATACATGGTTATTTACCGGAAAGATTTAATTGATCGAATGAATGCACAAATTGTCATATCCATCTTAGTAATCGGTCTAGTGATGACTTTCTTCCGTGCAAATGTCAATATATACGCCCATATTTTCGGTTTGTTGGGCGGATTAGCGCTAGCACCGATTGTATTAAGAAATGCAAAGCGTTTTTATTGACAATTGATGAATAATAAGGTGAAAATTGAACAAAGGCATTTTACTACTTCGGTATTCCCTTAAACCATGGCTCTATGAGATTGAACACAAAGTAAAATGCCTGCCTTTTTCAAAAAAAACCCCTATTACCTCTTCGGCAATAGGGGGCATTTATTTGATTGATTTCGAATGTATTCCACGTAAATCAAAGAGATTTAGTTAACATTTTCATAAGTCGTAATTTCAGTAGATTGTGGTTTAAATCCTGTTGCCCGTGCAGCAGTGATTACTTTCCAAATATTCATCAAATATACAGTAAATGCGATAAGTGTCACAAATCCGAAGACTACACGAGTGTTCAAATATGGAAGAATTGTTTCACGGATTGTGTAGAATTCTTCTCCTCTCATAGAGCCTTCAATTAATCCAGCAATTGTTAACGGAATAAACATGCCTAAAAATCCAACTAGGACAGTCCAGAAATGGATATTGCCAAGTTTAACGCTATAGCTGTCAGCCCCATAATAACGTCCTAAAATCCAATAAGTAAATGCAAAAACACCAAATGAAATAAATCCTAACAACGCTAAGTGGGCATGACCAACAACCCATTGTGTCGCATGTGTATAATCATTTACAAAACGAATGGATTGTAATGAACCTTGAACGCAGTTCATAACATAGAAAATCATTGTTGCGACAACAAATTTTCCTGGTAATCCAAGCGGCTTTTTGCTATTTCTCAACAATACTAAAATAATATAGAACCAGATAAATGTTGGAATTAACATCCCTACAGATGTCCATTCACCCATATACTTCCAGAAATTGTTTACAGGTGCTTCATTGTATAATAGATGGTGTAGCACGGATGGCGGAATAAAGATTGCAACTGCAAGGAAATGTAATTTCGTTAAAAAGTGCGGGTATGGTGAATCCTTTCCTTCCAATCCTGTCATTTTAGGAACAACATAGTAGAAAATACCTTGAATCGAGAACATAAACCATCCATTTACAGCGTTATGCGCCCAAGTCCACACATTCAAGTTTTGCAAAACACCTGTCCATGGAATAAAGTTACTCCATAAATAGTTGATCCCTAAATATAAAGCAGAAAGAACCATGAATATCAAAGCAGGAGAAAACTTCGGAATATTATTTCTACCTTTAATGATTGTTGCCATAATATTACCGAAGAATATTAGCCAAATGAAAACAACAACGATATTTAAATACCAAACAGGCTCATTATATTCACGACCTGTATTTTGCCCCATTAATAATGTAACGACAACAGCAGCTATGGCAACATGCATTAAATAATAATGTAAGTTTCCGAGTTTTCTAGAAACTAAGTCTGTTTTTACAATACGCGGAATGATATGATAGTAGGCTCCAAACAATGCCATTGACAGCCAGCCAAAAATAACTGCTTGCAAGTGAATAGCCCGAAGTCCGATAAAGTTCAACGAATTCGGAAAAATATCCGGTCTTACCAGCATTAAGGCCAAAAGAATCCCAACGATAGCAACAACTACTAAATAAAATGCGCTTGTTAATAAAAACTTGCTAGCAACATTGCTGGAATTTTCATACCTTACATCAACATTATTTGCTATCAATATAATCCCTCCCTCTTAACGCTCTTCATATGGGCTCTTAAATGTAGAAAGCCATTGGGCCAATGTTTTAATTTCATCATCAGACAATTTACCTTCAAATGGCGGCATTAATTGTGTACCATTTCGAATAAACGCTTCAATCGCTTGCTCATTTAAACGAAGGCCAACAGCATCTAGAGTTGGGCCTGTTGCCGCTCCCAATTGCCCACGATAGCTATGGCAAGCTAAACAGCCTGCACGAATAGCGATATCTTGGCCTTTGTCTGATAATTCTGTTCCCCAATAAGGAGCCCCATGGTCTTCAGCAAGTCCTTTTTCAGCAGTTGCAAATGAAAATACTAAGAAGAATAATAGCAATACAGCTCCAGCACCTGACCAAATAATCAGATTTTTCAACTTGACCATCCTCCCTTTCAATTATGAACTTTACTATGGTTGGTAATAAAAGACGCTCTTAATACTTTCAACCACCTCCTCATTTTCATAAACATCAACCCAGATAATGTAACGGCTAGGTTGAATGTCTTCTTTATTTAAAAGAGATATTTCTATCTCTTTTATCTCCTCTTTTCGAGATTCCATTTTGATCGTGCTAGGTTCGATCGCCAGCTTTAAACTAGGGTTTTGGCTGCGGACTTGAAGTGAAAAAGTTTTCGTCTCTTCTGTTCGATTGGCGATTTCAAAATCATATAAACGGCTATACTCTGCCGTTACTTCAGTTGAATCGTTTATAGAAGCCTCAGCGACATTAGCTGTAGCAGGTTTTAAATTAAAATTTAAACCATTATCTAAATAAATCCCAATTGCAAACACGATAGATAAAACAACTGCTCCGCCTAAAAAACTATAAGATAAGGTATCGAATTTTTCTTTTAATGACGGATCTCGAGGTTCAAATGTCATCGCCAAGCAATTTTCTGTACCATAACTCATTCCTTTAGCCTGAAATTTTTCAGCCCTCACTCCGCAAGCAACAACGCATTCTTGGCAGCTAATGCATGAATCTTGCTTGGTTAGATAACGTGGTTTCAAACCCATCAAACATGCTTTTGTACACATATCACAATCAATACAAGCATCTGGATTGAAGGTAACTTTTAATACTTTATTTTTTTGGACAACTTTTTGCAGCAATCCATAAGGACAAGCAGTGTTACAAAAACTGTGACGTATAACAATAAGATCTATGAAGGCAACAACCATAAATTTAGTTCCAAGCACCCAAAACCAAATGGATGGCCCCTCTTTAAACCAACGAATAATTTCATCCGGACCGACAAAATAAGAACAAATTACTGTAAAAAAAGCCCATATGAATACAATTCCAATTAACATTCGAAGGATGATATCGATTAATAATTTCGTTTTTTTCGCCGAAGGTTTACGCATTCGCTTATATTTTTCAATTCTCTTAACAATTGAATCCCCAAACTCAGACCAAGTCGTTTGCCCACAAGCCCATCCGCAAAACAATCTTCCAAATGTTCTAGCAAATAGCGCTAAAACGAGTAAACTTATTGCAAATGCTAAAACGAGCAAATACATCTGTCCGAGCATAAAGGTTTTTCCAAGTATTACAAAGTAACCGTTTCCAAATTCAAATCGAAACCCATCGATCCATGGTAGGATCGTAAATATCGCCAACGCTAATAACTGTGTAACCCGGCGAGAATAGCGTATTTTAATCGTACCCATAGTGATCCTCCTATCCCTGTTGCACACATTATAGGGAAATTTTTTTTAGTTTGTTATGATTTAAATCACTGTGAAATTTATCACAGTTTTGTAAAAACCTTGAAATTTCAATAGCTCAAGCCACTTAAGTGATTTACAGCACATCGATAAATTTTTATTAGTTTTACAATATTGAAAAAAAATTAGCTTTGAGGAGTGAAAAATATGATTCAATTGGATGTATATCAAAAAGTTAAGCGCCTTCAAAAATATGTTGCTTGGGCATCTGCTTTTATTGCTTTTTTTGGAATTGGTGGCGGCGCCATCATGTATATTAGCGGTCTGAAAGTTTTCGGAGTTGTATGGACCATTCTTGGTTCACTTGCTTCAATCATACTGCCTGTTTCTGCTTTGAAAGATTTAAAGGCGGATTATATAGAGAATGATTGATTTTTTTCATGTTGGCCAGATTGTTCGCATAAATACGTGTTCTTTCGATTATTTTAATGAGTTTTTAAGAAAGCTGACTGCTGGGAGGTGAGTCAGAAATGACGTTATGGACACTATTGAAAAAACATTTGTTTCGAAACAAAAGAAAAGTGGCTATGATGACTTTTAGTTTAGTAGCAATCATTGCTATTATTACATCTTTATATCATTTATTATTTGGTCTAAACAAAGGACTATCTAAAACGTTTGACGAGCTAGGAGCAAATATTATTGTTTCTCCCAAACAAGATGATATCTATGTTGCCTATGGACCTGTTTATATTGGCGGAGAAATGAAAACAATGAAACTTGAAGATTTAGAAGTTATTAAAAACATTTATAACAATGAATACATCGCATATATTTCTCCTAAACTTTTAGACAAAGTAAAAATCAATGACCAATTTGTCGGGCTAATCGGCGTTAAATTTAAAACTGAAAAAGCCATTCGAAATTGGGTGAAGTATGAAGGCAGCTATCCAGAGCATGAAAATGAAATTATGTTGGGAGCAAAGCTTGCTAACAAGCTTCAAGCTAATGTAGGGGCCATTCTAACGATTAAAAATGAAGATTTTACTGTATCAGGTATTTTTGAGCAACTTGAAAACGAGGAAGATCAGCTTTTGTACATGGATCTAAGTAAAGCACAAAACTTGCTCAATAGAGGGTCTGAAATTTCATTTGCTGAAGTCGTAGCTTTTTGTTACGCCTGTCCAATCTATAATATTGCAGGCAATATTCGCTCTGACATGAAAGATGTAGATGTAAAGCCATTGCAAGATATTGCACTTGCACGCGAGGAAACAATCGATAAGTTCCGAATGTTTTTTTATACTGTCGCCATTATCATCATTGTTTCCGGCATTTATGTATTAATGAGAATGATGTCTTCATATGTCCGTACACGTAGTGCTGAAATTGGCTTATTAAGGACAATTGGTTTTCCTAATAAACAGATAGATTTGCTTATTTTAACAGAGGCTTCCTTGATGGGGTTGATTGGAGGCGTTTTTGGCTATCTGATTGGTTTAGGGATCGATGCGGCCGTTATTGCGATATGGTTTAAAGATCAAGCGCTTGTTGCCACACATTGGGAAGCAGTATTAGGGACCATTGTTTTAGCTGTATTAATGATTTGGATTGCATCGATTGGACCGACAAGATATGCCACTACGATTGATCCGGTTGAAGCATTAAAAAAATGGTAAAGGTGTGGTAATAATGACAAATGTGCTGCTCACACTTGAAGATGTGTACAAAAAATTCCAGGATGGACAAACAGAAGTGGATATTCTGAAAGGAATTTCTTTTTCAATTCATACAGGCGATTTCGTTTCGATTATCGGCCCTTCCGGTTCCGGTAAAAGCACATTGCTGACCATTTGCGGCGGCTTGCAGGAGCCAACAACTGGCAAGGTCGTCTTTAAAGACATTGATCTTTATAATCTATCGAAAGAAGAGCTGACGGAATTTAGACAAAAGCATATCGGCTTTGTTTTTCAACATATGCATTTAATTCCTTATTTGACTGCTTTAGAAAATATAATGCTGCCATTAGTGCCGCGAAAAATTGCAATACAGGAACAAATTGAACGGGCAAAATTCATGCTTGAGCAAGTTGGTTTAGCTGATAAGGCCAACCGCTATCCCAACCAGCTTTCTGGAGGTGAACAAGGACGGGTGGCGATTGCTAGAGCAATTGTAACGAATCCATCGCTGCTTCTTGCCGATGAGCCGACCGGTAATTTAGATTCAAAAACGAGCAAAGAAATTATGGATTTATTTGCCGCTTTAAATAAAAAAGGACAGACGATTTTATTCATTACCCATCAACTGGAATATGCCTCGTACGGCAACCGTATGTTTGAAATGAAAGACGGCGCAATTAATGAGGCGGTTTTGAAATGAGCTGGCTTCAACTCGTTTTTGTAGGACTAAAAAAGCGGCGCAAACATACAGCTATTTTACTTACTGGTACAATTTTAGGCGTTTTAATGATTACTGTTGTCCTCGCTTCTTACCAAGGAATGAAAGAGTCCGTCAAAGAAAATTTAGAAAGGTACGGGGAAGTTTATATTTTATCCAACGAAAATAAAACCGAACAAATTTCGTATCGCGGAGTCCCTTTATTTATAAATAGCAATGTCCAATCAGAAAAACTATCGAAAGATGAGTTCGTCAGCATAAAAGAAAAAAGCAACAACCATTTTATCGGAATTAGTCCTCGTGCTGTTCAAGCAGTTGTGAATCAAGATGATAATAAAACTTATGCACTAGTCGGAATTGACTTGGAAGAAGAAAAGAAATTAAAACCTTGGTGGAAAGTGTGGGGATCCTGGCCAAATGCAGAAAAAGAAATTTTAATCGGCTATGATATTGCCCAAAAATATAATTTGTACGAAGGTGATACGCTTAACCTTTCTCTTAATGGGAGTGAGGAAACTTTTGTTGTATCAGGATACCTTCACTATACTGGCCATATTGATGATCAACTGATGTTTACATCTATTAATCACCCGTTTTTCGCTAATGGAATTGATTTTGTAGAAGCAGCTTTACCTTATCAAGCCGTCATGAAAGAAGAACATGTCCCGCTTGGCTGGTCTTGGTCAAAAGTTGAAAGTACAATTGATGAAAAAGCAGAAATCATTAGTGAAATTGCAAAAATCACGCCTTATATCTTTATTGCTGTCACATTGTTAGGAACTGCAGTTATTTTTGTTACCCTTCTTTCTCAAACGGAAGAAAGGCGAAATGAATTCTCACTTTGGCGCGCCATCGGTTTTAATCGTGCAATGATAAGCAAAATTTTAGTGATGGAAACAGTAGCTATAGCTATTATCGGCAGTTTAATTGGCATTATGATTGGTATAGCGCTAGCTAATATTTTCAATGGGATGATGAGCGAATTTGAGTTTTTTGCCATCATTTCTTGGAACCAAATACTCATAATTATATCGGCAACGATTATTGTTTCCATCTTAACTGCCATCTATCCAATTAGCCTCGCTTTAAAGCAAGATCCATTGAAGCTGTTGAAAATAAACGGATGAACGTGAGGCTAAAATCCATTCGTTCCCGCTTTACCCCTAGCAACCTAATAGGTTAACAACAAATAAGACATTACTTTCTGGAGCTTGCTAGGGTTACAACGTAAGTAGCTGACAGTAACAAAACAAAATGGCAACGGTATTTTGTTGTTGCTTTAGATGGGGTTCTCACTTGTATCTGGGTACACGGAAGCTTTAGAAAAAAATAATTTTTGCCCATCTAGCCTTTTAGGCGTTAGGCTTTTTTACTAAAAAAAAATTCCTCTGTTAATAGCAAAACTTAACAACAAATGCTAAATCTAAATGAAACCATTTCATCCGACATTCAAGAAATTACTTCAGATATTAAGAAAGTATTAAAATTTATAGTAAGTTTCCAAAAAAGATAGTCGTCGCCTACTATCTTTTTATTTTGTTAGGAAAAAATCATCAATAAATGAAACTTAACATATACCTTTATCGTAAAATAAGTACATTAAATTCCGATAAGGGAGTAGATATTATGCTAAAGAAAATAATAAGGACATTACTAAACTCGAACCATCATCATTATAGCAGCAGTGATTATAAAAAAAATATATATAAAAAGCATGGGTTCCACAGTCATTCAAGCTACGGACATAATCATTATAAAAGAAAATATAAAAGCGGCAGCTTTTTTTCAGACTTTTTTAGTAGTTGAGTAAAAAATGATTAATAATTTCCTTCAAAATTTAAAAACGATTATTTATGACCGCCCATTTAAAAATGGAACGATTATTAATGATAAATATACGATTATCGATTGTTTAGGGATGGGGAGTTATGGAATTACCTATTTAACTCAAAATCATTTAAATAATAATGTATGCGTCCTTAAACAAATGAAACCATCTAGAAAAAAATTAGAGAAAGTTCATTTATCATTTGAAAATGAAAAAAATATTTTATCTTTATTAAACCATCCCCAAATTCCTAAATTTGGAGAAAGCTTCACTTTTAATGGACATCATTTTTTTACGATGGAGTATGTCAATGGACGAACCTTTGAAGATTTAATTTTTAAGGAAATGATGGTTTTTAAAGCAATTGATGCATTCCACATACTCCGTGATGTGCTTGATATTGTCGCTTATATTCATAGTCATAACATTATTCATCGTGACCTACGAATACCAAACATCATGGTGAAGGACGGCGTGATTTATGTGATAGATTTTGGGTTGGCACGTTTTATCGATGATAGGCGTAATGATGTGTTTAATACCGAGATGAAAGGTTATGACATTGAAAAAAAGTTAAAACGAGAGATCCATTATAAAAGTGATTTTTACTCATTAGGACATTTTATTTTATTCCTACTTTATTCAGGCTATACACCAGTTTCAAAAAAAGAAAAAAGTTGGGAAGAAGAGTTAGTGTTACCTGATCGCGCTCGGCAACTTATTAGACGTCTCCTTCAATTAGACCCTCCATATAATCATGTAGAAGAAGTTATTTATGATGTTGATCAATTAATTTATGAATCAAAATAAAATAAGGATGATACTCTATCAAAATATTGGACACATACATTGAACCCTACTGTGCTTTTGCTTGGTATTCTCTTTAAAGGGCTGTCAGAAAAGTTGATGAAAATCAACCTTTAGCACAGCCCCTTTCGTGTGTTTATATACCGTTTGGTTTGATAATATAGTCTTTTGCTTTTTTTGTTCCGTTCACACAAAAATCACTGAAATATTGAAATCCATATAAAGCAATCGCTCGAATAAAGGTACTCAAAATATATTGCCATTTAGAGATTCTAACTAACCTAAAGATTTTGAATCGTTCGGCGTATTCAACTCCACCTAAATAAGCAAATACACTTTGCATAAGAACATTCATCACCAAGTATCGAACGAACTTACCATAAAACCATTTCAACATCCAAAAACTGCTCACCAAGTAAGGACCCATAATGAAAAAATCCATGCTATTAAATAAGGAGATTCCTTTATAAAACCGCCACCATTTCCGCTTTTCTCCAAATTTATCGATTGCTTTGGTTAAAAAGGAGATAAAAATGACCGAATACAGATATTTTTCTACTTCTCTTTTTCTCATAAAAAGCATAGAAATCCAAGGAAACAATAACACCCCCAATAATATAAGCGTTTGTTTTTTCATCATTTCACCTCCAATAGTAGTATTTACCTCCCGGCAGGTGTTTATAGAATGTTATGGTGATTCCTTTTTATACCTACCTTCTGAATAACTCCTCATCGAAATGAGGAGGTTCTTTTACTCTCACCCTTCTAAATGTGCGAAGCCTAACAATTAAATACTGTTAGATTGAGTAGATAAATTGTGATGCTTTCTAAAATATTTGAAGTGTCAATTAATGATTTAGTAAAGAAGATTTTATCTCAATTAGATAAAGAAGATTATTAAAAGCATCCTTTGTCCTTAATCGATTCATCCTTTCATTGAAATGAAGGGTGTTCTCTGTGGTATATTGCTGTTAACAGAGGAGAAAAACAAATCCTTACAAATACAGTTGTTCGTATTCTTCAAATTTACACCCCCATTTTTCTTTCCTTACCATTAATTCTGAATAAATTCCTCACTTTTCCAAAAAATAAGCTTGTAAATCATCCAATCATTGTGAGGGTTAGTTACCATGGACAATACAGATCGTGTATCTCCGATTCATATCATTTTTCTAATAACGACTGCCAGTGGTTTCAATACACATGTATTTCTTATTCATCATTTGATTTCATCTTCGGGAAGAGATGCTTGGATTAGTGTACTTATTACAATGGTGCTTGCAATTTTATGGGCGCCCCTTTTGTTTTTCATTCATAAAAAAACTTATTCCGAATCAATATTTAACTTGATCGAAAATAGACTCGGCAAAAAGTTGTCTTTATTTCTTCTATCCATTATGATTATTTACTTTACACTAATTTCTATAGTCACTTTGCGGGAGACCATTACATGGACAACAATTGCCTATTTACCTGAGACTCCCCAAATTCTTGTTAGTATGATAATAATTTCATTATGTTGGTACCTTTCCATCTCAAAATTCAGCGTCATGAACGTCATTAATGTTCTTCTACTAACTTTTATCATCATTTTCGGATTGTTTGTTGGAATATCAAATATTCAGTTTAAAAACTATTCCTTAATAATGCCAATGTTAGAATATGGGTACCGTCCTGTAATAGAAGGAGTCTTTTATCAAGCTTCTGGTGTTATGGAGATAACTTTGTTTTTATTACTTCAACATAAAATAAAGAAACCATTTCGTTTTCGCCATTTATTCATCGCTATTCTTTTCTTAACAATCTTAACGCTCGGCCCCCTCCTTGGGGCAATTGCAGAATTTGGAGTACAAGAAGCACAGAAACAAAGATTCCCAGCTTACGAACAATGGAATCTCGTTTCGATTGGTATCTATATTAACCATGTTGATTTTTTATCTATTTATCAATGGTTATCAGGGATATTTATACGCATTTCTTTATTTCTTTTCATAGTAAAAGAAACAATAAAAGTAAAAAACACCCGAATAAAAAATCTACTTTTACTGATGCTATCTATAGTAATTGCAGGTGGGGCTTTAATTCCGATCACAGATTTTCAATTTCTTTATTTAGTAAAGAAGTTTATATTACCTGCTTCATTTATATTTTTCTTCTCCTTACCAATCATCCTTACGATGATTGTATTCATCAAACCAAAAAATGAGAGAGGTCAAACAAATGAAGTTTAACAGAGGCAGCGGTAAGGGGCGTACCACTGAAAGTTCAAATCTTAATGAAAATATGTTCAAAGAAACTTTTCAATCATGTTTAGATGTAGTTTTTACATCTCTTAATTTTCACGGAAATGATGTAACTTTTATTTATTGTGCAGGTCTGATTGATAATGTGATGCTTTATAATACGGTTCCTGCACGACTCGATGAATATTTTCAATTACCTCTTGAAGATCGAAAAGATCGTTCATCCATTACAAAATTACAACTTCCTTCTGTTAAACCCATTGAAACTTTAGAACAAGCAGAGGTAGAAGTTTTTTCAGGAAAATTATTAATATTATTCAAAGCCGATAACACCGTTTTATCAGTCGATATTTCAAAAAAACCTCAGCGAAAACCAGAAGAAACTACATTAGAAATAAGTTTCAAAGGCCCCCGTGATAACTTTATTGAAGATATAATGACGAATCTTGCATTAATTCGAAAAAGATTGCCAACAACATCATTTGTTTGTGAAAACTTCGAAGTTGGTAGGCGCACGAAAACAAAAGTATTTCTTCTTTACATAAATGATGTCGCAAATAAAGAAGTTCTTAAGTACATTCGAAGGAAAATTGATTCAATTGATATTGACGGACTTTATAGCAGTACACAACTAGAAGAATTAATAGATGAAAATTTTATTTCCATATTTCCTCGTTATACCAGCACCGGAAGACCTGACTATTCTGTACAAGCTTTGCTAAATGGTCGGTTTGTTATTTTGATTGATGGTGTATCCCATGCACTTATTACACCAGTCAATTTATTCTTTTTGTTGAAAACTGCGGAAGACACGGAAACGGGCTTTTTTTATAATTCTTTTGAAAGATTGATAAGGCTTGTTGCAGTTGCAATTGCAGTTCTTTTACCGGCATTTTGGGTTGCTTTAACTTCATTTCATCAAAATCAAATCCCTTTTACTTTATTAGCAACCATTGTCGAAGCAAGAAAAGGTGTTCCACTCCCAACCGCTTTGGAAGCAATTCTTATGCTGTTATTATTTGAGATGTTTAAGGAGGCTGGAATGCGGCTCCCTTTATCAATTGGACAAACTTTTAGTGTGATTGGCGGTCTAATAATAGGAGATGCAGCCATACGAGCAGGATTAACAAGTCCTGCTATGCTGGTGATTATTGCTGCATCAACGATTGCGACCTTTACACTAGTCAATCAAACTTTAACAGGTGTTGTTTCTTTAATTCGTATTTTTATGATCATTACAGCTTCACTTTTTGGTTTTTTAGGATTGTTCGTTTCACTTTACTTTTTGGCAATCATTATTGGTCGAGTTCACTCATTTGGTGTCCCTTACCTGCAAGTTGCATCAAGACTTAGCATAAAAAACATATTTAAATCAATCTTCAAAGTTCCTGAAAAAACAAATAAAAGTCGGCCAAGTTCTTTGCGCCCATCTGATCAAACGAAAAAGGGTGGCTCAACATGAGTTTTTTTAAAAGGGGTTCTCTTTTATTAATAAATTTTTTGATACTTATTTTATTAACTGGGTGCTGGGACGCGAATGAACCTGAAAGAATGATTTACGTTCATGGATTAGGTGTAGATTATAAAGATGACAGATATTATGTTTATTTACAGATTATTAATCCTTCCTCGCTAGCAAAATCTGAAGCAACTGGAGGGGAAGCGAATATTCATGTTGTCGTTGGACGCGGTGATGGAAAAACAATCAATGATGCTTTCTTTGATGTGTATCGTTCGACGTCACGAAGAATTTATTGGGGACATTTAGCTTATATTATTTTTTCAGAAAATGCACTAAAAAAAGACGGTGCGATCGTAGGGACTCTTGGAGTAATTAGCAGATATCATGAAACACGTTATAATACTTGGATTTATGGTACAAAGGAGCCGTTATTTGATCTGTTAAAAACACTTCCTCAATTAGAAATGTCGATTGCTCTATCGCGCCTTACTGATCCAAAAGCAACCTATAGACAAAATTCACTCATTAATCCAATTACTTTAAGGGAATTATTAATTAAATTAAATGAACCTCCTCATCAAGTCCAAATACCTTATGTTAAATTGACCAAAAAAGATAAGTGGCAAACTGACAAAGAGCCTACACAAGTCGTTGAAATATATGGTGCATTTTTTGTTGCAAATAACAATGTAAAGGATTTTATTATTAATGAAATAAATGGAATAAGATGGACAAACAAAGACGCAACAAGACAGGAAATAACTGTAAACCATGGTCCAACTCATGTTAGTCTACTAGTTGACCAAGTAAAAGTAAAATACAAACCAATCATAAAAAACGGCCAGTTCATTCGTTTTCAGATGAACGTTGAAATTATTAGCAGAATAAGGGAAATTGTTAAAAAAGAACCTTTGAAAAAAATTAATAACAAAGTAAGAAAAAGAATTGAAAATGAAATTAAAGAAACTTTTGTTAGAGGACTTGATAACGATTTTGATATTTTTCGCTTATCTGAAAAATTATATCGCCGAAACGTCCGTATTTGGAAAAAAATTGAACAAAACGGAAAAATACCATTAAATGAGGATAGCTTGGAAGTCTACGTCAAAGTAAAAATTATTCATGGAGAAAGAGATCGTAATATACCTATAACTGAAAAACTATCTGATTAAAAGTGAGGGACGGACATGGTGCCGGAGATGGTACAGGAGAGGGGTCTGGCACCACACCACAGATGGTGCCGCAGACGGTACACCAGAGGGATCTGGCACCCTACCCCAGACGGTGCCGCAGACGGCACACCAGAGGGGGCTGGCACCCTACCACAGATGGTACCGCAGGCGGTACACCAGAGGGGGCTGGCACCCTACCACAGATGGTGCCACAGGCGGTACACCAGAGGGGGCTGACACCACACCACAGACGGTGCCGCAGACGGTACACCAGAGGGGGCTGGCACCGCCATGCAGATATTTCTTAAAAAAGAAAGCACCTTAAACCGATTGATGGTCGGCTTAAGGTGCCTTTTATTGCGCATTTATTTATTATATGTTTTTTTCCTTGCACTGCCAGTACTTGTGCTGCGCCCTCTTCCACTCCGGTTGTGGATTGCTTTCATTCGACTCTTTCCTGTCTCACGTCTACGATTATCTCGTTTTTTCTCTTTTACGATAATTGGTGCTTCTTCTGTTAGATGTACAGGCGTAGTATCAGGTTCTTTTGTTAACAATTTGATCGCTGCAGCAACAACTGTTACTGAATCATGTTCATCAAGCAATTCTTCAGCTAAATGCTTATAAAATGAATAATTCTCATGTTGTATAGTATAAAGAATTTTTTCCGCAGTAATTCTCTTTTGACCTTCTAAAGCGTCATCCAAAGAAGGAATAGGTCTGCGGACCATCGTCCTTTTTGTTATTCGCTCGATATTTTTTAGCTGCCCCATTTCTCTAGGGGTTACAAAAGTATAGGCAAGCCCTGTTTTTCCAGCACGTCCTGTTCTTCCGATCCGGTGAACATAACTTTCCGGATCTTGCGGAATATCAAAGTTATACACATGTGTCACACCAGAAATATCTAAACCACGGGCTGCTACATCCGTTGCTACAAGCACTTCAATAGTTCCTGATTTAAACTTATTCAAAACAGAAGTCCTTTTTGCTTGTGTTAAATCCCCATGAATCCCTTCTGCAGCATAACCTCTTGAATTAAGTGCTTCACTTAACTCATCAACGCGTCGTTTTGTCCGACCAAAAACAATGGCTAGTTCTGGAGATTCCATATCTAATAATCGGGTTAATACATCGAACTTCTTCTTTTCATGCATCTCAATATAATATTGCTCAATATTGGGAACAGTCATTTCTTTTGCTTTTACTTTTATTAAGACCGGATCTTTCATAAAATTCTCGCCGATTTTACGAATCGGATCCGGCATTGTTGCAGAAAACAGCAACGTTTGGCGCTCGGTCGGCACTTCTTTAAGGATAGCCTCAATATCACTAATAAAACCCATATTCAGCATTTCATCTGCTTCATCTAAAACAACGGTCTGTATATTATTCAAACGGATTGTTCTCCGATTTATGTGGTCAATTAAACGACCAGGCGTCCCAACAATAATATGCGGTTTATTTTTAAGAGCGCGAATTTGGCGGTTAATATCTTGTCCGCCGTAAATTGGCAATGCTTTAACCCCTTTAAAATGTCCAATTCGATTCAACTCTTCCGCAACTTGGATTGCCAACTCCCGTGTTGGAGCCACAACAATTCCTTGAATTTGAGGATTTTTCACATCAATTTTTTCAACCATCGGAATACCAAAAGCTGCTGTCTTTCCAGTACCCGTTTGCGCTTGGCCAATGACATCCTTCCCTTTTAATGAGACAGGTATCGTTTCAGCTTGGATTGGAGTTGCTTCCTCAAAACCCATTGCTTGAATTGATTTCATTACTTGTTCGCTAATTCCTAATTCATGAAACATTGTCATGTATTCAAAACTCCCTAACTTCTACAATTTTGCATATTAAGTAATGCTATCATATTTCCATATCTTACGCAAATAAAATAAATATTCAGCAATTGGATTTTCCGTGTTATTCTCAAAACACTACTGATAATCTTGTGAACCATACAATTGAGATAAGATCAATTGTAAATTCACACATGTAAAATACTTACAGACAAATCAGAAACTGTGTTAAAATAATAATTATTATATTAATAAAATGAGGGGATTCAAGACTTTATGAAACCTAAAATAAGTCATTATTTAGCATTAGCGATCGGTGCCATTGCTGTCTCAACATCTGCTATTTTAGTTAAACTTTCATCAGCTCCTGCAGCAATTACTGCTACCTATCGTTTATTACTTGCAGTTTTATTAATGCTGCCATTTTTTTCTTCAAATTATTTACAAGAATTGCGATCTATTGAAAAAAAAGACTGGATATACTCGATCATTGCCGGTGTGTTCCTTGCCTTCCATTTTATTTTTTGGTTTGAATCATTAAATTATACATCTGTTGCCAGCTCAGTCGTACTGGTGACACTTCAACCAATTTTTGCTTTTATCGGAACTTATTTTTTTTATAAAGAAAGATTAACCGTTGTTGCTGTATTAAGTGGACTTTTTGCAATCATAGGAAGCATCATCATTAGCTGGGGAGATTTCCAAGTTAGTGGGATGGCCTTGTTAGGTGATTTCCTTGCGATTGTTGCTGCTATAATCGTTACAGCATATTTCTTATTTGGACAAACAGTCCGAAAACGCCTTTCTCTTTATACATATACATTTATCGTTTATTCAATTAGTTCTATTACTTTAATAATTTATGATCTAATCCTTGGCTATTCTTTTTTTTCTTATCCAATGAAAGATTGGATTGTATTTCTCCTATTAGCAATCATCCCAACCTTATTAGGACATACATTATTTAATTGGGCGATCAAATGGTTAAGCACTTCAACGATTTCAATGACTATTTTATTTGAACCAGTTGGTGCATCCATTTTAGCTTATTTTATCCTAAACGAAAAATTGACCGCTTCTCAATGGGTTGGCGGCACTATTCTAATGACCGGATTATTTCTCTTTTTATGGAAAAAAGAAAGTCAGGAAAAACGGCCAAAAAATCTCAACCAAAACGTTCAAACGTGATGGTAATAGCTTGTGTAAAATCTGCCACAACGCTCATATGTGATCCTTTGTCAAAACACGGATGAATTGCCATCAAAAAAGGAGGCCTTTTATGTTAACGGTTATTAAAAACGGAGAAATTTATTCTCCAGACTACCTTGGAAAAAAAGATATTTTACTTGTTGATAAAAAAATCGGCTATATAAAGGATGATATCAGCTTCTCCACATCGTCCATTGATATTAATATTATTGATGCAACAAATAAAATCATAGTCCCCGGTTTTATTGATTCTCACGTACATATCATAGGCGGAGGCGGTGAAGGAGGTTTTCGAACGCGCACGCCTGAATTGCAATTAACAGATGCAACAACTGCTGGAATTACAACCATTGTTGGCGTGATTGGCACTGATGGGACAACCCGAACGACGCCTGCTTTAATTGCCAAAGCCCGGGCTTTAGAAGAAGAAGGAATCACTTGTTTTGTCCATACCGGTTCTTACCAAATTCCTGTTAAAACTGTTACTGGCAAAATTGAAGATGATCTTATTTTAATTGATAAAATCATCGGCGTCGGAGAGATTGCTATCGCAGACCACCGTTCTTCACAGCCAACTTTTGAAGAAATTGCTAAAATTGCTGCAGCTGCACGAATTGGTGGAATGTTATCCGGAAAGGCTGGAATTGTCAATGTTCACATAGGCGATAGTTTATCAATGCTATCGTTACTTGAAGAAGTAGCAGAAAAAACAGACATCCCGTTGCGTCAATTTTATCCAACTCATATGAACCGTAATCCATATTTATTTGAAGCTGGAATTCGTTTTGCCAAAAAAGGTGGATATGTTGATTTTACAACAAGTACCGTTCCAATATTTTTAGAGGAAGGGGAGGTAAAAGCAAGTAAGGCGCTAAAACAAATGCTTGAAGCAAATGTACCAATAGAGCAAATGACATTTTCTTCTGATGGTCAAGCAAGTCTTCCAGATTTTGATAAAAATGGAGAATTAATCGGTTTAAAAATAGGAAAAGTACAGTCATTATATGATGCTGTCGTTGAAGCAATTTTGGTACATAAAATTCCAATAGAAACGGCCATCCGTGTCGTTACTTCTAACCCTGCATCCATTTTGAAATTAAAACAAAAAGGACAAATTAAAGAAGGATTGGATGCTGATCTTGTCATCCTTGAAAAAAATTCACTCGAAATTGACAGCGTCATTGCTATGGGAAAACCAATGATATTAGAAAAAGAGATTGTTGTGAAAGGGACATTTGAATAGCGCGCTCCGAAAGACTACAAAAGTATAAATTTATAACAAGTAAAAAATTGGGGAGCTGGGGAAAAACTGAATAAATTAGATGTTACCAACTCCAAAACAAATATAAAAAATGGCAGGTGAAGAAAAAGAGATTCCACCACCTGCCATTAATATTTTTCTCAAAAATTCAATCCAAATATATTTTGAATTAGTACCCGAATTAGCCTAAGCTCAGACTTAATGCAATGGAGCATTCCAAACTAGCCAAGAGAATCGATCTAATTTTATTGATAGTCCCTTTTTATCAGCTTTATTGATAATTAATTAAACGTTTATTTTAATTCCTCAATCGAATTAATTTCCATATAACTTGGTACTACTAACCCAATTTTTGTACCTTCAAGATTTGGACCTAAATCTTCAAACTTACCTTGAAATTCTGCAAAGTAGTCGGCATGTGTGACCGGCAGCCATGCGGCCACAGAAGCATCAGCACTGCCATCGGCAATACCTGCCCACATCGCACCTGCTTCCAACTGTGTCAGTTTTACATTATAACCGATGTCTTGTAATACTTTTGCAATGACATTCGTGCTTGCAATTTCACTTGCCCAAGCAACATAAGCAAGAGTTATTTTATCACCATTCACCTTTTCAACACCCGCTGTCCACTCGGCAATTGTATCGGCATTTTCTTCAACCCACTTGGCAGCGGCTTCTTCCTCTTTCATACCTTCTTCAATCATGACCATCACGGCACTCATATCATCAGCAGTCCAATAAAATTGGTCTAAGACTTTATAAGCATTCGGATGGTCTTCTTTAAATCCGTTGCGGACAATGGTATGAATGCTTTCTTCGTCTCCATAGACACCTTTCGGATCATCAAGATATTTCAAATCAAATTTGGCAAACTTCCAATGTGGCGTCCAACCGGTCACAATAATTGGTTCTTCTTTATCATAAGCTTTTTTTAGCGCAGCTGTCATAGCAGCCCCTGAACCTTCAACAAGTTTCCAATCGTTCAAGCCATATTCCTCGATTGCTTTTTCAGTCGCTTTCATAATACCGGCCCCTGGGTCGATGCCGATAATCTTATAATCTACCATTTCACCAACTGAAACTTTCGCACCTTCCCCTGACGTACTTCCAGAATTGTTGACAGAAGTCTCATTCTCAGTACTTTGCGAGCCACATGCCGCTAATCCTACTATGAGAACACTAATGAAGAGTGAGCTTAACCATTTTTTCATCAACCATTTCCCCCTTGTTTATTTTTTCCTATATTTTGAGTAATCCGGTCCAAAACAATGGCAATAATGACAATTGCTAGACCAGCTTCAAAACCAACACCTGTTTTAATTTGGGTAACAGCCCGATAAACATCGGCCCCCAGACCTGGCGCCCCAACCATCGAAGCAATCACAACCATCGATAAGGCCAACATAATACTCTGATTGATGCCAGCCATTATAGTTGGCATTGCCAAAGGCAATTGGACTTTTAGAAGGCGCTGTCTTGTTGTTGATCCGAATGCTTCAGTCGCTTCGATAATATCAGCTGGCACTTGCTGAATTCCTAAGACTGTAAGCCGAATCGTTGGCGGCATTGCAAAAATAACCGAAGCAACAACACCCGGGACGACACCGATATTAAAAAAGAAAATTGCGGGAATTAAATAAACAAACGCAGGCATCGTTTGCATAAAATCTAAAATGGGTGTAATAAATTTTCTTGCAGTGCTTTGCTGAGATGCCCATATACCAACTGGAATACCAATAATAACGGATATAATAACGGAAGTAACGACTAACGCTAATGTATCAAGCATTGGTTCCCAATAACCAAGATTGTCAATTAAATACAAGCCGAAGAAAGTAAATAACCCGATCCCTTTGCTGCAAATCTTCCAAGCTATTAAACTTAAAAAAATGATAAATACAAGTGATGGAATCAATGTAAGTGCGGCAACAATTCCTTCAACAACAGCTTCCAATGCTTCTGCAATCCCATCAAACACCGGAGCAAAAGTTTCTGTTAGCCCGTCTACTAAACTGTCAATCCAATCTGCAAGGGGCAATTTCGGCAATAATCCAGCTTCTTTATTTGCCAATTCCACTCACCCCTATTCCTTTATTGTTTTGATTTATTGTTTCTGCGGATTCTAATGTAAGATTGATATATTTTTCATTTCCGGACAATGCACCAAGAACGGCTCCTTTGATTACGATTCCTCGAAGGCGGTTTTCATTATCGACAACTGCCACTGGAATCTCAGCGGTTGACACTGCCTCAAAAAGATCTACAAGCAGAGTTTCTTTCGTTACAGTTTTAACAGATGTATTTAATATTTCCTGAAGATTTTTTCTTTGTTCTACTGCCTTACTTGCTTCCGTAGCTGTTACTGCCCCAAGTAATCTTTGCTTTTTGTCAACAACATAAATACTAGAAATGCCAAGATCTTTCATCATCTGTAATGCAACGCGTGATCCTTTATCGATTTGCACAGACTCAGCTCTTTTCATCACGTGCCCAGCTGTAAGAACTTTACTTAAGTCCACGTCTTCAACAAATCTTTCTACATACTCATTGGAAGGATTCATTAATATTTCTTCCGGTGTTCCTATCTGCACGATGTTCCCGTCCTTCATTAATGCAATCCTGTCCCCGATACGTAAAGCCTCATCTAAATCGTGGGTAATAAAAATAATCGTTTTTTCCATTTTTCCCTGAAGTTCCAACAGCTCATCTTGCATATCTTTCCTGATCAAAGGGTCTAACGCACTAAACGCTTCATCCATTAGTAAAATATCAGGATTATTGGCTAATGCTCTTGCCAAGCCCACACGCTGTTGCATACCTCCACTTAGTTGACTGGGGTATTGGTTTTCATAGCCAAGCAAATCTACTAATTTTAAAGCTTCCAATGCTTTTTGTCTTCTTACTTTTTTTTCTACACCTTGGATTTCCAGTCCATATTCGGTATTTTCTAATACTGTGCGATGGGGCATTAGGGCGAATTTTTGAAAAACCATACCAATTTTTTTTCGGCGAATGTCACGTAATTTTTGTTTATTCATTTTAACAATATTCTCACCATCGATTTCTACGGAGCCACTAGTAGGCTCGATTAACCTGTTCAGCATTCTAACGAGCGTCGATTTTCCACTTCCGGATAAACCCATGATGACAAAAATTTCACCAGCGTAAACTTCAAAATTTGCCTGATTTACTCCTACAGTACAGCCTGTCTTTTTTAATATTTCAGCTTTTGAATAGCCTTCTTTTATTAATTGAAGAGCTTTTTTTGGATTTTTCCCGAAAATTTTCGTTAAATTTTTTACTTTTATCTTAGTTGTCCGTACTTGTCCCATATATTCACCTCACAATACTTTACTTTTTTAGTCTAAACTTTCCAGAACATATCCTCAAAGCCGGTAAACAGCGGTATTCCTTTGTAAAGTTTGTACAGAAAAAACTGTACGTACAATACAAACCTTATTCTCAAAATTCCTCCAATTTCCTACTAAATCCTATTAATTTCTACTCTTTACTTTCAAAATAATAGTGGTAGTCTATAGTCAGTGAAGTAACACTAGAATGGTGGGAAATGAAGAAAATGAAATTAGATCCAAAACAGCAATTAGAACAGGCAAAAGAACGAGTCATTGATACAATTGCACAAAATATGAATTTATACGGTATTACGGATTCAGTCGGAAGATTATTCGGTTTATTATTTTTCAGCAAAAACCCGATGACTCTTGATGAAATGAAAGAGGAATTAGGGATGAGTAAAACGAGTATGAGTACCTCTGTAAGAAGTTTGATGGATTTAAAAATGGTGGATAAAGTATGGAAAAAAGGGGTCCGAAAAGACCTTTACCAAGCTGAAGAGGATTGGTATCAAACATTTATAGATCTATTTTCCATCAAATGGAGACCTGCAATTTCTATGAACGTCTCCGCGATTGAAAAATCAAAGAAAGAATTACAACTTCTACTAGGACAGGAAGATATTGATAGCGACATTCGCACAGAAGCCGAAATGATGATTGAAAAACTTAACGCTTGCTTAGATTACTATCAATGGTTAACACGGCTTGTCGACAGCTTTGAATCCCACGAAATATTTAATTTTATTCCGAAAAACGAAAAAAAGGAAAAATAAAAAAGGTATTGTCCAAAAAGAAACAAAAAACAGCGAAATGAGAAAACGGTGAAGTTTTCCAATTCGCTGTTTTTCCTTTTTCTTAAAAAAGTGTGTCGGAATCCCCGCAATTTAAGGAGATTGTGGACCATTGCCACAAATTCCTTTCGATTCTCTCTTTCTGGTGGCACATCTACGGTATGGTGCCTGACCCCTCTCCGGTACCGTCTCCGGCACCATCTCCAGTGCGGTGCCTGACCCCTCTGCGACACCGTCTCCGGCACCTCTAGGCTATTTCTATGTTACCGCTGGCGGGGTAATTGTATGGTAAAAATAGTTCCCCGTTCGGAACTTTCTTTTAGAAACAAGTCGCCGCCGAGTGCTTTGGCGATCATTTTGCTAAATGGGAGACCTAATCCTAGCCCGCGAATTTTATGTTTCTTATTGCTGCCGCGAAAGAAACGCTCAAAAATAAGAAGCTGTTCCTCTTTTGGAATTCCGCTGCCATTGTCGATAACATCAATGTAAACCGAATTATCACGCCCATAAATATTCAACGTTATTTCGCAATCATCTTGGCATGCCTGTTTCGCATTGTTTAACAGATTCACAATAATTTGCCTTAACCGCAACGGATCTGTTGAAATCCAAAGTTCTTGTTCAGATAATGAAAACTTCATTTTTGGCGAATATTCATGAAGAAGTTCCCATTGGTATAAAATCTCCTCCAAATATTTCCTTAAGTTTATCATTTCTTTTGCAATACGTACTTTACCGGTTGCAAAACTATTAAAATCAAGTAAATCCTCAACCATTTTTTGAAGTCTCGAAACTTCCTTTTGACTAAGCGTCAAAAAATATTTGGCTTCATCACCAGTTACAACTTCATCTTTAACTGCCTGAATCAGACCGCTAATAGCCGTAACCGGTGTTTTTAATTCATGGGTCACCCCTGCCAATAGCTCTGTCCGCAATGATTCCAATTGTTCAAGCCGGGAAGCCATTTCCCGAAAAGAATATAATAGCTCATAGATTTCTTTTTCTTTAATCGTCTCATCTACCGTTATACGATAGTCCCCTTCAACAATTCGATTTGCAGCCGTTGCCATATCGGTGATCGGCCGCGACAATTTTTTTGATAAAAAATAAATGACAGCCCAGCCAAGTGCCGCCAAGCTGCTTAACATAATTACAAGCAACTTTATTTCATCAGGGCTTCGTTTCAGTTCATTTTCTTGCAAAAGAATAAATACCCAGCCAATATGCCTATTATTTTTTACGATTTCTTTTTTCACCAAATAGAAATCTTCTCCATGAGGGAGAGAAATTTTTTGTACATTTTTTATGTTGGAGTATGATATTAATTTATTAAAATCAATACTCGAGTAAATTTGGTCTTTCAAGCCATAGAGAATATTTCTTCCATATTGATCCGTTACGTAAATTAATGGTTTTCCTTCTAATCTTAAAAACCGAAATCTATCTTCCAATATTTTCGGCAAATAAAGACCTAGGGGAACGAACTCGCTTGTATATGCGATCCGCTCAGCAATTTCTTCCGCTGTCATTTCTAAAATCTCAAGACGCCTTTCCGTATTCGAATGGCGGATCCAAACTGTGGAAATCACACCGACGATTAACAAACCGATACATAACGTTAAAAAATACCTTGTTGTCCAATAACGGAGAAGTGTGGGTCGTTCATTTTTCTTTAACACTGAATTGATACCCCAATCCTCTCAAAGTTTTTATCGTTCCTTCTGTTTCTGGCCATCGGTATAATACTTTTCGTATTCTCTTTATCGCTAAATCAACCGCTCGATCGCTGCCTTCAAAATCAATTCCCCATACCTGTTCAATAAGCTGTTCTCTAGTAAAAGTACGGTTCGGATGTTTCGCTAAGAAAAGAAATAATGATAAATCCCGAGGAGAAAATGATAACTCAACACCATTTAATGAAACAGCATGGGCTTGAAAATCTATTTTTAAACTGCCGTAATAAACGACATCCTCATTTTCTATAATTTGGGTAGAGCGACGCAATACTGCATGAACTCTAGCAACAACTTCTTCGCCAATAAACGGTTTTGTCAAATAATCATCAGCTCCATGCTTAAAGCCTTGCA
Source organism: Calidifontibacillus erzurumensis (assembly GCF_013303125.1). Lineage (GTDB taxonomy): Bacteria > Bacillota > Bacilli > Bacillales > Bacillaceae_J > Calidifontibacillus > Calidifontibacillus erzurumensis. Next base: position 44,766 of record NZ_JABTTE010000016.1, on the reverse strand, counting down.
ACTTATTGTCAATATCACCAAGCGCTGTCAACATAATAACTGGACAAGAATTTTTTTCACGAATATATTGAAGCACACTCCACCCATTTATATCCGGCAGCATGACATCCAACAAAACTAAGTCGGGTTTATCATGGTCAAATTTTTCTATTGCTTCCCTTCCCGTGAAAGCTTGCAAAACTTTAAAACGTTCTTTTTCAAGATAAGCTTTTAAAACGATCGAAATTGCTGTTTCGTCTTCTACTACCAAAATCGTTTTCATAGCTTTCCCTCTTTTTCATCAAACTCTATTTGACTATTAATCCTATCAACCACTGAAGAACGGGTAATCCTATCTATTTGATATATTTTCCTAGATAAGATTGTATCCCTTCAAAAGGACTGATTAAAAAGCTGGAAGTTCCTTTTTACCCCGCGTTTGATGTTTGTTGAAAACTGTTGAGGAACACCGTTACATAGCCAAATTCCCATAATTACCCAACATTACTACTTGTTCAGTATTTCACAGTAACCATTGTCATGTGAGCATTGTCTTGTCCACCTTTGCACTCCAATTACTGTTTTACCCTTCAATCCAATGGATTGCTCCTCTAAATATTTATAATCAACATCAACAATACCACCACGGGCCATTTTAGGAATCTTGATTGCTCCTCTAAATATTTATAATCAACCCTAATATTTATTCCATTATACTTAAGGATTAAGTCCACTTTATGTCAAAGAAAAAAGAGGCAGCTATTTTCAAAAGTTATTTTGAATTAAAAAGTTGTTCAACTGCAGCCATTACTTTTTCATCCGGCTTAAAATAAATATTATCTATATAATTTGTGTAGAATTCAAAAACTTTTTTCCGGTCTTCATAAAATGTGATGAAATATTCCCAACCTTTCCTTGGCTGTTGATCGAAATCAGGCTTGAAATAAGCATCTTCCATATTTCTTATAAATTCTTTTACTTGCTCTACATCTTCAACTGTTTTTTCTTCTCCTGTTTCACCATTTACAATTTCAATTTTGTTGACATTCGCAAAATCTTGTTTTGCCAATTCAGCTAATGTATAAGGTTTATACTCTATTTCCCTTGGCTTCTCTTGGGAAGTACACCCCGTTAAAATAAGGAATAAAATAGAAGTAATAAAAAGTAAATTTTTTCTGCCTTTAAAAAAACGAATAAATGAAGCCATTTAAACCACACCCCTTTTAATAAATAATTGTTTCCCATTAAATTTACTATTGTTTTTCATTGATTGCAAAAAAATTTTCATAAAAAAGACCATCCAAAAGACGGTGTATCGTTTTTGGATAGCCTTATCAGTTACGCCTGTGTTAAATTTGGAAATCTGCTCCTCCACCGGAAGAAGAACTTTGTGTTTGAAGCTGGGATTGAACTTGACTAATCATTGTTTGAGCTTGGGCAATTTCATTAGCAGCTTGTTTTAAAGCCTCTGCTGCTAAAACAGTGTTTGCAGCTGATTGTTCAATAGCTTGTGTTATTGCATCTTTTGCTAAAGATGTAGCTGCCTCCGCTTGTTTTAATTTGTTCGTATCAATTTGTGCCATACTTTTTCCTCCTATATGTTGTTATTGTACAACATATAGAATGTGTCTAAGTAAACGTATTATTCTTCCATTTTTTTGGAATTCATTAGTGGATGGCTTTCTTTTTAAATCTTCCTCCGCGCACTTCTGCAATATCAGCAACAGCCAAAAAGGCAGAAGGGTCAATTTCTTCAACAATCAACTTTAATTTTGCTTCTTCCAGACGGGAAATGACACAAAAAATAACTTTTTTGTCATCTCCAGTGTAAGCACCTTCCCCTTTTAAATAGGTGACACCACGGCCTAAGCGCGCCATTAAAGCTTTAGCGATTGCATCATCTTTGTCGCTGATAATCCATACCGATTTGGACTGATCAAGCCCTTCAATAACAATATCAATGGTTTTAAAGGCGATAAAATACGCTAATATTGAATACATTGCTCGATCCCAGCCAAAGACAAATCCACCAATACCAAAAATAAATATATTAAAACATTATAATTTCACCAACGGTAAATGGCAGCTGTCTGTTCATAATAATTGCCAGGATTTCAGTACCATCCAATGAACCACCATAACGGATGACAAGGCCTACACCAGCTCCAAGAATGATTCCGCCAAAAACAGTTGCAAGCAAATTATCATCTGTAAATGCTGGTACTGGGTGAAAAAAGATAGTAGCTAAAGACATGACGGTAATACCAAAAAGAGTGGAAACTGCGAAGGTTTTTCCTATTTGCTTATAGCCAATAAAAAAGAAGGGAACATTTAAGAAGAATAAAAATAATCCCAATTTCACACCCGTTACATGAGATAAAATAATTGAAATACCGACGATTCCACCATCCATAATTTTGTTAGGGACAAGAAAAATTTCAAGACCTATTGCCATTAAAAATGCGCCAATAAACAAAAAGAAAACCCTTTTTGCAAATTTGCTTTTCGTTAATTTTTGGTGTTGAATTTGGTTGAAAATTTGTTCTTTAATAGATGGCTCTGATACATTTTCGTTTTTTAATAATTTGTTTTCCATCGCATCACCCTTTCCATTAACCATTTTATTATAGCACAATTCTTTTTCTTCTGAAAAATTCCGATGATTTAGAGAAACACAAATAGGGTGAGATCCATCCAAAAGATTGAAAATCTCACCCAATTGTTTTTCAGTTATTTTCATTGTCGTATTCAAATACATTATTCCATAAACCTTGGTTTCTGCCTCTATTTTTCGCAGTATACATCGCTTGCTCAACCGCTTTAAAAAAATGAAATGGATCTTCCCAAATAAATGGTGTTTTCGTTCCGACACCAAAACTAATCGTTACATATTTAGATATTTTTGACTCACAATGGGGGATTTTCATCATTTCAATTTCTTTGCGAACTTTTTCAGCAACAAACAAGGCACCGTTGGTATTTGTCTCAGGAAGCAAGATTAGAAACGTCCCACCTTCATATCTTGCAAGAAAATCTTCAGGACGGTTTAATAAAGATTTTACCTTATCCGCAATTTTCTTTAAAACTTTATTTCCAGCTTCAAAACCATAACGGGCATTATAAAGTCCTAAAAAATCTAGGTCAAAGACGATTAATGAGAGAGGGTCTTGTTTCCGAATGGCACTTTTCCATTTCCGCTCAAACACATCTTTAAAATAATTAAAATTTGGAAGCTTTGTTAGAGAATCAATATATATGAACGGTTCTAACTCTTCTTGAGTGAAAACTTTTTTCTCAACAGTCAAGCTTCCATTATCATTTTGTTTCACTTTCACTCCCCCTCGCTGAGGACTATAATTTCTATCTCTATTATATAAAATATTTACTAATCAAATCTTGAAAGTTGTATGAACATTCAGACTTTATTTTTTTTGTAACCTTTCACCATTTTTTACGTCAAAACACAATGAAGGAGGGAAAAAAATGAAAAGAAATAAAATAACGTTAATCACTGCAGCTACTTTATTGACAGGTCCTTTATTATTTAGTTCACCTGCATCTGCACAAGATAATCTTACGAATGAATTAATAAAACCAATTTCTGCCGTTGAGGAGAATGACCAACAAGCACAAATTGAAACATCAAATTTTATTAAAGTCTCTGGTATCATTACAAAAATAGACAAAGAATCCGGTTTACCAAAATTAATTGTAGAACATACGGACAAAACATTAGAGACACATTTCCCAATTTCGGATGAAGTGCTGATCTACGATAGCCACACGACAGAAAGACAAAAGAAAGAATATTTACAGGAAGGGCAACGCATTGATGTTTATTATGATAAACACAAACCAATTTTAATGATTTATCCGGCAATCATTCCACCGGAAATCGTCATTGTAAAAGACGAAAAAAATCCTGGTGAAGTAAAGGTTGCCCTATTTGATGAAAACTTCGTTAGTTTGGATAACGAACTAAAATTAAATATTGATGAAAATACTGTGCTGATGAATCAAAAAGGTGAGAACATTAAAATAGAAGATTTAAAAGACAAAGAGTTAATTGTATTCTACAAAGGAACTACAAAGAGCATCCCAGCACAAACAACACCTACGAAAATCATTGCTTTAGACATGAAAGATGAAAATAATCAAGGAGAAACCCCTCTTGAAAAAGTAGAGCAAATCATAAAAGAGGATCATAGGATCAAAAACGGAGTGAAAATGATTCCTTTACGAAAAATAGCTGAATATTTAGGGTATGAAGTAAAGTGGATTGAAAAAATTTCAGAAGTACAAATAAGTAAGGAAAATCAATCCATTCAAATTTCACCTAGAAAAAACGACTACAAATATAATGGAAGAACTCTTGAATTTAAATTACAACCTGAAATTAATCAAGGAAAAATATACGTTTCCGAGGATATTCTTGAAATATTGCGTTAATAGAGAACAAGTTCATTTCCCATTATAGTTGCTGATTGAAATTCAGTTTTGCAGGGGGTGTTCAGAAATGAACATCTCCTTTCCTTGCTTCACAAGTTTATCTAGCAACCATAGATCTTTTACGGAATGTCAAAAAAACATCCATCCGTGGACTTGTGACAGTAACCCAATGAAAATAATTTCAAATGCCTTTTTCATAGAAAACATTCATGAACTTTTGTTTTAAAAATTTTCATGCCTTTTTTTCACAGAAATAAATCAAGTTCAGCCTCAACCCTAATAAATATTTTTATTAAACTAAGTGAACATCACTTCGTAAAGCGGTGTCTAAAAAGTTGTTTGTATAACTCTTAACGCCCTTACCTTTCCTTTAAAACACAAAACAATAGGTTTCAGATTTTTTTATGATAGATACAATTTAGGGGATTTCCTCTTTCGGAAATCCCCTCTCTATTTTTTATTTATAAAGTGTCTCTTTGTCTTACACCATTATTATAAGTATCATTAGCACTTAATTTTGTTGCAGCTTTTAGCATGCTTTCAGATTCCTTCGAAGTTATTAACATTCTAGTAGGGAGTGCAACAGATACTCCTTCAGCTTCTAAAATCTCCATGATTTTGAAGTTAACATCTTGTTTCACTTGCAAATATTCTTCCCAAACGGTTGTTTTCGTAAAGAAATATAAAAATATTTCTAAACTATTGGCATTGTACTGGTCAAATGTAACAAAAATTGTATCGGGGTGGATTCCCGGATGATTTTTTAACATTGTTTCAATTTGAGAAATTGTACGCTCAAGTTTATCTTTAGGTGTATCATAAGCAACTCCCAATTGGAAGGTAATCCGGCGTTTCCCCATTTTGCTCCAGTTCGTAATCGGTTCATTGGCCAACGTTGAATTCGGAACGGTTACTAATGCTTGGGCAAACGTTCTTATTTTCGTGCTGCGAAATGTAATATCTTCAACAGTTCCTTCTACTGTTGGCGTCATGATCCAGTCGCCGATTGAAAATGGCTTTTCCGTAATTATTACTAGACCGCCAAATAAATTTCCTAGTGCATCTTTAGCAGCCAAAGCAACGGCAACACCACCGATTCCCAATCCTGCCACTAAACTATTGACATTATAGCCAAATTCTTGAGCAACGATGCTCAAACTTAGCACAACAATAATAAACCGAATCGTCTTTGATAAAAACGGAATTAATATTTCATCAATTTCAAAATTCAGCTTTTTATTCAATTTCATAATTGCAATTGAACTTGCTGATGCCACATTATAACATCCCCATGCCGTTAACAAAATAATTGACGCTCGAATCGCTCTTACAAACATAGGGGCTTTATGATCTATATATGGAAAAAAGCGGGCCGCCAAGTAAATTCCAATAATCACAAATAACCAACTAATCGGCTTTTCAAATGAACGCCATATATGTGAAAAAAGATCCGTTGGCGTTTTATTCATCAATTTTAAAATTAAATGAAAAATGTATTTCGTAAACACTTTTCTTAGCAAAAGAAACAAGAGAAAAATCCCAATGGATATAGACACTTCATACAAAAATTCATAGTTCATAATTGTTTCCAAAAGCCAAGCCCTCCTTTTTCATCATTTAGTGCGAATTAAAAGTTTTCACGTACTATAATAACTGTTACATAAATAATCTACAAACGAAAAAGCATCAGCAGGAGAAAGTTCCGACTGATGCCCTATTTTCTTTACTATTTTATTATTGTTAGCATATCAATTTTATCATTGTTTTTGCTCTCATTTTGCTTTTGCCCTAAAATGATACTTCGGTCACAAATAGCATCAACATCTTGACGATCATGAGTGACAATAATACAGGTCATATTCGCTGTTTTTAAAATATATCGAAGATCTTCTCGAATCGCTTCTTTTAAATCCGCATCCAAATTGCTAAAAGGTTCATCCATTAAAAGCAAATTCGGTTTCGGTGCCAATGCCCTAGCAAGAGCAATCCGTTGCTGCTGGCCTCCGCTTAATTCGTGGGGAAATCTTAATTCAAACGGCTCCATCTTTACAAGTTCAAGCATTTCTTTTACACGTCCCTTGCGCTCTTTACGCGGAAGCCGATGTAAGCCAAAAAGAATATTATCACGAACATTCATATGTGGAAACAAAGCATAATCTTGGAAAACCATGCCAACTCCTCGATCTTCCGGCTGTATAAATACTTTTTGATCAAAAACAGTTTTTCCTGCAATTTTAATCGATCCCGATTGCGCCATTTCCAAACCTGAAATTAAACGGAGCAATGTACTTTTGCCGCTTCCGCTTTGCCCTAAAATACCGACAATTTCCCCTTTTTTCATAGAAAATGAAAAATCTTTTATTACAGGTTCAGATTTGCGCGAAAACGAAAAGGTAAGTCTACTAATTTCTAAAATGTTCATTTGCTCACCTTCTTTTTATCAATCATTTGATACACAATAACGGATAGGATGCTAATAGCAATAATCATTAACGATGGGATCGATGCTTCTTGAATTTGTTCATCGCTGGCATATTGGTACGCTTTTGTAGACAGTGTGTTAAAATTAAAAGGCCTTAATAACAATACTAATGGCAATTCTTTCGTAATTTCTACAAAAGTTAAAATAAAACCGCTTAGAAGAGCTCCTTTAATCAACGGAAGATCAACTTTGAAAAATGCCTTTGTTACACCATGTCCAAGCATTCTCGCTGCTTCCGTATATTTTGTACCAACCTTTTCAAAACCAACCTCAATTGCATTAAAACCCGTCGCCATAAAACGAATGACATAGCCAGTGATTAGCATACCAATCGACATACTTAAAATAAGCGGAGCTTCTCCAAGCCCCATTTGCGAATATACAGGAGCTAACCACTTATCAAGTGTAATAAATACCGCTAAAACACCAATGGCAATAATAGCACCCGGTATGGAATAGCCAGATGTAACAATTTTTGATAAAACAAAAGAAAATGTCGATTGAGTCCGTGACATATTGGCAACGATCACAGCGAAAATAAGTATGATGATGGTTGAGATGGATGCAACATGAACGGTTTGATAGAGATACGAAAAGAATGATTCATCCCAAATTTTATGAAATGTTAGCTTTGCCCAAGCAATTAGCTGAATAAACGGAATAAAAAAACCAATCATAAAAACAGTGAAACAATACATAAATGCAGCAAATGCACGGAATCCTTTCAGTTTAATTGGCGTAAGAGGCCGTGATTTATTGCTAATATGATAGCGGCGGCGCTTTCGCAACATCCTTTCTATCAAAAATAAACCGACAATAACAACCATGAGCCAAGCCGCAAGCCGCATCGCTGTATCGATATCATACATCGCAAACCAAGTTTGGAAGATGGCGGTTGTAATCGTATGGATGCCAAAATAACTCGTTAATCCATAGTCACTAAGCACTTCATAAATAACTAGAACAATGCCCCCTACAATAGCCGGACGCGACAGAGGCAAAACGACCTTAAAGAATATCGCCAGCGGCTTTCTTCCTAATAGCCGTGCATTTTCAATATAGGCTGTACTTTGATTTTCCAAAAATGACTTCGTAATAATATAGACATACGGAAATAGGAAAAACGAAAAAATAAAAACCGCTCCACGAATCGAAGAAACGGATAACAACTCCGGATCAATTTGATATTGGAACTCGTTTCGGAGTGTTTTTTGTACAAAGCCGGTGTAACTCAACATTGTTTTATAAGTAAAAGCCGCAATATAAGGTGGAATGGCGAGCGGCAATATTAAGGCCCATTTGAAAAAATTTTTCAAAGGAAAATCATAAGCTGCCACAAGCCAAGCTAGTGTCACACCTAAAAATGCAGCAACAATCCCCGTACAAATAACGAGAGTTACAGTATTGAAAACATAATTGGACAATAAAAATTGCTTAATATGAAACCAATTTTCATTTGGTTTTTGAAATAGCGTAAAAAATACAAAAAGGATGGGCAACAGAATTGCTGCTGCGCCCATCATACTAATGATCCACCAACCGTTCAGTTCTTTTTGAACAAAACGTTTAACTGTATCAATCTTCATTTTACTTCCAACCAACTTTATTAAAGATTTCGATCGCTTTTTGATTATGTTCTCCTAAAGTATCAAAGTTAAGTTCCTGCATTTTGAATTCGCCCCAAGATTCAAGTAATTCTGGTTTTTTCGCATTTGGATTAACAGGAAACTCGAAGTTATTTGCAGATAAAAACTCTTGTGCTTCAACACTTGTAATATACTCTATTAATTTTATAGCATTTTCTTTATTTTTGCTATGCTTTGTTAAACCAATACCGCTAATATTCACATGTGTTCCGGTTGTTTCTTGGTTCGGGAAGAATACGCCAATCTGTTCAGCGACTTTTCTTTCTTCAGGATCTTCAGAATTAGCTAATAAGCCGACATAGTAAGTGTTCATAATTGCAATATCGCCTGTTCCAGCAACAATTGCTTTTGCTTGATCACGGTCACCGCCATCCGGTTGACGTGCAAAGTTTTTCACAATTCCAGCCGCCCACTTTTCTGCTGCTTCTTCCCCATTTAATTCGATGAAAGAAGCTAGTAGTGATTGGTTATACAAGCTTGTAGAAGAACGGACTGCAATTTTTCCTGCCCATTTATCCGTTGCTAAATCTTCATATGTAGATAGTTGATCTGGCGTGACGCGATCCTTTGCATAAGCAATAATACGAGCTCTTGTTGCCATTCCAATCCAATAGTTATCAACATCGCGGAATTGTTCAGGCACATTTTCATTGATTACATCAGAGTTTACTGGTTGAAGAACATCGTTTTGTTTCGCATTGGCAAGCACACCACCATCAACAGTAATAAATAGGTCAGCTTGTGTGCTTTCCCCTTCACGCTTCAAACGTTCAATAAGTTCTTCTGCTTTCCCTTGTACAACATTAACTTGAATGCCTGTTTCTTCAGTAAACATTTTAAACAATTCATTGTCTACTTCATAATGTCTAGCAGTAAAAACGTTAACAACTTGGTTTTCACTTGCTTTTTGTTCTGTTTCCTGTTCCTTTTGTTGCGGCTCTTCCGTTGCTTCATTCGTTCCGCAGCCAACAAGGCCAATTGTCAAGAGCGCACTTGCAAGTAAAGGTTTAAGAAATTTTTTAAACTTCATAATTGCAACCACCTTTTACTATTTTTGTGATAATGATAATTGTTTTCAATGAATTTCATTTTCATTTTACTGTGGTTGAACCTATTCGTCAATACATAATCTAAGTATTTTTACTATTTTTAAGTTATAAAAGCTCTTAAGAATATATTGAAAGGATCTTAATTATTTCGTGAAAAAATTATTTTTTTGTTCGGCATTAAAAAAAGAAAACAATTGAATTAAGAGGAACCTTCAAATATGTAATTTTCTATTAAAACTAAGGATCATCCACAAATAAAAAACCAGGCATTGTTATTATGCCCGGCTTTTGTTTTCATTATTGTTCAATATTAATAAACATCACGTTGATAACGTTTTTGTTTTGCCATATCATTTAAATATGCTTCAGCTTGTTCTCTTGTCATGGAGCCTTCTTGTTCAATGATAGTAATAAGCGCTTCATGTACGTCTTTCGCCATGTATTGCTTATCACCGCACACATAGAAGTATGCTCCTTTTTCTAACCATTCAAATAATTCTTTGCTATTTTCTAACATTCTATGCTGTACATAAACTTTTTTCTCTGTATCGCGAGAGAATGCTGTCGTAATTTTTGTTACTACACCTTTTTGTTGATAAGCCTCTAATTCATCTTTATAAAGGAAGTCTGTTGCTTCATGTTGGTCACCAAAGAATAACCATGTTTTTCCTGTTGTACCATTGACTGAGCGTTCTTCAATAAATGAACGGAATGGTGCAATGCCTGTACCAGGACCAACCATAATAATATCAACTTCTTTAGACTCTGGAAGACTAAAGTGTTTATTTGGTTGAACAAATACTGGAATTGTATCGCCTTCTTTAATGCGTTCAGCAACGTATACAGAGCAAACACCTTTACGCTCACGGCCGTGGGCTGTATAACGAACAGCACCAATTGTTAAATGTACTTCTTCCGGATGGGCACTAATGCTGCTTGCAATAGAATAAAGACGTGGCATTAATTTGCGTAATAAACCTATGATGTCTTGTGAAGATGCTTTCCAAGGGCCGAAGTCTTTCAACATATCCAACAAATCACGGCCATAAATATATTCTTTTAATTCTTCAGCATTTTCTTCAGCAACAAGTCGTTTTAATTCTTCGTTATCTGTAAGTTCTGCTGCTTGTTGTAAAAGTTTTCTTGACAATGCAGTAATTTCAAACTGTTTTGTCAAAGCTTCTTTAAGAGGTATTGTTTCACCTTGTTTATTAATTGTTACAGCCTCGTTAGGATCCCAATTCATTTCCTCAATAATGGCTGCTACAAGTTCAGGGTCGTTTTCAGGGATGATACCAAGTGCATCACCTGGTTCATAAGTAAGACCCGAACCTTCCAATGAAAGCTCAAGATGCCTTGTTTCTTTACTAGAACCAGCACCATTTAAGTTAATATTTTTAATGACTTTTGCATAAAATGGATTTGTTCTTGAATAAGCTGGCACTTTTTTTCCCTCATTTGGTTGTTCAGATTTTTTTAATTCTGTAAGCACCACAATCTTCACCTCTCATTGTTGTATACCTATAGCATATCACGAAATAGGAAAAATGGTTGTATTTTTTTTCACAATTTTTTTTATTGAAAATTTACTTCAAAACCAGTTATTTCCCACTTCACCTATTTTATAATAAAAAAAACAAAGCGCTTCAGTGATAAAAAGCACTTTACAAGTGACAGGTTTAATTTACTTTTTATTGAAGATAAACCATTAATTACATTTCTTTTTACAGCATCCTGAAAATGTCTAAAATTAGAAAAAACTTCACCAATCGTGTGCTTATAGTAAAATGGCCCTATAATAAAAATTCTTCGATATCTTGAATTTCTTCATACTTCGGTTTTAAGTAACGGCCAATTTTGCTGCCATTTACGGCGTAAATTTCACCGGAACGTTCAAGATTCCGATAAGCAACTAATTTTACGATAAAATTAGAAACATCATCTACTGTTCCAATTTTCCAATAATCCGAAAGCGTTCCCCCATGTTGTTTTGCTTTTTCAATGTATGGCCGAGTCATATCTGTGACTGCTGCAGGGGACACCCCATTTACTTGAATATTGTACTTTTTCAATTCTTTCGCTAGAGTCCAAGTCATCCCGTTTAAGGCTGCTTTAGCAGCACTATAATTAAGTTGCCCAACCGTTCCTTCCATGCCAGCAAGAGAAGTCATATTAATAATCATGCCGCCTTCCTCTTGATGACGCATGATGTTAACTGCAGCTTTTGTGCATAGAAAAGTTCCTTTCACATGGATATCGATGACTTCATTAAATTCTTCAAGTGTCATTTTATAACTGAGCCGATCGGCAATAGTACCAGCGTTATTTACTAAAAGATCAATTCTACCTGTATGATCAAGCGCGCTATTCACAAGAAGATCTGCTGTTTGCTTATTTGAAACACTCCCGACAACACCACAAGCTTTTCCACCATTCTCTCTAATAAGAGCAACAACCTCATCAACTGTTTCATTGTTTCTTCCATTGATTACAACAAATGCTCCTAATTGCGCAAGCTTTTCAGCAATACTTCTGCCTATCCCTCGGCTAGAACCTGTAATAATCGCAGTACGGCCAACAAAATTCATCATCTCACCTTCTTTAATTCCGCATCACCCGTCACAACCAAGTCTCCATTTTGCTTCTTTCCTGTAAATGAAATTTTTACAATATTTTCATCTTCCAATAACAATTGGCCCGAAATGATGAAAGAATCGCCAACAAATAAAGGATTTCGAAAGGTTGTAGTAAACTTCGATACAAAAAAATGATTATTTAGCCATGGAAGGAATAAACGGGAACAACAGGCCATCGATAGCATACCGTGGACAATTCTCTCCGGAAAACCTGCTTTTTTAGCTTTTATAGGGTCAAGATGGATTCCATTTTTATCGCCCGATATCCATGCATAATTGCGAACGACATCTTCACTAAGGTTTTCAATAACAATTGGTAAAAGCATCCGTTCATTGAACATGATAAATTCACTTCTTTTCATTTTTTAAAATTAAAACGGAGGTGGCTGTCGCGGCTTCATCTCCATTTTTTGTAATAACGAGGCGATGTGTTAAAAATTGCAATAAAAAGTTGCCTTTCTCTTTTTCAGAAACATCGGTTAATTGTATAAAACAATCGTATGTTTGATTTGCCACTAAAGGCTCATTATAGGAAAATGATTGCTTCCCATGAATGAGCGGCAAGTTAAGATCGAGCCAAGGAATTTTTACATATCTCCAAAAAAGAACCGGATATGTTGCAGGAAGAACAAGATCTGGATACCCTGCTTCTCTTGCCTTTTCAACATCTGTATAAATATCAAGAGAAAGGCCAACCGTTTCAGCATACTCTCGAACAATGTTTCTTGGAATTATGATAGAGACCGTTTCTGTTTTTTTGCCGATGAATGAAGAATAATGCACCCATTGACCACCACCCAAATTAAAAAGAGATTAATTCCATAAAACCTTTCATTTTCGACCCGACAGTGAATGATAAAGCAATTCCATAAAACGTTTAATCATTCACTGATTCAAACAAGGCTGCCAGACCTAAGCCCCCGCCTATACCTAATGTTGCAAGGCCTATTTTCACAGAGCCTCTATATATTTCCATTTCCGTGCATAATCTTGTCACTAATACAGCGCCTGATGCGCCATATGGATGACCAAGAGCCAACGCTCCTCCACCAAAATTAACCTTTTCAAGAGGTATGGACAATTCTCGCAACGACGCTAATACTTGTGCAGCAAATGCTTCATTAAATTCAACTATATCAATATCCTCAATACTAAGATTTCTTTTTTTCAATAATTTCTGAACAGCTGGAACAGGACCAATGCCTAAAAGATTTGGATCAACACCTGCGCTGGCTGCATCGATAAACCGCAATTTCGGTTTTAGACCGAAACGTCTACATTTTTCTTCAGACATGATTAAACAAATGGCAGCTCCATCATTGATTGGACAAGCATTTCCTGCTGTAACCGTTCCATTTTCTTTAAAGACAGGTTTTAATGCTTTAAGCTTTTCAAAGCTTGTATTATCGCGCGGACATTCATCCGTTGAGATCCCTCGAACAGGGACAATTTCCTTTAAAAAGCGTCCAGTTTTTATCGAGCGCACTGCTTTCTCGTGGCTTGCTAATGCAAAAAGATCTTGGTCTTTTCTTGAAATGTTGTAATACTCAGCAACATTTTCAGCCGCGATACCCATGTCTGGATCGCCAATTTCCTCTGGAGAAAATCTAGCTCTTGTAAAAATTTTTGGTGCTTGATTCGAATATAACGAAGTCGGTTTTTCAATTTTCCAAGGGGCCAAGCTAGTACTTTCAACGCCTCCAGCTAAGTAAATATCACCTGCACCAGCTTGAATTAGTCTTGCAGCTAAAATAATCGCTTCCAGTCCTGATCCGCATTGTCGATCGACTGTTACCCCAGGAACCGAAACAGGCATCCCAGCTTGAAGTAAAGAAAGCCTTGCCATATTCCCGCCTGGTCCAACGACATTTCCCAATATAACTTCATCAATTTCTTCAGGATTTAACTGACATTCTTCAATAATATTTTTAATGACCGCAGCTGCCAGCTCTTCTGGCGGAACATCTTTAAACATACCGCCAACTTTTCCAATTGCAGTTCTTTTAGCCATTACAATAACCGCTTCATTCATTACGTTCAACTCCTTGGCTGTTACTATCCGCGCTGAAGTGACGATACAGTTTTACTCACAAAAGGGATACTACCTTTTCTCCAACAACTCTTCTAAGTACTTTAGTACTTCTTGTCGTGCAATTTTTCCACTGGTTGTATATGGAAAATGTTCAACTTCAATAAAAAGGCGCGGACATTTATAGGAAGAAAGAGTTTTGCGGCAATAGGTTTTGAGCTTCTCTGGATCAAATTTTTTTCCTATTTTGCACTTCACGAGAGCAACTGCCATTTCTCCCCAATATGAATGGGGAACACCAACGACAACTGCTTCATCGATATCTTCGTGCTTCTCTAAAAACAACTCAATTTCTTCAGGATAAATATTCAGACCACCTGAAATTATCATATTTTTTTCACGGCCAACTAAAAAAAGAAAACCCTTTTTGTCAACATAACCAATATCGCCAACAGTTGCCCATTCTCCATGCAATGTTTTGGCGTTTGCTTCATCATTGTTTACATAGCCATCAAATACCATTTCACTTTTTATATACACTTTACCAATTTCTCCAACTTCAGCGATATTCCTTTCATTCGTCCTTATTTGAATTTCAACGCCAGGGAAAGCTTTTCCAACTGAAAGCGGAGCAAGCAAATAGTCATCATCCGATAAAACGCTAATAAAACTTGTTTCAGAAGCACCGTAAAACTCATACAAACTTGCATTTGGAAAAAATGAGTTTATTTTTTTTCTCGAATTTGGATGCCATTTTGCACCTGAGCTGATTAACATTTTTAAACGTTCAAATTGCTTCTGAGCGCTTTCAAGCTGCTTCATTAAGGCAGATGCCATCGTTGGAACGAGATAGAGAACATCAATCAGTGCCTTATCCAACAAATCGATAACTGTAGGTGCGGAAAATTTATTCATAAGAGAAAGAGTAGCACCTAAATGCAAAGCATGGACGGCCCCATATAGATTAAGAGAATGGTATAATGGACCAGGTGTACAAATAATATCATCTCTAGATATTTGAAAAACTTCATTTCCATTTTCAAAACTTTTTAACCATGATAAATGAGTGCGCTTGTACCCTTTCGGTATTCCCGTTGTTCCGGAAGTAAAGCCAATATAAAATAAATCTTCCGCATTCCTTTTACCGCTTGGCGGTTCGAAGGAAAAGTCATGATCATCTAGTTGTTCGAAATCCGTCCAGCACAAAATTTTCGAAGCAGCAGAACTTGGAACTTTGCCAATCAAATCATCAGCAACTAACACCAAAGCCGGCTCCACCTCTTGAAGAATAGTGCCCAGCTCTCGGCTGCTCCATTTTGGATCTAAAGGCATCGCAATGCCACCAACAGTAATTGTTGCGAAAAAAACCTTCAAAAATCGAGGTTCATTCCCTAATAAAAATGCGATTTTTTTCCCTTTCACATCCGGAATATACGCTCGCAATTTTGACTGTATAACTTTAATTTCATCGTAAAATTGTGAATAAGTGATTGCTTCTCCTTCAAAAACAATGGCGGGCTTTTCAGGATTTTGAAGGGCATATACCGCCAGTGTATCGCCAATATACATAAAGCCACCTTCTCTTCTATCATTCAATAAAAAGAAAGGCCTGTTCATCCAATGAACAAACCTTTATGCTGCCTCTTTTTTGTTTACTTTTTGTATAAGTGGATATGATTTTTTCATTTTCATTGCAATAACAGCTGCAACTAATGCTTTTATTAAGTCACCAGGAATGTATACTAAAGCCGAAATTGCAGCCTCCCCTATGTTTAAATTGGATACATGAGCATAATAAGAAACACCTAGCAAATAAACAACGAAAATACCACCTACTATATTAAATAAAAAGATTTTTAAAGTTGTAAGACTGTTCCAAAATTTTTCTACTAAAAGACCAACGATAAATGCTCCTATAATATAACCTATAATATAGCCTCCACTCGGCCCGACAATTACGCCAAATCCGCCACGTCCTCCGGAAAGTATTGGTGCCCCAATTGCTACCAGAAGTACAAATATGAGTAAACTCATACATCCACGTCGTGCTCCAAGGATGGCACCGGCAAGCATCACTCCTAGTGATTGTGAAGTAATCGGAACAGGTGTAAATGGTAGAACAATAGGCGGCAAAAGTCCCAAAGCAGCTACAATAGCTGTCAATAATGATACATACATCATATCTTTTAGTTTCATTTTCCAAACCCCATATTCAAAATTTTCATTAGTTATACTATATATGAAGCAACAAAATAATGTCAACCTAATTTTAAACACAGTTGACTATTTGTTAACTTTTGGGGTGATTTTTGAAAACTATTTAATTGGACTGTAGACGATCTTTCAATCTACTTTGCCGCCTTTTTCTTTCCTATCTTCTTCTCTATTCTTTTTTCTTGCTGCCAGTTTCCGCGAAAAGGCATTTCTAATTCCATCCACACGGAGCTCTAAAATTGGCTGGGTCATGACATATACAATATTGCTGGATAAAAATAATGTGACAACGATGGCAAATAGCAATAATAAGTAATAAGATCCTGTTTCTTTAATAAAAGAAATAAGTTCTGTTTCCCGAAAATAGCGGATGATAAATCCGTGCAGCAAGTAAATATATAATGTTCTCGCTCCCCATTTTGTAAAAAAATATTCCTTCTTTGGTACAAATGCCAAAAAGCTGAAAATCATCACCATGCTCATACCATAATACAATAGACGTATAAAGGCGCCTTCCCATCCTGCACCAAGTTTTTCATAAGATTTTGAACCGTACATCCATTCTTTTGGCATTTCTACTAGAACAAAATGAATAACAAGAATCATTGCCGCTAAAACAACCGCTGATATGATTTTGCCTTTGTTGGACGTCAATTTAAGAAAATGTTCTTTTTTCATATAAAACCCTAGCAAAAATATTGGAAAAAACACGAGCGTTCTTGAAATGCTTAACACATTACCAATTGCATCGACATAACCGGCAATAAGACCAATGAGAAGGGCAATAAATAAACTATATTTAATTTTTGTAAAAACAAATAAAAGTAAGTGCCAACAGTACAAACTCAATAAAAACCATAATGACCATTGTGGCTTAAGAATCGGAATGACAAGCTCACTTTTGTCGAGCAACACATAATAGTAAAAAGAGTAAATAACTTGAAATAATAAATAAGGCACTAAAATTTTTTTAGTAATTTTTAACACATAGCCCGGCTTTTGAAATCCTTTTGAAAAATAACCTGATATTAAAATAAAAGCAGGCATATGAAACAAATAAATAAAAATATAAATTTCTTCAATGGTTTTCTTTCCAATAAAAGAAGTAATAAAATGTCCGAAAACAACTAAAAAAATGAGTATAAATTTCGCATTATCATAATAATATTCCCGGTTTTTCATATTAATAGGAACCCTCCACAAAAGAACCGCTATCATTAGTATATATTTCCATTTAGAAATCGCAATGGTTTTTCTTTATAGTTTATAGGGTTCCCATTCTTTCGTTTTCATTGTATAAACCTTTTTCACCCATTTATTAAAGTCGCTCATCATTCCAAAAATTGACCATAAAATGTTGTTCAGAATCATGGGCTTTCAATTCATAGCCTTCAGCTTGTAAAAATTCAATAATTGCCGGTAAAATTTCGGCAGTTTCTTTTCGATCATGAAATAAAATAACTGGTGTTATATTTTTTTCGTTCAACTTTTTCACTTGTTTCTTAACAGTATTCAATATTTCTTCTTTCGTAAATCGCCAATCATTACTGTCAACATTCCAGTCCCATACTTGAAAATGGTGTTCTGCTAATACATTTCGAAACGGAGCGGTTAAATAAGGTTTGCTTCCATATGGAACGCGGATTAAACGACTATCGACCCCAGTGATCGTATATAAAGTATCACGCGTTTTTTGCATTTCCTCTAGCAAGCTTTTAGGGTTTTTATACACTATATTTTTCTGATGAGTAACGCTATGAGAACCGATCGCATGGTTTTCCGCTATCATTCGCTTAACTTCCTCTTGGTAGTTCCAAATTTTCGGTTCAATCATAAAAAACGTTGCTTGAACATGATAATTTTGCAAAATATCTAGAATTTGCGATGTACTTGCCGTTGGACCATCGTCAAAAGTCAAATAAGCGGTTTTTCCCTTTTTCTCTAAGGTTTTGTTTACCTGCCATTTTTGTTTTTCTATTTCAATTTGCTCTTTATATTGGCTTAAAAGCTCTTCATATGAATATTGCAAATCGTTATATCGTTCTATCAATCTTACAAGTGGAATATCCTCATAAAAATCAACTTGTAATTGAAAAAATTCAGCCACAAGCCTTAACGGCACGTATGTCCGATTGTCCACCATCTTGATTGGAAGAAATTTTCTCTCCATTCCTTCTGATTCATAAGTATTTTCAAATACATGAATCGTCAACACTTGACCATCTTTATGAACTCTAACTGCATGTTCATTTTGATCGTACATAACATCTGCTCCTAATATTGTGGATAGAGAGCGAAGAGGTACATAAGTTAAACCTTCTAGAACAAAAGGATGATCATCGGAAAAAGCAATAAGTTCATCATTAACAACGATAAAAATCAACTGCGAATTGGAAAAAGAAGCAGCTTTGACAGCTGTGTATAATGGGTTAAACAATAAGAGAAATGAACATAGGATGAAAAAATAAGTGGCTATATTGCGGACTGAGAACATTATTAACCCTACTTTCATGACTATAATAGGTTGCTATATAACTATTTTACTAGAATTCACCCAAAAAGAACAAAAATTGCTGCTATCTAGAAAAATAAATGGGGCTGCCAACCTACGTGGCAACCCCATTATTATACTCATAGAACTTATTCAATCCACTTAACGACATCATCAAACGGTCTGCGTGTTTTTGGATTTGGGTCTTTAACACGGTATCCAAAAGCCGCCATCACGGATAAGGCAAAGCGGCCGCCTTCCAATAGTCCTTCTTCTTCCAATAATTGATTCATTTTCTCTATATTAAAACCTTCAATCGGGCAAGAATCAATGCCAATTAATGCTGCTGCAGTCATCATATTCCCAAGTGCTATGTACGTTTGTTTAGAAGCCCAATCAAACAATGCACGATCCTTCCCTAGCAAATCTAGTTTGTCTGTAGATTCATCGGACAACAACTTAAAATCCGATTTTTGAAATTCTTCCAATCTGCTTAAGTATTTTTCCATATGCTCATCCGGCATCTGTTTAAAAGTTTTAAAATGATTCCTTAAATAGTCAGAATCGTACTTCGTATCGACTTTTGTACGAGCTAAAAATAAAACGAAGTGACTTGCTTCCGGAAGTTTACCATACGCACCCCATGCAGTATTTTTAATTTTTTCACGTAGTTCAGCATTTTGAACAACAACAAAACGCCAAGGTTCAGTCCCAAAAGAACTTGGAGATAACCGGCCCGTTTCTAAGATAAAGCGAAAATCTTCGTCAGAAATTTTCTTGTTTGGGTCAAACTCTTTCGTTGCATGTCTAAAATGAAATGCTTGAAGTACTAGGTCTTTTAATTTGCTTTTTTCATCCATCTTTCTTCACCCCTATTCATTTTTTTCGCCTAACAATTTACATTGGATATTTCTTCTATATTTTCCATTATAACTGATTTACTATCTTACTTTTAATATACAAAAGAAAACATTTCTTTTATGGTAAAATAAAGGCGAAAAAAAGGAAGGAAGGGTGCCGGATGCTAAAAAAATTTACCATCTATACGAAGACGCGCGATCAAATTATTGATATTACGCCACTCGTTCAACAATTTGTGACTGAACAAAATATCCAAGATGGAGCAGCCATCGTCTATTGCCCACATACAACCGCAGGAATTACAATCAATGAAAATGCTGATCCAGATGTAAAAATTGATATGCTGCGCAGGCTTGATGAGGTTTATCCTTGGGACCATGAACTTGACCGCCATATCGAAGGAAATACTGCTGCTCATTTGAAGGCAACAACTGTTGGGGTGTCACAGCATATCATCATTAGTGAGGGGCGGTTATTATTAGGTACATGGCAAGGCATTTATTTTTGCGAATTCGACGGACCGAGGACAAGAAATTTTTTTGTTAAGATTTTATAATGGTTTCCTTTATTCTAATATTCCTAGCAATAAGTATTCCCTTTCTGTAATTCCTCCAGTGGTCGGCAATTGATGGGCTGCTTGGAGGGATTTTACTGCTCTTTCAGTTTCTTTATCAAAAATGCCATGAACTTCCCCATGGTAATAATTCATTAATTTTAGACGCTGTTGCACTAACAATACTAAATTTCCTTTTGATCCAAGCGACAAATTTTTAAATTCTCCTTTGCCAAATCCTGTAATGGGCCCATCGATCTCGACGACAACTCCTTCATCGACTAAGTCATATAATTCTTCCACATCTTTATTCAACATGCGAATGCAGCCGCTGCTTACATTTTTGCCAATAAGCCACGGCTTATTTGTACCGTGGATCCCATAAGTTCCCCATGGAACGTCTAATCCAAGCCAACGGGTTCCAAAGCCTCCTCCCCAGTCTTTTGATTTTTCAGTAATGGTAAAAGTACCAATCGGGGTTGGCAATTCTTCAGTTCCTGGTGCTATTTTATACGTCTTGATAATTTCTTCTCCTTTTAATAAAAAAAGCTGTTGTGTCCAAAGATCAACTTTAATGCGCATTTCCTCTTTAGTTTCTTCTTGGGCTGCTACTGAAATTGAAAAGGGTATAAAAAAGTAAAGAAATAAAAAAAAACTGCAGATGGTTGTCCTCTTTTTATATGTCATGTTACGAAAACTCCTTCAATAACGTTTGTCCTTCGATATACCATCGATCGATCAAACTATCCCTTCTGATTAGAAAAGGGATGACCTTTTTTGTCTTTCCTTTCTTTTTGCTGTGGAACTCCACTTTTACTGGAATTTCAATGGCTAATAAATCCTGAAAGGCTTTATTAGTTAAATTGGGCACCTTAATTAAGCTAATATAAGAAATATCTTTGATCATTTTTTTCCGAAGCTTTGATTGATAGGTATTTTTTGCAATGGTCTCCTTTAATAAAAAATGATCATGATTATTGACCGCAACAGCAAAAATATTTATCAAAGCTAGTGGATCAGTTTTTTCCAAATAATTATCAAATTTTCCTGCAGCTTTTAAGATCATCATTTGATGGGCCAAATCCATTTTGTCTCTTTTATGGGTTGTACTTTCCCAAAAATGAACACAAAAATGGCCAGGAAAACCGTTTCTTAATGCTCCAGCCCCATGTGGCATTCCATGCATCGAAGCAGCTATTATTTGATCATCTTTAAGAATGAGAATTGCTCTTCTATTCCAACTCCATTTATTGTTATATATTTTTTTCATGACCTTTGTATCTTTAAAAGATAGCGGCTGTACATCTGCATGATGGTTCCCCGCTCGTCTTTGCACTTTAAATGAAAGCCCAGTTTCCACATCAATAATTGTAAAAACTGAAAACTTAGGCAATATTTCATCTACTTGATCCCATGGTAATAGTTCTATTTTGAAACTAATGGGGGAGTTTTCGTCCTCAAATTGATCTCCCTTTATTCCGTTGGCAAAAGCATAAGTTGGTACAATCATTGGTACAATAAGAAACAAAATACAACAATATATAGTCCATAAATTCTGTTTCATATGCTTTCCTCCCACCATATAGTTTCTTCGGAGGAAAAACAAATCATGTAGACAATTAGTGGAAATGGGCATTTTCTACAGCTTTAATGGCATCGTTTAAGATTTGAACTATTTTTCGTATTTGTTTTTTGTTTATAATTAATGGTGGGGCAAGGACAATTACATCTTGCCCGTCTAATGTGACTGCACGGCAAATAAGCCCTCGGCTAGCAGCTTCTTTGAAAACGAGTGGAGAGAATAGAACATTTTTCTGTTTATGTTCATCTTTAAAGTCGAGTGCAGCCATTAACCCGAGGCCTCGAACTGCTTTGACGATTTTTCGCTCTTTTTTCAATTTGTTTAAGCCTTCCAACAACTCCTCTCCACGGATTCGAGCATTTTTAACAAGACCTTCTTTTTCAATCATTTCAATATTTTTCAAAGCAACAGCACAAGCAGTTGGATGGCCGCTATACGTATAACCATGCAATAATGGTCCTTTGGAAAGTTCAATCAATTCATGATGAAGCTCTTCTGAAATCATCACTCCTCCAAGTTGGGCATATCCGCTTGTAATTCCTTTGGCAAAACACATCATATCCGGTGCAACCCCGTAATGTTCGATCCCGAACCATTTGCCCGTTCGACCAAACCCTGTAATAACTTCATCGGTAATAAATAAAATCTCATATTTTGTACAAATTTCTCTAATTTCTTTGAAATAGTTTTCCGGAGCAACATGAACGCCTCCAGCTCCTTGAACAGGCTCGCTAATAAACGCAGCAATTGTTTCCGGGCCTTCCGCTTCAATAAACCGCTCTAAAGCAGTGGTATCAAATTGATTAACGAAATAAAAATCAGGTGCCAATGATTTCGTAAATGCCCGGAACTCTTTCAGACCAGTTGCACTTGTTGCCCCAATTGAAACACCATGATAAGATTTCTTCCTTGAAATAATTTTTTTCTTAAAGGGCTTCCCTTTTAAAAGCCAATAATGGCGGGCAAGCTTATAAGCGGTCTCATTCGCTTCAGAACCACCGGAAGTAAAAAAAGTGGCAGTAAGTGGATGCGGTGTCAGCTCAGCAAGTTTTTTAGCCAAGTAGATGGCCGGTTCATGGCTAAAAGTTGCAAAACAAGAGCTATAGGCGAGTTTCTCCATTTGTTTTCGTGCGGCTTTCGCAAGTTTTTTGCGGCCATGACCGACATTGACGTTCCAAAGGGAAGACATGCCATCAATAAGTTTTTTTCCGTTTACATCTTCAAGATATATTCCTTTTCCTTTTTTAAAAATAAACGCTGGACCAAATTGCTGTTGATCACTAATGGCCGAAGTCGGATGCAGAAAATGTTTTTTGTCCATTTCAATCAATTGTTCGATATCCACCTTGTTTTTCGCCATCGGAAAACCACCTCTAGGTTATCTTTCAATCATGTTTATAGTCGTCAGCTTTAGACCAGGATCGTTCGTTTTTACTCATCAAGTCCACACCAATCGATGATTGTAAAAGCAATAATTTCCGCTGCTTCAAAAACTTTTTCAATTTCGATATATTCATTTGGATGATGCGCTTTTTCCGTCACACCAGGGCCAAAAACAACCGTCGGTGTAGCTCCGACTTTTGTTAAAAGTCCTCCATCTGTTCCCCAAGGGGCTGCTTCAACGATCGGAACTTCACCAATGACTTTTTGATAATTTGCAATTAAATCTTTCATGATATCATGATCTGTTTCGATAGCTCCTGGCACCCAACGTGCTCCAAACCATTCAATCGAAACTGGTTGTTCTGCAAAATATGGATCAACATCTTTTAAAGCAAGAAGCCAATTTTCCATTTCACTTTTCGCCTCATCTATTGTTTCATCCGGGGATACTCCGAACCGTCCTTCTAGTTTTACATAATCAGGCACAGAAGAAGGCCAATTACCGCCTTCAATAGTCCCTACATTAATAGGAATTGGAATTGGCACTTTTTCGTAAAGCGGGTCTGATATTCTTTCATTTCTGATTTGCTCTAGCTTCCGAAGATGTTTAATGACAATCATCGCTTTTTCAATGGCACTTACCCCTTCATAGCGTGTACCGCCATGGGCCGAACGCCCTTTTACATGAATGCGGAACCACATCGACCCTTGTTGTTTCGGAAAAATCTTCATATTGGTTGGTTCTGGGATAATGGCCGCATCTGCTTTGTAGCCACGCAAAATAGCCGACAATGTGCCTGAACCGCCGCTTTCTTCCTCTATCACACTTTGGAAAATAACATCCCCTTTTAGCTTAATGCTAAGCGATTGAAGGGCTGCTAACGCCAACAGAAGCGACACATTTCCTCCCTTCATGTCTGTTGCACCACGACCGTAAAGTTTTCCGTCAACAACTTTGCCGCTATAAGGATGATGTTCCCATTGCTCAACATCTCCAGCTGGAACGACGTCGATATGGCCATTTAAAATAAGAGAGCGGCCACCTCCAGTTCCTTTTTTAATACCGACAACGTTCGGACTTCCTTTAAACTCTGTTCGGGGGGATACAAAATAAGGATGATTCAGAAACTCTTCACCGCCCTGCTCCCATACATCAACATCAAGCCCCAAGTCATGCAGTGTTTCGATAACGATCTTCTGCGCAGCTTTTTCATTTCCTTGAGTGCTGTCTGCTTTTACTAATTCAACAAGAAGGTGCACGCCTTGATCGCGATTATTTTTTAACCATTCATGAATTTGATTTTTTACAGTAGATTGGACATCCATTTGCCAACCCTCCAAATCACTTTTCATGTCCCAGCTATACAGGCTTCCATAATAAGCATTTAAATTCTTTTAATTGATCCGTAATGTAAACATCGTCAATGATGTTCTTCCAACAAAAGTATTTAAATCACCTTAAGTTGGTCCGATATTCTTAAAGGTGCAGCTGTATTGGCAATCACATCTTCCGCTGTATAGGGCGCCATCACTTCTTTCAATAAAAGACCTTCATCTGTAACTTCAATAACAGCCATGTCGGTAATAATTAGACTGACGCACGCTTTTGCCGTTAATGGCAATGTACATGTTTTCAAAATTTTCGGCTGGCTATTTTTATTGCAGTGATTCATTAACACAATGACTTTTTTTGCTTTATTGGCAAGGTCCATCGCACCGCCAACTCCGGGCACACGTTTTCCTGGTACGATCCAGTTGGCCAAGTCTCCTTTTTCACTTACTTCCAACGCACCTAGGATGGAAAGGTCTACGTAACCGGCTCGGATCATGCCAAAGGCAGTCGCACTGTCGAAATATGAAGCACCGGGAACAACCGTTACCGGAAAACCACCGGCATTGCAAAGCGTTGGATTTTCCATTCCTTTTTCCGGTGATTTGCCAATTCCTAAAATTCCATTTTCCGCATGAAACATTACATCCATATTCTCTGGAAGATGATCAGCAACAAGCGATGGGATGCCAATGCCTAAATTCACAATCATGCCATCCTTTATTTCTTGGGCAGCCCGTTTGGCAATCCGATGCCTTATGTTTACTCCCATGCCCATCGCCAATCAACCCCTTCACTTTGGACGATCATATTAATAAAAATGCCAGGCGTTATAATTTCTTCCGGATTCAATTCCCCTACTTCAACAATTTCTTCCACTTCCGCAATTGTGCATTTTCCGGCCATCGCTACGAGCGGATTCGTATTTCTTGCACTCGTTTCATAAATTAAATTGCCAAACCGATCTGCTTTTTTAGCGTAAACAATTGAAATATCTGCACTTAGCGCGGTTTCAACTAAATATTGCTTACCGTTAATTAAAATCTTTTGTTTTCCATCTTCTACCATGCTATCTAAACCAATGTCGGTTAAGATGCCACCAAGACCAACGCCCCCTGCCCGAATCCGTTCAACCAAGGTTCCTTGTGGGGAAAACTCAACTTCCATTTTTCCTTCCATCATCAATTGACCGGCAATTGGATTTGAACCGATATGCGATACAATCATTTTTTTAGCTAACCCTCGGCTGACAACACGACCGATGCCTATATCAGGGAAACCTGCGTCATTTCCAATTAACGTTAAATTTTTCACGCCTTTACGAACAATTCCATTAATAATGGTCGGCGGGGAGCCCACTCCACCGAATCCTCCAAACATCAACGTACACCCATCATTGATGACATCAAGCGCTTCTTCCAAACTGACAACCTTATTCATGTAAGGCATCTCTCCTCAAGAAATCAATCCTATTGTTTCTTCTAAAAGATCAACAAGGACATCTATTTCTTGTTTTGTAATGATAAATGGCGGCGCAATAATAATCGCATCACCCTGTACGCCTTCTTTCCCTGCTTGTGCCGGATAGACGAGCAATCCTTTATCCCTTGCGATATCTACAATTTTTTTCGTGATCGATGCTTCTGGTGGAAAAGGTTGTTTTGTTTTTTTATCAGCAACAAATTCAAGACCGATCATCAATCCTTTCCCGCGCACATCACCGATCGTTGAATTTTTTGCTGCTAATGCTTGCAATTTTTGCATTAAATAAGCACCATTTTCTCTTACTTTTTCAATCAATCTATTTTTTTCAATAAAATGAACGACAGCAAACGCAACTGCTGCTGATTGTGGATTGGCACTTAATGTATGGCCGCTCATGATCGAATTAGAACCGTTTAATATCGGCTCCATCACTTTTTCACTGGCTAATGCAGCAGCGATTGGCGTATAGCCAGCACTCAGACCTTTTCCGAGGGCAATAATGTCTGCTTTTACACCCCAATGATCCAGCCCTAATATTTCTCCCGTTCTGCCAAGTCCTGTCATAACCTCATCAGCAATGAACAAAATATTGAATCGATCACAAATTTCTCTAATTCTCTCGTAGTATCCAGGCGGCGGAACAATGACTCCACCCGCCGCCCCAACAATCGGCTCAGCGATAAACGCAGCAACTTGATTGTCACCGATCCGTTCAATCACCGTTTCTAAATCATTGGCACAAAACAATTGACAGTCCGGATGCTTTTGGCGGAAAGGACATCGATAACAATAAGGAGGTGCAACAAGCGGCCAATCTTCCAATAGAGGAACGAAACGCTCACGCCGTTTAACGTGCCCGGACAAAGATAATGCTCCAATCGTGATCCCATGATAACTAATCCGCCGAGAAAGGATGATATTTTTACGATAGTTCCCTTGTTCTTGCCAATGTTGAATGGCAATTTTCAAGGCCGTTTCAATGGCTTCCGAACCGCTGTTTACGAAAAATGACCAATAATCGCTAGCCCCTCCAATTAATTCGTTTAGTTTTATAGCTAATTGTTCGGCTGGTTCTGATGTAAATTGGGACCGGTAAACGAACGAAACTTTTTTAGCTTGGTCGTGCATCGCTTCGATAATTTCCTTATTTGCATGACCGATGCTTGCTGTGACTGCACCAGAGCACCCATCCATATATTTTTTTCCGGTTTTATCAAATAGATAGATGCCATCCCCATGCGTTACTGTTGGGTATTGCTCATTCATCATCGGTTTAATCAATAAAGAGCGCACCATGTTTCTACCATCACCTCACTTTATCTTGAAAAACTTGCAGCGAATGTTTGAATATTAAAACCTAAAATAATTTCTCTTTAACAACCTCGGAATTTTCATAAGAGCATCATAGCTGATCGTCTTTCCAAGTTGTTTCGTATCGATTAATAATAGCTGGTCTTCGATGGCTTCAACGGTTCTTTCCATCTGATAAACCATGTTGCATGATGGGCACTTAATACTAGGTGTTTCAGTAATTTCAATTGCCTTTGAGCCGTCAGGCAGCTCCCAATAAACAGTCGAAGTTGTTTCGATTGCATTTGTTTCTTGGCACCAATCGCATTGCATCTGTTTTACTCAGCTCCTTTCATAGGTTTTATTCATTTTGATTTGTTTCCTTATGAACTGGACCCTCTTCATCTCCTTTATCCATTTTTTCTTTTTTCAACTGGGCTTGATATTTTTTCTCTTTCAGTTCGTCGCGTTTTTCCCGCTTTTGTTTTAATGAAGAGTAGGTAGGACTTTGTTTGAAGATTTCGCGGCGGTTATGGCGCTGCAATGATTTAGGGACTAGGTTGAATTGTTCATCATTCATTAATGACGTGATGCCCGTTTTGGATGGGGTATTGATAAGACCAGGAAACATTTCATTCAAATAAGCATCTGCCCTGCCTGGTACATAATTTTCTGGCTCTGGATAAGTCGTAATTACTCCTTCAAAATTTCTGAGCACTGTTTTCGTTGGACTTTGTGAAAGAATGTAGTTCGGCTGCAAAGCGATTTTTCCACCACCGCCAGGCGCATCGACTACAAATGTTGGCACTGCATACCCTGATGTATGGCCGCGCAATCCTTCAATAATTTCGATTCCTTTTGAAATTGGAGCTCGGAAATGGCCAATTCCTTCTGAAAGGTCGCATTGGTAAATGTAATAAGGTCGAACGCGAATTTTGACCAATTGATGCATCAGCTTTTTCATGATTGGTACGCTATCATTTATACCTGCTAAAATGACAGATTGATTGCCGACTGGAACTCCAGCATCAACAAGCATTTCACAAGCGCGCTTTGATTCTTCCGTAATTTCAATTGGGGTGTTAAAATGCGTATTTAACCAAATTGGATGATATTTTTTCAAAATATTGCAGAGGTTTTCCGTAATTCTTTGCGGGAAGACAACTGGAGCTCTTGTACCGATTCGAATAATTTCAACGTGAGGAATATCTCTTAAGTTTCTTAATATATATTCAAGAATGTTGTCATTAATGAGTAGACCGTCACCGCCAGATAGCAAAACATCCCGCACTTCCGGTGTATTTCGAATATAATCAATCGCTCTATCGATTTGTTTTTTTGGAACACCCATGCCAATTTGTCCTGAAAACCGGCGGCGTGTGCAAAAGCGGCAATACATGGAGCACTGGTTCGTAACAAGGAATAGCACTCTGTCAGGGTAACGATGGGTTAGCCCCGCTGTCGGTGAATCTTCATCTTCTTCCAGCGGATCTTCTAAATCATATTTCGTTTTGTAAATTTCTTTTCCAATCGGTACAGATTGCATTCTTATTGGACATCTCGGGTCAGTTGGATTCATTAATGATGCATAGTAAGGAGTTATGTTAAGCGGAATCGTTTTTGTGGATATTCTTACACCTTCTTCTTCCTCAGGTGTTAAATCAATGACCTTTTTTAAATCATCAAGCGTGCGAATTGTATTTGTCAATTGCCACATCCAATCATTCCACTGTTCTTCAGAAACATCTTTCCACAATTCAACTTCTTTCCAATGTCTTTTCGGTTTATATAAATCAAAATTCATTTCGTTTCCCCCCACACGAATTTGTAAATTATTTTTGCAAGATTTGTGCCAGTGATAATAATTGAATTGAAAAATGGGCGTTTATAATAAAATTTCAATTTCATTCTGTTAGAGGAAACGATGAAAATTAGCCAGATACCCACTGTTAGTTTTTTTATTAGAGATTATAACTAGCTTCTGTTTTGCTTAAGAAATGAAAGTTGCTAAATTTCCGGCACTTTAGACGAGTTAAAAACATTTTTGGATGCCGAAAATTTAGCACTATGCATAAAAATTGGCAACGTTACTTTGTAGTTAAATCTTTCACCCAAACGTTCATATCCTCAAATTGATCACTAAAAATATAACAGTTATTCGTTAACCGTCCACTATACTGATACCCAAGCTGATATAGCGCCGCATTCATCCCATAGGAAAGAGCCCGTGCCAAAGAATAGGCACAATAGATTCCGTCATTAACTAAATCTTTTTCAAGTTGTAAAAGAAGTTTTTTCATTAATCCATATTTACGGTGCTCAGGCAGTGTTGCACAATCTGTTAATTCTGCATTATGGTTTGTTTTATTGATTTCTGCTGAAGCGGCACTAACAATTTGCGTATTTTCCCCATCCTTTTTTTCTACTAAATAAAAGACTGTACCGCTGTTGATCATTTTCTCAACATATTCCGCTTTATCCATTGGAGTCGGATAAACAGGAAAGACGCGCCCATACAATTTTGCCAGTTCAGTTGAATCATTGTTTGTTGCTTTACGAAAACTGTAATTTTGAGGGAGGTTTGCTTCTTCGGTCTTTTTTCCTTTAGCAAAAATGTCTTGAATAATGTTATTCTCCTCAATCCACTTTCTACTAATACACCGTTCGTCTGTCCGATAATAGGTCATAATGTAATTATCAGAACCATTAAAAAAGCCATCGATCGTCCCTTCTAATGTAAAACCTTTAGAA
Source organism: Calidifontibacillus erzurumensis (assembly GCF_013303125.1). Lineage (GTDB taxonomy): Bacteria > Bacillota > Bacilli > Bacillales > Bacillaceae_J > Calidifontibacillus > Calidifontibacillus erzurumensis. The sequence goes on along the minus strand of NZ_JABTTE010000016.1, from coordinate 14,556 downwards.
AGAAGCTTCCGCCAATGTTCTCGTCTTGTATAAAAAATGAGTTTCGTAAATGAGTATGTTTCCATCATTTCAAACAATACTTTAACTATTCGCTCCATATTGCCGCGATAATCATCGACACGAAGGCGTTCATTAAAATAATCAACATAAAGCTGTAACGTATAATGGGGTGTGTTTAAAAGTTTCGTTTCATAATGTGGTTTCATGGAGTGTTTTTCCTCCTTTCAATTTTAGTTAACGTTTGCATCACTCTTGGATTTAGCCATACACACTAATCTCGCTAAATTTAAAAAGATGATGATTCTTGCAATCCGTACTTTTTCATTTTATATTGGAGCGTTTGTCTAGGGATTTTTAATAGGTCTGCTGCTCTTGATATATTTCCACTTGCTATCGATAACGCAGCATTTATCATTTGCTTTTCGGTTTCTTCAAGTGCTTCACGCAAAGGCCTAAGCAGTACCGTTTCCTTCTCTTTATGAGTAGTTTCCTTTGTAATCATTGCCGGAAGATGTTCAAACCGTATTAAATCTCCTTCTACAACGTTCATGGCATACTCAATCGTATTTTCCAGCTCCCGTACATTTCCAGGCCAGTTAAGACTTTTAAGATATTGGACTACTTTTTCTTCCATCGAAGTTACAGATTTGAACAATTGTAAATTATACTTTTTTATAAAATGATTAGCTAGTAAGACAATATCCTCTCTTCGTTCTCGAAGCGGAGGCAGTTCAATTAAAAACACATGTAGACGATAAAACAAATCTGAGCGTAACAATTGTTTCTCCAAACATTCCAACGGGTGAATATTCATTGCCACGATCACCCGCACATCTACTGCATAAGACTCTGTGCTTCCAACTCTCCTGATAACTCCATCTTCTAAGACTCGCAATAGCTTCGTTTGAAAATCGGGTGGCATCGTTTGAATTTCATCTAAAAAAAGTGTACCTCCATGGGCCAATTCAAATAATCCAGCACGGTCAACTGCACCTGTAAAGCTGCCTTTTTTTGTACCAAATAAAATACTTTCTAATAATGATTCTGGTAAAGAAGCACAGTTCTGGGCAATAAAAGGACCGTTTCGCCTTGGAGAAGCGTTATGGATAGCCTGCACGAGAAGCTCTTTACCCGTTCCTGTTTCGCCATAAATCATTACTGGCGAAGAACTTTGGGAAGCCCATTTCGCTTGTGCAATAACTTTTTTCATAAGAGGAGAAGAGGTTATAATATCGTCCCAATGATATTTCGCACCAGATGTGGCTTTCGGTTTATTTTTCTGATTGGCGACTTTAGCTTGAAGTTCATAAAGTTTCTGAGACAATTGTTTTACCCGCGTTAAATCTTTAGCAATCTCAATGGCTCCGGCAATTTTGCCTCCTACTTTAATTGGGAGCGTTGTATTAATCGTATCAATGAACTGGCCTTTATTGTTTTTGTACGTTTGCATTTCTTGATATATCGGTTTTCCTGTTTCGATCACTTTCAGAAGCGTACTAGTTTCCTTGCTTAATGAGGGAAAAACATCAAGCACATGCTTTCCTAGCACTTCCTCTATTTCAACCCCATCAAGACGAGCCGCAACTTGATTATAATAAATGGTGATTCCATCAGAATTGACTGCATGAATCGCTTCATCAATACTTCCCAAAATCGCTTCAAGCATTTGTTTCGTTTCAAACGATTTTAAAAACAACTGGAAACACCTCTATTATTAAAAATTTCAATTGTCTCGGAAACACTAATTTTTCAATCAAAAATACGTCTTCAAGTTCATTTATGAAATGATGGTTCTCCTATATGTATATTTTAGAGCTGCATTCTTTAATACTTTTATAGAAAAAGCCATTCTGTATTTCTAATTTCTATAAGTAATCAATAAGTTCAATTTCTACAGCGGTTTGGGTAATAGACATCTAATGTGAAATGCTATACTGAAAATTTTTTAGTAAAATACACTCAATGATAGAAGGCGTATGTCCGTAATAGCTAATCTCGCTAAATTGAAAATGAAAGAAGTACTATTTCGATAACGTGACTTTTTTTATCTTGTATGGTATATAGTTACTAACAAACATTTGTGCTGAAAAATTTATCCATTTAATTCTAAAATGAAATGGGGTACGAACATGATCGAGAAAAAGTCAGCAAATGAATCCCGCACCTATCAGACAAAACTTGTTTTGCCATCAGATGCAAACCATATGGGAACTATTTTTGGCGGAACTGTCCTGGCTTATATTGATGAAATTGCTGGTATTACAGCAATGAGACATAGCAAAAGCGCAGTCGTTACAGCTTCCATCGATACAGTCAATTTCGTTTCATCTGCAAAAGTTGGCGACATTCTATTTCTGGAAGCAAGCGTCATCTCAACAGGTAGAACATCAATGGAGATTTTTGTAAAAGTGGAAACTGAACATCTAGAAACAGGAGAACGAACATTAACAACAACTTCAATTTTGACGATGGTTGCAGTTGATGAAAATAAAAAACCAATTCCAGTTCCTGGCGTCATACCTGAAACAGAGGAAGAAAAAAGGCTTTTTAGTGAGGCTGAAAAGCGGAGGAAACAAAGATTATCAATAAATGGATAGTCTCAAACTAAAGCGATAGGGCTGACCTTCAAGATGAAACAGCCCCCTGTCAAGAAAACTGAGGAAATAAAAAAATGATTTAAGCGGCTTTAGCTCTATATTATTCTATAGGGCTAAGGCCGTTTAATCATCGTTGGTATCTATTATGATTATAAAAATGGATGTATTCATTTATCACTTAAGATAGTTTCTCATATGTTTCTTTCTGTGATTAGCAGCGATACCTTTCCTAGTCCCAGAAGCCCAACGCAGGAATACCGTTCTAATATGACCCCTTCCTATATGTTTGAATACAAGGATGATTTCTTCCCTTCATTTGGGAACATTATTCGAATTACTTTTCCAAATAGCTCTTTAAGGCATCTAGATCTTTGGCACAGGCTTTTTTGAAAGTCCCTGCCATCATCCTTCCGAAAAATTTTGTCAAACCTGTAAGCCCTTTGATTTCACCAAATAAAGTAACTTTTACATGATCACCAGAATCTGTGATTAAGTACGTATACACAAATTCCCCTTTACCAGTTGTCCCTTTAGTTCCATCACAACGAAGGACTATTTTTTCAGCTTCACGAAGCTCGACTACCTCAAAATGTTCAGTTGCTTCATGTCCGAACATTTTTCTTGTTTCCTTCCACTCGCTCCCTACCCGCATTGGTCCTTCATCCAATCGCTCGATACGGACTAAACCTTGCATCCAGTTCTTAGCAGCATCAAGATCAAGCAGTCCTGCATACACCTTTTCTTTTGGTACATCCATCGTTCTTACTACTTCAAAATGAATACTCAACTTTTCCTACCTCCATTGAATGTCATATTCGCTGCTTAATTAATCATCCCCGATCATAAAATTTATGAAATTGAATGGAAAGAAATAATTAGTACAAATTTTATTTAACGGGAAGCCATATTTGATTCAGTACTCTTGCCTAAATGAATCAGGAGGATTAATATAAACCTCTATAGCTGGGTTTTCAGTACTTTAATCACTACGACGGATCCATTCGACATAAATTTATTCCAAATCTCGACCTTAAGGGGAGAATATCAAATAAAAAACAAATCTATTACCAGAAACGAAATGGGGGGCTATTCAGAAAGTTACCTTTTCACCGACTGAACGCCCCTCTTCCCATCTTTATACATTTGAATATCTTATCTAGATCATAAAACTTAGAAAAACTAAATGTTCCCATATATTATTCTTAGCTTTATACACACAATTTTTAAATAAACATTTAATTAAAGGATGCTTCGAATAAGTCCAGCAACTTCATCTGCTGTACTCATTGTTAATGCCTGCTCTGCAACAACGGCTAGTTCTTTTTTTGATAACTTCGAAATTTGGCTTCTTGCCGGTAAAATAGATGTAGCACTCATACTAAATTCATCAAGACCTAAGCCGAGTAAAATGGGGATTGCTATTTCATCGCCAGCCATTTCACCGCACATGCCAACCCATTTTCCTTCTTTATGCGCCGCATCAATGACCATTTTCACTAATCGTAAAATCGCTGGATTGTATGGCTGATAAAGATATGAAACACGTTCATTCATACGGTCGGCTGCCAATGTGTATTGGATTAAATCATTTGTTCCAATTGAAAAGAAATCAACTTCTTTTGCAAAACAATCCGCCATCACTGCTGAAGATGGAATCTCTACCATCATCCCTACTTCAATTTGGCCAGAAACAGAAATATTTTTTTCCTTTAGACGTTCCTTTTCTTCATTTAGTATAGCCTTTGCTTTTCGAAATTCATCTATTGTCGCAATCATTGGAAACATGATTTTTAAGTTTCCATAAATGCTTGCACGTAGTAGTGCACGAAGTTGAGTCCGAAACATTTCTTTCATGTCTAAACATAAACGAATCGCACGGAAACCTAAGAACGGATTCATTTCCTTTGGTAGAGATAAATATGGCAGCTCTTTATCACCGCCGATATCTAATGTACGGACAACAACCGGCTTTCCCTCCATCCGTTCCAACACAGTTTTATAAGCTTCAAATTGTTCATCTTCCGTTGGAAGTGTTTCACGGCCCATATATAAAAACTCAGTTCGATATAATCCGATCCCTTCTCCTCCATTTTCCAGCACACCTTTGACATCATCAGGGGAACCAATATTGGCAGCCAATTCTACACGATATCCATCCCGAGAAACAGTTTTTTCATTGACAAGTTTTGCCCATTCAGCTTTTTGAACATCATAATTAGCTTTTTTCTTCTCATATTGTTTAATCATATCATCAGATGGATTTACAATAACTTTTCCATCAAGTCCATCTACAATGACCACCATGCCTGTTTCTATTGCTGTAGTAACAGTTTTCGTGCCGACAACTGCCGGAATTTCCATCGACCGGGCCATAATGGCAGAATGTGATGTCCTCCCGCCGATATCTGTTGTAAAACCTTTAACAAGTTTGCGGTTTAATTGCGCCGTATCGGATGGTGTTAAATCTTCTGCAATTATAATGACTTCTTCAGTAATCATGCTCGGACTAACAATTTCCGTTCCTAATAAATGAGCTAGAACTCGTTTTGTCACATCACGGAGATCAGCCGCACGTTCTTTCATATAATCATTATCCATCGCTTCAAACATGGAAATAAACATTGCGGCTACTTCTTGCAAGGCAAATTCAGCATTTACTTGTTCAACTGTAATCTTTTCTTTGATCGGTTGGATGAGCTCTGGGTCACTTAAAACAAGGAGATGGGCTGCAAAAATTGCTGCTTTATCATCACCTAGTTGTAGGCGTGTATGTTCTTTAATGGCTTCTAAATCTAATTTTGCTTTATTAATGGCTTCTTCCAAACGTAATACTTCCGCATTTACATCTGTTATTGTCGTTTTCTCTACATGAAGGTCTGGATTTCGCATCCGGAATGCTTTCCCTATAGAAATTCCTGGAGATGCTGCAATCCCCGTAATGATTGTAGTCATTTTTGGTAAATCCCTCACTTATATATGAAATCGTAATCAAATTCTCTTGAAAAGCTCCTCCACAACGACGGAAATATACGAAAGGTAAAGATAGCTTTTATGCCACCTTTACCTTTTCAATTATTCTTCAATCTCTGAAAATCAAGCAAAGAACGCTAAAATTTCTATAATCTTTTCAATTATTCTGCAAGCCCTTCACTTTTCATAACTTCACCAACTTTGGCAATGGCTTGTTCTTCATCATCTCCGTTAGCCGTAATAGTTACAGTTGCCCCTTTTGGAACACCGAGAGACATGACACCCATTATTGATTTTAAATTAACTTGCTTCCCTTTATATTCAAGCATAATATCTGATTTAAACGGCATAACAGCACTAACTAATGCTGTTGATGGTCGTGCGTGTAGTCCTGAATCACTAGTAATTGTAAAATTTTTTGCAACCATGAGTGTTCCTCCTCTTAAAAATGCCCTTACATGAGGGAATAAGATTCCCTTTGGCAATTATTGCTGTCTACTTAAGACCTAGTTACCTATTTATTATTGAATTGATTATTGTTGTACCGGTTTTTTCAAGATTCCTAATAAGATTGCAGTTACAAACGAACCAATGATGACAGCCAACAAATATAGAAGCCAGTTGCCATCAACTAACGGCATGACGAAAACTCCGCCGTGTGGTGCCCGAAGGCCAATTCCGAACATCATCGATAATGCACCTGTTACAGCAGATCCAGCCATGATGGATGGAATAACGCGAACCGGATCCGCTGCTGCAAATGGAATGGCTCCTTCTGTAATAAACGACAACCCCATAATATAGTTCACTTTTCCAGCTTGTTGATCTTGTTTACTAAACTTTTTCCTAAAAATCGTTGTTGCCAAAGCAATTCCTAGAGGCGGTACCATACCTGCTGCCATGACCGCTGCCATCGGCTCGTATACACCATTAGCTAAAAGCCCTGTACCGAACACATAAGCTGCTTTGTTAACAGGTCCTCCCATGTCAAAAGCCATCATGAACCCTAAAATAATACCAAGAAGAATTGCGTTGGCTGTACCTAATCCGGATAACCACTCTGTAATGGCAGTATTTAAGGCACCAACTGGTTTATTGACGATATAAATCATAATAAACCCAGTAAACGCAATGCCTAATAACGGGTAAAGCAAAATGGTTTTAATGCCTTCAATGGCTGAAGGAAGGCCTGCTAATAATTTTTTCAAACCAACTACTAAATAACCAGCTAAAAATCCAGCGACAAGACCTCCTAAAAATCCGGCACCGCCGCTTGTAGCCAACATGCCGCCAACCATTCCCGGTGCAAAGCCTGGACGGTCTGCGATGCTCATTGCAATAAATCCAGCTAATACGGGAACCATAAGAGCAAAGGCATTTCCCCCGCCAATTGTCATCAATGCTTCTGCAATTGGGTGATAAGTAGGGTCATCTGGGTTAAAAGCATTAAAACCAAACATAAAGCTGACCGCAATTAAAATACCGCCTCCAACAACAAATGGAAGCATATTGGATACACCATTCATTAAATGTTTATAAATGGCTGCCCCAATTCTTCTGCCTGTTGCTTCCTTTTCTTCATCATCCTTTTCATTTCCACTACTTTGATAAATAGGAGCATCCTGCTTTAAAGCTTTCTCTATTAATTCCTTAGGCTTACGGATACCTTCGGCTACTGCTGTTTCAATCACATGCTTGCCTCGAAAACGCTCCATATCTACTTTCGTATCAGCAGCTACAATGACAGCGAGAGCGTTGTCAATATCTTCTGAAGTTAACACATTTTTTGCGCCGCTCGATCCTCTCGTTTCAACCTTTAAATCTACGCCCATTTCCTCTGCTTTTGCTTTTAAAGAATCAGCGGCCATGTACGTATGGGCAATACCAGTTGGACAAGCCGTTACAGCGACGATAAATGGTTTCTTTCCATCATTAGATTTCTCTTCCTCTTTATCATCTTCATCATAACGGTTCAAAATATCGATTACTTCATCTTCTGAGCTTGCCTTAAGCAACTGTTTTCGCACTTCTTCTTTCATTAAAATGACAGCAAGTCTCGATAATGTTTCCAAATGAGTATTGTTGGCACCTTCTGGAGCGGCAATCATAAAGAAAAGATGGGCAGGTTTACCGTCAAGTGATTCAAAGTCGATGCCAGCCGTTGATCGTCCAAAAGCGATTGCTGCTTGTTTGACCACTTTTGTTTTCGCATGAGGAATAGCGATCCCTTCACCAATACCTGTTGTGCTTTGTTCTTCTCTATTTAAAATTGCTTCTTTAAATGCAACTTTATCTGTTAATTTACCAGCCTGGTCTAACACTGTTACTAACTCATCAATGACGTCCAATTTTTTCTCACTTTTTAACGAAAGGTTGATCGTTTCTTTCGTTAATAGCTCTATAATTCTCATCATTGTCACTCCTTTATCATTCGACTCTTTCCAAAACGACATGTGGAAGCAAACTTTCTACTTTTTCAGCTGTACATAGACCGATCGAAAAAGCTGTAGCGCTTCCAGCTGCGACACTGTAACGGAAAGATTCCTCAATAACTCCCGTCTTCTCAAATGCTGCTAAAAAACCAGCGACCATTGAATCGCCTGCCCCTACCGAACTTTTAACCTCTCCTTTTGGAACAGAGGCAATGAAAACTTGGGTCTCATTTACAAAAACGGCGCCTTTTTCAGCGAGGGAAATAATAACATTTTGCGCACCTCTATTGACCAGCTCTTTACCGTAGGGAATAGCCTCTTTACAACTTGAAATTTCCGTCTGGAATAAATCACCAAGTTCATGGTGATTTGGCTTTATTAAAAACGGATTGAATGGCAAAATGGTTCTTAACAAGTCTCCCTCGGCATCAACAACAAACTTCGTTCCATTTTCATTGCATATTTTCACCAATTCTTCATACGTATCTGTTGGCATAGAAGAAGGAATGCTGCCTGCAAGGACTAATAAATCGTCACTTGTAAGTTTGCTGATTTTTTTCTTCAATTTTTTAATATGCACCGATGTAATCTGTGGCCCTCGTGCGTTGATTTCAGTCTCTTTTTCGGATTTCAACTTTACATTAATTCTTGTATCTTCACTTATTTCCACAAAATCAGTGTCTATATTTAGATTTTTAAGATATTCCTCAATAAATGCGCCTGTAAAACCACCTAGAAATCCTAGAGCCTTGCTGTTAACAGAAAATCTTTTTAAAACTTGTGAAACATTAATCCCTTTTCCGCCAGGAAATTTAGATTCCTTTTTCGTTCGATTGAGTTCTCCTAATCTTACTTGATCCAGTTCTACAATATAATCAAGCGATGGGTTTAACGTTAAAGTATGAATCATTTAGAAGTTACCACCTTTATGTTTGCCTTACTGTAAAAATCTTCTTGCAATTCTTGATCCAAATCCGTCGTAATAATAGTTGCTTCATTTAAATCTGCAATCTTGGCAAACGCAATTTCTGAAAACTTCGTTTCATCCGCTAACACATAAGCTTCACGGGCTAACGATAAAGCCATTTTCTTAATCATTGCTTCTTCCTGGTCTGGTGTTGTAAAACCAAATTCAGGATGAATACCATTCACACCTAAAAAACATTTATCGAAACGGTATTGCTCCAAACTTTCGATTGCTCCACGGCCAATCACCGCTCTAGTTGTCGGTTTGACAAAACCACCAATTAAATATGTTTTTATATTTTTCCCAAGTAAATCATTCACGTGCATAAGCCCATTTGTTACAACGACAATGCTAGGGGGTAAGAATGGAATCATCTCATATACTGTTGAGCCAGCATCTAAATAAATGCTGTCACCTTCTTCTACTAAACTTGCAGCATATTGAGCGATTTTCCGTTTTGCTTGAACGTTTTTGGATGATTTTTCAAACATCGTAGGTTCTTCAAGTTTCCCTTGAAGCCTCGCAGCACCACCGTGAACTCTTTTTAAAAATTTTTTTTGTTCCAAATGGGTCAAATCTCGGCGGATCGTTGATTCCGAACAATTTGTTAGCTCCACTAACTCTTGCAGCTTGACTGTATTTTTTTGTTTCAATACATCTAAAATCAATCGATGGCGTTCGTGTTCTAACAAACACACCACCTCCTAAAACGTTTTCAACTTTGAATTTATATTTATATTTTACATTCAAAAACTATAAAAATCAATCAATTTCAGTCATAAACACCCAAAACCAATCATAACCAATCAATAAAAATAAAAAAAGAATGGAAAATAATATTTCCCATCCTCGACCTTTTCATTCTGAAGAAATGAGCTTTAAGCCAACGACTGAACCGATAATCATCATAATGAACAAAATCCGTTTCCAATCTTTTGGCTCTCCATGGAATATAATCCCTAAAATAGCTCCTCCTGAAGCACCAATTCCTGTCCAAATCGCATAGGCAATTCCCATTGGCAAAGACTGCATTGCAATGGCAAGAAATAAAAAACTTCCTCCAAAACAAAGAACTAACATTAACATAGATTTCCAATTACGTTTTCTGTTCCATTGATTAATCATTAAAACGCCAAACACTTCAAACAAACCTGCAATGGTCACTGAAAGCCAAGCCATCTCCTACCCCTCCTCTTTCACTTCTTCCTTCGTGACAAGTTTTAAGCCAATAACTCCGGCTAGTAGCGTCAAAATTAATGTGATTTTTCCTAGGTGAAACGTTTCACCAAAGAATAAAATGTCACAAAGGACGGTGCCTGCTGTACCGAGCCCTACAAAAACCGAATAAACTGTGCCAACTGGCAGCTTTCGTCCAGCTTTTATCATAAAGTAAAAACTTAGCCAAATCGAAATAGCTGTACCGATCCATCCCCAAAAATTTTCCGCATGTTTCATTCCAATCACCCAAAGTACTTCAAAAAAAGCACCGATATATACAAGCATCCAGTTTTTATTCATTCCCATCCCCCACTCTCAAGCAATAAACGGTTTCAACAATAAAACGTATTAACACAAAATAACAAAAGCAACGTTTAACATGTCATGTACGCCCTTTACGTATTCTAATAGCAAAATAAAAAACCCGAAGAGAATACTGTTTTTCAGCATCTCCCGGGCTTTTATCCCTCCGTGTCACAGCTTAGCTGTGTGCTTTCTCTCGGACCAGTCCAACAAAATTTCTCCATATATTCACAGACAATCTTTGTTGCGGAACCCTAGAAAGCAATTAAGAATATTTTACTAATGATGATTGCAAAAATCCACTCATTTAACTTTAGCCACAGCTTTATGCCGTTTTAGAAAAAGATAAAATAATAACGTTAATGATTGAACAAATAAGTAAACAGGAAATGAATAAAGCGGAATCCATTCCTTAAATGTAAAAACACCGAACCAAACGGTTATCCATTCAAATATAACACTAATGAGCGACCAACCAACTATATAAAATAAAATTGATAGACCTTGAATATTGAACTTCTCATAGAAAAAAACAAATAAATATGCAATAGGGCCATATAGGAAATATGTAAAAAAACCAAAAAGCTCATATTTGTCACTATCCATAATATCATAATAATCAATCATCGGTTTGGCCAGTATTTGGTCAGCCATTCTGGCAATCGCTGCAGAAAACAAAATTAATAAGATAATAATGCTCCATGGTATAAATTTTGAGCGAAAAAAGAGAATGGAATATGAAATGATGACCATGATGATTACAAACCATTCATTCTTATCAAAAACAACCGGGAGAGGAAGCAATGTGCTCATGGAACACCCCCCTCTTTTTTTAGAAGCCTCCTAAAAAGCTTTTGTGCAATAAATATGAAACCAGCCAAGAAGAGCCATACTAAAGCAGACATCCAGCTATTCCAATCGTTTGTTTTGAAAACTTCAAAACGAAATAATACATATTCTCCTAGAAACAAAAGTGAAATAAAACAAAGAAAGAGAAACAAATAATTCATAAAGTTCCCTTTTACCCCATACCAACGATCTATTAACCATAAAAATGCAAAAGGAACATAAATATTTCCATTTATTAGATATGTAATTATGCAAATAGCCTTTTCACAAAGTTGCCAATGTTCAACGTTTACAATCATGATTGTTTGATAGGTCGAATAAATAAAGACTACAATAAAAAATAAAAAAAATTGTTCATAAATATGCAAATTTCTCTTAGTTGAAAAATAAGCAATTATTAAAAGCAAAGTCAAAATAGAAGTAATTGCCAGAGACAATCATAACCACTCCAACGATTCCAGCATAAAATTTCTATTATTCATTTATTACTATGGTTCCGCTTTTTAGAAATTTTATGAATATAAAAATCTTCTCACTAATATATGAACTGCTGAACGTTGTCTCATTTAGAAAAACTATTATTGGCCGACCGTTTCAACTCGTACCGTTTATTTTTTATACGAACATTATTTTCTGATAAAAAGAGGCCGGCTAGTGTTAGAACCGTTCCTAAAGCAGCCATTCCAGTCATAGGTTCATGCAGTACAATCATCGAAGTTATAACTGTCACAACAGGAACCATGTAAATATAAACACTTGTTTTTACAGCTCCTACAATCTTCACAGCATAATTCCAAGTTACAAAGCAGAGGGCAGAAGCTCCAAGTCCTAAAAATAAAATATTAAATATTTGAACCGGGTTAGCAAAACGTGATAGTTCAAAACTAAAGTCAGACAGAAACAGCGCTGGAATCATAAATAAAACCCCATAAAAAAAGACTCTTCTTGTAATTTGAATCGTATTAAACCCGAAACTACTAATTTTTTTCATGATGACCGAATACACAGCCCAAACAATTGTGGCGCCTACTGCCAACAAGTCACCTAATGGATTAATCTGAAAATTCGATGCTCCATTAAAGCTGATCAACGTAATGCCAGCCATTGCTACAATAAATCCGATAAAGAAATTAGCCCGAAGCGGCTCTTCTTTTAAAAATATTGAAGCAAAAATCGCTGTAAAAAACGGTGATAATGAACAAATCACCCCAACATTTGAAGCCATCGTAAAAGTTAAAGCGATATTTTCCAAAAGGTAATACAAAGTCACACCGCATAAACCAGCACCCGCAAATAGAAGTTCACTCTTCCGATCCTTCACTTTAAAAACATGAGGATATATAAGAAACAACGCCAAGAGTCCCATTGTAAAACGGTAAAATAGAATCTCAATGGGAGTAAAATCTTCAAGTAAAATTTTTGTTGAAATAAAAGTCGTCCCCCAGATTAAAATTGTAAGCAATGCTGATAAATGTCCAATCGTTCCTTTATTATCTATCATCTATTTTTCTCTCCTCATCTATCTGGACCATTTTGTTCCATTTTAAGACTGAACACGCAAATTGTTCAATCTTTTTACTTTATACAACTTTATTCTTCAAATGAATTATAGAGATTAAAGGAATATTTATGCAAAAAATTGTTAAGTTGAACCACCTTTTACAAATCATTTATAATGAAACCATCTTTGAATTAGGGGGCTCAATTTATGAAAAAACATATATCAATCATTGGCGTTCCGATGGACTTAGGACAATCAAGGCGCGGAGTAGATATGGGGCCAAGCGCAATTCGTTATGCCGGTGTAATTGAGCGTCTCGAGAAACTAAATTACATAATCGAAGATAAAGGTGATATTGAAATTGGCAGATCAAATGTTGATGAAGGAACTACAAATTTAAAACATTTGAAAGCGGTAACAGAAGCGAATACGAAACTGGCAACTGTTGTGGATAAAGTAGTTGAATCAGGTTCATTTCCACTAGTATTCGGTGGGGACCATAGCATTTCGATAGGAACTCTTGCAGGTATATCGAAACATTATCAAAACTTAGGAGTCATTTGGTATGATGCCCATGCAGACTTAAATACTGAGGAAACTTCTCCGTCAGGCAATATTCATGGCATGCCTTTGGCCGTCAGCTTAGGTCTTGGACATCCGTCATTAACAAACATTTTAGGATATGCTCCTAAAGTAAAGCCTGAAAATATCGTTATTATCGGTGCCCGTTCAATCGATCCGGGTGAAAAAGACTTGATCCGCTCAAAAGGAATAAAAGTCTATACGATGCACGAAATTGACCGGCTTGGTATGACAAAGGTTATGGAAGAAACGATTCAATATTTAAAAGACAAAACAGACGGCGTCCACTTATCGCTTGATTTAGACGGATTGGACCCTAGTGATGCTCCAGGAGTTGGAACACCAGTATTAGGTGGTATTAGTTACCGCGAAAGCAACTTAGCTATGGAAATGCTTGAAGAATCAAAATTGATTACATCAGCTGAATTTGTTGAAGTAAACCCAATCCTAGATGAAAGAAACAAGACCGCTTCTGTTGCAGTTGCATTAATGGGGTCTCTTTTCGGAGAAAAACTTTTGTAAAAAATCATACAAGGGGGACAATCCCCCTTTTTTAATGAAAAATAACACCTGCAAAATCCCCTTTTAGCACTTCTTTTCCATGCTGATTTTTGCATAAAAAAGAAGCTTGAATAGCTGTTCTGTTATTTTCTTGCCTTTCATATTTTTCAATTTTTACTTCACAATTGATTGTATCTCCTGTATACACCGGTCTAAAAAACTCAAAATTCATCGTACGAGCCAATACGTTATGATCCCCGCCAATTTTTGTCGGCAACGTTGCCGTTAACAAGCCTTGAACAACATACCTCCCTTGTGCATCGGGAGTTATATGATGGATCCCCCTATCACCTGAAATTTCAGTAAACAACTCAACATCCCTTTCTGTAAAGGTACGTTGAAACGTAAGAATATCCCCTACTTTTAATGACATAAAATCTCCCCCAAATTTATCATCAACACAATTCCAAATAATCTGAATATTAAACTAACAAAAATATAATGTTCCTTCAATGAAAACTCCATAATAATAGAAAATACTAATTAAGAACAAGAAGTATTTATATAGATCTTGTCTGTATAGATTATGGATTTAATATGCTGTATGAAAAATCTATTTTTTAATTACGATAAAGT
>NZ_JABTTE010000015.1 GCF_013303125.1 Calidifontibacillus erzurumensis | reverse complement strand
AAACCGCATCTATTTATGATACGGTTCGTCTCCCTTATACCATAATTTTTCCTAGTTTGTTCTAATGCCGATATTCACTCCAGTGCTTAAAATTGTCGCCACAATTGTTTATTAAAGGGTTGGAAATGTACAGCTGGACCTCAAATTTTCCAAAAGTGGAAGTTGTATTGGTTTCAAACTCACAAACTACTTCTTTATTCATTTGAGAAGCCTTTTAGAAACTGTTTCTTAATCACCTTTTCCGTTGGCATGTTTAACGGGGAGAAGCTAATTTCATTTGGATCTTGACCGACCAAGACACCCCACCAATAAATACCTTGAACTCTTGGCTTCCATACATTATAAGTTGCCTCATAATAGTTCACTTGCGCTTGTGGATCATACCTTTGATTAGGTAAACTCCCTGAATAAGGAGTTCGGTAAGCACCAGCAACTGGAATAATTCCTGCTTCTGTTACAAGAATGGGCTTTTGCCACAATGTTTCTTTCATTTGTTTAATCTGTCTCATCCATTCCTTTTCCAACATTTCCGTTGTAGCATAATCCGGCAATTCCAAAGGAAAATATGCATCAATTCCTATATAATCGAGCAACTTTACAAACTCAATGGAATGAATTTCATGGACCGTGTCAAAGTTAAATGAATACACCAACTCCCCTTTGTATACTTGGCGCACCTTTTCTATAAGTTTCATCCATCGATTCTGATATTGATTTTGCATAGAATTCAATTCAGTACCAATATTAAGCGATTTTGCGTTGGTCGATTGTGCCAACATAGCATAAGTGAGTATCAACTTTTCATAGCTATCAAACCAAGCATTTGGATCCTTCGGTTTAATTTGCCCTCTCCACATATTAGAGGGTAAGAATGCTTGCTCATCCATAATAGGTCTAATCATTACACTAAGCCCTATGTGATGTGCCTCTTCTATGACTGCTTGTAATTCTTCAATGGTCGGTGTATAGATTGGACTAGTAATTACCTCATTGGCTTTCCAATCTGATTGATAAAAGGGAAAATTTATTGCAACACTGTTGATACCTAAACTTCGTAAATGTTCAAATACATTTCTAGATTCAAGTGTATCGGGATGACCGTAAATGATTACATTCATACCCGCTTGAAATTCATCACTAGAATATCTAAACGGTGATCTTTTTTTATTTTCCTCTATATTCCGTGGGAAATTAGGTAAATTTTTTATCACTACCGGAGTTTCCATATCAGAAGTTTTTATTTGATCTTCTCTCTTAATTGAAGAAAATGCTTTCCCTAAGAAAAATATCAATAAAAGAAGTACAGCGAGTATTACACAAATCATCAACTCACTTTTTAACATATATTTTTACACCTCGTATTATTTAAATGAAAACATAAGTAGGAGCCAATAATTAGTTGATTTAGGATACAGATCATTTTTATGTTCATGAGGAATTTTTAATTTTTCCCTTGCTATATAGAATGGTTTTGTTTTTCGATTCTCTTAAATCGCTGTGTTTTATACCATTTAACTTCCTGCTTTAATAAAACACGCTTTGTTTCTAAAAATAATGAGTAAACTACGAGAAAAAACCACATTTGAGAATAAATAAAATACATTATTACGACAGTCCAAAAGTTTTTGATTGTAAGCTGGTTTCTCTCCATAGATAATGCTAAACATGCTTCTGAAACAAATAGGAGAAAGCCAGTAATTAATAATAAAAATATTACAATCCCAATTGACAGTTTTATTCCGCCTACTGCATTAACTATAAAAATGATATGTGAAAGTAGAACGCCACTGAAAAATAAAAGGTAAGTAAATAAGAGATAAAACAAATCGATAAAAACTTTTTTATTTTTCAATTGATTTAGGTTGAATAAATATTTAAATATCACATATTGATTTCCCCGTGCCCACCTCGTTCTTTGTTTCCACCATACCTTCAAGTTTTCAGGCTCTTGTTCCCAACTGATCGCTGCTGGGAAAAAGTGAATATAATAACCAAGATTATATACACGTATGCTTAATTCCGTATCTTCAGAAAGGGCGTTTTCATCCCAACCTCCAAGCTTCTCCAGAATAGATCTGCGAATAGCAAAGTTTGTACCTGGAATCGTAGTCATCTTAAACCAAAACCACCGTCCAGCCTGAGCCAGCCATTGGAAAGTTAATGTTTCAATATTAATTAACCTTGTAAGTAAGTTTTGGTTAGCATTTACAACCCGGAATTTCCCTACGATGGCCCCTGATTTAATGCCCCCGATTTCCCTTTTCCGGCATTTGGGGGCTTTGTATGGACAGCCTTTATAAAAGGATATTGTTTAGAATAGTCATCAATAATTACCCCCGTAAGGTCGCTTGAATTATCGTTTATAACTATAACTTCCAACTTATCTTTTGGATAATTTAGCCTAACCATTGATTTAATTGTTTCCTCAATGACAATTTCCTCATTATGTGCTGGAATTAGAATACTAACTTTCGGAAATTCATCTATAGATTGTGTCAGTTTTTCTTTGAATCTCTCATATTTTATTGAGTGTAAAAATCCTCCCAGCATAAGAAACACATGATAAAACAACATGAACCAAATTAAGAAGAGCGAAAGATATAAAAATAGGTCTGCCATGATATCACCCTTCCATTTTAGTTTTTCTACTAGTGAGAAAAATGGTAAATGCAATAAACGCTATAATCGCCAATCCTCCCATATACACCATCCCCCATACAATCATTTCAACGATTTTATTAATATGATATAAAGGGAAGTCCAAAGATGATAGCAGTAAGCCAATATGGTGTATATTGCAAAATAAAAATACATAGTTTTGCAGTGCAGTTGCTCTGTAGTAACTTTACACGGAGTAGCGGGCATGATAGCCTTTTATGGTGAAGCCAGTCCTTGATAATACTGGCTTCCTGGCTTAGAAATCATGCCCGCAGAGGCTCCGTGTCAAGTTGCAATTCTCTGTATTCGATTCTGCAATACTATGTATTTTTCACCTGCAAAAAACAAATATGGTCAATATCTGCTTTGATTTCTCCATTTTCAGTGTAAATCTCAACATTATCTGCTTTTACCCATAAATCCATTTGTTTTAAATCAATCCATGAAATATTTGGAAGTCTCTCCATCTCTTCTATTAACTCCTTAAAGCCTTCGACTCCCAAATATGGGTGATAAAAGGCAGCCAACATTCCATCTTTAGTTAATTGAAATCTTTTAGCCTCTTTCATCATATTTTGAACTGCTTCAGAATCATCCGGTTTTACGTATCCAAGTGTTTCTGGAAGTAATTGCATACCATTTAAGAATGAAGGCGAAGTGATATATGGGGTCGTATCCATCACTTTCCAATCCCTATCACTTATTTGAATATGCCCAACATACGTGGAAAAATACTCCGAAACTACTGTGTAACCATTTTGTGACATTGTATAATGTGGTGCTTCGAAAGCCAAAGGATATAGTCCGTAAGTAACCAATTCTTGAATACCTCTTGTTAATTTTGTCTCAATATAATCTCTTTCAAATTGTTTCAAATTGTCGATGTAGCTTTCATATTCTGCTTTTGTGTCAAAGTCGCTTTCTTTTAGTAAGGTGAATGGTTCATTAGGAAGAGCATAAATTGGAGTATTATGTTCAACATCCCAAAATTCAAAGCCTTCCCCTGTCTCACTATCCCTAAACTGATGAGTATAGCCATGGAGGACAATACTTCCCCCATTTCTTTGCATTTCTTTCAGCACTTTTAACAGCTTTGGAGAATTTGAAAAATGATGTTTTTCACCGGTTTCAGGATTTGTATAAACTGGAATAACAGCCACCATATACGGAATATTTTTTTCCTTTAAAATTTCACCAATTTGCTTCAAATTATTGGGATCTACTAGTGGGTGGACATCTTCGAGTCGGATATATGCTGGGTGTTTGGTATCATGATGAACGTTAAAAATGTCATGAAGCACTTCTCCGAATAAGATGGATTTTTTTGAGGATATGGTGTTTACGGCATAATAATATTGATTTTCTTTCTTAACCAAGACAGGATATGTGGCCGCATCTCTTGTTCTTTTTCCCTCTAACAATATTTCAGTATCTTCAGCCACATCAATTTCAATGATCCTTTGGCTTATTACATCTAATACATCATCTTTGTTACTTGTTAAATAAACTTCATTAATTTCTCTTTCGTGCAATGGAGTAATAAATGAAAATTTATTACCAAGCTTTTCTAAATTGTAACCAATTGCTACAAAGGTGCCGTCATAATCATCAAATAATGTATTAAACTTGGATGGAAGTTGAACATTGACTTGACCGTAATAGAACAGATGAGTAACATTTAGTAAATCCTTTTTCTCCACTTTCTCGCTGCTAATAAAAGTGACTTCATTCGTAAAGTGACTAATTAACATATCCAAAAACTTTAGGTACTCATTGATTTCCCCATCCCTAGTTGTATATATAACCAAGGCTTTAATATCACCCTTTTTCTCCGCACTCCCATTCGGTACACTTAGAAA
Source organism: Calidifontibacillus erzurumensis (assembly GCF_013303125.1). Lineage (GTDB taxonomy): Bacteria > Bacillota > Bacilli > Bacillales > Bacillaceae_J > Calidifontibacillus > Calidifontibacillus erzurumensis. Next base: position 87,172 of record NZ_JABTTE010000015.1, on the reverse strand, counting down.
TAGGGTAAAAACAGTTATAAAATACAGTAAAAGAATGAAGCCTTTACGTATTATCCCTCGACTATTTCCCATCCTTCTTCCTCCAAAATTTAAATGTAATGTAGTAAAAATGTCATACAGTAAAAACATTATGCTATCGGGTGGAATATATGAAACAAATTAATATAAAAAATTTTATAAAGTTATTTATATTTATTTATATAGAAAGTAAATAATGTAACTTTTTTCATCGTTGAAACATCCTACACCTACGTATGGCTCCGTATACGGCGTCTCAGTTAAGATATTAGACACAAGAGCCTAACTTTTTCAAAAGTGGGTATTTAGTGCCCTCTTTTGGCACATCTCATAACGAGCCTATAGACTTTTCAACCATTGGGTTTTCTAACAGAATTTTCCAAAACCTAAGTTGTTCTAGACCAACGTGATATCTGCTAACCTCTGATAGACTAGCTATTAATCGCTAAGTCGATGTATCCGTCAAATACCCCTGAATAAGTATGTAATCTTTCCTTCCATCTACCTAATTTTTACTCTGTATCCCATCGATAGAAATGACTTTATTTAGTGTTGTAAATTCATCTAGCCATATACGAAAATTGTGTTCTAAAAGATAATAAGTTTGTTCCTTGCTTTCTCCAGATACCTCGTCATCACAGCACCCTTTTGTTTGTTACTTCTTTCTACACAGCGGGACTTACATCCCGTAGATGACATCTAAACAGCAAAAGCGTGTATTTTGCAAAATAAAAATGGTTCTTACGTATATATGGTGAAACATTGAATTTTCAATTAATGTTTTTAAATAATAGTTCGCCTTTTGCATATGTTTTGAGACAAAATTGTCGGTGAATACCATTCGTTGTTTCTCTTAACGAACATATTTTGAGTGATCACCAAAAGTCCGTAAGAACCATAAAAATACATAGTTTTGCAGTGCAGTTGCTCTGTAGCAACTTTACATGGAGTGGCGGGCATGATAGCCTTGGATGGTGAAGCTAGTCCTTTATACTCGCTTTCTGGCTTGGGAATAGACCTGAGAGGCTCCGTGTCAAGTTGCAATTCTCTGTATTCGATTCTCCAATACTATGTATTTTTCGCCTGAAAAAAAATAAAAGCGTACCCATGCTGGATACGCTTGTACAATATTGTTCGATGTTTTTATCTAATTAATTTGATTTTTTGAAGAACTCTAAATCCTTTCTTCTTTGTCGTGATAGTTCACATCCCCATATTGGAAAAAATTTTATTGACTTCCTTTTAAATCCAATTAGGTACAAAAATTCAACGGTTACAGAAACAAATCAGTTATTGTGTATACAAAATTATAACTGTTTAATTCTTTTACAAATCTCTTCTGTTACTTCATTTGTAGTGGCCGTTCCGCCAATATCAGGTGTGACAATACCAGCTTCCGTAACTTGTTCAACAATGTCTAGTAATTTGGTGCCAAGCTCATTCTCGCCAAAATGATCGAGCATCATTTTAGCTGTCCAAATTTGACCGATTGGATTCGCTATGCCTTTCCCAACGATATCAGGAGCTGATCCATGTACAGGTTCAAACATGGAAGGATATTTCCCATTAATATTTATGTTGGCAGCAGGCGCAATTCCGATACTTCCCATAATCGCAGCTCCTAAGTCAGTTAAAATATCACCAAATAAATTACTTGCAACAATTACATCAAACATGTGTGGACGGTTCACAAAAAATGCCGCCAATGCATCAATGTGAATAGATTCTGTTTCAATAGTAGGATAATCTTTTTTTACATCATTAAAGACCTCGTCCCAGAACGGCATCGAATGGAAAATTCCATTTGATTTTGTAGCGCTTGTTACACGACCTCTTCTTTTCTTTGCCAATTCAAATGCATACCTCATTGCCCGTTCTGTACCTTTTCTAGTAAATATAGCGTTTTGAACGGTAATTTCATCTTCCCCACGGTGAATTCGTCCGCCAATTTCACTATATTCCCCTTCACTATTTTCACGTACCACGATCAAGTCAAAATCTTTCGGGTTAGCCAAAGGTGATTTTACTCCCTTTATCAGCTTTGCCGGCCGAATATTTATCACTTGTTCAAATTCTCTTCTTATTTTGACAAGCAGCCCCCATAGCGAAATGTGATCAGGTACAAGCTTCGGGTTGCCAACGGCACCTAAAAAAATCGCATTGAAATTTGCGAGAGTTTGCAAACCCTCTTCAGGCATCATCTCACCATGTTCAAGATAATATTCACAACTCCAATCAAACTGAGTTGTTTCAAAACGCAAACCTCCATGTACTTCGCAAAGGGTATCTAACACCTTTAAAGCAGCAGGTACTACTTCCCGACCTATACCATCCCCAGGGATAACAGCAATTTCAAACTTCTTCATTGTTTCTCATCCTTTGATTTATTTTATTATTGCTACAGTACATCATTACATAAATTACCGATCTGCTCAATCTCAACAACTGTCTTTTAGTGGGAACTATTACAACCACATTATTTATTCAAATCTACAAATCTATTAATCTGATCTTTCAATGGACGCCACACTGACTTGTGCAGTATTTTTATTACACGTTTATACAAAGATTATTTTATTTTTCCAATTGATAGATTAACTCTGTAGTTAGCAAATTTAAGGATCTCATCAAGCAAATGATTTAATGCAACCTGATCAGAAACGCTCGCTTTAATCATATAGCATCCTTCACCACTTATGCGGTGAGCTTCCGTTATATCCGGATTTTCTTTTATATACTTTTGAAATGCAGTGTGTTGATTTGATTTTAGAAAAATCATTATATACGCTTGAATACTCTTCCCAAGCTTTAATTCGTTCACTGCAATGGTATATTGCTCAATAATTCCCTCTTCTTCCATCCTGCGGAGTTTTACCAGACAAAACCAATTAGAAGACAAAATTTTTGTGCCTGCGAATGGAGAGATTTTTCGAAATTAGATAGCGGGATTTAATCTGGCAGATGAATTAACCATACAAATAACTATACGGTTTCGTCAATTCAGACATGCGTACGTGTGAATCTGAACTTGACGGATTCGTATGAATGGACCCTACATTCCTCATTAGGTATGCGCGAAATCAACGTATTTTCTTTTGGTAAAAGGGAAAAACACCGCTCTACTTGTGCTGTGTATAGATATCACATATTTTAATGAGGTTTTAACATGTACTATGTATACTTTTGAAAGAGATATACCTCAATGATCAGTATTTCTTATGCAAAATTAGAAGGGAGCAAGGGATTGAGTTGTCCCCTTGATTCCCTTAGGAAATAATATTTTATATTTTTTAATAGCAAAATTAAATAGATGCAACAATATTAATGAATCATCCTAAGCAAGTGATTCTACAACTATAACAGACCATCCTTTTCCTCTATAAGCATTGTAACCTTCCGTGAGACAATACGCATAAATTTGATCATTCTCAATCTTATAGCCCCGCTTTTCCTTCCCGGTTAAAATATTTTTTACCCCTGGCATTTTAGAAAGTCTTTTTTCCAAAATACCAGTGCGATCCTTCGATGCAATGATATAACCTTCTGAATTAATTACATAAAGCTGGCTTTTTTCATCAATTTTTACACGTTCAATAATGTCATAAATATATTCCCAATTAAATCTAGTTGTGATTACTCCAATTACTTCTCCCAAATCATTATGAACAGGACTCGAAAAACCCATTGTATAACCACCAACAGAAGAAGAATAATACATATCTGTTACAAAGGTCCCTTTGTTTTGAATAACTTTTTGGAACCATTCTCTATCAGCCATATTTTTACCTACTTGGTTTTGATTTTGAGCAGCAGCAATAATTTCACCTGACAGATCTACAACAAATATATCAAAATAAACTTCGTAAATTTCATGAAGCTTTTTCAGTGTTGCTTGGGCATTTTTCTTAGATTCCACAGTAGGATCCAAAAGACATTGTTTAATAGAATTAAAGGTTGCCCAAGCCTGAACATCACAATTTCGCTCAAATAAGTTGCGGTCAATTTTATCAATGGTATCAAAAGCGACCTCAACTGTTCTGACTGCAACGACTTGATTAGCTTTATTTTGGATACTTCTAATCAAACTTTCACTCTCTTTACTTGCATTCAAACTCTCTTCAGCAAATTTCTTAATTTCTTTTGCTACGACAGAGAATCCACGTCCAGCCTCCCCCGCACGGGCTGCCTCGATTCCCGCATTGAGAGCTAATATATTAGACTTCATTGAGATATTTTGAAGTTTCTTCATGACCTCTTGCATTTGGTGATTTTCTTTTTTTAATTCATTCATTAAAACCGAAACATTTATATTCTTATCTAAAGTATTTTCCATTACCGCCCACCTCTTTATATATATTTCAACAAGATTGAATTGTGTATAATCCCTAAATCCAACTCTATCAAATTATACGTTACTTAAAATAACATTATATGTTATATAATATAACATAATAATTAGTGTAAATATAAATTAAAAATAAAAAAGCTGTTCCAAGTTGTAGATTATACGTACTTGAAAACAGCTTCTTTTCGTTTCACTTTGTTGGAATTCATTTAAACTTGTATAGTATCAAGAGTTCTTTGCTCCTATTAATTTAAGTAAAAACATTCACAAAGAAAGATATAATGCCTAAAACTACAAAAATTGTTTGCAGAATAAAAGGAACAAGAACCCGTCTAATTTCTTCTTCTCCTTTTGCTTTTTCCAGCTTTGTTCTAACATCCTTCCATCCAAAATAATATAAAACAAACAATAGAATTAAAATAACATAAGGCATAGTTGCTGGAATTTTATATGTTAGATAAATACCAATTATCACTAAGGGCGTCATAATAAGGTAATACTGCTTTTTAATACTCAATAGAATCCCCTCTCCTCACCAATGGTACCATAAAGACACAAAATGATTTTTAAAGATAATTGGCCTTTTCCGGAACAAGAAGCTTTCCCTTATTGTAAACAAGCTCTATCTTCATAAGAACATTTTTATTCTCTTTCCCGCTTAGTAATCGTAGGCTCACCATAATCCTTTACAATATAACGGTGAATACCGTTATCAAAAGTAACATAAACAGAAAATGTTTTTCGTGCCTTCGGGACTTGTGTTGAACGGATTAATCTTATATTCTCTTCTTCATATCCTTGATTTATTAAATGATCTTTCACTTTTTCTTCTGCTTGCTTCTGGGAACTCTCTTATCTATACTTTGATGGAAAAAATCCTGTTTTGCACCACAATTAACAATAAAATAATTACTATTATTTTTTAATTTTCATAAAATGATCTCCTTAAAAATGGTCCTGACATTATGATATAATATATTTACCATAAAATTCCAATATATATTTGTAAAATATCTTATTTCCCTATAAAATTTTCAAAATAGCAGCTGGAGCAACTGTAAACAGACTAATCAATAAGAAAGAAGTGATACATATGTTAAAAGAACAACTGGCAAAATTAGCGTTAAATTTTGTATCCATTCCTCAAAACTATCAATTACTTGTTGAAGATTATTCAAATGGACAAGCTAAATTTATGTGGTCAAAGTCAAAAGACGATTTAGACAATGGAATTGAAGTGACACTTGACAAAAACGGAAAATTAATCGAGTTAACTAGACCGCCTTCAACTGATGGAACACTCGTAACAACAGAGCAACAGCGAGCTATTGCAGAACAATTTCTAACATCGCAATACCCTGAAGCACTCAATTATTTAACGTTATCTACTGTTATTGAAAATGAGAAAGATACAAAATTTTTCTATAAACAATATGTAGAAGGCTATCCTCTTGATAGCTATACCACCAAAATCATCGTTTCCAAATATGGTGAAATCATTGACTTTAGGTACGATGGCTATACAAAAACACCACCGACATTCCCAGCACAGCTTGCTAGTAAAGAGGCTATTTTACAACAATTATCTAAAGCACCATGGAAACTATCTATGAAGTATTTATTAAGTGACCTTTATTCTGTGCCACAGTCTGGCTTGTACCCGGTTTATGAAAGTCCGATTCTTTATCAATCATTCAATGCCGTAAATGGAGAGCCTTTCTTTGAACATGAACCGGAAGAGCCAGGGACATTCATCCCTTTTCCAGACATTCCTGTAGTTGAAAAACGAATAACTATAGAAGAAATGATCGGTATATCGGATTGTATGATAAAGCTAAGAGAAGTCGAAATCGATGAAAACACACTCGGCATTGTCTGGCGGGAAAAAAATTGGCCTGCTCCGAAAGATAAAACAATGGAAAGCTTCCTTCTCGAACGTTTGGAAGATACAGTAAAAGCAAAAATTGATAAGCATTCCGGAAATTTAAAGGAATTCACGTGGTTTAAAGATCGTACTGGAGACCTTCATCTTTCATTTGAAGCTTGTCGAGACATTGCTTGCACATTTATTGCAACGTATTTTGAAGAGTATGTCCCTTATTTACAATTACAAATCGAGGAACCATCCTTCAATAAAGCAAATCGGGCATTTTTCACTTTCCCACTTCACACAGCTCAAGGCTTACAAATAGAAGGAGAACATTTTTACGTTGGGGTAAACAAAACGACAGGATGTATCGATCTATTATGGTCCCCTCGTATTGACTTAGAGCTTCTTCAATCCTATGAAGATCCATCAATTCAACCATTCGAGAACGTCCTACCTGCCTTAAAAGAAATCGGTGCCTTTTTGCAGTGGTCTAGAAAGTACGATGAAAATGAAAACGATGAAGTATTAGAATATAGACTGGGACAAATTGAAACAAAACAACGAATTTTTGGAATAAATGCAACGACAGGACATCTTATCGTCAATAAAATTTAAGGAAGTGGAGTAAATTTGCTAGGAAATATATAATATTTAAAATCTATAAAAGCTAAAAACTACCTAGAAATGTAGATTAAACATTTCTAGGTAGTAATTTTAAAAAACCGCACCTAATTTATGGATCACTATTTAAGAGAAAAACAAATTTAAACGAGCTTGGAATCAAAAGTTCGGTGTCTACTTTCTTTAATTAAAGCCCCCGTTAGATTACTTATTCGTTTTTCTATTAAAACTTGCGATTAATAATCCAAATAAAATGGCTTCTATAATCAAAATTAACCAAAATATTGGTTGAATTTGGTCTACAGGGGAACCACCAACTCCACCGTGAGCAAACTTATATAACCAAACATGTTCTCCCCACATAATGATTGCAATTAACTGTGTAACAAATACTGCAATAAAAAAGGATATTATTTTTAGCATTTCAATCCCTTTCCATTCCATATTTTTGTTCAACCCCACTGTTCCGATAGTTGAAAAATGATTACGACTATTCAACAATCTCTCTATTACTTTTACTGACCATTAGTACAAATGCGACTGCTTATGTTCTGCAATCGCACCAGCTAATCAGCTATTTTCTATTTATTTTGTCTTTTGTTCACTTCTATCCTAATGAACTCCGGTAAATATTTAGGAGTACATCCTTTTGCTACAATTTCATCTTTATAAAGACCCGTTTTCTCACCAAGTTGAATAGAGCGTTCACGATATTTTTCATCATAAACGCCGATCCAGCCCGCAGTGAAATTCATAGCCCATTGAACTTCCGGTTCTTCCTGCATAATATTTGCTTCTATTTTAGATAGTAAATCTGCAGTGTTATCAGGCGGTGTTTGTCCAGTCCATCTCAATCGCCCTTGATAATACCAATAAGCTCGCCTTTGAAGAGCAGAAGGGCTATTTTCCCATGAGTTTAGCAATGCAATTGTTTTCTTGTCTTTGGTGAGCTGATTAGCCATTAGCCAATCCATTAAATTATTTCGCTCATCATAAGTGTGAGTCTGCATATCGTTATCAAGCTTTTTTAGCACTTCTTCTGAAAGAAGTTTTTTGTCCATAATTAAGATTGCTAATAGTCTTGGTAAGTACTCTCCGGTTGACCATAATTCCATAGCTAGTTCATGATCTTTTTTAATGTCCTTTGCAATTTTTCGTATGTCGCCTAGCTTCGTTTTCCTATTGATTTGAGATAAAATGTTTTCTGCTTTTGAAGATCGTTTTATTTCTGTACCTTTATTTTCATTCATTTTTTCACCTCATTTTTGATAAGGTTTTCCGTATTGTATCTAAATGATTAGTTAAGATGCCAAGCTTATAATATTATTCTTCCAAACTCTGAAGTTCATTAACCGTAACGAATTTATATCCTTCTTTTGATAAGGTCTGTAAAATTCCTTCAATCGTTCTTAATTCTTCACCAGAATGATCATACATTGGGTGCAATAATATTATTGATCCCGGCTTTACATTTTTGACTACATCATTTATTTTATCTTCGGATGAGGAAAAGTAAGTATCTGGTTCAATATTCCAAGTAATGGTATCTCTATGATGTTTATATAAGTAATAAGGCAACCCTATTAATTTTTTTCCATATGGAGGTCGAAAGTCGATCTCACCACTATATCCAGCTTCACGAATCAGTTTGTCCGTTTTTTCAATTTCGTTCTTGATAAAAGAAGGAGATTTAAGAACCATTCTTTTATGAGAATACGTATGATTTCCAATTTGATGCCCTTTAGCTACGATCTTTTTCGCTTCATCTAAATTTTTTTCCAAGTCTTGACCAATCAGAAAAAAAGTGGCTTTTGCATTGTATTGATCCAACAAAGGAAGAATCTCATCTACATTTTTTGTTGGTCCATCATCAAATGTCAAAGCAACTACCTTTTGACTAGTTTCCACCTCGTAAGTTAATCCCCCAAACAACTGAAAGGTTCTAGATTTGGCTAATTCCCACATCCCATACAAAGCAAGAATAACTATTAAAATACCGATTCCTATAATCATCAATTTTTTCTTCATACATATAGCCTTCCTTTTACGTATTTATTTTTAAAGAATTGGGCTCGATACATTAAGGCTGGTTAATATTAGTTTCTATACCACACTACGAGTTTTACCAAGTTTAGTACTTCCACTGTAACATAAGGGTAGGGTGATTCACTAGTACCAACATCGTTTAGTGCTACTTGCGTAAAAACATTTGTCTAGGGGTATGGACAAATTATTGAGGACTGGTTGGATAAAGACACCAAGCCGCTGAGCAAACAATGAAGACAAAACACTGTTTGAAATGCTTAAACAGAAGCATGGATTCAAAGGATCGTATCAAACTATTTGTGCGTATGTGTAAAAGCGTAGACCAGAACTTAAGCTCGAGAATGAACAATACTATGAACGTCTTTAGCATCCTCCAGGTGAGGCGCAAATCGATTTTAAGAAGATGACGGTGGTGACGACGAAGGAGATAAAAAAAGAAGAACGATCTGTTTTGAAAGACAGTTTTTGTATAGCAAAGCTGCGTTTGCCTATCCTCTGCTTGCAGAAAACAGTGAATGCTTTTTACATAATGCTTATTCAACACGTAAGGATCTTAAAACCTTTTTTAAAAGAGTACAAACATCGCTTGACACTCTTATTTCTCCCCCATAATACTCTGAACCTAAATGTGGTCGAACGTATTTGAGGTTGGTTAAAGTAAGTGTTATTTTGAATCGATTTCACCTACGCGCAATGAGATATAAAAAGTCGATTTGATCGTTCATGGAATACTTATGTGTTTTACCAAAAAAGTACTTCTTCGTATTGGGTCGATGGCAATGTCGGAAATTTAACTTAGATTTATATAGATTACCACATATTAGGATATCAAACTATTGGCCTATTCCTAAATTAAAATAAACACCTTATAATGATAATGAAAATCAAAATCAATTATAACTTTATGAAAGGAGGTTTTTAATGGTAATTAACTTTTTAAGAGAAAACGTTTATGCTTCTTATGCATTCCTAGTAATGCGTTTGTATCTTGGTTGGACATGGTTGGAAGCTGGTTGGAAAAAAATTATTGGTGGAGATTTTGATGCTAGTGGGTTTCTACAAGGAGCATTAAAAAAAGCGTCTGGTGATCACCCAGCAGTTCAATCTTGGTGGGCAGGTTTTATTGATAGCTTTGCCTTACCTAATGTCGGACTTTTTAATATCCTCGTTCCTTGGGGAGAATTTTTAGTAGGTCTTGGACTTATCTTAGGTTGTTTTACTACCTTTGCTGCTTTAATGGGGATGGTTATGAATTTTTCGTATCTTTTTTCAGGAACAACTAGCACTAACCCTCAGATGGTATTATTCGGAATGATAATCTTAGTTGCTGGTATAAATGCAGGAAAAATTGGGTTAGACCGTTGGATTATTCCATTCATTAATAAACAGATACTAAAAAAAGGGGAGCAAGATAACTTGCCCCAAAGCGCTTAATAGATAAAAATAACCATTTCTTAAATTCTACTACAAAAAAATACAACTGCAAACACAAACTTTATCCACCCTATTTTGGGTGGTTTTTATTTTGATTTGTTCAGCTAAACGGGGATTCTAGATTATATTCTTTTAATTCTTTAAATAATGCTTCATCTTTTTCGGAATATAATAAACCTTACTTTGCTAAAAAACCGCATCTATTTATGATACGGCTCCCCCCTATTAATCCGAAATGCCCGATATATTTGTTCCAACAAAATAAGCCGCATTAGTTGGTGTGGAAAAGTCATTTTGGAGAATGACAAGGCGTAGTCAGCCCGCTGCTCGACTTTTTTGCTTAATCCGAGTGATCCCCCGATTACAAAAGCGATTTTGCTTTTTCCATAGGTTGCAAGCTGATCAAGCTCTTTGGCAAATTGTTCAGAAGACAACATCTTTCCGTCAATCGCTAAAATGATTACATATGTATCATCGGTTATTTTGGCAAGAAGGCGCTCACCTTCTTTTTCCTTCACCATTTCCATTTCCGTTTCACTTAAATGTTCTGGAGCTTTTTCATCAGGCACTTCGATAATATCGACTTTTGCATACGGTCCTAACCTTTTTAAAAACTCATCAATTCCTTGCCTAAGATATTTTTCTTTTAGTTTTCCAACACAGAAAATTGAGATATTCACATTCATCCACTTCCTATAAACAAGTTATTCACAATTTTTATCCACATATCCACAGCCGATGTCTGTATATTGTGTGGGAATCTTAGTTCGACACAATATATATCGCCTTTTTTTGACAATATTCACAGGTTGTTAATATCTCACTATTCTCTACTTTATCTATATTTGGGGCAACTTCATACTCATCTACAATTACATCCATGGCTAGTTCCACGTGGTCTTCACAACATTTAATCAACATATTCATTCACCCTCTCATGAACTATTTTCTCTTCTAAAATTTTCTACAACTTTTGACATCATCCACAACCTCTCATTTTACAAAAAAGGAGCCGACTTATCCACATTGTGGATGAATCGCCCCCGTTTGAATGAATATCTATTCATTTTTAGAACTCTAAGTTATCAACAATTAAATGGTTCATAATCAAATATTCAACTCTCTTTAGAGCTTATTGACTAATATGTGTGCTGCTCAGTCAATTTCATTGTTGTCTTCATTTTTTTGCCTTCCCGGTAAAATGTAACGTCCATTGTATCACCGATTTCTTTCTCAATATATAAATGTTTCCGGAGCTCAAGTACATCGGCAATTGGTTCTCCATCTAATTCTACGATCACGTCCAACTCTTTTAATCCGGCAATTGCCGCTGGAGAGTTAGGCATTACACTTACAACAAAAGCACCTTTATCAACTTCTTTTGGAAGCTTTAATGTTTGTTGCCAATGATAGCTTGGAATTTCATTTAAAGACCTTAAACCTACTCCCATGAAAGGCCTTCGTACTTCCCCGAATTTTTCTAAATCTTCAATGACCGGAATTGCACTATCAATCGGAATAGCCAAGCCTATTCCTTCAACTGCTTCTTGTGCAATCTTCATCGAGTTAATGCCGATGACTTGCCCTTTAATATTGACTAAAGCACCGCCGCTGTTACCTGGATTTATAGCTGCATCTGTTTGCAAAACTTCTAATTGCCAATCCGGACGGCCGTCGCGATCAAAATCTTGAGGAATTGTTCTTTCTACACCGCTAATGATTCCTTGCGTAACAGATCCGGAAAATTCCAAACCAAGTGGATTCCCAATAGCTAAAACTGGTTCACCAACTACTAAATTTTTTGAAGTTCCAATTTCAGCAACCTTCTTTACTTTATCGCCGTCAATTTGGAGGACAGCCAAATCCATTAGTCGATCACTACCCAAAACTTTTGCTGGCACCCGTGTACCATCACTTAAGCTGACTTCGACATTGGTGGCTCCTTCAATGACATGGTGGTTTGTAACAATAAATGCTTTGCCGCCTTCCTTTTTATAAATGACGCCTGAGCCTGTTCCAGCTTCATTCGTATTTGTCCAAAAGCCTGTTTCTTGAATGTTAATAACACCGACAACCGCATCAGATACTTTCTCAACAGCTTCGGTGATCGCTGAAGAAATATCAACTTGGATCGTTTGATATGGAACCATTTGACCTTCTTCTGTGATCACGCCTTGTTCCGTTTCTGTTCCTTTCGGCGTCAAGTTATAAGGAAGAACATCAAATTTTATTAAGGAAGGGATTGAAAAAATAATGATCATAGCTCCTAAAATAGCGCCAACAAATGCTGAAAGAAAGAAGCCAACCTTGTTGTTGTCTTTTTTCCTCCTGTTTTCATAATCTTGGTCATAATACCCCACGTTTCATTCACCAATCCTTTCACTGATGAATATGTAGCTAAGGTGTCCGATCTTTGCTGCCTCTATATTTAAGTATAGTGCTTATTTTCAGTTCCTTCCAAATTTTAACCGCTTTTCGTTCTGTAAAAATTTTTGGTTAAAAACTTTCCTTTCATCATAGATAAGATGTAAAACTTCTACACTACAGCAAGCTGTGTTGGGATTTTCGGATCTGTGTCATAAATTTTAAATGCTTCGCCAACGGCAAATCCTTTTTCCTCCAATGTCTGCGTGACAGCCATTCTAGCTAAATCTTTAATGTTATTATCTTTGCTTAAATGGGCTAAATAAATACGCTTTGTGTTATCACCAATGCAATCCGCTAATGCAAGGCCGGCATCTTCATTGGAAACATGGCCGACATCGCTTAAAATCCGCCGTTTCACATTCCAAGGATAAGGACCCATTCGCAGCATTTCTACATCATGATTCGCTTCAAAAATAAAAACATCTGAATTTTTGATCGTTCCTTTGATTCGGTCGCTCACATAACCTAAATCTGTACAAAGTGTCACTTTTTTTCCACCGCTATGAAAACAATAAAACATCGGTTCGGCAGCATCATGGGAAACGCCAAATGATTCAACATCGATGTCGCCAAAAGTTTTGACCGAACCCATTTCAAAAATAAACTTTTGTTCCGTTGGGATAGCACCAATTAATCCTTCCATCGCTTTCCACGTTTTTTCATTGGCGTAAATCGGCAAGTTGTATCTTCTAGCTAAAATCCCCAAACCTTTAATATGATCGCTATGTTCATGCGTTACTAAAATGCCGTCCAATTCCTTTGGATTAAGATTGACAGCCTTCATCAACTCCTCCATCTGTTTTCCACTGAACCCTACATCAACAAGCAGCTTTGCTTTTTCTGTCCCAATATAAAAAGCGTTTCCTGTACTTCCGCTTGCTAACACACTAAAATGCAAACCCATTTTCTCCAACTCCATCTTGCAATATTTCTACTATTTGTCCATCAATGGCATTTACAAAATAGTCGATTTCATCGTCAACGACGATATGCCATGTTGCCGCGAAAATTTGAACATCTCCTGATATTGGGACATTTTTGTAGTATCCTAATTCTACCTTTGTAATATGTCCGCCAGATGTCAAATAATCTTTCTTATACAAAACTTCAATGGCCTTTAATGGAGGCAATACTTCTTGGTTTGAGCCTTCTTCGATCATTTTTTCAATGGACGTTAACATCGTTTGCTCATAGCTTACAATTTCGTTTTTTTCATTTAAATGAACGATTACCATCGCATGTTCATTAAAGAAAAGTGTTTTTCCTTGATAGGTTTGAAAAAATATTAAATCATTATCTTTTTTATCCCATTTCCAAAACCGATACGATTGTCCCCCAATTACATTTTCTTTCATAAAATCAGAAAGGAAAGATTCAATATTTGTTTTAGGAAGGGCAATCGGCTCTGAAAAATAAGAAACAATCCAATCTTCGCTAATATGAGAAACCGATTGGTTGTTTAATTGGCTTAATTCATGAGATAAAAATTTTTTCCTTTTCCCGCTAATATACGGTTCTTGTTCTCCGACTATCGGAAGATTTCCGTAAGATATCCCATCCTCTTCCAATTGTTCTTCAATCGTTGATTCCGTTATAAATTCAAGCTCGGAGGTCGTCCGCTTTTCAATGAATTGAAAGACTAAAAACAAATCAAGAACGAGAAAGATTAATATAAAAATTGTCTTCGTTTTGCTCCAATCCAAACTACATCCTCCTTGGCCAATCACCTGTTAGGGATGGATACTTTTTCCCACTTGCCGTCATACTTTATAAACCAACTTGGCTGAATCGTTGCTACAGTAAAATCTGAATCTTTTTTCTCGATTTCATAGCCAATCAAAGCAAATTCTAATAAACTTAAAGAAAAATTAGGCTTTACTTGTGTCAAATAGCTTAACAATTCGCGGCCTGATGGAAGAAGAATGCTTTCTTGTCCATTGTCTATTTGAAAGCGCAAATTGATAAGAGAGCGGTTATATTCGTAAACTTCACTTTCACTCCATGATTCATAGATCGTTGTCATCCCATTAGGATGGAAAACTGGATAGCCATTTACCATCAATTGAAATTGTACTGATTGATTTGCCTTTTTCCAGTCTATTAGCATATAAGAATCCGTCCATCCGGAGTGGTCATTCACGAATTCTACCGATTTTAAAATAAGTTCTTCTGGCTCCAAGCCATATACATCTTGCTTCGCAGGATTCACATAGCGAAGCATCGTCTGATTTTGTAAAATTTCAAGCGCTCTTATTTCATCCGTAAAAGACTCTTCACCATTATTTAAACGATATTGCTTTACACCATTTGGATCAGGAAACAAAGCGTTTTTAATTTCTGTCGGTGGGATTCGTGCAGTTGTAAATGTTAAAGGTGTTAAAGATATTTGATTGTCAGGCAGATATAATCTTTGCCCATCTCTAGCATTTATACTAAAAAATAATTGCTTTGAACCACCAACTTGTCCAATTTTTTCTTGAATTTTTCTAACATCTTCCATATCAATTGGCAATTTAATCGCTTGGTCACCTGCTGTTGCTATTAAATAGAGGGCCGGATTTTTAGAAATATGAACAAAAATACGATCAAAAGAAGCGATATCCCACTCTTGGCGAACGGGCTTCATAATATAATTGGATATTGTAACAGGCAATTGAACAGGAAATACAAGTTCAAGACTGCTTCCATTATGTAATGTATCCAGCAGCCCTCTTTTCGTTATATGATCCAAATATTCATAGTCCAATACATTTACATCCATTACGATATGATACAAATCATTTGTTATCCAATCATCCAATAGTCCATAATGGTAGCCGCCATGATGATAAATAAATTGGATTGGTGTGATGACTTCGTTAAACTGCCGTTTTTCACCAATTGTTACAACTTGGGCTTTATTTGCTCTTTTTCCAAAGTCATATTGGGGTTGAAAGGTCCATAGTCCCCATGTTAAAGCTAAACTTAATAATACAAGTAGTAAAAGAACAACTGATTTTGTTCTTTCAAAATTCATTTTCATGAAAAGTCCTCCTCCCGCTCTTTTTCAAGAGGAAGGGTAAACGTAATGGTTGTTCCTTTCCCTTCTTCACTTTCCGCCCAAATTTGTCCGCCGTGAATTTCAACCATTTCTTTTGCAATTGCAAGTCCTAAACCAGTGCCTCCCATTTTCCTTGATCTTGCTTTATCAACCCGGTAAAACCGATCAAACACTTTTGCCAAGTCTTGTTTTGGAATACCAACGCCATCATCAGTAACTCTTACATAAAGATTATTTTCTTTCTGCACGAGTTCAAATCGAATTTTACCGCCTTCAGGAGAGTATTTTAATGCATTTGAAATGATGTTATCTAACACTTGCGTAATTTTGTCTTTATCAATCATGACAAATCGTTCGCGTTGGGAATAAGCTCTTTCAAAAATAAAATGATCGCCTTTTCCAATTTCAAACCGGTCTATTATTTGATCAAAAAATTTCGTGAAATTGACCATTTGTTTTTTCAATTGAAAATCTTTGCTATCTAATCGAGACAGCTGCAGAAGATCATTAACAAGTCGAATCATCCGTTCAGTTTCGTTTTGCGCAACATGAATAAAACGAGGAGCAAGCTCTTCGTTTTGCCAAGCACCATCTGCTAAAGCTTCCAAATAACTGCGCATTGTTGTTAACGGTGTCCTCAATTCATGAGATACGTTGGCAACAAACTCACGCCGCTCTTGTTCAATCGCTTCTTGTTCCGTCACATCTTGCAAAACCGTTATTAAACCAGTTGGGTTTTCATGGTCATCTTTTATTAAAGAGAAACTAGCGCGCAAAATATATTTATTTTTATCGTTTTCACTGAAATCAAGTAACACAGATTCAGCAGTATCATATAAATCTTCGATTGTTGCAGTTCCTTCTAATTTCAGCAAGCTCAAAATCGATGTTTGATAAATTGTTTCACGTGAAACATTTAACATTCGTTCTGCTGGTTCATTCATCAAAATAATGTTTCCGTCTTTATCGGCAGCGATGACCCCATCTGACATATGCGCCAAAACGGTACTTAACTTCCTTTTTTCACTTTCAGTCGTTTCCTGGGCAATTTGCAGTTTATTTGTTAATTCGTTAAATGTTTCCGCAAGCTGACCAATCTCATCTTCCCCATAAACATTAACTTTACGGGAAAAGTCTCCTTCCGCTAAGACAAGCGCCTGCTTACGCATATCAGCAATTGGTCTTGTGATCGTTCGGGCTACAAAAATTCCTAATAATGCGGTAATAGCTAAGGAAATGATAGTCCCAGATGCAAAAATTCCATTAATGACCCGCATCTGTTCATAAACTTTTTCCATAGAAGCAACGACATACATCGCCCCAATAACTTCTTCCTGATTTCGAATCGGAACTGCTTTAACAAACATTCTGTTTCCAGTTCTTGGGTCTAATAAAATATTTTCTGTTTCAATTTCACCAATAATTGCCTTTTTTAGGCGGACTTCTGTCGTCCGCCGCCCAATCATGCTTTGATCATATGGATTTGAAATACCGATGACGCGGAAACTGCTGTCGGCAACTTCTACTTCCGCAATATCATTAGAGAGGAAATCTTGCAAAATCGTATAAATTTCATCTTCCAGTTTTAATGTCCGACTATTCCTCTCTTCCATCATTTCTTGGCCAATATTGTAAACTAAAAGTCTTATACGCTCATTGACTGACTCGGTAAAATTGGTAGTGAGCTGTTGTTCAAGTTCACGAACGAAATAAACGCCAATGACTTGAATTGCAAATAAAATTAACAATACGTAAATTAGCACAAATTTAAAATGGATCGATTTCCAGAAACCGACTTTTTTCATCGTTTGCTACTCCTGATCTGGATTTCTTAAATAATACCCAACACCTCTACGCGTTACGATCCATGTTGGATGGCTCGGAATATCTTCGATTTTTTCACGAAGTCTTCTTATTGTCACATCAACGGTGCGCACATCGCCATAATAATCATAGCCCCAAACCGTTTGGAGAAGATGCTCACGCGTCATGACTTGGCCAATATGTTTAGCCAAATAATGAATGAGCTCAAACTCACGATGCGTCAGCTCAATTTCTTCCCCTCTTTTCTTTACGGTATACGCATCCGGATAAATCGTTAGCGCACCGACAACGATTTCCGAAGATTCTCCATTGGACTTTTCAATATCCGGTTGATGGCGGCGCAAATTTGCTTTTACACGGGCAATTAATTCTCGCGTACTAAATGGCTTCGTTACATAATCATCTGCGCCCATCTCTAAACCTAGAACTTTATCGATCTCTGAATCTTTTGCTGTTAACATAATGATTGGCATTTCATATTTTTTTCTAATCTCCCGACAAACTTCCATCCCATCTTTATGCGGGAGCATAATATCCAATAAAATAAGATCCGGTTTAATTTCTTCTACTTTACGAAGCGCTTCTATCCCATCGTAAGCACATGAAACTTTATAGCCTTCTTTTTCTAAATTAAATTGCAAAATATCTGCAATTGGCATCTCATCATCAACAACTAAAATGTGCTTTTCCATCTACACACTCCTCCTACAAAGATAGAAGTTTCCTATTTAACTTTATCATTTCTTTGCTATTTAAGCATCCCCAAATGCATATTGTTAAATGTTGTTATAAGCTTCCTCAAAAATCCATCTTTTATCGTTTTATCCAACCTATAAAATATAGACACCTAGTTTCATAAACGAGAAAGGGACAATCTCAATGTAAATACATTAAGAAAGTCCCTTTCTTCGTATAAACTATAATTCAGATCTTGGATTTACTAGTTTTCCATTTTTATAGACTTCAAAGTGCAAATGAACGCCTGTGGAATTTCCAGTAGATCCCATCACACCAATTTTTTGTCCTTTTGAAACCGTTTGGCCGACTTTTACTTCAATTTTTGATAAATGGGCATATACTGTTTTCATTCCATTTCTATGGTTAATAACAATTTTATTTCCATAACCGCCGTCCCATCCGGCAAATTCAACTTTTCCATTATCTGCTGCTAAAATACTCCGATTACTTGGTCGAGCAATATCAATACCTTTATGCTGTCTGCCCCATCGATAACCCATTGGGCTTGAAATGTAGCCGCCAACTGTTGGCCATGCTAAGTCACCTGTGCCACGGGAAGGGATCACTTTTGTTCCTTTTACAACGATTTTTTTTGTCGGATTTTTCACAATCGTTTCATTCGTAACAACTTTTTTAGTAACTACTCCATTTTCCCGTTCAATTGCATAAGTAACAATTCTTTGACCATTGCTGCCTTCTTGCTTTACTTTTGTTGTTCCTTTAAAAATACTATCATCTTTTACAACTTCAATTTCAAAAGGAATGACTTCTTCACGAACAGCTTTCATTTCAACAACAACTGTTACAAATGGTTGATATTGAGTTACATTTAATTCATCACCGATATGTATAAGCTCTTCTTCTTTCAAGCCTGGATTGAGCTGAAGCAACTGTTTTAAGGTCAAGCCATAATCTATAGCAATTTGACCGAGCACTTCACCTTCTTTAACAACGTGCTTCTTCGTTTCAAGCGTTCCCTTTTGCAATAACTCGACCGCTTGTTTTACAGATAAAATATCTTCCGGAAAAACTTTCCCTTTTGATGTTGTAACTTTCTCTTTAAATCGAACGTCCAAATAGATAAAATCATCATGTTTTACTTCTTTTGAACCATTCGCAAGAGCATTTAGAATTTCTTCTGGAACATATTTCATCTTTAATTGTTTTAAGACTTGCTCTGCTTCTTTTTTATTAGCTACAAATGCTATTGGCTTGCCGTCAACAACAATTGCTTCAGCATCAGCCATTTCCTTAAAAGCCTGATTCACATTTTCAATGGCTTCTTGATTATTAAAAATTGGTGTAAATACTTTTTCAGGTATGTATGCAAGTTGGTTGTTTAGTGAAAAATGGTATTCTTTAGAAACACCCTTTTCCTTTTCAATTTTTTCTGTTAAAATCTTTTCAATTACATCCTTTTGATCCACTGTACCTAAGAATTCATTTTTTAAATATATATGGTATACCGTATGTACATCTTTTTCAATGTTGTCGCTATTATCATTGGAAGCATAAACAGAACCAATTGAAATCGTAGCAGCTGCAGCCGTAACAATTGCAGCCCTCTTCATAACCATTGATTTATTCGAGTGAGGCGAGTGAAAAAAACGTGTCATAGTCGTTTTGAATTTATGTAAAAATCGTACCACGAATCTTCCTCCTATTTACTTCCTACTCCTTCTTGCAAAAGAAATTTTCAGAATTTTTATACATATGTTATAAACACCGTCTTTTTAAATGTACCATAATTCGTTAAAAATCTCTATAAATTTCATAATTCTGTCGAAAAAAACCGATAAATAAAAAAGGCATCCCTATATATAGTATGAAAAGCAACATAACATATGCAGATATAGTTCTGCTAATATATTATGGCTGTCATACTATATAGGGTTGCCTTATTTCGGGAGCGATTCCCTACTCTTAATTTGAAGAATAAACGCTGCGAACAACATTTGTTTGGCTTCTGTCCGGACCAACTGAGAAAATAGAAAGCGGTATTCCTGTTAATTGTGAAATCCGTTCTACATAATGACGAGCATTCGCAGGAAGTTCATCTAATTTTTTCACTCCGGAAATATCTTCTGTCCAACCTGGCATTTCCTCATATACAGGCTCACATTCTGACAATACTTTTAAGCTAGCTGGAAATTCTTCAAGAATTTCTCCTTTATATTTGTAAGCAACACAAATTTTAATCGTTTCAATACCCGTTAATACATCAATGGAGTTTAAAGATAAATCTGTAATTCCACTGACGCGGCGAGCATGGCGGACAACAACGCTGTCAAACCAGCCGACACGGCGCGGACGACCAGTTGTTGTTCCATATTCACGACCAACTTCACGAATTTGATGACCGATTTCATCATGAAGCTCTGTTGGGAACGGACCATCGCCGACACGAGTCGTATATGCTTTACAAACACCAACAACATGGTTGATTTTCGTAGGCCCTACCCCAGAACCAATTGTCACACCGCCTGCAACTGGATTAGATGAAGTTACAAACGGATATGTACCTTGGTCAATATCAAGCATAACGCCTTGTGCACCTTCAAATAATACCCGGCGTCCTTCATCAAGAGCATTGTTCAAAACAACAGATGTATCGCAAACATATTTGGCAAATTGCTGGCCATAGTTATAATATTCATCTAAAATATCTTCAAGTTTAAATCCTTCAACATTATATAGCTTTTCAAAAATTTGATTTTTTTCTTTTAAGTTGATTGATAACTTTCTTTCGAATTCTTCACGGTCAAGCAAATCTGCAATTCGAATGCCGATGCGGGCAGCTTTGTCCATATAAGCTGGCCCAATTCCTTTTTTCGTTGTACCAATTTTATTAGCACCTTTGCTTTCTTCAGCCAACTCATCCAATTTAATATGATATGGCAATATGACATGGGCACGGTTGCTGATCCTTAAATTTTCTGTAGAAACACCTTCATTATGCAAATATTCCAACTCTTTGACTAACGCTTTTGGATCGATAACCATCCCATTTCCAATGACGCAAATTTTATCTTTAAAGAAAATTCCAGATGGAATTAAATGCAACTTATATTTTTTGCCACCAAAAACAATCGTATGGCCGGCATTGTTTCCCCCTTGATAACGGGCAACAACTTCTGCATTTTGGGAAAGATAATCAGTAATTTTCCCTTTTCCTTCATCGCCCCACTGCGCTCCCACAACTACTACTGAAGACACTTTGTCTACACCTCCGATATTCAACACACGGCAATTCTATTTTTATTTTGCTTTATTTTACTGAAAAAAATAACCAAAGTAAGTTTATCAATATACAGACGTAAAGTCAATGAAACACGAACAATTTTATAAAAGTTAATTTTTTTGTTCGTAAAATCTAACATATTACGCAGTTGGTTGCATATCTTCCCGATGGCGTTCCAAGTTTACAAATTTATTAAATTCTTTGATGAAAGCTAATTCAACCGTACCAACCGGGCCGTTACGCTGCTTGGCAATGATAATTTCAATAATATTTTTATTTTCCGTTTCTTTGTTATAATAATCGTCACGATATAAAAAAGCGACAATATCGGCATCTTGCTCAATACTTCCCGATTCACGAATATCAGACATCATCGGCCGCTTATCTTGGCGCTGTTCGACACTACGGGAAAGCTGTGATAAAGCGATAACCGGAACACCAAGTTCACGCGCCAATGCTTTCAATGAGCGGGATATTTCTGATACTTCCTGCTGACGGTTCTCACTAGAACGGCCGCTTCCTTGAATTAATTGCAAGTAATCGATGACAATCATGCCAAGTCCACGTTCTTGTTGCAGCCTTCTACATTTAGAGCGAATTTCATTTATTCGAATCCCTGGTGTATCATCAATATAAATGCCTGCATTTGATAAACTTCCGATTGCCATGGTTAATTTTTTCCAGTCTTCTTCCGTCATTTTCCCTGTTCTCAACGCTTGAGCATTAATATTTCCTTCCGCACAGAGCATCCGCATAACAAGCTGCTCTGCCCCCATTTCCAGACTAAAGATGGCTACATTTTCTTCTGTTTTTGTTGCAACATTTTGAGCAATATTCAATGCAAAAGCCGTTTTCCCTACAGATGGGCGGGCAGCAACAATAATTAAATCATTTCGTTGAAATCCAGCTGTCATACGGTCCAAATCAATAAACCCGGTAGGAATTCCGGTTACATCACCTTTGCGGTTATGGAGAGCTTCGATATTATCATAAACACTGATTAATACATCTTTAATATTTCGGAATCCGCCGGTATTTTTCCGATTTGCAACTTCTAAAATGGAACGTTCCGCTTCATTTAAGATCGTTTCTACATCATCGCTTGATTGATAACTGTCTGTGATAATTGAAGTTGCCGTTCGGATCAGCCTTCTAAGAATCGATTTTTCCTCAACGATACGGGCATAATATTCAATATTAGCAGCTGTCGGTACACTATCTGCCAATTCACTTAAATAAGCAATGCCGCCGACTTCATCTAATTTTTTTTGGTCAGCAAGCTCTGATGTAACCGTGACAACATCGACAGGTTTGCCTTGTTCTGATAACTCCAGCATTGCTTGAAATATTTTAATATGAGCCGGCCGATAAAAATCTTCAGGTACTAAAATTTCTGAAGCCGTTGAAATGCTGGCAGGTTCAAAGAAAATAGCCCCAAGTACCGCTTGTTCAGCCTCCAAATTATTAGGCAATGTCCGATCTGTAAAAAGATCGCTCATCTCCGGATTCCTCCTTCCTTTTCAGATTGCATTGGAAAAGAGGCTGACCAAATGGTTGGAACAGCCTCCCTCTTTCTCTTTTTATATCAACGTTGGCTTTTTACTTTAATTCTTTTACATGTACTTTTAATGTTGCTGTTACTTCTTGGTGAAGTTTTACAGGGACATTTGTCACTCCTAATGAACGAATTGGTTCTTCAAGATCAATTTTTCGTTTGTCAATTTTAATTTGGTAAACTTTATTTAATTCTTCAGCAATTTGCTTAGAAGTAATCGAACCAAACAATCGGCCGCCTTCGCCAGACTTTGCAGAAAGCTCCACTGTCAGCTTTTCTAATTGCTCTTTCAATTGTTTAGCAGCTTGCAATTCTTCTTGGGCTTCCCGCTCTTGTTTTTTCTTTTGCTGTTCTAATGATTTCATATTTGCCGGGGTTGCTTCAAGGGCTAAATTATTCTTTAAAAGGTAATTTCGGGCATATCCATCCGCAACATTTTTAACTTCGCCTTTTTTTCCTTTCCCTTTTACATCTTGCAAAAATATAACTTTCATTCTTTTTGTCCCCCTTCTAAGTAGTCATCAATCGCCTGTTTTAATAGTATTTCAACTTCATCAATAGATTTCCCTTCAATTTGTGTAGCAGCATTTGTTAAGTGGCCACCGCCATTTAAACTTTCCATGATAATTTGTACGTTGACATCGCCTAAAGAGCGGGCGCTGATGCTAATTTTTCCATCATGTCTTCTGGAAATCACAAATGAGGCACTTATATTATTCATCGAAAGTAAAGTATCAGCTGCTTGGGCAATTAAGACTTGATTATAGACTTCATCTGGATCTGCTTTCGCAATGGCAATTCCTTTTTGATAGATTTCCGTATTTTCAATGAGTTTAGATCGTTTTAAATATTGGTCTAAATCTTCCTTTAAAAATTTCTGAACTAAAATAGTATCAGCGCCATGGGAGCGCAAGTACGAAGCTGCATCAAAGGTGCGTGAACCAGTCCGCAATGTAAAGCTTTTTGTATCGACAATAATGCCCGCCAAGAGAGCCGTTGATTCAAGCCGATCTATTTTTAATGTTTTCGGCTGATATTCTAAAAGCTCTGTCACAAGCTCAGATGTTGATGAGGCGTAAGGTTCCATATAAACCATGACCGGATTTTCAATAAATTCTTCACCCCGTCGATGGTGGTCAATAACAACAACATTATCTATTTTACTTAATAAGCGCGGATCAATGACAAGCGATGGTTTATGGGTATCAACAATGACTAACAAAGAATGATCAGTTGCAATCTCCAACGCATCATCCGGGGATATAAATCGATTCCACAATTCGCTTTTCATTTGAATCTCTGACATCATTCTGCGAACACCGGAATCGATATTTTGTTCATCTAATATAATGTATCCTTGCCGATCATTAGCTTCGGCAACTTTCAATACGCCAATCGATGCCCCAATCGCATCCATATCGGGAGCTTTATGACCCATAATAAACACTTGGTCACTAGCCATAACCCATTCACGCAAAGCATGGGAAATAACCCTTGCTCTGACACGTGTCCGTTTTTCCATCGGATTTGTCTTGCCGCCATAAAACTTTACTTTGCCGTTTTGATGTTTAATGGCAACTTGGTCTCCGCCCCGTCCTAAAGCTAAGTCCAAGCTCGATTGCGCCAACGCGCCTAATTCTGGCAAGTTTGAAGTACCGTGTCCAATGCCAATACTTAATGTTAGCGGAACATTTTGTTTCGAAGGCAATTCCCGGACTTCATCCAAAATATCAAATTTTGTTTTCTCCAATTGATCTAAAATTAATTGATTAAAAACGGCAATGAAACGATCTGATGAAGTTCTTTTAAGAAAAATTCCATGTTTATTAGCCCAATTATTTAATATAGAAATGACCTTGCTGTTTATGCTGCTCTTCGTTTGATCGTCCATTCCTTGCGTTACTTCATCATAGTTATCTAAGAAAATTACACTTAAAACAATTTTTTCTTCTTCATATAACTGTAAAATTTCCGTTTGTTCGGTAATATCAAAGAAATAAAGCAATTTGTCATCCCGATTAATATGAACGCGAAAATGCCGTTCATCTAACGTAATTTTTTCGACATCTTCTTCGCCTTTTAATAAAGAAACCATTCCTTCATAAATTGTGTTTAAATGACGTCCAATTAACGATTCCTCATTTAATACAGAGGCCAAATAGCGATTGGACCATTCAATTTGATACTCATCATTAAAAAGGACGATGCCAATCGGCATTTCTAAAAGCGCCTCTTCACCGACTTTCTTAACCCGGTAAGACAAAGTCGAAATGTACTGTTCCATTTCTTCATATAGCGACATCTCGTATTTAAATAAATAATAGACAATTGTGCCCGTAATGAGGAAAGCAATAATACCGAGCACCCATTGGAAATATGTGATGACCACCATCATAATAATTGAAAATAACAAGAATAAAATAAATGGAATACTTCGCCATCGTTTTTTAATAGAATTCGGCATATTTTCATCTCCACATCATTGTGGGTTTTTCATGCGCTTGCGCAAATCAAACCCTAAATCAATTATACCCAAGATTCTAATGATATACATTAAAAATGGTATGATGAAAGATACAATTGTTATAGTAACCGGTATGGCAAGCGATTTGTTTTTTATATAAAAATAGAAAAACAGAAAAGATATCCCTTGAATCGTCATTACAATTTCAAGTACTAGAAACAAATTAAGGATAATTGAATAAAGCAATGCATCTTCTGATTCAGTTATACCAAACATGATTAGAATGGAAACAATTAAATAATACCAAAGTAAACTTTTTGGAAATGTCCATTGTCTGAGCGGCGGAAAAGGTTGATAATCAATTTTTAGTCTTTTAAAAATTTGCCCTGCAAAAAACTGGGTTGTAATCGTAAATAAAACACTAATTAAAACAATTACACTTGGAACTACATACGAAATCATGTCAATTGACTCATACATCAATTCAAACTGATCCGTTGGCCGTCCGAGGGCTTTAAACATTTCTTCCCCCGTTTTGATCGATTCATGCATCATGTTCTTTGTATCTTCAACGATGTTCACGTTAAAGAGCAAATTAGAAAGAACAAACAAAAGAACAAGGTTGACCATTAAAGTCAAACTACCGCCGACAAGCACCGCATATGCACTTTTTCTTAATGAATATATATATCCCATAGCCAAGCCAGCTGTGCCATATGTAAATGCAAGCGGAACTGTAGCAATCGAACCGATGATATATGTAATAAAAAGAGCAACTACTAATAATAATAGCCCATTTTTTAATCCATGATGGACAACATAAATAATAAACGGGATCGGCAGACAAAATAGAAAGAACATACCTATAATCGGCATATATAAGACAATAAAAAGCAAGATAGAAAATATTGCTGCGAGCACAGCACCTTCTATGATGGGACGTACAGAATTCACACCTTCACCTCTTCCATGCGACTTCGCTTTATGTACCATTTTATGTATGAAATATGAATCTTTCAACCTATATGGGACAAGTTTTGTTACCGTGTTAAACAATGAAGGCAGCAAAGATACCCCCTGCTGCCTTTTTTAATCATTCATCGCTCACATATGGTAACAATGCCATTTGGCGTGCACGTTTAATTGCTGTTGTTAACTTACGTTGATATTTTGAAGAAGTTCCCGTTACTCGACGGGGTAAAATTTTTCCACGCTCAGAAATAAATTTTTTCAAAAGGTCAACATCTTTATAATCGATATGTGTAATGCCGTTCACTGTAAAATAGCACACTTTGCGGCGTTTTGCACGGCCTTTGTGCGATCCACCTGCCATCTATAGTCCCTCCTTCATAAATTATAGTCGTTCATTTTTTAAAAAGGAAGTTTTGTATGGGGGACCATGTACTACTTTTTACGGCAGCAAATGAAGGTATTCCAATAGTTATAATAACATAAAATTTTGATGTCTTACGATGATTTCCCATTTCTTCCGTTTATTTTAAAAGATTATTCATAAATTCAAATTATATTTTCTCTTTTTCCATTTGTTTTTTCTTATCTTCCTTCGAGAAAATCCCCTGCGAATAAAAAACAGTACCAATAATAATTAGAATTATTACTGTAAGTTTGCTTAAATCGATGATAACCCCCAGTCTATTTAAAAATATTGGTACAAGAAAAACTCTAAGCCAATAAATCTTGCTAATAAACTATAAACCTTAGTAGTTTCTTACTAGTTTATACATCTCCTATAGGTAAACAATCAAACTTTTGTTTAATCAATTTTCAGATTTTCTACTAAATATACCTTAGACCAACTTAAATCTTTCCAAAACTTTTTCTCATAGAAAGAAAAATGACGTAATAATGATCCATTTGCGTTTGCTCATATTGTCCATCTTTCATAAAGGAATAGGTTATATAAAATGGATATTCATCGCCAGTATACATAAAGCCATCTGTTTCTACCTGTCTATTCTTATTGAATAAAGAAACATTCACTGCTCTTGTTAAATGATTATTTGCTTCTATAGCTGTCTTTGAATCACTTCCAATATGAATTTCATTTATATTTATTTCATTAGAATAATCATGCGATAAGTACCGATAGTCTTTAGGTTTATAAATATAAACAGTATAAAAGTAATCATCGTTCTCGTTTATTAGTGGCTTAGATGAATGATTATGAAGAAAAATTGTTAGCTTTAAGTTTTTGAACTTTATTTTCAGTTGAAGGTATGACTTTCATGTTATGTGGTAAATCTACATCTTCAGGCGAAATTGTCGGGGATAAAAATATAAAAGAAACCAAAAAACATGCAACCAAAACATGAATCATAAGGAAAAGAAATTTTAACAAATGAAACCATGCCCCCATCAAACTAATATCCAAATATTTTAGGAATATATGAGTAAAAATCATGCCTTTCCCTTTGTCATATATGCCTATTTAGCAAAATATACTCTCTAACAACAATCACCTGAGTTTCCAAATATATTCCATTTTTCAATTTATTATAGTTTACTTAAGCTTAAAATTGAAGATTATTCCAATTATAAAATATTTTCAATTTATAGATAAGAAAAAAATGTTGCCAGCTAGTATATATAAACATTTCTAAGTCCATTTTTGAAAAATGTGACCATAATAAAAAATATTCTTATTCATTCAATGTTTCACGTGAAACATATTTTTTGCAAACATTATTGCGGCTACCAAATACAAAAACACTGGTACTCAATAATGATTTGGAACTACTTTGGGAATGAAACAATGCAATTGGTAGACTGGACAAAAACATGAAAAGTATCTTAACCAACTCATTTGATAAATAGAATAGAATCAAGAAATTCTACCTCACCCCACTCAAACATTTTAAACAGTACTCAAACTCCATACATAGCTTTATTTAAAAAATCATACTCTTTTATCAAGTCGATAATTACTATTAGAAAACAAGAGTACTATTACCATATATTTACTAACATATATTTTTCCAGAATATATTAATTAAAATTGGATTATTATTTATATTGGAGGAAATAATTATGAGAAAGTTTACATTTATAGCACTTATTTCTTTGTTCTTATTATTTTTGAGTGGCTGTGTAGAGGGTGTTTACCATTTAAAAGTTAACAAAAATGGCAGTGCTGATGCTGAATTTAAACTTGCAATGAGTCCTTTGATTCTCGATATGTTCAATAATAGTAACCCTATTTCTAAGGTGAAAAAGGAGGCTGAAAGTGAAGGTTATCAAGTTGCTACCTATAGGAGTGGCAATTTAGTAGGTATCCAAGCTAAAAAACATTATAATTCAATAAGAGATTTTAAAGGATTCAGAGAAATGTTTAATCAAGAAGGAGAAATCCCTTTAAAAGTAAAAAAGTCACTATTTACAACAACTTATATACTTGATGCCAACATTGACCTAAGCAACCTTGCTATAAGCGAGGAAAAGGATTTCATAGGGTTAGAAACAGCTATGATCAATAGTATTGACCTTAGATTTTTGTTAACATTACCTGTCAAAATAGAAAATCATAATGCTTCAAATGTAACAGATGAGGGAAAAACTTTGGAATGGATATTAATTCCTGGTGAAGACAATCCAATACACTTGGAGGCAAAAATTATAAATATAACAAACATTGCTGTTATTATTGGTCTTTTAGCATTGGTAGCATTTGTAATAATACTTAAAAAGAAAAAGTTAAAGAATTCATAAATTTAGCACCACTAAATACCAGAATGATCTATCAGAATAATTAACAGGAAAGTTTGATAGAGCTTACGAAAAAAGCACAATAAGGCTTATATCCTTATTGTGCTTTGATTCATTATTAATCGTTTACGTATGGTAACAACGCCATTTGACGTGCGCGTTTAATAGCTGTTGTTAATTTACGTTGATATTTAGAAGATGTTCCAGTTACACGGCGAGGTAAAATTTTTCCACGCTCAGAAATGAAACGTTTTAAAAGATCAACATCTTTATAGTCGATATGTGTAATGCCGTTCGCTGTAAAATAGCACACTTTACGGCGTTTTGCACGACCTTTACGAGCTCCACCTGCTGCCATTAAAATTCCCTCCTTATGCATGAAAATTTATTTTACTTTTATTCAGCGCTCAACGCTTCTTCTTTTCTTTATTTAGAACGGAAGATCATCGTCTGATATGTCAATTGGTAAACCATCATCTTTAAATGGATCATCATCAATATTGAAATCATTTGGACGTTGATTTGGGCTAGGATTGAAGCCTGAGCCAGATGAACGCTGGCCGCCATAACCCGCTCCAGGACCGTAATTTCCACCGCTTGGAGGTGGACCCCCAAATCCGCCAAATCCATAAGGGTCTGGTGAACCGCCGCCTTGACTTGCACCTTTAGGCTCCAAAAATTGCACGCTTTCTGCCACAACTTCCGTTACATACACTCGACGACCATCTTGTCCATCATAACTGCGGGTTTGCAAACGGCCATCCACTCCAGCTAAGCTGCCTTTTTTCAAATAGTTTGCTACATTCTCAGCTTGACGCCGCCACACTACGCAGTTGATAAAATCAGCCTCCCGTTCACCTTGCTGATTGGTAAATGGACGATTAACAGCGAGTGTAAATTGGGCAACAGCTACTCCATTTGGAGTATAACGCAATTCTGGATCCCTCGTTAACCTGCCTACAAGCACAACGCGGTTCAACATCAGAAACACCCCTTAATGAATATTAAAACAAATCCGTTTCTTACTCTTCTTCACGTACTGCGATATGACGAATGATGTCTTCGCTGATTTTCGCCAAGCGGTCAAATTCATCGATCGCTTGTGGTTTAGCAACAACGTTTACAAGCATATAATATCCTTCACGGAAATCTTTAATTTCGTATGCTAAACGACGTTTGCCCATTTCAGTAAATTTCACGATTTCAGCGCCTTGATCTTTTAAGATATCGTTAAAACGATCAACGACAGCTTTTTTCGTTTCATCATCAACATTAGGGCGAACAATGTACATAATTTCGTACTTGCGCATTCTCTTCACCTCCTCTTGGACTAAACGGCTCCTATTTGTAAAGGAGCAAGGAGCAATCGATTTACATAATTACTCACGAAACAAAATTATAACATGATTGGCAAACCGATGCAAGAAGACAAGCTATTAAGAAGTTCGTAATTTATACATTAAACCTGAAGTGCATAATGTCTCCATCTTGAACGACGTAATCTTTTCCTTCAAGGCGGACTTTTCCTGCTTCACGGGCTGCCTGCATCGATCCTGCTGCCAGTAGATCTTCAAACGAAACCGTCTCAGCACGAATAAAGCCGCGTTCAAAATCACTATGAATAATGCCGGCACATTGTGGTGCTTTCATACCTTTTTTAAATGTCCACGCACGCACTTCTTGTTCACCTGCTGTAAAATAAGTAGCTAATCCAAGCAATGAATAAGCAGCTTTTATTAACTGATCCAAACCAGATTCTTTAATGCCGAGCTCTTCAAGGAACATTTTCTTTTCTTCTCCATCGAGTTCAGCAATTTCTGCTTCAATTTTCGCACAGATGACAATTACTTCTGCATTATCGTTTTTTGCATATTCCCGTACTTGTTGAACATATTCATTGCCAGAAGGATCAACGATATCCTCTTCGCCAACATTGGCAACATATAACATCGGTTTAATCGTTAACAAATGCAAATGTTTCACGATCTTCATCTGTTCTTCTGTAAATTCAATCGTTCTCGCCATTTTCCCTTGCTCGAACGCTTCTTTCAGCTTGACAAGCACTTCATATTCAAGAGCGGCATCTTTATCTTTTTGCTTCGCCAATTTTCCAACGCGGTCGATACGCTTGTCCACTGTTTCAAGATCAGCTAAGATCAACTCTAAATTAATCGTTTCAATATCGGCAATCGGATCAACTTTCCCAGCAACATGGGTAATTTCATCATCAGCAAAACAACGGACAACATGACAAATGGCATCTACTTGACGGATATGTGATAAAAATTTATTTCCTAACCCTTCACCTTTGCTCGCACCTTTTACAATACCGGCAATATCGGTAAACTCAAACGCTGTTGGCACCGTTTTTTTCGGCTTTACTAATTCTGTTAATTTATTTAAACGCTCATCTGGCACTTCCACAATCCCGACATTCGGGTCAATCGTACAAAACGGGTAATTGGCTGATTCTGCCCCCGCTTGTGTAATCGCATTAAAAAGCGTTGACTTCCCGACGTTTGGAAGACCAACGATTCCGGCTGTTAAACCCATGTATTTTTCACTCCTTAAGAAATCAATCGTTCTAACTATTCTTAACAATTATAGAAACTGTCGTGAAAATAAGCAAGCTTAAAAAAGCTGCCCCACATAGATGAGACAGCCAAACTTGCTGCATTTAATTAAACAGAAAATTTACTTCCTAACAGACAATCATTTCGTTTAAAAGAAAGAATGAACATTCAATAAAAAGAAATGCCTTCTTTTTAACCATTATTTTCCTCTTCATGTTTAACAAGAATCTTTTTTAACTTTCGGGTAAATTCTTTTCGGGGTAATAATACACTATGGTTGCACCCTTCACATTTAATGCGTATATCCATCCCAAGACGGATAATTTTCCAACGGTTTGTGCCGCAAGGGTGTTGTTTTTTCATTTCCACTATATCGTATAAACCAAAATTTTTATCAACCATTTTGCTCCCCCTTCACGTATTTCCGAACATTTGACCCCTATTTAAATTTTACTATAGACTTATTATTCCGGCAAATATATTGGAATCAATTGGTTAAAAAGATATCTATTCCTATTTATCAAAATTTTTGTTTGTAATCGGATATAGTAAAAGGGATGCAAGCAAATACAGATTTAACAACCCATATAATGGATAAAGAACAGCAATTAAAGTGGAGAAACCAAATGTCGTAAATGGAACCATGATTAACAAAATTAAAAGCGCTATGCTCCATAATGGAATTTCCATCTTTTTTCGAAAACGGCTTGCTAATCCAACAACTCCTGTGGCAGCCGTTGTATAAATTGCACTCCATAATATGATGGACATAATAACTAAAACCATATTGTGATTGTTTTTTAATATAGCAAATAGTGGGATTTCATAAAGTGCAATATCTGAAGAGATTTCCGTTAATATTTCATTATATATAAATGAAATTCCTCCAAGAATAAGCCCACTGCCAATGCTTGCAATCCATATTTCTCCTTTTCTTTTAATCTCCTTGCCAATAGCGGCTAATACTGCGACGAGCGGCATAATATTTAATGCCGTAAACGTAAAGGCTGCCGGCCAATTGTTTTGTTTTGACCAATCAATATAAAACATTTGGCCATCTTTTATAAAATACGTTAGTAATATTGTGATGAGGCCAATCACAAGCGCTGGTGTTATAAAAGCATTGATTGACACCATTCCTTGGAGATCCCATATAAATAGTAATACTAATAATGCGACCGTAATTGCAATGCCAGCCCAAAACGGCAATGAAAACGCTTCTAGTGTAGCCCCGCCTCCCGCTAACATAACGACTGTCACTGAAAATAAATAGAAAACGAGCATGATATCGTAAATTGCGGCAATTCTTTTTCCTAATACAGTTTCAAGGAGGGGCAAAAAATGTACGGTCTTCTTTTCGTAACTGATTTTCATAATAATATAACAACAGATTGAAAATAATACAGTAAATAAAATAATAGCAAGTCCACTTTCATGGCCAAAAAACTGCCAAATCTCTCTCCCTGAAGCATAACCAGCGCCAATCATTGTCCCCATAATGAGAAACATCCATCTCAATCCGGCCTTCCACATCGTACTACCCCTTTCGAACATAAATTTCGAATTTATATGTATAGGAACTTCATAATTTCCGTATACTGTTACTATTATTAATGAGGAGTGAAACCTATGAATCTTAAACCAAAGTTTTTTGAAAAAAAAGAACCCTCCTCTTACCGTATTTATTATGAAGAGCAAAACGCTCCTTTCTATATAGGAAATCAGTTAGTGAAATTTTTGCCAGAACATTTAACACAACCGCTTGTTATTGCATGTATTGGAACCGATCGTTCCACTGGGGATGCGCTTGGACCAATCACTGGAACTTTGCTTCAAGAAAGAAAACCTTCTCACTTTCATGTATACGGTACTCTGGAGAATCCTATTCACGCTGTTAATCTTGAGGAACAATTGGAAATGATTTATCAACAACACGAAAATCCTTTTATTATCGGAATTGATGCTTGCCTTGGAAAGTTAAAAAGCGTGGGTGATGTAACGATCAATTTTGGAGCTTTAAAACCGGGAGCTGGAGTAAATAAGCAGCTGCCGCCTGTAGGGGATATTCATTTAACAGGTATTGTAAATGTTAGCGGATTTATGGAGTTTTTTGTTTTACAAAATACAAGACTGCACCTTGTCATGAAAATGGCGCAAACGATTGCCAATGGAATTATGGAAGCAGATCAGTTACTTGATGCAAAAAATACGCAAAGATAATTAATGGATCTTTGCGTATTTTTATTTTTTATCGTGTTGAGAAGCAAAATCTTCTTTAAAAAACCATTTATAAAACATTCTTGAGGAGAAATATGTTACAAACAATGTAATGTAACTATAATACCACTTCCACTTTACATACTTGATTAAAGTCGTGTACTTTTCAAGAATAACTTCAATAATGGTAACAATTGCAGTATGAATATTAATGTATAAAAACTTTATTAGTTTGCTCTT
Organism: Calidifontibacillus erzurumensis; assembly: GCF_013303125.1. GTDB lineage: Bacteria > Bacillota > Bacilli > Bacillales > Bacillaceae_J > Calidifontibacillus > Calidifontibacillus erzurumensis. The sequence goes on along the minus strand of NZ_JABTTE010000015.1, from coordinate 52,796 downwards.
GTTTTCCGGATAATAAATATTAAACAGAGCACAAAGGGAAGGATAAAAGAAATACTCAAACGAAAAACTGCCTTTATATGCTTTAGGAAATTCTCTAACAGGATATTTGATAAGACCACTTTCAGCAACAACTAGACCAAACAACCAGGTAATACTTTGCTTATAAAAAAATGTGACAATAGCGTTTCTAATTTTATGAATTGGGACTAATTTGGCGACAAGTAAAGCGCAAAAAAGCCAAATAAACACTAATAAACCTTTGTCTCTAGACATAAAAATCACTCCCCTTTCTACATTAAAATGTCCAAAAAGGGAGATTTAATACTTAGCAGTATGGATGGAAATAAAATTTTACAAAAATAACTGTTGATAAAAGTATTGACCGGTAACAATAACAGCAACAACTAAAATGGCCGGGAGCATATTGGCAACACGAACCCGGGTAATTTCAAGCATGTTCAAGCCAATGGCCAAAATCATAATACCGCCTGCTGCTGTCATTTCCGTAATAAATCCATCCATGATTGGCGCGGGAACCCACTTTTCAATTTGTGTTGCAAATAAAGCGATGAATCCTTGGTAAATCATGACTGGGAAAGCGGAAAATAAAACGCCAATCCCAAATGTTGTCGTAAGGACAATACTAGTAAAACCATCTAACAATGATTTTGTATATAAAACTTGATGATCCCCTCTTAATCCACTGTCAAGCGCACCAATAATAGCCATGGCTCCAATGACAAAAATTAATGTTGCAGACACAAAACCTTTTGCAATACCGCCTTCTTCTTTTGTCCCAATCCGTTTTTCAATCCATAAACCAAGGGCATTTAGTTTCCCATCTAAATCGAATAGTTCTCCAATGATACTGCCAAATAAAAGGCTTAAAATAACGATTAAAAATTGCTCGCTTTTTAGCCCCATTTGAATACCTAAAATTGCTACTGCTAGGCCAATCGATTGCAATACTAATGTTTTTATTTTTTCTGGTATGCGGTGCAAAATTTTTCCGAGAAATGTTCCAACGATAATAGCTACACCATTAACTATTGTCCCCAATAAAACCATGTTTTTCTCTCTCCCTAAACGAAATATGCTGTACGAATCTCCTCTATAGCGCAAACAAATTGTTCGACTTCAGCAATTGTGTTATATATGCCAAAGCTTGCACGGATCGCTCCCCCCGTATGAATCGACCCAATTGATTGATGAGCAAGCGGTGAACAATGAAGCCCTGCTCGAACCGCTATGTTGTAATGTTGGTCTAAAATTAATGCAACCTCTTGGCTATCAATGCCATCTATATTAAAAGAAACTACACCTAGTCTTTTCACGCCTTCATCAGGTCCATAGACGGTTACACCTTCAATTTTTTTCAAACGAGACACACATTCTTCTGCGAGCATTTGTTCATGATGAAAAATTTGCTCAAGTCCAACTTTTTTAATATGAAGTAAGCCTGCCAAAAGACCGGCAATCCCCGGTGTATTTAAAGTTCCGCTCTCAAGTCTTTCAGGATATTCTTCAGGCTGTTCTAACCGTTCGGAAAAATGGCCTGTCCCACCTGTGAAAAGAGGCTTTAAATCGATTTTATTATTAATTAAAAGCGCACCTGTTCCTTGAGGCCCCATTAATCCTTTATGCCCAGGAAAAGCTAATAAGTCAATATTCATATCAGTCATATGAATCGGTAAAATGCCTGCTGTTTGTGATGCATCAACCATAAAAGTGAGCTGATGTTTCTTGCAAATTTCCCCTAGCTTTTCAATCGGAATAATTGCACCCGTCAAGTTGGAACCATGAGTGGCAACGAGCAGTTTCGTCCTCGCGTTTATCGCTTTTTCAACATCTTCTAAATTGATTCTTCCGTTTTGGTCTGGTTGTATGTAAGTAATTTCAACGCCAACTTCACGTTTTAAACGTTCAAGCGGCCGACGCACTGAATTATGTTCGTAAGAAGTTGTAATAATATGATCACCTTGTTCAAAAGATAAACCAAAAATTCCTTGGTTTAATGCAGCTGTTGCATTTTGCGTAAAAATAACTCTGTTAGGGTCCGCAAGGCCAAAAAATTGAGCCAGCTCCCTTCGTGTTTCAAAAATTTTTTTAGCAGCAGCATTGGCTAATTTATGCCCACCTCTACCTGGATTTGCACCATAAACTGTTAACGCTTCAATGACAGCATCGGTCACTTCTTGTGGTTTTGGAAAAGAAGTCGCAGCATGATCAAAATAAATCATTATTGTCCCCCCTATGCTGCAATACTCGTTCTAACGTTTTTTTATAATAAAAACAAATCATCTTCAATTATTAAGAAACGTACAATTATTCTAAAAATTAAAAGCCCATCTTGCAATGATGTTTGGCCAGCATAAGCTCGGATAAACTGGCTTTGCTTAAGCTAAATAACAAAAAATAAAAACCACCGAAACGATGGCTTCATCGATTAATCTTTTTCTAGTATCTCTAAAATACGGTTTAAATCTTCTTCTGAATAAAATTCAATTTCAATTTTCCCTTTATTTTTCGTTCTCTTGATCGCAACTGCCGTTCCAAATCGGTCACGAAGGCGGGATTCTTGTTGTTTAATAAAAATATCTTTTTGTTTGTCTTTCTTTTTTGTTTCACGTGGAACATTTTCATTTAACCGTTGAACGATTTGTTCTACTTGACGAACATTTAAATTTTCTTTTCTTATTTTTTCTACGAGCGGCATCATATGATCTTTATTTTTTAAAGCTAATAATGTCCTCCCGTGACCCATTGTTAGTTCCCCGTTAGAAATTAATGTTTTGATCGGTGCTGGTAATGCTAATAAACGGATATGATTAGCGATATATGGCCGGCTTTTGCCAAGGCGTTTTGCAAGTTCTTCTTGGGTCATATTGAGTTGTTCTAACAATGTTTGATAAGCTTGGGCTTCCTCAATCGGATTTAAATCTTCCCGTTGTAAGTTTTCAATCAATGCAAGCTCCATCATTTGCTGTTCCGTATAATCTTTTACAATAACAGGAATTGTATCAAGTCCTGCTTCTTTAGCAGCCCGAAATCGCCTTTCACCAACAACTATATCATAGCCTTTAATGCTTTTTCTTACGACAATTGGCTGTATGATCCCATGAGTTTTAATCGATTCCTTTAATTCTTTTATTGCATCTGGGTCAAATGTTTTTCGTGGTTGATAAGGATTTGGCCTAACTTCTTTAATTTTGACTTGTTGAACTTTATCTGTTGGATCTAGAATATCTCCAACTTGTTCAGGGAGCAAGGCGCCAATTCCTTTTCCTAATCCTTTCCCTAACCCTTTTCCTAATCCTTTAGCCATTTGCGATCACTTCCTTCGCGAAGTCTAAATATACTTCTGCCCCTCTTGATTTAGGGTCATAAATAATAATCGGTTTTCCATGGCTTGGCGCTTCACTTAAACGAATATTTCGCGGAATGATAGATTGATAGACACGATCTTGAAAATATTTTTTTACTTCATCAATAACTTGAATGCCAAGATTGGTTCTTGCATCAAACATCGTTAACAGAACACCGTCAATTTTTAAAGATTGGTTTAAATGTTTTTGAACGAGTCTAACTGTATTCAATAATTGACTTAGACCTTCGAGAGCGTAATATTCACATTGGACTGGAATAATAACGGAGTCTGCGGCTGTTAATGCATTTATTGTTAATAAACCTAATGAAGGTGGGCAATCAATAATGATGTAGTCATATTCATCTGCAAGTGATTCAAGTGCTCTTTTTAATCTTACTTCCCGCGAAATCGTCGGCACTAATTCGATTTCCGCACCTGCCAGTTGAATCGTTGATGGCATTATGTATAAATTTTCTACATTTGTAGGAAGGACTATTGATTTCGCTTCTTCATCTTCTACTAAAACATTATATATACATTGTTCTACATCTGCTTTTTCGACGCCAACCCCGCTAGTAGCATTTCCTTGTGGGTCTATATCAACAAGCAACACTTTTTTTCCTAAATATGCTAGACAAGCGCTTAAGTTTACGGAAGTTGTCGTTTTTCCAACTCCCCCTTTTTGATTAGCTATCGCAATCGTTTTTCCCATTTTTTTGTCACCTTCTTTCCTTTCTTAAGCGGACAATACAACCAATGACCGTTTAAGAAAGTTTGATGCACATAATTTTTTACACTTTTCTATTTTATCATGAATTCTTCTTTTTTTTGTTTGAAAAGTAAAAAAACCCATCTACTTTTTTTAGATGGGTACATGTTTATTTTTTCGGTATTTTTATCGTAAATTGAATATAATCTTCAAACTCTTCTTCATGGCTATCTATTTTCATGCCTGTACTGGCTACCATATTTAATGATTGCCGAATCGTATTCATAGCGATTCTTGCATCTTTGCTAAATGCTCTACGTTTTGGCTTTGGTTTTTTCGTTTTATTTTCGAGCAATTTGACAACGCGGTCTTCTGTTTGTTTTACATTGAGCTGTCTTTCAATAATCTCTGTGAGTAGTTTTTCTTGCAATTCCGGATCTTTCAGTGGAATAAGCGCTCTTGCGTGTCTTTCTGTTATTTTCTTTTGCAACAAAGCATCTTGAATTGACTCTGGCAGCTTAAGTAAGCGAAGTTTATTAGCAATCGTAGACTGCCCTTTCCCTAACCGTTGTGCCAGCGCTTCTTGTGTCAAATTATGTAATTCTAGCAATCTAGCATAGGCATATGCTTCTTCAAGTGGAGACAACTCTTCGCGTTGCAGGTTTTCAATTAAGGCGACGGAAGCTGTTTCCGTATCGTTAAAATCTTTAATAATGGCCGGAATTGTATCCCAGCCAAGCTTCTTAACCGCACGCCAACGTCTTTCTCCGGCGATAATTTCAAACTTTCCATTCTCAAATTCCCTTACAACAATCGGTTGAATAATCCCATGCGTGCGAATCGTCTGCATTAATTCATCAATTTTTTCATCAACAAAAATTGTCCGTGGTTGAAAACGATTTGGGACAATATCTTGTATAGGAATACGTTTCACTTCTTCGTGATCAGTTATTAATTGTTCTTTTTCATCCAATTCATTTGTCCCCAAATTTTTTTCCCCTAAACCAAAAAAACGTGAAAAAGGGTGTTTCATTTTTCATTACACCGCCTTTTGAAAACTACAAAACAATACAAATGCCATATATTTTATTCTCTATATAAACAACAAATCCTGCAACAAAAAATTGCCAAAAAGTTTATAAAAATGAATGTTTCACGTGGAACATTTTTCTATTCGATCGGGTTCCGATTTGGAGTGCCCGGCTTTCTCGGGTATTTATTTGGTGTTTTCCGCTCTTTCTTAATAATAGCAATATTTCGCTCACTATTTTCTATTGGCAGCTGAAAATGATGAATGTCCAATACAGTACCTCCTAAAATGTCCACCGCTTTTTTTCCGGCTTCCATTTCTTCGGCGAAATTTGCTCCTTTCATTGCGATGAAATAACCACCAACTTTAACTAATGGCAAACATAATTCACTTAATACAGACATCCGGGCGACCGCCCTAGCCATTACGACATCAAATGACTCTCTCATTTTCGGATCTTTCGCAAATGTTTCAGCTCGATCATGATAAAAAGATACGTTTTCCAATTGCAATTTATTAGCCAATTCATTTAAAAACGAAATTCTTTTTTGTAATGAGTCTACGATTGATACAGAAAGATGCGGAAAACAAATTTTCAAAGGGATGCTAGGAAAGCCTGCGCCAGCCCCAACATCACAGAGCCGATAATCTTTCGAAAAATCAAAGTAAAATGCAGCTGTAATTGAATCATAAAAATGTTTTAAATAAACGCCGGGCTCATCTGTAATAGCCGTTAAATTCATTTTCTCGTTCCATTCAACGAGCATGCGATAATAAAGATCGAATTGTTCCAATTGCTTTGAAGTTAATAAAATTCCTTTCTCAGCAAGACTATTTTGAAATAATCCAATATCCATTTCCGATCCCCTTGTATTGAAGTAAATACTGTAGGTTTTTAGGACTGTCCAAAAAACTTTCTAGACAGCCCACTCCCCTAACCTATCAAAAAGAACAAACTAACTCTTGATTCTAGCAATTTTTCCTTGTTCCAAATAAACTAATAAAATTGAAATATCAGCTGGATTTACTCCAGAAATTCTTGATGCTTGTCCAACGGATAGCGGGCGAATTTCCGATAATTTTTGCCGTGCTTCTGTTGCAATACCGGAAATGGCATTGTAGTCGATATCGGCTGGAATTTTTTTATCCTCCATTTTCTTCATCCGCTCGACTTGCTGCAATGATTTTTCAATGTATCCGGAATATTTTATTTGAATTTCAACTTGCTCGGCAACATCTGCACTGACAGGTAATTCCGGAGGTACAATTTTCATTAAATGTTCATAATTAATTTCCGGCCGCTTTAATAAATCAGCTGCTTTTACTGCATCTTTAAGCGGCGTACCGCCGACTTGTTTCAGTAATTCTTGAACTTCCTCCGTCGGCTTGATCGTGATATTTTCTAGTCGATTTTTTTCCATTTCAATTTGTGCTTTTTTATCTAAAAAGCGTTGATAACGTTCTTCAGAAATTAAACCAACTTTATAACCAATTTCCGTTAGACGCAAATCAGCATTATCGTGGCGAAGCAATAATCGATATTCAGCACGTGAAGTTAATAGACGGTAAGGCTCATTCGTTCCTTTTGTAACTAAATCATCAATGAGAACGCCAATATAAGCTTGAGAACGATCAAGAATGACCTGCTCTTTATTAAATATTTTACATGCTGCATTAATACCAGCCATTAATCCTTGAGCTGCTGCTTCTTCATAACCGGAAGTTCCGTTAATTTGGCCAGCGGTATATAAATTTTCAATTAACTTTGTTTCTAATGTTGGCCATAATTGTGTCGGTACAACTGCATCATATTCAATCGCATAACCAGCTCTCATCATCTCAGCATTTTCTAAGCCAATAATTGTTTTAAGCATCTTCGTTTGCACTTCTTCAGGCAAGCTAGTTGAAAAACCTTGAACATATACTTCTTCTGTATTTCTACCTTCTGGCTCTAGGAAAATTTGGTGGCGTGGTTTATCACTAAAACGAACGATTTTATCTTCAATTGACGGACAATAGCGCGGCCCTCTTCCTTCGATCACCCCAGAAAACATTGGAGAACGATGCAAATTATCATTAATAATTTGATGAGTTTCTTGAGTCGTATACGTTAACCAGCAAGGAATTTGGTCGGTAATATATTCAGTCGTTTCATACGAAAATGCCTGCAGTTTTTCGTCCCCAGGCTGAATTTCTGTTTTGCTATAGTCAATCGAATCACTTTTAATTCGAGGTGGTGTACCTGTTTTAAAACGAACGAGCTCAAATCCGAGTTCTTTCAAATGCTTTGATAAATTTAATGAAGGACGTTGATTGTTCGGCCCGCTTTCATAAGCTAGATCACCAATAATAATCCTTCCTCTTAAAAATGTCCCCGTCGTAAGAATAACTGCTTTTGCATAATACATCGCACCAGTTTCAGTAACGACACCTTTACATACGTTATCCTCAACAATGAGTCGATCAACCATCGACTGTCTTAATGTTATATTTTTTTCTTTTTCAAGTGTATGCTTCATTTCCCGTTGATATTGTTGTTTGTCCGCCTGTGCACGTAAAGCACGAACAGCAGGGCCTTTCCCGGTATTTAACATTCGCATTTGAATATGTGTTTTATCAATATTGCGCCCCATTTCACCACCAAGGGCATCTATTTCACGAACAACAATCCCTTTTGCAGGTCCCCCGATGGAAGGATTACAAGGCATAAACGCAACCATATCTAAATTTAATGTTAAGATGAGGGTCTTCGCACCCATCCTAGCTGCAGCAAGACCGGCTTCACATCCAGCATGCCCAGCACCAACAACAATGACATCATATGTACCAGCATGATACTCTACCATTCAAATAAACCTCCTACAAAGCAGCGTAAGCTATTTCCCTAAACAAAACTGTGAAAACAACTGGTTAATTAAACTTTCATGAACCGTATCTCCAATAATTTCACCTAAGATTTCCCAAACACGTGTTAAATCGATTTGAATTAAATCGATTGGTACGTCTGAATGTACCGCTTGAATGACATCATCAATTGCTTTTTTCGCTTGATTTAACAGTGCAATGTGGCGTGTATTAGATACGTACGTAATATCTCCGCCTTCTAGTTTCCCTTTAAAAAATAATGATGAAATGGCTTCTTCCAACTCATCGATTCCTTTTTCTTCTTTTAATGAAGTGGAAATAATCGGATAATCTTTTGCCAATTGTTTCACTTCATCAAGATTCAATCGATTTTCTAAATCGATTTTATTTACGATTACAATTACATCCATGCCAGAAACGGCTTCAAACAGCTTCCTGTCCTCATCTGTTAAAGGTTCAGCATTATTCAACACTAATAAAATTAAATCCGCTTCTTTTAATACTTTTCTAGAACGCTCTACGCCGATTCTTTCAACAATATCTTCCGTTTCCCGAATGCCCGCTGTATCGACAAGGCGAAGCGGAACTCCGCGAACATTTACATATTCTTCTATCACATCGCGAGTCGTCCCCGGAATATCAGTAACAATCGCTTTATTTTCATGAACTAGACTATTTAATAGCGATGACTTTCCTACATTCGGACGGCCAATAATCGCAGTTGATAACCCATCGCGCAAAATTTTTCCTTGTTTGGATGTTGCAAGAAGCTTTTCAATTTCCGTTTTAATTTCCGATGCTTTTTCCAATAATAATTGATGTGTCATTTCTTCAACATCATCATACTCTGGATAATCGATGTTTACTTCTACATGCGCCAATGTTTCGAGGATCGTCTGCCTTAAGTTGCGGATTAATTTGGACAATCTTCCTTCCATTTGTCCCATCGCAACTTTCATGGCTCGGTCCGTTTTCGCTCGAATTAAATCCATCACTGCTTCCGCTTGCGATAAATCGATTCTCCCATTTAAAAAAGCTCGTTTCGTAAACTCCCCTGGTTCTGCCAGACGGACCCCTTCATTTAAAACAAGCTCTAATACTCGATTGACAGATACTAAACCCCCGTGGCAGTTGATTTCCACTACATCCTCTCTCGTGAACGTCTTCGGCGCCTTCAAGACGGAAACCATTACCTCTTCTACTTTCTCATTCGTTTCCGGATCAATAATAAATCCATAATGAATCGTATGGCTTTCTACTTCCTCTAAATTTTTTCCCTTAAAAATCCGGTTCGCCGTTTTTATTGCATCAGAACCGCTGATTCGAACGATCGCAATCGCCCCTTCCCCCATTGGCGTTGAGATCGCTGCAATTGTATCCATTTCAAATGACATTTTCTTTCACCTCACTTATTCACACCTTTTGAATATCCGCATCATCTATTTTTATCCACAGTGGATAACTTTTTTTATTTTAAGCAATACATCTAGTTTAACTTATCCACAATCAAGAGCGCAACTGCAAAACTTTTATTTCAGTGATCAGCCCGACAGAAGTTAATTTAAAATAAATGGTGCAAATCATAAAAGTTTATTTTTGTTTAGAAATCAAAATAAAAAATATAATACCAAAACAACCTAAAAAACAAAAAACATGGCAAAAGCTAGATACAAATTCTAGCCTTGCCATGTTTCATTTTCATTTTATCAATTTTCAAATTTACTCCGGAATGATAATGATATGGCGATTTGGTTCAACACCATCAGAAACAGTTGAAACACCTTCAACTTCGCTTAGAACAGAATGAATAATTTTTCTTTCAAAGGATGGCATTGGTTCAAGCACAACTTTTGTCTTCGTCTTTTTAGCTTTTGCAGCTAGTCTTGTTGCTAAATTTTCCAGCGTCTCACGGCGGCGCATCCGGTAATTTTCCGCATCAACAATAACCGTTATATAATCATTTGAATATTTATTAGCAACAATTTGAACTAAATATTGTAATGCGTTTAATGTCTGTCCGCGCTTACCAATTAACTTTGCGATATCAGCACCGGAAATATTTAACGTTAATTCTTTCCCATTTTCAACTGCTTCAACGTCCGCAGTCACACCCATTTGAGCAATAACATTTTCAAGGTACGTTTTCGCTTCTTCCATCGGGTTAATATTAACTTTAAGTTTCACAATTGCAGGCCTTGAACCAAATACACCAAAAATGCCTTTTTTTCCTTCATCTATAATTGAAACTTCAACTTTTTCCTTCGCAACGTTCAATTCCTTCAAAGCATTTTCAATCGCTTCATCAACTGTTTGTCCAGTACCGGTAGCCGTCAGTTGTTTCACTTTTTTGCTCCCCCTGTTTGATCCGCTTCAGTTTTATTTGGACCTTTAATAAAATATGTCTGAATAATCATGAAAATATTACCTACAACCCAGTATAACGATAATGCTGCAGGGAATGAAATTGCAAAAATAACGATCATAACCGGCATGACATATAGCATCATTTTCATTTGCGGATTGCTTTCCATGCCTTTCATCATTATTTTTTGCTGTAAAAATGTTGTAATACCAGCAATCAAAGGCAAAATATAATATGGGTCGCTATTACCGAGATCGAACCATAAAAAATTATGATTGGCAATTTCTTCTGTTCTCATAATCGCATGGTAAAAACCGATTAAAATAGGCATTTGAATGAGAAGCGGCAAACAACCTGCCAACGGATTTACACCATGCTTTTGAAATAAAGCCATCGTTTCTTGTTGAAGCTTTTGCTGTGTTTTCGGATCTTTCGAAGCATATTTTTGTTGAAGCGCTTTTAATTCTGGTTGAATGGCCTGCATCGCTTTTGAATTTTGCGTTTGTTTAATCATTAAAGGTAAAATTGCCAAGCGAATAATAATTGTAACAATTATAATAGACAGGCCGTAATTTTCCCCAAACATATTCGCCACATAAACAATTAACCATGATAAGGGATATACAAAATATTTATTCCAAATCCCTTCACTCTCAGGAGTGATTGGTTCATTTATTTGGTTACAGCCTGATAGAACTGCAAGTAAAGCCAAGGCCGCTAATAGCGCAAATTTTTTCTTCAAACTCTCTTCCTCCTTCTGGCGCTTTTATGTATTATGTACAGAGTCATTTTACCATGATTTGTTTAACATTTCCTCTGTAAATCGTGTGAACTCATTGATGTTTCTCTTAAATCTTTTGTGTAAAAGCTTTACCTATTTTTAATACATGGATCAAACTTTTTTTCGTTTCATGATAGTCTAAGCCAGCAGCTGGTTTGCGTGCAATAATGATATAATCCATATTCTGTTTTAATACATTTTTCAAATCAATAAACGTTTGTCTTATATATCTTTTGATTTGATTTCTAACAACTGCCTTGCCAATTTTTCTGCTTACTGACAAACCGATCCTCATTTCCTGCTGATCTTCTTTTTCAAGCATATATATGACAAATTGTCGATTGGCTACCGATGTCCCTTTATTAAAAACAGCTTGAAATTCTTCATTCTTTTTAATTCTATTCCGTTTATTCACATACATTCACTCCGGAGAATTGCTTTTCAAACTTTGTCTTTCTATTAAAAAAACCACTGATGTATTCAGTGGCCTAAGCTGATAATACTTTTCTTCCTTTTCGACGGCGACGAGCTAAAACATTACGTCCATTTTTCGTGCTCATGCGCGCGCGAAAACCATGTACCTTTTTATATTTACGTTTATTTGGTTGATAAGTACGTTTCATATATTTGCACCTCCCTGAGGAAAAACTCTTAAAGACAGTCTTTTTAAGTATAAGGCAAAAAAATAAAAATTGTCAATGTCCAGCAAATTTTTCATCTTCATTTTACTTCTGCGATCAAAAAATTTCCCATAAATTTATTTTCAAACAATCATTCATTAATCATTCATAGCCTTACACATGTGGATATTTTTTTTCGACATTTTTTTGCATTATTCACTAGTTATCTACAACCTTTTCACAAAATATAGTGCTGTTGATAACTTGAATCCACAAGGTATGGTGGTTGTGGATAAATCGATAAACCCCGTTGCATTATAAGGTTTTTTTTGATATTATATTTGTGTTTTCCTGTTGTGTATAAAATAATTTATCCACAACTGTGGATAAGGTGTGAATATAAATATTAACAGCTGTGGGAAATATTTTTCACATCTTTGTGCAAAACGTCGATTTATTGTTTTTCTACTATATAATATATTTATCCATATATGTTGTGGAATTAATATTTATACAATGCTATACATTGATCTTATAATTATGCATTAATATTCATTTCATGATAGCCGAGGGTGTACAAAAGCGAATTTGTAAGTTTTTTATGCCCTCCTTCATTTTTTTAGAACTAACAATTTTAAGGAGGGAGCTGGTCTATAATGGAAAATATCTCTGATTTATGGACCAAGGCTTTGGAAGCAATTCAAACAAAATTAAGCAAACCAAGCTTTGAAACTTGGTTAAAATCAACAAAAGCCCACTCACTAACGAACGATACATTAGTGATCACTGCACCAAATGATTTTGCAAGAGATTGGCTTGAATCCCGCTATTCCAAATTAATTGCTGACACAATTTTTGATATTACTGGGGCAGAGCTAGAAATTAAATTTGTAATCCCACAATCTAAGCAAGAAGATGAACTAATTTTTGAAAACAAGTCCAAAAAGAAAAAAACAGAAGAACAATTTGAAGAAATGCCCCAAAGTATGCTGAATCCCAAATATACGTTCGATACGTTTGTCATTGGTGCCGGCAACCGTTTTGCCCATGCTGCTTCATTAGCAGTAGCAGAAGCACCAGCAAAAGCTTATAACCCTTTGTTTATTTACGGAGGGGTCGGACTCGGCAAAACACACCTAATGCATGCCATTGGCCATTATGTACTTGAACATAATCCGAATGCAAAAGTCGTTTACCTTTCATCAGAAAAATTTACCAATGAATTTATTAACTCGATCCGCGACAATAAAGCAATTGATTTTCGCAATAAATATCGTAAAGTCGACGTTTTGCTAATAGATGATATTCAATTTTTGGCCGGAAAAGAATCAACTCAAGAAGAATTTTTCCATACTTTTAATACTCTGCATGAGGAAAGCAAACAAATTGTTATTTCCAGCGACCGCCCTCCGAAAGAAATACCGACGCTTGAAGACCGCTTGCGTTCAAGGTTTGAATGGGGCTTAATTACTGATATTGCTCCACCTGATTTGGAAACTAGAATTGCAATCTTACGAAAAAAAGCGAAAGCAGAAGGTTTAGACATTTCTAATGAAGTGATGATCTATATCGCGAATCAAATTGATACAAACATTCGCGAGCTGGAAGGTGCGCTCATTCGTGTTGTTGCATATTCTTCTTTAATTAACAAAGACATAAATGTTGAATTGGCCAAAGAAGCACTGAAAGATATTATTCCGGGAACAAAGCCAAAAGTGATTACTATTCAAGATATTCAACGTGTTGTTGGCGAATTTTATCATGTGAAATTTGAAGACTTTAAAGCGAAGAAAAGAACGAAATCCGTCGCCTTTCCACGTCAAATCGCAATGTATCTTTCTCGGGAGCTCACGGATTCATCCCTGCCAAAAATCGGAGAAGAATTTGGTGGACGAGATCATACAACGGTCATTCATGCCCATGAAAAAATTTCAAAACTGTTACAAACAGATGTTGAGTTGCAGAGAAGAATCCAAGAGATACAAGATAAATTAAAAATGTAGCATCTATGGACATTGTGAATAACTTAAACGCATGTATAGACAGTCTATCCACATGTGGATAGGCTCTTATACTGTTTTATCAACTTAGTTATCCACAAATCCACAGAGGCTACTATTAGTATTACTTTATTTTTATTTTTATAAACTAAATATTATGCCAACCGTATTGGTAAATTTACTAAATTAGGAGGCATTACATAAAATGCATTTTACGATTCAAAGAAATAAGTTAGTAGAGGCCGTTAATGATGTGATGAAAGCTGTATCGTCCAAAACAACGATTCCCATCTTAACAGGGATTAAAATTACGGCTCTTGAAGATGGAGTTACCTTAACAGGAAGCAACTCTGACATATCTATTGAAAGTTTCATTCCAGCTGAAGAAGAAGATTATCAACATGTGGATATTCGAAAAACTGGAAGTATAGTATTACAGGCTAAATTTTTTAGCGAAATCGTTAAAAAGCTTCCAAGTGAAACCGTTGATATTGAAATACAAGAAAATTTATCAGCGAGAATTGTTTCAGGAAGCAGTGAATTCAATTTAATCGGGATGGATCCGGATGAATATCCTCAATTACCGCAAATTTCCGAGCATCATGCTTTTCAAATGCCTATAGATCTTTTAAAACAAATGATTCGACAAACCGTTTTTGCCGTATCAACATCTGAATCACGCCCAATTTTAACCGGTGTAAATTTTCGCATTGAAAATGATGAACTAATCTGTGTAGCTACTGACAGCCACCGTTTAGCGATGCGAAAAGCTCCGATTGAAAGCGGACTGATAAAAAACTTTTCAAGTGTTGTTATTCCAGGCAAAAGTTTGAATGAATTGAATAAAATATTAGAAGAGAAAAATGATACGATTGATATAGTGATTACTGGAAATCAAATATTGTTTAAAACAAAATACTTACTATTTTTCTCAAGACTTTTAGAAGGCAATTATCCAGATACAACAAAGCTTATTCCAATGGATTTTAAAACTGAAATTATTATCAGTGCGAAAGAATTCCTTCAAGCCATCGACCGAGCCTCGTTACTTGCAAGAGAAGGAAAAAATAACGTTGTAAAACTAACGACTTATGAAGAAGACAATCAAATTAAAATTTCGACAATTTTGCCGGAAGTAGGTAAAGTTGAAGAATTTGTTCCTTGCGAATCTCTTTCAGGAGAAGAACTTAAAATTTCCTTTAGTGCGAAATTTATGATGGACGCTTTAAAAGCCCTTGATGCAACAGATGTAAAAATAAGTTTTACAGGAGCGATGCGCCCGTTTTTAATTCGGCCGCTTGATCAAGACTCTATCCTCCAGCTTATTTTGCCTGTAAGGACTTATTAAGTGTGAACTTTTATCGAAAGCTGAACAGGAAACAAAGGGAAGTTCCTGTCAGCTTTCTTTTATCTTCTTTTGACATTTAGTAAAATAAAAGTAAGACAAAATTCGTGCAAAACGACAAAAGGTGGGACATCCATGATGAAAGAAGTTTCCATTTCAACGGAAAATATAACATTGGGGCAATTATTAAAGCTGGCCGGTGTTATTGATACAGGCGGGGCTGTGAAATCTTTTTTAAATGAAAATGAAGTGCTCGTAAATGGAATTCCGGAAAACCGGAGAGGAAAAAAATTATACCATGATGATGAAGTCATTATAAAAGGAATTGGAAACTTTAAAGTAGTTTCTAATTTTACTAACTAGCATGTCAAATAGCATCAGATTGGCCATGCAAAATTTTATTAATTAAGCATGACAACCCAGTTGGGGGTGCCTTTTTTGTTTTTATCTGAACTGACAGTAACGAATTTCCGAAACTATAAAAAAGCTACTATGAAATTTGAAAATCAAGTAAATGTCATCCTCGGCGAAAATGCACAAGGGAAAACAAATTTACTAGAAAGCATTTACGTTTTGGCCATCGCCAAGTCCCATCGCACTTCTAGAGATAAAGAACTTATCAAATGGGATGAAGAATATGCTAAAATAGAAGGAAGGGTCCATAAAAGGACTCAATCTGTATCCCTTGAGTTTATTATTTCTTCAAAAGGGAAAAAAGCAAAAATAAATTCATTGGAGCAAAAAAAATTAAGCAGCTATATTGGAACACTGAATGCAGTGATGTTTGCACCTGAGGATTTAAATCTCGTTAAAGGAAGTCCTCAGGTTCGCCGCCGTTTCATTGATATGGAAATTGGGCAAGTTGCGCCTGTTTATATGCATGAGTTAAACCAATACCAACACATTTTGCAGCAGCGAAACCATTTATTAAAACAATTTCACCACGATTGGGATAAGAATAATATCATGCTCGATATTTTAACATCCCAACTAATAGATGTTGCTGTAAAAATAACGGAACGAAGATTTCAATTTCTCAAGATGCTGCAAAAATGGGCCGAACAAATCCACCATGGCATCTCAAGGGGGCTTGAGTCGCTAAAAATTCAGTATAATCCCTCGGTTGATGTATCAGAGGATATGGATTTGTCAAAAATGGTAGAAGTATATTATGAAAAGTTCGCAAAACTGAAAGAAAAAGAAATAGAGCGAGGGTTGACATTGGCTGGTCCTCACCGTGATGACATGCAGTTTTTTGTCAACGGAAAAGATGTCCAAGTTTACGGGTCGCAAGGTCAACAGCGGACAACAGCTTTATCTGTGAAACTCGCAGAAATTGAATTAATTAAATCAGAAGTGGGAGAATATCCAATTTTGCTTTTGGATGATGTCCTATCAGAATTGGATGATTATCGGCAATCCCACTTATTAAATACGATTCAAGATAAAGTACAAACGTTTGTTACGACAACAAGTGTGGACGGTATCGATCATGAAACTTTGAAAAAAGCAGCTAAATTTTTTATTACTGCCGGCGAGGCGAAAGAGATTTAAGTAAAAGGTGGAACGTTGCTTTGTTTATTCATTTAGGTGAAAATATTATGATACGCCTCAAAGAGATTATAGCCATCATTTCCTATGATTTATTGGCAGAATCGGAAGTTTTAAAAGAATTTGTAGAGCACAATAGAAAAAAACATAAAATCGTCGAAATTTCAGCGGGCACGACAAAATCGATCGTTGTTACAAAAAGTGCGGTTTATCTATCACCACTTGGAGCAGGCACTTTAAAAAGACGATCACATTTATGAAAGTGAAGGTGATTTTAGTGGCCATGGAAGAAAAACAAACTGTAGTTGCACAAAATTATGATGAAAATCAAATCCAGGTGCTCGAAGGCTTAGAAGCCGTTCGAAAACGCCCTGGTATGTATATTGGCTCTACTAGTTCACGCGGGCTTCATCATCTTGTATGGGAAATTGTCGACAATAGTATCGATGAAGCATTGGCAGGATATTGTACGGAAATCAACGTGACCATTGAAGAAGATAATAGCATTACCGTTCAAGATAATGGCCGAGGCATTCCTGTAGGGATTCATGAAAAAATGGGACGTCCGGCTGTAGAAGTCATCATGACCGTTCTTCATGCGGGCGGTAAGTTTGGCGGAGGCGGTTATAAAGTTTCCGGCGGTTTGCACGGTGTTGGTGCATCAGTCGTTAATGCATTATCAACAGAGCTCGAAGTATTTGTGCACCGCGATGGTAAAATCCATTACCAAAAATATAACCGTGGTGTACCTGCATGCGACTTGACTGTTATTGGAGAAACAGATCAAACGGGAACGATTGTTCATTTTAGTCCGGATCCGGAAATTTTCCAAGAAACAACCGTTTACGATTATGATATTTTAGCCACCAGGTTGCGTGAGTTAGCTTTTTTAAACCGTGGATTAACGATCAGCATCGAAGACAAGCGTCCAGAAGGCAAAAAACAAAGCTGGTGCTATGAAGGCGGTATTATTTCCTATGTTGAACATCTAAACCGTTCACGCGAAGTCCTTCATGAAGAGCCTGTCTATTGTATAGGTGAAAAAGACGGAATTACGGTAGAAATCGCGTTGCAATACAATGACAGCTATGTTAGTAATATATATTCTTTCGCCAACAATATTCATACATATGAAGGCGGAACACATGAAGCTGGCTTTAAGGCAGCTTTAACGCGTGTAATAAATGACTATGCAAGAAAAAGCGGAATTTTCAAGGATAATGATCCAAATTTGACCGGTGACGATGTCCGTGAAGGATTAACGACAATCATTTCTGTTAAGCATCCGGACCCGCAATTTGAAGGCCAGACGAAAACAAAGCTTGGAAACAGTGAAGTAAGGGCGATTGTTGATTCAATCTTCTCGGAACAATTTGAAAAATTTTTACTAGAAAACCCATCTGTTGCTAAAAAAATTGTTGAAAAAGGTTTAATGGCTTCAAGAGCGAGAATTGCTGCCAAAAAAGCAAGAGAATTAACTCGCAGAAAAGGTGGGCTTGAAATTTCCAGCTTGCCGGGGAAATTGGCCGACTGCTCTTCACGTGATGCTTCAATTAGTGAGCTTTATATTGTGGAGGGTGATTCAGCAGGCGGTTCGGCAAAATCAGGAAGAGACCGCCATTTCCAAGCGATCTTGCCTTTACGCGGAAAAATTTTAAACGTTGAAAAAGCGCGTCTTGATAAAATTTTGTCAAATAATGAAATTCGTACGATCATTACAGCGCTAGGCACCGGTATCGGTGAAGATTTTGATATAACAAAAGCTAGATACCATAAGATTGTCATTATGACAGACGCTGATGTCGACGGCGCCCATATTCGTACACTATTGTTAACATTCTTCTATCGTTTTATGAGACCGATCATTGAAAACGGTTATGTTTATATTGCCCAGCCACCT
This sequence comes from Calidifontibacillus erzurumensis, assembly GCF_013303125.1. Lineage (GTDB taxonomy): Bacteria > Bacillota > Bacilli > Bacillales > Bacillaceae_J > Calidifontibacillus > Calidifontibacillus erzurumensis. The sequence continues at coordinate 34,266 of NZ_JABTTE010000015.1, read as the reverse complement.
TTATATAAAGTTACGCAAGGCAAAAAAATTGTTTACGCTTATAATGACCGGGAATTAGAAAAAGTATTAGCTGAATTGCCGGATCAGCCAAAACCACAAATTCAACGGTATAAAGGTCTTGGTGAAATGAATCCGGATCAGTTATGGGAAACAACCATGGACCCGGCAAATCGGACATTGCTTCAAGTTCATCTTCAAGATGCAATGGAAGCCGATCAAATTTTTGAAATTTTAATGGGCGATCAAGTAGAACCGAGACGTGAGTTTATCCAAGAAAATGCCCGTTATGTTAAAAATCTAGATGTATAGAGAGGAGGGGCCTGAATGCCAGAAGAACGTCAATCGATACAAGAAGTAAATTTGAGTACCGAAATGAAGACATCCTTTTTAGATTATGCGATGAGCGTTATCGTATCCCGTGCATTGCCGGATGTTCGAGATGGCTTAAAACCGGTTCACCGCCGAATTTTGTATGCGATGAATGAACTAGGCAATCATGCGGATAAACCTCATAAAAAATCTGCCCGTATTGTTGGGGATGTCATCGGTAAATATCATCCACATGGCGACTCAGCAGTATATGAAGCAATGGTGCGGATGGCCCAAGATTTTAATATTCGCTATATGTTGGTGGACGGCCATGGCAACTTTGGTTCTGTCGATGGGGATCCGGCAGCAGCGATGCGTTATACAGAAGCGCGCATGTCCAAAATTGCAATGGAAATGGTCCGCGACATCAATAAAGATACAATTGATTTTCAAGACAACTATGATGGATCGGAAAAAGAACCTGTCGTTTTGCCGGCAAGGTTTCCGAATTTAATGGTTAATGGTGCTTCCGGGATTGCTGTAGGTATGGCTACGAATATTCCGCCGCACCAACTAGGCGAAGTCATTGATGGAATTTTAGCACTTAGTCGAAACCGTGATATTACGATTGCTGAATTAATGGAAATTATCCCTGGCCCTGATTTCCCAACAGCCGGTCAAATATTAGGCCGGAGCGGGATTCGTCGCGCTTATGAAACAGGAAAAGGTTCAATTACGATTCGCGCGAAATCAATGATCGAAGAAAAGCCAAACGGCAAACAAGCGATTATCATTACAGAAATTCCATATCAAGTTAATAAAGCAAAGCTCATTGAAAAAATTGCAGAGCTTGTTCATGATAAGAAAATTGAAGGGATTTCCGATTTGCGTGATGAATCTGACCGCAATGGCATGCGAATTGTTATTGAAGTGAAGCGTGATGCCAATGCGAATGTTTTATTAAATAATTTGTACAAACAAACAGCTTTGCAAACGAGCTTTGGCATTAATATGCTTGCGCTTGTAGATGGTCGTCCAAAAGTATTGAATTTAAAACAAATGTTAAGCCATTATCTTGACCATCAAATCGTTGTCATTCGCCGTAGAACAGAATTCGAGTTGAAAAAAGCGGAAGCGCGGGCTCATATTTTAGAAGGATTAAGAATTGCCCTTGACCATATCGATGAAATTATTTCATTAATCCGCAGTTCACAAACAACTGATATTGCTCGAGCTGGATTAATGGAACGATTTAATTTGACGGAAAAGCAAGCGCAGGCGATTTTAGATATGCGTTTGCAACGTCTAACAGGTTTGGAACGGGAAAAAATTGAAGAAGAGTATCAAGAGCTTATTAAACTTATTGCTGAATTAAAAGCTATTTTGGCGGATGAAGAAAAGGTTCTTGATATTATTCGTGAAGAATTGACAGAGATTAAAGAAAGATTTAACGATGAACGCCGTACTGAAATTATTTCTGGCAACTTCGGCGAAATTGACGATGAAGATTTAATTCCTGAACAAAGTGTAGTCATTTCTCTTACTCATAATGGCTATATTAAGCGATTGCCATCTGCCACCTATAAAAGCCAAAGAAGAGGTGGACGCGGTGTTCAGGGAATGGGTACAAATGAAGATGATTTCGTCGAACATTTGCTTTCAACTTCAACCCATAACACCATTTTATTTTTTAGCAATAAGGGGAAAGTTTATCGCCTAAAAGGATATGAAATTCCTGAGTATAGCCGAACAGCAAAAGGTATTCCAATTATTAATTTATTGGAAATTGATAAAGATGAATGGATTAACGCTGTTATTCCAATAGAGGAATTCCATGATGATTGGTATTTATTCTTTGCAACGAAACACGGGGTTGTCAAACGGTCACAGCTTTCACAATTCTCTCATATCCGAAAAGGCGGTTTAATTGCATTGCATCTTCGTGAAGGAGATGAAGTGATTTCCGTTGGTCTGACAGATGGCCGCAAAGAAATTTTGATCGGTACGATGAACGGCATGTTAATTCGTTTTAATGAAACGGATGTCCGTGCAATGAGCAGACAAGCGACTGGTGTAAAAGGCGTGACGCTCAATGAAGACGATCAAGTTATCGGCATGGAAATTATCGAAGGTCATGAAGATGTATTAGTTGTGACGAAAAATGGCTATGGAAAACGAACGCCATTGTCAGAGTACCGGATGCAAAGCCGCGGCGGCAAAGGTATTAAAACGTGCAATATTACTGAGAAAAATGGTCCATTGTCAGCTGTTAAAGCGGTGACAGGCGATGAAGATTTAATGGTTATTACTGAAAGCGGCATAATCATTCGTATACCTGTTGATTCGATATCAGTGACCGGACGGAATACACAAGGAGTTAAATTAATGCGCCTTGATGAAAATGAAGTCGTTTCAACTGTTGCCATTGTGGAACGTTCAACTGAAGAGGACAATCAAGATGCAACTTCAAATCAAGATGATATTTCTGAATAAAGGTGAACATTTATGAAGGTACATCCTAATCAACTAAAGGAAGGTTGTATTCTTGAGAAAGATGTCTTTTCGCTAACCAATTTTCCAATTGTTCCGAGAAAAACAGTGTTATCAGCTGAAACATTGGAAATTATTAAAGCTTTTTTAATTAAAGAAGTTCACGTTGAGCCCATTCTCGCCACAGGGGAGCCTTTTAAGCCAGATCAAGTATTGGAAGCTGATATAGCTATAGCCAAGGATGAAGAAATTCAGGAGTTTAATCCTAGTTTTATTGAGCTTTATTTAAAAGCTGTCTATAGTTATAAAAAGTTTTTTCAAAGATGGCAGTCCGGAATCTCTATTGATATGCCAGCCTTGCGGACTGTCATCGTTCCTGTTATTGAAGAAGCTTTAAAAATGCCAAGAGTGTTATTCACTCTCCACCATTATTCAAATGCAGACAATTTTTTATACCATCATTCCATTAATATAGCGGCCCTGTCGGCTGTATTGGCAAAAACTCTTAATTTACCGAAGGGTGACTGTATTCAAATAGGTTTAGCAGGCGCTTTATGTGATGCCGGCATGGCAAAAATCAATCCAAAAATTATTACTAAAAAGGGTGTGCTTACGCTAGAAGAAATTGATGAATTAAAGAAGCATCCCGTTTATAGTTTTATGATGATCAAAAATATAAATTTGCTTAAAGATGAAGTAAAAAAAGCCGTTTATAAACATCATGAACGAATTGATGGCAGCGGTTATCCGAATGGCATTAGTGGAGATTATTTATCGATTTATGAGCGTATTATTGCGGTTAGCGATGTATACTATTCGGTGACATCAGAACAGCATAACAAAAAAAAGCAATCGCCATTTAAAGCATTAGAATTTATTTTACAAGATCAGTTCGGCAAATTTGATGGAAAAGTAGTTCAAGCATTGACAGAATTAATGACGAACTTTACGACGGGGACGAAAGTACGATTGTCTAATAATAAGATTGGAGAAATCGTATTTATTGAACAGTCGTCTCCAACAAGACCGATGGTCCGATTGATTGAATCAGGAGAGATTATTTATCTAATTCATAATCGTGATCTATATATTGAAGAAGTATTATAAATGAAACGGTTGCCCAAAATTGTCGGCATTTAAAAGTGATTCAAACGGAAGATTTAAATGCCGACACTTATAAGGCAACCTTTTTTTGTTGCAAATAGTCGTTAATGAGAAAAGGAACTTTTATTGCTGTTACATGTAAAAATTGATGAATAAACGGATAATCAAGGCTGTCAAAACTGTAAAGAAGCTCGCTCCACCATTCTGTTTCATACCTTGCAATCATGCTTAAATTGTAAAGAAGTAAATAATGGGTCATCATTTCCGGGAAAAAGAAAAATTGTTTTTTCTCTATTGGTATATGGATTGTTTGTTCAAAACAATTAACTTGAAGCGGTGAAACTTCATTTACGTTCAAAGGTTTACTCAATTGAATTTGAAATTTTTCACTATTTTTGTTTTCAATGATTTGGAAATCTATCGGCAAAACTTGTTTTAAAAAAGTATGAAAACGATCCGATGTCATATGTAAATGGTCTAACATATCCATTGGGATGTGCATTTCCATATCATGCAGACGAGCAATTTTATAACTTTGCATTTTATCAAAAGTTGTTTGGAAAATATGGTTTAACTCCGGAATTCTAGCCAATAGAAATTCCATTGTATATTTTTCTGCATCAAGATTTTGTTTCATGTGAAACATTTTGATGGCAAGCTGGGGAAATAACCCATTTTTTTGAATTTTTACTTCATCTTTTAAAAATTCGTAGTTTCTTTTTTTTCTTTTTCTTGTCGTCACACCATGAGCAAGAACAGTTGATGATTCAGGATAGGCAGGATCAACGGTTAATAGACATGCTTTTAAAAGTTGCACCATTCCATAAAATAATAGTATTGGCTTGATTGAAAATGGCGCTTGATTTGCAAGTTGGTAATAACTTTTTCCATGATCTAAATAATAAATAAATGGATAGCAGTTTTCATAACTTTTTTTCTCAGCATCCTCCATGCCCAATTTTTGATAACAGTGAAGCAAATATTTTTGAGCATTGATCGAAGAATAAAAGATGGACAAAGAGTTCCAAATTATTTCTTGATTATACATTCAAATTGACACCCCCAAAACAAATGCAAGCGCTTAATATATTCAATCTTCCGAAAGCTTTGTCGTTTCCTTGACAGTATTGTGTCCAATTGTTAAGCTACTAATAAATTTTCACGAAAAATCAAATAAGGGAGAAGATTATACGATGTGGGAAACCAAATTTAGCAAGGAAGGATTAACGTTTGATGATGTTTTGTTAATTCCTGCGCGGTCTTCAGTATTGCCAAAAGATGTTGATGTAAGAACTGAGCTTTCAGAAACATTGAAATTAAACATTCCTCTCATTAGTGCGGGAATGGACACTGTGACGGAAGCTGAATTGGCTATTGCCATTGCTCGACAAGGGGGCTTGGGCATTATCCATAAAAACATGTCAATCGAAGAGCAAGCGGACCAAGTCGATAAAGTCAAACGGTCAGAAAGCGGCGTTATTACGAATCCATTTTACCTAACACCTGAACATCAAGTATATGATGCTGAACATTTAATGGGAAAATATCGAATTTCTGGTGTACCGATCGTAAATAATGAAAATGATTTAAAATTGGTCGGTATTTTAACAAATCGCGATCTTCGCTTTATCCAAGATTATTCGATAAAAATCTCTGATGTAATGACAAAAGAAAATTTAGTTACGGCTCCCGTAGGAACAACGCTTGAACAAGCAGAGAAAATTTTGCAAAAATACAAAATTGAAAAACTTCCTTTAGTTGATGATGACGGAACTTTAAAAGGTTTAATTACGATCAAAGATATTGAAAAAGTTATTGAATTCCCGAATTCAGCAAAAGACCGTCATGGACGTTTATTAGTTGGCGCTGCTGTAGGTGTTACTGCAGATACGATGCTTCGCGTAGAGGCGTTAGTAAAAGCAGGCGTTGACGTAATCGTCGTTGATACTGCCCATGGCCATTCGGAAGGTGTTATTAATAAAGTACGTGAAATTCGAGCAGCTTACCCTGATTTAAATATTATTGCAGGTAATGTAGCAACCGGTGAAGCAACGAGAGATTTAATTGAAGCGGGTGCGAATATTATTAAAGTCGGCATTGGTCCTGGTTCCATTTGTACAACCCGTGTAGTTGCCGGTGTAGGTGTACCGCAAATTACAGCCATTTATGACTGTGCAACGGAAGCAAGAAAATACGGTGTTCCAATCATTGGAGATGGTGGTATTAAATATTCTGGCGATATTGTTAAAGCAATCGCTGCTGGTGCCAATGCAGTTATGCTAGGCAGCATTTTTGCCGGAACAACTGAAAGCCCAGGAGAAACTGAAATTTATCAAGGCCGCCGCTTTAAAGTTTATCGCGGCATGGGTTCTGTTGGTGCGATGGAACGTGGAAGCAAAGATCGCTATTTCCAAGAAGACAATCAAAAATTTGTTCCTGAAGGAATTGAAGGTCGTGTGCCATATAAAGGACCTCTAGCTGATATAGTGTACCAATTAGTAGGTGGATTGCGCTCCGGCATGGGTTATTGTGGTGCAAAAGACTTAGAAACATTAAGAGAAAATGGGCAGTTTATCCGTATGACAGGCGCTGGTTTAAGAGAAAGCCATCCACATGATGTGCAAATAACAAAAGAAGCGCCAAACTATTCTGTTTAAAAGAATAGGAATATCAAGGTTCGTATTGATGTAGAAAAAAATACCAACCTACTTTTGGAAACAGAGGAGCTTTTCCTCTGTTTTTTTGTTCTTAAATTTGATAGAATAGCCGATGGAGTGGAAACTTTGTTTTAATAAGCATGGGATTAAGTACTGGAGGGAATTAAGTTGAACAAACATCTTAGAAACAAATGTGTTCTATATAGCTTGCTTGTAATGCTAATATTTACAACATTCTTTGCCAATTTTCCGACAAAAGCGAGCGCAGTAGAGCTTGGACTAGAAGCGGAAGCAGCAATTTTAATTGATGCCAAATCCGGAAAAATATTATATGAACTAAATGCCGATCAAACATTACCTCCAGCAAGTATGTCAAAAATGATGACAGAGTATTTATTATTAGAGGCTATCCATCAGAAAAAAGTAAGCTGGGATCAAGAAGTATCTATTTCTGATTATGTATATAAAATCTCACAAAATCGTAGTCTATCAAATGTACCACTTAGGAAAGATATAAAATATACAGTAAAAGAGCTTTATGAATCAATGGCGATTTATTCAGCTAATGGTTCAACGATTGCCCTTGCGGAAACAATTGCTGGATCAGAAACTAATTTCGTTAAAATGATGAATGACAAAGCAAAAGAGCTTGGAATGAAAGATTTTAAGTTTGTGAATTCAACAGGCTTAAATAATAAAGATTTATTAGGGATGCATCCGAAAGGGACAGGCGAAACAGAAGAAAATATGATGTCAGCCCGTGCGACAGCTACACTTGCCTACCATTTGATCAATGATTACCCTGAAGTATTAGAAACAGCGAGCATTCCTGTAAAGAAATTTACAAAAGGAATCGATGGCGAAGGAATTACGATGTTGAACTGGAATGCGATGTTGCCTGACATTCCTGGTTATTTGCAGCAGTTTGCATATCAAGGCGTTGATGGTTTGAAAACTGGTTCTACAGAACTTGCTGGCTATTGCTTTACTGGAACAGCTGTCCGCAATGGAATGCGTTTAATTAGTGTTGTCATGCGCACGAAGTCACAATATGCACGTTTTGAAGAAACGAAAAAACTATTTGACTATGGATTTAGCAATTTTGTAGAAAAAGAGCTGTTTCCAGAGGGCTATCAACTGAAAAAACAAAGTACATTAAAGGTCACTAAAGGAAAAGAGCATGAAGTTGAAATTGCTGCTAAAGAGCCGCTAACAACGGTTATTAAAGTCAATGAAGAGGAGCTTTACGAACCAAAGCTTATTTTAGATGAAAAAGCACTTTCTAAAGATGGCACTTTAGTGGCACCGGTTAAAAAAGGCCAAAAGGTCGGATATTTAACATATGAATACAAAGGTGAAAATAATTTTGGATATTTATTTGACGACGGTGGTCTTCATGAAACAGTCGATGTAGTAACTCAGGCAAAAGTCGAAAAAGCAAATTGGTTTGTCTTATCAATGAGGGCTATTGGTGGATTTTTTGTAGATATTTGGAGTAGTGTAGCAAGCGGAATTAAAGGCTTGTTTTAAATAAAAAAATAATCTATTTTATTGAATCTATAAAATCAACGAAGAATATATAAGTATTCCTAGTTGATTTTATGGATTTTTTTCTATTTTTTTTCAAATAAAAATAGGAATTTCAAGAATTTTAGGTTAAAATAATGGACAGGCCATCTTTTGTGCATGATAAAATAAAAAAAGTTAATCATGAATAATTACATATATGTAGGAGGAATTGTAAAAATGTCTCAAAATGTTGGAACAGAACGTGTAAAACGTGGAATGGCGGAAATGCAAAAAGGCGGCGTTATTATGGACGTTGTCAATGCGGAACAAGCTAAAATTGCTGAAGCTGCAGGAGCGGTTGCTGTTATGGCTCTCGAGCGCGTACCAGCAGATATTCGTGCAGCTGGCGGTGTTGCGCGTATGGCAGATCCAACAATTATTGAAGAAGTTATGAACGCTGTGTCAATTCCTGTTATGGCAAAAGCTCGGATCGGTCATTATGTAGAAGCTCGTGTATTGGAATCTTTGGGCGTAGACTATATTGATGAAAGTGAAGTTTTAACACCTGCTGACGAAGTATTTCATATTAATAAACGTGAATTTACAGTACCATTTGTGTGCGGTTGCCGTGATTTAGGTGAAGCATTACGCCGTATTGGTGAAGGTGCATCTATGCTTCGTACAAAAGGCGAACCTGGAACGGGAAATATTGTAGAAGCTGTTCGCCATATGCGTATGGTTCAATCACAAATTCGTCAAGTTGTTTCAATGTCTGAAGATGAATTAATGGCTTATGCAAAAAATATTCAAGCTCCATATGAACTTGTGCTTCAAGTGAAACGTGAAGGAAAACTTCCAGTTGTTAACTTTGCAGCCGGCGGTGTTGCAACACCAGCAGATGCAGCATTAATGATGCACTTAGGAGCAGATGGTGTATTTGTAGGATCAGGTATTTTTAAATCTGAAAATCCAGAAAAGTTTGCACGTGCTATTGTAGAAGCTACTACACACTATGAAGACTACGCATTAATTGCTGAGCTTTCTAAAGGATTAGGTACAGCAATGAAAGGTATTGAAATTTCATCATTACAACCAAGCGAACGCATGCAAGAACGCGGCTGGTAATTAGAAAAGCGGAAGCGACCGTTTAGCGCCGATAAGACTGGACTGAGCCGGAGGAGATAAAGGAAACACTGCGAGGGACGAGCAGATGTTGACTTATCGTACGGAGGTGAAGGAAGTCTCGTAAGGCGCTGGTGACTGGAGCTGGACAAATAAAGCGGAAGCGACCGTTTAGCGACGTACAAACTGGAAGACTTCGCAATGAGATAAAGGAAACACTGCGAGGAAACGAGCAGATGTTGACTTATCGTAGTGGAGAAGTCTGAAGTTTGCGGAGTCGCTGGTCGGTTGAGCTGGCCAGATCTAATCCTGTTAGATTGTATTATTTATTTTTTTATTTTTGCGACAACAAAAGGGGCTATGCTACATGGTTAAAATAGGGGTTTTAGCTCTGCAAGGGGCTGTAAGAGAGCATATACAAGCAATAGAAGCTGTTGGTGCCGAGGCAGTGGCAATTAAAAAAGTTGAACAATTGCAAGACATCGATGGTCTTATACTCCCTGGTGGAGAAAGCACGACCATGAGACGATTAATCGATAAATACGGATTTTTCGAGCCATTAAAAAAATTTGGCGAAAGCGGAAAGCCAATTTGGGGAACTTGCGCCGGTTTGATTTTAATGGCTACGAAAATTGCCGGACAAGAAGATGCTCATTTAGGATTAATTGATATGACCGTTGAGCGCAATGCTTTTGGCCGTCAAGTAGACAGTTTTGAAGCAAGCTTGACGATCACTGATATTGCCGATGATTTTATTGGTGTTTTCATCCGAGCACCTAGAATTCTTGAAGTCGGCAATGATGTTGAAATTATTTGCAAACACCATGACAAAATTGTTGCAGTACGACAAGGCCATTACCTCGCTTGTTCTTTCCATCCGGAATTAACTGATGACCACCGTATGGCTCAATATTTTGTTAAAATGGTTAAAGAAGCAAAAGAAAAATTAGCTGTATAATAGCAGAGAAATTGTGGTAAAATGATAGTGTAATGATTAATATAACAGAACGGCAAGTTTAATAAAGAACAGCGTTGATGGGAACTAGTAGCAAGAAAGCTTTTTTAAGAGAGTCGGTGGTTGGTGCAAACCGATAAAAGCCTCTTGTGAATCCATCCCTGAGCAAAGTATGGAACAGCTTTCGAGCTTAGTAAATACTTTCGGTTTAACAACCGTTATCATAGTGAGTGGAAAAAAGCTATGCTTTTTTCAATCAGGGTGGCAACGCGGGTATACTCTCGTCCCTATTTATAGGGACGGGAGTTTTTTATTTTAAAAAAAAGAGGAGGTAATGAATATGCTTGATATGAAATTTCTACGTGAAAATTTTGCGGAAATTAAAGAAAAACTGAAATTTCGTGGCGAAGATTTAGGTGATTTGGATCGCTTTGGTGAGTTAGATGTCAGACGGCGCGAACTTATTGCAGAAGGAGAAATGTTAAAAAACAAACGGAATGAAGTTTCTAAACAAATTTCTGTATTAAAAAGAGAAAAGAAAGATGCCGATCATTTGATTGTGGAAATGAGAGAAGTTGGCGATCGTATTAAAGTTATTGATGACGAGCTTCGTGTTGTTGAGGAGTCATTGCAGAAACTATTATTATCCATCCCGAATATTCCTCATGAAACAGTGCCTGTAGGAGAGTCTGAAGATGATAATGTCGAAGTACGCAAATGGGGAGAAATTCGCCAATTTGCTTTTGATCCAAAACCTCATTGGGATATTGCGAATGAACTTGGTATATTAGATTTTGAACGAGCAGCAAAAGTGACTGGCAGCCGCTTTGTTTTTTATAAAGGGTTAGGTGCTCGTTTGGAGCGCGCACTTATCAATTTTATGATGGATTATCATTCCGAACACCATGGTTATGAGGAAGTGATCCCGCCTTATATCGTAAACCGTGATAGCATGACCGGAACCGGACAATTGCCGAAATTTGAGGAAGATGCTTTTAAAATTGACAATGAAGATTACTTCTTAATCCCAACTGCAGAAGTTCCAGTAACAAATTTACATCGCGATGAAATTTTGGATGCTAATGATTTGCCAATTGCTTATTGCGGTTATAGCGCTTGTTTCCGTTCTGAAGCAGGTTCTGCTGGCCGTGATACGCGCGGTTTAATTCGCCAACATCAATTTAATAAAGTCGAACTTGTTCGTTTTGTAAAACCTGAAGATTCTTATGAGGAATTGGAAAAATTGACTGGCCATGCAGAGAAAATTTTACAGCTCTTAGGGCTTCCTTACCGCGTTATGAGCATGTGTACAGCAGATCTTGGTTTTACTGCAGCAAAAAAATATGATATTGAAGTATGGCTTCCAAGTTATAACACTTATCGTGAGATTTCTTCATGCAGTAATTTTGAAGCATTCCAAGCACGACGAGCTAATATTCGATTCCGTCGTGAACAGGGTGCGAAACCAGAGCATGTTCATACACTGAATGGTTCAGGACTTGCCATTGGCCGTACAGTTGCGGCTATTTTGGAAAACTACCAACAAGAAGATGGCAGTGTGATCATTCCAGAAATATTAAGACCGTATATGGGAAATATTGAAGTAATTAAGCCGAAAAATGATTAAGATGTCTTTAGACTTGTTTGTGGGTGGCCATTGCTATAGGGATATATGGCTGCCCTTCAATTTTTATGATCACCTTTTCTCCTTAGTCCCATTATCGTATACAAATTTTACTTTATATTTGTGAAGGATCCTAGATGTTGCACGATTTTTGCCTTGTGCATGAAAGATAGTTTGACAATTTGAATGTCTAGAGGATAGCAAAAACCGCAAGATTTGACTGTGATTTTAAATCTCCATTCTTATCTAAAGACTAACGATACTTCAGAAAATGACATGGGAATTTATCGTGACTCCCCTTCGCTATACTGGATATGTCCTTCAATCACCGTGTTTGTTCCCCCCTAAATTTTTTAGAAACGAAAGCATAACATGTTGTTTTTCTATACATTTATCTGTAATTTTATGCTGACAAATGAGTATTCTTACCTTAAAAAAACAGTTACCTTTTTTTGGTAGAATTCATGTGTTACAAACTTTTTATGGTACCAATTACAGGAAAAACACGGGGAAAAAATGTTTAAAAATAAGAAGAGTAAAGTTTTATTAATGATATCTACTGTACTTTTATTCCTCACAGTCATGAGTTTTTCACCGGAATTTGTCATACGATTGAATTTATTGTTACGCTTGCATCCTATTCAAAGTTTAACTGTTAGTATTGAAGATAGAGGCTATGACTACTCCTATCAGTGTTATATGTACAGAGTGAGTGGGTATGATCCATACGAATGGTTTGTACCAGATGAATTTAAAGGTTCAGCAGGTGATTTTTGGTACGTTAAAAAAACTAAGATTGGGTTATATTATGTTTATCGAGGAGCTTATCATCCATGATTGGATCCACGAAGAGAAACCCTTTAGCAATTATGAAAATATGAGAACATGGAAGAGTAACACATTAAGACATGATAAAAGTACGATCTGTAAAGGTATTTAGAAATAATTTGTGAGAAACGAAATAATGGATGAGAAAAAAGGAATAGACCAATATTCTAGAATGGTATTTCGGAATTCCTTTGTCGATTAGACAAATTACTACAAAAATTTTTTTATCAAAGAAATTTGACAATCAGTATTTCCTATGATATATTTTTTATTGTCTGAAATGGAGGAATACCCAAGTCTGGCTGAAGGGGTCGGTCTTGAAAACCGAGAGGCGGGTCAAACCGCGCGGGGGTTCGAATCCCTCTTCCTCCGCCATATACATACAAAGCTAACAACAATCGTTGCTGTTTAGCAACGGTTTTTTTATTTTTTCCAATCTTTTAATCTATTTGACATTGTTTTGTAACAAAAAAATGGTAGAATCTAGGGGTTGTAAGTATCGAAATTTGGAGGGGTTGATGAATTGAAAACAAAGATTATGACAGGCATCCTTTCTAGCACATTAGCATTAAGTGTCTTTTTACCAAATGTACACGCAGAGTCAACCATTAAAGAGATGAAAGATATACGCATTTTTATTAATGATGCTCCTATAAAATTTGATGTGCCACCCGCTATTAAAGATGAACGGACATTAGTGCCTCTAAGGGCAATCTTTGAAGCAATGGATGCGAATGTTCAATGGGATGAAAAGACGAAGACTATTTCTGCTATAAAAAATGAAAGATTTATTCGATTAGCCATTGATTCAGATGTTGCACAAGTTGATGGAGAAGACTATAAGCTTGATGTTTCAGCGACGATTTATAAAAACCGGACACTTGTCCCTTTACGTTTTGTAGGGGAAGCTTTTGATGGAACAGTCGTTTGGGATGAAAAGTTGAGAAAAATATCGATTACTTTGCCAGAAACGACGTACGAAAAAATTGAAGCACCAGTTTATGTAAATGATAAAGTTGTAGATTTTGGATCATTTGCGAGAATTGTTCGAAATGGCGTTACTTTTCTTCCATTAGATGCAGTGTTAAACAATGTATCAGAGGATTTAACTTGGGAAAGAAATGGTAATGAAATTACTATTTATTGGAATGATTCAACGATTAAGCTTTTCAAAGATCAAAATTACGCATTTATAGATAATGAACTAATAGAAATACCAAACTCAATATTTGAATATGAAAATATGCTTGTGATGCCAATCAGTATTATTCCAAAAGTATTTGGCGGGTATTCACATTATGATGCAGTTACAAGAGAAATCTATATTTATATTAATCCGGCAAAATTTAAACATGAATTTTTAGAGAAAGAAGAATTATTGTTTTCAAAGCCTACTAATGTTGATGGTGCAACGTTTGTTGGAAACCGCAGGATCATGGTTAGTGACAACCCAGAAAATTTAAATGAACGAACTATACCTGAAGAAAATGCAACATTATGGCATGATGAAGTGCAAAGTGAGAAAAATGCAGTCGATCACCGTGTATTTGGATGGCATATTAACGAGTTCAATGAACCTGTTACAATTGCCATTACAATTGAAAATTTATCATCTACGAATGAAATAGAAGTTGTCGACCTAAAAGGTATTAATCGAAAAACAATTAATGGATGGGTTAATTATGATGTAGGTTTGCCAATTGCTGAACGAGCTTTAAGTGGCAAAATGACCTCTGTGAAAATGGAACGTTCTGTTGTAAAGGAAGGAGAAAATATTCTTATAAAATCTTTTGAAGTTCCAAAAGCGAATACTCTAGGTTTTCTGTATGACTTTTATGTTAGGAAAAAAGCGGGAACTGGTCAACTCCATTATAAAATTAGAACGGTTATAAGCAAAAATGGAACAGATGTCACAACGATTTTAGAAGAGCCAGTTGCCATTGATCAAACAGCCCGCCACCCTCGAGGTGTTTGGAAAAGTTCACAACTAGAGACGGAATTGCCAGTTTATAAAGCAGGTAGTGAAGTTGTAGCTTATCAAATTTCTAATGGTGCTACTGACCATTTAATGACCCCTGAAAACGGATTAGGCGATCCAGAGGAAATGGTTAAAAATCCAGGGCATTACGGTGCTTCTTATATCGTGAAAATTCCAATTGTTAATGAAACAGGAAGTTCACAGACTATTAGAGTAAGAGCAGGTGCCCGCGGTGGCATTTATAATGGAGCTGTCAAAATTGATGGCAAAGTGTATTTAATTCCAACGCTAAAACCATTGACGGAAATTGCAAATATTATTGATTATGTCATCGATGATAAAGAAAGCGGCATGATACAACTTGAATTCATGCACGCTGGAGGCGCGGCATTACCGCTAGCCATTGAATTATTGACAATTGATGAGATTTCAGATGAAGAGGAAGATGAGCAACAAGGCGAACAGGAAGATGAACAGGAAACAATGGAACCTAATCCTAACGAGGAGCTTGAGGAACAAAACGAGTTAGTAGAATAATTGAATGACCTTCAAAAAGAAAAGCCATAGGTGTACGCAAACAAAACGTACACTTATGGCTTTTTTAAACTTTAAATTTATTGATTTCTTTTTGCAGTGTTTGAGCCATTTCGCTAAGCGATGTTGTTGCAGAAGTGATTTCTTCAATGGAATTAAGCGTTTCATCTGAAGACGCAGCGATTTCTTTGTATTTTTTAGATGATTCTCTCGCAATTTGTGCCAGTTCTTCAATTGTTGCTGTTACTTCTTGAGATCCTGCTGAAAGTTGTTCAGAAATTGAAGAGACTTCTTCAATTTGAATGCTAACGTCGGAAATTGCTTTCGAAATGGCTGAGAACATATCACCAGCATTTTGGACGACTGTTGTACCTCTTTCTACTTCTTCCGTACCTTTTGCCATCTGTTCAACTGCTAATCTGGTTTGTTCTTGAATTTCTTCAATTAATTTCGCTATTTGATTTGCTGAGTTTCTAGATTGTTCAGCGAGTTTGCGCACTTCATCTGCAACAACAGCAAAGCCTCGTCCGTGCTCACCAGCTCTTGCCGATTCAATGGCTGCATTTAATGCCAACAAGTTTGTTTGGTCGGCAATGCCTGTAATAACTTCAATAATTTTGCCTATTTCTTGTGAACGTTCTCCTAATTTTTGAATAACAACTGATGAATCATTAACAGATTCGCGGATAGTTGCCATTTGTTGGACAACATTTTGAATAACTTCATTTCCGTCATTTGTTTTTTGAGAAACATCAGCGGTTGAATCTGCAACACTGGAAGCCGCTTCAGCAATTCGTTGAATTCCTATAGCCATTTCCTCAACGGCAGTTGCACCTTCTTCGGCTCCTTTTACTTGGAATTCAGAACCTGCAGAAACTTCTTGAATAAAGGATGAAATTTGTTTAGCTGCCTTTGCAGTTTGTTCAGCATTGGCATTTACTTGTTCCGTAGCTGCGGCAACATGTTGGGCATGATAACCAACTTGTCGGACTAAATGAGATAAATTTTTTGTCATTGTTGTTACTTCTTTTGCAAGAACCCCTAACTCATCTCGATTTTTAACTTGAATGGAATCATTCATTAAATTTCCAGTGGCGATCTCTTTGACATTAGCATTGATTTTTTCAAGCGGTTTTTTAATCATTTGCGTTAAAACATAGGCAACAATAATTCCAAATAAAATCGCTGAAACGATGACGATCAACATTAAATTTCTACCGGCATTGTATGTATGATCACCTTCGCTGACAGAATTAAGCGCTCCTTCATGTTTAAAAGCTACTAAAGTATTAAGCTGAGCTTGTATTTCTTGAAAAGCTTTATCGGCAGCATTGATCGTTGCGGTAATTTCCTCTTCGTTTATATTAGTGTCTCTGTTATAAATATCTATTTGTTTTCCCATTAATAAAAAGTTATTATGAATGGATTTATATTCTTGCAACTCTTTTTTCAAAATTTCAAAATGTCCACGGTCCTCCTTGAGGATAATCGTCTTTTCATAATTATTAAGTTCATTTTCTATATTAGCTATCGTTTTCTCCATTTCAGATAATAGTTTTTGAGAAATTTCATCGTCCGCATTAATAAGATATTTAAATTCTAATGTAAGAAGATGCTCGGTAAAATATCTTATTTTATTAATGCTTTCAACACCAGGCATCCAGCTAGTTGTAATTTCTTTCATTTCGTTATTAAGATTGTCCATTCCTTTTACACCAATAAATCCAGTACCGATAATCATCAATTGGAGTAAAATAAAACCAGTATACAATTTCCTGCCTACAGGCCATTTCATACGATCTGCCCTCCCATTCGATGTTCTGATATATTTATTATTATAAACTGAATTATAGGCAATTGTTACTACTATATTTGAAGATATAAAGAAGGATTAGAAAATTAAAATTATTTTATAATAGGATAACAGAAAGGATCAACTAGAACAAAAAGAAAAACGTAAAAAATTAGCCACTTAACTGATATAACGTTGGAGTATAAAAATTAATGAAGGTTAAAATAATATAGAAATAAAAAATGATAAACAAAGAATGAATGAAAAATTGATAAGTACGCAAATGCTCCAGAAAAGCAATAACTTAAAAGACGCAAAGTCAGGGGGAAAATGGAGACCTTTTAAAAATAGGTGGAGTAAGTAACTCCACCTGATTTTATCTATCCTATTAAAAAATGTAAATTAGTTTTTCTTTATTTGTTACTTTGTTGAACGGCCTTTCCCACTTTCAAACCTTCCAATTGAGGATTTTTAATCACTAAATCCCCAGCTTTTAGGCCTTCTTCAATAACTACAAGTTCATCGGTTTCCATGCCTGTTTTTACTTCTTGCATCTTAGCCTTGCCGTTTTTAACAACCCATACAGCATCCCCACCGTTTTCTGTTGGGAAAAGGACAACCTTTGGCACAGCTAGTTTATTTTCTTGTACCAATGTTGTAAAAACGACATCAAGTGCATAGCCTGGGCGCAATTCAGGTGATTCCTTTTGATCAGGTACAACGGTTACTTTTACTTTTTGCTCTGTTAAACCGAGCGCCGATATTTTTTCCTCTGCTGCCGGAGCTATTGATTTTACTTGTCCTTTAAAGGAATAATCGCCATTTTTTCTTTTTTGAATAAGTTCAACGATCATTCCTTCTTTGACATTGATAACATCTTCCGTTAAAAGATACACTTCTACTTCGAGATTATTATCATCACTTAATGTCATTAATGGGGTTTGCGGAGTCACCATCGCCCCTTCTTTTACAGACAGTTCTTTTATGACAGCATCCACTGGTGCCATAATTTTTTTAGAACTGAGTAAATACTCGAGGTGAGCAATTTGCTCATTCACAGATTCCCGCAATCCTTTATAATATTGGGAAGTGCCTGGCATCGGTTCTGCCTGCTCTTCAATTAACTTTAATGCTTGCTCCTGTTGCAGGAGGGCATTTTCAAGCTGTTTAACTTTATTTTCTGCATCATCAAGCTCTTGTTTAGATACAGCCCCGCTGTCATATAAAGATTTTATTTTTTCATAATTATTTTTACCAATCTCGAGTTGGCGTTTTGTTTCCTCAATCATTAATTGCTGCTGTTTAACTTGTGCAGAGTACGGGCTTTTATATGCTTGTTTTTCCTGACCTTTAATGCTTTCGAGCTGTGCCTGCAGTTGTCTAAGTTGAAATTCAAGATCTTTTGCCTCAATCTCAGCGAGCACCTCTCCTTTTTTGACCTTTTGTCCTTCCTTTACATGCATTTTTACGATTTTCCCGCTAATCTCACTAAAAATTGGCTGCTCTAGAGAGGAGGTTACTATCCCTTCCTCTTTAAATTCTTGTGCAACCGTTTGTTCTTTGACTTCAAGTAGCTCTGTATGAAGGGGTTTTGTTTGAGAATATGCAAAATAACTGCCAATCCCGAGTACTAAAATTGCTGTAATAATCCATTTTATATGGGTTTCCATAACCGTCCCTCCCGATTTTCGGAAATCGAAGTCTATATATGAAATTGTAAACTACCCTCATGTTTCATTCTCTTTCTTTTAAAACGGAAACAAGGTCAAGCTGTTTAATTTTGCGCGAAACGGAACGTTGTGAAATCCAAATAGCGAAAATGGTGCCTAGTAAAGCTTGAACAATCGCATCAGGGTAAGTAACGTCAGGCATTGTAAATAAATCACTGCTCAAGCTTTTGGATAATACTTTATTAATTAGGTTTGCAAAAGGGATCCCTGCCAATATGCCAGCAAAGCCGATCAACCACTGTTCTACGGAGATAACCTCCATCACCTCTCGGGGCGTCATGCCTAAAACACGCAAGGAGGCAAGCTCTCTTTTTCTTTCTGCCAAAGAAATAATACTAGAGTTATAGACGATGGAAAAACCTGTAATAATTGAAATAATAGCCATAACTCCTAGCATGTATGATGTCAATTCCATGAGTTCGTTGTATTTTTCAATAGATTGTTGTCTAATCTCGATTGTGCTCACAAACTTTGATGTTTCATATTTATTTTTCATCTCTTCTATAAACCTCGGGTCAATCGAAAGAAGTGCAGAAGTCACCATTTCACCTTGCTTTAACAAGTCAATCAATACATTTTGATTTAAATAGACATTTGCACCGATGAATTGCGGAATTATTTTTTCTACTTTCATTTTCATTTCCGTATCCTTTGCCATAATGCTGTCGATTTGAATGACATCACCGGCTTGAATACCAAGCTCCTTTGCCACTTGTTCAGAAACCATCATGCCTGTTTTAGGAATCTCTAAACGCTTGCCCTCTTTATCAAAGACATTATAAAGTGTTGAGTTTTCTATAATTCCAAGAGCAACGACATCCATTTTATGATTTAAAAATTTTAAAGAGACCGGCACCTCCAAAAAAGGTTCCACTAGCTTGATCCCTTCTAAATTTTGCAGTTCCCGGATTGTTTCTGTTCGTGGAAGCGGTTTGGAAAATGTTAATTTCACATCCTGCTTTTGTACCTTTGTAAACTGGTCTAAAATCATCCTGTCGGCCATAGTGCCGAGTGAAAAAAAGGAAGCCATCAAGCTGAACGTAAAAACAATACCGATAAACGTAAATAGGCTGCGGTTTCTATTTCTTAATATATTCCGAATGGCCATACGTCCTTGAACATTAAAAAGACGTAGTATCCCTGGGATTTTTTCAATCCAAGCTTTTTTTGTAATAATAGGAATAGGCGGACGCATCGCTTCTGCGGGCTGAAGCTTCGTAACTCCGCGAGCTCCTTGAAAGGCAGCAGCCATACTAAATAAAATCGCCAAGACAATACCAATCAAAAAATATTTCAGTGAAAATTGTGATTGGAGGCTTGGTAAACTAAAAAAGTCTTGATATAGATCGATCATACTTGTTGAAAGGGCGGTTCCAAACAATCCGCCTAAAACGCCACCGATGGTTCCGATAAACAGCCCATAGCTCAAATAGTGAATCAATATTTCTCTATTTCCATAGCCAAAGGCCTTCATTGTCCCTATTTGTCCCCTTTGAGATTCAACGAGCCGCTTCACCATGATATACAAAATAATGGCTGCAATAATAAGAAAAACGAATGGAATGCTTGCCGCCATTTTTTCTAAACCTTCCAGCTCCTGTGAGAGCATCGCTTCGCTCATTTGATCTTCGGCGGCGTAAAGGGCCTCAAGTTCATATGGTTCCAACGCTGTTTTAAGATTCTCTTTTACATCATCAAATTCGAAGCCGGGCTCTAGTGTAAAAGAAACATCATTCACTAATCCTTTTTGGTCAAACAACATTTCCATATCCTCATAAGGTACATAAGCTACTTCAAACGTTCTCGGATCCGAAGCGATGCTTTGCAGGTCTTTTAGTGCATAAACATACTCTGGACTTTGTCCACTTCCTGTAATTGCAAGTTCAACCCGTTTCCCCTCAATTGCTACATTGATTTTTTGTCCAATTTCTAATTGATGGGCATCAGAAAATTTTTCACCTAAAATAATTTGTCGGTGATTTGCTTCTGGAAGTGAGCCTCTAATGAGATGAATGCCGTTTAACTTATTTCCCTCAAGGTGATTTAAAGAAATGAGTCTGAGATAAATATTTTCTGTGGTGTCTGGCATTAACACTCTGACATCTTTGACAAGCCGGCCTTCCACTACATCAATGCCTTCAATATTGGAAAGCGCCTCAACTTTTTCGTAGGGAACCGCTTTAACTTGTGCAAAACCATCAGCAAAGTGATATTTCTTATAAAACTCATCTTTTGCCATAAATAAATTATCTTTTGCTGTTGACATCGATGTATAAGTTGTTAGTCCGATTGCGATGACAATGATACAAGCAATATAAGCAATTTTATTTTCCATCATATCTCTAAACATTTTTCGCCAGAGCATTACCAGGTCACCTCCTCCGGTTCAGAAGGATGTTCGTTCACCTGAATCTTTTCTAATCTTCCATCTTTAATATAAAAAACGCGGTCTGCCATGGCAGCGATACCAGCATTATGGGTAATTATCATCACTGTTTTACCGTAATTTTTGTTAAAATCTCGCAAAAGCTTTAGTACTTGTATGCCTGTTGAAAAGTCAAGGGCTCCCGTTGGCTCATCACATAGTAAAATTTCAGGGTTTTTGGCGACAGCCCTTGCAATTGCAACCCTTTGTTGTTCTCCTCCTGATAGTTGCGCCGGGAAATGGTTGGCACGTTCGCCTAAGCCAACTTGCTGCAAAACTTCCATCGGTTCAAGAGGATTTTTAGCAATTTGGGTCGACAATAAAACATTTTCATAGGCCGTTAAATTTGGCATGAGATTATAAAATTGAAAAACAAAGCCAACCGCATTGCGCCGATATTCCGTTAATGTTTTTTCGTTAACATGATGGAGCGGCTGATCGTGAAAATAAATTTCTCCTGAGCTAGCTGTGTCCATGCCGCCAATGAGATTAATCATCGTACTTTTCCCAGATCCGCTTGGACCGAGAACGACAATGAATTCTCCTTTATAGATTTCAAAACTGACATCTTTCAGGGCTTGGACAGTAACCTCACCCATTTGGTAGACTTTTGATACATTTTTTGCCTTAAGTAATACTGTCACTAGCCTCCCCCTCCTTTCAAAGGTTGGAGTTTCAAATATATACAATCCTTACTTTTACGATATCTTAAAAACTGGCAGCTGTTTGTTAATTTTTTCTAACATTTCACCAATGACCATTTTTTCTCCGAGAAAACTCTCGTGAGCGTTTGTTCTGAAAGCTTGTTTACTCCAACAGACTTTTCTCATAAAGGTTTTGATTCTAGTGGCTATTCCAAGAACGGTAAAACTTGAATCGAAAGATTTGCGATTTTTTGGCTGAAAATATTCAGTAGTTTAATAGAGTTATAGTATTTATATGTCACATCCAATAATTAGGGTCTCTTATTGAGCATCAAAATAAATCTGAAAGGTATACAGAGAGAGTGCTTTTACTGGGATATTATAGGATGACTGAGGGTTTACAATTTGGTCATTTTCTTTATAATAAGTATGTGACAATAATTTTATATATGGCCCCGTAGCTCAGTGGATAGAGCGTCGGTTTCCTAAACCGTGCGTCGGAGGTTCGAATCCTCTCGGGGCCGTTAGTAAAACCCCTTGCATCTTGCAAGGGGTTTTTGT
Organism: Calidifontibacillus erzurumensis; assembly: GCF_013303125.1. Classification (GTDB taxonomy): domain Bacteria; phylum Bacillota; class Bacilli; order Bacillales; family Bacillaceae_J; genus Calidifontibacillus; species Calidifontibacillus erzurumensis. The sequence continues at coordinate 12,004 of NZ_JABTTE010000015.1, read as the reverse complement.
GTGTTTTCGTATGGATCTATTTCTATTTCACTTCAAGAAACGACATAGAGCATACAGGAAAAATATCGCTTAACTTATAAAGAAACATTTTTCACTTACTCTTTTATTTCAAATACTTTACTTCCATCAAGAGCACGTTTATAGGTTTGATTATAATGTTCCATAATGTCATTTCCTGACGTACTACCTTCTGTGGAAAATGCATGATTAAGTCCTTTACCACGTAATAAAATTTCACTATATTCAGGGTAATGAACAACATCAGTTTGATCGATGCGGGACCATACTTCAATGTCAAGGATTGTGATTCCTTTCTCGCCAGCAATAAATTCCGTTTGAAGTCCGCTGCCGCTAGGTTTCGTTATGATATCACCTTGCTTAATAGGAATTTCTTTTCTGTTCGTTTTCATAAAACCTTCACCTTCTAAAACGAGGTACATTTCATCTACATCTGAATGACTATGTAAACGGTTGCCACTTGAATTAGAAGGCAAGTGATAAATTTGAGCAAATAACCGATCAGAACCTAAAAATCCCGCCAACCATGTAAACTTTCCATCCCCTTTTTGTTTTGAACATTTTTCAAATAAAGGAGTATTTGGCTCTTTGTAATTTATAATAGGAGGCACCCAACCATCCTGTATAAATTCTGTGTCCCTATCCTCAAAAAAATGGTTCAATTCTTCAATAATTTTATTTTCTTCTAACTGATGCTTATTTATATTTAAAGTCCCGACTTTAGCACAATAAATAGAACACGTTCTTTGTACAAATTCTAAAACATCAGGAGTACAGTTTGGGATAACAGTCACAATAGCTTTTTTTGAATTATTTGAAAGCATATCGACATGGGAACTAAATGCTTTATGAAGCCATTTGTTAATATCAAACCATTGAACTCTTGGATTTCCCTCAGGAATTGTAAGCAATCCTTCGACAGTTTTACCTTTTCCATCTAAAAACAATTCCCAAGCTAAATCTACTCGAATGATTTCGAAAGAAGACTTTATTTTACTAAGTAATGTTGGCTGATTTTTCATGTCAAACCCATATAGAATTAGACTTTTCATAAAATCTCTCCATTTTTACAAATTTTCTGACATTATATTTAGGATTGTATTTGTTATATTTTGGCAAGTCAATTGATTTTTTTCACCATTATTATTCGGTTGTTCATAACTAGAAACGCTGAAAATAAAATGTGTGTTATGTTAAACTCTTCATAACATTAATTGTTTTTAAAGCTTTATTAGTAGGTGAACACGATGTCAATAAAAAAACGATTATTATTATCGAATATTGGGATGATTGTCATTCCGATTGCTGGTTTTATAATCATTGAGGTAATCTTAAGCCATTTGATGTTTTCCGTTTATAAAGGTAACTTGCAAGATGTAGATTTCCAACTTTTCTTTAAATTGAGATTTATTGTGATTGTACTCATTTTAGTTATAACGAATGGATTCTTAACATATTTCGTCTCTAGAAGCATCATTAAACCGATTAAAAAACTAACGATTGCAGCTAGGAAAATTAGTGAAGGTGATTTAGAGTTTAGTGTTGCATCTGAAAAGAAGGATGAACTTGGTGAGCTTTCCAACACTTTTGAAATGATGAGACTTCGCTTAAAGCAAGCAAAAGCAGATCAAGAAAAATATGAACGCAACCGAAAAGAGCTCATTGCGAGCATTTCCCACGACTTATTTACACCTTTAACATCGATTAAAGGCTATGTAAAAGGTGTTCAAGATGGGGTTGCCAATACGCCAGAAAAATTAGAACGGTATATGAACACCATTTATAAAACGGCCAACGATATGGAAAAACTGATCGAAAATTTATTCCAATATTCCAAATTAGATCTTGAGTCAATCCCGTTTGAGTTTGATCAAGTTGATTTATATTCTTTTTTCGCCGATTTTATTGAAGAGATTGGCTTTGACTTAGAAAAAGAAGGTGGAACGGCCAGTCTTCATGCTAATAAAAATGAAAATTTTATAGTGGAAGCCGATCGTGAACAGTTAAGGCGAGTTGTCACTAATATCATCCAAAATAGCTTGAAATATATGAATAAGGAACGGAAGAAAATTGATGTCTATTTAACTTCTGACGACGAGAAAGTTACAGTTGAAATTAAAGATAATGGATCTGGAATCGCCCAAGAAGATCTTCCATATATTTTTGAAAGTTTTTACCGGACAGATGCATCAAGAAATTCCTCAACAGGCGGCAGTGGTCTAGGGCTTGCCATCGTGAAAAAAATTATTGAAGAACATAGAGGCAAAGTTTGGGCTGATAGCGAACAAGGGGTAGGTACAAGCATTTGTTTTACACTTAAAAAAGTGTCATCATCACAAAATGACCAATGAAGTTTGACAAAGGGAATAACATTGCTTATTTCTATCCATGTTTTCTGAACGAGAAATGTTTACCTAATTGTTGTGTGTTGAAAATACGTAATTGTCAAAGCGCAGGTTTAACCTTAAATTTTTCAATTTTCTATTGTAATGATTTCAATTCGGTAGAAAGGAGGAGGCAAGGTGGAATTTTCAGATACTTGTATGTCCCGTATCTGATAGATTCCTCCCTGACAGATGTTGAATGATGTTTTTATAATCAGGGGACCCTTGCTAATTTTTAATGAAAAAAATTTTAATTATTGAAGATGAAATGCAAATAGCTCAATTAGAAAGAGACTATTTAGAAGTTAGTGGTTACTCTTGCGAAATAGCAACATCTGGTGAAGAAGGCTTAAAGATGGCTGAAAAAAACAAATATGACCTTATTATTTTAGATTTAATGTTATCAGGGATCGATGGATTTGAAGTCTGCAGGCAATTACGGGAAAAGCTCGATATTCCAATCTTAATGGTTTCTGCGAGAAAAGAAGATATTGATAAAATACGCGGATTCGATCGAGGTGCGGATGATTATATCCAGAAACCTTTTAATCCAAGTGAACTTGTCGCAAGGGTGAAAGCTCACATATCAAGGTATGAACGGCTCGTAGGTAAAAATAATGATCGAAATGAAATTCATATAAAAGGACTGCACATTGACTTTAATTCACGACGGATTTTTGTCAATGGAGAGGAAAAAGATTTACGGGCAAAGGAATTTGATTTATTAGCATTGTTCGCATCAAATCCTGATCGTGTGTTTACGAAAGAAGAATTATTTGAGAGAATCTGGGGAATGGACTCGGCTTATGGAGATATTTCAACCGTAACCGTCCATATTCGAAAAATAAGAGAAAAAATTGAGGAAGACCCATCTAACCCGAAATATATTCAAACGATATGGGGAGTGGGCTATCGGTTTAAAAAATAATAAGAGTATTAAAGGATTTCAAAACAGTTCTTAACATATGGTTCACTTTTAGGATTTCCACTTTAGGAAGTCCTTTTTTTATGATTTAAGAAATAGTTAAGAATTGTTTAAGAGGGAATTAATTTTTATTTATTATGATGGTTTTAACAAATAAACAACATATAAAACAGTGCGAGCTAGTTCTTAAAATAAATCGAAAGGGGTTATTGGTCATGAAAAAATTAGGACCGAAAAGCATGAAGTATTTAAAAATGATTCATGTTTTATTAGTAGTATTATTTTTTGGAGGAATTCTTAGTTCTTTATCGATAAATCTTACGATTGATTTTTCAACCTACGATGAGACTTTGCTAGCTTATAAAAACATTATTATCATTAGCGATCAAATCATTAGATTTGGTGCAGTAGGAACTTTATTAATAGGTTTCGTGTATGGGTTCTTTACAAATTGGGGCTTTTTTAAACATAGATGGGTTGGCGTTAAATTTGTTCTTTATATGGTACAAACGATTGTCGGAATTTTCATTGTCGATCATTTAATGATGGCTAATATGAATTTACTTGAAACTCAAAAAGAAATGGCATTAACGAATCCTGTTTTTATTCAAAACCATGAATGGAGGCTCTATGCTGTTTACTTTCAAATAGCGGTTACGGTTTTCATTTTTATAATTTCTTATTTAAAACCATGGAAAAAGAAGACGAATGTCAACATAAAAAGCGTAGCATAATTCTTTACAATATTTGCGTCTGTGCCCACGAAGGGAACAGATGTTTTTTTATTTGGATAAAAATAAGACAAGGATCAAGCGTTAGAAAAATGGTGAAATGGATTCCGATAAATTTTGTATGAAAAATATCAAGTCAATCAAAAATTTTAAAGATATGATGGACTTGTAAAGGAGGGAAATGGATGTTACAACAATTTAATCATTTAATGGATTATATCGAAGCCCATTTAACGGAAGATATCTCTGATACAGATATTTCTAAAATTGTAGGAACATCATCTTATCATTTCAAAAGAATGTTTTCGTATATCGCAGGGATGTCATTGAATGAATATATCAAAAATAGGAGATTGTCCGTTGCGAATGAGGAATTAATAAACGGCGAAAAGGTTACAGATGTTGCTTATAAATATGGCTATCAATCTGTCGAAGGATTTTCCCGAGCCTTTCGGGAATGGAGCGGTTTTTTGCCTTCGGAAGTAGCGAAAAACAAAATTCAAAAAACATTTCCCAAATTTTCTTTTTTTATAGATATTAGAGGAGGAAAATCAATGGAATTCAAAATTGAGAAAAAAGAAAAATTTAATGTAGTCGGTGTATCGAAAAGAGTGCCGATTCAATTTGAAGGTGTTAACCAAGCCATCTTAGAACTGGCACAATCAATTAAAGAAAAACAAAGAAATGAAATGCATCAATTAGCTGATTTATATCCGTATCAAGTATTAAATGTATCTTATGATTTTGATGAAGGGTACTTAGAGGAAAAAGGGCATCTAACTCATATGATTGGATTTGCAACAACAAAAGACAATCCATTTGATGATTTAGAGCAAATTACAATTGAAGAAAGCTTATGGGCGATTTTCCCTGTTCAAGGGCCATTTCCTTCTGTGATGCAAGAAACAATGGCGAGGATTTACTCAGAATGGTTGCCTTCTTCTGATTATGAATTAGTAGATCTTCCTGGGATTTCTTTCACGAAACATAAAGAGACAATGGAAAATGTTTATAGTGAAATTTGGGTACCGGTAAAGAAAAAAGATAGCAAGTGAACAATATTTTAACAAGAACTAACAAAACCCCCTCCTAATAACATGTAATATTCGATAATAAACAATAATAAAAGTCAAAATTTCTATTCCTGAATCGACATCTTTTTTAAAAGAGGTATAGTACCCTTACTTTAGGAGGGGAAAGCGATGTATAAAACGATTACGTTGCGAATTTCACAGGAAGAAGTTAAAAAAATAGAGGAACTAAGAGAACGCCATTACCAGAAGTTTCAAACATCAATTAGTCAAAGCCAGCTGATACGAAATTTAATCAATGAAAAATATAATGAACAACAAAAGGCGGAAGACCGTGAAAAAGAAAATTTATTCCATGAAAAAGAGCAAGCCCATAAAAGGGACATGACAATCGTTGACCGCTTGCGCGAACGCCGCTGGGGGAGATTTAGATAGCCCTCATTTTCAGTCACTATAAAAAATATAAAAAGAGAGCTTTCAAATAAATGGTTTTTTAACAATCAATTCGTAAGCTCTCTTTTTTTATTTTACGATTGACGCTTCACAATATTGAAGTTCGATTGGATGAGCAGCCAATTTTGCGGAAATGGCAATCCTAATTTCCAATAGCTTACTCCACGAAGACCTAACTCTTTTACTAAATTAAATTTAGCTTGAATGGAACGGGCATCTTCAAACCAAACTTTATGTTCCCTTCCTTGTTGGTCGCGGTAATTAAAATGTGGGGCTTGTGCGTTATAATCATATTGAATGGCCACGTTATGTTCTCTAGCAAGCCTAATAGCAGCCTGCGGGCTAATTGCTCTAGCATATTCTTCCCCTGGTCTAAATGGAAGTGTCCAATCATAGCCATACAAATTTTGCCCCATCATAATTTTAGACGGAGGAATTTCAGTTATCGCATACTGCAACACTTGCCGAACTGGCCCAATCGGAGAAACAGGCATTGGCGGTCCACCGCTATATCCCCATTCATATGTCATGATAATAACAAAGTCTACGATTTCACCATGAGCCCTATAGTCATGAGCTTCATACCATTCCCCTTTTTGAGTGGCACTTGTTTTTGGAGCTAGAGCTGTAGATAATAAAAATCCTTCTGGAAGCTGTTGTTTAACTTTTCGCAAAAATTGATTATAGGCTTCACGGTCTCTAGGACGAAGGAACTCCATATCAAAATGAATATCTCTAAAACCATATTTATTGGCAGTAGCAATGATATTGTTTAGCAACCTGTTTTGAACGTCCTCATTATTTAAAATGATGGCTCCTAATTCATTGCTAAATTGCCCTTCTTCTAAGTTCGTGACGACCATCATGAGAGTGACATTGTTTTGTCTGGCGATGGCCGGAAAATCATCTAATGGAGGTTCTTTCAAACTGCCGTCTCGTTGGATATTAAAACTGAAAGGTGCTAAGTACGTTAGAAATGGTGCGTGCTTTCTTGCTGCTTGTTCTAATTGAGGACTAACCGTATCTCCCATTGGTTCAATATAGGCATTAAATTCCCCATTTCTTTTCGGTCCTTCAGGGATATACAACCTTAATCCTACGGTTAATGGTTGGTTTATATTTATGTTGTTCACTTGGGCAAGCCTTTGATAACTAATTCCGAATCTTTGAGCTATAGAGAATAAAGTATCGCCGGGTTGTACCCAGTAAAATTGGCCAACGATCGGAATGACGAGCGCTTGGCCAACGACAAGTGTTTCTTGTAATGATATTTCATTTGCCTGGGCAATTGCTTGCGGTGTCGTGCCGTATGCTTGGGATATTCCGAACAGTGATTGATTTGGCTGAACTACATGAATTTGCATAAACTCCCCTCCTTTTTTCATCACTTATACCTATGCATTTTGTTAAGCAATCATGCTTTTTACAGAAATCGAAGTGCTGGTTATACTAATATGAGGAGACCAAATAAAGCAATTGAATTTTTCTCTATCTTCTCTATTCAAAATAAAATTAAGCTATTATATAGAAATAAGTTTAAAAGGAAGAAGAACATGACGGAATTCGATGATCAATATTATATGAAAATAGCTATAGAAGAGGCTAATAAAGCGGAATCTATCGGAGAAGTTCCGATTGGTGCGGTCATTGTTAAAGATGGCACCATCATAGCAAGAGCACACAATTTACGCGAAAGTGAACAAAGAGCGATTGCTCATGCGGAGTTGTTGGCTATTGATGAGGCATGCAAAAAATTAGGGACTTGGAGACTTACAGGAACAACTTTATATGTCACGTTAGAACCGTGTCCGATGTGCGCAGGTGCAATTGTTCTATCAAGGGTTGATCGAGTTGTCTTTGGTGCTTTTGATCCAAAAGGTGGCTGCGTAGGCACATTGATGAACTTAGTGCAGGATGACCGTTTTAATCACATAGCAGAAGTAAAAAGCGGAGTTCTTGAGGAAGAATGCTCTTTTTTGCTAAGTAATTTTTTTAAAAAGCTGCGAGAAAGAAAAAAACAGCAAAAGGAAACTGAATGTAAAAATAATCCTTGTTAATTGTTCAAACAATTACCACCCCCCTGCTTGTTGATTTTTAATAAAAAACACTATATACTTAGGTTGTCGTGCTAAGCGGGGAGGTAGCGGTGCCCTGTACTCGCAATCCGCTGTAGCGAGGCTGAATCCCTTCTCGAGGTTGGTAGCTGTAAGGCCTGCCTTAAGTAAGTGGCGTTGAAGCCTGGGTCCTACGCAACGGGAACCCACGAACCCTGTCAGGTCCGGAAGGAAGCAGCAGTAAGTGGATCATCCCGTGTGCCGTAGGGTTGCCTGGGCCGAGCTAACTGCTTAAGTAACGCTTATGGCTGCCATATCGACAGAAGGTGCACGACACTTACATAGCTAAGTGATCAAGACAGGATGTCCAAATGCTTTATTTTTTGCGTTTGGCATCCTTTTTTATTTTCTTGGAAGGGGATTTTCACTATTCTGTTTGGAAATCCTCTTATTTTTTTAAGAAAATGAAAAAAGAGAAGATTGTAATTAAGGTTGATAGATTTCTCCACAATTTAATATTAGCAAAAGAACAGGTCATATTATGGGGTGAGAAAAGATAGAAGAAAATGTCTAATAGTATTTAAATTTCAATAAACAGCTTCCAATTGACTAAAGGCCCTATCAATAAATGTTTTTGATGAAAAATTGTAAAATAGCAAGTATTCCTCAAACTTTTGGAAAAATACTCTTGAATCAGGTATAATTATCTTCGGAAAAACTGTGTAAAAAATGGCTGAAAAGGGGGTATGGGAAATGGCTTATCAAGCATTATATAGGGTTTGGCGACCACAAGTTTTTCATGATGTTGTCGGTCAAGAGCATATAACGAGAACATTGCAAAATGCACTTATTCAAGAAAAATTTTCCCATGCTTACTTATTTTCAGGCCCACGCGGCACCGGCAAGACGAGTGCTGCAAAAATTTTGGCTAAAGCTGTAAACTGTGAGAAAGCACCGACAAGCGAACCGTGCAATGAATGTGCTGCATGTAAAGGAATTATGGACGGTTCGATCTCCGATGTGATTGAAATTGATGCAGCTTCCAATAACGGTGTTGAAGAAATCCGTGATATTCGCGATAAAGTAAAATACGCGCCGAGCGCTGTTCGTTATAAAGTATATATTATCGATGAGGTTCATATGCTTTCCATTGGAGCTTTCAATGCTTTGTTAAAGACATTGGAAGAGCCTCCAAAACATGTTATTTTTATTTTAGCTACAACAGAGCCGCATAAAATACCACTTACTATTATATCTCGTTGTCAGCGCTTTGAATTTAAGCGTATCCCGCATCAAGCGATGGTTGAGCGGATGCGAGAAATCACAGACTCGCTAAATATTGCGACTGAAGATCAGGCATTGCCTTTGATTGCCAAAGCTGCTGAAGGAGGCATGCGTGATGCTTTAAGCTTGCTTGACCAAGCGATTTCTTTTAGCGGAGATAAAATTACTGCAGATGATGTTTTATCAATCACAGGAGCGGTTTCTCAGCAATTTTTAACAGAAGCAGCCCAAAGCTTGTTAAATCATGATGTCGTTGGAGCTCTTTATACAGTTGATCAATTGATTAAACACGGCAAGGAACCAACCCGATTTATTGAAGATCTTATTTTTTATTTTAGGGACATGTTGTTATATCAAACAGCTCCTCATTTGGAAGGGATGTTTGAGCGGGCAGTCGTTGATGATACGTTTAAAAAAATTGCTAGTGAAACATCAGCTAGTCATATTTACAAAATTATTCATCAACTGAATGAAAGCCAACAAGAAATGAAATGGACAAATCATCCTAGAATATTTTTAGAGTTGGCTCTCGTAAAAATATGTCAGCTGCAAAAAGATACGCCGAGTGTTTCCAATGATCAATTAGGAATGCTCATAGAGCGGATAAATCGGTTAGAAGCGGAACTGAATGAGTGGAAAGAAAAAGGATTTACTGCTGAAAAGCAAAAATATCCAGAAGAAAATTTACAAGACAAAGAAAAAAGAGCAATGAAAACGTCCACCATGAGGCAAACGAAAGCATCCGTTGGGATTATTAAGGAGATGCTAAAAAACGCCACGAAACAAGATTTGAATTGGCTATCCAATCAATGGGGAATGTTCCTTGAAAAATTAAAAGCTCGCGAAATAGCTGCCCAAGCAGTCGTTCTTGATGCAAAAGTTGTTGCTGCTTCAAAAACTGCTTTCGTTCTAGCCTTTAAGCACGAATTTCATTGTCAAATGGCGGCTAGTCAAAAACGAAATATAATAGAAAAAGTTCTAAAAGAAACGACTGGGCTTGATTTAAAAATGCATGCCATTACAAATGAAGAATGGGAAGCTATTAAGGAAGCTTATATTAGGGAACAAAAAAATGAAAGTGCTGAAGAAACACAAGAAGAAGATCCGTTAATTGCAGAAGCAAAAAAATTATTTGGTTCTGATTTAATTGAAATAAAGGATTAAAGGGAGGTTTCACTCAATGCGTGGTGGAATGGGAAATATGAATAATATGATGAAACAAGTACAAAAAATGCAAAAGAAAATCCAACAGTCACAAGAAGAACTATTAGCGATGGTTTTTGAAGGAACTGCCGGCGGCGGTATGGTTACTGTAACTGTGACAGGCGGAAAAGTCGTGAAAGAAGTAAAGATTAAAGAAGAAGTTGTTGATCCTGATGACATCGAAATGCTTCAAGACCTTATTGTTGCTGCAACAAATGATGCATTGAAGAAAGTTGATGAAAAGGCGAATGAAACAATGGGTCAATTTACGAAAGGATTAAACATCCCTGGTTTATTTTAATGTTTAAATTGGGTTAGCTGAAGAAATAGAGGAGATAAAAAATTATGTATTACCCTGAACCGATTGCAAAGCTTATTGACAGCTTTATGAAATTGCCAGGTATCGGACCAAAAACGGCCGTTCGTCTGGCTTTTTTTGTATTAAAAATGAAAGAAGAAGATGTATTGGATTTTGGAAAGGCGTTAGTAAATGCCAAGAGAAATCTGATGCATTGTTCTGTTTGTTTTAATATTACAGACAAAGATCCTTGCTCTATTTGTAATGATCAATATCGCGATCGTAGTATTATCTGTGTTGTTCAAGACCCGAAAGATGTTATTGCAATGGAAAAAATGAAAGAATATCATGGACTTTACCATGTGTTGCACGGCGCAATTTCACCGATGGATGGCATCGGACCGGAAGATATTAAAATAGCAGAACTATTAAAGCGCCTGCAAAATGAAGAAATAAAAGAAATTATTCTCGCTACAAATCCGAATATTGAAGGTGAAGCAACGGCTATGTATATTTCACGTTTAGTCAAACCATCTGGAATTCGCATTACTAGAATAGCTCATGGTTTACCAGTAGGCGGAGATCTAGAATATGCCGACGAAGTAACCTTATCCAAAGCATTGGAAGGACGACGTGAATTATAGGAACTAGGGGGATTTGTAGATGTTTTTTCGCCGGAAAGGAAAACTTAAAAAAGAAACGGATCAAAAACTATGGGAATCATTAAATCAACTAAAAGAAGAATGGATGAGAAATAAAATATTAGTAGAAAAAAGTATTGATCCGAATGTAAAGCTTATTAATGACTTGAAAATTACTGAAGCAAAATACTTCTATTTAGTTAGAGAAGCAAAAATCCGCAACTTAACAGCCAATTATAAATAAATTGTCTATCAATTGTACTTTTTAGCATGTTCCTTTCATACAAATGATAATAGCCAATTGGACAAAGTATGAAAGGGGAAAAAATAATGGATGTAAATACATTTGAACCAATCACTATTGTCGTCATTCTTGGCGGTTTGATTGGTCTAATGTTAATATTAGGAGCCCCGATCAAGCCCATCCGATTGGTAGGTAGGGGGCTTATAAAAGTTATGCTTGGGGCATTAGGTCTTTTTATTATTAATTCTTTTGGTACATTCATCGGTTTTCATATTCCAATTAACTTCGTTACAGCTGCAATTTCTGGTTTTTTAGGTATTCCTGGAATGGCAGCTTTGTTGGCTATTGATCAAATCGTTCTGTAAAAAGGGGCTGGATGAGATATGAGGTTCAGGCCTCTTTTTATTTTTGAATACATCACCATTATAATTTTTTATATAAAAATTATTGACTTTATATTTGGAAGGTGCTATATTATAAAAGCTGCTTGTTAAAAACGTTCACAAAATGTTCATAAATTCGACGTAATAACTTGTTGAATAACTCTAATGACAAGCGGCCATTCTATAAAAGAAGAAATTAAAAAAATATTATTAACTGTTGACTTCTATGAAATAATGTAATATAATAATTAATGTCGTTGAGATAAACGATAAAAACGATGTTCTTTGAAAACTAAACAAAATGTCAAGCGTGCGGCAATGTTGAATGTTTTATTCAACGGCCAAGTCAATTTTT
>NZ_JABTTE010000014.1 GCF_013303125.1 Calidifontibacillus erzurumensis | reverse complement strand
AATTATTGTTTTATTAAATTCTGAACACCCTTTTTCTATGTTTTCATATACATAAATGGCGACTTTCGTTTAAAAATTCATTCATACCCTATTAACAAAAACACTCCATTTTTTTTATGGACTTCCAAACCCCCTATATGGAATGCATAAAATAACATTTTCTACAGAAAATACGTATAGTAAACATTCCGTTAAGGAGGTTTGTAAAAAATGCGCGCAAAACGATTCCTTCCTTTTTTACTTATATTCATTATGGTTATCGGAATGGCTTCTTCTTCTGTAGAAAAAAATAAAGCATTTGCTTTTTCTCCACAGGTCATTCAAATCGGTGCTGTTGGCGATGATGTCATTGAACTGCAATCTCGCCTTCAATATTTAGGATTTTATAATGGTAAAATTGATGGTGTATTTGGATGGGGTACGTATTGGGCTTTAAGAAATTTCCAATATGAATTTGGCTTACCTGTTGATGGACTAGCAGGACCTGCAACAAAGCAAAAATTAGTGAAAGCCAGTCAGTATGATGAACAATTTGTAAAAAGTAATATTGCAAAAGGCAATAAGTTTACACATTACGGTGGTGTAAAAAAAGAACAGCAAGTTAAAGAAAAGCAAACTGCCCAAAAACAAGCCAGTCCTTCAAAACCTACAGCGGTTAATGTGCCAAACGGTTTTTCACAAAACGATATTCAGTTAATGGCTAATGCTGTTTATGGAGAAGCAAGAGGAGAACCATATGTTGGACAAGTTGCAGTAGCAGCAGTTATTTTAAATCGTATTGATAGTCCTGCATTCCCAAATACAGTTTCAGGAGTTATTTTTGAACCTGGTGCTTTTACTGCTGTGAGTGATGGTCAAATTTGGCTCACACCAAATGAAACTGCGAAAAAAGCAGTGCTTGATGCTATAAATGGATGGGATCCAACTGGAAATGCGCTTTATTACTTTAATCCGGAAACAGCTACATCAAAATGGATATGGTCAAGACCGCAAATTAAAAAAATTGGCAAACATATTTTCTGTTTGTAAAAGCGAGGTGATTATTTTTGCTCCGTACTTTACTCATTGTTTTTCTAGTTGTACTTGCAATTGGTACTGGCGTTTGGGGCTATCAGGAACATCAAGAGAAAAACGCTATTTTAATACATGCGGAAAATAACTATCAGCGTGCTTTCCATGATTTAACCTATCAAATTGATCTTCTCCAAGATAAAATTGGAACAACGCTAGCTATGACATCCAAATCCCAGCTTTCACCAGCATTGGCAGATGTTTGGCGGATTACTTCCGAAGCCCGTATGGATGTTGGTCAATTGCCGTTAGCTTTAATGCCATTTAACAAAACTGAAGAATTTTTATCTAATATTGGCGATTTTTCATATAAGACTGCCGTCCGTGATTTGGAAAAAGACCCATTAACAGAAAGCGAGTATAAGACATTACAGCAATTATATGAACATGCAACGGAAATTCAACAAGAATTGAGAAAAGTACAGCATCAAGTCCTATCTAATAATCTTCGTTGGATGGATGTAGAAATTGCATTAGCTTCCGGAAAGGAAAAGGTTGATAATACGATTATCGATGGATTTAAAACAGTAGAAAAAAATGTAGAAGAGTATTCAGAAAGCAATTTCGGACCTGAATTTACTCAAATGAATGCAAAAAAGGATAAAAGTTTTCAATATTTAAAAGGAAAAGAAATTACGGAAGAAGAAGCGATTCAAATTGCCCGAAGGTTTATAAAAATCGATGAACGAGCAAACATTCAAGTTTCCGAAAACGGCGATGGAGCTGAATATAGTTTTTATAGTGTTGTCATAGATTCACCGAAGCAAAAATCTGAAATTTATATGGATATTACGAAAAAAGGTGGATATCCAATATGGGTATTAAATGATCGTGATATAAAAACGCAAAAGATTAGCTTAAATGAAGCAGCAGAAAAAGCTAAAAAATATTTAGAAGCTAACCATTTTAAAGATTTGCAGTTATTTGAAAGTGCACAGTATGATTCCATTGGCGTATTTACATTTGTTGCAATGCAAGATGATATAAGGGTATATCCAGATTCAATCCGAATGAAAGTTGCTTTGGATAATGGGGAAATTATCGGATTTTCTGCAAATGATTATTTGCTTGCCCACCATAAACGAACAATTCCTAAAACAAAGCTAACGATAGAAGAGGCTTTGAAGAAAGTGAATCCTGCGGTTAAAGTGATGGAACATCGCCTCGCTATTATTAATGACGATCTAGGAGAAGAAGCGCTTTGCTATGAAATTATGGGAACAATTAATAATGACACATATCGCATTTATATTAACGCGATTGATGGTTCTGAAGAAAAAGTAGAAAAACTAAAAAATGCCGAACCAATCTATGAACAAGTTTAAACAGGAAAGGTAGGAAAAGTCTATTAATAATTCAAGGCTTTTCCTTTCTTTTGTTTCGTGAGATAATTATTGAATGAGGACGCCAATCCAAGACGGGGGAGAATTGAATTGCTTTCAATCGGGGATACGCTTTTTATTAAATTAAAAAATTCCGAAGATCAAGATCGGTATAAAAGTAAAATCGTAGACATAAAAAATCAACTCATATTCATTGATTATCCTATTAGTGAGAAAACGGGTAAACATGCCTTTTTTTTAGATGGAACAGCATTTGAAGCATCTTTTCTTTCGAAAAAGGATAATATTATTTATTCTTTTGAATCAGTAATAGTCGGACGAAAAAAAGAAAATATTCCAATGATGATCATCAATTATCCTGGAAAAGAAAAGCTATTTCGCATACAAAGAAGGGAATTCGTTCGCATCGAAACTTCGGTTGATGTTGCGGTTCATCCTTTGAATAATAATGAATTTAAACCATTTGTGACAGTTACTTCAGATATAAGCGGAGGTGGAGCAGCCTTTATCCTTCCACCTAAACATCAATTTAAGGTAAATATGGAGATACTCTGTTATTTTGTACTACCTTTATCCAATGGTGAATACTTTTATATAAATACAAAAAGCAAGATCATCCGCCTAATTTATGGAGAAATGGGGAACAGAGATAAAGCTTCTATTCAATATATTGATTTGCCTGAATCGAAAATTCAACAAATTATCAAGTTTTGTTTTGATCGGCAATTAAGTGATCGAAAAAAAGGTTATTAAATGCATAGTTCATTCATTATGTGAAATACTAACCAAAAAAATGGTTGGTGTTGTTTAATGAAGAAGGTCGAAAAATACATAATAAAATTTTTAATCCTGCATTTCATATTTTTAATTATTGGTCAATGTTTAATTTCTAATAAACAATTAGCGCCTTTTGTAAGCAAAATGATATATTATGAAGGCGTTATGAGAGATGAACATACAGAAATAATTGAAACAATGAATAGATAGTATGCAGGAATTTACCTGCTTTTTTTGTTGAAATAATTTGAACATTTGAGGTGAATGTAATGCGGAAAATAAATGTTGCTATAGACGGACCGGCTGCAGCTGGTAAGAGTACCGTTGCGCGCAAGATTGCTGAGAAATGCTCTTTTACATATATTGATACTGGTGCCATGTATCGTGCACTTACATATAAAGCTTTGCAAAAAAAAATAAATTTGGAAGATGAACAAAAGCTAACCAGTTTATTGATGGACACAAACATTCATTTAGAGCCTGCAAATCTAGGAGGAAAGGTTTTTGTTGATGGCGTTGATGTCACAAAAGACATTCGGAATAATGAAGTAACGAATGCGGTACCAACGGTTGCCAAACATCCTGGTGTCCGTCAATTAATGGTTCAAATGCAGCAAGAGCTTGCTAAAGAAGGCGGTGTCGTTATGGATGGCCGTGACATTGGTACGCATGTGTTGCCAAATGCTGAAGTAAAAATATTTATGATTGCATCAGTGGAAGAAAGGGCAAATAGAAGATTTCAAGAAAATATTCAAAAAGGAATTCAGTCAGATTTAGAGAAATTAAAAGAAGAGATTTCCCTACGTGATAAATTGGATTCGGAACGGGAAACCGCGCCGCTCTTAAAAGCGGACGATGCTATTGAAATTGATACAACTTCTTTAACGATTGATGAAGTTGTTGCAAAAATTATCGAAATCATTAAAGAAAGGAGTTGATGCTATGTGGCTGTACAAGTTCGGGAAAGCAATCTGTACGGCCTACTATAAATTCCTTTACAAAGTAGAGGTTATGGGTGCCAATCATTTCCCGAAGGAAGGCAGTGTACTGCTCGTAAGTAATCATATTTCCAATAATGATCCCCCTTTGCTTGGAATAACATGTCCCCGGGAAATCAGCTTTATGGCAAAGGAAGAACTTTTTAAAGTACCCGTTTTGAAATCAATCCTCTATAGGATCCGAGCTTTTCCAGTTAAAAGAGGGATGAGCGACCGCACCGCTTTAAAAACAGGACTTGCGTTGTTAAAGGAAGGTCAAGTCTTGGGACTATTTCCTGAAGGAACAAGAAGTAGGACAGGTGAATTAGGCACAGGCCTAGCCGGTGCTGGTTTTTTCGCCTTAAGGTCGAATGCGCAAGTTGTTCCTTGTGCAATTATTGGAAGCTATAAGCCTTTTAGCAAAATTAAAGTTATTTATGGAGAACCAATTGATTTTGAGTCAATGAGATTGGGAAAAATATCAGCACAAGAAGCGACAGATATTATGATGGAGAAAATCCGAGAATTAATTGAAAAGAATAGTAAATAAAATGCAATCTACTTGACAAAATTTATGGTTTGTAAGAAGTTATAAAAAAGATTGTTTTTACTTTTTCGAAAAAGCAAAAAATATAGGAAGCAGACTGTCGTTTGTGGATTGAGGAGGATTAATGATGACTGAAGAAATGAAACAAAATTTAGAAGTAAAATCATTTGAAGTTGGTGATGTTGTTACAGGCAAAGTTACCAAGGTCGAAGACAAACATGTATTAGTTGACATTGGTTTTAAAGTAGAAGGAATTGTACCTATTAGTGAACTATCCAGTTTACATATTGATAAAGCTGGTGATGTCGTTCAAGTAGATGATGAACTGACATTAAAAGTAATCAAAGTTGAAGAAGATGAAATTGTTCTTTCCAAACGGGCTGTTGATGCTGAAAAAGCATGGGAAGAGTTAGAGAAAAAATTTGAAATCGGCGAAGTATTTGAAGCTGAAGTAAAGGATGTTGTTAAAGGCGGTTTAGTTGTCGATATCGGTGTACGCGGTTTCATTCCTGCATCATTAGTCGAGCGCCATTTTGTTGAAGATTTTTCTGACTATAAAGGTCGAACATTACCTTTAAAAGTAGTGGAGCTTGACCGTGAAAAAAATCGTGTTATTTTATCACACCGTGCCGTGCTTGATGATGAAATTGCTAAGAAAAAACAGCAAACATTGAATTCGTTGGAAGTAGGTCAAGTATTAGAAGGAACAGTTCAGCGCATTGCTGATTTTGGGGTTTTTGTTGATATTGGCGGAATAGATGGATTAGTACATATTTCTCAATTATCTCATCAGCATGTAGAGAAGCCTTCTGATGTCGTTGAAGAAGGACAAAAAGTAAAAGTGAAAGTCATTGGATTAGACAAAGAAAATGAAAGAATTTCGTTGTCTATTAAAGAAACATTGCCTGGTCCATGGGATTTGATTGACTTTAAGCCAGGTGATATTGTGGAAGGAACGGTGAAACGGTTAGTTAATTTCGGTGCATTTGTAGAAGTTGCACCTAAAGTGGAAGGTCTTGTTCACATTTCTCAAATTTCAAATCGCCATATTGCTACCCCTCATGAAGTATTAAAAGAAGGGGAAAAAGTTAAAGCGAAAATTTTGGACATTAATAAAGAAAATCAACGAATCTCACTCAGCATTAAAGAATTGCTAGATGAAGATCCAAAAGAAAATTTAAAAGCTTACCAACAAACAGAAGAGCCATTCAGATTTTCTTTAGGAGATGTCATCGGGGATAAGCTAAAAAAATTAAAATAATAAAGAAGCGTGAAAAATGTGAGCAGAACTGGCCGTAAATTAGACCATATTCACCATGCATTAACTTTAAATTCAAAACGCAGCACTGGCTTGGATGACATTCAATTTGTTCACAATAGTATTCCTGATCTTTCAGTTCGTGATATATCATTAAACACGAAAATAGGCGAACTTACATTAAGTTCGCCTATTTTTATCAATGCTATGACTGGTGGTGGGGGTTCGAAGACGGTTGAAATTAATCGGTGTCTTGCTAGAGTTGCAAAGGAATGCCAACTTGCAATGGCGCTTGGATCGCAAATGGCGGCAATAAAGGACAAAAATGAAATTCAATCGTATCGTGTTGTCCGGGAAGAAAATCCAAACGGAATCATACTAGCCAATCTTGGAAGTGAAGCTACGCTTGATGAAGCGAAACAGGCCATTGAAATGGTTGATGCGAATGCACTGCAAATACACTTAAATGTTATCCAAGAATTGACAATGCCCGAAGGTGATCGTCATTTTACTGGTACACTAAATAGAATTGAAATGATTGTGAAAAATTTACAAGTGCCCGTTATCATAAAAGAAGTCGGTTTCGGAATGAGTTGCGAAACTGCTCGCCAACTGAAAAATATCGGTATTTCCATATTTGATGTCGGTGGCTTTGGTGGGACTAATTTTGCGGAAATTGAAAATCTTCGTAGAGGCAAACCGCTTACATTCTTTAATGAATGGGGGATCCCAACGGCTGCTTCAATCGTAGAAGTATGTTCCGTCAACCCTGAGGCCGTCATTGCATCCGGAGGCCTAAAAGAATCGATTGATATTGCGAAATCAATCGCACTTGGTGCATCAGCTTGTGGACTTGCAGGTCAATTGTTAAAAGTGCTAATGATAAAAGGTGTAGAAGGAGTAATTCAAGAAGTCAAAACAATAGAAAGCGAACTAAAGATTATAATGGCTGCATTAGGAACAAAAACAATTGAAGAATTGAAACAAGTCCCTCTTGTAATCAGCGGTTCAACCTATCATTGGCTTGAGCAAAGAGGTATAGAAACAAAAAAATATAGTCAAAGGTGAATGAGCCAATTATAAAAAGGATCATCTCATAAAAGAGATGATCCTTATTTTTTGGAGAATGATATGACTTTCCTCCATAGTTCAATAATGGGTCCAATCAAAAATCAATTTTGTACCTTGTAAGACTACGATTCATGCTTATTTTTATGGTAACTCCTTGAATCATTATCTTCATCAGGGTTTTGTTTGAAAGATTCGGATCATAATGGTTTATTTATTTCTAGCTCTAGATTCCTCTGGACTCTCTAAACGAGTTGCACCTTTATTTTCAAGGCCTTGATCACGATCAGATTCCACTTTCGTTGATTGCTTCAGTTTCTTTTCTTGACGATCGCGTCCCATTTTTAGTTCCCCCCTTTCTGTAATTTTATTTTTTAATATTTTCTTTTATTGAAGTTTTATACTCTTCTTTTTAAGAAATAGGAAAGAATGAAATTGTATCCAATAAGTCATAATGGTTAGTGGTGGTGATATGATGGAAGGTATTTACTTTTATTGGTTTTTATGGATTGGTTGGGTTTATTCTACTTTCATAATGGCAAAATCCAACCTCCGAACAGCTATTAGTTTTGTAATTTTGCTCTTAATTATTACAGGAAATTATACTTTACAACTTGCTGATTATTCAGTTCGAGTAAATTTTTTATTGCTCTTTTTTATATCTCTAATATTAATGTCAAAATCAAAAGGTTTTGTGTTGTTGTATCACTTCCTTTGTTCATTTATTATCTCAATTGGCTTTGTCGTTTTTCATTTATTTGAATTATTTGATCCAGTATGGCTAATTATTGATCAAAAATGGATGTTAGGCATTATTCTATTATATTTGGTATTAATGCTAGTGAAAGGTCTATATTATCGTATATCAATTGGAATAATCTCTATTTGTAATGGAGAAATATTATATTCGTTCATAATGAACAAATTTTCATTTCCTGTTGAAGTAGGAGATTTTTCTTTTTTAGATCAATGGGCCATCTTTATGGTGTTAATTGTTTTATGGTCGCTGGTTGAAAAAACTGCTTTGTACTTTGAAGGAAACTTTCAAAAAGGAAATGCAGGGAGGGTTCATAAATGAATGAATATACATATCCTATTTTATTTGGTGTGGTCATCGGTACATTAACTAGACTTTATATGCTTCGAACCGATTATCGCCAATATCCTACTTATTTGCATGGGAAAATAATACATATTGCATTAGGATTCATTGCAGCAGCGCTTGGAACAGTGGCAATTCCCTCCATTATGGAAAGGGAGTTTACTGCGATTACATTTTTGACGTTAGCTGCTTCACAATTTCGAGAAGTACGCAATATGGAACGCAATACATTAACAGAACTTGACCAATATGAATTAGTACCAAGAGGAAAAACATATATAGAAGGCATTGCCATTGCTTTTGAAGGACGCAATTACCTTGTAATATTCACCTCTTTTACAACCACGCTTGCCTATTTAACAATTGATTGGTGGGCTGGTCTTATTACAGGGATCATTTGTTTATTAATTTCAAAAAAATTCATGTCGGGGGCAAAACTGAAGGACATCGTTGACATTGAATATCATGAATTGCACTTTGAAGGCCCTGGCCTTTACATTGATAACATTTATATCATGAACATAGGACTTCCTGCCCGTCGAGAGGAAATTTTAAAATATGGAATGGGTTTTATATTAAAACCGAAAAATTTTAACGTTCGGTCTACTATCGCAAATCTTGGCCAACGCCAAGCGATATTGCACGACATTTCAGTTGCGCTCGGAGTTTTCCGTGATTCGGGCACTCCGGCTTTAGTTCCGCTAGCAAAAAGAGATTTGGATGATGGACGAGTCGGCATCTTTGTTTTGCCTCAAGAGAAAGATATAGAAAAAGCGATTGAAGTCATCGGCCAAGTTCCCGTATTAGAAAATGCAATTAGAATGCCAACGGAATCAAAAGCGAATAAGAAAGGACGGAGGCTAATATGACAATTGAAAAATATATTTTGGCGATTGTCACAACAAATCCCAAAAAAGCTCTTGGTTCAACAGCAATTTTTGTATGTGACAATAAAGAAGAAATGGAACATAAAGCAGCTAATCTTGAAGCAATACTCGATGGAATTGCCCATGAGCTCAGTGATGATCTTTATATAATTGTTAAACATTAAAGGAATGAAAAAGTTGTCGTAAATACTTATATTTGGTACTATTATTGAGTTAATATAGTTCGCTTGCCTCCCCTTCTTTTTAGAAGGGTTTTTATACTTCAACGGAAAAAATGAAGAATTAAATAAATAAAGAAGGGAAGATATGTATGGCAAAACCGGTAGTTGCTATCATCGGTCGACCGAATGTCGGAAAGTCGACAATTTTTAACCGAATTGTTGGGGATCGAATTTCGATTGTTGAAGATATTCCCGGTGTTACAAGAGACCGTATTTATAGTTCAGCTGAATGGCTAAATCAATCGTTTAATATCATTGATACTGGTGGGATTGAGGTCGGTGACGAGCCGCTTTTGCAACAGATGCGCCAGCAAGCCGAAATTGCGATTGAAGAAGCGGATGTAATCATTTTCATGGTTAATGGCAGGGAAGGCATTACGGCTGCGGATGAAGAAGTTGCCAAGCTTTTGTACCGTTCTCAAAAACCGGTCATCCTTGCGGTTAATAAAATTGATAACCCAGAAATGAAGGAACAAATTTATGAGTTTTATTCTTTAGGGTTTGGTGAACCTTTTCCGATCTCAGGTTCCCATGGTTTAGGATTAGGCGACTTGTTGGACGAGGTTGTCAAACATTTTCCTAAAAAATCAGATGAAGAGTATGATGAATCAGTTATTCAATTTTGTTTAATCGGACGGCCGAATGTCGGAAAATCTTCTTTAGTTAATGCCATTTTAGGGGAAGAACGAGTCATCGTCAGTGATATTGAAGGAACAACTAGAGATGCAATTGATACGAGATTTACCCGTGATGGTCAAGACTATGTAATCATAGATACAGCTGGCATGAGAAAAAGAGGAAAAGTATATGAAAATCTTGAAAAATATAGTGTGCTTCGTGCGTTAAAAGCAATTGAACGTTCGGATGTTGTCCTAGTTGTTTTAGATGGAGAGAGAGGCATTATCGAACAGGATAAAAAAATTGCGGGATATGCTCATGAAGCAGGACGTGCGGTTGTCATTGTTGTTAATAAATGGGATGCGGTTGAAAAAGATGAGAAAACGATGAAAGAATTTGAACAAAAAATTCGTGACCAATTCCAGTTTTTAGATTACGCACCGATTGTATTTTTATCAGCGAAAACGAAAAAGCGGATCCATACGTTGCTTCCAATGATTAATCTTGCTTCTGAAAGCCATCATATGCGCGTACAAACAAATGTATTAAATGATGTCATCATGGATGCTGTGGCGATGAATCCAACTCCAACCGACCGTGGAACTCGATTAAAAATTTATTATGCAACACAAGTTTCTATTAAACCGCCAACGTTTGTTATTTTCGTCAATGATCCTGAATTAATGCATTTTTCCTATGCTCGCTTTTTGGAAAATAAGATTCGTGAAGCTTTTGAGTTTACAGGTACCCCAATAAAAATCATTGCAAGGGCACGAAATTGAGCATAGTTTTTTTAGACTAAATTTAAGGAGTTGATTATTATGGGGCGATGTACAGTTCTCGGTGCAGGGAGCTGGGGTACAGCATTGGCGATCGTTCTAGCAGATAATGGGCATGAGGTAAGGTTATGGGGACATCGAGCTGACCAAATTGAAGAAATCAATGAAAAACATACAAATGACAAATATTTACCAGGTATTCAGTTGCCTGATGCAATTTGCGGTTATTATCAATTGGATAAAGCGATTGAAGGTATGGATATTATCATTTTAGCTGTACCAACAGGGGCGATCAGAGAAGTCCTTCAAAAAATGGTTCCTTTCCTTACGAAAAGAGTACTTATTTGTCATGTAAGTAAAGGGATTGAGCCAAATACGTTAAAGCGTATTTCAGAAATGATTATTGAAGAAATACCTGAACAATTCCTTGAGGATGTTGTTGTTCTCTCCGGACCTTCTCATGCTGAAGAGGTTAGCAAAAGGCTGCCAACAACGGTTACCGCTTCTTCTACAAATATTTTGGCAGCCGAAAAGATTCAAGAACTATTCAATAATCAAAATTATTTTCGGGTATATACAAATCCGGATGTAATTGGTGTTGAACTTGGTGGAGCATTAAAAAATATAATAGCCCTTGGTGCCGGAATATCAGATGGGCTCGGTTATGGTGATAATGCAAAAGCTGCTTTAATTACAAGAGGATTAGCGGAAATTGCAAGGCTTGGAACGAAAATGGGAGCAAATCCGTTAACTTTTGCAGGTTTAACAGGGATCGGCGATCTAGTTGTCACATGTACAAGCGTCCATAGCCGCAATTGGCGTGCTGGTAATTTATTAGGGAAAGGTCATAAACTGGATGAAGTTTTAAAGAATATGGGGATGGTAGTTGAAGGTGTTAGAACTACTAAAGCAGCCTATCAGCTTGCCAAAAGAGAAAATATAGAAATGCCGATTACGAATGCTATTTACAACATACTTTTTAATAATTTTCCTCCTAAACATGCTGTCGAAGGATTAATGGGACGCAATAAAAGACAGGAATTAGAAGATCTATACTTAATTTCCAAACAGTCCAATGGATAAACACCTAATGCATCCTCATTGCATAAAGTATAATGAGTGTTTTTGACAAGGAGGATGCATGTAGTGGATGAATTTATTGATAAAGATTTTTTTGATCTACTAGAGGATAAAATTAAGATTAAATCAGAAGACCTATTTGGGTTAGCTGATGAAGTTAAAGATGCTGATTTCAGCGATGAAAATACAATACATTATCTTATTCGCCAACTGTCGTCACTTGCGAATGTGCCTGTATCAAATGAGTTAGAAAATGCAATTATTGATTCAGTCATTCAACAAGTGAAACAATTGCTGGATGACTCAGTTGAAAAGGAAATAATGGAAAATGATGAAGGATAGGCGCTTGATGGATGCGCTAATCAATCGTTTGCATAATATAAAGTGTATCACAATTAGTTGAGCTAGTGCTTAAAGGAATTATTTAGTCAACTTTGCTAAAGCATTTGCCCCTGTGCTTTAGCATTTTTTTTGATTATATTAGAGATTCGTTTCCTTTCTTTTACTTTCTAGGCGCAAATGGACAATATATGATATAATATGTCCGATTTGAAAAGGAGAGATAGAAATGACCCCAGGTATGTTGAAAATGTATATTGCCTTTGTAGGAATCGCAGCAATGTTTTTATCTGTTTTATTTATTTATCTTAGCCGTTATAAATTAAAAGGATTATTGAAAACATTGACAGCAATTTTTGCCTATATTTTTATGATTTTAGCTGGCTTGATCATCTTTTTTGTTGTTTTCAGCGGACCGGTGCCTGAATAAGGAGGTTGTTGACGTTGGTGAAAAGATTATTTTTAATAATAACAGTCGCAGCAATTGTTTTGTCATTGACCGGCTGCTTATATCCTGAAGAAAGGCGGGCTGAAAACCGCATTCCTTATAAGGATCAGATCAATATGGTGCAAAATGCAATTGACCAATACATACAAAATGAGGGAGGCTTACTTCCTATCAAAACGAAAGAAAGCAGCACGCCGATTTTTCAAAAATATCCTGTTGATTTTAATAAATTAATACCTCGCTATCTTCCTGAGCCACCTGGAAGTGCTTATGAAAGCGGTGGTATTTTTCAATATGTATTGACTTATGTAGAAACCGACCCGACTGTTAAATTAATAGATTTAACATTGGTGGAAACAATCCGAGATATAAATATGCGCATCCATTTTTATAGAGAACGGCACGGTTACCCTCCATATAAGGAACCAGTCGATCAAGAAAGTGGCTATTTTACACTTGATTATCAAAAACTAGGATACGAACAAGTTCCTTTTGTGAAAAGCCCGTATTCTGGTAAAAACTTATCATTGTTCATCGATACAAATGGAGAGATATTTGTAGATTATAGACCTGATTTATATGAAGCCCTTAACACGTTTAAACATGATTATAAACACGGAGATGATATCCGCTATTTGCTTGTCGACAATTATGATTTTGTTCCGGTTTTTTCTGTACCGTATACAGTTAAAAATAATGATCCAATTTTTTTAACAGAGTAACATATTTTTTGTCATGAACCCTGCTCTTATATAATAACTTTTTATAGAGCAGGGTTTTTTCTATGATCAAGTTCTTTCAAGGGAAGTAATAAAAATTTGGTCATAAATAATTGGGACAACATCATACATTAATATTGACAATCTTAGTATGGTACCCAGAACGAAAGAGCGGGAGGGGTTTGAATGGAAAAAGTAGATATTTTTAAAGATATTGCAGAACGAACTGGCGGTGATATCTACTTAGGTGTCGTAGGTGCAGTTCGAACCGGAAAATCTACCTTTATAAAAAAGTTTATGGAATTAGTAGTGTTACCAAACATAAAAAATGAAGCGGATAAAGTACGTGCCCAAGATGAACTGCCACAAAGTGCAGCTGGACGTACGATCATGACTACAGAACCAAAATTTGTTCCGAATCAAGCGGTCGCTGTAACAGTAGATGAAGGATTGGAAGTAAATATCCGATTAGTTGATTGTGTAGGTTATACAGTTCCGGGTGCAAAAGGTTATGAGGATGAAAACGGACCAAGAATGATTAATACACCTTGGTATGAGGAGCCAATTCCATTCCACGAAGCGGCAGAGATTGGTACTAGAAAAGTCATTCAAGAGCACTCAACCCTTGGTGTAGTCATTACTACAGATGGATCTATAGGAGAAATACCTCGCTCAGATTATGTGGAAGCAGAAGAACGGGTTATTGCAGAACTAAAAGAAGTTGGCAAACCATTTATAATGATTGTAAACACCGTTCACCCACATCATCCAGAAACGGAACAATTAAGGCAAGAATTAAATGAAAAATACGATATTCCTGTTCTTGCTATGAGTGTAGAAAGCATGAAGGAACAGGATGTCATCAATGTTCTTCGCGAAGCATTGTATGAATTCCCTGTATTAGAAGTAAATGTAAATTTGCCTAGCTGGGTGATGGTTTTAAAAGAAGATCACTGGCTTCGTCAAAGTTATCAAGATGCTGTAAAAGATACTGTTAAAGATATTAAACGCCTGAGAGATGTTGATCGTGTTGTCAGCCAATTCAGGGAATATGATTTTATCGAACATGCTAGTTTGGCAGGAATTGAAATGGGGCAAGGGATTGCTGAAATTGACTTATATGCTCCAGATGACCTTTATGACCAAATTTTAAAAGAAGTTGTTGGTGTTGAGATCAGAGGAAAAGACCATCTGCTTCAATTGATGCAAGAATTTGCTCATGCGAAGGCTGAATATGACCAAGTTGCAGATGCATTAAAGATGGTTAAACAAACAGGATATGGTATTGCTGCTCCATCACTTCAAGATATGAGTCTTGATGAACCTGAAATCATCCGCCAAGGTTCAAGATTCGGTGTTCGTCTAAAAGCGGTGGCACCATCGATTCATATGGTGAAAGTCGATGTTGAATCCGAATTTGCTCCAATTATCGGAACAGAAAAGCAAAGTGAAGAATTAGTTAGATATTTAATGCAAGATTTCGAAGATGATCCTCTTTCCATTTGGAATTCCGATATTTTTGGCCGTTCATTAAGTTCAATTGTAAGGGAAGGAATTCAGGCTAAATTATCATTAATGCCGGAAAATGCCCGATATAAATTGAAGGAAACACTTGAAAGAATCATAAATGAAGGTTCTGGCGGATTAATAGCAATTATTTTATAAAATATAAGTTGAACAAAAAAGCCAATAGCAGTGGAAGCTATGGCTTTTTTTATTGTCTCTATTTATTCCACTACTTGCTAACTGATAGTTATTTATGATATTATTTTTTCACTATAAATAACCGACCAATTATGGAAAATATAACATAAATTGCTGAAAACATCATGAAATATATTGAATTATCTTCAAATGTCGGTTAATATTAGCATGTCAATAAATAGCTGATTTATAAGTATAGAATTTGGAAATACTGTTAAAAAAGGTAATAGCAGCTATTTATGACTATCAAAGACTATTTTATAGTTGTAATAGTTTTGTACAAATCGAAATTTGTAACTCAGGTAATCTATTTTAACAATTGGCATTACCTAATGATTTTGGGAGGAGGTGAATGGCATGAACAAAACAGATTTAATTAATGCTGTTGCTGAAGGAACTGAATTATCTAAAAAAGATGCAACTAAAGCTGTTGATGCTGTTTTCGAAGCTATTACAAACGCTTTGCAAAAAGGTGATAAAGTACAATTAATCGGTTTTGGGAACTTTGAAGTTCGTGAGCGTGCAGCTCGTAAAGGACGCAATCCGCAAACTGGCGATGAAATTGAAATTCCAGCTAGCAGAGTTCCAGCTTTCAAACCAGGAAAAGCCCTTAAGGATGCTGTGAAATAATATATACATAAATATAAATGGGCTATAAATGGGCCGCACATTCGTGCGGCCCTTCTTTTTGGCATAAGAGAAAAAGTATAACGTCCTTAAATGATTGGATACAATAACTTTAATCACTATTTTTTTCAAAAATTGCTGGAATCGTTTTAGGGGGAAATAAGCGTGAATATCAACTATGAACAAATTGAACAAGCAGTTCGTCTCATTCTTGAAGCAGTTGGTGAAGACCCAAATCGTGAAGGTTTACGTGATACACCAAAGCGGGTTGCTAAAATGTATGGGGAAATTTTTTCTGGAATGGGTAAAGACCCAAAAGAATATTTTGACACCATTTTCAGCGAGGACCATGAGGAGTTAGTGCTTGTAAAAGATATTCCTTTTTATTCTATGTGTGAGCATCATTTAGTTCCGTTTTTTGGAAAAGCACATATTGCCTATATTCCTAGAGGTGGTAAAGTAGTCGGTTTAAGCAAATTGGCAAGATCGATCGAAGCAGTTGCATCCCGCCCACAATTACAAGAAAGAATAACGAAAACAATTGCTAATGCAATCGTTGAAAAACTAGAACCGTATGGTGTAATGGTCGTAATTGAAGCGGAACATATGTGCATGACAATGCGTGGTGTTAAAAAACCTGGATCTAAAACAGTAACATCAGCGGTAAGGGGAATTTTTGAAAAAGATGCAGCAGCTAGGGCAGAAGTCCTTTCATTAATAAAAGAATAGAGAGATTGTCTAATTTTGCATTGACAATTTAACGCTTCGAATGAGATATTATTATGAGATATGGAATGGATTTTAGGGGGATTTGCAATGAATGGTCAATCTTCTACAAACAGCGATTTTATTGTTATTAAAGCATTAAGTGATGGGGTTACGGTAATTGGTCTTACAAGAGGAACCGATACAAAATTTCATCATTCCGAGAAATTGGATAAAGGAGAAATAATGATTGCTCAATTTACAGAGCATACTTCAGCAATAAAAATCCGCGGCAAAGCATTTATTCAAACTGCCCATGGAGAAATTGAAACGGAAGTATAACGAGAAAAGAATGGTGATAAACCTAATCTTTTCATAAAGAATGGACAAGGGTGATGAGCGTGAACGACATCTATGAGGAAATTGAACATATAAAAAGGGACATAGAAGTGCGGGTCAAACATCCTTATTTAATGGAATTTATAGATGTCCCCATCATAGACGAACAAAAATTGTTTCTCTTATACAGTATATTAAAAGAAACAGAGCTTCCTGCAGAGAAAATCAAGTCGATAATGGTTGCAACGATGCTCGTCCAAATCGCATTGGATACTCATGAACTTGTTGGCCTTAGGCGGATAGACGATCATCATCCTTTTATGAAAAAACGCCAGCTGACAGTACTGGCCGGAGATTATTATAGCGGACTATATTATTATTTATTATCTCAAGTTGAAGACTTACAAATGATCAGAGTATTGTCAACAGCGATCAAAGAAATTAATGAACATAAAATTTCTATTTATCAAAACGATCTAAATGATCTTGATGATTTTATTGATCGTGTTGCGATGGTTGATTCGCTTCTCATTCAAAAAATCGCAACTTATTTTGGCAATATTGATTTAAAAAATTTAGCAAAAGAATATTTATTGGCAAATAGGCTAAACAATGAAAAAATAAATTTTTCTGTGAGCGGTCTATCGGTTGTTATAGATAAAATTCGATTGCTGCAAGAAAAAAACGAACGGCTATATGCCGGAGTGGATCGGAATCAAGCGCTAGCTTTAATCGAAAAACAAATGATGAAATCTGTTCATTATTTAGAAACATTCCTCAAACATCATAAAAGAACATACTGTTTTCTTAGTGAAAAGATTAGGGATTTTATCAATCGATTAGATTTAGTAATTGAAAAAGCCGTGAAAGAAGGGTGAATTGTGGATTATTCAAAGGAAGAACGTGTCCATAAAGTATTTGAAAAAATATCTGAGAAATATGATGTCATGAATTCAATCATTAGTTTTCAGCGTCATAAAGCATGGCGGAAAGATACAATGAAAAGGATGAACGTTCAACCTGGTTCTACGGCTCTTGATGTTTGTTGCGGGACAGGTGACTGGACCGTCGCGTTGGCCCAAGCAGTCGGACCTAATGGGAAAGTTGTCGGTCTTGACTTCAGCAGGAATATGTTGAAAATCGGCGAGCAAAAGGTTGCAAATTTGCGACTTCAAAATGTAGAGCTTATCCACGGAAATGCAATGGAATTACCGTTTGGAGACGATAGCTTTGATTACGTTACAATCGGTTTTGGGTTGCGCAATGTTCCTGATTATATGCAAGTTTTAAGGGAAATGTACCGTGTAGTAAAGCCGGGTGGAAAGGTCGTTTGCCTTGAAACTTCTCAACCAACGATGATTGGTTTCAGGCAAATCTATTATTTTTATTTCCAATTTATAATGCCTATATTGGGCAAACTATTTGCCAAAAGCTATAAAGAATATTCATGGCTGCAGGAGTCTGCCAAAGATTTTCCAGGTCGAGAAGAATTGGCAGAAATGTTCCGACAAGTTGGGTTTGAAAACATACAAGTAAAAGCCTATACTGGGGGAGTTTGTGCCATGCATTTAGGCTATAAGCCTGTTTCGAAATACGCAGTTGATTAAGGTGAAATGAATGAAATTAAAAAAGCTCTACACTTTCATAAATTCAGAATTAGATTTAATCGAGAAAGCGTTGAAAGAAGCAATGCAGGCTGATAATCCAGTGCTAAAAGAAGCTTCTATGCACCTTTTGCAGGCTGGCGGGAAACGGATTCGACCAGTCTTTGTTTTGTTGTCTGCCAAATTTGGAAATTATAATATTGATGAAATAAAAGATGTTGCAGTTGCGCTCGAACTCATCCATACAGCTTCTCTCGTTCATGACGATGTAATTGATAATGCGGAATTACGCCGTGGAGCGCCTACAATAAAGTCAAAATGGGATAATCGTATTGCGATGTATACCGGAGACTATATATTTGCTAGAGCAGTGGAATTGATGACAAATATTAATAAGATTGAAGCTCATCAAGTACTGTCCAAAACGATGGTAGACTTATGTATTGGTGAAATTGAGCAAATTAAAGATAAATTTAATTGGAATCAAAATTTAAGAACTTACCTTCGCAGAATAAAAAGAAAAACTGCGATATTGATTGCAGTAAGTTGTCAGCTTGGGGCAATTGTTTCAGAGGCGCCGCAGGTCGTACAAAGACAATTATACCGATTTGGCTATTATGTCGGGATGGCATTCCAAATTACCGACGATATTCTTGATTTCACTGGAACAGAAAAAGAACTAGGCAAACCAGCAGGAAGTGACTTGCTCCAAGGAAATATAACTTTGCCTGTTTTGTATGCATTGCGTAATGAACGTCTCCGAAAAGAAATCATTGATTCATTTGATATAAAAAATAATAAAGAAAATATGCAACATATCATAACATTAGTAAGACAATCTGGTGGAATTGAATATTCAAAGAGGATCAGTGATCGTTATTTGCAAAAAGCATTTAACATTTTAAAAGAGTTGCCTAATTGCCAGGAGAAAACGGCATTATTAAATATTGCGAAATATATTGGGAAACGTAAATTTTAGAAACATTGCCATCATTAGTATATTTTGATAAAATGTGAAATGATTTTTGTGAACATTATACATAAAGACTGGAGAGATGAAAGATGGAAAGAACCTTTATTATGGTTAAGCCTGATGGGGTACAACGCAATTTAGTTGGGGAAATCGTATCCCGTTTTGAAAAGAAAGGATTTAAGCTTGTAGGTGCAAAGTTGATGACAGTTTCTAAAGAACTGGCTGAACAACATTATGCAGAACATAAAGAGCGTCCTTTCTTTGGTGAACTTGTAGACTTCATTACTTCAAGCCCTGTATTTGCGATGGTTTGGGAAGGGGAAAATGTAATTGCAACTGCCCGCCAAATGATGGGAAAAACAAATCCTGCCGAAGCACTTCCAGGAACAATTCGTGGAGATTTCGGTTTAACTGTTGGCAAAAATGTTGTTCACGGTTCAGATTCACCAGAAAGTGCTGAGCGTGAAATCAACCTTTGGTTTAAAGAAAATGAAATTAGCGAATATAGCAAACAAGTGGATGAATGGGTATATTAATACAACTAGCCGAAGGGCTAGTTGTTTTTTTGCTCTTCGATTCTAGTAGAACTTAAAGAACCGTTTTGTTATGATAAAAAACAAGGGCGGTCTAATGAAAGAGGAGAAAAAATGAACAACGACTATCAAGATTTCATAAAAAAAGTTTATAAAAAAACAGGGATTGATTTATCCTGTTATAAAGAAGCACAAATGAAACGGAGACTAACGTCCCTATATGAAAAAAAAGGGTTTAAAAATTTCCAGCAATTTTTTGATGCGATGGAGATGGATCAAACTGTTTTGAATGAATTTTTAGATCGAATGACCATCAACGTTTCTGAATTTTATCGCAATGGGAAACGATGGGAAGTTTTAAAAAACAAAATCATTCCGCAGCTGTTGGCAAAAAGCAAGCGATTAAAAGTTTGGAGTGCCGCTTGTTCAACTGGGGAAGAACCATATACAATCGCAATGGTGCTCTCACATTTTATGCCACTTTCTCAAATCAAAATTCTGGCCACCGATATAGACGAAAATGTTATTAAACGTGCTAAAATTGGTATTTATCCAGAACGTTCTTTGGCGGAGGTACCGGAGGATATTAAAAGAAAGTTTTTTACAAAAGAAGGTTTATTTTATAAAGTTAATGATGAAGTGAAAAGAACTGTCACTTTTAAAAAGCATAATTTATTGGCTGACCCATTCGAAAGCAATTTTGACCTAATTGTATGTCGCAATGTCCTGATTTATTTTACAGAAGATGCAAAAGAGATTTTATACAAAAAATTTAGTGCTGCATTAAAACCTGGAGGAATTTTATTTGTTGGCAGTACAGAACAGATCTTTAATCCGCATTTATATGGTTTGAAATCAGAAGATACATTTTTCTACCTGAAAATTTAGAAAATAAGATTTCTAAATATACTGACGACAAATAATAGACAGTATGATATATTAATACATAAAAGCTTTAAAGAGGTGAAGAGGATGAGATATTTAACAGCTGGGGAATCACACGGTCCACAATTAACAACAATTTTGGAAGGAATTCCAGCACAATTGCCGTTAACAGCGGAAGATATAAATATAGAACTTGCTAGACGTCAAAAAGGGCATGGCCGGGGAAGACGGATGCAGATTGAAAAAGATCAAGTTAAAATTTTAAGCGGGGTTCGACATGGAAAAACATTAGGTTCACCTATTACACTTGTTGTCGAAAATGATGACTGGACACATTGGACAAAAATTATGGGAATTGAACCGATCCCAACTGAACAAGAAGAAGAAATAAAGAGGAAAATTACACGGCCGAGACCTGGACATGCGGACCTTGTAGGAGCGATCAAATATGGTCATCGTGATATGAGAAATGTGTTAGAACGCTCATCAGCTCGGGAAACAACGGTACGAGTTGCAGCGGGAGCTGTTGCTAAAAAACTATTAGCAGAGTTAGGTATTACCGTTGCTGGTCATGTACTTGAAATCGGTGGTGTAAAAGCTGAAAAAATATCATATTCAAGTCTTGAAGAGTTAAAAGAAAAGACAGAACAATCACCGGTTCGCTGCATAGATGAAGAAGCTGAGAAAAAAATGATGGCTGCCATTGATAAAGCGAAAGAAGAAGGCGACTCGATCGGTGGTATTGTTGAAGTTATTGTTGAAGGTGTGCCGGCAGGCGTTGGCAGTTATACACATTATGACAATAAACTTGATGCAAAAATAGCTGCTAGTATCGTGAGTATTAATGCATTTAAAGGTGTAGAATTCGGTATTGGCTTTGAAGCTGCAAGAAGACCAGGTAGTCTAGTTCATGATGAAATCATATGGTCTAAAGAAAAAGGGTATACGAGAAAAACAAATAATTTAGGTGGTTTTGAAGGTGGAATGACGACAGGCATGCCAATCGTCGTTCGCGGCGTCATGAAGCCGATCCCAACTTTATACAAGCCCCTATTAAGCGTTGATATTGATACGAAGGAACCGTTTGAAGCGAGCATAGAACGTTCAGACAGCTGTGCAGTACCGGCAGCGAGCGTTGTTGCAGAAGCTGTTGTAGCTTGGGAAATTGCTAAAGCAATTGTTGACCAGTTTGGGAAAGATCGAATGGACTTAATCAAAGAAAATATTGAAAAATGGAATGAACGAGCGAGGAATTTTTGATGGAAACATTAACGATAAAAACAGCATCAAAAACTTATCCTTTGTATATTGGTAAGGGCATACGTTTTCAAATTCAGTCTTTCATCCAAGCGCTCGAAAGAGAATTCTCAAGCGTCCTAATTATTACAGATTCTATCGTTGAGCCACTTTATTTGAAAGAAATAGAGTCTTCATTGACTGACTTTAGCAATGTTTATTCGTATGTAGTCCCAGCTGGGGAAGAAGCGAAGTCATTTTCTGTATTTTATGATATCCTTACGTTTGCCCTTGAGAAAGAACTCGATCGGAAAGCATTAGTTATTGCTTTAGGAGGTGGCGTCGTTGGCGATTTGGCAGGTTTTGTTGCTGCAACCTATATGCGGGGGATTGCATTTATTCAAATGCCGACAACACTCCTAGCTCATGATAGCTCTGTAGGTGGTAAAGTGGCCATCAATCATCCACTTGGAAAAAATATGATCGGCGCCTTTTATCAACCTGAAGCCGTCGTTTATGATATTGAGATGCTTTCAACTCTTCCGGAGGAACAGTGGAGGTCCGGTTTTGCCGAAGTAATTAAGCATGCTTTAATTTGGGACAAACCGTTTTATGATTGGTTGCAAGCAGAAATACATACGCTCGCTGATTTGCGAGATGAAAAACTGCAGTTTGCTTTGGCAAAAGGAATAACTGTGAAAGCAGAAGTGGTAGCCGAAGATGAAAAAGAAAGTGGGATTCGGTCATATTTGAATTTTGGGCATACGCTTGCCCATGCTATTGAAGCAGGTCTCGGATATGGGAAAATGAGCCATGGCGATGCAGTTGCGATCGGTATGTTATTTGCTATTCGGGTGAGCGAAGAATATTACGGCATTGATTTAGAACTTCAAAAGTTTAGAAAATGGTTTAGGCAATTTCATTATCCAGAAATCCCAAAACATCTTGATGCAGCCTCATTGCTTCAATTGATGAAAAAAGATAAAAAAGCTCAATCAGGAACGATTCGGATGGTTTTAATGAAGCAAATTGGCGAAGTAGAAACGGTAAAAGTAGAAGATGAATTAATCTTATCAATTTTAGAAAAAGAACTTGAGGAGGTGCAACAAAGATGATTCGTGGGATAAGGGGGGCGATTACCGTAACAAAAAATGATGCGGATGAAATGATTGCCAAAACGAAAATACTTCTCGATGAAATGATTAAAAAAAATAATATTGAAGCTGAAAACGTTGCTCAAGTGCTTATTTCCGTAACAGATGATCTTGATGCCGTTTTCCCTGCAAAAGCGATGCGCTTGTTGGAAGGATGGACATACGTACCTGTTATGTGTATGCGGGAAGTTCCTGTCGTTAATTCTCTTGAAAAATGCATTCGAGTAATGATGACAGTTGAAACAGAGAAAAAACAGAATGAAATCGAGCATGTTTATCTTGAAGGAGCGAAAGTATTAAGACCGGATTTATTTTCTCAACAATAAGATTAGTTTGAAATTTCTGATTGACAAACACTAAAACCTATAATAAGATTTCTAATAAGTTTAGTTTAGCAAATTTAGCTGAGATTAGTAAGTTTAGGGTAGAATGAGTAGAGCAGAGAAGAGCAGAGTTGATATGTAATTAATTATAAAATATATAAAGAACATCACTACCCTAAGATTATTATGCCTTTTTAGGCATATTTCTTAGGGTTTTTTTTCTTCTCAAAATCTCCTCATTCTCCATCAATAAAAAGGAGCGGATTAGTCCGTCCAAAAAATGGAGGGTGTTTTATGATTCATTATGATTTTTCCTCATTTATTGAAGACTCAAAATTTTATCGGACAATTCCAATTGTTAAGCAATATTTCGTTGATACTATTACACCAATACAAATTTTTCAAAATTTACAACCGGAAGCTAATTTTCTCCTAGAAAGTAAAGACGATGCTTCCCCATGGTCCCGATACTCATTTATAGGTTTATCTCCCTTTTTATTTTTGGAAGAAAAAAACGGCACATTTTTGATCAAAAATGAGTTCAAGGAAACGGTCGCCACAAGAGATCGATTTCAAGATGCATTCCGGCAAGTTTATGAATTGTTAAAAGTAAAAGACCCGGAACTTTCTCTTCCTTTTTGGGGAGGGGCTGTCGGTGTAATGGGTTATGATGCAATTTCTTTATTTGAGAAAGTGCCGGATCATGTCAATGATGATTTAAATTTAAATCGTATATCGTTTATGATTTGTGAAACGATGATTGCTTTTGAACATGAGCGTAAGGAATTGACAATTATACAACTTGCCCGCCTAAACGGGACAGAATCAAACGAAGAATTGCAAGATCTTTTCGAAGAGGTTCATAGAAAAATAGATGTAATGATGACAAAAATTTTTGATGCAAAACTAAAATATGAAGGATTAAATGCTTTTGAACCAACGCCGATTGTCGATTTCAGCGATGTTGTTTCCAATTATGAGAAAGCAGATTTTATAAGAGACGTCAACAAAATTAAAGAGTATATAAAAGCTGGTGATATTTTTCAAGCGGTATTGTCTCAAAGGTTTGAAATCCCGATTACAGTCAGCGGTTTTGATTTATACCGTGTTCTACGAATGGTCAATCCTTCACCTTATTTATTTTATTTAAAGCTGGACAACTATGAGTTAGTAGGGAGCTCACCTGAACGATTAATTCAGATTGAAAATGGTCATCTCGAAATTCATCCTATTGCGGGAACTAGACGGAGAGGAAGAACGAAAGAAGAGGATGAAGCATTGGCCAAAGAGTTGATCGCTGATGAAAAAGAACGTGCTGAACATTACATGCTTGTTGATTTGGCAAGAAATGATATTGGTAGAGTTGCAGCTTATGGTTCTGTAAAAACGCCAGTATTAATGGAACTCGGAAAATTTTCACATGTGATGCATTTAATTTCAAAAGTGACCGGTCAATTGGATGCAGCTGTTGACCCGCTTGACGCACTTATATCCGCTTTTCCGGCAGGGACCGTTTCAGGAGCACCGAAAATACGTGCGATGCAAATTTTACAAGAGTTGGAGCCGACCGCTCGTAATATTTATGCCGGAACAGTTGCTTATCTTGGTTTTGATGGCAATATCGACTCCTGCATTGCAATACGAACCATCCTTGTTAAAGACAAAAAGGCATTTATTCAAGCCGGTGCTGGTATTGTTGCAGACTCTGTTCCCGAACTTGAGTATAAAGAAACGATCAATAAAGCAAGCGCTCTAATCAAAAGTATTAAGCTAGCAGAAAAAATGTTCAAAAGGGAGGAAAAATCTTATGTTTAAAGATATTTTGAATAAATGCATTATGGGCGACAAGTTGACGGAGACGGAAGCCGAAAAGGTGATGAATGAGATCATGTCGGGGAATGCGACCGCAAGCCAAATAGCCAGTCTAATTTCGATTTTGCGTTTCAGGGGAGAAACTGTTGATGAATTGGTCGGTTTTACAAAAGCGATGCGTTCGCATATGGTTCAAGTAGATTATGAAAATGATACAGTTATTGATACGTGCGGTACAGGTGGAGATGGAGCTTCTACGTTTA
Organism: Calidifontibacillus erzurumensis; assembly: GCF_013303125.1. Lineage (GTDB taxonomy): Bacteria > Bacillota > Bacilli > Bacillales > Bacillaceae_J > Calidifontibacillus > Calidifontibacillus erzurumensis. Next base: position 71,409 of record NZ_JABTTE010000014.1, on the reverse strand, counting down.
ATATTTCGACAGCAGCTTCGATCGTCTTGGCAGCTGCTGGTGTGAAAGTTGCAAAACATGGCAACAGAGCTTTCACTTCAAAAAGTGGTAGTGCTGATGTTTTAGAAAAGTTGGGAATCAATATTCAAAGTACGCCGGAAGAAGCAAAGCAATCCTTAAATGAAAATAACTTGAGTTTTTTATTTGCTCCTTTTTATCATTCATCTATGCGTTATGCTGCTGTACCAAGAAAAGAAGTCGGGTTCCGGACAATCTTTAATATATTAGGGCCAATATCAAATCCAGCCGGTTGCAAATATCAACTTATAGGCGTTTATGATACAAGATTGGCAGATAAAATGGCTGAAGCTTTAAAACGCTTAGGTTCAAAACGGGTGCTCCTAGTCACCGGAAAGGACGGATTAGATGAATGTACGATTACAACGGAAACGGATGTCGTTGAATTAAATAATGGTAAAATTACAAGAACAGTAATTTCACCGGAACAGTTCGGATTAGAACGGGGTTCAATCGATGATCTCCGCGTTTCATCTGTTGAAGAAAGTGCAAGAGTTTTAGAAAACGTCCTTGCTAATAAAGCGAACCAGGCACAAATGAATATCGTCCTCTTAAATGCTGGCGCAGGATTTTACGCCGCAGGAAAATGCGCCACGATTAAAGAAGGTGTAGGGTTGGCACGCAAAGTCATAGAAAAAGGCGATGCTATCAATCATCTTCAGAAACTTCGAAATTATCATCGATTCATAAAGGAGAACGAGCAATATGCTTAATAAAATTCTTGAAACAAAAAAAGAAGAGGTAGCACAACTTGTGCTGCCTCCAGAGGAATCAGTCCATCATGTTTCATTTTATAATGCTTTAAAAAATAAGAAAAGAGAAGTTGCGCTTATTGCCGAAGTAAAAAAAGCTTCACCATCAAAGGGTATCATAAAAGAAAATTTTCATCCACTAATGATCGCAATAGAATATGAATCCGGAGGAGCAAATGCGATTTCTGTATTAACTGATCAACAATATTTTCTTGGGTCTAGAGATTATATTCCTCTATTAAAAAGAGAAATTTCTTTGCCAATTTTGCGCAAAGATTTTATTATTGACCAATTACAAATTGTTGAAAGCAAACGACTTGGGGCTGATGCTATTCTTTTAATTGCTGAAGCTTTAGAGCCTTCAAAACTTGCTGAACTTTATCATTATGCAGCAGAACTTGGTTTGGACTCTTTAGTTGAAGTTCATTCCCCAGAAGCTCTAGAAGGGATCTTAAACCTTTTTACTCCTAAGATTATCGGTGTAAATAATCGTAATTTAAAAACATTTGAAGTAGATTTAAAACAAACAGAAATAATTGCTCAGATGATTCCAAAGGATAGCTTATTTGTAAGTGAAAGCGGAATTTTTACTTATGATGATATAAAAAGGGTCAGAAAAGCAGGTGCGGATGCTGTTTTAGTTGGAGAATCATTAATGAGAGCGGAATCGCCAGAACAAGGAATTTATCAATTATTTGGTGTGGTAAAATGAGTAGAACAATGATTAAGTTATGTGGAAATCATTCTTTTCAAGATTTAAAATATTCAGTTGCTAGTGGTGTCCCATATATTGGCCTTGTATTTGCTGAAAGCAAACGTAAAGTCGACCCGCTTGAATGTAGCAAATGGCTTGAGCAAATTGAAAAAGGCCGTTCACAAAAGTATGTAGGTGTTTTTGTCAATCCGAGCCTTTTAGAAATTGCTTCTGTGTTGCAATACGTTCCATTGGATATTATCCAATTTCATGGGGATGAAAATCCTGAACAAGTTATCGAGGCTAAAATGGCGACCGGATTAACCGTATGGAAAGCCATCCACCATAACGAAAAAGCTTTAGTTAAAATGAAATCTTTTTATCACATTGCTGACGGGTATGTTATTGATTCAAAAGTAAACGGCGCATGGGGAGGAACTGGGAAACGTTTTGATTGGGATGCGATTCCCGCCTATCAGAAAGAAGCCCAAATCCAAGGAGTACCGTGTTTCATCGCTGGTGGAATTACACCGGATAATGTATCTGAAATATTAAACTATAGACCGGATGGTATCGATATTTCAAGCGGAATTGAAACAATGTGGCGTAAAGATGCCAGAAAAATTCAGAAGTTAATTGAAATTATTGAAAATTTTTGCGACAACAATTATAATTCTATGTTAAAATCAAATAATAATACTTTTTCGCTTTGAAGTGTGAAAAATAGTTATGTAGAAATGGTGGGGGTTTCATGCAAATAAAAGTTAAAGATCAGTTAATCGGCTTAACGCCATATCAGCCTGGAAAGCCAATTGAAGAAGTTCAACGAGAACTTGGCTTAGAAAAAATCGTAAAACTGGCCTCGAATGAAAATCCTTTTGGCTGTTCAGAAAAGGCAAAAGAGGCCATTAAAGAGAGCCTCGATGAGTTAGCGCTTTATCCTGATGGCTATGCCCGAAACATACGGGAAAAACTGGCAAACTTTTTGGGAGTTAAAGAAAATCAGCTTATTTTTGGCAATGGTTCAGACGAATTGATCGACATTCTTTGTACCGCATTACTTTCTCCTAGTAAAAATACGGTAATGGCCCACCCATCTTTTTCACAATATAGCCATAATGCGATTATTCAAGGGGCAGAACTCCGTATGGTAGATAATATCAATGGAGAACATGACTTGGAAGGTATGCTGAATGCAATTGATGATCAAACAGCGATTGTATGGGTATGTTCACCTAACAATCCGACAGGAACTTATATTAATGAAGAAAAACTTATTAATTTTATCAAAAGAGTCCCGGAACATGTATTAATTGTTATTGATGAGGCATATAAAGAATACGTTGTTGCGGAAGATTATCCAGATACAATATCTTTACTGAATGAATATCCAAACCTATTGGTATTACGCACATTTTCAAAAGCATATGGCCTTGCTGCTTTACGAGTAGGATATGGTATAGGACACCCGAATCTTATTCAAGCACTTGACCCAGCGAGAGGTCCATTTAATACATCTCGAATTGCTCAAGCAGCTGTTTGTGCAGCTGTTGATGACCAAGAATTCATTCAGAAATGCGTAAAAGCCAATCGGGAAGGATTGGAGCAGTTTTATCAATTTTGTGAAGAATACGGCTTATCATATTTTCCATCACAAGCGAACTTTATTTTAATAGATTTCAAGCGCTCAGGCCAAGAAGTGTTTGACTATTTATTACATAAAGGTTTTATCGTTCGCTCAGGGACAGCTCTAGGTTACCCAACGGCAGTAAGAATTACAGTTGGAAGCTATGAACAAAATGCAGAACTCATTGAAACATTAAAAGAAATGTTGAGTGTTAACTAGGAGGTCCCTTTCTTGAAGAAAACTGTTTTTGTAATCGGACTAGGATTAATAGGTGGTTCGATTGCTTTAGCGATAAAAAGGAAATATGATATTAATATAATTGGCTTCGATGTTAATGAAGAACGTGTAGGTTTAGCAAAAACTTTGCAAGTAATTGATGAAAGTGCAAATTCGATTGAAGAGGGAGCAGTGAAAGCGAATCTTATCGTAATTTCTGCTCCCGTGCAGCAGACGGAAAAGATTATTGAACAATTGGCAACAGTTGATTTAGATCCATCAGTTATTATTACCGATGTTGGCAGTACAAAAAAGCAAATAATGAAAAAAGCAGAGCTCTTGCTAGAAAAGGGTGTAACCTTTATCGGCGGTCATCCGATGGCTGGTTCTCATAAAAGCGGGGTTAGTGCTGCAAGAGCCCATTTATTTGAAAATGCTTTTTATATTCTTACACCTTCCAAACAAACGTCTCGTGAAAAAATAGATGAACTGAAAGATTGGCTTGAAGGAACGAAAGCAAACTTTTTAATTTTATCACCAGATGAACATGACGAGTTAACCGGTGCCATTAGTCATTTTCCACATATTGTTGCAGCTAGCCTAGTTCATCAGGTTGCAATGATCGCTGAAGAAAATTCGACTGTTTCTAGGCTTGCTGCAGGAGGATTTAGAGATATAACGCGAATCGCTTCAAGCAGCCCAATTATGTGGCGTGATATTCTTCTTCATAATAAAGAAATTTTGCTTAAACTACTGCAAAAATGGCAAGAAGAAATGGAACGAGTTAAAGACATGATTAGAAGGATGGACGGAGAAGCGATTTATCATTATTTTTTAGAAGCTAAACAGTTTCGCGATGGATTGCCTATTAGGCAAAAGGGAGCGATTCCTGCTTTTTATGATCTTTATGTTGATGTTTTAGACCATCCTGGTAGTATTTCTGAAGTGACAAGCATACTCGCTAAAGAAGAAATTAGCATTACAAATATTCGAATTATTGAAATAAGAGAAGATATTATGGGTGTATTAAGACTAAGTTTTCGTAATGAAGATGATCGAAAGAAAGCTCAAGAAGTTCTTGCACAACACAAATATGAAACATTTATTGAAATGTAAGGATGTGTTCTTTTGGCAACGAAGGAATTATTAACGGATGTTCAAAGTCTTCAAGGAACAATTAAAGTTCCAGGGGACAAATCGATCTCTCATCGCGCCGTCATGTTTGGCGCAATTGCACAAGGAAAAACAACGATTGAAGGTTTTTTACCTGGCGAAGATTGTTTAAGTACGATTTCTTGTTTTCGAAAAATGGGTGTAGAAATACATCAAGATGGCAATTATGTCGAAGTTATTTCTGGTGGTATTGATAATTTAATAGAACCGAGGGAGGTTCTTGATGTAGGCAATTCCGGTACGACGATCCGATTATTGCTCGGGATATTGGCTTCAAGACCTTTTCATGCAGTCTTAGTCGGAGATGATTCTATTGCTAAACGTCCGATGGGAAGGGTTACAAAGCCGCTAAGTGAAATGGGTGCCCGAATTGACGGACGCGGAAATGGCATGTTTACCCCGATATCGATTCGCGGAGGGAACACGGTGGGGATCCATTATCATTCACCTGTTGCCAGTGCCCAGGTTAAATCGTCGATTTTATTGGCAGGTTTATTTTCAAAAGGAATAACAACTGTAACAGAGCCAGCATTATCAAGAGACCATACTGAAAGAATGCTTGGCGCATTTGGTGCAAAAGTCCACCGTGATGGTTTGTCCGTTTCAGTCGAAGGGGGTCAGTCGCTAGCAGGTACTCATATTCAAGTACCTGGCGATATTTCATCCGCTGCATTCTTCCTTGTTGCTGGAGCCATCGTACCGAATAGTCGGATCACATTGGAGAATGTAGGGATTAATCCGACGCGTGCTGGTATTCTTACAGTATTAGAAAATATGGGTGCTGAATTAACAGTATCGAATCAACGTGAATTAAATGGCGAACCTGTTGCTGATTTAACAATTTCAACATCCTCATTAAAGGGTACAGAAATTTATGGGGATTTAATTCCAACATTAATAGATGAAATTCCTATAATCGCTCTCTTGGCAACACAGGCAGAAGGAAAAACAGTCATTCGTAATGCTGAGGAGCTAAAAGTGAAGGAAACCAATCGTATAGACACTGTCGTGACTGAACTTCGAAAAATGGGAGCAGAGATTGAACCGACAAATGATGGAATGATCATTTATGGTAAAAAACCTCTCCATGGGGCGACAGTAAATAGCTATGGAGACCATCGCATAGGTATGATGCTTGCCATTGCTGCCCTTTTAAGCAAAACGGAAACAGTTCTTGAACGATCAGAAGCCATTGCTGTATCGTATCCAAACTTTTTTGACCATCTCCAATTATTATGTAAATAATTGAACAAAGTTCTATAATGTCCCTCATTATCATAACTTGTAGAAAAGAAATTTGTACAAGCATGGTAGGGAGGGACATTTCTATTGACCTATATTATCGAAGATGCAAACGTAGTTTCAGATGATGGGATTTGTGTTCGTTCTTTTTTAATTATTGAAAATAAAATTAGCCATTTTGGAAAATCATTAAAAAAATATCAAGGAAAGCGCGTAAATGTTTCTAACTATTTTATGACACCTGGACATGTGATGGCCGATTTTAACATTCTCCAATGTGATAATTTTATAAATTACAAGAAACATTTAGTAAAGCTAATTGACAAAGGATGTACAACTGTTGTTGTCCCTTGTTATATTCGGTATGAATCAGAATTTGAAAAAAAAATCCGTGCTGCAAGGCATGCTATGATTAACAGTACGATCGATTTTATCATTGGTGTACACATGGCTGCAGAAAAACTATCCCCACAAACAATAAGATTATGTAAACGACATAAACTGCCGTATATTATTATCGATATCGAGGATAAAACAAATATTTTCTCTATTCCTTGGGGTTGGATTCGGGAAGCGCAATTTCAGTATCAAGTGCCAATTTATCCAAAATGGAATACAAAGGACAAACAATTATTGAAACAGCAGATGAATGAGTGGGAACAAATGACAGCAAATCATCAAATACCTACTTGTCTTTATTTCCCTTTCGATGACCACCCACGCCCATTACAAAGATTAATACGTAAACAAATAGGTATCTATCCGAAAAAAGGAGAGCTTTTAATTGGAAATGATCTTGACTATAATCTGTACCAATATCCTTTAGATGGAGAGAAAGTTGAAGAATCTTCGAAATTTAATTATGATAATAATGATCCGATTATTACTGTTCATAAAGGAAAATTACTGAAAGAAAATGGAAAAGTGAATTTTTTTCCAGGATATGGCCAAGAATTGAAACTTACAATGCCTGGACTTTTTGCTTCCATTGATCATGTAGGAAATAATCCCCACCTCTAAGCAACTGCTGTGGTGGGGTTCATTTTTGAAAAGGAGTAATAGGCTATGAATGAAAAATTACAAGAAGCTATCGAACTCGTAAATACCGGAGAAGTTGAAAAAGGATTGACAATTGTAAAAAAATTAGTAAAAGATGCGGATGATGAACAAAAACTGCAAATTGCAGAACTCTATTTTAAATGGGGTTTTTTAGATGAAGCAAAAGCTTTATTTAGTAAATTGCTTCGATTATATCCAAATGAGGGTCTGCTTTATATTTATTTGGCTGAAATAGCAATTGACCAAGATCAAGAAGAGGAAGCTATTCAATTATTAGAAAAAATTAAAAAAGATGACCCTGCCTATCTGCAATCACTCGTTCTAATGGCTGATATGTTTCAAATGCAAGGTCTCGATGAGGCGGCTGAACAAAAACTGTTGCAAGCTAAAAAACTAGCTCCCAATGAAGCGATTATCGATCTTGGACTTGGACAGTTTTATGCTTCAATTGGCGAATATAATAAAGCGATTCCTTTTTTTGAAAAATTAATTGAAGTAAATGCGGAACTGGAGAATACGAATGTAAACTTGCTATTAGCTGAAGCTTATGTACATACCGGTCGTTTTGAAGATGCTCTCGAATGTTATGCCGAAGGGCTTAAGGAACAAATTGAGCTTAACTCTTTGTTTAATTTTGGTTTTGTTGCCTATCAACTTGAACGATACGAACTTGCCATTGCAAAATGGAATGAAGTAAAAGTTTTGGATCCAGATTATATTCCAGTTTATCTATATATGGCAAAAGCTTACGAACAGATTGGATCTTTGAAAGAAAGTTACGAAACGGCAGAAGAAGGCTTAAAACATGATCCAGATTATAAAGAATTGCTTGTTTTTGCAGCAAAAATGGCAATGAAGCTTGAGAAACATGAAAAGGTAGAAGATTATTTGAAAAAAGCGATTGCGATCGACCCAGGTTATATCGAAGCGCTCACTTTACTTGGAAGCTATTATCTTTTCCATGAAGAGTATGATGAAGTTGTTTCACTTTACGAACAAGCGATAGAAATGGATGAGTATGATCCTCAATTTGAATGGGATTTGGCTGAAGCAAAAAAACAGTTAGATAGATATAAAGATGCATTAAATCACTATGAAAGTGCATATACTTCTTTTAAAGAAAATATCCAGTTTCTTCGTGACTTCGCATACTTTTTGTTGGAACTAGGAGATCGAAAAAGGGCAAAAGAAATGTTTGTGCGAATTCTCGAGCTGGATCCTTCCAATTCGGACATTGAAGAAGAGCTATTGCGGTTAGAGGAATGGTAGGTTTAACAGGCTTCAAGTTTTTGTTTTAAAGCCCCAATTATATTTAGCATGATTTTGAATATTTCTTAAAAAAAATTAATTAGAAAGGAGGATTTTGTACATTTCTTAAAGAATTTTATTATTAAAGGAGATAAGAGAACGCAGAGGAGGGATATTTTGTCTACCCCTGTATCTGTCAGTGAAAAGAAAGAATTTGTGCGCTGGTTTTTAAACAATTATCAGTTAAAAAGACGGGAATGTGTTTGGATCTTGAATTACTTAATGAGTCATGATCAATTATTGGAAAAGGTGCATTTTGTTGAGCAGGCCGCATTCTGTCCAAGAGGAATCATCATGTCTACACATTGTGTTGATGATGTACCGTTTCGTTTTTATAAAGATAATGTAATGACGACAGATGCTGAGAAATCTTTTCATGACATTCGCTTAAATCGCGATCAAGATATTTATATTCAACTAAACTTTAAATCCTCTTTCTCCTGTGCGAAATATGTAGCTGTATTAGAAGAAAATAAATTTATCCCGAACCATCTTTTAATCAATGAAAAAGACCAGCAATTAGCTCAACAATTTTTAGAAGAATCACTATTATCATTTCAGAAAAATAGGTTATTAAAACAAATTGATGAGGCTTTAGATAATTTAGATTTTGATAAGTTTATGGTATTGTCCGCTCAATTAAATTCATTGCTGGAATGTCAAAAGTCTTCCTCGTGAAAAAGAGGAAGGCTTTTTTGTGTAGGTACAGACTGTTATAGAATATTTTTTGACAATAATATAAATGATAATGTTTTTTAGTAAAAAACGTGTTTAAATAGATAATATAATTACAGCAATTTAAAAATAAAGGAGGGGTGTAGAATGAGGTGGACAAGCCAAGACATCAAAATGTATATGCAAGCTAAAGAATATATAGATACCATTGTCATTCCTTTAATTCCAATTTCATTACAAAATGATGCTTCCGAAATTTGTGAGATGGGTGAATTTACTTCAATATTAGCCTCTGAATTAGAAAGGGAATATAAGGGGAGACTACTTGTATTGCCAGCATTTACATATTTAAGAGAAGAGGAATCATTCAGTTTAATTGAAAGGTTAAATAAATGGAGTCAAAAATTAGACGGTGAAGGAAGCAAACACGTTCTTTTCTTAACATCAGACCCGCAATGGAAATTAAACGAGAAAGATTTGCTAGGTACACTTATTTGGGTTCCATCAATATCCTTTACAGATCTTGATAAAAAATATATCGAACAAGTCGTGAAATCTCAGCTGAAATCGATTCAAACCGTTGTGATAAGCCTGTGGGGAAAAGAAATGTAGCTGTTATTTTCATCCGGGTTTTTCGACAGATTTTATTGACCGAAGGACAAGTTTGCGCTATCATGAGTATGTCCTAGTAATATGTGTGTTTATAAAAGATTTGTCCGGATGGACTACTATAGAATAGAGGGGGGAAGATAATGAGCAAGGATAAAGTAACTAGACGACAATTCCTTAGTTACACACTTACTGGTGTAGGTGGATTCATGGCAGCTGGCATGCTTACGCCTATGATTCGTTTTGCAATCGATCCGGTTTTAAAACCTGCATCTGAAGGTGAATTTGTAGCAGTTGTTGAGGAATCAAAATTAACAACTGAACCACAACGCTTCGATTTTAAAGTTAAGCAAGTGGATGCTTGGTATGAATCTGAAGTTACAATGTCTGCTTGGGTTTATAAAAAAGAGGACGGAAGCATTCAAGCGATGTCACCTGTTTGTAAACACTTAGGCTGTACAGTAACATGGAACGATCCTAAACATGCAAACAAATTCTACTGTCCATGCCATGACGGATTGTACGAGAAGGATGGCACAAACGTACCAGGTACACCACCGCTTGCACCGCTTGATCTTTATGACTACAAAGTCGAAAATGGTACATTATACTTAGGAAAAGCTAGACCACGAGCATAGGAGGGGCGTAATAGATGCTTAATAAAATTTATGATTGGGTAGATGAGCGTTTAGATATTACGCCGCTATGGCGTGATATTGCTGATCATGAAGTGCCTGAACACGTAAACCCAGCCCATCACTTCTCTGCATTTGTATACTGCTTCGGCGGTCTTACATTCTTTATTACTGTAATTCAAGTATTATCTGGTATGTTTTTGACAATGTATTATGTGCCAGATATTAAAAATGCTTGGGAATCAGTATATTATCTGCAAAATGAAGTGGCATTTGGTGTAATTGTGCGTGGCATGCACCACTGGGGAGCGAGTTTAGTTATAGTCATGATGTTTTTACACGTATTGCGTGTATTTTTCCAAGGAGCTTATAAAAAGCCACGTGAATTAAACTGGGTTGTTGGCGTACTTATTTTCTTTATTATGTTAGGTCTTGGATTTACAGGTTACCTATTACCATGGGATATGAAAGCATTATTTGCAACAAAAGTAGGTTTGCAAATTGCTGAAGCTGTTCCTTTATTAGGACCAGCCATTAAAACATTGTTAGCAGGAAGTCCTGAAATTGTAGGTGCACAAACATTAGCACGTTTCTTTGCAATCCATGTATTCTTCCTGCCAGCTGCGTTATTTGGTTTAATGGGTCTACATTTCGTGATGATTCGAAAACAAGGTATTTCGGGTCCACTATAAAATACATAAGAGAGATAAGGAGGGAAGACGATGCATCGCGGAAAAGGGATGAAATTTGTTGGGGATTCTCGTGTATCAGCGGAACGAAAACCCAATATTCCAAAAGATTATTCCGAATATCCAGGAAAAACGGAAGCTTTTTGGCCGAATTTCCTTTTAAAAGAATGGTTAATCGGATCCATCTTTTTGATCGGATATCTTTGCTTAACGGTAGCTCATCCATCGCCATTGGAACGTATAGCTGATCCAACGGACACAAGCTATATTCCATTGCCAGACTGGTATTTCTTATTTTTGTACCAATTGCTGAAATATGAATACGCATCAGGGCCTTATACAGTAATAGGAGCAATGATTATTCCTGGTTTAGCATTTGGTGCGTTATTATTAGCACCATGGTTGGACAAAGGTCCGGAACGCCGTCCATCAAAACGTCCAATTGCAACAGGATTAATGCTTCTTGCTTTAGCAGCAACTATTTTCTTGACTTGGGAATCTGTTGTTAACCACGACTGGGAAGCTGCTGCTAAACAAGGTGAAATTGTGGAAGAAGTTGAGATCAACAAAGAAGATCCAGGTTATAAAGTTCTTGAAGCGAATGGCTGTTTAAGCTGTCACGGTACAGAACTCACAGGCGGTCCTGCTGCACCAGCTTTAACTAAGACTGGGGAAACACTTTCTCCAGAAGAAATTGCTGAAATTGCAGTTAACGGTCGAGGTGCAATGCCTGGAGGATTATTCAAAGGTACTGATGAAGAGTTAAAACAACTTTCAGAATTTATCCATGGTTTAAGCGCACAATAATAAATAGAACTTTAGCTGACTTTCTGGTGAAGGTCAGCTTTTTATTTTAACGAAATTTTCGTAAATAATAAATTTTGAAATTGCAGTTATGTGGAGTTGAGAAAATGAAACTTTTGATTCAATTATTAGGACAACGGTCCGTCTTATGGTGTTTGCTATTGATTAATATAGCTGGAACCATTTACGGCTATTATTGGTATGGATGGCAGATTCGGGAAACACCAGCCCATTTTTTATTATTTGTACCTGACAGTCCTACAGCCAGTCTGTTTTTTGTTTTTGTGTTAATTGCTTTTTTAATGGGGAAAAATTGGCCCCTTTTTGAAGTGCTTGCTATTGTCACTTTATTTAAATATGGTATTTGGGCTGTTGTCATGAATGTGTTAGTGTTAGTTGTTTCAGGAGAACTCCCATGGCAAGGGTATATGCTAATTGCTTCTCATTTTGCGATGGCAGTAGAAGGGCTCTTATATGCACCTTACTATCGATTTAGGTTTTGGCATTTAATGGTTGCGGCAATTTGGACATTGCATAATGATGTAATTGATTATGTATTCGGAATGATGCCGCGCTATAGCATACTTAATGAATTTATGCCACAAATTGGATATTTCACATTTTGGCTAAGCATCTTATCAATTTTCATTGCATATATCTTATGTGTAAAAGACAAGCCATATAAAAGTTCTTTGTTCTAAAGTTCTACTCTTGTCCCTCGGTACATACACTCTAATAAAGCGGATGGAGGGACAAGTGATGAAGAAAAAGAAATGGCTTCCTTTATTACTTCTGGCGTTCTTTTTCATTCCACAAACGTTCATATTTGCAAACGAAGACGTATGGAATCATTTTGATCATATGACCGATAAAGTGTTATTTTTGACGAAGCAAAAAAAGTATGCGGAAGCAAAACAAATGTTAGAACGATTCTCTGATCAGTTTATTAAAATGTATCCAAGAGATGAACTGACTATGAAAGATTTAAGAGTCATTTCGGTCAGTACCGACGAAGCTTTAAAAGCATTAACTGCAACTGCATTAGAGGATGGGGAAAGAATTCGCAAAGTTATTCAATTACGATTTGCGCTTGATGCTTTGCATTCACATCATCAACCGATGTGGATGGGAATGGAAAAGGAAGTGTTAACCACGTTCCAAGCTATGAAAGATGCTGCACTTCAAAAGGACGTTGAAAATTTTAAAATACAGTTTAATCATTTTGCAAAACAATTTGATACAATATACCCAAGTTTAGTTATCGATCTTGAACCTGAACAAATTTCAAGACTTGATTCACATTTTCGTTTTCTAGAAAAGTATGACAATTTCGATCAGCAACAAAAAGAAATTCATTTAACAGCGATGGAAAAGGATATGATGAAACTGTTTGGCAAAACTATAAGCGATGAGACGGATCCATCCCTTATTTGGATGATTATTACAATCGGAACGATTATTGTTGCAGTTTTATTCTACGTAGGATTTAAAAAGTTTCGAGCTGAACAAACAGTTATGATGAGCGGACGAATCCGCTAGAGAATGCATTTTATTTGACGAAAGCGTTCACAACGGAATAAAATAAAACTTAAGAAATTGAAAATATGGAGGAAGGTAAAGGATGTTCTTAGTCTATTTTGCAATCATCATCCTCATCCCGCTTTGGGCACAAATGAAAGTGAAAAGTGCCTATCGCAAATATTCCCAAATTCCTGCATCTTCAGGATTGACAGGTGCTCAAGTTGCAAGAAAAATTTTGGACAATAATGGCTTGTACCATGTGAAGGTTGAAGAAACACATGGTATTTTATCAGACCATTATGATCCTCGTACCAAAACAGTACGTTTATCATCAAACAATTACCATGGAACTTCAGTAGCAGGTGCAGCAGTTGCAGCCCATGAAGTTGGCCATGCTTTGCAAGATGCCCAAGACTATGCATTTTTACGATTCAGACATGCATTAGTACCTGTAGCAAACCTTGGTTCCAATCTTTCTTGGATTTTAATTTTGATCGGTATTTTAGCAGGTATAAGCGGATTTTTATTATTAGGAATTGTCTGTATGGCTGCTGCAGTTCTTTTCCAAATTGTCACATTGCCAGTAGAATTTAATGCGTCCAGCCGTGCGATGGACGAAATTGTTGCAGCAGGCATCATCCGTAATGATGAGGAAAGAGAGACAAGAAAAGTATTAGATGCCGCAGCATTGACATATGTTGCAGCAGCATTAGTAGCTGTAATGGAATTAGTCCGCTTAATTTTAATGTATACTGGGATGGCTAGTGAAGAAGAATAAACTTTTAACAAAGGCTGCTTTTTGATAAGCAGCCTTATTTTTTAATACTACATCTTTTCAATCGGATTTTTGTTTTCATCGAGTGTAAATCCCTCACCAAGAACGTCATGGACATCACTGACGGCGACGAAGGCATGTGGATCTATGGAATTGATGATGCTTTTTAATTTAACAATTTCGTTACGGCCGACAACACAAAATAAGACATTTCTTTCTTTCCCGGTAAAGCTGCCAATACCTTTTAATACTGTTACGCCTCTTTCCATTTCTATTAAAATTTGCTTGGCAATTTGATCGCTTTTTTCAGAAATAATTGTGGCACCTTTGGCTAGATAGGCCCCTTCTTGCATGAAATCAATTACTCTTGCGCCAACAAAAAGGGCAACAAGGGTATACATTCCTTCGCGATAAGATAAATAAAAAATTAATGATGTAATAATAACGCAAGCGTCAAATAAAAACATCGTTTTGCCCATGCTCCAGCCGATATATTTATGTACGAGCCTTGCGATGATATCGACTCCTCCAGTTGTACCACCATAACGGAAAATCGTACCTAAACCAACACCAATAAAAACACCAGCAAATAAGGCGGCAAGTACTAAATCATCATGGAGAGGGATTGAAAAAGGCCGATACCTTTGAAAGATCCATAAAAAAATCGAAACGAAAACTGTGCCCAGGATCGTATAAATCATCGTGTTTTTCCCTAAATATTTCCAACCAATAAAAAATAAAGGGATGTTTAAGATCAAGTTTGTAATAGACGGGTCGAAATCGAACAAAAAATATAATAAAAGCGTAATTCCTGTAAAACCGCCTTCTGCCAAATTATTCTCCATATTAAAATGAACAAGACCGAAAGAAAAAATAGCAGCCCCTAGCATGATAAATAATACGTTCGTTAGTTTAACATTGATCTTCATAAAAAGCCCCCTTCCATAAAAAAGCAACTTCATTATAGTTTAGTTTTATTAAAAAGTGAAGAAATACAAATTTAAGAAAACAAAAGTTTGTCAAAAAGGACAATCTTAGCTAACATAAAACTGTAGCACGTACAAAATTGAGGTGATTTCTTGTTGAGACCAAAAACGATGGAAGAAATGCAAAAAGAAGTCGATAAATATATCAGTCAATTTAAAGAAGGCTATTTTAGTCCTCTTGCGATGCTAGCACGTATGACTGAAGAGCTTGGTGAACTTGCTAGAGAAATTAACCACTTTTATGGTGAAAAGCCAAAAAAGGCTGATGAAAAAGAAAAAACAATTGAAGAAGAACTGGGAGATTTATTATTTGTTTTAATTTGTTTTGCCAATTCTTTAAACATAAGCCTTGAGGAATCATTTCAACTTGTAATGGAGAAGTTTAGAACACGTGATAAAGACCGGTGGACGAAAAAGGAAGAGGAGGAATAATAATGGAAAAGATACGAATTATTTTAGCAGGGCCGCGTGGCAAGATGGGGATGGAAGCTTTAAATTTGATTTATCAAACGGAACATTTTGAGCTACAAGCGGCAATTGATCGAAAAAATGGAGGAAAGTTAATTTCTAGTATTGAAGGTTTACCACCGATTGATGCCCCAATTTATGAAGATGCTGAGCAATGTTTTAAAGAAATAGATGCAGATGTTCTATTAGATTTAACAACACCTGAAGTTGGCCGCATACATACAGAATTGGCGTTAAAGTATAATATCCGCCCTGTCGTCGGTACAACGGGATTTAATGAACAAGAACTTAAGGAATTAGCAAAAGAAGCGGAAGAAAAAGGAATTGGTGTCATTATTGCACCAAACTTTGCAATCGGCGCTGTCTTAATGATGAAATTTGCACAAATGGCAGCAAAATATTTTCCGGATGTTGAAATTATTGAACAGCACCATGATCAAAAGCTGGATGCCCCTTCAGGTACTGCAATTAAAACAGCAGAATTAATTTCTCGTGTGCGTCAAGAAAAACAACAAGGTCATCCGAATGAAAAAGAGACACTCCAAGGAGCAAGAGGTGCAATTTTTAACGGAATGCGTATTCATAGCGTACGTCTTCCTGGTTTAGTTGCTCATCAAGAAGTCTTATTTGGAGGAAATGGACAAATTCTAACGATCCGTCACGATTCTTTGCATCGTTCTTCTTTTATGTCGGGTGTTAAATTGGCAATTGAGAAAGTAATGAATTTAAATGTACTTGTTTATGGACTTGAAAATATTATCGAGTAGAGGCAGGGAGCATCATGAATCTTGCTTTAATAGCACACGACAAGAAAAAAGAAACTCTTATTCAATTCGTTTCAGCATATAAGCTAATTTTTGAAAAACATAACTTATATGCGACATATACAACCGGTAAAAAAATAATGGAAGCAACAGGATTATCAGTTCAATTTGTCAAATCAGGTCCTCTAGGAGGAGATCAGCAAATTGGGGCAATGATTGCGAACAACGAAATTGATTTAGTCATCTTTTTTAGAGATCCTTTAACAGCTCAACCCCATGAACCAGATGTAAGTGCCTTGCTCCGACTTTGCGATGTTTATAATATTCCTCTTGCATCCAATATGGGAACGGCAGAAGTATTAATACATGGATTAGAGCGAGGGGATTTTAATTGGAGAACAGTTCTCGATGAACAATAAGGGGAAATAAAAAATGAAATTAAAAATTGGGATTACGTGTTATCCTACTGTTGGCGGATCAGGGGTTGTTGCAACTGAGCTTGGGATGCTCTTAGCGGAGAAAGGGCATGAAATACATTTTATCGCCTCAAGCGTGCCTTTTCGACTAAATAAATGGTATCCAAATTTATATTTTCATGAAGTTGATGTGAACCAATATTCTGTGTTTAAGTATCCTCCATACGATTTATCTTTGGCTAGCAAAATGGCTGAAGTGGCAAAAAGAGAACAACTTGATTTGTTCCATGTTCATTATGCAATTCCCCACGCAATTAGTGCGTATTTAGCAAAGCAAATGGTTGCAGGCAGCAACTCAAATCTAAAGATTATTACAACATTGCATGGTACGGATATTACTGTATTGGGACATGATCCTTCGCTGCAAGAGTTGATCCGTTTTGGGATTGAACAATCTGATATTGTAACAGCCGTTTCAAAAAGTTTGGTAGAAGAAACATACCGGTTAGTCGAAACAAAGAAAGAGATTGAAACTGTTTATAATTTTGTAGATGATCGGGTTTATTATAGACGAGAACGCCCTTTTTTAAAACAACAGTACGGCATTCTTGATGATGAAAAAGTTATCATTCATATTTCAAATTTCAGACATGTAAAAAGAGTACCAGATGTTGTTGAAGCATTTGCTATTATTGAAAATCATATAAAAGCTAAGCTTCTATTAGTTGGTGATGGTCCAGAGTTTACAGTCGTTTGCAAGAAAGTAAAAGAGCTTGGATTGACAGATCGTGTCCATTTTCTTGGAAAACAAGAAAATATCGAAGAAATTTTATCAATTAGCGATTTAATGCTGCTTCTTTCGGAAAAAGAAAGCTTTGGTTTAACATTATTAGAAGCAATGGCTTGCAAGGTTCCATGTATCGGAACAAATATTGGTGGAATTCCAGAAGTGATTGAGGATGGACAAACCGGGTTTATTTGTGAATTAGGTGATATAAAGGATGTCGCAGAAAAAGCAGTCATTTTATTGTCAAATGATGATTTGTATGAAAAAATGAGTAATCAAGCCTATTTAAGAACGAAAAATTTGTTCAATGCATCAAAAATTGTTGACCAGTATGAACAAATTTATTATCGATCTCTGATGATGAAATGAGGATGAAGCTATGAAAGAGCCGTTTTTACAAGCCAAACCAATTTTAAAAAAATTAATAGAAGCTGGATTTGAAGCATATTTTGTTGGCGGCTCTGTTCGTGATCATTTGCTTAAAAGAAAGTTGGGAGATGTTGATATAGCTACATCGGCATTGCCGGAAGATGTGGAGCGATTATTTCCAAAAACAATTCCTGTTGGGATCAAGCATGGAACGGTTGTTGTCATTCATGATGGTGTGTGCTATGAAGTAACAACCTTTCGAATTGATGGAGAGTATAAAGATTTTAGACGTCCATCGGAAGTTAAATTTGT
This sequence comes from Calidifontibacillus erzurumensis, assembly GCF_013303125.1. Lineage (GTDB taxonomy): Bacteria > Bacillota > Bacilli > Bacillales > Bacillaceae_J > Calidifontibacillus > Calidifontibacillus erzurumensis. The sequence continues at coordinate 53,471 of NZ_JABTTE010000014.1, read as the reverse complement.
AACATCCCTAGAACAAGATTTAAGCCGCCGGGATTTTACAATCAATGCGATTGCCATGGATATCAGCGGAAAAATCATTGATCCATTTAATGGGATTAAAGATTTGCAAAAAAAAGTAATTCAAACGGTAGGCATACCTGATGACCGTTTCTTGGAAGATCCTCTTCGTATGATGCGCGCCATACGCTTTGTAAGCCAACTCGATTTTGTTCTAAGTGAAGAAACGAAAAAATCAATTCAAAAACATGCCCATTATTTAAAGAATATTGCTGTGGAGCGAATATTAATAGAGTTTGAAAAATTGCTTGAAGGGAAAGCAGTTGATAAAGCACTTTCACTCATACTGGAACTTCAAATTTACAAATATTTGCCAGGTTTTGCTGACAAAAAAAGTGAGCTCCTTACTTTTGCTAAAAATTGTTTAAAACTTCCATTAACACTTGAAGAACAGTGGGCATTGTTAATTACGATATTAAAAATTGAAAATATCGAATCTTTTTTTAGGGAATGGAAGAGCTCAAACGAAAAAATTAGAACATGTAAACAGATTATTTCAGCTCTAAATAAACTTCAAAAAGGAGCAGCGCTTACTCCCTATTTCATATATACAACTGGCAAAAATATTTTATTATCTAGTATTAAGTTATTATGTATATTAGAAAACAGATCATTTGATGAGCTTGCTGATATAGTAGAAATAATTCATAAAAAGCTGCCAATTTATTCAAGGAAGGAACTTGCACTTACCGGCATTGATGTTATGGATTGGTACCAAAAAAAAGGTGGCCCTTGGCTTGCGCAAATTATCAATGATGTTGAAAAGGCTGTTGTGGAAGGAATCGTCCAAAATACGAAAGCAGATATAAAGGAGTGGCTTCTAAAATGCAATCCTCCATCCGAAAACAATTATTAAAATTATTTTCCGATCATGAAGGGGAATTTTTATCCGGCCAGTTAATTAGTGAAAAGTTAGGTTGCTCAAGAACTGCAGTATGGAAGCATATTGAAGAATTGCGTAAAGATGGATTTGAATTGGAAGCAGTACAGCGTAAAGGTTATAGAATTATTAGCAAACCTGATCGAATTAGTGGCAATGAAATACAGTTGGGACTAAATACAAAATTTTTTGGTAGAGAAATTTATTATGAAGAATCAGTAGATTCAACACAAAAAATTGCCCATAGGCTTGCTTATGAAGGAGCTGTTGAAGGGACAATCGTTGTTAGTGAAGAACAAAGAATGGGTAGAGGGAGACTAGGCCGTGCTTGGTTTTCCCCGATCTATACCGGTATTTGGGTGAGCATCATTTTAAAACCGGAAATAGCTCCTCAACAAGCACCACAGTTAACATTATTAGCAGCCGTAAGTGTTGTCAGAGGTATTCAAAAGGCAACAGGAATCCGCTGTGATATCAAATGGCCTAACGATATTTTAATCAATGGTAAAAAAGTCGTTGGCATCTTGACAGAATTAGTTGCTGAATCAGACCGGATTAATGCCGTTATTGTTGGAATTGGTATGAATGTCAATCAAGAGCGGGAGCATTTTCCTGAAGATTTGCAAGCTATTGCCACTTCTTTAGCAATCGAAGGTGGGCATAAGTGGAACCGGGCTGCGATTTTACAAGCGGTTTTAAAAGAGATGGAAGATTTATATTTCGATTATTTGAAAAATGGATTTCAAGTCGTAAAACTATTATGGGAAAGCTACGCAGTTAGTATCGGCAAACAAATAAAAGCAAGGACATTGACGAATTCGATTACTGGAAAAGCTTTAGGCATCACAGACGAAGGAGTTTTACTGCTGGAGGATGAAAAAGGAACGGTTCATCGTATCTATTCAGCTGATATTGAAATAAATGAATAAAATATAAAAAATTTTATGAAAAGTTATTTCCCTTTTTAGGGATTGTCTGCTATACTAGCAATATTACGATGGGTAGTATTCTTTATGAAACTACACCAAAATGATTTATACTTATTTAAAAAAAGCTGCCTTGATCCGATACGGACTAGGACAGGGGATGAATAAACTGGCAAATTTCAAACCCGTCTTTCCGTATGGAAAGATTTTTTATTTGGGTTGAAATGGCAGTTGTCATTCCCTCTATCAACTATTTAGGAGGGAAAAAATGAAAACTACAACAGATTTTCAGAAAATGAAAGCAAACGGAGAACCAATCGTTATGGTAACCGCTTACGATTACCCATCTGCTAGACTTGCGGAAGAAGCAGATGTAGACATTATATTGGTTGGAGATTCGTTAGGTATGGTTGTTTTAGGATATGATTCAACGATTCCGGTTACTGTTGATGATATGGTTCACCATACGAAAGCAGTACGGCGTGGAGCGAAAAATACATTTATTGTTACTGATATGCCTTTTATGAGTTATCACTGTTCGATTGATGAGACGATGAATAACGCTCGTCGATTAGTGCAAGAAGGTGGGGCCAACGCATTAAAAGTTGAAGGGGCTAAAGAGGTTTGTTATACAATTTCTCGGCTAACTGCTGCAGGAATTCCTGTAGTAGCCCATTTAGGTTTGACGCCACAATCTGTGGGTGTACTTGGCGGTTATAAAGTACAAGGCAAAGATTTAGAAACAGCAAAAAAACTAATTGAAGATGCTCAAGAAGTAGAAAAAGCCGGAGCAATGATGCTAGTATTGGAATGCGTTCCAAAGCAACTTGGTGAAATGATTACGGAGAAACTTTCGATACCAACTATTGGCATCGGTGCAGGAAACAAAACAGACGGTCAAGTTTTAGTATATCATGATATTATTCAAAATGGATTTGGTCATGTACCTAAATTTGTAAAGCGGTATGCAAATGTGAATTCATCGATTCGAAATGCACTTGAAGAATATCGAAATGAAGTGAAAAAACGGGCATTTCCTACCGATGAGCATTCTTTCACGATGAAAGAAGAGGAGCTCTTATCGTTATACGGAGGAAAATAATATGAAAATCATACGTTCAATAAAAGAAATGCAGCAAACAATGAAACAGCTTCGTTCTTCCGGAAAAACAATTGGGTTCGTACCGACGATGGGCTATTTGCACGAAGGTCATTTAAAATTAATGAATGAAGCAAGAAAGAACAATGAAATCGTCGTTGCGAGTATTTTTGTCAATCCGCTACAGTTCGGACCAAACGAAGATTTCGAATCATATCCGCGTGATATTGAGCGGGACGAGGCTTTAGCTAAACAAGCTGGAGTCGATTATATTTTTTATCCGGACGTAAAAGAAATGTATCCAACTGAGCTTTCGACTGAGGTCCATGTTAAAAAACGAGTCGATGTTCTTTGCGGAAAATCTAGACAAGGCCATTTTGACGGCGTTGCGACAGTTCTTTTAAAGCTTTTTAATATTGTAATGCCAGATCGCGCTTATTTTGGATTAAAGGATGCCCAACAAGTGGCAGTTGTCGATGGATTAATAAAAGATTACAATATACCTGTTGAACTCGTTCCCGTAGAGACTGTTCGGGAAGAGGATGGGCTTGCGAAGAGCTCTCGTAATGTATATTTAACCGAGCAGGAACGTAAAGAAGCACCAGAACTATATAAAAGTTTACAAAAAGCTGTTGAAAAAATAACAGCGGGTGAAACAGACCTTGAGAAAATTAAATCCGAAATAATAGATGATATTACAAGAAAAACATCTGGAAAAATTGATTATGTGGAAATTTATTCTTATCCACAGTTGGAACCAATCGCGAAGCCGCATGGCAAAATGATAATTGCCATTGCAGTTAAGTTTGGAAAAGCTCGATTAATCGATAACGTCATTTTTACGGTATAGGGGGAAATGCTATTGTTTAGAACGTTAATGAATGCTAAAATTCATCGGGCAAGGGTGACCGAAGCGAATTTAAATTATGTTGGAAGCATTACCATTGATGAAGATTTAATGGATGCAGTAGGCATTTGTGCAAATGAAAAAGTCGCGATTGTAAATAATAATAACGGGGCTAGATTTGAAACATATGTGATTCCTGGACCTCGCGGCAGCGGAGTAATTTGTTTAAATGGTGCTGCTGCACGTCTTGTTCAACCTGATGATATTGTAATTATTATTTCATATGCACTTGTCCCTGAAGATAAAATAGCTGAACATAAGCCAAAAGTTGCGATTATGAATGAAAAAGATAATACGATTAAACAATTAATTTACGCTGAACCAGCTCAGACAGTACTTTCATGATGTTTTTTGAATCATCAAACGATGGCTTTCGCTTTTTAAAGCGAAAGCCTTTTTGCGGATGTATGATTCGATTTTCTTTCATTCCCTTTTGTCAAAAAAAAAGGGCGGTTGAGCCCCTTGATTATGGTGTCGGATGGAGTAGTATAGTTTTACATATGAGCAATGATTTTGCTTATTATTTGGTATAATGGGTAAAGAGACGATGATTTTGTTTCGTACAACTATTTTGCACTTTATTTTCAATAGCTATGTGTAACAAAATTTTCTTGGAAAGGAGGATTTCAATGGAAAGTAAAATTGAAGTGTTGGCAACGGTGCAAATTCAATATTCACCGGATCTTTATAAAATCGTTGATGTCTTAAATAGAACGTTAAAAGAGCGTGACCTTATGTTTGGATTAGCACTTGATGATCAAGATAAGGAAAAGGCTATTTTTACTATATATAAAACATAGAGGTTTACTATGAAAAAGTGGTTGTATATAATACCGTTATTAATCATTATTATTTTTTGGCAAGCAGTACAAATTTATCAAGATAGCATGAGCGATCAAAAATATTGGCAAAATAAAGCTATTGCTCTTGCGAAAGAATATGTAAAAGACCTTCGTACAATAAATGACGTCGATTATTATCATGGCACGATTGCATATAATATTGTATACGGAACAAATGAAAAAAATGAAGAAATCATCGTATGGGTTCCATATGACACGTCAAATTCCAAATTTATCGTCAAAAAATCGAATGAAGGCTGGTCAAAAGAAAAAGTAAAAAAATATGTAATTGCAAATGAAAATCCATTAAAATTAATAAATATAAGACTTGGTGCTGAAGTAATAAAGGACCATCGCACAAATAAAATTGAAACAACACCCCTTTGGGAAGTCACTTATATAGACCAAGAAAATCGCTATACATATTATTTTTTGAAATTTGTTGATGGATCATTTGTGAAAAAGTACAGTCTGAAAAAGGAACGCTTTGAGGAGGATATTTAACATGAAATTAGCAAATCGGGTTTCATTATTGACGCCATCTACAACGCTTGAAATTACAGCTAAAGCAAAAGCACTAAAAGATGCTGGTTATGATGTAATTGGCTTAGGAGCTGGAGAACCTGACTTTAACACACCGCAGCATATTATTGATGCCGCAGTAAAAGCAATGAATGAAGGTCATACAAAATATACTCCATCCGGTGGTCTACTAGCATTAAAAGAAGCTATTATCGAAAAATTTAAAACAGATCAACAATTAAATTATGAGGCTAATGAGATTATTGTTTGTGTTGGTGCTAAGCATGCTTTATATACTTTATTCCAAGTGATTATTAATCCGGGGGATGAAGTTATTATTCCAACTCCTTATTGGGTAAGTTATCCTGAATTTGTAAAGTTGGCTGAAGGGGTACCTGTTTTCGTAGAAGGTAAAGAGGCTAATAATTTCAAGATAACAGCAGAGCAGTTGAAAGAAGCAATTACACCAAAAACGAAAGCAGTTGTCATTAACTCTCCAAGCAATCCAACAGGGATGATTTATACTGAGGAAGAATTAAGGGCATTGGGTGAAGTGTGCCTCGAACACGACATTTTAATTGTTTCCGATGAAATTTATGAAAAGCTAATATATGGAAATAATAAACATGTGTCAATTGCTCAATTATCACAAGACCTTAAAAAACAAACGATTATTATTAACGGTGTTTCCAAATCTCATTCAATGACTGGATGGCGTATTGGTTATGCTGCTGGTGATAGCGCTATTATTAAAGCAATGACAAATTTGGCAAGCCATAGCACATCCAATCCAACTTCAATTGCTCAATATGCTGCAATTGCTGCTTATAAAGGACCACAAGAACCAGTTGAAACGATGAGGAAGGCTTTTGAGGAACGATTGAATAAAATTTATGAACAGTTGATTGAAATTCCTGGGTTTACATGCGTTAAGCCACAAGGGGCATTCTATTTATTCCCAAATGCTAAAAAAGCAGCTGAAATGACAGGTTATGAAAATGTTGACGAGTGGGTTAAAGCATTATTAGATGAAGAAAAAGTTGCTTTAGTGCCGGGTTCTGGTTTTGGTGCGCCTGAAAACGTTAGATTATCTTATGCAACATCATTAGATTTATTAGAAAGTGCAGTAGAAAGAATAAAACGTTTTATGGAAAAGAAAACAAAATAATCGATGACCGCCTTATCGTTGAAAGCAGGGGGTAGAACCGTTGAGAACAACTATTTCAAAAGTAAAAGATTTTGTAGGTCAAGATGTTACAATTGGAACTTGGCTTGCCAATAAACGTTCAAGCGGTAAAATCGCATTTTTACAGCTGCGTGATGGAACGGGCTTTATTCAAGGTGTTGTAGTCAAAGATGAAGTTAGTGAAGATGTATTTCAAAAAGCAAAAGCTCTTACCCAAGAAACTTCGCTTTGGGTGACAGGAACGGTACGAGAGGATGTACGTTCACCTTTTGGATATGAGTTAACTGTAAAAGATATTGAAATCATCCATGAAGCAATCAATTATCCCATTACTCCAAAAGAGCACGGCGTTGAGTTTTTGATGGATCACCGTCATCTTTGGCTTCGTTCTAAACGGCAGCATGCGATTATGAAAATAAGAGATGAAATCATATGGTCTACGTATGAATTTTTCCATAATAATGGTTTTGTTAAAGTTGATCCGCCGATATTAACGGGCACTTCAGCAGAAGGCGGGAGTGAACTATTTCACACAAAATATTTTGATGAAGATGCATATTTATCTCAGAGCGGACAACTGTATATGGAAGCTGCAGCTATGGCATTAGGAAAAGTTTATTCTTTTGGACCGACATTTCGGGCTGAGAAATCAAAAACAAAAAGGCATTTAATTGAGTTTTGGATGATTGAACCAGAAATGGCTTTCGTCGAACATGAAGAAAGTTTGCAAATACAGGAACAATACGTAAGTTATCTCGTACAATCGGTTTTATCAAGATGTCAACTTGAATTAAAATCGCTCGGCCGGGATGTGTCAAAACTTGAAAATATAAAGCCTCCGTTTCCACGAATTACGTATGATGAGGCCATTGAATTGTTACATAAAAAAGGATTTAACGACATCGAATGGGGAGAAGATTTTGGTGCCCCTCATGAAGTAGCGATTGCTGAAGAGTTTGACAAACCGGTATTTATTACCCACTATCCTGCAAAAATTAAAGCATTTTATATGAAACCAGATCCGAACCGGCCTGAAGTTGTTTTATGTGCCGATTTGATTGCACCCGAAGGTTATGGGGAAATTATTGGTGGATCCCAAAGAATTGATGATTTAGAATTATTGAAAAAACGCTATGAAGAACACAATCTAACCGGTGGTGCTTACGAATGGTATCTCGATTTACGTAAATATGGATCTGTCCCTCATTCGGGCTTTGGACTTGGTTTAGAACGAACGGTAGCTTGGATCACAGGAGCAGAACATGTTCGAGAAACAATTCCGTTTCCAAGACTTTTAAATCGGTTATATCCTTAAAAATGGTGCTGACCATTTACCAATGGTCAGCTTTTATTTATTTAGGGGAACAAAAAGTCACACAATTTAAAAATAACCTATAAAGAAATGCTGCATGGTATAATAAACTTTGAGGTGTTCACCAAAATGGAAAAAGAATATTTTATTGACTTGTTTGCTGTTGGGAGTTTTGCCATTCCAAAATTGCTTTTAGAAAATTATAAAAAGATTGGGTTAAATGAAGAAGAGTTTATGTTTTTGCTTCATATTTATTCAGCCATTGAAAGTGGAAATTTGTTTCCTACACCCGAGCAGCTTGCTGAACGAATGAGCTGCTCGAAAGATCGGTGTATGGAAATTTTAAAATATTTAATTCAACGTGGCTATTTAGAAATTAAAGAGAAAAATGATGATGGAATAGTAGTTGAAATTTTTTCAATACGTCCACTTTGGGAGAAGCTATATTACTTTTTGTATGATCAAAAGAAGAAAAAAGCGTTGCAAGAAAGTGAATTGGCTGAAATAAATATTTATACATTATTTGAACAAGAATTTGGCAGGCCTTTATCTCCTATGGAGTGTGAAACACTAAAACTTTGGCTTGATCATGACCACTATAGTCCATTATTAATAAAAGCAGCATTAAGGGAAGCCGTTATGAGCGGGAAATTGAACTTCCGATATATTGACCGTATTTTGTTTGAATGGCAAAAGAAAGGAATTGAAACGATAGAACAAGCACGCGATCAAGGGCAGAAATTTAGAGCGCACCAACGGATAAAAATGCAAACAAAACCCGCCAAGCAGGAATCCTCTTCAGTACCTCTATATAATTGGCTTGAATCTTAAAAATTGTTATACCTCTAAACAGGGAGGAGGGTAGATTAAATGTTAAATAATAAACAAATTGAACGAGTTTTAGAAACGATTGGTGAAATGTTTCCAGATGCCCATTGCGAATTAAATCATTCCAATCCTTTCGAGCTCGTTATTGCTGTTTCTTTATCAGCTCAATGTACTGATGCACTAGTAAATAAAGTTACGAAAAAATTGTTTGAAAAATATAAGAAGCCGGAAGATTATATAGCTGTTCCTTTAGAAGAACTGCAAAATGATATTCGATCTATAGGTTTGTACAGAAATAAAGCGAAAAATATACGTAAACTGTGTGAGATGCTGCTTGAAAATTATGACGGGAAAGTTCCAAGAGAAAGGGAGGAATTAATGAAGCTTCCTGGGGTTGGCCGAAAGACAGCAAATGTTGTTATGTCAGTTGCTTTTGGCATACCGGCAATTGCTGTAGATACCCACGTGGAAAGAGTATCTAAACGGCTTGGAATTTGCAGGTGGAAAGACAGTGTATTGGAAGTTGAAAAAACACTTATGAAGAAAGTTCCAGAAGAAAAATGGGGACAAACCCATCATCGTCTCATCTTTTTCGGTCGCTATCATTGTAAAGCACAAAAGCCGCAATGTGAGATTTGCCCATTGCTCGATTTATGCAGAGAGGGGAAGAAATGGATGAAAAGGAGCAGTTAATGATGGAAAAACAGCGAATTGAAGAAATCGATCAATTTTTTTCTCTTTGGGAAGAAGAAAAAGAAAAATTGGCTGAATATTTCCGGTTAAGAGATTACCAAACTGCTTTAGAACCGATGCTTAAGCAAATCGAGTCTTTTATGACATGCTTATTTTTAATAAATAACCAAACCATATCAAGTATAAATTCTGCCTTAGAAGAGATAGAAAAGTTACCAATAAAGCCGTTGAACAGTAAAGAAAGGCTTTCTTTCTTACTTGAGCGCCCTAGTCACTATCATTCATTCATTCAATTATCCGAGTTATTTACTGAGCTTCAAAAACTATTTAAAAAAGAAATAGCCATTAGAAAAACCAAAACCCGCTTGGGCTGATTAACAGCCTCAGCGGGTTTTGGTTGTTGTTAGTGGGTAAAGTTTTCTTCATCATCTTCGATATCATCGGCATCGTCATCATCTTGTACATTGCCGTTGTTATTTTGATTTCGATCTCGATCACGATTGTTTCGGTTATTACCATCTTCGTTTCCTGGATTCCTTGGACCTTCAGGCAAAGTTGGCTGCTCCCAATTTTGTGGTGGGTTCTCTGGGTTTATGATTTGACTTATGTCTGTATTCACTTCTACCAATACAGCTTTGCTGACGCTTGCCGGATTTGTATCATCGATCGCGACAATTTCAAATGAGTAAAGTGAATTTGGATATGGATCGTTAATGACAAGCTTCATTTCTTTACCAGACCAATAAGGAATAAAATCACTATTATTTAATGCTGCATTTACCGAGAAAGATACCCGTTCCAACAATTTTTCATTATATTGCCAAGATATTTCAATTCTGTTTCTTACTGGATCATATTGAGCTGCAGCATTATTCACTTCCGGAATTTCATCAAATTGATCCGTTACTTCTTTCGGCTCTGTTCCTTTAACAAAGTATTCGTAAACAATTTGATCTTCTGGTGTTAATACGCTTGGCAATTTCGGTGGGTTTGAGCCGACGACAACCGGTGAACGAACGACACTGTTCGGCTTGACAAAATCACTTTGTTTTTTGCCTCTAGTAATTTCTTGCATAATCACCCTAAATAATTGTTTAGCGATTCCTGACGACTTGCTCGTAATATAATTACCCTCTCCATGCTTGCTATACCCTGTCCATACAGAAATCGTATAATCAGGGGAATATCCAGTAAACCATACATCAGGCATTGCACCTTTAGGAATGTTATATTTTTTTCGCGTTTCCTCATCAAAGTTTGTTGATCCTGTTTTTCCAGCGATATGAACTCCAGGCACATTTGCAGAACGTCCAGTACCGTACTCGACGACCGATTTTAACATGTCAGTGATCATAAATGCTGTATAATCTTTCATGACAACTTCCTGTTCTGGTTTCATATTAATTTCTCGGCCGTCAGGAAAGACAACTTTGCGAATCGTATGCGGTTTCGTATAGATGCCATTATTTCCAAAAGCACTATAGGCTCCTGCCTGGTCAAGCGGTGAAGTACCATTAAATCCTCCGATACTATAAGCTTCAGTAATATAGTCGCCAACTTCGATGCCAAGTTTTTTAGCAAATTGACGAGATCTTTCGGCTCCTACTTCTTGAAATGTTTTTAAAGCAGGTATATTTCTTGAATCTGCTAAAGCATAACGGATAGACATTTGACCTTTATATTTGCCATCATAATTTCTAACAGCTGGTCCATTTGTATAACTATGAGGTTCATCGACAATTTGATGGTACGTAGACCATTTTAAATACTCGATTGCCGGCCCATAATCAAAAATCGGTTTTGCCGTTGAACCAGGCTGCCGTTTAATGTCTGTTGCAAAATAGGATGTACTTTGATTACGGCCACCGCCTATGGCCAGCACTTCTCCTGTTTTCGTATCTAGAACAACAAGACCGGCTTGGAAACGATCATCGGGATAATTGATATATTCATTTGTATCCAATACTTTTTCAACGAATTTTTGTATGTCTGAATCTAATGTTGTATAGATGGAAACACCGCTCGATAAAACATCAATATTCTCAACTTGTTCTAACTCTTCTAAAACTTGATCAACAAAAGCGTCATGTGGATTTGATTTTTCAACTTTTTTAACAATATAATCCGTTACATGTATTTTTTTTGCAGCTTCTGCTTGTTCATGAGTAATTTTTCCGTGCTTTTCCATTAATGATAAAACTGTATTTCGACGTTTTTCTGCAAGTTCAGGATATTTGTACGGATCATAACCTGAAGGCCTCTGCGGCAAACCTGCTAAAAGAGCAGCTTCATGGAGTTCCAAATCTTTTAAACTTTTACCAAAGTACGTTTCAGCTGCTTTAGCAACCCCATAAGAACGGTTCCCATAATTGATTTTATTTAAGTACATAGTCAGTATTTGCTCTTTTGAATATTTTGCATCGAGTTGGATCGCAAGCCAAGCCTCTTGAATCTTCCGTGTGAGAGTTTTTTCCATTGATAAGAATGATAATTTTACGACTTGTTGTGTAATTGTGCTTGCTCCTTGTGATCCAAAACCTTGAGTGATGTTGGCAATTACAGCACCGCCGATACGTCTAATATCGATTCCGAAATGGTCGTAAAAGCGAACATCTTCTGTTGCGAGTACTGCATCTTCAAGGACTTTAGGAATATCTTCATACGTAATAAGCGTTCTTTTTTCGTTACCTAGTTCCGCGATCAAATTTTGGTTGCGGTCATAGATTTTCGTTGATGGTGGATCAAGCAGTGCTGCTGCGTCAAGTTTTGGAGCGTTCATAATAATTGCAGCTACGGAAATTACTCCTGCCAGCATAAAAACAAGTCCAATGATAATCATAATTGCGAAAATCCGTTTAAAGAGATGGACGGATTTTTTTTCGGATTTTGCTCTCTTTTTTTCTTGTGCTGCTCGTCTTTCCTGTCTTGTACGATAGTTTTCAGACATCATAATACCTGCCTTTCAAACTTCCAATAAAATGTTGTTAAAAATAGATTATAAATATGCCATTATTGGTTAAAGTAAAGATGGTCAATGACTTTTAAATAATCAATTCTTGGATGTAAATGAATCGGAACATGATATCCAATTGTTTCAATGATTTTTTTGGGGATCGATTTTCGTCCTCCTTTTATACTTTCATCCCAGTAAGGAAATAAATGCTTTGCTTCTAACAAAAATACTTCATCACTGTTTGTAAAACGTAAAAGGACAAAGCAAATTCCCCCTTGTTTTACGACTGCTTTCATATGTTCAATCTGGTGTTCATGGAAATTTTGCAAAGGAAAAGAAGTTTTATTTTTTGTTTCCTTAGCTTCAAAATCAATATACTTTCCACGGTAGACACCATTATAATCTGTAGTCGATTGCTGCTTAAAATATGCCTCTTTTATAACAGCTGCACTTCTTTTAGGATAATCGACTGAAACGATTTGTACGGGTGTCGGTTTTTTATGAATAACAGCAATACCATTGGTTAAATAATATAAATTGCTTTCATTAATATCTTCTTCCAATGTCATTCCGCGGTTTGAATAGTTTGGGTTTATAGTTTTTTGTGAAAGCTTTGTGGTTGTTTGAACATAAGCTTGTCCATTTGGATATCGTATCATAATTTTCATATCCCCTCAAAAACGTTCCTCTAAAATAATAACTATAGCATACTTCACTAAATTTAGCACATGATTTTACATCCTCATTTATATAATAAATTTTATGTCAACTAAACATTTATTAGAATGGTTCTTTTTAGCTAAAAACAGTTACAGATCTTAAGGCAAAAAAACGCTTGGACTTTTTGGATCCAAGCGAATTTTTTCTATTCAGCAGGTCTGTTTGGTCCTTCAAGTTTTTTATCGCCAAAACCGGTTTTTCTTTCTTCTTGAATAGCTTCGTTCTTCTTCTTTTCTTTTTTTCTTTTGCTCATTTTTAACACACCTCCTTTTCCAATAGTGTTGGCTGAAAAGAGTATTTCATTCAAGAATAAAGAAGGTGGTTTTGTTGTCGAAAGTAGAGTAAAATAAAACATTTACACTACTTTTGCCGAATGAAAACTAGTTTTGTCATCTATGCAGGGACTTAATAAAAAGGAGCGAATATATAAAAAAAATTCGCGGGAGGGGATCATTATGAAAAGCGGTGTTTTGAATGCAACGAATTTTGAAGCTTGGGAACAACGTTTTGAACAGCTTTTATCTAAATTAAATGAGATTGAACTTCAGCTCTCTCAAAAGGCCGATGATATCGTTTCTATCCAAGTCCTCCACCATCGCAATGAATTGGAAGAGTTTGAAAAGAGATTAGATGAGATTGAGAGAAAGATGGACAAAATAGCCCAAATCGACCAGCCAAATAAAACTGAAGCAATTGAAAGTTATAAATTGCAAAACCGTCCACTTATGAACAAAGTTGCTGGTTTTTCCACTTACTAAAAAAAGCGCAATTGATTTTGCGCTTTTTTTGTTAACATGATTTAATTTAAGGTCTAAGTTTAAATCAAGGTTTAGTTTTTACAATAAGGCAACAACAATTCAGATCTATTCTAGTTTTTATAGCTGGGGCGGTGTATGTCTCTGTAATAAATTGTTATTTGATTAAAGGATGATCAAAGTCTTTTTTTTTAAATGCACAAAGGTACTAAGCTAAAATTCAATTCCACCAAATTCTTTCGTTTTTTGAGGGACTGGTTTCTTTTGCACATAATCGAAGATCATATCAGTCAATTCTTCGGAAAACTCCAAATTGTTGTTAATTGTTTTTGCATGGTAATGATTTTTATTTGCCTTTTGATATCTTGGATATGGCATCCTTGCTCACCCCTTGAATTATTGTTGCTCCTTATTATTATTATCTTTTTGTCCTTGTAGAGGTTCGGATGAAAATTCAGGATCATTTGTTGCATATTTTGGTGGTTGGTTTTCATGTCCTTTTCTCTTATGATTGAAAGCTTTCCCTCTACCCATGCCCATCATCAACTCCTTTACATATATTTCAGTATTAATATGTGAAATTGCACTACTGTTTCATTCAGATTAATAATAAATAGGTCTTATTTGTTGAAGTGTAAATTTAATGATTGTACGTGTAATACGTTTCATTTGGTTTATAGAAAAGCGGTAAGCTCGGAATAAATAACTGAACCATTGTTCTCTTTGTAGTAATAATTCATATAATTGATTAGTTCTCATGCTTAAAGAGCCGCTGTAGTAATGGGCGTTTGTTATCGTAAAATGAATCACTGTTTGCAAAATATACGTAATTAAACGATTGTCCATTCCATTTAAAGCAAGCTCGTTTATTACATCAGAATGTTGCCTGCGAAATTCTTCCGTTAATTGGGTAACAAAGTTTTGTTGACGATAAAAGAAATGATAATCTGTTGGATAGAAAAAGTTTGGCATTACTTCATAAGAATGCAAATGAATCCCTCCAAAATACAAAAAGATTTTTATTTGAATTTAAATTATTTTCCATTGGTCAAATTACTTGTTTTTCTAATATTTTATGAGGGACCATTTATTGTGTTATTGGCTATCCATTTTTTCAGTTTGGGCATTTTGTTCTAATGAAGATAAATAATGAATCGTTTTTGTTCCAACCCCTACAAAAGTTTCAATAATCGATTGTGCACCTGCAAGCGATAAGATGAATATGAATCTTTGTGTCAGTTTTGGCTTTAATAAATAGGCCATGCCAATTAATAAAGCACTCCACACCCCTGAACACCAATAACAATTTAGTAAATAGCCGAAATTGTTTTTAGGGACTTTTTTTCTATACGTATGTCCATGGGCATCTTTTTTATATACGACTGTCATAAAAGGATCGCGAATGAATTCGGTAATTTTGTCAAAAACAATTAAATGAGTTAAGCGGTAACTTGCCAAGATTAGCATAATGTAAGTCATCCAAGAAATTTTTTTCATGTTAACTCCTCCATGTATTATTTATTCCTTAATGTTTGCTTCGTTAAAAGAGATTATGTGAATGAAAATGGACATTGATATTTAAACTAAGGAGAGAATAGAAAAAGGGGTGAATGGTTTGACAAATCGAAATCCAAAGTTTGAAAGTAAAAATCAAGGAGCACCTGAACTAGGGACTGCTGACGTCATGCACGGCGTTGATTTAGAAAGCGGTGATGACAATAAAGGAAAAGAATACCGTTCAAAAAAAGGAAGTAAATCAAGGAGACTTCATAACAAGTGATAATTTTCTTTTTAAGAAGGATATAATTATTTTAAGCCAAACGGTGAACTTTTGCCGTTTGGCTTCTATATTGACTTATGAGCAAGCTCTTAAAAATAATAGATAACACCACTTTCTTGTTTTAAAACGGTGTAAAGAACGGATTACAAGAAGAAAAATACTGTAAGAAATTCAATGATCTACTTGGAATAAACGAGAAATTGAAAAAAATAATGTGAAATGAACCTGTATCAAAAGTAATATGCCTTCAAAGAAGCCATTCTTCAAGTGTTTATAATCCATTCCTTCTGGAGAGTTGTTATTCCGCTCATTATATTCTCCATAGCTTTTTCTATCTAAGAGCAATAAATCCCTTTAAAACAGCATCCTTACATTTGAACCCTTGTCTTCTTTTTCTACATTCTTCAGTTTTTTAGTATAGTTGTCATTACCTATTAAGAATAATAAATGAGTTTGATCTTTCCACCATTATTAAATTGGCATCGACATTCTATTTTGAAAAGAACGTTTCATATTTCTTTAATAATATGTTGGATTATTGTAATATAGCTTTATGATGAGGGGATTATCTTTTCCGTTTAATGGGGGTTTTTTATGAAAAATAATGGGGGAAAGATTTCAATAGACTGGAAATTATCATTCGCATCCATTCAATGGTTGTTTTTTATTTTTGCAAATACGGTCGTTGTACCTGTTTCAATTGGTACAGCTTTTCATTTATCACCTGATGTGATTGCTTCAATGCTTAGAAGCTCATTAATTTTTACGGGATTAGCCTGTATGCTGCAAGGCTATTTTGGCCATCGATATCCACTCATGGAAGGCCATTCCGGCGTTATTTGGGGACTTATTCTTCATTTATGTATATCTGCGCAAACATTAGGATTAAGCTATTCGGAAATTGGAGGCGGAATTGCGACTGGATTATTGCTTGCCGGTGTTGTTGCTATTTTATTTGTAAAATTAAATCTCATTCATTTATTGCACCGCATCTTTACACCGATGGTCATGAGTGTTTATTTATTTTTACTGACATTTCAATTAATCCTTATTTTTTTCAAAGGAATGTTTAAAGTCAATGAAGATGGGACGATCGATATACCTGTTGCATTATTATCAATTGGAATTGTTGTAATCGTTAGTTTATTAATTATTAAAGGAAATGAAGTGATCGCAAATTTTTCTATTTTGATTGGTATGGTTGTCGGCTGGGTTATATATGCAATTTTCTTCCAAAGTGAATCTTTCAATGGAGAACCGTCTTTTATTTTAATCTTTCCATTGGGATGGCCTAACTTGAATATTGGAATTGTGACTGTTACCTTTCTGGCAGGCCTCATTAATTTGAGCAATACGATCGCATCTATTCAGGCTGCAGCAAATCTATTTCATGAAAGACCGACGGAAAGGCAATTTAAAAGATCTTATTTATTAACTGGCTTTTATTCCATTGGTGCAGCTTTTCTAGGTCTTGTTTCATATACTCCGTTTGCTTCATCGATCGGCTTTTTGGAAAGTACGCGTATCTTTGACCGCAAACCTTTTATAATTAGTGGAGGATTAATGGTGTTATTGGGCGTTTTCCCATTTCTCGGATCATTTTTATCAACAATGCCAATGACAGTAGGAAATGCTGTTTTATTTGTCGCTTATCTGCAATTATTAGGTACATCTTTAAAAAGCTTAAACGGTTATGTTTTCAACTCTAAAACGATTTACAGATTGGCAGCACCTTTATTAATAGGGGTTAGTATTATGAATATGGACAGCAGTCTATTCAACAGTATCCCGATCATCCTTCGCCCAATTATTAGCAATGGTTTCATTATGGGAGTTATTATTGCAATACTCACTGAAAAAATGATTAAATGGGATAATATAAAAGAAGCAGCTTAATAATTTTTAAATAAAACCATCTCAGAATGAACAAAGTTTATACAGTACAAAATAAGAAAAACTTCGTTGATAGGGGATGGTTTGTGTTGAATGAAAAACTTATTGCGTGGCAAAAAACGTTGGAAAACGAGAGGGCAACTCTCTTGGAACTGCAAATGAGCGGAGATTTTACCGATGAACATGCTGGAAGATTATCAAATATTGAATACATGCTCGATCAAATTGCGATCAACCAATTTTTAGGTTAATTATAAAAGGCACCCACGAACTGCACCCCAATTGTTAGATACAGCCTAACAATTAGAGGTGCAGTTTTTGTTTGATAAAAATACAAGTGATGATAACAGCTTTTTTATTACTGTTTATCAAATTGCTTTCGGGCAGCATGTTCTGAAGCATTCACTTCTTTGCTGAAAGTAGCTTCAGCATATTCATTTCCAAATTCTTCAGCTAATACGTCTATCGGAGCTGCACTTTTCTTTTCGTCAAATTTTTCGCGTTTCTTTTTTTGCTTTGTCATCTTTGATGCCTCCTAGAAAATATTTTTCAATACATAGCCTTGCCTAAAATTGTAGTTTTATTAAAAAATAAGTTTATGGAGAATACATAAAATTACAAAAAATTAAATGGTTATGTTATAACTATCTTTAAATAAATGATTTTGTTTGAAAGAAGGAATGGAAATGAAAAGTAAGGCCGCTAGGTTATTTTCACAAAGTTGGTTTATTTTCTTAAGCGGCTTAGGTGGACTGCTATTTACAATGTTCGGCTTATCAATTGGCTGGATGATTGGTTCGCTAATAGTTGCATGTCTATTAACCTATTTTCAGCCAAAAACGCTTGGTATCAATGAAAAAAGTAAATTAGGAAAAAATTGGTTTCAACTAGCTCAATTTTTATTAGGCATTGAGTTAGGAAAAAATTTAAATTTGTCCGTAATGAACGTACTGTACGATCATTGGCTAATTGTAGCAATCGTTCTTCTTTTTTCAATTATTTTTTCATTCGGTACAGGATTTCTTTTATATCGATTTAGTAAGACCGATTTGTTAACTAGTTTTTTAGCTACTTCCCCCGGTGGAGTTGCATCGATGCCGGTCATCGCAGAGGAAGTAGGTGCAAATATTGGGATTGTCAGCGCTGTTCAAGCGATACGTGTATTTTTCGTCGTTTCGATCATTCCTGTTATTTTATTTTTAATGGTGCCACAAAGCGGTCAACAACCAGTTGCAAGCATTGAGAACGTTGGGAATGACCAATTCGTTCAAGTTGCGGCGAATTTTTCAACTTTTACTATTATTTGGACAGTTTGCGGGTTAGTATTTGCTTTTTTTGGAGTACTAGTTGGAAAAAGAATCAAACTACCAGCACCTTGGCTTCTTGGAACATTATTGGGGGTTCTCCTTTTGGAGACTATCAGTCCAATGTTCTTCAATGAGCATGTAGTTATTTGGTGGCCTCATTTTTTAGTAATTTTTGGTCAAATATTAATAGGGGCAAGCATAGGTGCGAAATTTCGCAAGAGCATGTTTGTCGGTATTAAACAGATCGTAATTGTAGGTACAATCGGTACAATTTTGCTCATCGCAGCTATGTTTTTGTGTGCCTATATTGTGTCAGCAATCACTGGTATTCAATTTATTGCTTCTGTACTGGCTTTTGCTCCCGGTGGAGTTGTTGAGATGGCAACAGTTTCAATGATATTAGATTCGGAATCGACATTCGTAGTAGCTGTACAAACATTACGGATCATTCTTGTCATTTTGTTTGTTCCTTTGTTTATTAAATTTATGAATGAAAAATTGCGCAAGAAGAATGATCTAATGAAATCAAATCGTATAAGTTCCTAATCAACCTCTTGGTTAACCGAGAGGTTTTTTCATTTTGCGAAAAAATGAAAGAAAAATCCTCCAAAATGTAACGTAAAATTGCCTTAAAAAAATTCTAGGGGAAAGGTTTTCTTCAATTGCCACAAATAAAAACATGGAAGAAGGTGTTCATAAGTCGAAATGACATAGTAAAAACGATGCACAAGTTTTTATATAGCGGAAACGGTTTTTATCACACCTTTTTACCCATTTCATATCCTAATACTACAACAATAGGTATTTATAACAATAGGAGGTTCTTACGATGGGTGTTGAGTTAACAGCCCTCCATTGGATATATGTGATTTTCATTTTTCTTATCCTTGGGTTTATGATCATGCGTAGAGATACAACGTTCATTTGTATCGTAGGGATTTTTTTATTAGCTTTTACTGCAACTCAATCTTTAAGTGCGTCTATTAGCAGTATTTTTAATAGTTTTATTTTTACAATTACTGAGCTTCTAAGCACCATATTAGTCATTTCTATCATAGTCTCAATGAGTAAAGCGCTTACGAGAACAGGGATCAATGATGTAATGATCTCACCATTTACGAAATTAATAAAAACTCCTGGTCTTGCCTTTTGGATCATTGGAATTTTAATGATGGTGATTTCTTGGTTTTTCTGGCCATCACCGGCAGTAGCTTTGTTAGGCGCAGTCATGCTGCCTGTTGCGATTAGAGTAGGGCTTCCGGCATTGGGTGTTGCTATGGCAATGAACTTATTTGGACATGGAATCGCACTTTCAGGGGATTTTATTATTCAAGGAGCTCCTAAACTAACGGCAGATGCAGCAGGTATACCGGTTCTTGATGTTGTAGAAGCAAGTGTACCATTAGTTTTCGTAATGGGTATCGTCACGACTGTCACTGCATTTATTTTATTAAAGCGGGATCTTCGTAAAGGCATCTTGAAGATAGAAAATAATACAGAAAAGACACTGGTTGCAGAAAATGCGTCTAATCAGGAAGAGGAATTAATGAAAAGCTTGCTTTCCCCTCGTGTTAAAAAATTTTTAGCTTTCCTTATTCCAGTATTATTTCTACTAGATGTTGCAGCAATGTTTATTCTTGATCTATCTGGCGGGGATGCAACAGCATTAGTTGGTGGCACAGCTATTTTTATTCTCTTAGTCATTAGCCTACTTGCCCATAAAAATAAAGGTTTGGAAAAAACGACCTCCTATTTAATTGAAGGATTTCAATTTGGATTTAAAGTATTTGGACCAGTTATTCCAATTGCTGCCTTTTTCTATCTTGGAGACTCAGGTTTTATAAAAATGATTGGAGATTTCCTTCCAACAAATTCCACTGGTCTTGTAAATGATTTAGGAATCGCCTTGGCGCATACAGTGCCGTTAAATGGCCAAATCGCAGCCGTGACATTAACTACTGTTGGTGCAATTACTGGTTTGGATGGTTCGGGTTTTTCAGGTATTTCATTAGCTGGATCCGTTGCAAATCTATTTGCAGCAGCTACAGGAGCAAGTATTGCAACACTTACAGCTTTAGGTCAAATTGCTGCAATTTGGGTTGGTGGAGGTACACTCGTTCCTTGGGCATTAATTCCGGCTGCTGCCATTTGTGGCGTGGATCCATTTGAGCTTGCAAGGCGCAATTTAGTACCGGTTATCATCGGGCTAGTAGTCACAACAATTGTTGTTATGTTTTTAATATAACTTCTATTAACAAATTTCTAAAAAAAGGCATCCAAAAAGCCTATATAAAATGGCATTTTTGGGTGCCTTCTTTTCGTGTATGATAATTGATTAACGAGGCCCTTTTACATTTTTACTTTTTGCGTCTTTTGGTTCATCCCTGCGCTCTCTACCTTGTTTTTCTCTTTTTTTGGCAATTTGATTGACTTCTTTTACATCTGTTGCAAATTCTGAAGCAATTTCTTGTTTATTATTCCGAACCATTTGCTGCTCGGCATTTTGTTGTTTTTCTGCATTGTGAGCTTTTACCAATTAAATAACCTCCTAAAAAATTGATATTAAAGTTTTCTTTTATGAAGAAAAATAAATCTAATGATTTTAAGAGCGGCGATTATTTTTTGCAAAGCTTTCAAATTGACGCTCATCTTCAATCAATCCGCAGACGCCGCATTGAACTTTGTAAGAAGGACCGCGGTATGGAAGATGGAATGGATCCATAAATTGAATGCTATATTCTTGGATAATTTCTCCTGTTTGAGGATCCATTTTTACAGGTTTCGGTATTTGTTCAATTATTGTAAATCTCGTTCGGTTTGTCCCGCAATTAGGACAGCAGTATGGGCCCGGCATGAATGATCCCCCCTTATTTTTAATTTTAGCGTGTCCCTCGTTGGGAAAATTATGAGGGAATTAAATGGAGAACAAAATGATATTTAAATCTAAGTTAATCGATATGAATTATTTTATTTTTTTATTAAACCTACTTGACATTGAACTTTTCAACATGTATTCTAAACACAATAAATCTAAAAATTTAATAAATTCTTATCAAGAATGGTGGAGGGACTGGCCCGATGAATCCTGGCAACAGACTTTTTTAAGCACTGTGCTAATTCCTGTGAGTTCATTTCAATGAACTCAAAAGATAAGAAGAGATTTTAAGACTTAAATCACCTCTTCTTATCGAAGAGGTTTTTTAATACAAAAACTAGATTGATAGACGCTGACTGGACAACCAGAGGCGGATTTAACCTAACGGAATCGTGGGAGTCATAGGAGTCGTAATAGGTTAAATCCGCTTTTTTATTTTATTAAGGGAGGAATTTTGTTGGAGATGAAAATCCGATTTGATAATTTTGAAAGTGCAGCAAATCTTAGTTTTCCGATTGATAATGAAACAAAAGGAGCATTAGATGTTTTAAAATGGGCATACGAACATTATGGGGATGATCTCATTTATGCTTGTAGTTTTGGAATTGAAGGAATCGTGTTAATTGATTTAATTTCAAAAGTTTATCCAGAAGCGAAAATTGTTTTCTTAGATACAAATGTCCATTTTGATGAAACATATGAATTAATTGACAAAGTAAAAGAGCGTTATCCACAATTGAGGATCGAATTAAAGCAACCTGCTATCAGTTTAGAAGAACAAGCTCTAACATTTGGTGAGAAGCTTTGGGAAACCGACCCAAATAAATGTTGTGAAATTCGGAAAGTATTGCCATTAACCGAAGTGTTATCAGGCTATACTGCATGGCTATCGGGATTGCGAAGAGAGCAATCAGCAACTAGGGCAAATACTGAGTTTATTAATAAAGACAATAAATTTAAATCGGTCAAAATTTGTCCGCTTATTCATTGGACATGGAAAGATATATGGCGATATGCGCATAAAAACGGTTTGCCTTACAATGTATTACATGACCAAGGGTATCCGAGCATTGGCTGTAAAACCTGTACCCAGCCAGCATATAACTTGGATGATTTACGTTCAGGAAGATGGGCTGGAACCGGGAAAATTGAATGTGGCTTACATCAATAATATAAAGAGGTTCTAAAGATGATCATAACTTATTTAGCTATCATAATTGCATTGTTTTTTGCTTTAAATATTGGTGGAAGTGGTGCAGCTGCTGCGATCAGCGTTGCATATGGATCTGGTGCTATAAAGAGTCAGAAGAAAGCTTTAATTCTATGCGGTCTTGCTATTTTTGCAGGGGCTGTTATTGGGGGAAGTGAAGTCGTAAAAACGATTGGCACTGGAATCATTCCACAAGATCTTCTTTCAGTAAAAATTGTGTTGATTATTTTATTTTCTGCTGCGATATCCCTATTTATCGCAAATTTATTAGGAATCCCGTTGTCTACGAGTGAAATTACGGTAGGGGCGGTAGTGGGAGTTGGGATTGCTTACAAAGCCCTTTATATTAACAATATATTGGTCATTATTAGTTTCTGGCTTTTAGTTCCAGGTTCAGCGTTCGTAATTGCAATTGTTGCAGGAAAATTCATACAGATGGTAGAAAGAAAGTTTCCAAAATTAAAAAGACCAGAAACTCAACGTATTATTGCTGTTTTTGTTATTATTATTGGATTTTTTGAAGCTTTTTCTGCAGGGATGAATAATGTTGCTAATGCGATTGGTCCTTTAGTCGGTGGTAATATCATATCAATCGAAAAAGGAATTATACTAGGTGGATTGTTTACTGCTTTAGGAGTCGTCCTATTAGGAAAACATGTTATGGAAACGAATGGAAAAAAGATTACTAGATTCTCATTATTGGAAGGTGGAGCAATATCAGGTACAGGAGCTTTTCTTGTTATTTTATCTTCTATTTGCGGTTTGCCTGTACCTCTTACACAAGTGACTTCTACAGCGATTATGGGAATTGCAGCTGCACAAAAGGGTGCAAGTGTGTTAAAGAAAAATATTATTTCAAAAATTTTGAAAGTGTGGATTGTTTCGCCGATTTTCTCTTTAGTGATTTCATATGGACTTGTTAAAGTTGTTGTCGATATGGATATCTATTCTCTTTTTGTCCTCTTGAGCGTCTGCGCATCAACACTTGGAGTGATCAGCTTGTTAAACACAATCAAGGAAGAAAAAAGAGTTTATCAGGAAAATGGCGGAGGTATTTAATAATTTTTCAATTATACCAACTAATTAGATATGAAATATTTATATAGGAGGAATTTAATAATGACTTTAAGCCAACCACATGGAGGAACTTTAATTAACAAATTTAATCCAAAATACGATTATAGTGGGATTACAAAATCGATTGAGCTTGATTCTATCGCATTAAGCGATTTAGAGTTGATTGGTAACGGTGCTTACAGCCCACTTGAAGGTTTCTTAAATAAAGAAGATTATGAATCTGTTGTGGAAAATATGAAGCTTTCAAGTGGCCATGTTTGGAGTATCCCAATTACATTGCCGGTTTCGAAAAAACAAGCGAAAGAATTTGCAATTGGAGACGTTGTAAAACTAACACAAAATAACGAAGTGTATGGCGTAATTACAATAACTGATATTTATGAACCTAATAAAACAATTGAAGCTCTACATGTTTATCAAACAACAGATCTTGCCCATCCAGGAGTAAAGAAGTTGTTTGAAAGAGGGGAAGTTTATGTAGCTGGTCCAATAACTGTTGTGAAAAAAATAAAAAGAGATAATTTTGAAGAGTTTTACTTAGATCCAGTGGAAACAAGAAAAGTCTTTGAACAAAAAGGTTGGAATACAGTTGTAGGATTTCAAACACGAAATCCAGTTCATCGCGCTCATGAATATATTCAAAAAACTGCCTTAGAAACGGTTGATGGATTATTTTTAAATCCATTAGTAGGGGAAACAAAAGCAGATGATATTCCTGCGGATGTTCGGATGGAAAGCTATCAAGTCTTGCTTAATAACTATTATCCGAAAGATCGAGTATTTTTGGCGGTATTTCCAGCTGCTATGAGATATGCAGGACCTAGAGAAGCTGTTTTCCATGCGATGGTTCGAAAAAATTACGGTTGCACTCACTTCATTGTTGGACGAGATCATGCAGGTGTTGGAAACTATTACGGTACATATGATGCACAACTCATATTCCGTAATTTTACAGCTGAAGAATTAGGCATTACGTTATTGTTCTTTGAACATAGTTTTTATTGCAATAAATGTGAAAACATGGCATCCGATAAGACTTGCCCGCATTCAAAAGAAGACCGCGTTATCTTATCCGGTACAAAAGTAAGAGAAATGCTAAGAAACGGTGAGTTTCCACCAAGTACTTTTAGCCGGAAAGAAGTTGTCGAAGTTTTAATGAAAGGTTTACAAAGAAGCAGTGTTCATTCGTGATTTGAAGGTGCCGGGTCAGGTACCAGGGGGGCTTCTAAATAAAAAAAGCGTTTATCCGTGGAGAATTACAGGAGGAAACTATGGGAAAAAGTACAAACATTGTTTGGCATGAAACCTCGGTAACAAAGGAAGATCGGAGGAAACAGAACAATCATCATAGTTTTGTTATCTGGTTTACTGGTTTATCCGGATCGGGAAAATCAACCATTGCCAATGCATTAGCCAAGAAACTATTTGAAAAAGAAATAAAAAACTACGTACTTGATGGTGATAATATTCGCCATGGGCTAAATCGTGATTTAGGATTTTCTGATAAAGATCGGACTGAAAATATTCGCCGTATAGGAGAAGTTGCAAAATTATTTGTCGATAGCGGTCAAGTTGTTTTGACAGCATTTATTTCTCCATTTCGGACAGATCGCGAATTGGTGCGGAACCTGCTTGAAAAAGACGAATTTATTGAGGTTTATGTTAAATGTCCGCTTGAGGATTGTGAAAAACGTGATCCTAAGGGACTTTATAAAAAGGCAAGAGAAGGTATTATCCCTGAATTTACAGGCATTAGTTCTCCGTATGAAGAACCAATAGACCCTGAAATTACACTTGAAACTAATAAATATTCTATAGATCAATGTGTAGAGCAATTGATAGACTACCTGTCAAGCAAAAATTTAATCTAGGAGGAAATAAAATGGCATATGAAAAAATATGGGCTGACAATCCTAAGTTGAATACGGTAGAAAAATTGAAACTTGAACAGGATGGATTAAAGATTTTCGAGGAAATTCCTTACTATGCAGAACATGGGTTTCAGTCCATACCGAGAGAAAAATGGGACCTTTTTAAATGGGCAGGGTTGTATTTACAAAAGCCGAAAGAAGACGGCTATTTTATGATGCGGGTAGTGATTCCTTCAGGGATTGTCACTTATGAACAAGTTGTAACATTGGCCCAGATTGCTAAAGATTTTGGCCGTGGACTTTATGATATAACAACACGCCAGTGTGTACAATTCCACTGGATTACAATAGAAAATATTCCCGAAATTTTACGTCGCCTTGACGAAGTTGGAATGACAACAGCGGGTGCCTGTGGTGATATTACAAGAAATATCGTCGGTAATCCTCTCGCAGGGATTGACCCAAATGAATTGTTTGATACAAGACCAATCATTAAAGAAGTTTATGAATTTTTCCGTTTCAATGAAGACTATTCCAATTTGCCGCGGAAATATAAAATGTCAATCAGTGCTAGTATCAATAATGCATCAAATTCAGAAATTAACTGTGTTGCCTTTGTACCGGCTATTAAAGAAATCGATGGGGAAAAAGTATACGGTTTTCACGTAAAAGTAGGCGGTGGATTGTCAACCGTTCCGATGCTGGCACAAAAATTAGATATTTTTGTTCCTCAAGAAAGAACTAAAGATGTTGCGGAAGGAATTACTAGAATTTTCCGTGATTATGGGAACCGTGAAAAGCGTCATCGCAACCGTTTGAAATTTTTAGTTGCTGATTGGGGAGTAGAAAAGTTCAAAGAGAAATTGATTGACCTTGTTGGTCCGCTTCCAGAATCGGGGGAAGATGTGCAAGGCGAATGGAATGCCAGCTATTTTTACGGTGTTCATAAGCAAAAACAAGAAGGTTTAAATTATGTTGGAATTAATGTTCCAATCGGTAGGATCAGTCCTGATGATGTTCTTGAATTAGCACGAGTTTCAAAAAAATACGGAAATGGTGAAATTCGTCATTGTAATACGCAAAACATTGTTATTCCTAATATTCCTGACGAAAACTTGGAAGAAATGCTTAAAGAGCCTATTTTTGAAAAATATCCGTACAATCCTAAAAATTTCCTTGGCTATTCTGTATCTTGTACTGGTAACGAATTATGCAACTTGGCATTAGTTGAAACGAAGGGGCTCATGAGAAAAATTGCTGAATATTTAGATGAAACGATCACACTCGATGTACCTGTCCGCATCCATATGGTAGGATGTCCAAACTCCTGTGGACAACGACCGCTGGCCGACATTGGTTTACAAGGAATTTTAATGAAAAATAAAAATAAAGAAATGGTTGAAGCATTTGAAATTTACGTGGGGGGTACACTCAATAACGGTGGCAAATTCAATGAAAAACTAAAAGGTAAAATTGAAGCGGGATTACTTGCTGATGTAGTAAAAGAGTTGCTTTTATATTTCAAAGAAACTAAAAATGCAGGCGAACCATTTTTTGATTATGTTGGGCGTGTAGGCATTGATGTGCTTCAACAAAAATTAGATGAGATCTTAAGTGAAAAAACTGCCGTTTAAATGATGAAGAAAGGTAAAAATTGAAATGTATTTGTACCGTTTTGAAATAACGTTGAACGAAGGAAGTTATTTTGCAGTTGTTTGTGCTCGTGATGATGAAACTGCCTTTCGTCTTGTCGATGTAGAATTGGAAAGACATTTGATTCATTTAGATCATGTTCATGATGTTACTCTATACGAGAAGAAAAAAATTCATAATGGTGCTGGCTTTCTTTTGCCAGCATCATTATAAGCTTATGGAGATTGAGGTGAAAATATTGGGAAAAGTATATTTGGTCGGTGCTGGTCCTGGAGATCCAGATTTGATTACAGTTAAAGGGGTAAAATGTATTCAAGAAGCAGACGTCATTTTGTATGATCGGCTAGTGAATGAACATTTATTAACTTACGCAAAAGAAAACGCAATATTGCAATTTTGCGGGAAATCTCCACAAGCTCATTTTTTACAACAAGAAACGATTAATCATTTTTTAGTGAAATATGCAAAAAAAGGAAAAATTGTCACAAGGCTTAAAGGCGGGGACCCTTTTGTATTCGGACGTGGTGGGGAAGAAGCAGAATTTTTAGTCAAGCACGGTATCCCTTTTGAAATTGTGCCTGGTATTACATCTGGGATTGCTGCTCCAGCATATGCAGGAATTCCGGTCACTCACCGAGGACTTTCATCATCAGTAGCTTTCGTAACTGGTCATCGAAAAAATAATGAAAAAGATGATATCAAATGGGAATCGCTGGCGAAGGGAGTAGACACCCTAGCCATTTATATGGGTGTGAGTGAACTTCCTTATATTCAAAACCAGTTGCTTCAATACGGAAAAAGCCCAGACACCCCTGTAGCCCTTATTCATTGGGGAACGACGAATATTCAACGAACTGTTGTAGGGACATTACAGTCGATCGTCGATATTGTTGCAAAAGAAAAAATCACAAATCCAAGCATGATCATAATTGGTGAAGTAGTTCAAATGAGAGAAAAATTAAATTGGTTTGAAACCCTTCAAATTAATGAAAACACTTCTAGTTTTTCTATTTAATCAGAATATTACGAACAAAATGTTGACAATTCCAATCAATTTGGTATGATTAATTCATCATAGTAAGAGGGAATGATTAAGTTGAAGATGGAAGAATGGAATGAAATTATTAAACATCTTGAAAGAATGCTTTCATCATTGAAATACGGGTCGATAACATTAGTTGTTCAAGATGAAAAGATTGTCCAAATTGAAAAAAACGAAAAGGTACGACTCGTATCCAATAAATCTCAATCCCGTTCATAAACTTTATTTCAAATAGCTCATTCGTAATGGATGAGTTGAAGGAGTCGTTAACAATGAAAGCAATTTTATATATTGCACATGGCACATGGTTAAAAAAAGAATTGGAAGAAATAAAATTATTTTTGCAAAGAATTATCGAAAAGAATAGTGTGCCAATTCAAGAAATTTGTTTTCTCAAATTAGCGGAACCAAATATAGCAGAAGGTTTTCAGCGTTGTGTGGAGAAAGGAGCAACTGAAATTACCGTTGTTCCTTTATTTCTTCTTCCAGCAGGTCATATTAAAATAGACATTCCGAACGCATTAGAAGAGGTAAAGAGGAAGTATCCAACGGTTAAAGTTACAATGAAGGACTCGCTCGGTGTTCAAAAAGAAATACTTGATGCCGTATGCGGTCTAATAAAAAATAAGGGTGGAAAATTTTCACAACACTCATCTGTCTTGATCGTCGGAGTCGGTGGAAGCGACGAAACCATTCAGCCCCTTTATCAAGAAATAGTGAAAGGAATTAAACTCCGCTTAGAAACGAAACAAGTGACAATATGTTATTTAGCAAAAGCTGAGCCTAACTTGGAACAAGGGTTGGAACAAGTTTTAAAAGATGAAGAGAGTAAAATTATCGTTGTTCCTTATTTATTATTCCCAGGATTTTTATACAATCTTGTAAAAAAGCAAGTTAACAAATTGCAAAAGTTAGGCAAAGATATTTTAATTACAGATCCATTAAGCACACATTCTACTATGGAAAATATATTTGTTGAATCAACTAAAATAGACTTGAAAAGTGATGAAATAGCTATTTAAAATGATTACTTTAATATTAAAGATTAGGGCGGCACTAAGTTATTAATCAACTTAGTAGTCGTCCTATTTAATTGGGAAAATGCAAATTAAAATTTATAGATATAAAGACAATTTTTCAATTTGAAAATTACCTTTAAATATAAAAGAAGTGAAATATGTTTATGAGCTATAGTGATATATTCTTAGATATACTATATACTATTGCTCGTAGGTTTTTTCGGTAGGAAAAATTTTAATTTAAGAAATATAAATAACCTTGCTACATTCATCGCCTGAAAGGGGGCTTGCCCGTTGATAGTTATTGAAGGTATAAATAAAACGATTGGTGAAAAAGCAATCCTACGCAATATCAATCTTCAAATAAAACAAGGAGAGACTATTGGATTAATAGGGCCAAATGGTGCTGGAAAGAGTACCGTATTAAATATAATCAGCGGATTGATGAAACCATCTTCAGGAAGAATAAAAATTTTTGGAAAGCAGCTAAAAGAACACCCATTAGAAATAAAAAATAAAATTGGATTTTTGTCCCATGATAGTTTTTTATATGATCATTTTTCCCCACTTGAGAACTTGAAATTTTTTGCAAAATTATACGGTTTTGAAGTAGAGGAAAGAAAAGTAAAAGGTCTCATTAGAGAAGTTGGATTAGCATATTTTATGCACGAACCTGTTCGTTCGTTTTCTAGGGGAATGATCCAAAGGTTGAACATTGCTCGAGCATTGATCCATGACCCGGATATATTACTTTTAGATGAACCGCATACTAGTCTAGACCAGCAGGCTATTCAAATATTAAATCGTTTCATATCAAAAATGAAAAAGCGTGGTGCAACAATTATTATGGTCACACATGATCTCAAAGAAGCCTTTCATCTATGTGACCGTATACTATTTATGAAAGATGGGACGATCATTGATGATTTCCCAGTGTCTGAGCAAAAAGTTAATTTAATTTTTGAAAAATATTTCGCACAGGTGGGCTCCGATGAAAAAAATTTTTAAAACTGCATGGCTCATAACTTGGAAAGATTTGTATTCCGAATGGAAAACAAAACAAATGATTAGTGCGATGCTAATATTTTCAGCGCTTGTGATCGTTGCTTTCAGTTTTGCATTTGACCCAGCCAATCAAACTGTCAAGGCTGTAATTCCTGGTCTGATATGGATCATCACCATTTTTTCCGGCATTCTAGGATTAAATCGGTCGTTTATTGGGGAACAGATGAATGGGTGTTTAAATGGTTTAATAATAGCACCAATCGATCCTTCGAGTATTTATCTTGGTAAGTTAATAGCTAATTTTATTCTAGTCGCTTTCATGCAAATAATTTCAGTACCGCTTTTGTTTATTTTGTTTGATTTTAAATTAGTAGGTAATTTATTGATGTTTATATTTATTTTACTCCTTGGAACGTTAGGATTTTTATGTGTTGGTACTTTTTTGGCAGCTTTATCGGTGAATGCAAAAAGTAGTGAAATGCTGCTGCCAATTATTTTGTTTCCTGTCGCAAGCCCTGTATTAATTGCCGGTGTACAGGCGACAAAAATAGTTCTTATGAATGCTGAAAATATTTCAAGTGTTTATTCGTGGATAAACCTAATAGCAGCTTATGACATTGTATTTTTTGTACTCTGTTTCATTCTTTTTGAATATATTTTAGAAGTTTAAAAATTTAACTATTTTAAATGAAAAAAATGTACATTTGAAGTTGCATAAACTAAATTTTACTTATTATTCTCGGTATTGAATGGACACTGAAGGCTAATATAATGAAACGACATAGATGGTTTTAAGAGGTGCTTGATATTGAAAATGAATAGAGTGGTGAAAATTTTTGTTTTAATCTTAATTGCTGTCATTTTTTTCTTTTTAGCGAAGGGAATGAATGAGGCAAAAACAGTTGAAATCGGGGATCTAGCTTATGATTTTGAATTGGAAGATACAACTGGCAACATCCACAGACTATCAAACTACCAAGGACATTACGTAATTATTAATTTTTTTGCTACATGGTGCGAGCCTTGTATCAATGAAGCTGAAGAATTGGAGAAATTCCAACAAAAATATGGAAAAGAAATTTCACTTCTCATCATTGACAAGGGTGAACCCAAAAATCGCGTATTAACTTTCAAAGAAAAAATGAAATCTACTTCTTTATATTTATTAGATAAAGATAATAAAGTTTCGGAAAAGTATAATGTTGTCGGGCAACCGGAAACGTTTATAATTGATGAAAATGGAATCATTCGCAAAAAAATTGTTGGACCGACAACCGCAGACCACTTGTTTGATACAATTTCAACGTTAAAAGCTGAAAGATAAGATTTTATAAGTTTCACAAAAGTTTTCTCCAAATCTAAAAGTAATAAATTGAAAGCTAGAGCAAAAGTGAAAATCGAGTTTCAAAAGTGAAAGATGGACTGAGTGGGATGTTTTCCTTACTCAGTTTTTTTGTACTTCGTTTGCTTTTTGGTACGGGTAGTTTCTTCTTATTAGGCCGGTATATACTGTGAAAAAATTATTTATTAATAAATTTAGAGTATTGACAATTATTTGAACACTCAAAAAACGTGATGATCTTCACGAGTATTAAAAATATTTGTTTGTTAAATTTTATGTAAGGTAAATAATTTCTTGAAGATTTATACATTTATTATCGTATTTACCTTGTACACTTCGAAAAGGGGGGAATATATAAGATTCCATCGTTTGATTGTATCTTAATTAAAACGCTTACAATAACACTATCATTTGGGAGGAAATTTTGTGTTGAAGTCAGCAAAAAAGATGTTAGTGCTAGCTTTTACTTCAGCGATATTATTAGGTGGTTGTTCTCAAAATGCCGCGCCTCCAAAAGACAAAACTCAAGTACCGCCAGCACCTATGGAAGAAACTGCAATAAGTACAACTGCATCAACTTTTGCCATTGAAAAGCTTTATGTGGATAGCTGTGGGGGATGCCATGGACAGACACGATTAGGTGCACTTGGGCCTAACCTTTTGCCAGATCGGTTATTTACATCAATGAGTGAAGAAGAAATTTTCGACATTATCAAAAATGGACGT
Organism: Calidifontibacillus erzurumensis; assembly: GCF_013303125.1. Classification (GTDB taxonomy): domain Bacteria; phylum Bacillota; class Bacilli; order Bacillales; family Bacillaceae_J; genus Calidifontibacillus; species Calidifontibacillus erzurumensis. Next base: position 20,991 of record NZ_JABTTE010000014.1, on the reverse strand, counting down.
GCAGGTACTCCAATGCCTCCGTTTGATACAGTATCAAAAGATAATTCGGAAGATGAAACGATTAAACAATTAATAGAATATTTAAAAACACCTGTTGCCCTTGAAGCACAAACATGGTCATTGGAAGATGCAAAAGCTACTTTAGAAGTCGTTAACGACGAATCAACATTACCAGATACACCTACAGCTTGGGATCCTGGCAAAATCGAAATCGGGGATTTAATGGTTGCAATGGAACGAGAAACTAGAAAATATGCTGTTTTAGATGGGAAAAATCATGAATTGTTAGGACATATCGATGGTTCATACCGGACCCACACGATTCAATTTGGACCAAGCGATACCCCGGAAGGCCGTTTTATGTATGGAATCGGTCGAGATGGTTGGTTATTTAAGGTTGATATGTATTCGTTCAAAACAGTGCGTAAAGTCCGCGTTGGATTGGATTCTCGCGGGGTTGCAGTAACGCGTGATGGAGAATATATAGCTGTCACGAACTATTTGCCTGGTACTGTTGTAATTGTAAATAAAAATTTAGAGCCTTTGAAAGTCATTCCAACGTATGCCGTTGACCCTGATGGGCAAATGGTTGGCATCGATGGAAGTCAAAGCCGCGCAGCTGCAATTCTTGACACCGTTATCGATGGAAAAGATATGTTTGTTGTCGCCCTTAAAGAGGCAGGTCATGTCTGGGTGATTGACACGTCTAAAGAAGGTGCAGAAAAAGGCTTCCCAATCATTCATGACGTTGGCGGTGTAGGGCGTATTTTACATGATGCATTCTTTGATGATTCAGGCCGCTATTTCTTTATTGCTGCGCAAGGTGATAATACAAAACCTAGTTTGCTAGATCCGTCAAAACTAGATGATGGTTTAATGGCAGTTGTCGACGTGAAAGAAGGAAAACTTGTGTCTCAAATGCCTGGAGGGGTAAAACCACATCCAGGACCTGGTGCAGTCGTTCATACAGAAAAACATGGAGTATTATATGCAACACCAGCTATTGGTACAAACCTTGTATCATTCTATAAACAAAAAGGCAAAACCTTTGAACTATATAAACAAGTACCATTAGGAAAACCTGGTGAAAACGGCGGTTCATTATTTATTCGGGCTTATAACGGCATTGAGGGATTAGGTGAAGCTTCCAAATATGTTTGGGTAGATATCGCGTTTGAACCGAACTGGCACAAAATGTTTATCATAAATAAAGAAACGTTAGAAATATATAAAGAAATTGATACTGCAAAAGACGCTGGATTAGACCCTAAAACTGCTCGTTCTGTTCATCCTGAGTTTACTAAAGATGGAAAGTTCGTCTATGTTGCCCTGTGGGAAGGAAATTGTGTACTCGTTTATACTCCGGATGGAAACTTAGTTAAGAAAATTGAAGGAACCGTTACACCGACTGGCATTTTCAGTTATGGATTACGTGATCATGAACCAGGAATTTAATCATATGTTTGATGATTATTATTAAAGAAATAGGCGAGCAAATTTGTCCAGGTTTCTTCAAATGGATTTTTTGAAATATGGGGATAGGCTGAGTAGAGAAAGTTATAGAAAAAGGTGCATGAAAAACTCATGCACCTTTACCTTTGATCACAAAGTTAATTTAGTTGGAAGTTTCTTCATTTTTAATTGCTTTAATTAGTATTTCAACCCGACGGTTGGCAGCTCTTCCCTCAGGGGTTGCGTTTGAAGCGATCGGGCGAAATTCCCCATATCCTTTTGCGCTAAACCATTTGGCATTTAAATTTTCATTTTCCAATAAAATTTTCATGAAGTTGACTGCACGCATAACACTTAAATGCCAGTTTGAATCAAATTGAGCGTTATGAATAGGTACATTGTCTGTATGACCGCTAATAATAATTTCCCTTGGTTCTTCCATCTCTAGCAATTGTGATATTTCTCTTGCGACCTGATAATATTCAGGCTTCACATCAGCGGTTCCGGAATCAAAAAGAATATCATTCCTGAGCGTAAGCATTAAGCCTTCATCAGATAAAGATGTATTTAGTTGAACAGAAAGATTTTTTGATTGAATATATGTATCAATTTTTTCCTTTAACTCAATCATCTGTTGTTGCTCTAACAGTGCCTGTTCGTATAGTTTCTTTTGTTCATTATTTTTGATTTTCACTTTTTTATTTTCGATCCCTTCCACATCATCTTGCGGGAAGGGGCTAGGGTATTGCATGACCCCCGTTCCTCCTTGGAAAGTGCTATTAAAAGAACGGGCCATTTGTGAAAATTTCGATAAATCGATTGAACTCATCGCAAAAAGAACAATAAAAAGGGCAAGTAATAATGTTAATAAGTCTGCATAAGGTATGAGCCAAGTTTCATCCATATGGTCTTCATTTTGCTTCTGCTTTTTATTGCGCATCTTGTTTTTCTCCTTGTGATAAAAATTCAATTCTACGATGAATTGGCAAGTAGGAAGCAAGTTTTTGCTGAATGATTGCAGGGGCTTGTCCTTCTTGAACAGATAGTACACCTTCAACAATTAATTTTTTTATTTTAACTTCTTGTTTTGATTTTCTTCTTAATTTATTGGCAAATGGATGCCAAAGGACATAACCTGAAAAAATCCCCATTAAAGTAGCAACGAAAGCTGCAGCAATTGCATGTCCAAGTGCTTCAATATCTTCCATGTTTCCTAAAGCAGCTATTAATCCTAAAACAGCGCCTAACACCCCGAGTGTAGGTGCATATGTACCTGCTTGTGAGAAAATTGCTGCATTTGCTTGATGCCTTTCTTCCATCGCTTCGATTTCTTCCATCATCACGTCCCGAATAAATTCAGGACTTTGTCCATCTATAGCAAGGTTTAAACCATTCTTTAAAAAATGATCATCGAGTTCAGCAACTCTCGCCTCTAATGACAATAATCCTTCCTTGCGAGCTAAAGCAGCAAATTCCACAAACATTTTAATATATTCTTCTTGGGATGTAAGTTTTTGTTCACGAAAAACAGCTTTCAATAAAGCCGGTAGATTTTTAATTTCATTGGTAGGGAAAGCAATTAATACAGAAGCAATTGTTCCAACAATGATGATTAATATGGCTGCAGGGTTAATCAATATACTAGGATGAATACCTTTTAAAATCATCCCTGCTCCAACTGCAAAAAATCCTAGGATAATACCAATTAGAGAAGTCCGATCCATTTTGTCACCTCATGTCAATCTTTTAGTTGTCTAATTACCAATAACTTAAAAAAGAGAAATATTAATAGATTTGAAGACTAGTTATTTTCTTATGTATAACTATCATGTAATCTATATAATTATAGTGCTATTATATCAAATTTTTCATTATGAAAGGAAGATTGATTCAATGCCATATGTGAACATTAAAATAACAAAAGAAGGGGTAACATCGGAGCAGAAAAAACAATTGATTGAAGGAGTAACAAACCTTCTTAGAGATGTGTTAGGGAAAAATCCGCAAACAACAGTCGTTGTGATTGATGAGGTTGATACGGATAATTGGGGTATCGGGGGTGAACAAGTTACAATTCGCCGACAAAGAGGCCAATAAATGTAAAAACCGATGAAATGCGATTTTTTTGCATTCATCGGTTTATTACATTTAAAATTTCTTTAAATTGCTTTAATGTTTACAGCGCAAGCTTTAAATTCTGCTGTACCAGAAATTGGATCGTATTCATTGATTGTCAACACATTTGTTGGAACATCGCTCCAATGGAAACTCATAAACACTAATCCTGGCATAACTTGATCAGTAATTTTTGCCTTAACTTTTAAAGACCCGCGACGAGAAGACACTTCAACGAGATCTCCATCTTGAATGCCTAAAGATTTCGCATCATCAGGATGGATGTCAACAGTTTCTTCTTGTTGTTTTAATTTTACATTTTCAGGATAATACCTCGTTTGTGTATGAGTGTTGTAAGATTCGTACCGTCTTCCTGTTGTTAAAGTAAAAGGATAATTTTCATCTGGAAGTTCTATCGGTGCAGTATAGTCAACAGGAATAAACGGTGCTTTCCTTGCGTTACTATCACTTTCATCATGTAATTCGGTATGCAAGATGAAAGTGCCAGGATGGTCTTCAGATGGACAAGGATAGTGAAGCGAATATTCCCGATCTAAACGTGCATATGACATTCCACCGTATTTTTCATGTGCCAATGTACGTAATTCATCCCAAATTTGTTCGCTTGATTCATAGGACATTTCGTAACCAAGTAATGAAGAAAGTTCACAAAGAATTTGCCAATCTTCTTTTACATTAGGATGAGGATCCACTGCCTTACGCACTCTTTGTATACGGCGGTCAGTATTCGTATATGTCCCTTCAACTTCACCCCAAGAACGGGCAGGAAGAACAACATCCGCCATTTGTGCTGTCTCGGTTAGAAAAATATCTTGGACAACTAGCAAATCTAAATTACTTAATAGTTGGTGTGTATGGGACATATGCACATCAGCCATTAATGGATTTTCGCCGATCACGTATAAAGCCTTTACATCTCCTCTTTCCATCCGTTCAAATGTCCGAGTTTGAGTATCTCCTACTTCTTTCGGGATAGTTACGTTCCAAGCAGCTTCAAACCGCCGGCGATATTCATCGTTTGTAACTGGCACTGCTCCAGGTAGTTGATTTGGCAGACATCCCATGTCACCAGCACCTTGGACGTTGTTTTGACCGCGTAACGGCATAATGCCATTGCCTCTTTTGCCAATATGACCAGTCAACAAAGCAAGATTAGCGATATCGAAAACATTATTGACCCCACAATGGTGTTCGGTAATTCCTAAAGTATAGGCTATCATCGCATTCGTTGCTGTTGCATAATCTCTAGCAGTTGCAATGATTTCTTCAGGTGTAAGCCCTGTAATTTCAGCAGCAAATTCAGGCGTATAACGTTCAACTTGTTTTTCTAATTTTTCAATATCGAGTGTTACCCGCCTTACAAAAGATTCATCATATAGCTTTTCTTTTAAAATAACATGGATCATCGCGTTCATAAGAGCGATGTCAGTTCCAACATTGATTTGAAGATGGCGATGAGCCACTTTAACCATATCGATTTTTCTTGGATCAACAACAATAATTTTCAATCCGTTTTTAACGGCTTTTTTCATCCGGTTAGAAATAATCGGATGTGCTTCTGTTGTATTTGATCCCATTAACAATAATACGTCCGCATGATCAAAATCATCGATCGTACTTGTCGGAGAACCATCACCAAATACAGTTGCCAGACCGGCAACGCTAGGCGCGTGTCAAGTACGGTTGCAGCCATCGATATTATTGCTGCCAATCACTGCTCTCATAAATTTTTGTGTAATATAATTGGATTCATTAGTTGTTCGTGCACAGGCAAACATTGAAATTGCATTTGGACCAAATTGATTTTTTATTTTAGAAAGTTTATCAGCAATAAATTGCAAAGCTTCTTCCCAAGTTGTTTCAACAAGTTTCCCTGCTTTACGAATTAGAGGGGAAGTCAATCTGTCTTTAGCATGAACGTACTTATAGGCAAAAGCTCCTTTAATACATGTTTGACCTTTGTTTACTGGTGCATCTTTATCACCACGGACTTTAATAATTTGATTGTCTTTTACTTCAACAATTAATCCACAACCTGTTCCACAATAGCCGCAAATTGTTCGTACGTGTTTAATATTTTCCATACTTTCCCTCCTTATAAAAAAGATCTTTTCTTTTATTTTACCAAAACAAAAGTAGTATTGGAAAAAGAAATAATTAAACAAATTTCAACAATTTTGAAAATTCCGATAAACAATGCCGCTTATTGTTTTTTTTTATATTTTTTACTATTTTGTTCATCGCTATTTTTTGTGATATTAATCAGATCATTTATTTAAAGAATATTTTTAAAATTTTATTACCATGAAAATAGTGAAAATAGTGATAAAAAACACCGTTTAGGTGTGTTATAAATCACACATCCCACATTTTAGAAGTGCTATCATTTGAAATGTGAAAGGCGCGCCTTAGAAATGAGTGGAAGATATAAATCTAAAAAATTGGAGTGAGATTTAAATGGGAGTTCAAAAGCTGGATCATCATCCAGGTTCAAGTCCAAAGCCCAAAACGCAAAATGGCTTTTTGAAATCTTTTCTGATTTTAACATTGCTTATTTCTTTTACTGTATTGCTTACTGGAGGTTATTGGATTTTTAAAGATAACGCTCCAAGACCGCTTGAGGTCAAAAACGCAAATGGTGATGTTTTGCTTACAAAAGAATCGATCATGGGCGGTCAGGCAGTATTCCAAAAATATGCTCTTATGGATTATGGTACCGTGTTAGGACATGGTTCATATATGGGACCGGATTATACAGCGGAAGCATTAAAAGTTTATACTGAAGGAATGCAAGATTTTAAAGCACGCGAGCAATATGGCGTGGATTTTGAACAATTAGCAGAAGAAGAGCAAATAATTATTAAAGAACAAGTTATTAAAGAAATGCGGGAAAACCGTTATGATCCTGAAAAAGATACATTGGAATTAACAGATGCACAAGTTTATGGACTTGAGCAAGTAAGAGAATACTACAAAGATGTCTTTACAAATGGGGACGGCTGGGGAATTAAGCCTGGCTTAATTAAAGAAGAACATATGCCTGAGAGTGGACGTGCGTATGTTTCGGAAGGAGATCAAATTACCCAATTAGCAGATTTCTTCTTCTGGACAGCGTGGTTGTCAAGTACTTTACGTCCTGGTGATGAAATTACTTATACAAATAACTGGCCTTATTATGAAGATGCAGGCAACACAATGGGATTATCAGCCGTTTGGTGGTCTGGCGTCAGCGTAACTTTATTAATATTATTTATGGCAATTATTTTGTTCGTATTTTACCGTTATCATTTAGATATGCATCCTGCATATGAAGATGGCAAGTTTCCGAAAATTGATTTGCGCAAGCTTCCATTGACAAGTTCACAAGTGAAAACAGGTAAGTATTTTGCAGTAGTTTCGATTTTATTCTTTGCACAATCAATGTTTGGTGCTTTGTTAGCTCACTACTATATTGAACCAGATAGTTTCTTTGGAATTAAATGGATTTATGATATATTACCTTTCTCTATTTCAAAAGGTTATCACTTGCAATTGGCAGTATTTTGGATTGCAACTGCTTGGCTTGGAATGGGTATTTTCGTTGCACCTTTAGTTGGTGGTCATGAACCGAAAAAACAAGGATTATTAGTTGATGTTTTATTCTGGGCGCTTGTAGTCCTTGTATTTGGCAGCATGATCGGTGAATGGTTAGGTGCTAACGGTAAACTTGGAAACCTTTGGTTCTTATTAGGACACAATGGTTGGGAGTATATCGAACTTGGCCGTATTTGGCAGCTAATCTTGATCGTCGGTATGGGCATTTGGTTATTTATCGTATTTAGAGGTGTTAAAGCTGGATTAAAGCGTGAAACCGATAAAGGCGGTTTAATTCACTTATTGTTCTATTCAGCTATTGCTGTTCCTGCTTTCTATGTATTTGCTTTATTCATCAATCCAGATACTCACTTTACAATGGCAGACTACTGGCGTTGGTGGATTATCCACTTATGGGTAGAAGGTATTTTTGAAGTATTTGCTGTCGTCGTAATCGGTTTCTTACTTGTACAACTAGGTTTAGTTACGAAAAAATCAACTGTTAAAGCTTTGTATTTCCAATTAATTTTGTTAATGGGCAGCGGTGTGATCGGTATTGGACACCATTACTATTACAATGGATCTTCAGAAATTTGGATTGGTTTAGGTGCTGTGTTCTCAGCATTAGAAGTTATTCCTTTAACACTATTAATTTTAGAAGCTTATGAACATTATAAGATGATGAAAGATGGCGGTCACGACTTCCCTTATAAGTCAACATTCTGGTTCTTAATTTCAGTAGGTATTTGGAACTTGGTTGGTGCTGGTGTACTAGGATTCTTAATCAACTTACCAGCTGTAAGCTATTTTGAACACGGTCAATTCTTAACACCAGCTCATGGCCACGGAGCAATGATGGGTGTTTATGGATTCTTTGCAATCGCAGTTCTTTTATTCTCATTAAGAAATATTGTCAAGCCTGAAAAATGGAATGACAAAATTATTAAAATTTCTTGCTGGTTATTAAATATTGGTTTGGCAGGTATGGTAGTAATTACCCTACTTCCTGTAGGTTGGTTGCAATTAAAAGAAGCTTATTTCAAAGGATACTGGGCATCACGTTCTCCGGAATTTTTACAACAAGAGCAAGTTGTGGAGCTATTGACGATCCGTGCTATTCCAGACACTATTTTCCTACTTGGGGTTATTGGTATCGTTTATGTAAGTGTAAAAGCCATTTTCAACTTACGTAAACCAACACACCGTGATGAAGAGGCTTTACCTGTTAAAGATTTAGCAGCAAATGAAGAATAAAAATGTGTAAAAAAATTTAGGAGGAATAAAAAATGAGATTTGCAGCAAAAGTACATGCACCGGATTATCCGCCAAGAGAAAAGCATCCAGTCATTTTCAAAACATTTGATAGTTTAAAATCTGGAGAAGTAATGGAATTAACAAATGATCACGATCCTCGTCCATTACAATATCAATTTATGATGGAAAGACCTGAACAATTTACATGGGAATATTTAGAAGAAGGTCCTGAAGTATGGCGCGTTGCGATAGGTAAAAAATAATCTATATAATATTTACTAGAGGCTGACTTTACATAGGTTTTGTCAGCCTCTTATTTACTTCTTTATCTGTTAGGAGGATTTCATGAAAGGTTGGATTATCAGTAATACAGCCTTTATTTTACTAGTAATTATTTGGAGTTTTTGGCATAGGGACTATGTATCACCGATCATTGTCTTTAGTCAAAGTTTCGCAGTTATTGCTGTTGTATTATTTTTAATCAATATCAATATGTACTTTGTCTTTTTAATCATCCGTAAAAGTAAAGTAAAAGAAGTTAAAAAGACGTTGGCTCTTTTTTCAAGAAAAATGATGAAATTTCATGTTGCCATAGCAATCACTGCAACTGCCTTAATTATTGTTCACGCTATTTTAATGATTTCGTTTCACCCAATTGAATTATTCGCTATAAAAAAAGCAAGCGGGCTACTTGCGATGGTCATTTTGGCTGTACATCTTTTTAGCGGTTGGCTGCGAAGAAAAAAAGCATCAGGGTTTCGTAGGCTTTTCCATTTAAGGATGGCGTTTATTTTTTTATTTTTCTTTTTAGTCCATATATTTGTATAAAAAAGGGACGGCTCCATGTTCTATGTTTGAACATGATGGCCGTCCTTTTTAAGGAAAATAAATGGCAAGAGTATTCTCACGATTTTTCAAAGCAAAATAATTTTTAAAAAAGTCATTGGAAACTTCAAATGTTTTGTATAGAGATAAGTCAATGGATGCCTTAACTTTGTTGTTGCTTATAAATTGGATTTCTTTTTCGGTTACGATAATTTTATCAAAATTTAATCCATCTCTTTGGACTAACTCTTCATCTTCATAATAATTAAGGACAACTTGGCGATTTGAATAAGCGCTTAAAGTTTCACGTATCTTTTCTATTTCAGTTTCCATACCCGCAATACATACCCTCCGCAACCACATTGGTCGATAAATTTTGTTTCAATAGTTTTGCCAAATCTCTCTATGAGAAGCGGTGTTAAATATTCATCTGGGTTTCCAAAATTGCTTGCGGTTACTAAGTTAACATAATATCCTGGGGCTGTTTCTTCAACAGCTTTAATCCCATCTACAATAATTAAATTTTTGTCATATTCATATTCATTGTGCTCCAAATCGACTGACCAATCTTGATGTATTACCTTCATCTTTATTTCACCCCTTGTCATTATTCATTTTACATGACCTCTATTGATCAATAAGTGAGTCTCATCACTTCTTTAAGAAAAAATTACGTATAAATTAATTCATTTGGAAACACTATGAGTGATGTCTATATTTTCCATGTATAACAGGATCCTTGGGTTTAAAGTATTCGAACGAGCAATGCCATGTTGAAAGGGGTAAAGTGATGAGCAAAAAAATTCCTCCGTTACTGAAAAAGCTTACCTTTTTCGGGAAAACAACGGATATTACGAGTCATAGTACAATATCACACGCCGACCGCGAGTCGGAAAAATATTATCGAAGACGATGGCAGCATGATAAAGTTGTCAGAACAACTCATGGGGTAAATTGCACAGGGTCATGCAGTTGGAAAGTACATGTAAAAGACGGAATCATTACATGGGAAACACAGCAAACTGATTATCCAACAACAGGACCTAATATGCCGGAGTATGAACCGAGGGGATGTCCGCGTGGAGCATCATTTTCTTGGTACACGTACAGCCCTTTGCGGGTTCGATATCCTTATGTGCGTAGCGCATTGTTAAAAATATGGAAAGAAGCCCTTCATAAGACTGGTGATCCCGTAGAAGCTTGGGAAGTAATTTCCGAAAACCCTGATATCAACAAAGTTTATAAAAAAGCCCGCGGAAAAGGTGGATTTGTTCGAGCTTCTTGGGAAGAAATTAATACAATGATTGCTTCACAATTAATATATACATTAAAAAACTATGGCCCCGATCGGATTTTTGGTTTTTCCCCTATACCGGCCATGTCTATGGTCAGTCATGCCTCTGGTGCACGGTTTTTGAACTTAATTGGAGCGCCACTTTTAAGTTTTTATGATTGGTATGCTGATTTACCAGCCGCTTCTCCACAAATATGGGGAGAACAGACAGATGTTCCAGAGAGTTCTGACTGGTACAATTCCAGTTACATAATTGCTTGGGGTTCGAATATCCCACAAACGAGAACGCCCGATGCCCATTTTTATGCAGAAGCTCGCTACAACGGAACGAAAGTCGTTGCCATCAGTCCAGATTATGCAATTTTTGTAAAATTTGCTGATCAATGGCTCGCAGTAAATCCAGGCACAGATGCAGCACTTGCCATGGCAATGACGCATGTCATTTTAAAGGAGTTTTATGTTGATCAACAGACTCCGTATTTTGAGAATTATGCAAAACGTTTTACCGATTTGCCTTTTTTAGTGAAGCTTAAAAAGCGTGGGGAAAAATTCGTTGCTGACCGATTTTTGAGGGCAAGCGATCTTGGAATGAATCTAAATCACTCTGAATGGAAAACGATCGTTTTTGATAAAAAAACTAATCAATTTGCAGCTCCTAACGGATCGCTTGGACACCGCTGGTCTGAAGATGGCCAATGGAATTTACATATGCGAGATACCGAAAATGGAATCGATGAGATCGATCCAGCTTTAACATTTCTAGGTGATGAAGACCAATCCGTGATCGTTCAGTTTCCTTACTTTAGTCAAGAAGAACGGCAAATCATTGAACGTGGAGTACCTGTGAAAATCGTTGAACAAAATGGTGAAACGATATACGTTACGACAGTCTTTGACTTGCTGTTAGCACAAACTGGCATCAAGCGTAATCGTTTACCTGGTGATTATCCTCAAGATTATGATGATCCAAAACCGTATACGCCGGCTTGGCAAGAAGGAATCACTGGTGTTAACCGTAAGATAGCTGCCCAAATTGCTCGGGAATTTGCACAAAATGCCGTAGACAGCAAAGGGCGTTCGATGATCATTATGGGTTCAGGTATAAATCACTGGTTTCATTCTGATACGATATACCGTTCGATTATTAATCTCGTTTTATTGACAGGTTGCCAAGGAGTAAATGGAGGAGGATGGGCCCATTATGTTGGACAAGAAAAAGTTCGACCGCTTGAAGGTTGGCAAACGATTGCCATGGCGCGTGATTGGGGAGGTCCACCTAGATTACAAAATGGAACCTCGTTTTTCTACTTTGTAACTGAACAATGGCGTTATGATGACCAAAAAACAGAAAGCTTAATTTCACCATTAGTTGATAAACCATCATATAGCCATATGGCTGACTATAACGTAATGGCTGCTCGGCTAGGATGGTTGCCTTCCTATCCACAATTTAATAGAAATTCTTATAAATTGTATGATGAATCGCAGGCAACGAACAATGAAGAAGCCATTCGTTATATAGTTGAACAAATTAAAAATGGAAAAATAAAGTTTTCCATTGAAGAGCCAAGTAACCCCGTTAACTTTCCGAAGACATTGTTTATTTGGAGAGCTAATTTAATCGGTAGTTCAGCAAAAGGCCATGAATATTTTTTACGTTACCTTCTTGGAACCCATTCTTATATCTTTGGAAGTGAAGTAGAGACTAGGCAACTTCAAGAAGTAGATGGGAAAAGCAATGCACCGGAAGGAAAATTAGATTTACTAATAACTTTAGATTTTCGTATGTCCGGCTCAGCATTATATTCTGACATTGTTTTACCTGCTGCTACGTGGTATGAAAAATTCGATGTCAGTTCAACAGATATGCATCCATTCATTCATCCGTTCAATCCAGCAATCGCTCCTCCTTGGGAGAGCAGACCAGATTGGGATATATTTAAAAAATTAGCAAAAACATTCCAAGAGTTGGCAAAAAAACATTTTCCACAACCGGTGAAAGATATTGTAGCAACACCACTTCTTCATGATACACCTGATGAAATAGCGCAGCCGTTTGGTCAAATTCAAGATTGGAAAAAGACAGGAGCAGCCATTATTCCAGGGAAAAATTTTCCTCGTTTACATGTAGTTGAAAGGGATTTAACAAAAGTATACGAGAAATTTATTTCTTTAGGACCAAAAATACGGGAGATGATCGGTGCAAAGGGACTTATTTGGGATGCGAAGGAGGAATTTGATGAATTAAAAGATATTTTAGGCCAGTCACAAAGTAAAGAATATCCTGATTGTCCGAACCTTTCGTTCGACCGTCATGCAGCTGAAGCGATTTTAACATTGTCAAGTACAACGAATGGATCGCTCGCAATGAAAGCTTGGGAAACAATGGAGAAGAAAACAGGCCAGAAGTTAAGAGACTTGGCTGAAGAGCGGGCTGAGGAACATATGTCTTTTGACGAGATTTCAGCGCAGCCCCGCAAAGTTATTTCATCACCAGTATTTAGTGGAACAGAGACCGGCAATCGTCGCTATAGTCCATTTACAACGAATATTGAGCGGCTGATACCATTCCGTACATTAACCGGTAGACAACATTTTTATTTAGATCACGATTTAATGCATGAATTTGGTGAAGAATTTGCAACATTTAAACCGCCGCTTCGAAAAGCTGCATTTTATACAAAAGATGAAAAGCCGGATACAAAAGGGAAAGAAATTGAACTGCGGTATTTAACTCCGCACTTCAAATGGTCTTTTCACAGCACCTACCAAGATAATTTGCACATGCTTACATTATTCAGGGGTGGACCGCATGTCTGGCTGAATATTGAGGATGCGGAATCTGTTGGAATCCGTGATAACGATTGGTTGGAATTATACAACCGTAACGGTGTTGTTGTTGCCCGTGCTGTTGTAACTCACAGAATCCCAAGAGGAATAGCCTTTATGTACCATGTTCAAGATCGTTTGATCAACGTACCTGGAACAACAATCACAAAAGACCGCGGGGGAACGTTCAACAGCCCAACGAGAATTTATGTTAAGCCGACCCAAATGATTGGCGGCTATGCACAATTAAGCTACGGTTTTAATTATTATGGGCCGACGGGTACGCAAAGAGATGAAAAAGTAATGATCCGAAGAATCGAACGGGACGAGGTGGACTGGCTTGAAGATTAAAGCGCAAATTGGAATGGTCATGAATTTAGATAAATGTATTGGCTGTCATACGTGCAGCGTGACATGTAAAAATACTTGGACGAACCGCCAAGGAGCAGAATATATGTGGTGGAACAACGTGGAAACAAAGCCGGGAATAGGCTACCCTAAAGCGTGGGAAAATCAAGACATTCATAAGGGGGGATGGGAGCTAAAAAACGGAAAACTTGAACTAAAAGCAGGGGGCCGTGTCAGCAAATTATTAAATATTTTTTACAATCCACATTTAACAAAACTTGAAGATTATTATGAGCCGTGGACTTACGAATACGAGCATTTAATAAAAGCTCCTGAAAAAAAGCATCAACCGACCGCTCGTCCTAAATCACAAATTACAGGGGAATATATAGATCTTATATGGGGTCCAAACTGGGAAGATGACTTGGCTGGGGTTTATGAAACCGCTAAGCAAGATATGAATATGAATGGAGTCGACCAAGCGATTATTCAAGAGTATGAAAAAACTTTTTTGATGTACTTGCCTCGAATATGCGAACATTGTATGAATCCGTCTTGTTTAGCATCCTGTCCATCTGGGGCTATATATAAAAGAGATGAAGACGGAATCGTTCTTGTTGATCAAGATGCATGCCGAAGCTGGCGTTTTTGTATGTCCGGCTGCCCATATAAAAAAGTTTATTTTAACTGGAAAACGAACAAAGCTGATAAATGTACATTCTGTTTCCCTAGAATTGAAAATGGACAACCAACTGTATGTTCAGAAACTTGTGTCGGGAGGCTCCGATATATAGGCATCGTTCTTTATGATGCGGATGAAGTGGAGCGGGCTGCTTCTGTAAAAGATCCAAAGGATTTATATGAATCACAGCTGAAATTATTCCTTGATCCACATGATCCGGATGTAATAAGCCAAGCGAAAAAAGATGGAATTCCAGAAGATTGGATTGAAGCGGCCCAAGCTTCTCCTGTGTATAAGCTGGCAGTAAAATATAAAGTTGCATTGCCGCTCCATCCGGAATACCGGACATTGCCGATGGTTTGGTATGTGCCGCCGCTTAGTCCGATAACAAATGCATTTGCCGGACAAATCGACAGTTTAAGTCCAGAAGTCATTTTCCCAACGATAAAACAATTTCGAATTCCTATCCAATATTTAGCAAATATGTTGTCTGCAGGGGATACGAAAGTGATTGAAGCTGTGCTTAAAAAACTTGTCGCTATGCGATCGTTTATGAGAGCTTCTAACTTAGGAAAAGATTTTGATTTATCAATTTTGGAAGAATCTGGATTAACAAAAGAAAGCGCGATTGAATTATATGAACTTTCAGCAATTGCTAAATATGATGATCGTTATGTAATTCCGAAATCACATAGAGAAGAAGCTGGCAATATGTATGCCGGACAAGGCTCTTGTGGTTTTGAATTTATGGAAGGATGTAGCGAATGTAGTCTAGGGACGGAAAATTACGACGAACTATATGCGTTCAGTGAAAATTATTGGAGTGATTTAGGTGGAAAAAGAGTGGATGGAAGAATATAAATATACTTTTAAATTATGCTCTCTTCTTTTCCAATACCCTGAACAAAGTTGGATTAGAGATAAAGAAATAGAAGATTCGATTGCTCTTATAAAAAATCAAGAAATTAGATTTTACATTGATAAATTTTGGGATTATGTAAAACAAACGCCTTCTAGAGAGTTGGCTGAAAACTACGTAAAATGGTTTGATTTTAATGATAGAACAACGCTCTATTTAACCTATAAAAAATTTGGTGATAATAGAGAGCGAGGTTTAGCACTTGTTAAATTGAAAATGGAGTTTGCCAAAGCGAATTTTTATATAAAAAATGATGAACTTCCTGATTATTTGCCGTTAATTTTAGAGTTTGCCAGTGAAGCAAGTGATCCGTTTGTTCAAAAAATTTTTTTAATCCATAAAAAAGCTATCGATGACCTTTTATTTGAATTAATGAAGGACCATAATCCATATGGAAATTTATTAAAAGCATGTGAAATTTCGATGGCAGCTTGGTTGCATGGTTTCACACTAAAGGCTAAAAGGGCTTAGACTCCATAATCTTAAAAATGGAGGTTGAAAGATGACTGAATTTGATTATTTTTTATGGGTAATCATTCCTTATGTATCGCTCACAATTTTTGTTGTTGGTCATATTCACAGATATAATAAAGATCAATTCGGCTGGTCTGCAAAATCTAGTGAGTTTCTACAAAAGGATCATCTATTAAAGTGGGGGAGCATATTATTTCATTATGGGGTCATTTTTGTGTTTTTTGGGCATGTTGCCGGAATTCTTATTCCAAAAGGTTTTTATGATGTAATAGGTGTTACAGAAGAGATGTATCATTTTGGTGCAATTTGGTTTGGCGGTTTGGCTGGTATTGCTATGGTTTTAGGAGGTGCATTATTAACGATTCGCCGGGTAAATAGCATTCGATTGAAAAAAACAAGTTCAAGTATTGATCTTGTTGTCTTATTTATATTAGGTGTTGTTACTGTTATTGGTTTTTCGAATACAGTTGGATACACGGCAACAGGTGGTACATTTGATTATCGGGAAACGATTGGCCCGTGGTTTAGAGGAATTCTTACTTTTCGGCCAAAACCGGAACTAATGGTGGCAGCTCCCCTCGGATTTCAGCTACATATATTAGCCGCTTTTGTGCTATTTGCCATTTGGCCTTTTACGAGATTGGTTCATGTTTGGAGTTTACCGCTTGAATATTTAACGAGAAAGTATATTGTTTACCGGAAAATGAATCCAAAAAAAGCAGTGAAATTGGTTGAAAGGAAAAATTAGTGGAAAAAGGTGAATATCATCCTAAAAACCTCTTTAGACCGAGTCTAAAGAGGTTTTTATTTATCCATTTAATGAAACAAACGAGTTTCTTCTTCTTTATTATGGATTTGATTTAGCACTTGCAGCGTTTTAAAACGATCAATCACTTCTTGATTAACGCCTTCTTTATCAATGATCTCTTCAATTTCATTGACAATGGTTCGAAATAGTTGATGATCACGTTTCAACATGATAATGAGCTCTTCAAGTTCAGGATTTTCATCTAGTTTACTTTGATAAAAACCATCTTCTTCAGAATCAGCATGGGCGATTGTCCTAGTTTTCCAATGTTCAATTAAAGAGCGAGCAGCCAAGGTTGCATAATCGAGCTTCCCTTCTAGAAAAACTTGTTCCAATAGTTCTAATAAATCCTTTGCTTCGGATAAAGCACCATTATGGATCGAGCGGTGGGCGGATAATTTATGTAAAGATGGTCCAGACATTTCAATATTCCTCCTGCTGTTTTACGTTAGGCAATACTATTCATTATGGACAGCTTTCCATACTTCTAATCTTTCATTAAATATGTTTTTTTAAAAGATAAAAACAATAAATAATTAAAAACAGAATAAATACAATGGAAGTCAAACGGTACATCATTGCATAACCGGTCATACCTGCAATTGCACCTAATATCATCGCACCAGTTCCAATACCTAAATCAAATGCTGAGAAAAATGTGGCGTTCGCTGCTCCGCGTCTTTCGATTGGTGACCTTTCAATTAGCAAAGCTTGCAAAGCTGGCTGAATAGAACCGAAAGCAATTCCAAAGAAAACTGCAGCAATTGTAAGACCTATTAAGGAAGTTGAATACGAAAGTATTGCTAAACCAACAACGCCAAAAACAGCTCCAGGCACGAGGACCCATGGATGACCTTTAGAATCATAAATTTTACCTGAAATAGGTCTGATAAGGAGTAAAATTAAAGCATTCATTGAGAAAAACCAACCAACATTAGAAATCCCAACTTCTTTGCCAAACAACGTAATAAAGCCTACGACTCCTCCATAAGCAAATGTCATAAAGAATACAAGAAGTGATGGGAGCAAAGCGCTTTTTTCATATAAAAGCGAAGTGAAGTTCTTCGTCCCCTTTTGTTCGGTTGAAATTTTTTTTACATCGATCAGTTGGCTCAAAGCAAGGGCGATAGCAGTACTTATGAAGGAACTAATAAATAACTGATTGTATCCAAAATGATTAATCATCCAAATACCAGTAACTGGAGCAACAGCCATCGCAAGCGTAGTTGACATCCCGTAATAGCCCATCCCCTCACCGCGGCGTGAGGAAGGAATAATATCAGAAATAACAGTTCCGTATGTTGTTGTAGAAACACCCCAGCCAATTCCGTGTAGGATTCTCAATAATAAAACAAATAAAACTGTTGTTACAAATCCGTACATTGCGATTGCAACAATACAAATAATCAATCCAAGGAGCAAAAATAATTTTCTTCCAAAAATATCTACAGCAGCACCAGAAAAAGGGCGGACGAAAAGTGCAGAAATAGTAAAAATACCAATAACTAAACCAACTGCAGAATCGTCTCCACCTAAATCATTGACATATACCGGTAAAGTCGGCAATAACATTTGAAATCCAAAAAATAAAAATAAATTGGAAAAAAACAATAAAATAAAATTTTTTGTCCACAGTTTTTCTTTTTGCTTTTGTTCGTTAAGTGCGGCCTCCATCTGATCCCTCCCTTACGGCAATTATACACTTAAATAGAAGTTGAATGGAACAAGAAAAGTGTTCGTTCTTTTATTAGAATGTATTTACATTCGTTTTGCCTGCTATAAGAATAGGAATTTACTATTTTTTGTTTGTTACAAAATTTTTTTATTAAATTCATTGAATGCTGGTTTGAAAATAAACTATTGTTTCATAATTGTTCTATTAATTTTGTTATTGCTGTTTTTGCCAATTCGGTCTGTTTAAATCCATCGGTTATTTTCTTACTATCCCAGTTTTCGACGCCATCTATTTGCATTTCTAAACCATTGGCATAATTTAGGAGTTCTTTTTCAAAGCTTGCTTTATAGGTCATCATTTTTTCAGTTTGAAAATGAATCGCACTTAATTCCTCAGCAATTTTTTGAGCTTCTTTTCTTGCAGTATCCATCATTTCAATTGCTTCTTGAAATTCGTCTGTTTTCTCGAATTGTTCTATTAACAAATTTAGCTCTTCTATGAGCTGATTTGCTTTTTCGATTTTTTGCAAAAATAATTCGACTAGTGTTTCGTCCTCGTGGGAAAATAATTGATTGTCTTTTAATTTTTGAATTGAAATTATATCATTCATTTCCCCAATAGGAGATCCAGTCAGTTTGCTGCAGCCGATTAAGATACTTGTAATAAAAAATAAAAGGAAAGCTTTCCGCATTTAAATCCCTTCTTCCATAAAAGAAATTACAATGTATTATATGAAACTTGTCCAAGAAAAATACGAGGGCTGTGAAGTTGTGGAGAATTTTTCCAAAGTTAATCAACATTATACGACGAGCATAACCTATTGAAAAAGGGTTCGCCACTTACCCCTAACTTCTCTAAAAAATGATACTGATTATGGACTATTTTTGCATTGTTTTAATTTAGTATGAGCGAAATATTATAATAGAAGAAGATTTGAAATTGTCAACCAGTTTTAAAGGAAGGATTGTAACAGGATGGAATATAAAATAATGCTGATTGAAGATGATGCCTCACTTGCGCAACTACTTAGCTCGCATCTTGATAAATATGGGTATAAACCTTTATTGATAAACGACTTTGAAAATATCTTGAATATATTTATTGAAACGAATCCGCATCTTATCTTAATTGATATTAATTTGCCAAAGTACG
Organism: Calidifontibacillus erzurumensis; assembly: GCF_013303125.1. Lineage (GTDB taxonomy): Bacteria > Bacillota > Bacilli > Bacillales > Bacillaceae_J > Calidifontibacillus > Calidifontibacillus erzurumensis. The sequence continues at coordinate 1,570 of NZ_JABTTE010000014.1, read as the reverse complement.
ATGGGTTTTATTGGTGTCGAAAGATAAGGCAAATATCTACGATTCCTATCATTTTTATATCTGCCCGTGATAGCGAAATGGATCAAGTAATGGGTATAGAAAGTGGTGCAGATGATTATATTACAAAACCTTTTTATTACGATGTAGTTATTGCGAAAATAAAGAGCCAGTTGAGGCGTTGTTATGGTGAATTTGCTCCTGATGTATTAGAGGAAAGAAAAATAGAACTTGAGGGTCTTACCTTATACCCGGAAAGGCCGGAACTACATTTTAGCGGTAATTCAATTGTGCTGACTAAGAAAGAAGCTGTCCTAGCTGAATTATTAATCCGTATGTCTCCAAGGGCTGTTAGCAGAGATATGATATTAGAAAAACTTTGGGATGATCAAGCTTTTATTGATGAAAATACTTTAAATGTGAATGTGGCACGTCTAAGAAAAAAACTTCAACAGATTGGAATTGGTGATGCACTTGAAACGGTTCGAGGATATGGATACAGATTGAATGTTACTTGGAGGAAAAAGGGATGAAATTTTTCTTACATGACCACATGCTATTTGTGATCCTTTATTTTTTCAATATGATCTTTCTATTTATTTTTTATAGAAAGCTAGGAGGATTTGAGACATTAGAAAATGTATACTACTTTATTTTTTTAAGCAGCTTCCTTTTGGGAGTATTTTTGCTATTTCGATATTTTTCTTACAAAAAGTTGTATGATAAATTAAGCAAGTTGCCTTCTAAACTTGAAGATACATTATCATCTGCGGGAACTGCGCCTATTGCAGTAGGTATTAATAAGCTGCTTCAGACACAATATAATCTTTACCAAGAACAAATCCAAAGGTACAAATGTAAACAGGCGGAACATTTGACTTTTATGAATCAATGGGTTCATCAAATGAAAACGCCGATTTCAGTCATTCACTTAATCCTCCAAGAAAACGAAGGCGAGCCATATGTAGAAAATATCAGGCAAGAGATAGAACGAATTAGTAGAGGATTAAATATAGCCATGAATATGGCAAGGCTCGATCGTTTTGAACATGATTTCTCTGTTGAAACTATTTTTTTATATTCGATTGTCACTGAAGCAATAAATGATCAAAAAAGATATTTTATCCGGAAAAGGGTATATCCGGAAGTGAAAATAGATGTAAATATTACAGTTAAATCCGATCGAAAATGGCTCAAGTTTATAGTCCATCAATTGTTGGTAAATGCTATTAAATACACGGTAGGAGAAAACAAAAAGATTACTGTATCAGCTTATATGACCGAAAATGGCAAAGTTTTAGAAGTAAAAGATCAAGGTGTTGGCATTCCTCAAAAAGATATCCGCCGAGTGTTTGACCCTTTTTTTACTGGTGAAAATGGACGAAAGTTTGGTGAATCTACAGGCATGGGGTTATACCTTGTAAATGAAGTTTGCAAAAAGTTGGGTCATAAAATTGAGATAGAATCAAAAGTAGAAGAGGGGACTTCTATTAAAATTATCTTTCATCAATGCATTATTACAAACGTGTAAGATTCATGTAATAATAATCGATAGCAGTCGGTGCATACGTAC
>NZ_JABTTE010000013.1 GCF_013303125.1 Calidifontibacillus erzurumensis | reverse complement strand
TACAATTCAGCCATCAATATCAAAAATGAAGGATTACGCATAATAGCATAAATAATAATAACTTTCGGAACGAGAGGGTTAGCTCGGTCAATTTCTTATCATTAGATAGGATTACCCGAGAAGCTCCTACTTCAATCAAACCGTAAGGTTGATAAGTGGTGAGTAGTTCACTATTCTAGTTTGATGTGTGCAGAAAATTTTGCACACATTTTTTTGTGTGTGCTTTCAAGCTTGATATGACAACGTTTGTGTAAGTTGGCGCGGTTTTTGCAATATTAAGAGAGCGAAAGGATGAATTATAAAAAATTTTTCAATATGGGGGTGCTTTAAAACTCTCTTCAGTAGGATGAACGAATGAATAGAAAACGGAGGGTTCGAAAATGAAAAAATTTTTTATTATTTATGCCAATATATTCGCCATCATTTGGATAGGTACAGGCTTACATGCATTGATCTCTGGACAACCAAAAGCTTTCAATACATTGCTTTTTGGTTTGGCGTTTTCTATCGTCATATTTTTAGCTTCTTGGTTTTCCTATTGGATGATCAATAGAATCAAACAAATCGATGCGATGGCAAGAGAAATAACAACTAAAAAATAGAAAAGGGAGATGATTGGAATGGCAGAAGAACAAATTAAATTAATTATTTTATGCAGTTGGGGGGCAACTTCCAGCCAATTAGCTAAGAAGGTACAACAAGCAGCTGAAGCTAGGGGAATTAATCTAGTCGTTGATGCAGGCGGTACAGGTGAATTCAATCAAAAAGCAAGCCAATATCATGCGGTTTTGTTGGAACCTCAAGTTCGTCATATGAAAAAAGAAGTAACGAAGACAGCTGAAAAATATAATACTCCGGTTGAATTAGTGGATCAAATGGCATTTGCTTTAATGGATGGAAACAAGGTACTAGATCAAGTACTAAGCATGTTGAACAAATGATGTAGGAAGACGGGTTAAACTATTGATCAATCAAAATTTATAGAGGGGGGTTATCGAATATGTTGAATTGGGTAGAAGAACATTTAATGAGTCCGTTGGCAAGAATTGCGCAAAATCGTTATTTACAATCTATACGTGATGCTTTCGTCATTTTCGCTTTACCTGTCATTCTTACGGGTGCTATTTTCCTAATTATTGCTAATCCACCAACATCATTAGATTGGGGAATTATTGATGCTTGGACAAAAGCCATTGAACCAATCTTACCTCAAATCCTGTTCCCGTTTTATTTGACATTTGGGATTATGGCTTTAACAGTAAGTTTTGGTGTGGGTTATAGCTTAGCATCCAGATATGATGGTATGGATTCGGTTATGGCCGGTATCTTATCCATGCTTGCATTCTTTTTGACTGCATTCCCTGTCGTTGATATTACTCAAATCTCGTTTGGAGAAGTGTTGAATTATTTAGGCGGGCAAGGTTTATTTGTTGCTATTATTCTAGGTATTTTTACAACAGAAGGGATGCGCTGGCTTCAAAAAAGTGGATTATCGATCAAAATGCCAGATGGTGTCCCACCATATGTGTTAAGAACATTTAATTCGTTAGTTCCGTTTATGCTTATTATCCCAACTGTTTGGGCATTGTCCTGGATTGTATGGGCCAACTTTGGGGTAACGATTCCTCAACTTGTATTAGATTTATTCAGCCCATTGGTGGCAGCGTCAAATAGTTATTGGGCAGCTCTTGGTATGATTGTCCTTATGATGTTGTTATGGTCGATGGGTATACATGGGATGAATGTTGTTTCTTCCGTTGCTTATCCATTTTGGATGACTCAATTAGCACAAAATGTTGATGCAGTAAACGCTGGTGTCAAAGCCACAGGGATTGTTACAGAGCCATTTTTCCATATGTTTGCCCATCTTGGTGGTTCAGGAGCTACATTTGGATTGGCATTTTTAATGTTGATGTCAAAGTCACAACAATTAAAACAAATAGGTAAGACAAGTATTATTCCAAATTTCTTTAATATTAATGAACCGGTTATTTTTGGTTTGCCAATTGTATTAAACCCATTTATGATGGTTCCGTTTATTTTGGCACCAGCTGTCATCGTCACGATTAACTATATTTTATTTGCAACTGGAATCATCCCACCGGTCATTGTACAACCTCCATTTACTGTACCTATTTTCTTCGGTGGATTTATTGCAACGGGTGGTTCAGTTTTAGCCGGTCTTCTTCAAATCGTCGATATAATCATAGCAACACTCATTTATTATCCATTCTTTAAACGCTATGAAAAATCACTTATTGGCAAAGAAATCATTGAAAGTGAAAATTCAATTCCAGCATCTTGATAAAAAGATACTTAAAGGATTAGAAGGGTGAGATATTAATGGATTTTGAACAAGTGCCAATGCAGTTGATCCTACATGGTGGAAATGCCAGAGGATTAGCTTATGAGGCGTTAGATAAAGCAGAGGAATACAACTTCGAAGAAGCAGATAAGCTTTTACAGGAAGCGAATGATGAGTTTTTAAAGGGACATAAATATCAAACACAATTAATCCGTGAACAAGATAAAAATATGACTCCGAACTTTCTTACGATTCATGCTCAAGACCATCTCATGACAGCTCAGGCGGAGCTGCAATTAATTAAACGTCTTGTAAGCAATCTAAAAAAACAATTCGAGCTTGAAAAACGGATTAATAAACTAGAAAACTAAAAAACTCATATTCTACTAACTCAACAGATATGAATGATTTTTACATGAACTAAAACAGTGGGACAAGGGATTGATTCCTATGTCCCTCAAAACATTAATACAAGAGTAAGGGAGTTTGATTCGATGGTAACTAAAAAATTTAAAGTCATAGATGCAATGGGGTTGCATGCCCGTCCAGCCGCAAAATTAGTACATGCTGCAAGCCAATTTCAATCTGAAATCAGTATTGAAAGTAATGGTAAGAAAGTCAATTTAAAATCAATTATGGGTGTTATGTCACTTGGAGTTGGTCAAGGGGCAGAAATTACGATCAGTGCTGAAGGAAATGATGAAGTAGAAGCTTTAACATCATTAGAATCCACATTAAATGAAGAAGGGTTGGCTGTTTAAATGAGCCTATTAAAAGGAATAGCAGCTTCCAGTGGAATTGCGATGGCCAAAGCCTATTCTTTAGTTCAGCCAAGTCTTTCTTTTATAAAAAAAGAAGTAGATGATGTGGAGAAAGAAATAAAACGGCTGCAAGGCGCCCTGACCGTAACTATAAATGAATTGGAAGCGATCCGTGAAAAAGCAAAAGTCGACTTAGGGGAAGACAAAGCAGCAATTTTTGAGGCACATATATTAATTGTCAATGACCCTGATATGGTTGCTTCGGTGGAAGAGAAAATCAAATCGGAAAAAGTAAATGCAGAGCATGCATTAAAAGAAGTGACCGATATGTTCATTATGATGTTTGAACAATTGGATGATGAGTATATGAGAGAAAGAGCAGCTGACATTCGTGATGTACGAAAGCGCATTCTTTCTCATTTGCTTGGAGTCAAAATTGTAAACCCAAGTATGATTTCGGAAGAAGCAATTGTGGTTGCAGAGGATTTAACGCCGTCAGATACTGCTCTATTAAATCCCCAATATGTAAAAGCATTTATAACGAATATCGGTGGACGTACATCCCACTCAGCGATTATGGCTCGTTCGATGGGAATCCCTGCGGTAGTTGGGACCAAAACAGCTACTGAAGTAATCAAAGATGGAGACTTGATTATTGTAGATGGTCTAAAAGGGGAAGTTCACGTGAATCCTTCCGAGGAAGTTATTCAGCGATATAAAGATGAACAAATCCGTTTTGAAAAACAAAAAGCAGAATGGGCGGAATTGTTGAATGAAAAGACAGTTTCAGCGGATGGACACCAGGTTAAATTAGTTGCTAATATTGGAACACCCAATGATGTAGAGAGTGTTGTGAATAATGGTGGTGAAGGTGTAGGTTTATTCCGCACTGAATTCTTTTATATGGGAAGAAATGAATTGCCAACAGAAGAAGAACAATTTGAATCTTACAAAGCAGTACTTGAACGCTTGGACGGAAAGCCTGTTGTCGTGCGTACATTGGATATTGGCGGAGATAAAGAACTTCCGTATTTAAATCTTCCAAAGGAAATGAATCCGTTTCTTGGATTTCGTGCCATTCGTCTTTGTTTAGATAAGCAAGATATTTTTAGAACTCAATTACGTGCATTACTTCGTGCAAGCTCTTATGGAAATTTAAAAATTATGTTCCCGATGATTGCTACCTTAGATGAATACCGTCAAGCAAAAAGAATTTTTGAAGAGGAAAAGCAAAAGCTTATTGGGGAAGGTGTTCCAGTTTCAGATGATATTGAGGTAGGAATGATGGTAGAAATTCCATCGACAGCTGTGATGGCAGACCAATTTGCGAAAGAGGTCGATTTCTTTAGTATAGGTACGAATGATTTAATTCAATACACGATGGCTGCGGACCGAATGAATGAACGGGTTTCCTATTTATATCAACCTTATAGTCCAGCGATTTTAAGGTTGGTGAAAATGGTCATTGATGCCGCCCATAAAGAAGGAAAATGGGCAGGGATGTGTGGAGAAATGGCAGGAGATGAAATTGCAATTCCTTTATTGCTCGGTTTAGGTCTCGATGAATTCTCTATGAGCGCAACCTCGATTTTAAAAGCAAGATCACAAATTCTACAACTTTCTAAAAAAGAAATGGAAGATTTAGCTCAAACAGCATTACAAATGAGTACAACGGATGAGGTCATCCAAACTGTAAAAAAGACTATACAAAAATAACCTATTTTACTACAAATTTATAATTTTATGAGGTGAATCCGTGAAGAGAATAGGTGTTTTAACGAGTGGAGGAGATGCTCCTGGAATGAATGCTGCTGTTAGAGCAGTTGTTCGGAAAGCCATTTACCACGGTTTGGAAGTATACGGAATCATAGGTGGATTTGCAGGTTTAATAAATGGAAATATAGAGAAACTCGAGCTAGGCTCTGTAGGTGACATTATTCACCATGGAGGCACAAAGTTGCTTTCCGCAAGGTGTGAGGAATTTAAGACAAAAGATGGTCAACTAAAAGGTCTAGAGCAGTTAAGAAAAAAGGGTATTGAGGGGTTAGTTGTCATCGGAGGAGACGGTTCCTACCGGGGGGCCAACGCCCTTTCCGGGTACGGTTTTCCGTGCGTTGGCGTACCCGGAACGATCGATAATGATATTCCTGGCACCCAGTTTACTATTGGTTTTGATACAGCTTTAAATACGGTTATTAGCGCCATTGATAAAATTAGAGACACGGCACAGTCACATGAACGCACTTTTGTCATTGAAGTAATGGGCCGCCATGCAGGTGATATCGCACTTTGGGCCGGGCTTGCTGGTGGTGCGGAATCAATCCTGATACCCGAAGAGGATTATGACATTCAGGAAATTATCGACCGATTGAAGAAAAGTTACGAGCGAGGCAAGAAACATAGTATCATCATTGTTGCAGAAGGGGTTACAAGCGGTGTTGAATTAGGCAAGCAAATTGAAGAGCTAACCAATTTTGATACTCGCGTCTCTATATTAGGACATATACAACGCGGTGGGTCCCCTACAGTATTTGATCGCATATTAGCTAGTCGTCTTGGTGCACGTGCCGTAGAACTTTTAATGGAAGGAAAAGGCGGTAGAGCTGTAGGGATTGTCAATAACAAAATCGTTGATCATGAAATTTCTGAGATTTTGAAAGAAACTCATACAATAGATAAGAACCTATTAACTTTGACAAAAGAGCTTTCTATTTAATCCTTCATTCGGGGAATTTCACGGATCCTACAGAGGGGAGCCAAATTTAGGATAAAAGGAAATGGAAGAGTTTAGTTTTAAACCATTTAGCTTCCGTTAGATATCGACTGAGCAGATCTAAAAATCCATTTCTTTAGGAACTTGCAAAGGAAAAAAATTCACGTTTCCAAAAAAGGTTTGTGAAGTATTAAAAATAGATAATGACGTATACCACCTTTGTAAAGTGATTGATAAGGCGAGACACGATGAAAGATGCGCAAATTTGGTTCCTCAAGTAAGCATTATAAATGGAGGTAGCACATGACACATATTCAATTTGATTATTCCAAAGCACTATCTTTTTTCGAAGAACATGAACTCACTTATTTACAGGATGCCGTTGAGATTGCTCATCTTGCTTTACATGAAAAAACAGGTGCAGGTAGTGATTATTTAGGATGGATGGATTTACCGGTTGACTATGACAAAGAGGAGTTTTCCCATATCCAAAAAGCAGCAGAAAAAATAAAAAAGGATTCTGATGTTCTTTTAGTCATTGGAATTGGAGGTTCTTATTTAGGGGCCCGTGCTGCAATAGAGGCGTTAAACAATAGCTTTTACAATGTATTGCCAAAAGAAAAGCGCAAGATGCCGCAAGTGATATTTGTTGGCAACAATATAAGTTCTACCTATATGAAAGATGTAATGGATCTATTAGATGGAAAAGATTTTTCAATCAATGTTATTTCCAAATCAGGCACTACAACAGAGCCTGCGATTGCTTTTCGCATATTCCGTAAATTATTGGAGGAAAAGTACGGCAAAAAAGAGGCTGTTAGTCGAATTTATGCCACTACAGATAGAGCAAGAGGAGCTCTAAGAACAATGGCTGATGAAGAAGGGTTTGAAACATTTGTAATTCCTGATGATGTTGGAGGGCGCTATTCTGTTTTAACTGCTGTGGGATTACTGCCCATTGCAGTAAGCGGTGCAAATATTGAAGAAATGATGAAAGGGGCTCAAGCAGCACGGGAAGACTTTAGTCAATCCGATCTGAAAGAAAATGCTGCTTATCAATATGCAGCTATCAGAAATATTTTATATAACAGAGGAAAGACGATTGAATTGCTAATTAATTATGAACCAGCATTGCAATATTTCGCTGAATGGTGGAAGCAACTGTTTGGAGAGAGTGAAGGAAAGGATCAGAAAGGAATCTTTCCTTCATCTGCTAATTTTTCAACGGATCTTCATTCATTAGGACAATATATACAAGAAGGCCGCCGCGACTTATTTGAAACAGTTATCATGGTGGAGAAACCACGTCATGAACTAATGATAGAAAAGACCGAAAACGATTTAGATGGATTGAATTATCTTGCTGGCAAAACGGTTGATTTTGTTAATAAAAAAGCCTATGAAGGAACATTGCTTGCCCACACAGATGGAGGTGTTCCGAATTTAATTATCTCTATTCCGCAGTTAGACGAGTACACATTTGGCTATCTCGTTTATTTTTTCGAAAAAGCATGTGCGATGAGCGGTTATCTATTAGGGGTAAATCCATTCAATCAGCCCGGAGTTGAAGCCTATAAAGCAAACATGTTTGCCTTACTAGGGAAACCTGGATTTGAAAAGAAAAAGGCAGAACTTGAAAAGCGTCTATGTTTAAAATGAGGAAAAATCACACAATTGAGCAAATTGTTTATGGGTTGTAATTGGAAAATTCATACAATGCTAGAACTTCCATTTATAGATAAATATTCTTGCAATTTGTTAATGAACGGCTTCCAAAACAAAAAATCAGCTTTATATAGGATAAGGGGACATGTTTTGTTGTCCCCGTTTTTTATTGCCAAAAAACTCTCTCCAATCAAACTCCATAAGATTCTTTTATCGACTCATATAAAATATTAATATTATTTTTATTGTGAAAAATAAGTTATCTTTATTTCAAGAGAATTTTCATCTTGAAAGGAGCTCTCTATCATGGAAACTGATGTTTTAGTAGTCGGTGGCGGTAATGCCGGGATGAGTGCTGCTTTATCGGCACGGGACCACGGAGCAAGAGTACTAGTAATTGAATGTGCTCCTAAATTTTACCGTGGGGGAAACAGCAGGCTGACTAGGGATTTTAGATGCATGCATTTGGAAGAAAGTGAATACATGTTAGGCCAGTATACAGAAGAAGAATTTATGGATGATTTAAAACGTGTCGCTGGTGGGGAAATAAATCAAAGTCTTGCTAGATTAATCGTTCGGAAATCTGCAGAACTACCAGATTGGTTAGCATCTCAAGGCGTACGATGGCAGCCGACTCTTTCTGGAACTCTTCATCTAGGCAGAACAAATATTTTCCAATTAGGCGGCGGTAAAGCTTTAATGAATTCCTATTATCAGACGGCCAAGAAAAAAGGTGTCGAAGTCTGGTATAACGCGAAACTTGAGGATATTGAATTAGATGGTGCAAAGTTCAAAGCGGCTCTAGTACGGAAAGATAATAAGATGCTAACCGTCAATGCGAAAGCGATCATTATTGCATCTGGTGGTTTTGAGGCTAATATTGAATGGCATAAACGTTATTGGGGCGAGGCTGCTGAAAACTTCATTATCCGTGGCACACCTTATAATCAAGGAAATGTACTTGAAATGCTATTAAACAAAGGTGTTGCTCAAGTGGGTGAAAAGGATGCTTTTCATGCCGTTGCAGTCGATGGTAGAGCACCAAAGTATGATGGTGGAATTGTAACCCGTTTGGACAGTGTGCCTTTCGGAATTGTGGTTAATAAAAATGGCGTACGATTCTACGATGAAGGGGAAGATTTCTGGCCGAAACGCTATGCAATATGGGGCGGCTTAATTGCAAGGCAACCCGATCAAGTAGCCTATTCCATTATTGATAGTGATGCTTTAAGTAGATTCTTGCCTTCCGTTTGGAAGCCAGTGACTGCACCAACGATTAGAGAATTAGCTATCAAATTAGGCCTTAATCCAGATGCCGTGGAGGAAACGGTTAGAAAATTTAATGAGGCCTGTCGCCCGGGAAACTTTAATCCAGCAGAGTTAGATGACTGTCGAACAGTAGGATTAACGCCTCCAAAAAGCCATTGGGCATTAAAAATTGAAAAAGCTCCATTCTATGCATATCCATTAAGAACTGGAATTACATTCACATACCTTGGCGTTAAGGTGAATGAGCAAGCAAGAATTATTTTTGAAGACGGAACGGAAGCGAAAAATATGTTTGCTTGCGGAGAAATTACTGCTGGTAATGTATTAAGACGCGGCTATCTAGCTGGATTTGGTCTTACAATGGGTGCATGTTTAGGTAGAATTGCAGGGGGGGAAGCAGCAAATGTCAGATAAATTAGATTTAATGGCAGATGGAAAACGGCAGATGGAATTATGTAACGCTTGCCGTTATTGTGAAGGGTATTGTGCCGTGTGGAGAGCAATTGAATGGCGGCGTGAATTTAGCGATCGTGATATGACTTATTTAGCTAATCTTTGCCATGACTGTCGAGATTGCTACTATGCTTGCCCATTCATACCTCCTCATGATTTTGGGATCCATCCACCAAAAGTTTTTGCTGGTTTACGTGAGGAAACATATAGAAAATACGCTTGGCCAGGAAAATGGGCAAAGGCACTAGGAGAACGTGTAAGCGGGTTTTGGGCAACATTTGTATTTAGTATCTTATTTATCTTAGGGTTTATGTTTGTAAATGGCGGCGTGGAAGGAATGTTACAGCCGCATACAGGAGAAAATGCTTTTTATGCAGTTTTCCCGCAAAACTTGATGATCAGTGTCTTTACTCTGCTAGGATTATGGATGGTCGCAGGGTGGGGTATTGGGGCTTCTAGATATTGGAAAGATATAAGATCTGGAAAATCAATTAAAGAAAAAGTATTGTTTAAAGATATAAAAACAGCAACCTTATATGCTGCAAGTCTTAAATATTTAGACGGTGAAGGTGCAGGTTGTACTTATCCATCAGAAGAGCCTGCAAAATCACGTAGATTGTTCCATCATCTTGTAGGCTATGGATTCTTGCTTGATTTGGCATCTACTACACTTGCAGCATTTTACGAACACATTTTACATGATCCAGCACCATATCCTCTTTTACACCCAGTTGTTATTTTAGGATCTGTGGGTGGAATCATGCTTATCATTGGTCTCATTGGACTTCTTTATTTGAAATCGAAGAGTGACAAAGATGTTAATGATGAAAAAGCTGTTAAGACAGGATCGGCATTTTCTGTTGCTTTATTAATTGTTGCAATCACAGGAATGGTGTTATTAGCACTTCGTGAAACTGCAATTATGCAAGTTTTATTAGCTATTCATTTAGGAAGTGTGGCTGCGTTATTTTTCACAGCACCATATTCTAAATTTTCTCATTTTGTATATCGTTATTTATCTCTAGTAAACTACGCACAAGAAGAGCGAGTTGCAAATGAAAGAGAAGCTATTAAACATGCTAAACTTGTAAAAAAGGCTGTTGCAGCAACTAGCGGAATTTCAGCTAAACAATAAAAGAGTCCCCTATCCCTCTCCAAAAGGTTTAAAATATCCTTATAGAAAAGAAGAGATCAATATGATTTCTTCTTTTCTTTTTATAAGACAAATATTAATTTAGATCCGAACATTCATGTAAAAAATCGATAAATGCACGAACATATGCTAATTGTAATGTGTTCTCCCGATACATGATCCAAGTATTTCGAACTAGAGGTTTACCATCTTTCATAATCGGAGCAGTAAAAAGTGGTTCATCTTTTTTTACACAAATGCTAGGAAAAATAGCATACCCTAAACCATTAAGAACCATCTGTTTGCAAGTATCGATGCGGTCCACTTCCATAGATATTTTTGGGGGAACTTTATAGGTCTCTTGCCACCAGTTATCAATCTGGTTTTTTAATGATGGATCTGTTTGGTAATTAATTCTTGAAAGTGATGGTAATTCATCGAAATCTATTTGATTTATAGAAGCTACACAAATATGTTCTTCTCGAAATAAAACTTTTTTTCCTTGCCAGTTATAGTCGCCTCGGACAATACCAATATGGACTTCTTCTCTATGCAACATTTGATTAATTTCCGAACTCCAACCAGTTTTTAAATTGATGTCGACATTTGGATACCGATAAAGGAAATTTTTTAATAGAAAGGGGAGTTCATAGCGGGCAAACATTCCAGATGCACCCAGTCTAAGCGTGCCTTTAATCGTATTCTCAAGATTTGCAACATACTCTTTCGCTTTACGGAGCTGCATGAGCATTTCTTTAGAATATTTTACGAGATATTCCCCTTGAATTGTAAATTCAACCCCTTTTTGACCTCTAGAAATAATCGTTGTATTGAATTCTTTTTCAAGAGCTTGAATCCGATAAGATAATGCGGGCTGTGAGATATATAAACGTTGGGCAGCTTTTGTAATATTTCGTTCTTCATAAAGGGTCTGCAATATATTCCAATCTTTTTCATCCATAAAAAGCAGCCTCCTCATACCTTGTGGAGTTGATAAAATATTCCGAATTTAATTTATTTAAAATTATAATACTATATTAAAATATTAGCAATCTAATAAAACTAGGTTTCCCAACAAGTGTTAAAGTTAAAACTCAATAAGTTTTTCTTATGGAGCTGGATAAAATTTTGATATTTTATTTAATTCGAAATATTGATTAACATAAACCTATAGTTTAGATAGCATTGACCAATTATGCATCGGAAATGAGAAGGGGGAGTCATACAAGACAGATGTCGAAGTTATTGAGTTGGTTATTGTTTAATGCAACTTTATCGATCAGCGTTTGAATGGGTCTAACATGGTAGATTTTATACTGTTGCTTTTCGATTTCTTATTTCGGTGTAAAAGACATTATAGCATTTGATTTTGAATCCTATTCAATAGAACTATTTTCCAACTATAAAAAGTGCTAAATTGCAAAACTTTGGATGCGAAACTGGGAAGATAAAAAAAATAGACCTCACTATTCTCTATATGAAAGAGAATTTTACAGTACTTACAATTCGTTCATTACAAGTACGATGAAAATATTTGATTGAAAGGAATTTGAAAAGAATTGAAAGGGGTTACAGCAAATGAAAATTAAAAAGCTAATGACAATGTCACTATTATCTTTATCACTAATATTTCCGCTTGCGGCCTGTGGGAGTGATTCAGCTTCTACAGAAGCATCAAATGGAAGCGAATCTGGAATTCAAGAATTAGAAATTAAATTATCGCACGTGGCTGCAGATAACACACCAAAAGGACTGGCAGCCCTTAAATTTAAAGAACTCGTTGAAGAAGCAAGTGATGGAAAAATTGAAGTAAAAGTTTTCCCATCTGGTCAGTTGTACGGGGATCATGATGAAATAGAGGCTGTACAAGCAGGCAATGTACAAATGATTATTCCGGCTGCTGCTAAGTTAAGTGGATTTGAAGAAACATTTGAAATTTTCGACTTGCCATTTTTATTTAAAAATGAAGAACATCTTCAAGCTTTTGAAGATGGCGAAGGCGGTCAACAACTACTTTCAACATTAGAAGAGTATGGGATGAAAGGTCTTGCATTTTGGCCAAATGGTTTTAAACACATTACGAACAATAAAGTAGCAATTGATGAGCCAAGTGATTTGAAAGGTTTAAAAATTCGTACACATGGCGGTCAAATTATCAATGAAATATATGATGCGATGGGGGCAGCATCAACAAAAATTGCATTCAATGAAACTTATCAAGCTCTCCAATTAGGCACTATTGATGGTCAGGAAAATAGTGTCGTTAATATTGAGACACAAAAATATGGGGAAGTACAAAAATATTTAACACTTACTAGTCACACAAGATCTGAATATGTGGTTGTTACAAACAAAAAATGGTGGGATGGATTAAATCAAGAAACGCAACAATTATTAATAGATGCAATGAAAGCAGCTACTGAAGAAGGAAGAAAACAAGTTGAAAACCTTGAAACATCTTCACTCGAAAAAATAAAAAGTGAAGGCAAGATGGAAATCATAGAATTAACAGATGTGCAAAAAGAAGAATTTAAGAAAGCGGTTCAACCTGTTTTTGATAAATGGGCGGCAAAAATGAATCAAGAAATTATTAATAAAGCGATTGAAGCCGGAGAATAAAAACTTGAAGCTGGAACTAAAAAGGAAGAGTTCGCTCTTCCATTTTTAGTAAGGCTGTCCAATGATACAACTTAGTTACTATTAGCAGAAGGAGGCAAAGACATTGAATGTTATGAAAAAGATCTTTACTTTATTTGAGGATTTCTTTTCGAGTTTATTTTTTCTCGTTGGTCTTGGATTAATGTTTTATGAAGTTATCATGCGATATGTTTTCAATGATCCAACAACATGGATTAATGAAACAGCTAGTATTCTAGTTGTATGGGGAATTTTGTTTGGTTTATCAGTTGCGCTTAGGGATCACCATCATATTAGCGTTGATATTTTTTACGCAATGCTTCCAAGGAGAATAAAAAAGGCTGTGGATATTTTTGCAAACCTAGTTGGAATCGGTTTTTGTTTATTCTTAGTATTTGCTGGCATTGAGTTAGTAAGCCATTCTTTTCAAAGTGGGCAAGTGACGATGGACACTAGAATCCCTTATTGGATTTATTATTTGATTATGCCGATATCCGGGTTGTTATTTTTAGTCCGTTTTATTGAAAGATTAATAAAAGTTATAAAAAATCAAAATGTAGAGGGGGGACATCTAGATGGAAACCATACTGCTTTTTAGTATCTTTGCGATCCTCCTTCTATTAAGGGTTCCGATTGCAGTTGCACTGTTAGCTGCGACGACATTTATGTTTTATCTTGATGGAAGTTTTGCATTATGGACAATTCCACAAAAAATCTTTACTAGTTTAAACCATATCACTTTGATGGCAATTCCAGGATTCGTTTTAGCAGGTACGATCATTGCTAAAGGTGGAATTGCAAAATATTTAATTGAATCCTTAAGGTCATGGATTGGCCATGTATCTGGTGGTTTATCAGTTGTAACGATTCTTGCATGTATGTTTTTTGCAGCAATCAGTGGTTCTAGTCCTGCAACGGCAGCGGCGATCGGCTCCATTATGGTTCCGGCTATGATTGAAGCAGGTTACAGTAAGAAATATGCAATGGGATTAGTGGCATCTGCCGGTACATTAGGAATTCTCATTCCGCCGAGCATCCCATTAATCGTTTATGGGGTTGTTACAGAACAATCGATCGGTGCACTATTTTTAGCAGGGGTGATACCAGGTTTAGGCTTAACTTTAGTTCTTATCATCTATTCAATTATTTATGCTCGCATTAAAGGCTATGGAAAATTACCGAAAGCGAGTATGTCTGAAAGAATTAAAGCTTCAAAAATGGCAATCCCAGGTGCATTTTTACCAGTATTAATTTTAGGGTGTATCTACAGCGGTGCCACAACACCGACGGAAGCCTCCATTGTATCAGCCGTTTATGCGGTCATTATCTCTATTTTTGTATATAAAGAGAGATCCCTTCAAAAATGGAAAGAAATTATTAATGAAAGTATTGGTATCACTTCAATGATTATGTTAATCATTGGTGGGGCAATGACATTCTCTTTGTTCATGACACAAGAGCAAATACCGCAAATGCTCGCTGAAAAAATGTTGGCAATAGAATCTTTAAATATAGTTTTATTCTTTGTATTAACAGCGATTCTATTCTTTATTTTGGGAATGTTCCTAGAGTCTTCTTCGATTATGCTAATAACACTGCCGTTGTTATTGCCAATTATGATTACATTAGGAATTAACCCAATCCATTTTGCGATTGTTATGATCATAAACATGGAAATTGCACAAATTACGCCACCGGTTGGTTTGAATCTCTTCGTAATTTCAGGGATTGCTAAATCAAAATTGGGTGAAGTATTTAAAGGGGCCTTCCCGTTTATCATTGTAATGATCATTTATATGGTTTTGGTTATGGCATGGCCAGACCTTTCGCTATGGTTACCAAATCGGCAAGGTTAATAGAGACTGGAGGCAAAAGTCTGTACTTGCCTATAATCTAATATCAAATGCTCTTATAAAACACCTGTAGAGAAGATTCTCTGCAGGTTTTTCTTTTTATTAGAAAGGTTTTTTTAGTATAAGAACATTTATGCTATTTATATACAACAATAGAAGAATAGAGGCATTCTTTTATAGGTTATATGTAAAAAAATAGTGGTAGACTCATCAATTTTCAATATTGAGCTTTTTACATAACCTAAAAACAATAAATATGAAATAATATATAAAGGGAGAGGGGCGTTCTTTTAAAATTTTTGGAAGATTCTTAACAGCCGTCACGTTTGAAACTGAAAAAAACAAAGGGGAATTTATATGAAAATTATTTCTATCTGTCCAAGTAATACTGAAATAGCAGCATATTTAGGGTTAACTTCTTCCTTAATGGCGGTTGACAATTATTCGGATTGGCCTGAAGAAGTGAAAACATTGCCTAAACTTGGTCCGGATTTAAACATCGACATGGATCAAGTGGAAGAGCTTAAACCTGATCTAGTATTGGCATCGCTGTCTGTTCCCGGCATGGAACGGAATATTAAAGAGTTGGAGAAAAGGAATATTCCTTATGTTATTGTGCCGAATCCAACGTCATTAAAAGAATTGGCAGAGTGTATGTTATTTGTCGGAAAGGCAACTAATCGTGAAGCGTTTGCCAAAGAGTGGGTGGATAAATTTTATCAACTGCTCGAAACCTATCGTGATCTTTCTAACCAAGTAGAAAATCCGAAAAAAATATATTGGGAATGGTGGGCGAAACCGATTTTTACTCCGGGTGCGTCAAATTGGTTAACAGAAATGAGCACGCTAGCTGGAGGGATTAATATTTTTCAAGATCATCCTGAAGCAAGCATTCAAACAAATTGGGAAGAAGTCATTCAAAGAAATCCAGATGTAATGTGCATTGTTTGGGTTGGTGTTCAGAAAGAAAGAATTAATCCAAACCTTATTTTAAACCGCCCTCATGCTGATCAAATAAAAGCAATTCGGGATAAAGAATTATATATACTAGATGAACCGTTATTTTGCCGGCCGTCTCCAAGACTTCTCGTCGGTTTGCAAAAATTAGGAAGTCTATTACACCCTCAGCTTTACCCGCCATTCGATGAACAGAAAGATCCGTTCATTGGAAAATGATTGAATAAAAGGGTTGGCAGTTGTGCAAGCCCAGTCTTCGGAATATAGTTGTCAAGTCAAGGCTGTTCGAAAGTTGGAATTTCAACCTAATAAATATGTAGAGGAAGGAATTTTTCATTCAGAACAGCCTTTGATTGACCTATTAATCTTTCGTATACTCCTATCTTCAGTAAAAATTCCTTGGCAATTTTTCTCACCAATTTTTGCCCCTAATTTGCAGTAGTACGCCCAAAAGTAAAATGATATAATATCTTCTTAAATGAAAAAGGGACTAATCATGATAGGAAATTTATCATATATATTGCATATGTTAGTTTGAAGGAGTTGATTCAATGGAAACTAGCTTAGTATTACAACAAAAAAAGGAAAAAAGGCGAAAAAAGCTTTTCATTATATTAATAGGTACAATTTTGTTTTTATTTATAGGCGTTTTTGCCATTTCGATCATTGTCGGTTTCAGTTTAACAAAACCGATGCGTGATGAAATTGAGCAAAAACCTGAACAATACGGTTTAACTTATGAAGAAGTAGAGTTTAATAGTTTGTATGATGGGACGTTATTAAAAGGCTGGTGGATTCCTGCTCAAAAAGACCAACAATTTATAGAGTCTACTGATGCTGTTGTTTTTGCCCATGGTTACGGTGATAATCGTTCGTTGGAACAAATTTCTGTTTTAAAGTTGGCGAAAAGGCTTGCTAATGAAGGGTTTAATGTCCTTGTCTTTGATTTTCGGGCTTCCGGAGAGTCTGAAGGTGATTATACGAGTATAGGTCTTTATGAGAAAGATGATCTTTTGAGTGCCATCCAGTTTACGAAAGAGCAAAAACAAGCGGAACAAGTTCATTTAATTGGCTGGTCAATGGGAAGTGTTGCCGCCATTTTAGCCGGAGTTGAATCAAAAGATGTTTCAAGCATCATTGCCGATAGTCCTTTTGCGAACTTGCGAGAGTATTTAGAGACGAATTTACCGTATTGGTCTAAACTGCCGTCCTTTCCGTTTACGAACATTATCCTTGGAACACTTCCTGTGATGTTAGATATTGACGTTGATAAAGTAAGTCCTGTTGACAGCGTGAAGCAGTTAACAGATAAGCGTTTGTTATTAATAACGAGTAAAAGTGATCCTGCAATTCCTTATGAGAACAGTCAACGAATTTATGAGGCGGTTCCAAATAAAGATATTGTGCAATTTTGGCTTACAGAAAGTGGCGGACATATTGAATCGTATTTAACAAATGAAAAGGAATATGAGGAAAAAGTTTTACAATTTTTAAGAGGTTTATAGAAGATAGCTTTTGATACCTTCATTTGGGGAGTCCAAATGGAGGTTTTCGCATGCAATGGATTTAATTAGATTCCCAAAGAATTTTCTAGAAATTTTACAAAAAATACAACTTAAAAGGTTTGCAGCGTCTTTTTCTTTTTGTCAAAATATGCTTGAAGGGAGCGTTTATAATGACAAAGGTGAAGGCTGTAAAAATAGATGGAGCAGATATACGCATTTTTAATAGCGCCGTCTATATTTTTGAATCTAGTACAGGATATACGTTGGAACTTGATATCATTGTTAGTGAAGTTGCTGTGAATAAATATCGCAATGAAGAAAACTTGATCGTCGAATTTGAATTGGAAGATGGTAGAGTTTTCAATTCGTATATGCATGTAAAAAGCTTATCGGGAGGCTTGCCGCAGCTTCAATTATTTTGTGAAATTGATGATGTTCGTGAATATCAAGGCTTACCAATTGTCAATGAAAACGACTGTTCCTTTCCAAATATCGAAGAAGGAATCACTTTAGAAGAAATTCGAAAATATGAAATGCCTGATGAAAAAATTACGTTAAAATTGAAATTGCCCATTGTGCAGACGGAATGGCTAAGAAAACAAAAAGGTCAACAATTGGAAAAAATTTTTACAGAAGCGATCTATGACTATTGGAAAAAACATCAGATCGGAAGTGGACAATAATTGTTTTAAGTGTTAAAATATTTCTAAAATTATTTGCAAACCGATGAGCAAGAGTAGTAGGAATAAAGATTTGTATATAGAGAGCTGCCGGGTGGTGCAAGGCAGTTACAAAGATTATTCTGAATGGACTTGCGAGGGAACGCTGAAATCTTTGAAGAAAGTAGGCGGTTACGGGAACCTTTCCGTTATCAGTAGGATGTATATGAATGTATACATGAAGAGTGGGCGTTTTATCGTCAATTAGGGTGGTACCGCAGAAGTCAAAAGCTTTTGTCCCTTATTTAGAAGGGATAGAGGCTTTTTTTATTTCTCGTTTAAAGATCATTACAATGAATTGTTAAGCATAAAAGGAGATTGAGGAAGATGTCAAAAGGAAGATTTGGAATCCACGGTGGGCAATATATTCCTGAAACTTTAATGAATGCCATACACGAACTTGAAGAAGCGTACAATCATTTTAAAAATGACCCTGAATTTAACGAAGAGCTTACTAGATTGCTAACGAAATATGCAGGCCGTCCGTCGCTCCTTTATTTTGCTGAAAAAATGACAAAAGATCTTGGCGGTGCAAAAATCTATTTAAAACGTGAAGATTTAAACCATACTGGATCTCATAAAATTAACAATGTGCTTGGCCAAGTATTGCTTGCCAAAAAAATGGGCAAAACCCGCGTCATTGCTGAAACTGGCGCCGGGCAGCATGGGGTGGCAACGGCAACAGCTGCTGCATTGTTAGGTTTAGAGTGCGAAATTTTCATGGGAAAAGAAGATACAGAACGTCAAGCTCTCAACGTCTACCGGATGGAGCTTCTCGGTGCGAAAGTTCATGCAGTTACAAGCGGGACGCAGACGTTGAAAGATGCTGTCAATGAAACGATGCGGGAATGGACGAAACGTGTTCACGACACTCATTATGTGCTAGGGTCTGTCATGGGGCCGCATCCGTTCCCAACGATTGTCCGCGATTTCCAAAGCGTCATCAGCCGGGAAATTAAACAACAGCTCCTAGAAGAAGAAGGGAGACTACCGGATGCCGTGCTTGCTTGTGTTGGCGGAGGCAGCAACGCGATCGGTGCATTTTACGAATTTATCAAAGATGAGAGCGTGCGCCTCATTGGCTGTGAAGCTGCTGGTAAAGGTGTTGATACAGCACAAACAGCAGCAACTATCGCTGTTGGTTCGCTTGGAATATTCCATGGCATGAAGTCGTATTTCTGCCAAGATGAATATGGTCAGATCGCACCGGTTTATTCCATTTCAGCAGGGCTTGATTATCCAGGAATTGGACCAGAACATGCTTATCTCCATGATATTGGCAGGGCGGAATATGTGCCTGTTACAGATGATGAAGCGGTTGAAGCGTTCGAATATCTTTCCCGTATGGAAGGTATTATTCCGGCTATTGAAAGCGCACATGCTGTCGCATATGCGAAAAAGTTAGCTCCGACAATGAACAAGGACCAATTGTTAGTCATTTGTTTGTCTGGTCGAGGCGATAAAGACGTAGCTGCCATTGCACGTTACAGGGGGGTGCAAATTTATGAATAAACTTGAAAAAGTTTTTGCAAACGGCAAAGCTTTTATACCATTTATTACAGCCGGTCATCCATCACTCGAAATTACAGAACAATTGGTATATGAAATGGCCGCTAGTGGCGCTGATTTGATAGAACTAGGAATTCCATTTTCTGATCCGATCGCCGAAGGTCCAGTCATCCAAGAATCTACCCAGTGTGCGCTTCAAGCTGGCACAACTACGGACAAAATTTTTGATATGGTGAAACGGATCCGTGAAAAATGCGACGTTCCACTTGCATTCATGACGTACGTGAATCCAATATTTACGTATGGCCCTGAAAGATTTATGAAAAAGTGCCAAGAACTACAAGTTGATGCAGTGATCATACCAGATTTGCCTTACGAGGAACATGAGGAACTGCGCCCGTTTTGTTCTAAGTATGGCATTGCGCTCATTTCATTGATTGCGCCAACATCAAAAGACCGAATTCGGATGATTGCTAAAGAAGCAGAAGGATTCATTTATTGTGTATCTTCTATGGGAGTGACAGGTGTACGTCAAAACATTGGCAATGAAGTCGAAGATATGATCAAACTTGTGAAAGAAGTAAAAGACATCCCTTGTGCGATTGGGTTTGGAATCTCTACACCTGAGCAGGCGAAAAGAATGGCGCAAATTTCAGATGGCGTCATTGTTGGAAGTGCCATTGTCAAAATTATCTCTCAATACGGTGTTGACTGTGTACCACATGTAGTGGAATATGTACGGACGATGAAAAATGCGATCGCAACGATTGAAACTCGATAGACGTGTTCAAAAGAGCTGTTAATGAAGAGGCAGCTCTTTTTTTAATGTGAACCCTCTAAAAAAATATGAATTTTCATGTGGAAGATAAGTTTGAAATTTGGTATTTCTTTCTTAATAATAGAAAAATATGAATGCTTACAGGAAATTTTTTACAAAACTTAGTTTTATTTTCTAATGATGCGAACCTTCTGTGGAATGGTGCAAAAGTAGGTAGAGCTCATTTTTCAAATCTACTATACTATTAATAAAAGGAAGAAATAGAAAACACATCCTTACAGATCTACATCTTGCATGGAGGAAATCATATGAAACTTTTAAAAGGTTTGGGTGTTTGTGCTGCTTTGTTTTTTGGTGCCCAGCAGGCTGGAGCTGAGGAAATCATTTTGAAAACAAATACCGTTTTAAATCATAATAACTTAAGCTATGTGCCTACGAAAATGGTAACAGATCAATTGAGGATCCCTGTTTCTTGGGATAATCAAGCCAAATCATTAACGATTCAAAAAGATCATCAAACGATTCTATTTAAAATGGGAGAGCCGCAGGCAAAAGTGAATGGCCAAACGGTGAAAACTCCGCCAATCGTCGTGAAAGACGGTGTTTCTTATCTTCCTCTTCGGTTTATCGGGGAAAATTTACATATGAAAGTTGATTGGAATCGTGATGTCATTACATTGACCACTTTTGATAAATATATCGTTCAAAAAGGGGATTATTTATATAAGATTTCCAAAAAGGTTGGAATGTCTGTAGAGGAGATTCAAAAAATAAATAATTTAAAAGACGATAAATTGCAAATAGGACAAGTTTTATATTTGAAAGCCGATCTAGCATTATCAAACAGCACGTATATAACGGAAACGAATAGCTTGAAAGAAGAGAGCGATAAAAAGGAAAATGAGACGAAAAATTCATCGTCAAATTCATCATCTGAACAAAAAGGCAAGGGATCTTTAACCGAATCGAAAAATAAGATGAAAGATGATACTTTTGAATACACCACTTACATCGTTAAAAAAGGAGATTACCTTTCAAAAATAAGTGCTGAACAAAAAGTATCATTAAAAGATTTACTTGCTGTAAATAACCTGACGGAAAATTCAATTCTTCAAATCGGTGATCAATTGCTGTTGCCAAAAAGAGTGATACCAACGAAAGAAAAAGTAAGTGAGAAACACGGTGAATATTTAGATTGGTGGACGGAAGCGCAATATGTGTTTCCGATTGGAGAAATCGCAACCGTCATAGATTTTGAAACGGGCGTCTCTTTTCAAATCCGCCGCAGTTATGGAGCCAATCATGCCGATTGCGAACCTTTAACGGCTGAAGATACTAGAAAAGCAAAAGAACTATGGGGTGGGTTCAGTTGGAATACACGCGCAGTGCTCGTTCAAGTCGGAGACCGGACGATCGCAGCATCAATGAGCTTCATGCCTCATGATATTGAATCGATTTTAGATAATGATTTTGAAGGCCACTTTGATCTTCATTTTAAAAATAGTACTCGCCATAAAGATGGTAAAATCGATCAATACCATCAAGAAAAAATTAAAATTGCTGCTGGTGTTGTGGATAAATAAGATAGGTTTTAAAACATCAATAAATATGAAAATTAGGAGCCTAAGGGAGGCTCCTATTTTACTGAATTTGTAAAGGAAACAATTCAGAAGAGTTATTTATTAAAAAGAATTTCCTTCGATAGGTGTAAAAAAGTTTTGACAATCAAAAATTGTAAATTTATAATGAAGGTGTAAAAAGTTTTTGACAGGTGGTGCTTCCTAAATCTTATATGAAAAATAAAATACGTGAATTACGTGAAGAAATTGGTTGGTCTCAAGGTGAGCTTGCAGAAAAATGCAACGTTACCCGGCAAACGATTAATGCCATTGAGAATAACAAGTATGACCCTACATTACAATTAGCTTTTCGATTGGCAAAAGTTTTAAATGTTACGGTTGATGAACTATTTCAGGTGGAGGAGGAAGAAAGATGACGGATAAGCAAAAGAAATTTGTAAACTTCATTCTCTGGATCTGTATGTTTGCAGTCGTTGCAAAAATATTGTTTACACTTTTTAGCTCTCATAGGATAGATTCCTATGGTTTATTTGTACTGAGTATTTTCGTTGCTTCATTATTGGAGCTGCACACCTTTGGAAAGATGTCTTATATTGGTGGGGATTCTAAGGGACGGCAAACGGACGAAATGGAGGAACATATCGTTAGAGTTAGTAGTAAAATCAGTTATTTTGCTTTGATGGTCATCGTTTTAATCATAATGTCTGTTACTGAATATTTGGATGGTCAAGAGGGGTTTAACAATATTCCATTAATGTTAGTATTTTGCGCGACCATTGTCACACTTCCATTTGTTCAATTTTTAGTTGCAAAGAAATATAAGTAAAGGCGTAATTGAAACTGTTCATGAGACACTTTTTGGAATAAAAAATGCAAGTTTTGTACCGCTTGCAAAATTTTAAAAAGATTTACCATTACAAACTTATTAATTTTTATTAATCCAATATTTTACACATATTTTTTGATACAAGATAAGACAAACATCATGTATTTCTTAAACGAATGGCTTCCGATTCTACTAATGTTTTTTCATTATTAAACCGGGATAAAGGATTTTGTCTAGTACCAAAAATAGAACTTTCTGTCTCAAATAATAAAAAATTGTAATCATCTTTCGCTTGATCGAAATAAGGTCAAACAACGCTTTTTCATAAAGCCAAAATATATAAACTGCAGCATTTTCCCAAAGTGTTTGCTTAGATAAGTTTCCAACTGAGGCAAGTGCATTCAACATACCATTCAGGTGCTCAGAAAAGAGCTGCTTCAAAAAGCTGCTTCTTGCTTACGTACGCTCATCTTCGGAACTTAGCTACTTGAACCGTATCAACCTTAAAATAATTTTTGGAAGCCATGTTCCGATTGCATAACAGTCCATGATTTCCACATTTTCGATGGAACATTTAAAACTTTATGATGTTAAGTCTAAAGAGAATACCCTACCTTTTTAGTTAATCCTTTTAATTTGTTTAAAAAACAAAAAAGCGCGTACATTCTAAACATACTGTACGCTTCATTTTAGGTATAGTTAAGATTTCTTTCATGCTCTTTTTATAATGTTTACTCAAATTATGATCTTTATATTAAAAGGTCTTGAGCCATTCTTTATCATCTAATGGTGCACCATCTCTAATATAACTCAAGGAAACCGTTCCATGGATTAATCCAGCATCCTTTTGAAGAAAGGATGCAATCTTGTTCAAAATTTCCTCATCCTTTTTATTCGGCTTTCTAGGTACAGATATGATAATAGTAGGTGCCGCATCGAATTCTTTATAACTACTTGGCTCATTTGGATTAACGTTATACGTTATACCGGTTCTTTCTTCATAATTTACCCACAATTTGTCCAACGCTCCAAGCTTTTGCTCAATATAAGGACGTATATGGTTTTCTAATTCCTTTTGCTACTTCTTCGTAATATAAGAGTATTCCATCTGTTTTGTTTCTTCATTGTAGTATACTAAAAACTGTATATGATCTTTTTTGTTCTCTGCTTTAGCGGCGTAATCAAATGTTGGGAAATTGCCCATAAATAGTGTGTCATAAATAACAATCTATGATTGGTTTTTCCTTGTGAGAAGGCTCTTATCTATTTACAAAAAAAATTATCCTTCTTTTGAATTTATTAGATTCTTATTCTTTTTGATGCGGATATTATATAATTCTAAACTAGTTATAGCTAGAAATATTATTAAACACCCACACCATTGAGTTACAGTTAAATGCTCTTTTAAAAAGAGACGCCCTAGTAGTATAGTTAGAATAGGACCTAACATGGAAATAATGGCTGCGCGTTCTGCACCAATTTTTTTAATACCTTCAGTAATTAGCACAAAAGATAGTACTGTTGATATAACAGCAATTAAAATAAACATAACGTAAACTGTGTTACTAAATCCAAAAAGATGTAAAGAATATCCTGCTATTTTTTTGTAGGCTAAATATAAAAACATAAAAAAACTAGCTGTAATCATCCCATAAGCATTTAATTTTACACTGCCTAACTTATGAACCAAATTTCCAGACATAATAAAATATATGGCATATACAAAGGATGATAAAAGTATAAGAAAACTTCCTTTTAAGTTAGCTTGTAACAGACTAAAATCTCCTCCTCCAATAGTCATAAAGATTCCAAAATATATAACGACAATAGTTATTAAATTGCCATATGATATCATTTTTTTCTGAATAATAGATGATATGATAATAACAAAAATTGGATAGGTAACAATTAGCATTCTTTCTACTATGGCAGATACACTGTTTAATCCTAAAAAATCTAATAATGGTGATAAAAAAAAGCCGAATAAACCACATAAACTTGCTCTAACTATGTCTTTTTTATTCGTATTTTTGGGGTATCTTGGCCTATAAAGCCAAAGGATTAATATAAATAAAGGGGCAGCAATTAGTTGTCGAAAGAATAAAGTAGCTTCAGGATTTGCTCCTTCTTCATAAGCTAGCTTAATAAATATTGATTTTGATGCAAAAAAAAATGTACCTAGAAACATAAGAATTAAACCTAATATATCTTTATGCTTTATTTGTATTTTTTTCCCTTTTACAATTAATCCGGAACTCCTTTGGGGGTCTATCTTTCGCATTAAAATTTCAACTCCTTAAAAATCAACAGAATACACTGTTATTCAGCTGATTAAAAATACTGATTATGACTCAATTAGCAAACGACACACAAAGGCTCATCATAATACATAAAAAATTATTTGTTTAAAAAGCCTTAGTTCATATCAACAAATAATAAATACCAGGGATACACCTCCCTTGCTCAAAACAAAAAACCCTCTACATGTTAATACATGTAGAGGGTGATATTTTTACCACGGTGCCACCTCTGTTAGTTTTTTATGCTTTAAATTCAAGCAAAAAAAACTCACTCTTCAGGTACAAGAACAAAGTCTGATACCTTATCCTTTTAACGGTGGAATCCGGGTCGCATACTCCTAAACGTTTCAACGTACCTCTCGTAAGTCCATTCAATATAATCTATCGTACTGGATTTCACCTTTTCCAGCTCTCTGTGACGATTCGATTATATCTACTATTCTTACTCATCGATTTTTAGTTATTTTATTGCTTTTATTTTATAATATTTTTTATTGTTTGTAAATTACTGGAACTAGAGGTAAAATGTTGCAATTTTCGATATTTTATTTTTTACATTTTAGGCAAAAATAGAAATTCTATGTTTCATTCTATAACTATCGCCAGTTAGATGAATGATTTCAGACCGGTGGATAATTCGATCTAAAATAACGGTTGTAATGGCTGGATTATAAAATCTCTCAAACTAGTATTATGTATGTTGGGTGAGAGAAGGGGAGCAAAATCACTCCCACTTACTCGATTTTCATTAGAATAATTGGCTTTCAATTTCTTTTCCTGCTTGAAGCAATTTTTGAATGAGTTCTTCTTCATCATAATCGGAATATCGTATTTCTGGAATGACAATACTGATGGATGCAATCGATTCGTGTGCTGCATTTAAAATTGGAACGGAAATGGAGCAAGCGCCACGAACTCTTTCGCTATTACTTATACAATAATGCTGTTGTCGAACTTGTTCCAGTTGTTCTAGGAGCTGTTCTTTTGTTTTTACTGTATTTTCTGTAATTTTTTCCAATTGCACATGATTTACATACTCCATGTAATTTGGCATAAAAGCAAGCAGTGTTTTCGATGATGCACCAGCATAAAGTGGAGATGTATCACCTACAAGCATTTTTGTTGAGAGCGGGTAGGAAGAATCAAAGTTTAATATACACCGACGTTCCAAACCATCAATGACATTCAAAGAAAGGTTTTCTTTTGTTTCTTCGTTTAAACGTTTTAAAACAGGTTCGGATACAAGAATTAAGCTCGATTCTTGTTTCACCAGGTTTCCTAAGTATAACAATGAATGACCAAGCTGATAACGTTTGGTTTGCTCATCTTTGTGTAAGAATCCTTCAACTACGAATGTAGCCACAATGCGCTGCAAACTTGATATCGTAATTCCTGTTTTTTTGCTAAGCTCTGTTAATGAAAGTTTTGGCTCATTGTGTGTAAATGCTTTTAAGACCCGAATTGCTTTTTGCAAAGATCCAATTGTATAGTTTTTTTCATAAGTTTCTTTATCCAATATTTTACACCTACTTCAAAAATAATGAATTCTGGATCATTTAGCTTTATTTATTATATCGAATTGTTAGGTTGTAAGCATCTTCCATTGTTATTGTTGCGTGTTTAATGATTGTTGCAAAAATTCATTGGAGTGCTCACCAAGCAATGGAGGTGCAAGTTTATATTGGATATTTAAGCCCGAAAATTGCAATGGATTTTTAATGAACTTGATTGTGCCATATTGCGGGTGTTCGAGTTCTCCAACTAGGTTGCGAGCTTTCACTTGAGGTTGTTCAAGGGCTTCGGAAATCGTATGAACTTTACCGCAAGGAATTTTGTACTCTCGTAAAAGGGAGATCCATTCATCTCTTGTTTTTGTTTTCGTTATTTCTGAAATCATTTCGCTAAGTATTGCTTCATGTTCTTTGCGCAATGCATTTGTAAGGAAACGTTCATCTTCCATCCATTCATCGTGACCGAGCAATTTGCATAGTTTTCGGAATTGATCGTTCGTGCCTGCACAAATCATTAATGGGCCATCTAGGCAATTGAATACTTGATAAGGAGCTACGTTGTTATGAAGGTTGCCTAAACGTTTTGAAATAAAGCCGCAATTAATATAGGCACTAGCCACATTTGCCAGGCTGCTAATTTGAACATCGAGCAACGAAAGGTCGATGTACTGGCCTTCGCCAGTTATATCACGCATGCGCAATGCTGCCAATACACCAATGACAACGTATAGAGAAGTTAAAATATCAGCAATTGGGACACCTACTTTTGTCGGCTCGCCGTCTGGATGGCCGGTGACGTCCATTAAACCGCTCATCGCTTGAATGACAGGATCAAAGCCAGGCTCATAAGCGAGAGGACCGGTTTGGCCAAATCCTGTTACTGCACAATGAATCAGGCGCGGATTTATCTTTTTTAATTCTTCATAATGAAGCCCCATCCGTTTCATATCGCCAGTTTTGAAGTTTTCTAGTAAAATATCCGCATCTTTAATTAAGTTTTTTAGTTGTTCTTTTCCTTCCTTAGTTTTCAAATCAAGGGTAATAGATCGTTTATTGCGATTTGCACATAAGTAATACGTACTTTGTCCGTTAATAAATGGTCCCCAATCGCGCATGCTATCTAAGCCATTAGGGTGCTCAATACGAATGACTTCAGCACCCAAATCGCCTAAAATCATCGAGCCGGCTGGAGCGGCATAAACGCGTGATAAATCTATGACTTTTATTTTTTCTAGAGGCTGTTGCATGTTAATCTCTCCTTTCTGAATACCATCCGGTTACTCTAGAGAATTTGGCTAATTATGGACTTCTCAACGATGGTCAATTATAAATAGGTTTACGCTTATTGACGACCGCATCGACACCTTCTTTAAAATCATCTAGTTCTGTTACGATGGCCATTTGCGAAGAAATATAGTCAAGGGCTGAGCGTAAATCCATTTTTTGACTTTGATAGACTGCACGTTTAATAAAACGAATGGCTGTTTGTGGTCCGTTTGCTAGCTTTTCAGCATAGGCGCGCGTATATTGTTCTAGTTCATCGTCATCTACAACGAATGTTACAAATCCCATTTCTTTTGCTTCTGCCGCTGTAAACATGCGTGCTGTCCAGAACATGTCAAGCGCTTTGTCGATGCCAACGAGCTTCGGTAAAAAGTAAGCGCCTCCATCACCTGGCACGATCGCAACATTAATATAGCTCTCTGATAGCTTTGCTGAGGCAGCAGCGATACGAATATCGCACATTAATGCCATATCTAAACCAGCACCTAATGCAAACCCGTGAATTTGAGCAATAACAGGCTTATCGATTTCTTCTAAAAGTAATGGAATCCGCTGTATTTTCTTCCATAGAGAATTTTTACGTGCGAGCCCCGTAGAAGATATATCTTCCTCACTTTTGAAAAATCCTTCGCCAGCGTGCATGGCTTTCACGTCGCCGCCAGCACAAAACGATTTTCCGTTTCCTTTTACGATAACCACTCGAATTGAATCATCATCCCGCACAGTTTCCAAAGCTTCAATCCACTTCGTAATCATTTCTTCACTAAAGGCGTTATATGCCTCTGGACGGTTTAATGTAATCGTTGCAATATGATTTTCAACTTCAAATAACAAATCAGCCATGGAAATTCCTCCTATTTTTTTCATCTATATTAATCGACAGTTTTGCCTCCATTCATTTTGGCGGTCCAGATATTAATGGATATTCTGCGCTAGCTTTTTTTCAAAGGGAAGACCGTTCTATGAAACTAAGTCACTAAGGAACTAGGAAGCTAGCGCTTAAAAGATATGGGAAGTAAAATAGAACCTAACTTTTTACTGTTTCAGCCGTTTTCGTTATATATGGCCAAAGTTTGCCATCATGATTTAATAAATAGTCGGCAATGTGTTCACTCCAGAAATCACAATTTGTACCTTCATCGCGCCAAGACCATAAGCGTCGCGTATATTGATGTAATGCATACTCATGTGTTGTACCAATAGCTGCATGCAATTGATGGGAAACTGTTGCGACAGTTGTAATAGCATCTTCAAAGCGAATACGGGCATACGCAATTTCATGCAAATAATTGTTTGCTAGAATGGCGGCACATACGTTATTGAATGCAGCGATTGCAATGGCTGTTTCACCAGCTAATTGTGCAATTTGGAGTTGGACTAACTGGAATCGATGAATTGGCCGGCCAAATTGCTCACGTTCTTTAGAATATTGGACAGATAAATCATTTATTTTTTCAATGGCACCTGTCATTAAAGCGATTTTAAATGCAGTTTCAATAGACTGAACATGCAAAATTTGTTCTTCTGATAAAACGGATGATAAAGTTGCACTCGCATTGTTCAATATGACAGTATCGCGCGGCTCACTTGCTAAGTTGCAGCTAGGTTTAATCGTTACATCTCCCAAATCGATAAGAGCAACTTGTACGCCTAGATTGCTCTTTACGAAGGCAACTAAGTAGTTTGCATATCTTGCCCATGGAACGTTTTGTAAAGTTCCAGAAATTCGATCATCTTGTAAAATTAAGCCTTCTTGAAGAGAGTAAGTAGCGATTTTATCAACTGCAGCTAGATTCGCAGTTTCAAGTAGTAAATTGGCAAATGTTGTTTCTGCAAATGGGATTGGTGCAGCATATTTACCTGTTAGGCGCACAAGGTTTAGTAAGTCGTCTAAGTCACCACCTGCACCTCCATGCTCTTCTGAAAGCGCAACGTCGACCATGCCGTTTTCTTTAAATAAAGTCCAAATATCTTTTGCCCAGTCACCTTTTTCAAGGACGTCTACTACATCTTTTGTGACACGATCGGCTAACATTCGTTCAGCAACTTCTAAAATCATGTCTTTCATTTCACTCATCTTGCCACAACTCCTTTCGCTACCATGCCGAATAAAATTTCTGTTGTACCACCGCGGATTGTAAAGCCTGGAGAATGTAGAATAGACTGTGCCATGTAACGATCGAATTTTCGCTCTGCATCTAGTTTCGGATATGTAGTCACTAGTAGTCGTGCAATTTCAGGGATACTTTGTTCAAATTTAGTACCAATTGCTTTTACTAAAGAAGCAGGAATGGCAACATCTTTAGCATTGCCTGATTCTAATAACTGTGCGACACCAATTGATAAGTTGCGTAAGCCCCACAATTGTGAAAGAAGTTTCGTTGCTTGCTTTAATCCTTCTTTATTGCGTTGGCGCTTTAATTCTTGAATAAGTTCATCTAAAAGAGGAAACGTACTTAAAATGCGCTCTGGGCCGCTTCGTTCAAACGCAAGTTCCGCTAAGCCTTGTTCCCATCCATTCCCAATCTCTCCAACGACCATATCATCCGGTACAAAAACATCGTCGAAAAATACTTCGTTGAAATGATGTTCTCCTGTTAAAAATTTAATTGGAGCGATGGTCACTCCTTTAGCATGTAAATCAATAATCAATTGACTTAACCCAGCATGCTTGTTTTTTCCATCAAATGGACTTGTGCGCACAAGTGTTACCATGTAATGGCATACATGAGCGTTACTTGTCCAAATCTTTTGACCATTTACAATCCAGCCGCCCTCAACCTTTTCTGCGCGTGTTTTCACTGATGCTAAATCTGAACCACTATTTGGTTCACTTAAACCAATGGCAAAATAGCATTCACCTTTCGCAATTTTAGGTAGAAAAAATTGTTTTTGCTCTTCAGTACCGTAGCGAAGTAGTAATGGACCTGTTTGGCGATCAGCAAACCAGTGAGCTGCTACAGGCGCTCCGATTGCTAAAAACTCTTCCGTTAAAATATAGCGATCAATCGTACTGCGCTCATGACCACCATATTTTTTAGGCCATGTCATGCCAATCCATCCTTGCTCACCGATTAGTTTCGAGAATGCTGGATCAGCTCCGCTTAGCCATGAATCACATTTTGGTGTAAATGTTCCTTTTTCTACATGCTCTTGTAGGAAATTACGTACTTCTAAACGAAAAGCTTCTTGTTCCTCTGTAAATTGAACAGTTGGTAATTGAAACATTTTACCCCTCCTCTTTTTACCGTATTACGGTAATCATTACCGTAAATGTATAAAAATTATAAACCGAATTTCAAAAAAGTGTCAATCGAAAGTATGAAATTTTTAAAAAAATTTTGAATTTATATCTATTATTTTTTGTAATGAAAAAGGGATGGAATGGAAAATTTCATTGGAGAATTAAATTACAAATAATGGAATTAATGAAAGATACCAATAACTGATGAAAAGATAGGAAACCATTCAAAAAATGGTGGAATTCAAATCGAGATGAGCCATTGAATAGATTTAGTAATAAAAAATGAATTTATGTTAGTTCGTTCATTAGAATTTTCCAATCCAATTTCCAGATAGAGGATTGTGATGAAAAAATGCATAACTTTTGAATACTTGCAAATAGAAATGATTTATAGTAGATGGCAAAAAATGGAAACAATTTTAAATAATTCGTTAAAAAATATTTTTAGCAACTCAACTTTAGCAGAGTGAAATTGGCAAATAAGTCTTTAATTGAAAAAAAGAAGGAAGAGAAACTATTAAAACAAATTTTGAGTCGATGGAAATATTTCCTTTCATTTACTTCACACATTTTGAAACAGTTGCACTGGTAGAAAGAAAATAAAAGAATGAAACAATGGGACGGTTGAAACAAGGAGTGTTCTAGTGTTTTCCTCTTCATGATCGGAGTCTTGGTTCTGGTGATAAGTAGGAAAACAACAGAGTTGTCCCTTGGTTTACTAGGAATTCCAACAAAAAAATGTTAAAATATAGGAAAATCGAGAGGTGGATGTAGTGAAAAAAATTGATTTTTCAGATATTGATAAATGGATTCAATCCAATAAGACTAATGTTGAACGGAAAATACTAAAAGAAAAATCTGACCAACGGACATTCCGAACAAGACCTAGAGATCCTGATGAAATTAAAATTCTAGATATACTTTCTAAAAAGAAGTGGGAAAAGGCAGAGCAGGAAGGAAAGGTTAAATATTTATCAGAACGAGTGTGGTATTATGAGCTTGATTGAAAAAGCAAAGGAACAATTACAAGAACTCCAGTCCGCCACTCAATTTGAGAAGATGTTAAAGGTAACGGCAATATTAACGTCTCTTTTAGAGGAAAAGAATCTTCATCCTATAATTGTAGGAGGACTTGCTGTTGAAATTTATACTAGAAGTGATTATACTACAGCGGATATTGATCTGATTATTAGTGATAGGGAAGCAGTTAATGATATTTTATTAGAATTAGGGTTTGTTAAAGAAGGAAGACATTGGTATCACGAGCGATTGTTGGTAAGTATTGAAATTCCTAGTGATATTTTAGAAGATGCGGATGACGAGAAAGTGATAGAGCTTTATCTTGAGGATGGTTATAAAGTATTTGTCATTGGAATAGAGGACATAATTTTAGACCGTCTTCGAGCATGTGTTCATTGGAAATCATCTTCAGACTGTGAATGGGGAAAACGGTTGTTACTTCTTCATTTTGACCGGTTAGATATTAATTATATGGTGAAACGAGCAAAAGTCGATAAAACTATTACCGTTCTGGAAGAATGGTTGCATAGCTTAAAATAGGAGGAAATATCCTTCCAATATTAGGTAGTGCAATAAGTATCTATATAGAGAGTAAGTGTTAAATCCCTTCATCTATACCGAAATTAATAGCTATGAGATAATCTCCTTACATTTTTTGAGGAGGTTTTTCTATGCCCAAATGCAATTCGGAATTACCTTTGGATCTGTACTGTTGCAGTCGTTGTAAAAGTATTGTTTACACTTCCACAACCCAAAATTTGGAAATAATTTCAAGTGCCTTTTTCGTAGAAAACATTAAATTTTCACGCCTGTTTTCACATTTAAATGAAAATGCAAGTATAGTACTACTTCATTACAAACTTATTTATTTTTTTAATCCAATCAATAAACATTTTTTCTAATTCATCCCTATTTTTGGAACAAGGTTGACTAAATAGAAATATTTCATCATTGTTAGAAGCAAACTTTTTTTGTAATTCTCCTTCGACATCATAAACATCCCAATCCCCATTTTCATTTTCATAAACGATCCCTTCATGAAAATCATCACCTATGAATACTGGAAGATAAAAGTGTTTTTTTTCTTTTTCAAATATTTCATCAAAATTAAGCCCTAGATTTTCGATGGTGTTTTTTAGATTTTTAAGCTGATTTTCTGTTAGCCGCAGCTGATACCCAATTGCTTTTTCTCTCCCTATTATCGAAAAGGAGTGAATAAACGATTTGTTATTATTGAATAAATTTGAAAACTGTAATAGTATATTTCAACCTGAATATGAGATTCTTTATTTTTATCCAAATAACACTTATAACCAAATAATTTTTGATTAGACATTACAATAATCCCCCAATGCGGTATTATTAATAGAAATACATTTCTGTTGATAGTTAATGAGGTAAGGGATTACTTAAACTTTCCCTAACCCTGTAAAATGTTACAAAATATTCCGTTTTATGTAAATATAAAATAATTAGACAAAAAAGTTGAGGAAACGACAAATTTAAAAGAAGAAATCTAAGTAAAACAAGAATATCCTCTGACACTTTTAAATAATTTCTATAAAAACATAAAATCTTTCATCTACAACATCGAATGAAAATAATTATCTCTCGTCCATAATGTTGAAACCGCAATAGTGAGTATATATAGTGGCTTTTAAAAGTGGTTTTAATGTAAACTCTCGCTTTATTTCCTTAAAAAAGCATGTAATATTTTCAAAGTCCTCCGGCAAGAGGACTGGATATCCTCCTGGATAATATGTAAAATTTTTTCATATTATCCAAGAGGATTTTTTTGATTTTGGAATTGATTTAGTCACCTACCATCAAAGGGGAAAAGCAAATAATTTTCCAATTATTACTATATGCAGTCATTGTCATGAGAAAGGAACGTTTCCCGAGAGTGTTTTTTATAATCGTTATGCTATTACAGACAAATCCACCACTATTTGTCGACTTAAATGCTAAAATTGAAGCTGTTCAAAAACTTTTTCGATGATTCCTTTCTAATCCCTTATTTCCAGCATACCATTATCGAATGTTTAAAAATGTTAACAGAAAAGAAAACATCCATGGTCTTGCGGCCGCAACCCGAATGAAAATAATTTCCCACCGTCGTATTTTCACAGAATTGATGAAGGAATTCATATCGAGCGGTTATTAAAGATCGGGTAGAAATGATAAACATGAAAGTTATGAACAAATTTCAATATGGGGCAGCGTGATGCAAAAATGCATAACTTTTGAATTCATGCAAATAGAAATGATTTATTGCAGAAAGCAAAAAAATGCAAAGACTTATAGAAAATTTACTTATTAATAT
Source organism: Calidifontibacillus erzurumensis (assembly GCF_013303125.1). Taxonomy (GTDB): domain Bacteria; phylum Bacillota; class Bacilli; order Bacillales; family Bacillaceae_J; genus Calidifontibacillus; species Calidifontibacillus erzurumensis. The sequence goes on along the minus strand of NZ_JABTTE010000013.1, from coordinate 67,925 downwards.
TTTTAAATAACTTTAAGATAAATTTCCTTTTTTTCGATATAAATAAACAGACATGCTTACAACAGATAATGATTCGTTTGAAACATTAATTGTAATTAAAATTTACAGTCCTATTCTTTACAAAAGTTTTTAATAAGTTTTCTTATCGAGATAGATTTCTATATATAACATTCATGAACATTAAATGTTTTATTAATAAAGTAATTAAGAAATGGGCTGGTATAGTTGGCATTTGTTTTGCTTTATAATTTTGTGAACGATTTTTGGGTAATGAAATTCTAACGGTGGGTTTATAGCTCAATTTTGTAATTGAAATTTACAGAATATTTAGAAAGAAGGGGTTTTATGATTGCTGCTAAAAAACGTTTAGCAATTGATGTTGGAGGTACTTTTACGGATGTTTTTGTATTCGATGAGGAAACTGGAGAAATTTTTGTTACTAAAACATCATCAACTCCATCAAACCCTGAAAAGGGGATTTTAGAGGGAATTGCAAAAGCGAAAATTAATGGTAAACATATTAAAGTTTTTTCCCATGGGACGACGGTAGGTACGAATGCACTTATTGAAAGGAAATTGCCTAAAACAGCACTAATTACCACAAAAGGTTTCCGAGATGTAATTGAAATAGGCCGCGGTACTAAAGAAGATATTTGGGATACTTATAAAGATAAAGCAAAACCATATATTAAACGACGAGATCGTTTTGAAGTGACAGAGCGTACTGACTATGAAGGAAAAATATTGGTGCCCATCGATGAAAATGAAGTTCGTGAATTAGCTAGAAAACTAAAAAAGCGTGGAACAGAATCTATTGCAGTTTGTTTTATTAATTCTTATGTAAATGGTGAAAACGAAGCAAAAGTTAAAGAAATTCTTCAACAAGAATTACCTGGGGTATATGTTTGTATCTCAAGTGAAGTTTTACCTGAAATCTTTGAACATGAGCGTATGAGCACAACAATTATTAATGCTGTATTAGGACCGATCATGACTTCTTATATTAATAGGCTAGAAAAAGAAATGCATGAGCGTGGTTATAAAGAGGATATTTTAGTTTTACATTCAGGTGGCGGTGTAATGACATCAAGTACAGTTCCCCGTTATGCTGCACGTCTAGCAAGTTCAGGAATTGCAGCGGGTGCGATTGCAAGTAAACATATTGCTAAATTATGTGGTTATAACAATGCAATAGGTTTAGATATGGGGGGAACAAGTACCGATATTTCCTTAATGTATGATGGTGACATTCGAATAACGAAAGATTGGGCAATTGAATATGGTTATCCAATTGGGTTTCCGAGTATTGAAATTTTGACAATTGGTGCAGGTGGAGGAAGTTTAGCTTGGATCGATGAGGGCGGTTCATTACGAAATGGTCCACAAAGTGCAGGAGCTTCACCCGGTCCAGCATGCTATGGTCGCGGTGGTACGGAACCGACAAATTCCGATGCGAATTTAGTGTTAGGACGTTTAGGTGTTGAATTATTAGGCGGCTCTATGAAATTAGACGTAGAAAAGGCGAAACAAGCTGTACAAAAAATTGCAGATCAATTTGGTTATTCATTAGAAGAAGCAGCAAACGCAATCATTGAAGTAGCAAACGCGAATATGAGCGATGCGGTCAGATTAATTTCGGTTCGGCGAGGATTTGACCCAAGAGACTTCGCATTAGTTGCATTTGGTGGTGCAGGTCCATTACATGGTGCGCATTTAGCAAAAGAATTAAATATCCCGACTGTAATTATCCCGCCTCACCCAGGTGTAGCTGCAGCGATGGGATGTTTACTCGTTGATGTACGGCATGATATTTCGAAAACATATTTAAAGCAAGCTTCGGAAGTAACCTTGGATGATTTATTGAAGGAATATGAAAGCATGAAAGCTGAGGCAAGAGCACTGCTTAGAGAAGAAGGAATTCCAGAAGAACATTCAACCTTAATGAATTTTATTGATCTAAGATATCAAGGTCAATGGCGTTCGTTATCGGTACCAATTAGTGAAAGTAATTCATCTATAGAAGATATTTTAGAATTATTCCATAAAGAACATGAACGTGAGTTTGCTTATTCAGATCGGGAACAAAAAGTTGAAATTTATGGACTTCGTGTTACAGCCATTGGTACCGTTCCAAAACCTGAGTTTCCGAAATACGAACAAATCGGAAAAATTGAAGATGCAATTAAAGGGACGAGAGAAGTTTACTTTGATGGCAAATATGTTACAACGAATATTTATGATCGAGACAAAATTCCAGTCGAAGTTGAATTCATAGGTCCAGCTATTATTGAGCAGTTAGATGCAACAACAGTTATTCCTCCGAATTTTACAGCAAAGGTTGATGTATACAAAAACATTATGATTCTTCATCACTTTTGGTGATTTTACAGTAAAAAAGAAAACATTTTAGAATTCCTGGCAATAATGTTAGCTAACACACCACATTAATTAGGAGGTTTCTAAAATGTTTTCTGTACCACTAGAATTGCCAGAATTTAAAGTTATTAAACAAGAAATGCATTCTACTCATTATACCGTCCATGTTGAAAGAAAAGAGAAGGAGACACGCTGTCCCCAATGTGGCTTTTTCACCTCTTTCGTCCATGACAGGAGGACAAGAAAAGTACGTGATTTATGCATACTAAATAAGCCACTATATCTTTTGGTGTGTGTAAAACGGTACAAATGTGAAAACTGTCAAGAGATTTTTACAGAAACGTATGAATCCATTATGTCACGCCAGCACTATACCAATCGATTTCGACTTTTTCTGTATGAACAAGTCTTGGGAACAACCATTCAGGATGTCAGCCGTAAACATGGTATAGCTTATTCCACTGTAGAACGTATTTTTTATACGGTTGCCCAGGAAAAGGTGGACCTTCATGAAGAATATCTTGAAAAAATGCAGGACAAACAAGACATGGCCCTAAGTCTGGATGAAGTATCCGTCCGAAAAGGCCATAAATACGAAACGGTCCTCTTAGATGCCAACCTAGGTGCTGTCATGGGGATGGGCCAGAACCGCGATTATGAGTCAACGCTGAAGCTTTTAAACCAAAAAAGGTAGTGGCTTCTGACCGGGTAAAAACCATTGTCATGGATATGTGGGACCCTTTCCACAAGGCTGTCCGGAAGGCTTTTCCATGCGCCGATATTGTCATTGATAAATATCATGTGGTTCAAAAGGTAACTCAAGCTTTAGATCAAGTTCGTAAGAAAATTCCTGGCTTGAAAAAAAGTCGTTTCCTCCTCTTGAAAAGTTATGAAAACTTAAAAGAATATCAAAAAGAACAGTTAGATGAACTCTTGGAAACACATGATGAGCTGGCTTACAGCTATGGTCTGAAGGAACTGTTTCGGGACGTGTATAGATCCCCTGACTATGAGACAGCTCAAGTGCTCCTAACCGAGTGGATTCAATTCGCATGGAGTAGCCCTTTTCCGTCTTTTCATAAGGCCGCCAAGACACTGGAAAATTGGAAAGTGCAAATCCTGCAATACTTTAAGACACCTTTTACAAACGGAAGAACAGAAGGAACCAACCATAAAATTAAGAACATAAAACGCCGGGCTTATGGATATAGGAACCTACATCGATTTAGAACACGTGTATTTTTGGAATGTACAGGCAAAACTTATCAAGAACAGGCGTCCTAGCCCCTCCTTCTTCAGCATTATGGTGGATGATAGTTGGTGGAAAGGAAGCCGTCAAGGAAAGCACTTGACCGCTTCCTTTCCACCAACTGGCCGGTCTGTAAGCTGAAGAAGGAGAGATTGTGAGGGGCCATAATCTAGCTAACTAATTGCCAGAATTGTGCTTAAATCACAAACTATGGTGAAGAGACAACATTATTATTTCTGTAAATCAAGAATAGCTTCAGAAAGGTGGAATGGGTATGCTTTCTGCACAAAAACCGATTCAAATACAGGAAACAACTTTAGATCCTGTTACATTTGAAGTCTTAAAAAATGGTTTCGTGAACTTAGTCGATCAAATGGCAGAACAGATGTTAAGAACTTGCTATTCTTTTGTGATATATAATCGTGATTTTAGTTGTGCTCTTTGTGATGCAGAAGGAAATACGGTGATGCAAGGAACACAAGATATTTCGGTTCATGTAGGGACATTGCATTTAACGGCTAAAGCTGTTTTAGAAGATTTTAAGGGAGATATTCATCCGGGGGATGTTTTCTTAGTAAACGATCCTTATCGTGGTGGTACTCACTTTTGTGATACAAGGGTCATTTTACCTGTGTTTTATGAAGATCAATTAATAGCTTTCATGCAAACCAATGGACATTGGGCAGACGTTGGTGGTTCTAATCCAGGATCATTTGATGTGAAGTCTCGTGACCATTTTGGAGAAGGTATACGCATCCCGCCAGTTCGAATTTATAGCAAAGGTGAGTACTTATCTGATGTAGTCAATCTTATAATTTCGAATATGCGTGTGCCAAAGGAACGATTAGGTGATTTACGTTCACAAGTGGAAGCCGCAAAAGTTGGCCAAAAACAGTTGTTAGAATTGATTAAAAAATACGGTTTAGATACAGTTTTAACTGCGTTTAAAGAGGTGCAAGATTACGTTGAACGGTTAACGAGAAAAAAGATCGAGTCTTTGCCGGAAGGTACTTGGGAAGCGGTTGATTATATTGATATGGATCCTGAAGTTGGAGATGCGCTTATCCCAATTCGTGTGAAAATGACAATTAAAAATAATGAAATTTATTATGATCTAAGCGGATCTCATCCATATATTAGTTGTTTTCTAAATGCAGGCTTTGGTTCCGCTTTATCGGGATTATATGCAGGTACGAAAACATTTTTCCCAGAAGTACCACTAAATTCCGGATTTTATCGAGTTGTGAAAGCGTTTTTACCTGAAAATTCAGTAGTCAATGCTCCTGAACCTGTTGCTGTTACTGGATTCTGTTCAGGTGCTTTTGAAAAAATCATGAATGCATGTTTTGAAATTTGGTCTGAAATCATGCCAGAACGTGCGATTGCGTGTTCATTTAACTTGGAATACTTATTAATCGGTGGATATGATCGACGCAATACATCCAATAATTATTTTATGTGGTATGACTGGATGGCAGGCGGTCATGGAGGCCGTATAGACCGAGACGGGGCTAATGCAACATCACCGGTTTTTGGTGTAGGACTTAGTGTGCAGCCTTGTGAAGGACAAGAGCGTTTGTCACCAGTTATTACTACAAAACATGCTATTATTACCGACTCGGCTGGACCAGGAAAGTATAGAGGCGGGTGTGGTGTTGAAAAAGGAGGCGTTTTAACCGAAGTATTTGGTGGTGTTATGTCTTATTGTTGTGATCGTTCACGTTCCATAACATGGGGAATTAAAGGTGGTTTACCATCCATTCCGCAAGGGGCAATTTTACACCCGAATACTGAACAAGAACAATTTTTAGGTACAATTTTCTCTAATGTCAAAGTGAACAAGGGGGATTCGTTTACGAGGCCTTCAGCAGGTGGAGGAGGTTTAGGTGATCCGTTAGAACGTGATGTCAACGCCGTATTAGAAGATGTCATTGATGAGTACGTTTCAATCGAAAGAGCCCGAAAGGATTATGGTGTAGTTATTAAAGAAATTGATCGAGATCTTGATTTATTTGAAATTGACCATGAAGCTACTAAAAAAGAAAGAGAATACATTCGAAAAAATCGTAATGCTTGGCTTCATGTATGCCCATATGAAGTAGAAAAGATGTATAAAAACGGAGAAATTGACCAATTAGATGTCATTCGACGTTACGGGGTAATAATGGATTATACAACGAATCAAGTATTAATTAAATCAACCGAGCAGTATCGTAAATCGATGCTGAAACGTACATTGGCCTATTGGGATTAGCTTCGAACTTTTCGAAGCTTCCTTCACGCATTTTATGTAGAGGAGAAGTTCAAGCGAAATTCACTTGATTAATTTCCGAAAATTCCAAAAAGTATATAAGTTAAATTGAAAATTTATCACGTCGCTTTGATAAAGGAGGAGTTAAATGGGAAAATTACAAAACTCTTTAAAGACCCGGCACATTACAATGATTTCGATTGGTGGTGTCATTGGAACAGGCTTATTCGTTGGTACTGGTAAAAATATTTTAAGTACAGGTCCTGCAGTTATATTTTCCTACGGAATTGCCTGTTTGATTATTGTGTTAATTATGCAAATGGTTGGTGAAATGGCTTCAGGTGAATTAGCATTAGGGATGAAGCAAAGTGGTGACCCAGAGATGGGGACTTTTGCTTCCTATGCTTCTAAATATGTTGGAGAATGGGCGGGCTTTACCGTAGGCTGGCTATACTGGGCAAGTTGGGTATTCATTGTAGGCCTTGAAGCAGCATTAATTGGCGGGATGATTAATGCTTGGTTTCCGGTTATACCTGTTTGGGTCGGTTCAGTCGGAATTACATTGCTTATGACATTGATCAATGTATACTCTGTAAAAACTTTTGGTGAATTCGAGTATTGGGTCTCTTTCTTTAAAGTGACAGCCATTGTTGTGTTTTTAATTGTTGGTACGTTAATGATTTTAGGTGTATGGCCGACTTTTGAGCCAGAAGGATTCGGCATATTGTTTAATCATGGTGGTTTTGCTCCACAAGGGTTTGTTCCGATTTTAACTGCGATTGTGTTTGTTATTTTTTCCATTTGTGGTGCAGAAGTAGCTGCAATTGCAGCAGCTGAGTCCGAAAATCCAGCAAAAAATATTGTGCGGGCCATTCGCAACGTTGTATTCCGTTTAGGGTTATTCTTTGTAGGTTCGGTTACAATTATGGTTTTCGTTTTACGATGGAATGATGCGGAAAATTTAGCAGCACCATATGCGAACATTTTAAGGATGGCAGGGCTGCCTATTGCAGCTGAAATTATGCAAGTCGTTATTTTCGTATCATTAGTTTCGGTTTTAAACTCAGCATTATACACAAGCTCACGTATGTTATTAGAAATGTCGCGCCAAGGGGATGCCCCGAAATTTTTCTCGAGGATTAAAAATAAACGTGGTGCACCAGTACCTGCAATTATTGGCAGTACAATTGTGGCGTATATTTGTGCAATGCTATATTTTATTTCGCCAGATGTTATTTTCTACTTCCTAGGAAACTGCGTAGGCGGTTTAATGATTATCGTTTATATTTTCATTGCGATTTCACAAATCCGCTTCCGTAAAGAATTCATAAAGGCGAATGGACCTGAATTGCCGATTCGTATGTGGATGTTTCCTTATTTAACGTATGCAACGATATTCTTGCTTATCGCTGTTTATATTTGTCAAGTATTCATCGAAAGCTTGAAACCACAGTTTTATTTAAGTACGGCTGTGTTTCTTGTGTCAGTTGGATTATTTTTCTTTATGAGAAAGATGAAGCCAAGTCTATCGCAATCGAAGAATGAGGAAGTGGAAACGTTAGTATCTGAAGTAAATTAAGAGAGGTAAGAATCTGCTTCTATTGAATGTAAGCCTTTTCATTAGGTGGACATTTTAGATGCAGATTCTTTTTTTTATATTTGTGATTAACAGATGAGAGTCATAAAATAAATAGTAGGAAATAACTGGTGAAGGGAGATTAAAAATGGATGCATAAAACAGAGCATTTTTTTTATGTTCAAGAAAACGAGGTAAAGTTTTCAAGCAACCTTCCCATGGAACAAGTAGAAAAAATTTATGCACAATATGAGGAAGGCGTGGAGAATTACACTTCAGAAGATTTTTATGTTCATGTCATTCATTCGCCAACTGGGAAACTTTTTTACGCAAGACCCATTCAACAGTACAATGATACGGACATTTTAAATCCTCTATCTATGAAATTATTAAATTCTTTATCCGATGGAATTACGATTAGTAACAAGGACGGTAAAATCATCTTTCAAAACGATCTTGATATTGAAATTGTAGGGATTAACTGTATCAATCGATATGCAAAGGATTTAGTGGCCGAAGGGGAAATGAGCGATTCGTTAACATTGAAAGTGTTAGAAACAAAGGAAGATGTCACGATTTTTCAGACTTTTTTGAATAATAAATGTTTTTTAGTGACAGGAAAGCCAATTTTTGATGAGGTTGGGGAACTGCAATATGTGCTCATTATAACTCGGGATATGTCGAGGTTAAAAAATCTTGAGGAAGAAGTGAAAAAACTAGAAATTCAAAATGAGAGATTTAAACAAAGAATTGAAGAGTTGAATAATCAAGAGCAAAAGAAAATGAATATCGTTGCGGCATCTCCTGCGATGCAAAAAGTGTTAAAAAGAATTTTAAGAGTAGCTGAAGTAGATTCAACAGTTTTGATTGAAGGAGAGTCTGGTGTTGGTAAAGAGGAAGTAGCAAAACTCATCTATTTAAATAGCCGAAGAAATACAAAACAAATGCTAACGATTAACTGTAGTGCGATTCCAGAATCGCTGTTGGAATCGGAACTTTTTGGTTATGTGGAAGGGGCTTTCACTGGTGCAAAAAAAGGTGGTAAAGCGGGCATTTTCGAAACGGCTAACGGAGGTACGATTTTTTTAGATGAAATTGGAGAAATGCCCCTGCAATTGCAGGCAAAATTATTGCGGGTTTTACAAGAATCAGAGGTTCAGCGAATTGGAAGTACGAAGCCGATTCCTATTGATGTGCGAATCATTGCGGCAACCAATCGGAATTTAGCTGAAATGGTGCAACAAAGAAGTTTTCGTGAAGATTTATATTATCGTTTAAACATCATTCCGATCGAAATTCCACCATTGCGAGAGCGACGCGAAGATATTGTCCCCCTTGTTTACCATTTTTTAAGGATATTTGAACAAAGGTATCATATACATCGAACGCTTGATAAAGAAGCATTAAAGGTGCTGGAAGAGTATGATTGGCCAGGAAATGTACGTCAGTTAAAAAATATTATCGAACGGGTATCATTATTAGCGAATCAGCCGAAAATTACTGCCAGTATGATTCGAGAAGAACTAAAAGGAGCGACGAAAAAGAAGAGCAATAATATAGTAGGTCAACCACTATCAAAATCAATAGAAAGTAGCAATATGGACATTTCTCAATATACCGGATCACTGAAGGAGCAAGTGGCGGCCTTTGAAAAGGAAGTTATTAAAAAAGCATTGTCGCAGCATAAAAGTATAAGGCAAGCCGCTGAAGCATTAGGCTGCAATCAGTCTACATTAGTAAGAAAAATTCAACGTTATCAGCTAACGAAGAGTGTGGTGTATGAATAATTGAAAAAACAATGGTGAATTTTTGCATGAAGTGATGCAAAAATGCAATAATTGTTTATTTTAGCAAAGAGTATTCAAAAAAACCCAAAATAATTCAAAAATGCATAATGTATTTTGAAATAATAATGAAAAATGAAACATAGTTCGGTTGAATGTAGCTGTCTAGAAAGTGGGGAACTTTTTGGACAGTTTTTTATTGCTTAATTGATTAGACCTGAATTGACATCAACGAATGGAAGTCGTTTAAAGAGAACGCCTCGTCTTAAAATGTTTTTTCAATATCGTTTTTTGAGCTTGGAATAAGAAAATTTTTCATCACCAGTAACTTGGCATCAAACTTGCTTTTTATTTAGTAAACAATCCTGTAGTAAATGGAAGTTTTATTGTTTTGTTTCTAGCGTAAACTTACAAGAAAGAGGTTGATAGAATGACAGTTCAATTAGTAGAGCAATTAAAATCATTGGATCAAAAGCATTTCCTGCATCCTACATCCTCGATTGAGGAGCAACAAATCTATGGGCCAGCAGCCATATTTTGTGAAGGAAAAGGAATTTATTTAAAAGATTTAGGGGGAAAAACGTACATTGATGGGATGTCATCTTTATGGAATGTAAATATCGGCCACGGACGGACCGAGATTGCTGAAGTGGCGAAAGAGCAAATGGAGAAGCTAGCATTTAGTTCATGTTTTGCTACGTTTAGTAATGAGCCGGCGATTAAACTTGCAGCGAAAATTGCCCAGATGGCACCAGGGGATTTGAATACAGTGTTCTTTACGTCCGGTGGATCAGAATCTAATGATACAGCTATAAAACTTGCACGTCATTACTGGATTTTAAAAGGTCAACCAAATCGCCAAAAAATAATTTCCCGCACATTGTCGTACCATGGGGTCGCTTTCGGATCTACCAACGCAACAGGGATTGAAGGGTTTCGCAAATTTACTAACTCACCGGCACCGGACTTTTACTATGTAAATAAAGATTCAGCAGCGGAACTCCGAAAATTGATTCTAGAGCTCGGTCCAGAAAATGTCGCGGCGTTTATATCAGAGCCTGTCCAAGGTGCAGGCGGTGTCAATGTGCCAAAGCCGGATTATTTCAAAGAAGTGCGTGAAATTTGTGATGAATACGGTGTTTTATTTATTGCAGATGAAGTTATTACGGGCTTTGGACGTACAGGGAAAAACTTCGGCATCGAGCATTTTGGTGTAGTGCCAGATATGATGACTTTTGCAAAAGGTGTATCGAGTGGGTATGTGCAGCTTGGCGGGGTTTTGATTTCTGAAAAAATTCATAGAGATTTATGCGCATTATCAAAAGGGATCCTTATGCATGGCTATACGTATAGCGGTCATGCATTAGCTTGTGCTGTAGGATTGAAAAATATTGAAATTATTGAGCGGGAAGGTCTTGTACAAAATGCGAAAGAAATGGGCGAAGAGATGCTGAAAGGATTTCAAGCATTGCAAAAAAAGTATGATTTCATTGGAAAAGTGCGTACATTTGGTTTATTAGGTGCGATTGAATTTGTGAAAAATCGTGAAACGGGTGAACGGTTTGATCCGCTATTAAGTCCAATTGCAGTGAAGGAAATGGTCAAACGCGGATTAATTTTACGTACAGTGACATATGATCAAGATACGCTTGTTTTTTCACCGCCATTAATCATAACAAAGGATGAATTAAATGATATTTTACGGATCGTTGATGAAACATTGGCTTATTTACAAAATGAAGTTGTTGTAAAAGGAGTGTAATAACATGATTATCGGGATTCCAAAGGAAATTAAAGATAATGAAAATCGAGTAAGTCTAACACCAGCAGGGGTTTATGACTTAGTACAAAGGGGACACGAAGTGCTCGTTGAAAAGGGAGCAGGTGTAGGAAGCGGCTTCAGCGATGAGGCATATATCGCGGCAGGAGCGAAAATTGTTTCATCTGCAGCTGATGCTTGGGATGCTGAAATGGTCATGAAGGTAAAAGAGCCATTACCATCAGAATTTGATTATTTTAAAAAAGATCAAATCTTATTTACATTTTTACATTTAGCGGCAGAACCTCTATTAACGAAAGCTTTAATGGAAAAGGGAGTTATAGCGATTGCTTATGAAACGATTCAGCTAGCGAATGGAACATTGCCGATTTTAACACCGATGAGCGAAGTAGCTGGCCGCATGTCTGTGCAAATCGGTGCACATTTCTTAGAAAAACACGCTGGTGGGAAAGGAATGCTTCTAGGTGGTGTACCTAGTGTAGCACCAGCCAATGTAGTCATTATTGGCGGCGGTGTTGTAGGTACGAATGCAGCCAAAATGGCATTAGGATTAGGTGCAGATGTTACGATACTAGATACGAACGTTGAGCGATTACGTCAATTGGATGATTTATTTGAAGGGAAAGTAAGAACGTGTTTTTCAAATCTGTTTAACGTTGAAGAACAAGTGAAAAGAGCGGATTTATTAATTGGGGCAGTGCTCATTCCGGGAGCGCGCACACCTCGTATTGTATCAGAAAAAATGGTCAAACAAATGACACCGGGAAGTGTAATTATTGATGTTGCCGTTGATCAAGGCGGAGCTATCGAAACCATTGATCGAATTACAACCCATAGCAATCCGGTTTATGAAAAACATGGGGTCCTTCACTATGCGGTGGCCAACATTCCGGGAGCGGTATCACGTACGTCGACAATAGCTCTATCAAACGTCACCGTTCCATATGCGTTGCAAATTGCAAATAAAGGTTATGAGCGCGCTTGCTTAGAAAATACGGCACTTTTAAAAGGGTTAAATGTAATCGCTGGTCAAATTACTTATAAGGCAGTGGCTGAAGCGCACAATGTACCGTATACACCAGTTGAAAAATTGCTGGAAGTAACTGTAGGTTAGGAGGGATATTAATGGTCATGAGTGTAAGGGAGATTCGTGTACAGTTTAATCCGGCTAATACATCGGAATGTATTGGAAAAATCGAATTACACACGATTTCAGAAACAGAAGCTAAAATCAATGAGAGTGAGGAAGCGTTCCAAAAGTGGAGTAGAATGTCATCGGTTGCACGTGGCGAAATTTTACAGGCAATGGCAAATTTATTAATGGAACATATGGAACCTCTAGCAGGGCTCGCTTCAAAAGAGATGGGAAAAACGGTACCAGAAATGATCGGAGAAGTCAAACGTGGCGCCTCCATTTTACGTTATTTTTCACAGGAAGGCATGCGTGCAACTGGCGAGGTGCTGCCATCGGCTTCTGACGATAAAATGATTTTTACGAAACGTGTTCCTTTAGGAGTTGTCGCGGTCATTACACCATGGAATTTCCCAATTGCAATTCCTCTTTGGAAAATAGCTCCGGCGCTCGTTTATGGCAATACGGTTGTTTGGAAACCGTCGATTGAAGTAGCACTTACAAGTCAGTATATTGCGGATTTATTTGTAAAAGCAGGCTTGCCGGATCATGTATTAAATATTGTGCAAGGGCGCGGTTCGAAACTAGGGAAAGTTTTAATTGAATCACCAAAAGTGAAAGCGATTTCCTTTACAGGCTCGAACGCTGTAGGCCAACAAATTTTAGATGTGGCAGGTCCGACGAAGAAAAAAATTCAGCTAGAGCTAGGCGGGAAAAATGCGGCCATTATTTTAGCGGATGCCGATTTAGACTTAGCAGCCGCCAAAACAATAGAAGGAGCGATGAAACAAACAGGGCAGCGCTGTACAGCGACAAGCCGCGTGTATATTGAAGCGCCGGTATACGATGCGGTAGTGGAAAAACTAATCGAAAATGCGAAGCAAATAAAAGCAGGAGTAACAATGGGCCCTCTTGCTTCGAAACAACAATTTGAAAATGTACTTGAGCATATTGAGCGGGCAAAGGGACAAGGAGCGAAATGTATTTTCGGAGGCAAGCCTGTTGCTGAGTTGTCAGAAGGGTATTTTGTAGAACCAACATTGTTTACAAATGTTACGCACGATATGGATTTAGCAAAGGAAGAAGTATTTGGACCGGTTTTAGCTATTTTTAAAGTGGCAGATTATGAAGAAGCTGTGCGCTTAGCGAATGAATCGGACTTTGGATTAAGTGCTTCGATTTACACAACGAATATTCAAAAGGCTTTCGATTTTATCGATCGCAGTGAAGTCGGCCTTGTACAAATTAATGATGAAACGGGTGGAGCTGAACCGCAAGCCCCGTTTGGCGGAATAAAAAATTCAGGTACTGGCGCTCGCGAGCAAGGTCAAGCAGCGAAAGAATTTTTCACTACTTTAAAAACGATAACGATTAATGGTATTCAATATAAGGAATAGCTGACTATATTAAATGAGATAGTTTTATAGATTTTTTAAGCCTTTTAAGTGCCCCCAAAAGTTAGAAGCAATAATCTAATGTTTTGGGGGCAGTATCAATTAATTAGCGTTTCTATAATTTTCGAACATTGTTTATGATGTATTCGTTTATTCCTTCTTCTGTTTCGCAATGATATCCTCAACCAATTGAAAAAATTTTTCCTCGGCTTCTGCTCTTAATTTGACTGTAAAAAGAAACGGATCATTAGGATCATCAGGATTTTTCTTACAGAATGAATTAAATAGTTTTTTATAATCTTCAGGACAATCATTAAAAAAGATGTCCCACGTCCCTTGTTCATTTTTATAACCAATAGCTTCAAAATAATCATCTTTTTCTTCGCAATAATAGGTAATGTGCCAATGGCGATATTTTAAATGTTCTTGTATTTCTTCAGCGTAAGGTTCAAATGATGTCTCTATATCGATTAATTCCATCCCTTCGGAAATGTCATTCTTATTTATAGGTATGGGTTCTGGAAGCTCTTCATTGTCGTATAGGGTTCACGGCAATGAGTAAGCTAAATCCTTTTTTGCATTTTGTATCGCTTTATATCTTGTTTCCCCTGTTGATAAAGGAAAGTCCCATCCTGCTTCAGGAAACAGAGTAGGGAAAAAACACAAAAAATCCATCATCGTCTTTTTTATGAATGCAGGATAAACGAATTTAACGGGATTTGTTATAGCCACAGATCCTTCATGATAACGATTATTTGGGGGTTCATAGATAATAGAACCTATGCTTTCTCTTTTATACAACTCTATGACATTTCATTGACCTTATAAAAATATGGACCACACATTAATTCATGGGTACGGACATATGTCCAAGTGAAATTTGTATCAAAAATATAAATGTCTTGTTGTGAATCAAAAACCTTTGCCTCAACCTTATTCGCATTTGTATAAAGATAAATCAAAGGTAACCCTTGATACATGACATAAACTTTTTCCTTAGGCAACGCATCAAATGCTTTTCTTGCATCATCATCTTTTAAACAATCTTTCTTTTCATAACTGAAAATATGCCATTTAAACTGATCGTAATAGATTTCTTTTTTTACTTCTTCACTAATGTCTTTTGCAAATGTGCGGTCCCATAAATCTATAATTTCTTCTGCTTCCTCAACGAGGGTTGTAACTGTTACACCTTTTTCCTGTAAGTTTTTATTAAATAAATACTCTTCCTGAATAGACGAAATGGACCAATAAACTTTTTTTAACTCTTCTTCTGGTAAACTATCTAAGATTTTATCAATCTTATCTCTAATCATCTTATTCCCCCAAAAAAATTACAAATTTTACTTCTTAAACAATACTACTTCGTTTATAGATAGATGTTTACAAATATTACCATACTATATTGAATGGTTAAATAAAAGGAAAAATTTTTCAAAATTTGTGTGAAAATGTGAGCTACTTACGCATTTTGTTAGGCTAATTTTTTCTTAAATGTGAAAGGTAGTTTGTTCGGATATTTTTATAACAGTATTGATAAATCATGAAAACAGTTTTGAAAAACAAATAATATTCAAAAATATCAAACTGTTTTATTGTTCATAGATTCATGTTGCAAAAATTTTAAGAAAAATGATATATTAGTAGAGGATTGCTTTAACGCTAAAAAGCGTTTAATCAAAAAAGAATAGTGCCGGACTAGAGATGAAAAACTATTTATAAAATAATATTAAAAAAATAGCAAGGTGTGAAAATTTATGAAAGAAGAGCAGCAAGTTTTAAAAAGAGAGTTAGCACCGCGTCACGTTCAGTTTATTGCTTTGGCTGGAATGATCGGAACAGGTATTTTTAAAGGAAGTTCTGATACATTGAATATGGCCGGGCCAAGTGTCGTGATCTCTTATTTGATCGGCGGGCTGTTACTATTTATTG
This sequence comes from Calidifontibacillus erzurumensis, assembly GCF_013303125.1. Classification (GTDB taxonomy): domain Bacteria; phylum Bacillota; class Bacilli; order Bacillales; family Bacillaceae_J; genus Calidifontibacillus; species Calidifontibacillus erzurumensis. The sequence continues at coordinate 52,451 of NZ_JABTTE010000013.1, read as the reverse complement.
TTATGGCTGCTTTAGGAGAAATGGCAACAGTCTATCCGAATTTAAATGTTCAACATTTGATTCATAAAGCGTTTGGATTTCAGCTTTCTTTTATTGTTGGCTGGTTGTATTGGATTAACTGGATTATTGTAACCGTTGTAGAATTGTTAGCTGCCGGCAGCTTTTTGAAATATTGGTTTCAAGATATTCCGTTATGGCTATTAAGCATCCTCTGTGGAGCATTAATCGTCGGAATTAATATGTTTCAGGTGAAACATTACGGGGAACTTGAATTTTGGTTCGCCAGCATAAAAATTATTACGTTGGTTGCCTTTATTATCCTCGGAAGTTTGATATTATTCGGTGTCTTTCCTGCAGAAAATGTTTCATTTTCCAATTACACCGCACATGGAGGCTTTTTCCCACACGGCATTGGTGGTGTTTTAAGCGCGTTTTTAGTCGTTATGTTTTCTTATGGCGGAGCTGAATTAATCGGCATTGCTGCTACTGAAACAAAGGATAGCGAAAAGGTTATTCCGAAAGTTATTAAGACGACTGTCTTTCGTGTGATTCTATTTTACATTTTGCCAATTTTAATTATTTGCGGCATCATTCCATGGAATCAAGTTGGTTCCGAAGATAGTCCGTTTGTTCAAGTATTTAGCTCAATCGGTCTTCCTGGAGCTGCCCATGTCATGAATTTCGTGCTCATTACAGCGCTTCTTTCAGCGGCTAATTCCGGTATTTATGCCACTTCAAGAACACTGTTTACGATGGCACAAAACAAAGAGGCTCCGAAAGCTTTCGCAAAAACGACGAAAAAAGGGATTCCTTTGAATGGGATTCTCGTTACGACGATGTTTATTTTAGTTGGGGTCTTTTTAGCTTATATGACACCTGAACAAGTTATCAGCTATTTGATGACAATTCCAGGTTTCACTGTTTTATTAATTTGGATTGGCATTTGTTTAGCACAGTTAAGATTAAGGAAAGGTTATGCTGACAAATTAAAGGGCTTTAAAGTTATTTGGCACCCATATACAACGTTCACTGCGGCTTTATCGCTATCTGCCATTTTTATTGCATTCATTTTTAATAAACAAAATATGATCGGAACAATCGTATGTCTAGTCATTGTAGCTTTGCTAGTTTTAGTTTCTTTTATCGCCAAAAAAGACAAAGCTAGAAAAGCGGAAAAATCTGTCGCATGAAAAGAAGAAGCTGTCTGAAAATCAGGTTCCCTGATATTTCGGACAGCTTTTTTGCACGATGCTGTTAAATTTTGTGATATTTTTATTTATTCAAAAATGCCGTCTATTTCGTAAAGCCCCTTTCACGGAACGGAAAAAACGCCTCCTTTTATATGTTAATTCTGGACTTTTTCTTTTAACAGGTCTTTTTCATCTTGAGATAACAATTTTTCTGCCATTGGGTATAACACTTGTTCTTCTTTGGCAAAATGATCAAGTAAGATTTGCTTAGCATTTTTTATTAAATTTGCGTTTTCAATCATGTCATCATTTGTTTGCTCTTTATGGCTTTCGATATTTTGCAAAAATTGATTAATATACCCATGGGCCATTTGATGCTCGTATTCCATAACAGCAATCGGTCCACCGTTTTTTCCAATATACTTTTCCATCATTGTAAACAAATGATCTTCTTCTTTTGCTGAATGACGGGATAGATTTTCATTAAACGCTTTCACTTCTTGGATCAATTGCTGAAAAACAGTTGCTTTTTCTTCTTCAAACTCAATTTTGTTACTATATGATTCCAATGTTTCTAAGCTTTTTCGTAAAGGAGCATGTTCGTCCACTAAAATTTGCAACCCTTCTGAAAGTGTTACCGGACCATCACCAAACAAACCGCTTGCACATCCTATCATACAAAAATCTCCTTTCCACAATGGTAATAGTAAAAATATGTACCAACACTTTTATTTTACGTGAATAATGTTTTAAGGGCAAAATAAAAAATTGTTCTATTTTTCTAAAAAATTATAGTATCTTTAATTATAAGATATGGACGATTTTTTCATGGAAGAGGGTAGGCCAACAAATGGAAAACCATATGAAGGTGTTGCGTCTGTTAAAATATATCAGTGGTTCTTTAGTTTTAATAGGAATGTTATTTTTATTAATTCCAATTTTTGAAAGCGATTCCAACGATGTTCTCTTAAACGGTATTGGCATTGGATTTATATGTGCCAGCATTTTTATTTTTCTCATCGGGATATTTTTTATTACAACAGAAGAGATGTTAGCGAAAAGGGAAGAAGGGGTTAAGATTGCCCCAAAATTACGTAGAAATTGTAAACACCACTTAATAAGAATTACACAAAGAAAATGATTTCCCGTGTGTTCCTAAAGAGGATTAAATAATATTAAAAAAGCTCAAGATAAATAAAGAAGAAAGTTAAGGGGAGTGAAAATATGGAAAAACATGATGAAAACATTCATATTAAAAGTAATAATTTAAAGAATAGAGTAGAAAACCAAAAAATTAATGAGGAAAATAAATATAAGAAGAATCAAATAGAATATATAAATATTTATTGGGATGAATGGAGATAGCAGGTTTTATTGGAGACATGGAAGGGGCCTTTACTTTTTGAATGATAATGAAATAACAATGTAGCGGAGATAGGTATGCATGGTACCATGAAGGAGTACATGGTATAGAGTATATGATTTCGGATATAAGATAGACAAAAAGAACCGGGCGGTATTGCCTGGTTTTTGTATGTAAAATTATATAAAATATGGAAGAAAATGTTTGACTATTATATCCAATAAATGTAAACTAAAATCAAATCAAATATTTGGAAAATTCAAATATATGTTCACTTTTTTCGGCTAATAGTTCTACGATTTAAGATAATAAAATTAATAAATTAGCATAAATATATACGATCTTTAAGTGTTTCCCTATTTTAATAGTTTAGGAGAGGAATAAATTATGCCAAGATCCCTATTTAATTTTTATGATGCTGAATTAAAGAAAAATGAGAGCTCTACATTGGATGATGAATATTTATGGGTTGAAGGATTAAAAACTATTAATATAGGTGATTCCACAGTTGCAGTCAATCCTTCCAATGGAGGCTGGGCAGTTTTTGACCAGGATGAAAAAGACTTACTTGATATAAAAGGACTTCTTCCGAATAACGCAATTAGCGAGTTTCTTTTTGAAAAAGGCCTTTGTTCAAAAAATGGCAAGGTTTTTTCTCCAAATGTCAGTAATAATGACCCTGGTATATTTCACTTCTTTGAATTTGCTGTCACAACTTCTTGTAACCTGAAATGCAACTATTGCTTTGCTGATGCTTCACCAGCTAAAGGTTCTTTTACAACGAAAGAGACCGCCCGCATTTACATAGACCGAATAGCTGAATATATAGCCGCTACACGATCTACTCTACCAATTACCCTCGAATTTACCGGAGGGGAACCACTGCTTAACTTTCCATTGATACGCTATACAATTGAATATGCAAAAAATACTTACGGGGATTTATTGAACCTGGAATATTGTTTGCAATCCAACTCAACTCTATTAAACTCGGAAATGATTAATTTTTTTAAAGAGCATAACGTTGGTATAGGGATCAGCTGTGACGGATTTGAATCAGTTCACAACGCACAAAGGCCTTTTATTAACGGGAGTGGCAGCTATAAAAACGTTGAAAAATCGTTGCTCGCTCTCCATCAAGAATACCCCGAAAATTCCGGAGGGGTAATAGCAGTGATTTCGGATGAAAGCGTTAAACAAATGACTGAAATTGCTCTTTATTTGCATCTTCTTGGTTTTAATAGTATGGTGATGCGGCCCTTATCAAAGATTGGAAGAGGGTTTGAATATGAGCGCCAGCATGCTTTTGTAAAAAAATATAATAAAGGATTGTTTAACATTCTTCATTCTGTTATTACTCCTATTTATGAAGAAACAGGGCAATTGATAAAAGAAAGATATCTATCCTTGACGTTCAAGCATCTCTTACAGCCATACCGCCCATTTATGTGTGAACGAACGCCATGTGGAGCAGGCAGGGAAATTTGTGTGGTTGCACCTGACGGCAATGTATATGCATGTAATCAATCATTAGGCGAGGATCATTTTTATTTAGGGAATTTATACGAGCATTCTTTTATTGAAATGGCAAATAGCGAGGCAGCCCAAAGACTTTCCCAGAGAACAATAGATAGGATTGAAGATTGCAATGAATGCGTTATAAGCAGTTGGTGCGGATCTCCTTGCCCTTTTGAAACTTATAAAAATTCGGGTACGATTTTAACCAACTCAAGCGAATGCCAGCTTATGAAGGATCGATATATAAGGGCTTTGAAAGGGCTTATTAAAAATGAATATAATCTTGAAGTTATCAGTAGGATAGCAGAATTGGAAGTAGATTTACAATGGGATTCTGTTAAATGAAGGCAGCATTTGAATGAAAAATGAAACACTCCTTTCTTGCAGAAATATATCTGTAAAATAAAAAAACTGAAACAAAACATTAAAAAGGAGGAATTTGTATGCCGGAAATTAATCCAAAAATTAATTCAAACGTAAATATTGATGACATCAAAAAGGAATTACTAGATATTAAAACTGGAATCATTACTGAAATCAATAAGAATACTCAATCTGAGTGGTCAGCGCATGCAAATTGGAAAAACTCTTCCCGTGAGCTAAATGGTGATTTCCAGATTTCTTCAAGATTAGTACTATCTGATAAATTTAATGCAGATAAGGATTTAGTCAAATTAAGTCAACAAGCTTCAAGTGATAAACTGATAGAGGTGGCTAACTCATTAAAAGAAATACTTAGTGAAAAAAAATAATCCTATTTGTTTTGTTTCAGTGTATAAAAGATTTTACAGATATTATTTCTAATGAAGGGGGTTGGGAAAGAATATTATTCATCTTTCTCAGCCCTTTTTGTGTGGTACAATAATTTCCAGAAAGAAGTAAGAGACCGACTTCTTGCTTCATTCTTATATTTATTTATAAGGAGATGATATTCATGAACAAGAATACTGTAAAAAAATTATTCGGTCTGCTGCTTACTAGTTTAATAGTATTTGCTGCCCAAGCTTTTGCTGGAGGTACGGCAGCTTATGCAAGTGATGTTGTAAATAAAAGGTCTATCAGTGTCAGTGGCACATATACTGTCAAAGTTGCACCGGATATTGCCTATATTGATATTGCTGTTCGAACATTTAATGTTGATGCGATTAAGGCACAGGACGATAATAAAAATAAAATGAATCGGGTAATGGATCAGTTGAAAAAACTAGGAATTCAAGAAAAGGATATCCGTACAGTAGACTACCGGATTCAGCCAAGATATGAGTGGACAAACATAGAAATTAAAAATAATCAGGGTACGATTGAATCAAAAAGGGAACAAATTCTCGTTGGCTACGAGGTTATTAATAATATAAAAGTTACGGTTAACGATCTTCAGAAAATAGGTACGATCTTAGATTTAACAGTTAAAGAAGGAATTAATGAGGCAAACAATATCACGTTTGATTTAAGTGAAGCAACAAAAACAGCGAAGTATCTGGAAGCATTAAAGGGTGCTGTTAAAAACGGAGAAGAAAAGGCAAAGGCAATCGCTGGTTTATACGGAATAAGCTTGTCTGTTCCTTCTGTTATCAATGAATCAGGAGCATATTTTCCATCTCCTATTCGTTATACAGGCCTTGAAAAAGCTTCAGGAGGCGGTATTGCATATAATGAGGGATCTTCTACTCCGATATCAGGCGGAGAAATGGAAATACGTGCAAATGTAAGTATTATTTATGAATATTAATTATTGGAATGAAGCAAGATAGACAGACCTCTTGCTTCATTTTTATTATATCGCGCACAAAATCTCTTTAAGATTAGGGAATAAATGCGAGAGTTTGATTAACATCTTTACTTTTTAATGGCTTTCCAATTCCTTGAAGAAAGAATGAATTTTTTTGGCAAATGATTTCAATGGTAAATCCTCCAGGTGCCTTTATGTAAAAAGCTAGCCGTGTAAGTGATTGGATTCCGTTACATAAAATCCATCTTCCTTTAGGCGTTGATACATGTTGTTTACCTGTTCTTCATTTTCTAGTGGAAAACCAATAAAGAAGGTTTTGGATATTCCACTTCCTTAGCTTTCAATAAAGATAACACAAAACCCTCTTCATCAATCATTACAGGAAGTCCGTTTCCACGGGTTCCTATGCACTTCCAAACCAAAATAAGTTTCCAAAAATTCTCGTGCAGATGAAACATCTGTAACTGTTAAATGCATATGGTTAAGTTTCATATTTTACCTTTTTCAATTTTTTATGAAAAAATTGTATCAACATTGATATGAATTTAAAAAATTTTCATTTGGGAAAAGTTTAGTGGAGATAGAGTTTAGAGAAGTCTTTAATAGTTTAGAAGAAAAGGGGTTCAGTGATTGAAAATACAACTGAACCCGTTTTGGCATAGATTAGTTTTATGTTGCAATTTTCATAAAGGCTTCTGCAACCTTTTTTTCTATTATATTTATGGGAGGCGATGCGCAAATGGCGGTTGTTTCCTGACATTGCCCATTTGGTATTTTATTTAATTGAAGAAAGCCTTTCAATTATGACCATTTATTTGGAGGCCTTGTAAACAATCGAAACGATAGTTTTAAATAATCCCCCAAATCATACATAACAGTGTACCGAAAATCGTTGCAAGACCGATCACTAAGGAATAAAAAATATTGGTATAGATTGCACCTTTATCTTTTGTTTCACCGGAATGCATGAAAACGACTAATTGCAATCCGGCTTGTAAAAAGGCTGTTGTTAGAAGAATGGTCATGCTGACGGCAAAAGACAAATCAAAATAATAAACGGCCAATGCAACTAAAGTTAGAACTAACGAAAACAGATAGCCGATCGTCTGATTGAATGGAAATAATTGTTTTAACATTTACATCATTCCTTTCAAATAGATGAAGCTGAAGATGAAAATCCAGACAACATCCAGGAAGTGCCAATATAAGGAGAAAACAAATGCTTTATTTGCTGTTTTTGGTGTTAATCCGCGCTTATGAATTTGCATAAGAATGCATAATCCCCAGAACAGGCCGAACGTTACGTGGGCACCATGCGTACCTAATGTTGTCAGTAAGATCGCTGTAAAAGCGCTCGTTTGAATTCCGGCACCAACATGTACATAATGAATGAATTCATAAATTTCGACCCCAAGGAATACAAGGCCAAGGAGCAACGTTACAGCAATAAAAGCCATCATGGCTTTTTTAAAATGAATTCTTGCAGCATGAACAGCTAAGCCAATTGTAAAACTGCTTGTTAATAAAACAATCGTTTCAATAAGGACCGGCGTGATATCAAAAATATCCGCACCAGAAGGACCGCCCGCTGTGCGGTCCACCAGTGTAAAATAAGAAGCAAACAGCGTTGCAAACAACATAATTTCCGCGCCGATAAAAATCCAAAAACCTAATATATTTAATTGATTTTGATGTGTTCTATATTCAAGAGGCAGCGTATGATCCATTTTCATTAACTGACACCTCGCAATTCTCTTTCCGTTTTTTCAACTTCTTCCGCAGAGATGTAATACCCGTCGTCTTCTTTAAATGAGTTGTAAACCATGCAAAGGAAGATGGCAATGGTTGAAAGGATCACCAATTTCCATAAGCTGAATACCATGGCAAATCCCCAAATGAAGAAGAGAACACCCATTATAAATGGAACACCGGTATTGCTTGGCATATGAATTTTTTCGTATTTTCCTTTGAATAATACGTGGCCTTTTTTCTTTGCATCCCACACCGCTTGATAAGACGCAACTTGCGGAATGATTGCAAAGTTATAGGCAGGTACTGGGTTGAGAGTTGCCCATTCAAGCGTACGCGCATCCCATGGATCAATGCCAACATCCCTTGATGCATAACGGAAGCTATAATAAAGGTTATAGCAAATAAACACGAACCCAATGGCTAATATAATTGCACCAACAAATGAAACCATATTTAACGGGCCGAAACCAGTTGCTTCAGAATACGTATACATCCGGCGTACTTGACCATCTAGTCCGGTGATGTACATTGGCATAAACGCCAATACGAAACCGATAGAAAGAAGCCATACGGTCCATTTACCGATCCGTTCATTTAACATGAAACCAAACATCTTTGGCCAATAATAGTGGAGACCGGCAAGCATTGCAAATACAACACCAGGAATAATGACGTTATGAAAGTGAGCAACTAAGAACATTGTATTATGGTATTGATAATCGGCTGCTGACATCGCCAGCATGACGCCTGTTACCCCACCAATTGTGAAAAGGGGCAGGAACATCATTGCATAAAGCATCGGGGTTGTGAATTCAATCTTTCCTTTATAAAGGGTAAACAACCAGTTAAAGATCTTAACCCCTGTTGGAATAGCAACAGCCATCGTTGTTATTGAGAAAAAGCTGTTTGCAAGTGGTCCCATGCCCATCGTAAAGAAATGGTGAGCCCATACAAAGAATGAAATTAACGAGATGATAACCATGGAGGCTACCATTGATTTATAGCCATAAAGATTTTTCCGTGAAAACGTTGAAATGACTTCACTGAAAATACCAAAGGCTGGCAAAATTAGAATGTAAACTTCTGGATGACCCCAAACCCAGAACAGGTTGGCCCAAAGCATATCCATACCGCCGTTGTTCATGGAGAAGAAATGAGTGCCGAATAAACGATCCATCGTACCCATCGCCAATGCAACTGTAAACGGTGGAAAAGCAAAAACGATAATGATGTTAGCTGCTAAAGCAGACCAAGTAAACATTGGTATTTTCCCTAATGTCATACCTGGAGCTCTCATTTTTAAAATGGTTGTAATAAAATTAATACCTGTCATTAGTGTTCCAAGACCTGCAATCTGGATGGCAATCATATAATAGTTGTTTCCGACAGTCGGACTTAGTTCCGGTCCTGCAAGTGGAAAGTAAGCCGTCCAACCAGCATCTGGAGATCCACCGACAACAAATGAAATATTAAATAACATGGCACCAAAGAAAAATAACCAAAAACTTAAAGCGTTCAACCGTGGAAAAGCAACATCACGCGCACCGATTTGGAGCGGTACGATAAAGTTCATTAACGCCATAATAAATGGCATGGCCATAAAGAGCACCATCACAACTCCATGGGTTGTGAAAATTTCATTGTAATGCTGCGCATCTAAAAGCGTGTTTTCCGGTCTGGCAAGCTGCGCACGCATCATCAGTGCATCGACGCCACCGCGGAAAAGCATCAAAATAGCTGAAATCAAATACATTATTCCGATTTTTTTATGATCAACAGTGGTCAACCATTCACGCCACAAATAACCCCATTTTTTAAAATAAGTTAAACCGGCGATGATCGTGATCAATGTTATGATAATCGCAACCATAGAAGCGTAAATGGCTAGACTTGGATGTGGAACTTTAAATTGTTCAAAGAAATCCATTTTTTATACTCCTTTCGTTCGTATTAATGGTGTGAACCATCCATGTGATCGCTCTCTTCTTCGTGTTGAAGGTTAGCACTTGATTGATGGTTATGCCCTCCATTTTCCGCCGTTGGCGGCGGTAAGAACTCTAAATGAGTACCAGTGAACGTCATCTGTCCAAGATGTCCGGGTTTTAATAGTTCGTTAAACTTTTCTTCCGTAAGGGGTTCGGCTGTTTCTTTTACATCATCAACCCATTGGTCAAATTCAGCTTGACTCATTGCCTTTACGTAAAAAGTATTTTCCGCAAAACCTTTTCCGCTGAAATTTGCATTTCGTCCTGAATATTCACCTGGTACGTCTGCCGCTAAATGCAAAGTAGTTATCATATCGGACATTGCATATTTTTGTCCCCCTAGCTGAGGAATCCAAAAGCTTGTAATTGGCCCATGAGAGTAAAGTTTAAATTCAAGAGCACGATCAGTTGGAATATAAAGGTAGTTGACAGTTTCTATTCCTTGCTCTGGATAACTAAAATGCCATTTCCAGTTTGAAGATGAAGCATAGATGACTAATGGTTCTTGATCTTCATATCCTTTTGGTGTTGCTTCGACAATATAGTTGCTTCGAACAGAAACAATTGAAAGAAAGACAATAATTAACACCGGGATTCCAACGCAGAGAGTTTCAACAAGCGGGCTTCCTTCGATGTGAGGTGGTTCATAATCTTTTGGCTGCTTAGAAGCACGGTATTTTATCAGCATATACACTAAGATGGCAAATACAGTGATGACGATCAATAACATGATCCAAAGAGTAAGCATAATGTCATCTGCTTGACGTGCAGCCTGCGGACCTTTAGGATCTAAAATAGTTAACGGCTTACATCCTGTAAGCACTGTGGTAATAGTAAAAATAAAAAATAAAAAAAGCTTTTTAAACATTTTCTATATGCTCCTTTCCTTTCATTCAGTTCCACAGATCGTTTAAGAGTGAATTTAAGGTGTGATATAAATCACATGCTTTTAATGTAATGTTAATCCCTGAAAGAAAGAAAAACTATATAGATACGCTTTATTTCACAAAACGTTCAAAAAGAGAAAATAATTATGCAATTTCCATTTATTCTTTCTAGCATTTTTTTTCGTAGCTTAATAAAATAGTTTTTTATACATGTTTAATTTTTTAAAAGAAAAAGTATAAAAAGTATTTAAAAAATAAAATAGAGCCTAGAAATTACTAGGCTCCAATCGTCTGTCTATCAATAGCTTTCAAACAAGTTTGTAAGATTCGTAAATTTGCTTCTTCATTTTTTTTCACAATTGTTAAACATTCAGGTTGCAAAAGCTGCAACGGATTTAGCTGAGCTTCTCCGCATATATCAATCCCTTCCACTAGCTTTTTGGCAAGAATTTGCTCAAGGATCGTTGTTAATGTTTCGATTTCCATAAGCCCTTGATCCCAGTTTGTTTGTACAATACGGGGATGTAATACATCTTTATCAATGCTAATGTAAACGTGTTTGGTTTGGATTGTCGTTAAAAGTTGTTGTGAAGAAATTTCGTGGATTTTTGAATAGGGAAATATGATGGTTCTAGGATGTGTATTTTCGTTATTAACAGAAACCGTTGGACCGATGATAACCACCCGTTCTAATAGTGGAATATTGGCAAGCGCATGAGAAACCCATGTACCGCATGAAAGCATGCTACTGCCCATCAAGTTTGTTTTAAGTTCAAGATCGAGATGGTTATCAAACAATACAAGTGTAAAAGGTTTTGTCATTTCTTTAAGAAAAAAATATGTAAGGTAATGAAAGTTTCCGCTTCCTATAAACGTAATACCTTTTTTTCGTCTAAGCTGAAGTCTTTTTTGCAGTATTTGGAGAGAATGAGGATCGCAATATAAATGGACATGTTTTAAATGCTGAAAATTCAGTCTTTCTTGAAAATAATTTTGAAGATTCGTTGTTGCAAAATATGTTTCGTCAAAATCAACGGCGCAAATGCCGCTATTGACCAAACCCATTTTACATCCACTCCCAAAATTATTTTTTATGAATCTATTATTATTTTAACAAATTTCGATACATATTGTAGAGTGAATGCTTGTATAGTAGCTGTTTGTTTTACATTCAAATTAAAGATTGGATATAATTTTTAAAACAAATGAAATTTTTAAGGAGGCAAAGGTATCGATGAGTCAGCTCATTAAAAAGCAGTTTGAATTAACGAGAACAAATATTTTTAAATCCATTGAAGGGGTAAATGAGCAAACTTTTGATGTAGCGCCAAAAGGTTTTAACAATACTATTCACTGGCAATTAGGTCACATTTTAGTTGCTGCTGAAAAATTTTTATTTGGAGAATCAGGGAAACTCTCTGCTGAGTATGGTGAATTTTTTGGGTATGGTACAAAGCCTGCGGATTGGAAAGGGGAAGCTCCATCGGTTGCAGCCCTTGTTGAACAATTGAAGGATCAGTTAAACCGCATTCAAGAAATTCCTGATGAAAAATTCAAAGAAAAATTACCTGAACCGATTTTAGGAAATACGACTTACGGGGAATTAGCAGCGTTTACAGTTTTCCATGAAGCACTTCATGCTGGACAAATTCATGCAATGACCCGTTTTCTCGGCTAAAGTTTAATCAATTAGTAAAACTATAATTTGAATAGCTAAAAATGCAAGGTCTCTTGAAAGATGCGTTTGAAAAGGGGCTTCAAACGAAAGATTTTGCAATATTTGTGTTGGATAGATGCCATTTTTTGATGATTTTTCGAAAATGAATAACAAAAATAGATAATCGTTACAAGCAATGGTAATTTTTGGGGCATACTCTATAACAGAGTTTGCCTTTTTCTTTTGTTAAGTTTTTGTAAATTTGATGAAAAAATATTTTCTTGGTCGACATTTTTCGTTTACAATATTTACGTTTGGACAAATTCATTAGTTAGACGACAGATGGAGGGTATTCAATGGTTTTTAAAAAAAAGGACAAGTTCATGGATTTATTGATGAAAATCTCTACGAACATTAAAGAAAGTGCCAACTATTTTGCAGATTATAAACTTAGAAATACAAGCGATCTCAAGATTTTTTTTGATACGATGAAAGAATATGAAAATAAAGGCGATGAATATGTTCATGAGGTTATTGTTGAATTAAACAAAGCATTTATCACACCGATCGAGCGTGAAGATATTCTTGCTTTGGCGATTAGCCTTGATGATGTTTTAGACGGTTTCGAACACTGTGCGGCATTATTCGAAATGTATTCAATGACCCATGCAGACGAGTATATGTTGAAATTCGTCGATGCATTAAGAAACGCTGCGATCGAAATCGAAAAAGCTGTTGAACTCCTATCAAGCAAAAAATTGCTCAATATCCGTGAACATGCGATCAAAATTAAAGATTATGAATCAAAATGTGATGGTGTGCTTCGCCAATCTATAAAAAATCTATTTGCCGTTGAGAAAGATCCAATTCGCATTATTCAATACAAAGAAATTTATGAATCACTTGAAGAAATTGCAGATAATTGCCAAGAAGTTGCGAATACTCTTGAAACTATCATTATGAAAAATGCGTAAGGAGCTTTTAGGATGGATGTAATATTAATAATTACAATATTAATCGTCATTGGCGCTTTAGCTTTTGATTTTATTAACGGATTTCACGATACCGCCAATGCCATTGCTACTGCTGTATCGACAAAAGCATTAAAGCCAAGGCATGCCGTTATATTGGCTGCAGCCATGAACTTTGTCGGTGCGATGACGTTTACGGGTGTTGCCAAAACCATTACGAAAGATATTGTTGACCCATTTACTTTAGAAAATGGCTCGGTCGTTATATTAGCAGCGCTTGTTGCAGCTATTTCTTGGAACTTAATTACATGGTATTATGGAATTCCTTCGAGTTCATCTCATGCGATTATCGGGTCAGTTGCAGGTGCTGCGATTGCTGCAGCTGGTTTTGGCGCTTTGAACTATAGTGGATTTTTGAAAATTATTCAAGCTCTCATCTTTTCACCGCTTATTGCATTTGCGGTCGGGTATATTGTTTACACTATTTTCAAAATTTTATTTAAAAATTCTAATTTAACTAAAATGAATCGTAGTTTTCGATTTATTCAAATCTTAACTGCATCTTTACAAGCATATACACACGGTACGAACGATGCTCAAAAAGCAATGGGTATCATTACGATGGCGCTTATTGCCAATAACTATGTAACAACAACAGATATTCCTTTTTGGGTACAATTTTCCTGTGCGCTTGCAATGGGATTAGGAACGTCTGTTGGTGGTTGGAGAATCATTAAAACAGTCGGTGGACGCATTATAAAAATTCGCCCGGTAAATGGGGTTGCTGCCGACTTGACAGGTGCTGCAGTTATTTTTGGAGCGACATTTATCCATTTGCCTGTTAGTACAACACATGTTATTTCATCTTCCATTTTAGGTGTTGGTGCTGCCCATCGCATCAAAGGTGTTAAATGGGGAACAGCCCAGCGAATGGTTTGGACGTGGGTTATTACATTGCCAATTTCTGCACTAATAGCTGCTCTTTCATATATGATTATTGATTTAATTTTATAATGAAAACAAGGTGCTAGTAAAAAATTAACTGCTCCTTGTCCAGTAGACTGTACGGCTTTAGCTCGATATTGTATTGAGTTAAAGCCGTTTATTTGTTTAAGGGCATTTTATTTAAATGTTGCAGTTTAATTTAAGTCACCCTCAATTCATTTATAAATGTTTGGGTGTATATGAGATTTTTCAAAAAAGCATCCATGATCTTTTACTCAAAACACTAATAAATGTTAGTAAGTCGGCCGAAAAATACTGAAATATTAATAGAATATCAAATGAATCTAATGAAGTTGTAATAGATTAGTTTTTCGAATATTAACTATATCCCATTGATTTTTTATGGTTGTATGAAAAGTGAAGAATTATTAGAAGGAAAATGATGTGAGGGGGGACTTAAATTAAGGAAATAATAGAAGAACTAACGGGAATGATGAAAAGTTATACAAGTTGATAGAATAATCTACCCATGAGGTAACATGACTGTATTGATTGTTTTTTTAATTGGTCCCCATTCTTGTTTTTATTATCAAAATAATTTGAATAATGTAAGGGTGCTAGTATTCGTTTAATCTAATATGTAGTGCCCTTAATTTTTTTATCGAAAATACCAATTCTTTGTCAATTTTTCGAATTATTCATTTTTTTTATAGAAAGGTATTACTATTATAGCTTTTTTACGATAAGATTAAAGTGTAAGGCTAAAAAACAAATTGTACAAGGAGGCGACTTTATTGAAAGCAACTTACATCACAAATATTGATCAAATTGAGCAGCTTTCATTAGAGGAAAAGGAAAAGTTAAAGCCCATCACTGATAATTTCGTATTTCGAGCGAATGATTATTATTTGCGGCTGATTGATTGGAACGATCCGAATGATCCAATCCGAAAAATTATTATTCCAAATGAAGGAGAGTTAATGGAGTATGGAAGCTGGGATGCCAGTGATGAAGCGACAAACTATGTAGTTCCTGGCTGTCAGCATAAATACGGCACGACGGCTCTTCTTGTAGTTTCGGAAGTGTGCGGGGGTTATTGCCGATTTTGTTTTAGAAAAAGATTGTTTGTAAATGATGAAAAAGAGGCTTATGTAAACCCCGAACCGGGATTGGAATATATTCGCAATCATCCGGAAATAAATAATGTCCTTTTAACGGGCGGAGATTCTCTCATGCTCTCAACAAAAAGACTGAAATCGATTATTTCACAGCTAAGGGAAATTGAGCATGTGAAAATTATTCGATTAGGATCTAAACTCCCCGTCTATAACCCGATGAGAATTTATGAAGATGAAGAGTTGCTAGAGCTCTTTAGAACTTATTCTACCCCTGAAAAACGCATATATGTTATGGCTCATGTCAATCACCCTAGAGAAATAACGGTTGAAGCGAAAAAAGGTTTCTATGCTTTAACAGAAGCTGGAGTCATCGTTGTCAACCAGACGCCAATTTTAAGAGGGGTCAATGATAACCCTGAGGTGTTAGCAGAATTGCTCGATAAACTATCTTGGGCAGGCGTTAATCCGTATTACTTTTTCATCAACAGACCAGTTGCCGGAAACTATGACTTTGTAGTTCCTTTAGAAAGAGCTTATAAAATTGTAGAAGAAGCAAAAGCGAAAACTTCTGGACTAGGCAAACGCATCCGTTTAGTGATGAGTCACAGTTCGGGAAAAATTGAAATTTTGGCGATTGAAAACGGAAAAGCTTATTTAAAATATCATCAAGCACGAAATGGAAATTATGGACAAATGATGATTCTTGATTGTCCGAAAGATGCTACATGGTTTGATGATTTGCCAGGAAATGAAAAGTATTGGAAAAATAAACAGTATTCGCACCAAATGTAATAGTTTAATAATTTTATTGAAATGATTGTTGACAACTATCATCTAAAAATGTAGAGTTAAAAGTACATTAAACCAATAGGAAAACTCCTTATCGAGAGAGGTGGAGGGACATGGCCCAATGAAGCCTCGGCAGCGGACTCTGGTTGAAGAGTACTGTGCCAAATCCATCAAGCAATTGCTTGGAAGATAAGAAGAGTGAACGATCTATTACTTTTGGTGAATTTTGATAC
Organism: Calidifontibacillus erzurumensis; assembly: GCF_013303125.1. Taxonomy (GTDB): domain Bacteria; phylum Bacillota; class Bacilli; order Bacillales; family Bacillaceae_J; genus Calidifontibacillus; species Calidifontibacillus erzurumensis. The sequence continues at coordinate 36,314 of NZ_JABTTE010000013.1, read as the reverse complement.
AAGTATGATCAAACCTCTTCTTTATTTTTAAAGAAGAGGTTTTTTTATTTTATACAATAGAGGTACCTCTGAATAGCCAATTTGTTTCTTTTCAATAGAATTTAAGTATAATGCCACAATCAAAATTTCATAAAACCAAAACAAATCAATAAGATTTCGTTATAAATCAAAAAAAATCTTGTATAAACAGTCTTTAGCATGGTAAAATTTAGACAATTTATAATGTTCAAATCTTCATAAAATTATTTATTAATAAAAAAACATACATAAGAAGAGGAGGATTGAAAATGAAGAAAAATTTTATGAAAACAGCCATCGTTTCACTAATGTCAATGGCGCTTTTATTAACAGGTTGTTCTTCTGGCGGGAATTCGTCCAGTCAGGAATCAACAGAACCGAAAGAAACGGTAACACTGGAAAATGTTCCGGAAAGATTTGCATCTGGTGAAGGTGCAAAAATTAAAGTTATCCGCAAAATTGGCGGTGATGATCATACTGCTCAATTTTTAGCTGGTGCGAAAGAAGAAGGGGAAGCATTAGGATTTACAGTTGATGTTTTCACAGCAAATGGTGATACTGCAAAGTTCCATGATGCAATTGCTCAAGCTGCACAGCAAGATTATGATGGAGTGATTATTTCTCATGGTGATGACGCTGCAACCGTTGATGCAGTTAAAAAGCTTGTTGAAGCTGGTAAAAAAGTAGTCACTTTTGATTCCATCGGTGATCTCTCACAAGTAGAAGGGGTTACACTTACTTCACAAGACGATGAAGCACTAGCAAGACTTGCGTTAGAACAATTAGTAAAAGATACAAATGGTCAAGCTAAAATTGTTTACCTTTGGGTTGACGGTTTCCCTCCAATGGTTCGCCGCAATGCCGTTTATCAAGAAGTGTTGAAAAACAACCCTGGTATTAAAGAGATTGAAAGATTTGGTGTAGCAACTGCCAACACCTCTGTTGAGACACAAAATGCTGTCACAGCTATGTTAAATAAATATCCAAAAGGCGAAATTGATGCAATTTTCGCAACTTGGGATGCATTTGCGATTGGTGCTGCCCGTGCCATTAAAGAAGCAGGAAGAAATGAAATTAAAATTTATGGTATCGACGTATCAAATGCAGACCTTCAATTAATCCAAGAAGAAGGAAGCCCTTGGGTTGCAACTGCAGCGGTTGATCCAAAATTGATCGGTGCAGTAAATATGAGAATTCTTGCGAAAAAACTTGCTGGTGAAGAAACACCACAAACTTATGATTTAGAAGCAGCATTAATTACCCAAGAACAACTAAAAGCTTCAACAGAACCAGTAAACATGGTTAATCTTGCAAATATCATTCCTGGATGGGGCCAATCTGATGCATTTGAAGAAGATTGGATGAAAGTATTAAAAGAACATCATAAAAAATAAGAGTTTCAATGATTAGGCGGTTATTTCCCGAATGGGAGTAGCCGCCTATTATGCGAGTTTAGTAAATTTGGATAAAAATTGAAATTTGAATTGATCATAACCGATAAAATAGCTTCAGTTTGAGTGAAAAGAAAAAGCCTTGAACCATAAATATTCTCGTATTTTGAGATGAGTTTATGGGGAGAAAAGGAAGGGATACCGATGGAAAAGACCATTTTAGAAATGAAAAATATTTCTATTGAATTTCCAGGTGTAAAAGCTTTAAATAACGTTAATTTTACGACTGAAACAGGAACGATTCATGCATTGATCGGCGCCAATGGTGCTGGGAAATCAACCTTGATGAAAGTGCTTGCTGGAGCATACAATCATTATACTGGTGAAATTTTTATCGATGGAAAAAAAGCATCTATTAAATCTCCGAAAGATGCTCAAAACTATGGAATCCAGATTGTGTATCAAGAAGTAGATACCGCATTGATCCCTTATTTAACCGTTGGCGAAAATATAATGCTCAATGAAATGGTTAATGGAATGGGGACTAAACAAATTGTAAAATGGAATGAGATTCATGAAAAAGCAACAGAAATATTAGCAAGTATGCATGTCCATGTTCCATCAAAAAAACTAGTTTCCGAATTAACATTAGCTGAAAAACAAATGGTGTTAATTGCAAGATCTATATCGCAACAATGTAAATTTTTAATTTTAGATGAACCTACTGCACCTTTAAGCATGTCTGAAACGAAAGAGTTATTTCGAATTGTAAGAGACCTTAAAGCAAAAAATGTAGCGGTTATTTTTATTTCTCACCGCTTGCCGGAGCTTTTTGAAATTTGTGATGATATTACAGTCATGAGAAATGGAGAATTTGTTGTAAAAGAAAAAATTGCTGAAACAACACAAAATAATATTATTGAAGCGATGTTAGGAAAGAAATTGGAAGAACAATTTCCAAAATATAATGTGAAGATTGGCGATTCAGTCCTGACCGTGAAGGGGCTTTCTGATAAAGAGAAAATAAAAGATTTTAGCATGTATGTAAAAGAAGGAGAAATTGTTGGTCTTGCCGGCCTTGTTGGAGCAGGTAAAACAGAAATTTGCAAAGCTTTATTTGGTGCTTCTCCTATTACAGCAGGAGAAATTTATTTAAAAAATAATCAATTGAATTTGAAAAGTCCTTATGATGCAGTAAGGGCAGGAATTGCTTTAGTGCCGGAGGAAAGGCGCAAAGAAGGTGTGCTCGTCTTTGAATCTGTCACTACGAATCTTACTGCTCCTAGTCTCAAAAAATTTACAAAGTATCTAAGTTTCTTAGATTTTAACAGTGAAAAAAACGCAGCCAAGGATATGATCAATCAATTAGGCATTAAAACACCAACAACTGAAACGAAAGTACAAAATTTATCGGGTGGTAATCAGCAAAAAGTTGCCATCGGCAAATGGCTTTTGACTGATGCCGATGTATATATTTTTGATGAACCGACCAAAGGTGTTGATGTTGGTGCGAAGAAAGACATCTTTGAGTTGATTGCCGAGCTTGCAAAACGAGGAAAAGCGATTATTTACGCAACTTGTGAGCTGTCGGAAATTATGGGGATTACGGATCGTGTATATGTCATTTACGATGGACAAGTTGCTAAAGAGTTGGAAACTTCCAAAACAAATGAAGAAGAACTGCTATTTTATTCAACTGGAGGGCGGTAGGATGAGAGGACAAGTATCGATCAAAAAACAAAATACCTTTGATTTGTTTGATTTTTTATATAAGTACGGCACGATCATTACTATTTTTGCCCTAATCATCATTTTTGCTTTAGCAAATCCAGCTTTTATTCAAACATCAAATATTATTAATATTTTACGCTCCATTTCAATTGTGACGATCATTGCTATTGGTATCACAATTTCCTTATCTGTCAATGGGTTTGATTTATCTGTTGGATCTGTGGCATCACTTAGTAATGCGATTGTCATATCGATGTTTGTATGGTATTCACAAAATACGTTTACAGCGATTGCTGCTGCTCTTCTAGCTGCATTCGTTGTTGGTGCCTTAAATTCATTTTTGATCGTAAAAGTAAAAATTCCTGATATGCTGCTTACCCTTGCAACGATGTTTGTCGTCCAAGGGATTGCATTGACTTATACAAAAGGGGCGACTGTTTCCCAAAACATGGTTATGCCTGATGGGACTTTTGCAGAAGGAATCATTAGCCCGCTATTTGCGAAAATTGGACAAGTTCCTTGGATAATTATCATTATGGTCATCGTTGTCATTTTAGTTCATTTATTTTTGACGTACACGAAGCATGGCCGCTATATGTATGTCATCGGCGGCAATATCGAAGCTGCAAGACTTTCCGGTATTCCAGTCAATAAATATAAAGTTCTCGCTTATTTATTATCTGCTTTCTTTGCAGCCGTTGGAGGCATTGTTCTTGCATCACGTGTCATGACCGCTGAAATTAATGCAGGTGCTCCTTATTTGATGGATTCTGTCGCAGCTGCATTCATCGGTTTTTCCGTACTTGGTGCGGGGAAGCCTAATGCAGTAGGAACTTTTGTCGGTGCGGTCTTGATTGGTATTTTGCAAAATGGTTTAGTTATGTTGTCAGTCCCTTATTATGCGATGGATATCGTAAAAGGAACTGTCTTAGCATTTGCGTTAGCATTAACTTATTATAAACAAAAATAGCTTGGGAGGTTGTTCAAATGGCAGACTTTCAAACGAAGTATTTTACGATGACTGAATCAGATGCGGTAGAGTATGCAAAGACAAGATTGAATTTTTTTGATGCGGATGCTGAGCTTTCTTGTAAAGAAATTGGCGATGGCAATTTAAACTATGTATTCCGTGTTGTTGATGAAAAAAATAACAAGTCCATCATTATTAAACAGGCAGGTCCTGTTGCTAGAATTTCAGATGAGTTTAAAGTATCTCCTGACCGCAACCGGATTGAAAGCGAAATTTTAGCATTGCAAAATGAGCTTGCACCTGGTTTTGTTCCAAAAATGTATCAGTATGATCCGATTATGAACTGCACCGCAATGGAAGATTTATCTGACTACGAAATTATGAGAACGGCGCTTATTAAGCATAAGAAATTCCCGTTATTTGCCGATCATATTTCTACATTCATGGTTAATACGCTTTTATTCACATCTGATGTGGTTATGAACCATAAGGAAAAGAAAGAGCTTGTAAAAAAATTTACAAATCCTGAGCTTTGTGAAATTACTGAAGATCTTGTATATACAGAACCTTTTTATGATTGTCCGCGCAATGATGTTTTTGAAGGTTCAAAGGAATTTGTAAGAGAGTATATTTGGAATGACCAAAAGCTTGCCTTTGAGACAGCGAAGCTTAAGTTTGAGTTTATGACGAATGCCCAATCGCTTATTCATGGTGATTTGCACACGGGCTCCATTTTTGTGAAAGAAGATTCAACGAAAGTGATCGATCCTGAATTTGCTTTCTATGGACCTGCTGGTTATGACGTAGGAAATGTTATTGCCAATTTAATTTTTGCTTATGCAAATGGCTTGTTTACGATTGAAGATGAAAATGAAAAGAAAGAATATTTGAGTTATATCGAGGATACGATTCGTGATGTAATCGACCAATTTACTGAAAAATTTAAAATTGCTTGGGATGAAAAGGTGACGGAACAAGTTGCCAAACAGCCTGGCTTTAAAGAATATTATTTAGATTCTATCTTACAAGATACATCAGCAGTTTGCGGATTGGAGTTGTGCCGAAGAATTATCGGTATTGCCCATGTAAAGGATATTACATCGATTACGGATGCTGACAAACGGGCTAAAGCTGAAAAAATATGTTTAATTGCTGGTAAAACATTTATTTTAAATCGTGATTCGATCCGTCAAGGTAAAGATTTTGTGAAAGTCCTTCAAGATGCTATTAAAGAAGTGTAAAAGGGGGAATGCGTTTATGCCAGTAGATGTAATCCAGTCTGTGAAGTTGGACGATGAAAAAAACGCGCTGATTCTTTTGGATCAAACATTGCTTCCAAATGAAAAAGTGTTTTTAGAGCTGACGAAAGTAGAAGGTATTTGGGATGCGATTTATGAATTGAAAGTTAGAGGGGCTCCAGCCATTGGAATCGCAGCTGCTTATGGCGTCTATTTAGGTACGAAAATGTCAAAAGCGGAAAACTATGATCAATTATATGAAGATTTTAAAAAAGTAAAAGATTATTTCGCAACATCCCGTCCGACAGCTGTGAATTTATTTTGGGCGTTAGACCGTATGGAAGCTCGTTTCAAAAAAGAAGCCGGGAAAACGGCCGTTGAAGTGAAACAAGCATTGAAAGAAGAAGCCGATCTGATTCGTGCAGAAGATGAAAAAGTTTGTGAAGCTATCGGCCGCTATGCGCTTTCATTGCTAAAGCCAGGCATGGGGCTTTTAACCCATTGCAATGCCGGAACGATTGCGACTGCAAAATACGGTACAGCTTTGGCGCCAATCTATCTAGGCCAGCAGCAAGGATACAATTTTAAAGTGTATGCAGATGAAACAAGGCCACTCCTCCAGGGAGCAAGGCTAACAGCTTGGGAGTTACAAGAAGCTGGTGTTGACGTCACTTTAATTTGCGACAATATGGCATCGATTGTCATGAAAGAAGGAAAAATACAAGCAGTATTAGTAGGCTGCGACCGTGTGGCTGCCAATGGCGATGCCGCCAACAAAATCGGAACATCAGGGGTTGCAATTTTAGCGAAACATTACAATATACCGTTTTATGTTTGCGCACCGCTATCAACGGTTGATTTGAATTGTAATACAGGAGCTGATATTCATATTGAGCTTCGTCCAGGGGAAGAAATAACGAAGAAATGGTATGAAAAACCGATGGCACCAGAAGGAGTAAAAACATATAATCCAGCTTTTGATGTGACCGACAATGAATTAATTACGGCAATCATTACAGAAAACGGCATCGCTTATCCGCCGTATACAGAAAGTTTGCCAAAGATGTTTAAAAAGGAGTAAGAAAAAAATTCTGTAAGAGGCTGCCCCCGTCCTCTTACAGAATACATTTCTTTACTAATCACATTCAATTAATTTTACGTTTCTCTCCTTCAAAAATTCATGCCATTCTTCAGATAGTTTCTGATCGACAATAATGGCATCAATTGAATCAAAATCACAAATGCTGGCAAAGGAAGTGCGGTTAAACTTCGTATAGTCAGCTATTAAAATTGTTTTATTTCCATGTTCTGCTGCTAGTTTTCTCATGCCAGCTTGCAACTCATTTGAATCGGTGATGCCATGATTCATGCTGATGGATCTGCATGAGATAAAAGCAGTATCGAAAAAATATTGTTTTAAATGAAGTTCAGCATTTCGACCGACATTCGATAATGATGATCGATCAAGCGTACCGCCAATGACGACAATATTAATATTTGGATTGTCGCTAAGGGCGTTCACGATTTTAATGGAATTCGTGACAACCGTTAGTTTGATGTCTTTCAGCATGCTTGCGATGACTAACGAAGTTGTCGAAGCATCTAAAAAAATGGAATCACCATTTTTTATGTATTGCAAACATTTGGAGGCAATTTTTTGTTTGCCTTCCACGTGGATATGTTCCCTTAACTTGACATCTACGTCATTTTGGACGCCTTCTGAAATGTAGGCACCGCCATATGTGCGGATCAAAACACCTTCATCTTCAAGCTGTTTAAGATCACGGCGGATCGTTTCTTCCGTCACTTTAAAAAGCTTTGTAAGTTCTGCGACGGTTACGCTTTTTTTTACGAGAATCATTTGTTTGATTTTATTTTTACGAGCGATTGGCAACATGGGAATACTCCTTTATTTTGCTTTTATGAACGTATTATTCGATACGATTATATCATTGATTTTTTTGTTCGGTTGTATTTTATACGAAAAATAGAAACAACCAAAAATAAACCCACAAAATCAAACATAAATTATGTATAAAACCTAAAAAGTTATTGACAATTACGTGTTTCAAGGTAGAAACTTTTTATAAAGAAAACTCTTAAGGAGGTGCTTACGTTTGATAGATAGGAAACAATATTATTCTGACTTTGAAGCGAAAAAACTAATTTGTGAAGTAGGGAAACGTCTTTATAACCGCAATTTTGTGGCAGCCAATGACGGAAATATTTCGATCAAAGTTGGACCAAATACACTTTGGACAACCCCTACGGGCGTCAGTAAAGGTTTTATGACCCCGGATATGTTAGTAAAAATTGATCTAAACGGAAAAGTAATTTCGGGAAAATTAAAACCTTCATCCGAAATAAAAATGCACTTAAGGGTATACAAAGAAAACCCGGAAGTAAATGCAGTCGTTCATGCCCACCCGCCAGTGGCTACTGCATTTGCGATAGCCGGCATTAGTTTGGACAGACCGATTTTGCCGGAAGCAGTCGTCTTGTTAGGAACAGTGCCAGTTGCACCTTATGCTACGCCAGGAACAGAAGAAGTACCGGATTCCATTGCACCTTATTGCAAAAGTCATAATGCGGTTCTTCTTGCTAATCACGGGGCGCTGACTTGGGGAAGAGATATCATGGAAGCTTATTATCGAATGGAATCATTGGAGCATTACGCTTTAATTACAATGTATTCCAATAACATCATTAATAAAGTAAATGAACTGAACTGCACACAAGTTTCGGATCTTTTAGGCATTCGCAACCGATTAGGAATAAAATCAGGCGGTGTTCCCCCATGCAAGATTGATAATGAAAATGATAAAGCAAAAGAAGAACTTTTAGAAAACATCATCCAGAAAGTAACAGAAAATGTATTGGCACAGTATCGAAAGTGAGGCGAGAAGTCACGTGTCTATCAATTTATCCGAACAGGATATCCAAAAAATCATCCAATCTGTCATGAAAAATGTTGAAGAGGCTCTTGGACAACCACCCCAAGAAACAAAAGAAGTTGTTGGGGCGGCCAGTCCAATAAAGCCAATTAAAATGAAGACGATCAATCATGCAGAATCAAAAACGGATGGTTCATTAAATCAGGAACAACAAAAACCAATGATATTTCCTGGCATGCTAACACCGCTTGGTTCAAAACCAGGAACGCATGCAGGAAACAAAACGGTTTCGTCTGTTCAGAGCGGAAGTGAAAATGGTGTTTTTGAAAACATGGAAGATGCGATCAATGCAGGGTACAAAGCGCAGCAAATTTACGTCAAAAACTACTCAATGAAGAACCGTGAGCAAATCTTAACAGCTATTCGCGAAGCTGTCATTAAAGAAAAAGAAATACTTGCGAAAATGGTTTTTGAAGAAACGAAGATCGGTCGCTTGGAAGATAAAATTGCTAAACATGAACTGGCAGCAAAAACACCTGGAACGGAAGATTTAAAAACAGATGCTTGTTCAGGCGATGCCGGTTTAACGATTGTTGAGCAGGCACCATATGGATTAATCGGGGCTATTACTCCAGTGACAAATCCAACCGAAACGATCATTAATAATACGATTGCGATGCTTGCAGCTGGAAATGGGGTTGTATTCAATGTCCATCCATCATCGAAAAAGTCATCGGCTTATGTTATCAATCTTATAAACAATGCAATTAAAGAGGCCGGCGGACCAGAAAACCTTGTATCAATGGTAAAAAATCCTACGATGGATACCATTCAAACACTCATTGAAAGTCCAAAAGTTAAATTGTTAGTTGGAACCGGTGGACCGGGACTTGTGAAAACATTGCTTCAATCAGGAAAGAAGGCCATCGGCGCAGGAGCTGGAAATCCGCCAGTTATCGTTGATGATACTGCAGATATTGAAAATGCAGCGAAATCGATCGTGCTCGGTGCATCGTTCGATAACAATATACTATGTATTGCTGAAAAAGAAGTTTTTGTTATAGATTCAGTCGCTGATGATTTAATCTTCCACTTGCTAAACAATGGCGCTTATATGCTAAGTCCAAATGAACTAGCACAAATTGAGCGTTTTGTTTTAGAAGAAAATAAAGAGAACAAAGCATTTGGGTGTTCATTAAACAATAAGCGGGAATATCATGTGGCTAAAGAATGGATCGGCAAAGATGCGGGAGTGATCCTTGCTCAAATCGGTGTAAAAGCAAGTTCTGATATCCGCTTACTTATTTGCGAAGTTGATTTCGATCATCCGCTTGTTCAGCTTGAACAAATGATGCCAATCCTACCAATCGTACGAGTGGCCGATATTGATGAAGCGATTGAACTCGCAGTAAAAGCTGAACATGGAAACCGCCATACAGCAGTGATCCATTCCAAAAATGTTGACCATATGACGAAATTTGCTAGAGCCATTGAAACGACGATTTTCGTGCAAAATGCTTCCTCTTTAGCAGGGGTTGGCTATGGCGGAGAAGGCCATACAACGATGACAATTGCTGGGCCAACTGGCGAAGGTATTACATCCCCTCGGACATATACAAGACAACGACGATCTGTCCTTGCTAATGGCGGATTTCGTATCATTGGTGGGTGAAAATGATGGGGAAAGCGATTGGCTTTTTGGAAGTGCAAGGCTATAGTGTCGCTATGGCGGCCATGGACAAAGCGTGTAAAGCAGCGGATATAACGATTGAAGGAATTGATTGCAACAACCCGCTATTAGGTGATAGAGCCCCGATCCCGGTTGTCATTCAAGTAAAATTCAGCGGCAAAATTGATGACGTCAAAGCAGCACTAGAAGTTGCAGAGCAAACTGCTGTACAGTTAATCGACGAAAAAGATGTACAAACCCATCTCATATCTTCGGCTGCTTGCGGCTTAGAAAAGCTGCTTGCAATAGGGAAGGTTACTAAGAAGTAAACGCAAGTTTCGTTAGGAGTGTAAAAATTAAATGAATCAATCGATTGGAATTATTGAAGTGATTGGTTTAACAGCAGCCGCTGCCTGTATAGATGCGATGGTAAAATCAGCTTTTGTAGAAGTTTATAATATTAAACAAACGGGGTCGGGAATGCTTACGATCATCATCCAAGGGGATTTAGCTTCTGTTCAATTCGCCGTTGAAAAAGGAGCGGATATTGCCCAGTCGTTTGGTGAGCTCATCGGGGCCCATGTCATCCCTAGACCTTATAGCGGTTTAGAAAAAATAATTGGATTCAAAAGTAAAGGTGATCTGCAATGAAAGTTGTTGAAGCGATCGGAATCGTTGAGTTGCAATATTTTACTTATGCATTAGAAATTGCAGATCAAATGATGAAGGCAGCTGGTGTTGAGCTTTTAAAAAGTGAGAATTATTTGGGCGGCAGACTCGTTTCTTTAGTCATTGGAGGCAGTATTTCTGATGTTAAAACGGCTATTGAGGTTGCAAAAGAAACGTGTGAAAGCAAACAACAAAATCCATTGAAAATGGCTGTTTTGATTACTAATCCACATCGGGAAATTTTGAAATTTATAGTGTCTTCTGAAAAAGAAGATGAAAAAAATCAAAGTGAACAAGAAGCGATCGAACAAAAAGATCGTGATGAAAATAAACAAAATGAGACTCAAATGAAACAAAAACGGCAAAGTAGAAGAAGAAATTCAAAAAATAAAACAGACGATTCGAGGAGGAACGAACCATGAATGAATCATTAGGAATTATTGAAACAAAAGGATTAACTGCAGCCATTGAAGCGGCTGATCAAATGTTAAAAGCAGCTAATGTTGAAATCGTAGGCACTGAAAAAATCGGTTCTGGTTTAGTATCTGTCATTGTCAAAGGCGATGTTGGCGCTGTAAAAGCTGCAACAGAGGTAGGTGCAGAAGCAGCGCAACGAATCGGCGAGTTAGTTGCTGTTCATGTCATCCCAAGACCGCATCAAGATATTCAAAAAATCTTGCCTTTCATTAAATAAGCTTAAGATTTGTTAAGCTGTAAAAAACAAAATAAAAATAAGAGGAAAAGCTAGGAGGAAGAAAAATGAGTGGATCATTAGGAATTATTGAAACAAAAGGATTAACAGCTGCAATTGAGGCAGCTGATGCAATGTTAAAAGCTGCGAACGTACAAATCGTAGGCACTGAAAAAATCGGCTCAGGATTAGTTTCTGTTATTGTTACTGGTGAAGTTGGTGCGGTTAAGGCAGCAACAGAAGTAGGTGCAGAAGCAGCGCAACGAATTGGCGAGTTAGTTGCAGTACATGTAATTCCAAGACCTCATTCTGATGTAGAGAAAATTTTGCCTATTTTAAAATAAGCGGTGAATACAGGTGAATGAAGTCAACAGAAACGTTCTTTTGGAAGAGATCACGAAAGCAGTTTTTGAAGAATTACAAAAACAACAATTGATTACTATTAACGATTGGAAGAACAAATACGTTCCAATCAGCGTTTCGGCAAGACATATACATCTTGAGCAAGAACATGTTGATATTTTGTTTGGAAAAGGCTATCAACTGACAAAATATAGAGATATTTCTCAGCCTGGCCAATACGCTTGCAATGAAACGGTAACTATTAAAGGACCGCGAGGAATGATCGAAAACGTACGAGTCCTTTACCCAATTCGTAAACAAACACAAGTAGAAGTTGCTGAAAGCGATGCAAGACGTTTAGGAATTCATCCGCCAGTAAGAGAATCTGGGGATTTAAAAGGTTCTGCGCCTATTACTGTCATAGGTCCGAAAGGCGTAGTGAACTTAGAAGAAGGTTGTATTATTGCCGATCGCCATATTCATATGACTCCAGAAGATGCAAAACGATTTGGTGTTAAGAACGGTCAGAAAGTTTCCGTTGAAATTAGCGGGCCAAAAGGCGGCATCATGCACAATGTTACCATTCGCGTAAAAGATACTTATGCTTTGGATATGCATATTGATGTCGATGATGCCAACGCTTTTGGACTGAAAGGAAATGAATTTGGAAAAATCATACCTTAATTGGAGGTACGAACTATGATTATTGGCAAGGTCATTAGTAAAGTCGTATCTACGAGAAAGCATGAAAGCCTTCAAGGACATAAATTTCTCGTAATACAACCTTGCTATGGAAAGAGCGATGAATATTTTGTTGCAGCTGATAATATTGGCGCTGGTGAAGGAGAACTCGTACTTGTTACACTCGGCGATGCGGCTCAACATGCCCTAACAAGACAAGCTCCGATCGATGCGATTGTTGTCGGGATCATCGATCAAGAGCCGAACATTGGGAAAAATTAATTTTTTCCCAAGAGAATGGACGGTGTAAATGAATGAAGCTTGTTGTCATTGGTGGGGTAGCAGCTGGTATGTCTGCTGCCTCTAAATTAAAAAGAATCAATAAAGATGCCCAAATTATCGTATTTGAAAAAGGCAATGTTTTATCTTACGGTGCTTGCGGCCTTCCTTATTTTGTATCCGGGGAAAATGACGATTACAAAAAATTAATCGCAAGACCGAAAGAACATTTTGATAAGATGGGGATTCAAACATATCTTCAACATGAAGTCGTTAAAGTTGTTCCAGAAAAGAAGCAAGTGATGGTTAAAGACTTAGTTGAAAACCGGTTGTTTATTGAATCATTCGACAAGCTGCTCATTGCAACTGGCTCGACGCCGATCGTTCCTCCACTCCCAGGTATAGAACTTGGCAACATCTTTGTTCTTAAAACGTTGGAGGATGCCATTCGACTGAAAGAGAAAGCAACTCATGCGAATGTCAAACACGTAACGATCATTGGAGCCGGCTATATCGGCATTGAAGTTGCTGAAGCAATGGGAACGTTAGGCAAACAAGTGAAAATCATTGAACTGGCGGAAAGAAGCTTACGGCCATTTGATCCGGAAATTTCTGATCTTGCAGAAAATGAGTTAAGGCGCCAAGGTGTTGAACTTCATTTTAATGAGAAAGTGGAAGCATTTTTTGGATCAAATGGTGTAGTGGAATCGGTCAAAACAAACAAAAATGTGTATAAAACGGATTTAGTTGTGTTGGCCATAGGGACAAGACCAGCCACAAAGTTTTTAAAAGGGTCTGGCATTGCGCTTGCACCGAATGGGGCGGTCATCATCGATCGTGAAATGAGAACAAATGTGAAAGATATTTATGCCGCTGGCGACTGTGCTGAAGTTTACAATAAAGTCATGGAAGAAAATTCTTATCTACCACTTGGCACGAATGCCAATAAATGCGGGCGAATAGCCGGTGCCAACATCGCAGGTAGTCATATTAAATACGTCGGCACATTAGGAAGTGCAGCGATAAAAGTATTTGATTTAGAGCTAGCTCGGACAGGGATGTCAGAATCGGATGCTAAAAATCTAGCTATCGATTACGCGACTGTCTTTGTTCAAGCGGTTGACCATCCCGGCTATTATCCAAATCAAACACCGATTTGGATTAAATTAATTTATGAGAAGCGGACAAGGCGAATATTAGGTGCGCAAGCGGCAGGGGCTAAAGGAGCTGTTCTTAGAATTGATGTGTTTGCCGTTGCGATCCATAACAATATGACAACCGACGAACTAGGCATGACAGATTTATGTTATGCACCTCCATTTGCAAGTGTTTGGGATGCGATTCATATTGCAAGCAATGCAGCGAAATAGCCTGCTTCTTGTTTGAGGCAAAACAATGGTGGTGAAGTTATGAGCAAAATTATCACGTTAAATGAAGCGGTTGCCACGATCAATAATGGTGACACGGTTGGCATTGGCGGAAATGTTTTGCATCGGGCGCCAATGGCTTTTGTTCGGGAAATGGCAAGGCAAAAGAAAAAGCAACTAAAAATAGTCAAAACCGCAGGCGCCCACGATATCGATTTGCTTTGTGCAGTCGGGGCCGTTTCTTCTGTTGATGCTGGCTTTGTCAGTTATGAAACAAAATACGGGCTTGCCGAGCATTATCGGAAAGCGGTGCAAAGCGGCGAAGTGATCGCCAATGAACATGCTTGCTATACGGTTATTTGTGCGCTTCGCGGTGCTTCCATGAACGTTCCATTTATGCCGGTCAAAGGTTTAAATGCTGGTGACCTTCTCTTAGAAAACGATTATTTTATCGTTGTGGAAGATCCATTTGGCAGCGGAGAACCAGTCACGCTCGTTAAATCGATTTTACCGGATGTTGCCGTCATCCATGTTCATGAATGTGATAAAAACGGCAATTCCATTATATACGGTCCTAAATTTGAAGATGTCTTATTAAGCAGAGCGGCCAAACGGGTTATTATTACGACTGAACAAATTGTGCCGGAATATAAAATAAAAATGAAAAGCGACCGCGTGGATATCCCAGGATTTTTAGTAAGCGCAGTTGTGCACGCGCCTAAAGGAGCAAGCCCGTGCAGCTGTTATCAAAAATATGATGTCGATCATCAAGCCCTTTCAAGCTTTATTGCTAGAAAAGAAAAAGCGGAAATTGAAGCTTTTATTAAAAGCTATGAAACGAAAGATTATGCAGGGGAGAGGGGGATACAAAAACGATGAAAACAAGTCTTTACCGTGTCGTTGATTTAATGACTTGTGCAATTGCCAACATGCTTTCAGATCACGAAACCGTTTTTCACGGCGTATCCTCCCACCTGCCGATGGTTGCGATTCAGCTTGCGAAACAGAAGCATGCACCTAATCTTGTCCATTTGAACATCCCCGGTGGTGTGAACCCTGCTTCTATTTCTGAAGAATGTTATTCATCAGCGAGCGGGAACTTGCTCAAAGGTGCGGAGGCTTATTTTCCGTTAGAGCAAATTTTTGATTTATCGATGCGCGGCAAATTGGATGTAGCTTTTTTAAGCGGTGTTCAATTTGATATTCATGGCAATGTCAATGCCTCTGTCATTGGTTCTTATAAAAAGCCAAAAGTGCGGCTCCCTGGAGGAGCTGGAAGTGCTGTACTCATACCGACTGCCAAAAAAGCGATAATTTGGCGCACGAAACATGATCGAAGAACGTTCGTTGAACAAGTGGATTTTATTACGACAAGAGGAAATGTGTGGAAAATCGTAACACCGCTTTGCATTTTTATTTTTAAAAATGGCAAGCTGCATTTAGAAAGCATCCACCCAACGTCATCGTTGGAGGAAGTAAAAGAAAATACCGGTTTTGAACTTCTGTATGATGATATCAAATTTACAACACCGCCAACAGAAGAAGACTTAAAACTGTTGAAAAAAATCGACCCGAAAGACTTTCGTTCATTAGAATTCAAATAGAAACAATAGCAAACCCTTTGCGAAAATATCGACTTTGGCAAAGGGTTTTTCTGTTGGCTAAAATTGTGAAAAAAGTGTGAGAAAGTTGTGACTTACATTTGAATAAAAAATGTCATCATTGTGAAGTCCATTGAATAGTAAATGGCAAAAATGTATAGTTAAAGTAAAGAAAGATATTAAAAAAAATTTACAAAAGAAAGAGGTAAGTCCAATGGATCACTTACTTATAAAAATATTACAAAATGGACAAGCGTTTAGATAAGTCAAATTGAAAAACTTATTGAATAATTTGTGAAATACTGAGCAATCATCTTCTTTAATCATATGATATTATATACTATTAAAAACTTTTAAATATTTAAAAGGAGTGGGAAACTATGAAATGGATGAAAGGGCCTATAATGTCAGGCGTGTGGACGATCGTTAGAATTTGGTTAGGTATTCAATGGATAGAAGCAGGTTGGCATAAAGTAGTAGATGGATTTGACGCTAGTGGATTCATTCAAGGAGCAATCGGCAAAGCAGCAGGAGACCACCCAGCAGTATCTTCTTGGTACGCGGCATTTCTTGAAAATGTGGCATTGCCAAACTCTGGTTTATTCAGCTTCCTAGTCGCATGGGGTGAATTGTTAGTCGGAATCGGACTTATTATCGGTTGTTTAACAATTCCTGCATTATTAGCCGGTGCATTTATGAACTTAAACTTCTTATTAGCAGGTACAACAAGCACAAACCCAGTGTTATATACAGTTGCAATCATCTTGTTAGCTGCAGGTTCTGCAAGCTACTACTACGGTGTCGACCGATTCTTAGTTCCTTATATGAAAGAAAAATTCGGCAAAAAACGTATGAAAGAAGAAACAGAAGGACACGCAACGGTTTAGTAAACAAACACGGGACGGCCATTACACACCGTCCCGTTTTTTTATATTTATTCTTTCTTTTTAGATTTCACACGGCGGTCGGCTGCTTCAGTACGTGCTTGTGCTTCAAGATCATCTTGATCAGCTAATTCTTGAGAAAATTCGATATCCCGTCCATCAGATGTTGTTTGTGCATATTTTGGTGTTTGATCTCCTTTTTTATTTTGACGGCTTTGTCCTCTTGTCATAATAATCCCCTTTCGAAATGATTTAAAAAGTAAATATGTATGTCGGCTTTAAGCGTTAGGATTTCGCGGTGCAAACCCGCCTGCACGATCAGCTTTTTTAAAAGCTCTTTGATATAAAACTTCTTGTGCTGCTGTTAACGATCTTTTATTTTCCCTGTCCCGCCTTGCTTTACTTTTAGACATAGGTAAACCTCCATGAAAAAATTTTTTCTTTTAAAAGTATGAACGGAAAAAAATGAAGTTATTCAAAATGGGACAAATCTTTTTGGAAACAGTTTGGGAATAGGAAATCGGTAAATGAAGACAAATCAAATAACCTTTGCCGTCCTTTCGTTGGTATAATAAGAACTGGGTGATTTCCATGTTTAAAATAGTAAAGATTACAACTCAAAAAAATAATAAAGAGCGGTTTAACGTTTATGTTGATCGCATCACCGGTGATGGTGAGGATTATTTTTTCAGCGTCGATCAAGATGTATTAATAGAATTTCGATTAAAAAAAGGAAATACATACACGGATGAAGAATTGAAAGAAATTTTATATAAAGACAAAATAAAAAAGGCTTATCAGTTGGCGTTAAAATTTTTAACTTCACGAATGAAATCAGAAAAAGAAATGCGTGAATATTTGCTTTCAAAGTCGTATGAGGAAGAGATTGTTTCCATTGTCATAAACAAACTGAAAGAACACCAATATATTAATGATTTAGAGTTTGCGAAAGCTTTTGTCCGATCTCGAATGAACCAGCAAGTTAAAGGACCGTTGTTGATTCGTCAAGAGCTGCAGCAAAAAGGCGTCTCTGAAGAATATATAAATGAGGGTTTGAAAGAATATCCTGAGGAAAAACAGTTTGAAATTGCCAGCCAATTTGCTCAAAAATTTGCTAAACAAAAAAAAGGGCTGACGGAATATCAAGTTCGGCAAAAAATTGGCCAAACTTTACTTTCAAAAGGATTTACATTACCGATTGCCAAAAGAGCATCCAACGAATTAGTGATTGAACAAGATGAACAAGAATTGCTTCTAGCTGTAATGAAACATGGAGAAAAAGCTTATAAAAAATACAGCAATAAATATGAAGGATGGGAATTAGAGCAGCGGGTAAAACAATATTTATACCAGCGCGGTTTTAGAGTAGAGGAGATTGAAGCATTTATTGCACAATATAAAGAAATGAACTAAATGGATTGGCGGAAAGGTTAATTGCTATAGTAGATGTTGGAAAGTTCTAGCATCAGTTGCGAAAAATGAGTAGCTAGCCTCACAATTGCTATAAAACGAACGAACGAAGGTGCGAATCCAAACAAACAATGAAAAAGCTTAATCTCAAAATATTGTCTTCCACCATGGTGTAGACTAAAATAAGTAAAATTGTTCTTTGTCACATCTGAGAGAATCCTTTATACTAAAACTTATGGTCCAATACAAAATGTGGAGTGGGGAACATGGAAAAACGTTATAGTGAAATGACGGAATACGAATTGAAGCTCGAAATAGGAAAGTTGCAAGAAAAAGCGAGAAAAGCGGAACAAATGGGTATGATTAATGAATTTGCCGTGTATGAAAGAAAAATTGCGATGGCGAAAGCATACCTTTTAAGCCCAAGCCAATTTCAACCGGGGGAAGTATATGAAATTTCAGGCGACCCAGGTTCATTATTTACAATCGAATATTTGAAAGGTGTATTTGCTTGGGGAAAACGTCAAGGTAAAGAGGAATTGGAAGGCATTCCGATTTCGTTATTAATAAAGCCAGAGAAGTAAATGATTCTCTGGCTTTTTTGAGGTGTATATTTGCATCCGTAATTGGCTAGGCTATGAGCGTTTTCTTGTTTCTGTTTCTAAAATAATTTGATTGACGGTTTGACGTGTTTCACCGTTTATTTGATGCCAAGAATGCTTTGGATTTGCATGTCCTTTTAGGAACGGATCTTTATACAAGTTGTCATAGAACTTTTTATATTTTCCCATGGTGGTCATCTCCTGTTGGAAGAAAGTCTAACCAGCTTGGAACAAGTCTTTCTCTATAGTGCACACATTTACTTAGAAGGACGTCTTTCATTGGACATCCGCATGCGCTCTTGTGGATGGGTGTTGATTTGTCCGTTTGCCCTTAATGATGAATATTCAGGCTTTGCCCTTCCTTCACCGTTAAAACTTTTTCGGGCAGGAAAATTTGTTTCTTTATTCCGGACCATTCGAAACCCCTCCTTATGAGTTGTGAATGTTCATTCGAACATCCATTACATAGTGTAAGTTAAACGGCGACATTTAATTCTCCGGAGCGATTTCTAATTTCTTCATTAACTTTTCTTCACTAAATATCCAGCCAGTGTACGAACTTACAATATTTAATGATTGGTCAAGCTGTACTACTGCGACAAATGGATAATAACCTTTGCTTCGATAACGAAGATCAATAAACCGCACTTCGTAATGGTCGTTATATTCATCAATTTCCCAACGATACACTGGAGAGAACGATAAAAATGCCGATAAATTTTCATCTTTCATCGCTGCTTTGATGATAGGTGTATCTGGTACAGGTACTTTTTCATATTCATCAAGAATGTTAATTTCCAGATCAACCGCCCGTGCAACATAAAATTTTGTTTTCGTTGTAATCGCTAAATGCCATTGATTGAAACGATAAGTTGGCGAAATAATGATTTGGGTTGTATCAGGTATTCGTTCTTTTACTTTATGGATAATTTGCCTTTTTGTATAATAACGAAGGACGTAATAACCGATTAAAACGATATAAACCCCTAAAAATGTATAGCCCGGATCAACACCATAGCGCCAAATGGCAATTCCGACGATATGGGCAAAAAAGATGAATGGATCAAACGTATTTATAATGCCTAAGGCAATCCATTTTTTCGTAAACGGGCGCAAAGCTTGTGTCCCATATGCATTAAAAATATCAACAAACACATGCAGAACAACTGCAATGAATGTCCATAGAAATAAATGAAACACATTGGCTTCAGGCGAAAACAATGTGATCGCCCCAGTAATTAATAATGGCCAAATAAACAAAGCGGGGATCGAATGGGTAATTCCGCGGTGATTGCGAATATATTTTGCATTATTTTTCAGCTTAAGAATCGTATCGAGATCAGGTGCTTGAGAACCAATTAATGTTCCGATCATGATTGTTTGTGCTGTAATTTCATGGTTCCCAACGACGGGATCGAGGGTAGCCAAGCCTCCTAGTGCAATTCCCATTACGACGTGGGTGCCAGTATCCATGAGTAAAATCCTCCTAGCGATTTGCAAAATAATTCAATTCAACTGTATTATACTTCAAAAATTTTAATTTCATTTGAAATACAATGTAAAATTTGTCTACATTTATTTTAACACCATGGAGGTACAGCTGTGGAAACAAATCTAGAAAAAAATTTAAAAAATTTCAATATACTCCAGTTTCAGCAAGATTTGATTGATTGGTTTATTAGGGAGCAACGCATTTTGCCTTGGAGAAAAGATAAAGATCCATATAAAATTTGGGTTTCAGAAGTAATGCTTCAACAAACGAGGGTAGAAACGGTAATACCTTATTTTAACAATTTTATAGAAAAATTTCCAACCATTGAAGCGTTGGCGAACGCCGAGGAAGAAAAAGTATTAAAAGCTTGGGAAGGTTTAGGGTATTACTCAAGGGTGCGTAATTTGCAAAGTGCCGTCAAAGAAGTTGCCGAAAAATATGGCGGCCGCGTTCCAGATGATGCGAAAGAACTTTCCAAGCTGAAAGGTGTCGGCCCTTATACGAAAGGTGCTATTTTAAGCATCGCTTATGGCATTCCAGAACCTGCTGTAGACGGCAATGTCATGCGCGTATTGTCGCGTATCCTGATGATCGAAGATGACATTTCTAAGCAAAAAACAAGAAAATTGTTTGAAAACGCTGTTCGTGAGCTTATTTCGCCTGACCAACCTTCTGAATTCAATCAAGGTTTAATGGAGCTTGGGGCGTTAATTTGTACTCCTAAATCACCATCATGTTTATTATGCCCGGTACAAAGACATTGCCTTGCATTCGGTGAAGGTTTGCAAGATGAACTTCCTGTAAAAACAACGAAAAAAACGACCAAAACCGTTGTCATTAATGCTTTAATCTTAAGAAATGATACGGGACATATTTTAGTGCAAAAAAGACCAAGTGAAGGTTTGTTGGCAAATTTATGGGAACTGCCAAATCACGAAATGAAGTTGCATTCCGCTCAAGATCAAATGGAACAATTAAAACATTTTATGAAAGAAAAATATCAATTAGACGTAACGATCGAAAACCATTTTATGAATTTGAAGCATGAATTTTCCCATTTAATATGGAATATCGCCGTTTATAACGGTTATGTAAGCGGGTCTTCAGCTGAGCATTTTGTCCAAAAAGAAAATTGCATGTTTCTCCCACTGGAAGATGTTTTAAGGCTTCCTTTTCCGGTATCTTATAGAAAAATTTTAGCTGAAATTAAGGTGTAAATATTGGATTTATTTAAGTAATGTTCTAATTTGTCCCCTCATACAATGCCCTTAGAGTGTTTTGAAAGGGGAGAGGAACATGGGAAAAAACAGGCTTTTTTTTCTATTAATTATTTGTATAGTGTTTCTATTAGCAATTCTGGCACCGTCGCACATTTATGCAACTGAAGCAAAAACTTCTAAGTTCATGCCCCATCTTCTAATTATTAATAAAGCCGTGAATGAGTTGGCCTATTTTAAGGACGGAAAATTGGAGAAAGTGTTTCCGGTAGGAACAGGCAAAAGCAGAAAGCTGACACCAGAAGGAACATTTACAATTGCAAATAAAATTAAAAACCGCCCTTATTATAAAGAAAAAATACCCGGTGGTTCTCCGAGAAATCCTTTAGGAGACCGTTGGATGGGTTTGGATGTGCCGGGAACATGGGGTCAAACGTATGGCATTCACGGAACGAATAACGAGAAATCGATTGGAAAATATTCAAGCGCTGGCTGCATTCGAATGCATAATGCAGATGTGCGTTGGCTATTTGAGCAAGTCCCGGTTGGAACGACTGTGCATATCACATATGCGGATAAAGATTTTCTCACGATCGCTCAAGAAAATGGATTTAAGGTTAAATTGCCTAAAGTTGAAAAAGTTGATAAAAAAGTGACTTTATTTGCTGAAAAAACGTTGTATAAAAAAGCAGTTGATTATAAAAGTTATATCGTTGGAAAAATCGCTCCTCAAACTGTAACAGCTTTTGAAGAAACGGATCACGGTTGGTACCGTATTTACACATGGTTTGGAGACGCTTGGATATCAAAATCAAATACGATCGAAGGGCAACTAGAAAAGAAAGAAAAAAAGATTACTTTATCGTCGAATACACTTTTATATTCTTCACCAACGATAACGGCTGTATCCATTGGTGCTTTAAGTCCACAAACGGTCACCTCCTTTGAAAGAATTGGAAACTGGCACCATATTTATACTTGGTTTGGCGATGCTTGGATCTATGTAAACGAAAAAGTTTCAGACTCGCCAATGGCAACAGCTGAAAACGCAAGTAAGATGCGGTGTCAGGGCTTTTCAAAATTTTTTTGTATAGAAAACGGTCAACAGAACAAAATATACTCGTACAAGTCAAGGAAGCATCATCTCTTCTCAAATGATGCTCTTCATTGACAGACTTGTTAAAAAAATACTTACTGGAGGTGCCGTTCATGGCAAAGAAAACACAAGCTGGAACAAATGTTCAACAAGTAAGACAACAAAACGCTCAATCTGCAAATAATGCTGGTCAATATGGAGCAGAATTTGCGAGCGAAACAAATGTTCAGCAAGTAAGACAACAAAACGCACAATCTGAACAAAACAAAAGCCAAAATTCATAATTTAACGGCTAACGAAAAAAGCATTCCCTGATCTTTGAAGAAAGGGAATGCTTTTTTCATGTTTGGAGATTGTTCGGCTTGCAGACCTAAAATTTTTTCAATAATTGGAGTTGGACAGTACAACCAAAAGATTTTCATGGGCGTAAATGGAATATGTGTTCCTTATGTGGAGTTGGTGCTGCTAGACCCCTAAAGTTTTTATGGGTGAAAACGGGATGATTTTTTATGTTTGGGGTTTTTACACGGCTTTAGGTCTAAAGTTTTTATAGATGAAAACGGAGTTTTGGTAAAGCAATAGGCCAAGAAGTTTCAAGGGTGTAAGTGGAATGCTTTTTTCATATCTGGAGATTCGGCTACATTCAAAATTTTTTTGGCCGTAAACTAAATGCTTATTTTAATGTATGGATGTTTCTTTCGTGTGAAAGAAGTACAAAAGGGAAGCAAACACCTAATGAAATTTTCCGAAAACAGGAGTAAAATGAAAGAGCAGCATGAACTTTGTATTATTTTTTCGATTGAAAGGATCTTATTTATGTTTTTTCAAACGTTAAACAAAGTATTATTGAAGCTCATGCCGATTATCACTCCGACAAGTGTAATAATCGGCATCGTTTTTTCGGAAAGTTTGCAACCTTTTATTTTTTTAGTACCATGGATCTTTGCTTTTATGACTTTTTCAGGTAGCTTGCAATCAAAATTTGCAGATATTAAGTCGGTTGTCCACTTTGCACGCCCGCTTTTAACTTGTCTGATCGTTTTACATCTTTTAATGCCATTCATCGCTTATGGTATTGGAAAAATCGCTTTTCAAAATGACCATTATACGATTATAGGTTTAGTCCTAGCTTTTTTAATTCCAACGGGTGTCTCCAGTTTAATTTGGGTATCGATTTATAAAGGAAATGTCATTTTGACGATCTCCATCATAGTGCTCGACTCATTTTTGTCTCCTTTTATAGTACCGGCTGTTTTGCAATTGTTGTTTGGGACAACTGTTCATATGGATGCCTTTGAAATTATGGAAGGTTTAATTTGGATGATCGTTTTACCGTCGATATTAGGTATGGTTTTAAATGAAACGACAAAAGGAAAAATTAATGAAACGCTTGCGCCTATCTTTGCTCCAGTTTCAAAACTTTGTCTTGGCGCAGTCGTTGGGTTAAATGGTGCGGCAATTGCCCCATATTTCCACGAGTTGAATGGGAAGTTGTTATTTATTTCTGTAGTCGTCTTTGTGCTTGCATGCAGCGGTTATTTAGTCAGTTGGGTCATTTCGAGTATGTTGAAAGAAGAAGCTGGTATTAAAATTGCGTTAATCTTTAATGGGGGAATGCGAAATATTAGTGCAGGTGCAGTTATAGCCATTACTTATTTTCCAGCTCCTGTAGCTATTCCTGTCATCATTGGAATGTTATTCCAACAAATATTAGCATCGTTAACAGGGAATTTTATAGCACGGCCTATAAGCAAACGAGTGAAAGAAATGAGCGCATAACGTGCATGAAACTTTCTAAAATGCTTAATTTGGAAATTTGTAAATCAGATTAGTTTTAAATTGTTATTGAAACCGATATAATAGTATAAAAGTGGGTAGGTATGCTTATTTGTAGAAAGGAAAGACTAAGTATTCTTATTCGTAGGGAAAGGAAGATAGTATGTTTGTCCCCAAAGCAGGAAGTAAAATACAAATACAAAGCTATAAGCATAGTGGGACGATACACCGTGTATGGGAAGAAACGACTCTCTTAAAAGGAAATCGGTCGGTCGTTATTGGTGCCAATGATCGGACCCTTGTGACGGAAGCTGATGGGCGGACATGGATAACAAGAGAGCCTGCGATCTGTTATTTTCATGCCAACCATTGGTTTAATATCATTGGTATGATTCGTGAAGATGGTATTTATTATTATTGCAATTTAAGTTCGCCATTTGCTTGGGACAATCACATACTTAAATATATTGATTATGATTTAGATATTAAAGTTTTTCCTGATATGACGTATATGATATTAGATGAAGATGAATACGAACTTCATAAAAAACAGATGAAATACCCAATGGAAATTGATTATATTTTGAAGAAAAATATTTCCGATTTAATCCGATGGATCCGGCAGCGCAAAGGACCTTTTGCACCCGATTTTATTGATAATTGGTATGAAAGATATTTAACTTATCGGTCATAACTACATATTTTTAGGTAAGGGGCTGCATTTTCACAGCCCCTCCTGTACTTTATGTACAAAGTTTATAATCGAATTGCAGTAATCCGCTAAACTATATTTGGAGTTGTAGAATTTTGCTTTATTCCCCTTTAAAAATTAGGTGGTGGTTTGTCTGGATAGTATCATCCGATATTTAAAATTTGTATGGCCATATAAGAGTAAAATTATTTTAACGATTATCATCGGTTTACTTAAATTCGGCATCCCGCTTTTAATGCCGTTAATTTTGAAGTATGTACTTGATGATATTATTGCGAATGAAACGTTGACGACTGATGAGAAAATTCATGAACTAATTGTAATGATGGCGATTGCTTTTGTCATCTTTTTTGTGTTGCGTCCGCCTATTGAATATTACCGGCAATATTATGCTCAATGGGTTGGCAGTAAAATCCTTTATGATATTCGTGATCAGCTCTTTTCCCATATTCAAAAATTGAGTTTGCGATATTATGCGAATTCAAAAGCTGGCGAAATCATTTCAAGAGTCATCAATGACGTTGAGCAAACAAAATCTTTTGTCATAACAGGATTAATGAATATTTGGATCGATATGATGACAATCTTTATTGCGCTAGCGATTATGTTTACGATGGATTTGAAATTAACATTGATCGCTATTATCTTATTTCCGCTCTACGCTTTTTCGGTGAAATATTTTTATGGAAGACTTCGCCATTTAACGAGAGTTCGTTCACAGGCGCTTGCTGAAGTTCAAGGGTATTTGCATGAGCGGGTTCAAGGAGTATCCGTCATTCGCAGCTTTGCGCTTGAAGATTATGAACAAACATTGTTTGATAAAAAAAATCAAAATTTTTTAAGAAAAGCGCTGGAACATACGAGCTGGAATGCGAAGACGTTTGCAGTCGTCAATACGATTACTGATTTAGCGCCGCTCCTTGTCATCGCCTTTGCTGGTTATGCTGTTATTACCGAGGAAATCACTGTCGGTACAATGGTCGCTTTTGTTACATACATGGATAAATTGTATAATCCTTTGCGTCGTTTGATCAATTCATCCACAACGTTGACTCAATCGATTGCTTCGATGGACCGTGTATTTGAATTTATGGATGAAAAATACGATATTGTTGATAAAGAGGATGCGATCGAATTAAAAGAAGTAAAAGGGCACGTGACATTTGAAAATGTCAGTTTTAAATATAACGAGAACGGGCCTTATGTGTTGAAAAATATATGTCTTGATGTCAAACCGGGAGAAACGATTGCCTTAGTTGGAATGAGCGGAGGAGGAAAATCATCGCTCGTTAGTCTCATTCCTCGTTTTTATGATGTCAGCGAAGGACGTATTTTGCTTGATGGTGTTGATATTCGTGATTTTAAAGCAAGGTCACTTCGGGATAAAATCGGAATGGTTCTTCAAGACAATATTTTATTCAGCGATTCGGTAAAAATGAATATTTTAATGGGAAATCCAAATGCCACTGATGAAGAAGTCATTGAAGCGGCAAAAGCAGCGAACGCACATGATTTTATTATGGATTTGAAGGATGGATATGATACGAAAGTAGGGGAACGTGGCGTGAAGCTTTCCGGCGGTCAAAAACAGCGTGTCGCTATTGCGCGCGTATTTCTAAAAAATCCGCCGATATTAATTTTAGATGAAGCAACATCAGCACTAGATCTAGAAAGCGAGCATTTAATCCAAGAAGCGCTTGAGAAACTTGCGAAAAACCGGACAACCTTCATCGTTGCCCATCGGTTAGCAACGATTACCCATGCCGATCGCATTGTACTCATTGAAAATGGAGAAATTAAAGAAATCGGTACTCATGAGGAACTGATGGAAAAAAGAGGAGGATATTATAACCTCTTTAAAGTCCAACAATTGGATGAAACGAAAACCGATTCGGTTCTTCAATAAAATGATTACATAAAGTTTTGAGAGAAAAATATAAGAGGGCGTTTTGACCTAACAACGCCCCAAAATGTTTAATGAAGGGCTTTAAATGTTAAGCCCTTTCTTTTTTGTTTATGATTTAGGTACCTTATGCTGATAAAAGGTGCATATCATCACTTTCTATTAATAGTCTTTCGCCAATTGAAAAAGAAGCTGTAAACAGTGTTTTTATATAGTTTTTTAGAGCTGGATAAGAAACCGTGCTCAAGGTCTTTTACATGAATAGTCTTGCAAATGGAAAAGGCCCCATCCAGCGCCAATTTTATGATTGTCTTTGGCAGCTGAAAACGAGGCCCCATTTATCTTAGCGCCTTTTACATTATTGCCTATAGGTAGCTTAAAAAGAGGCCGCACATAAACGACT
Source organism: Calidifontibacillus erzurumensis (assembly GCF_013303125.1). Lineage (GTDB taxonomy): Bacteria > Bacillota > Bacilli > Bacillales > Bacillaceae_J > Calidifontibacillus > Calidifontibacillus erzurumensis. Next base: position 9,278 of record NZ_JABTTE010000013.1, on the reverse strand, counting down.
GCTAACCTTTATATTTCTTCCTTTTCGGAAATTTTTACTTTATTTTCTTCGGTATGATAGCTTTGAAAACTATTAATTAAATGATCTAAATGGAAGATTGCTTCATAATATTCGATAATCGTTGTAAGAAGCGGCAATGTATGAATCCAATCTTGTTTATTTGCTTCGGTCTCGCTTTTAATCACTTCCATGTAAGCCTCAATGATTTGTTCTTTTTCATGAATGATGTCTTTCGTAATGGCTTCTGCAGGAATTGCCCCTGCTTTGCTAATGTATTTTTGAAGAATTTGTTCATGATAAGTTGTTAATGAATCAAGTATTTCTTTCGTCATTTGCTGCACGGATTTCGGCAAATCGCTATAGCTATGTTCTAGTTTGTGCAACTTTTTTAAGATCTCAAAAGCTAGATGGGTGGAAGCGATCATTTGACGAAATAGGACAAGCTTGCGCGCTTTCACAAATTGTTTCTTTTTTGAATATGTCCGCTCTTCTTTATAAAAATGATACAGATTTTCCATTCTTTCCAGCTTATCTTTAAACTTTTCAATCTCTTCTTTTAGTGTGGCATGGTCGGTTGCGTTTCTTGAGCTTACCCGAATCCACTTAACAATTCCTTCGGTCGTTTCTACAACCTTATAATAAAGTTTTGTTTCGTATTTAGGCGGAATAAACAATAGATTCACTAGGAAAGAAGAGAGAACGCCGATCATGATTGCGATAAAACGATCAAGGGCGAATGTAATAAAATGTCCATCTACACTTTCCATAATCGCGATAACCGTTACTAAACTTAAAGCAATTGTTCCTTCAATCTTTAAACGGAGATGGATTGCTATGACGATAATGACGGCAATTCCAATGACGAAAGGATCAGTACCTAATGTAATTACGCTAAGGATCGCAATAGCTGCACCAATGACATTCCCTTGGACTTGCTCTAAAATGGATTGGTAGGTCCGATAAATCGAAGGTTGAATGGCGAAAACAGCAGCAATCCCACTTAAAGAAGGGGATGGCATTTCTAATAATTTTGCAAGAAAAAGTGCTAATGTAACAGCAATCCCTGTTTTCAATATTCTTGCGCCAAGTTTCATATTCACCTATAATCCTTTCTTAGTCATCATACATAAATGGTACTATACATCGAATACAGTTAAGATTCAACCAAAAACATTTTAAAAAAATGTAAAAAGATCAACAAAAAATCGACATTCTTTTTTTATTTTTTCGAAAAAATTATCGAGTATTTTAAAGCAAGAAATTTGTGTGCAGTTTAACAATTCGATAAACTCATTGTTAGCAAAATGAATAAGAGCGGAAGAGGAATTTATTTTTCTTTGGGGGGAAGTTCATGGACTATATTATCGATGTCGAAAATTTGCGTAAAGAGTTTAAATCCTATTCAAGCAGGGGCGGGTTGAAAGGCGCTTTCCGCGACTTATTCAATCGGCAATATAAAATCATTACAGCGGTTGATAATATTTCACTAAAAGTAAAACCTGGCGAAATGGTCGGCTATATTGGTGAAAACGGAGCTGGTAAATCAACAACGATTAAAATGTTAACCGGTATTCTTGAACCGACGTCCGGTAAAGTTTTAGTCAATGGATTGAATCCACATAGAGAACGGGAACGATTTACACGAACGATCGGTGTTGTGTTTGGTCAACGTTCGCAACTTTGGTGGGATATCGCTGTTCAAGAATCATTTCGTTTGTTAAAAAAAGTGTATAAAGTTTCAGATCGGGATTATGAAGAACATATGGGCCATGTCATTTCTACACTGGATATCGAGCCGCTTTTGGACAAACCTGTTCGAAAACTTTCGCTTGGTCAACGAATGCGCTGTGAATTGGCAGCAGCGTTAATCCATAATCCGCCACTTTTGTTTTTAGATGAACCAACGATCGGTTTAGATGTTTTAGTAAAACTAAAAATTAGGGAATTTTTAAAGGAGATCAATGAAAAATTCAATACGACAATTTTATTAACTACCCATGATTTATCGGATATTGAAGCATTATGCGAGCGCGTTGTCATTCTTGATGAAGGGAAAATCATTTATGACGGTAGTTTAACAGATCTTCATTCCAATTGGGGTGACGGCAAGCAAATACAGTTCCAATTTGTTTATCCAACAAAACAAAACGAGTTGGAGAAATTAACAAGAGACCTTCCAGTAGAATGGCAAAAAGGGGAAGAAGCAAATTGCTGGATTGCAAATGTCAACAATGAAGATGATGTTGTTTCAGCAGTTATTACGAGAGTTGTTGCCGCAAGTCAAATTAGCGATATGAAAATGAAAGAAATATCAACGGAAGAAATTGTTCGCAATATTTATGAACGAGGATTGAAAGATCCTGCTGTTTAAGGAGAAATGGCCTTAAGGAGGCCTGTAGGTGGGTGTGATAGATGTCCAAATATATAGAGATGATACGAATTCGTTTTTTAATGATGTTAGCTTACCGGACGAATTATTATAGCGGTATTCTTAACTACAGCATCAATATTGGTGCTTATTATTTTTTGTGGAAGGCAATTTATGGTGACAAACAGGAAATTGAAGGATTAGCGGTTTCGCAAATGGTGACGTATATTGCCATTGGTTGGATGGCCCGAGCTTTTTATTTTAATAATATTGACCGCGAAATTGCTCTAGAGGTTAAAGATGGAAAAGTGGCTGTGGAATTAATTCGTCCGTATAACTATTTAACGATGAAGATGATGGCAGGACTTGGAGAAGGTCTTTTCCGTTTATTGTTTTTCTCTTTACCGGGGATGGTTTTGATTAGTTTTATTTTCCCGCTTGAATTTTCAAGCAGCTTAACTACCTGGTTCTATTTTGGAATTTCTACGATTTTAAGTTTTGTAGTGAATTCCGAACTCAATTTGTTGGCAGGAATCATGACATTCTTCTTTTACAATATTGAAGGTTTATTGAGGGCAAAAAGAGTGTTAATCGATTTGTTTTCCGGCTTAATTTTGCCGATTAGCTTTTTCCCTCAAGCAGTCCAGCAAATCATGATGTTTTTTCCATTCCAAGCGATCAGCTATATTCCTAGCATGATTTTTACAGAAGGGCTGCAAGGACATGCCATGTTTCAAGCACTTTTATTCCAACTGATTTGGGCGGTTTTACTAGTCATTCCAATTCAAGTTTTATGGATCTTTGCTAGAAGAAAGCTCGTCGTGCAGGGGGGCTAAAAAGATGAAGTTTTATGTTTCGATGTTTTTCCAATATTTGAGCCAATATATGAAAACAAGATTGGAGTACAGGACAGATTCTCTAGTTGAAATAGTATCCGATTTGTTATATCAAGCTGTTAATTTAACTTTTATTCTCGTTGTTTTTGGCCATACTCAAGTTTTAAGCGGCTGGAGCAGGGATGAAATCATTTTTATTTACGGTTTTTTCCTCGTTCCTTATTCGCTTTTCTCAGCTTTTTTCAATATTTGGGATTTCAATGAACGTTATATTGTGAAAGGTGAAATGGATCGGATTTTAACAAGGCCGCTTCATAGCTTGTATCAAGTTTTGCTTGAACGAATTGAAGTAGAATCTTTATTTGGTGTTATAACTGGTTTTGTCATCATGATTTATGCCGGAAGATCTTTAGATTTACAACTTCATTGGTACGATCCGTTTATATTTGTTGTCATGGTTATTGGTGGGATGCTCATTTATGGCGGCATTCTTATTATGCTTGCGAGCATCGGTTTCTGGTCAGATGCACGTACGGACATTATGCCGATGGTTTATAATATCGGAAATTACGGCCGTTATCCTGTTGATATTTATAACCGGATCATTCGTTTTATTTTAACTTGGGTTTTGCCGTTTGCTTTTGTTGGCGTTTATCCTTCCGCGTATTTTCTAGGTCGGACAGAATGGTATGGCTATGCCTTTTTAACCCCGGTAATGGGAATCGTCTTTTTCATGTTGTCTGTTTGGATTTGGAATAAAGGAGTCCGGAGATATCGAGGGGCAGGAAATTAGGGCAAAAGCAATTTCATGAAGCAGTCTTAGCCTGGCAATAGTGAATGGACACATTTTTATTCTTTTCACTGCCTGTCTTTCATATGAATATATCAAGCAATGAAGGCAGGTGGAGATAGAAATGCTTTTGGTTAGTATAGGTTCATTACTTTGCATTATTTATAAAAGCCTAGAATGGCTTTGGCTAAGCGACCGTTTTGGAAGAAACCAGAAACATTTTTTGTCCATTGAATATTTCGTTGCTCTTATTATTACATATGTTATTTTGCTAATCGGTTTTGGTTTTATTTACACATTTATAGAAATGGCAGGCTATTCAATCATCTTAGAATCGGGACAGGAGATAGAACCACCATTTTTCCATATATTAGGCACGTGCATTTATTTCAGTGCCGTCACTTTATTTTCTTTAGGTTATGGCGATATTGTTCCGATTGGCATTGGCCGGTGGTTTGCTGTTGTTGAAGCGTTAATTGGTTATTTGTTGCCAGCAGCCTTTGTTGTAAGATCTGTTATTTATTTTGAAGGCTCTTTTTTTAAAGAAAGAGGTTAATCATTTGTAATTAAAGGAGCAATTCGTTAATCTATTAAATAACAAATAATGGAGGTGTTACAATTTGACAGTTGAAATTGGAAGTAAAGCACCGGATTTTGAATTGCCGGCATCGAATGGAGAAACAGTGAAATTATCTGACTTTCGTGGGAAACATGTTGTTTTGTATTTTTATCCGAAAGATATGACACCTGGTTGTACGACTGAGGCTTGCGATTTTCGGGACAAGCATGAAAGTTTTGCAGAGTTAAATGCTGTTATCCTTGGAGTTAGCCCAGATCCTTTAGATCGCCATGCAAAATTTATTGAAAAATATGATTTGCCATTTTTGCTTTTAGCAGATGAAGAGCATAAAGCGGCAGAAGCTTATGGCGTTTGGACGTTAAAGAAAAATTTCGGAAAAGAATATATGGGCATTGAGCGCTCAACGTTCATTATTGATAAAGAAGGTACGCTCGTAAAAGAATGGCGTAAAGTAAAAGTAAAAGGTCATGTAGAAGAAGCGCTTGAATATATTAAGGAAAACTTATCGTAAATAGATAGAAAATTCGTATACGGTCGATCTAGAGAATTGACCAAGAGCCTATTTTCATTCGATACAGGCGATGACCTATACAAACAGTGCTACTCGTTCGTATGTTGTAAGTGTAGGGCATACCTCCTCAGATGATAGCATTTTTATACGGGACCGGTCCGTCCCGTATTTTTTTATAAAAAAATATTCTAAATAAAGAAAATTGTCGAAAATTATATATAATAATAAAAGAGGTGAAATGAATTGAATATTATCACATCATTAAGAGTTAAATCTGCCATTCAAAAAGAACTTCAAGAAAAATTTCCAGAAGTGCATTTTTTCTTTCATCCAACGATGGAAGAGGCAAAGGCGGATATAGAAAATGCTGATATATTAGTCACATATGGCGGCGATTTAAATGAAGAAATATTAGAAAGAGCCAAGCGGTTAAAATGGATCATGGTGTTATCAGCAGGAATAGAAAAGCTGCCGTTTGAAGCTTTAAAGAAAAGGAATATATTAATTACAAATGCGCGTGGTATACATAAGGTGCCAATGGCTGAATATACATTCGCCATGATCATGCAAGTGACGAAAAAAATGAAACAATTAATTGAAAATGAAAAAAATGAGGTATGGGATCGAACCATTCGATTGGTTGAGTTGGCTGGAAAAACAATTACTATTCTAGGAGCTGGAGCTATTGGCTGTGAAATTGCTAGAGTTGCCAAAGCTTTTAATATGAAAACGATCGGCGTAAATCGCAGCGGACAAAACGCTGATTACATGGATGAAATTTATTCGGTTCAAGATCTTGAACAGGCGTTGGTACAAGCGGATTTCGTCGTTTCAGTATTACCTAGTACAAAAGAAACATATCATTTATTAAAAGAAAATCATTTTAAAATGATGAAAAATGAGTGTGTTTTCATCAATATTGGCCGCGGCGACATCGTAGAAGAAAGCGTTTTATTGAAAGTCTTGGAAGATGGCGAAATTGCCCATGCAGTATTGGATGTATTCGAATCGGAACCGCTTCCAGAAGGACATCCGTTTTGGAAAATGGAAAACGTAACGGTTACTCCGCATATATCAGGGCTTTCCGCTTTATACCAACAACGTGCATTTCAAATTTTTGAACATAATTTAATAAATTATTTGTCCGGAAATAATAATAATTTAAAAAATGTAATTGATTTAGACAGGGGGTACTAATATTGAAAATTTATACAAAATCAGGAGATAAAGGAATGACGTCGTTAGTATACGGCGAAAGAGTTTCAAAAACCGATCCGCGGGTGGAAGCGTACGGAACAGTTGATGAAGCAAATTCGATGATCGGTCTTGCTTTAAGCTTTTTAAAAAATGAAACATTCGAAGGTAAAGAAGAAGTTCTCGCTATCTTTCATAAAGTTCAAACAAGCCTCTTTCATGTAGGTGCTGAAATTTCAACCCCTGCAGGAAAAGAAGTAAAATGGACTGTTACAGCTGATCAAATAACCGAATTAGAACAAATCATTGATAAGTGGGATGAAAAAATACCCCCGCTCAAAAACTTTATTTTGCCAGGCGGACATCAAGCTGGTGCCTCTTTACATGTTGCTAGAACAATGATTCGTAGAGCTGAAAGAAAAACAATTGCAATAGGTGAAAATATCAATCCGTATGTTTTATCTTATTTAAATCGTTTATCAGATTTCTTATTTGTCGCAGCGCGTTATATTAATTTTAATTTGAATGAAACAGAAAGAGAACTCCACCAATAATGACCATCTTTGACAAATAATAAAAATAAAAGCGTTTAAGCATTGCTTATGCGCTTTTATATATATTAATGTTGACAATATTGAGGAAACAAATGTACAATATTTATAAGATTATAACAATTATAAAGTAAGAATTATTTATAAGTGGAAGTGAGGTGCATGACGATGTCAGAAATGCGCATTCAGGAAGCGATGGAAACGTTGAAAGGCTCAGGAGTACGAATTACACCGCAACGTCATGCGATATTAGAGTATTTGCTTCAATCGATGTCACATCCAACAGCAGATGAAATTTACAAAGCGCTTGAAGGAAAGTTCCCAAATATGAGTGTGGCAACTGTTTATAATAACTTACGTGTTTTTAAAGAAGTAGGTTTAGTAAGAGAGTTGACATACGGCGATTCTTCCAGCCGTTTTGATTGCAATATTTCAGACCATTATCATGTCATCTGTGAAAAATGTGGCAAGATTGTCGATTTCCATTATCCAGGTTTTTACGAAGTAGAGAAACTAGCAGAACATGTAACTGGATTTCAAGTGAGCCATCATCGTATGGAAGTGTATGGTACTTGCCCTGACTGCAAAGAAAAAGAACAACATTAATGCCCGCGGTAATATGTCTCCTGCATATTGCCTTTTTTATTTTTCTAAAATCGATGGTGCAAAAGAATGCCGGAACATAAGTTTATATAGTTCCGGCTTTTTTTACGTTTATTTTCTTTTCGAATTATATTTTTCATCAAATTCTTTGCCTTCTAGACTTCGATCTAATGTTAAAGGTTCGCTGCAGTGCATACACAAATCAACCCGGCCAAGCATTTTTGTAGGTTTTTGGCAAGAAGGGCAAACCACTTGCACAGTTTTCGTTGAGAGCATTCCAATCCAAAAGTAAACAATAGTACTGGCGATAATAAACAAAAAACCTAAAATAATAAAACTAGTCATTACCCAAGCGTTTGCTTTAAAGATGATGCCAACATACATGACAGCAACTCCTATAAATATAAGAAGGAGTGCGAATGAACGGATTTTGTTAATTTTACTAGAATATTTTAAGCCCATTTGACGATTACCTCCTAATTTGCCATTATATCATATCCGTGTGTCGAAAAGTTAGTTTTGTAAATCGATCAGCAGAAAAGGAAATTTTATTGCTAATGTAGAAATATAAATGTAAGTTATTTATAAAATCATGCAAGTTGAAATTTGTTGGAGGAATAGATATGGATGAACGGCTTCGGCCAATACTTGAGGAAAATGCAGCAGATGAAAATACGCTGGGAATCCTTTTGTATGAAAACGAAAAAAAGAATTGGCTCGGTTCAGAACAGCCAGATGTGTATTTAATTGTATTAATGAGAGAATTAGAATTTGATAAAAATCCGTACATGATTGACCATTACATAGTTGATCAATTGAAAATTACTGTTCATACGGTCAGTGAACAACAACTATGCAGACATTTAAAATATAGCAATTACTTGCAATGGATATTGAATGGTCAAGTTTTATTTGAAAAAGAAAACTCAATTCAAAAATTGAGAATTAAATTGCAAGAGATACCGATTAATATAAGAAAAAAGAAGATTTGCATCGAATTTGCCAATTTAATAAAATGTTATTCCATGGGAAAAGAATTTTATGAAAGAAAACAATATTTAGATGCTTTTACCCTAATGGTTCAAGCCTTACAGCATTTAGCTACTTTATCGGTGCTTGAACACGGTTTATATCCGGCAAATAGCTTATGGAATCAAGTAAAAAAGCTTGAACCTGAAGTTTATACATTTTATTTGGAATTGTCAGAAAGCAACGAACCAATTGAAAAGAGAGTGCAACTTTTGTTTTTAGAATTGGGATTTGCAACGAGTTCCCGCACACGAATCGGAAGCAGTTATTTGCTTGAAATCATGAAGTCAAAAGATGAATGGACTTTAAAAGACTTAGTAAATGACGAAAGATTAATAGAATTTGCACCTAACTTAGAACTCTTCCTTCAATATTTAGCATTGAAAAATATAGTAGCTGTCGATGATCAAAATTCCAAAGGGTCAGCTGTTTATCAAAGAAAATATAAAGTGAGATAAAAATATGTTGACATTAAAAAATGGCCGTGATATATTAAAAAACGTCGCTGCTGAAAATAGACAGCAGCGATGAATAAAAAAATGTTGACAACATCTTTCTAAGATGTTAAATTAAGAAGGTCGCTGTTTGAAAGAAGAAAGCAAAAAAACTTTTAAAAAAATGTTGACTTCTATGAAGTGATGTAGTAATATAATTAGTGTCGCGAACAGCGATAAAAAACTAGAAACGATAGATGATCTTTGAAAACTAAACAAAATGTCAAGCGTGCGGCAATGTTGAATTTTTCATTCAACGGCCAAGTCAATTTTGAGTAAGGATTTTCAACAAACTTTTTTTCGGAGAGTTTGATCCTGGCTC
>NZ_JABTTE010000012.1 GCF_013303125.1 Calidifontibacillus erzurumensis | reverse complement strand
ACTTGGTTCTGCATAAATTCTCTGCAAATCTCTGTACTTCTATTTTGCAATAAACAGTGGGGTGCCAGACCCCTCTGGTGTACCGTCTCTGGCACCGTCTGAGGTGGGGTGCCAGACCCCTCTGGTGCACCATCTGCGGCACCATCTGGGGTGGGGTGCCAGACCCCTCTGGTGCACCATCTGCGGCACCATCTGGGGTGGGGTGCCAGACCCCTCTGGTGTACCGTCTGCGGCACCATCTGAGGTGGGGTGCCAGACCCCTCTGGTGCACCGTCTCTGGTACCGTCTCAGGCACCATTGTTGACTTTTTAAGGTGTTTTTTGTAAAAAACAGTTGTTTTCTATAGCATATTATATGAAGTTTTGTTTATAATGAATGGTATGATTTTCTATAGTTTTTATTATGACAGAACTGATTACATACAAATGCTATCATTCTTTTTTATACAGAGAGGGGTTGCCGTATATGATATCACGATTAACTAGTGAAGAAATTGAAGAGTTATCAATGATTGAGCTTGCCCTTATGATTTTGGAGGAAGAGAAGCAGGCGATAGATTTCTATGAATTATTTAATAAAGTTTGTGATTTGAAGGGATTGTCGCAGGAAGAAAGAGAAGAGCGGATCGCTCGGTTTTATACGGATATGAATGTTGACGGTCGCTTTTTTTGCATCGGCGACAATCGCTGGGGCTTAAGAAACTGGTATCCATATGACCAAGTTGATGAAGAGTTCGCTATTCCTGCTAGAACGAAGAAGAAGAAAGGCAAGAAGAAGCTTGTTGATGATGACTTCGACGATTACGATGAGGATTATGTCGAAGATGATGATTACCTTGAAGATGACGAGGACTTCGATGATGATGATCTATTAGATGATGAAGACGATTATGAAGATGAAGATGATTTTGACCTCGATGAAGATTTTGATGATTCAGAGTTAGATGATTTTGATCTCGATGAAGACTTTGATGATTCTGAGTTAGATGATGTTGACGTCGATGTTGATGTAGATGATGAAGATGAAGAATCAGATGATGAAGAAGATGAAGAATAATCCAATGAATAAATTTTTCGATGCTTGACATTATATATCGAAATCGGTAGAATCTTTCTTGGGCTCTGATGAAACAAATAAATGTTGAGATGAACGAGAAAGTGCTCCCTTTTTTTAGGGCTGCACTTTTTTTATTTTTAGACCCTTCATCTTTTTTTATAAAACATCGCATACTAGTAGGGATGGTTCATTGTAGGCATAGTACCTTTTCAGCAAAAATCACTATGTAAGTTTTGTAAATTTGTGATGTCGACGGCGAACGCTTGCCAATGCAGATCGTCGTTTTTACTTTTTAAGTTTTTAGAAAAGAGGGGAAAAGCATGACGAAATATATTTTCGTTACTGGAGGCGTTGTGTCTTCACTTGGAAAAGGGATTACGGCCGCATCACTTGGTCGTTTATTAAAAAATCGAGGTGTAAATGTTACGATTCAAAAATTTGATCCATATATTAATGTGGACCCTGGAACAATGAGCCCGTATCAACACGGTGAGGTTTTTGTTACTGATGACGGTGCAGAAACAGACCTTGATTTAGGCCATTATGAGCGCTTCATTGATATTAATTTAAGCAAGTATAGCAATGTAACAACTGGTAAAATTTATTCAACAGTTATTAAGAAAGAGCGCCGCGGTGATTATTTAGGAGGAACTGTCCAAGTTATACCGCATATTACAAACGAAATTAAAGATCGCGTGTTCCGTGCTGGCCGCGAAACGAATGCAGATGTAGTTATAACTGAGATCGGTGGAACAGTTGGCGATATTGAATCTTTGCCATTTTTAGAAGCAATTCGCCAAATTAAAAGTGATGTTGGCAGTGAAAATGTTATGTACATCCACTGTACTCTCATTCCGTATATTAAAGCAGCTGGAGAAATGAAAACAAAGCCTACGCAGCACAGTGTAAAAGAATTGCGCAGCCTAGGAATTCAGCCAAATGTAATTGTAACGCGCAATGAAATGCCGCTTACGCAAGATATGAAAGAAAAAATTGCGCTGTTCTGTGATATCGACGTGAAATCAGTCATTGAATGCCGTGATGCGAAAAACTTATATGAAATCCCACTTGCACTGCAAGAACAAGGTTTTGACCAAATTGTATGTGACCATCTCAAGCTTGATACAAAAGAAGCGGATATGACTGAGTGGAAAGCATTAGTAGAGAAAGTAACGAATCTTTCAAAAGAAGTAAAAATTGGTTTAGTCGGAAAATATGTTGAGCTTCAAGATGCTTACATATCTGTAGTTGAAGCATTACGCCATGCTGGATATTATTATGACGCTGATATTAAAGTAAAATGGATCAATGCTGAACATGTGACACCAGAAAACGTAAACGAATTGCTTTCTGATGTGGATGGAGTATTAGTGCCTGGGGGATTCGGTGACCGCGGCATTGAAGGAAAAATTGAAGCAACTCGTTATGCCCGTGAAAATAAAGTACCATTCCTTGGCATTTGCTTAGGAATGCAAATGGCAACAGTTGAATTTGCACGGAATGTACTAGGCTATAAAGAAGCAAATTCAGCTGAATTTAATCCAAATACGCCTCATCCAATCATCGATTTATTGCCAGAACAAAAGGATATCGAAGATTTAGGAGGAACGTTGCGCTTAGGATTATATCCATGCAGAATTATTGAAGGAACGACAGCTCATAAAGCTTATAATGATGTGTTAATTTATGAACGCCATCGCCATCGTTACGAATTTAACAACCAATACCGCCAAGAAATGGAGGAAGCTGGTTTAGTCTTCTCTGGAACAAGCCCTGATGGACGTTTAGTGGAAATTATCGAAGTGAAAGACCATCCTTGGTTTGTCGCATCTCAATTCCATCCTGAATTTAGATCACGTCCAACAAGACCACAACCGCTCTTCCGCGAGTTCATTAATGCATCTTTGATTAATAAAGAGAGCAAGTAATTATTAACGAAAAAATAAGAATAGCTAGGTGGCCCAAAACGCCCCTTTTAAAAAAATGTAAAAACCCTTTCGCCCGGTGTGCGGAAGGGTTTTTATTTTAAGTAGTTGATAGAATTTATATTTGCTTCAAAAACGGCAGGAAGATCATGCTAAGTTGATTTTAAATAAGAATGTTGAATTTCTATCGCAAGTCTATATTCAGTTTTTTAGGGCAATGGCAATCATTTTTCGAGATCTTACTTAGAAGGATTTTTTATTGCTATATGGAAATCAATACAAATATAGAAACCGACCATCTCTGGAGCAGGGCATTACTTGTAGAAGTTAAAATCTTTTAAGGAGCAGCCTTACTAGAAAAAATCACCCCCCTTTGGAGTGCGTTCCTATTAGTAAAAATCAACCCCCTCAGGAGAGCGTCCTTACTAGTAGAAATCAACACCCTTTGGAGAGCGTCCTTACTAGTAAAAATCAAACCCCCTCAGGAGAGCGTTCCTACTAGAAAAAAATCAACCCCCTCAGGAGAGCGTCCTTCCTTGTAAAAGTCAACACCTTCTAGAGCGGGTCCTTGCTTAAAAAAGAAAACACTATCTGGAACGCTCCTTACCTTATTAGACTCCCCATTAGGTATAGAAACTTTTTGAAGAAACTACTTGATTGGGCTAAAAAATCTTTTAGAAGTTGTTTTTAAGGTAATCTACCTTTGTTACCTACTGAACGAGCTTAAAGAAACTTTGTTGGGTGCTGTTAAAAAGCTAATCTAGTAACTGCTTAGCGAACTTAAAAATACATATGTTAGATTCCGCGTTTTAAAGTCTAATAAAAATTTCTACCTACTGAACAATCTGCAAATAATTTAATGCTAAAAAATCATTTTTTTGCTATAAATTCACACTTTCGTTCCCTCTCACCGCTGTTATTACGTAATGTGGTTATTTAGAAAAAACTGTCGATATTTTATTATTAAAATTTGCAGGAAATAGGTGGATATTAGAGAATAATATTAAATTAAGAATTAAAAGATTAATTCCTGAAGAAAAGTCGGGGTGGGTAATATGAGTAGGAAAAAACTTTTAATTGTAGATGATCAGTATGGTATCCGGATTTTGTTAAACGAAGTTTTTCAGAAAGAAGGATATGAAACGTATCAAGCTTCAAATGGAGTACAAGCTCTTGAAATTGTTGAGCAAAACAGACCAGATCTTGTCTTGCTAGATATGAAAATTCCGGGAATGGATGGCATTGAAATTTTAAAACGATTAAAGGAATTTGATCAAAGTATTGAAGTATTTATCATGACGGCCTATGGAGAATTAGATATGATTCAGCAGGCTAAAGATTTAGGGGCACGTACTCATTTTGCAAAACCATTTGACATTGATGAAATACGTGAAGCTGTAAAAGCGCAAGTTCCTCTTGAAGCATAATGAACTTAGAATTATTAAGGTGAGAAGCAAATTCCGTTATGTCGCAAAAAGTTACAACCGTTTTTCGTACCGGATTTTCATCTATCAAAGTTTAATTGCAAGCGCACATATACACATATAATTGAAAACATTTTATATTACATAATTTTTTTAACAAAATGTATCTGCTTCTTACCCGGGGGACAGGGAGACTCCGTTCTAGGTAATGAAAAGCGGTTGCAAAATGATGATGTTTTTATATTGATAAATTTGAGTCAATGAAAACAGGCAAATTACATAATGTTATCTATGAAATCAATTTGGACTTAATGCCAATTGGTTCAATTCGTCATGGAACCTATTATTGTATGAATATCATTGGGCTTATGGTCTTGCGTGAAATGGCACTTTCTCACTAACCTAACCTAAATGGACTCTTAAAATTTTGAATACTGCCAAATGAGAACTTGCATCTTAAATGGTTTTGGCTTGCCCTGTGAATAGATGGTTTGAAAAACTGGATATTCCCCAAATAAAATCTTGAAAGCATCTGACAGTTGTACAGTGTTAGAGTTTGGCCAAGGAAGCAGTTGGCAAATTTCTAAAAGATGCCCGAACCAGCCGTACAGCGTTGTCTTGCTTTGCCCAACGATGTTGTAGGCGGCTTTCATTATGCAATCAGAGCTAGTAGACATTATGAACTTTGAGCTTGTTGGGTACTCTATTAGAGGAAAAAAATTCCGACTAATAATCGTTCCCACAAGCTTATTTGTTGCCCCGACACTTTTCTGCAATTTATTTATTTATATTTCCGTACAAAAGGGATTCTGGAATAATCAATGTATTATGCTATACTTACTATAGTACATAAATTCATTTTTGAATGGAGGACATAGAAAAATGCCTTTAGTTTCAATGACTGAAATGTTAAACAAAGCGAAAAACGAAGGGTATGCTGTAGGGCAATTCAACATTAACAACCTAGAGTATACACAAGCGATTTTAAAAGCTGCACAAGAAGAAAATTCACCAGTGATTTTAGGTGTTTCTGAAGGTGCAGCCAAATATATGGGTGGCTTTAAAACTGTAGTTGCAATGGTTAAAGGTTTAATGGAAGACTATAAAATTACTGTTCCAGTAGCCATTCACCTTGACCATGGTTCAAGCTTTGAAAAATGTGTAGAAGCCATGTATGCAGGTTTCACTTCAGTAATGATTGACGGATCTCACCTGCCATTAGATGAGAACATTGCATTAACGAAAAAAGTTGTTGATGTTGCACATGTATTAGGTGTATCTGTTGAAGCTGAATTAGGACGCATCGGCGGACAAGAAGATGATTTAGTTGTTGAAGATGCTGAAGCAATGTATGCAATTCCAGCTGAGTGCGAACGTTTAGTTCGTGAAACAGGCGTTGATTGTTTCGCACCTGCTTTAGGATCTGTACACGGCCCTTATAAAGGAGAGCCAAAACTTGGTTTTGACCGTATGAAAGAAATTATGGAACTTACTGGTGTACCGTTAGTATTGCATGGAGGTACAGGTATTCCGTTAAAAGATATTCAAAAAGCAATTTCTCTTGGTACAGCAAAAATAAATGTCAATACAGAAAACCAAATTACATCTACAAAAACAGTTCGTCAAATCTTAGCAGAAAAGCCAGATCTATATGATACACGTAAATTTATGGGACCAGCACGGGATACAATTAAAGAAACAGTAATTGGAAAAATTCGTGAATTTGGTTCATCTAATAAAGCATAAGTGTCTCAGTACTTGACGAGCAAATCTTGTTTTTAATGGTAATGAAAAATAGGTAAAATCATAAAGAAACCGCCATCCCAACGGCGGTTTCACATTTCCATCTTGCTATACATGAATAAATCAAAGAGGAACACCAGAAACCAAAACTTCATCACGGTGTTTTTTACATAAAATCCACGGTCAGTAAAAAAGTGACTGAAAAACGGCAACAGTGTTTAATGAAAATCGATCCGTGTTCACCGCTTTTTTATTCACCGTAACATATTTCATATGGAATGAAGAGACCGAAAACGATCGGATGATTCGACTTGATTTAATAAAAGCACTTATTGATCCAGTGAAAAAACATCTAAATGTTCAACTGGATTTTAACAGTGCCTAAATCATCATCTTAAAGGTTTTTATTTTTGACTAAAGGAGAGAGTAAATTTGAAATTTTTCATCGATACAGCGAATATTGATGAGATCCGTGAAGCGAATGCATTAGGAATTTTAGACGGTGTTACAACAAACCCTAGTCTAGTTGCAAAGGAAAATGTATCGTTTCATGATCGTTTAAGAGAAATTGCTGCTGAAGTAACCCAAGGTTCGATCAGTGCGGAAGTTATTTCACTTAAAGCAGAAGAAATGATTGAAGAAGGGAAACAATTGGCAGCGATTGCACCAAATATTACGATCAAAGTGCCAATGACACCAGATGGATTAAAAGCGGTTAAAGTGTTTAAAGAGCTTGGCATTAAAACAAATGTAACGCTCATTTTTTCTGCTAATCAAGCATTGTTGGCTGCAAGAGCAGGCGCAACTTATGTATCTCCATTCTTAGGACGTTTAGATGATATCGGCCATGACGGTTTAGCATTGATTGAGCAAATTGCTGATATTTTTGCAATCCATGGCATTGAAACAGAAATTATCGCTGCTTCCATTCGCCACCCAATGCATATTACAGAAGCGGCATTAAAAGGTGCTCATATCGCAACAGTTCCTTACAAAGTACTCATGCAGCTTTTCAATCATCCATTAACAGATATCGGCATCGAGAAATTTTTAGCAGATTGGAACAAAACGAAAGAAGGCAAGGCATAAAACGATTTCTTCCTGAATAAGAAGATGAAATGTCTACCTTTTGGGAAAAAAGTCTAAGCTAATAGTATAGAACATTTTTGTATTTAAATGTGTTTTACTCATCTACGAAAAATACGGCCATCGGTAATGGTTGAAAAATTTTGTATCCAAACAGCAAGACGAAAATTCACGAATGAAAAAGGGGGCTTAGTGTGGTAGATGGAAAAATTAATTATTGAAGGCGGTCATCCTTTAAAAGGTACTGTCCGGATCAGCGGTGCAAAAAATAGTGCGGTTGCTTTAATACCAGCGGCCATTTTGGCAGAATCAGAAGTAACGATTGATGGGTTGCCGAATATTTCTGATGTACATACGCTATGCGGATTACTTGAAGAGATCGGCGGCAAGGTGACTTTGGAAAATGATAAAGTGACGATTGACCCGTCTAAGATGGTATCGATGCCATTGCCAAATGGAAAGGTAAAAAAGCTGCGTGCTTCTTATTACTTAATGGGTGCCATGCTTGGCCGGTTTAAGCAAGCTGTCATCGGTTTGCCTGGCGGCTGCCACCTAGGCCCTCGACCTATAGATCAGCATATTAAAGGATTTGAAGCGCTTGGCGCAAAAGTAACGAACGAACATGGCGCTATTTATTTACGGGCAGAAGAATTGGTTGGAGCTCGGATTTATCTCGACGTTGTCAGCGTAGGTGCTACGATCAATATTATGTTGGCTGCCGTTCGGGCAAAAGGACAAACGATCATAGAAAATGCAGCGAAAGAACCGGAAATTATTGATGTAGCAACACTTCTTACAAGCATGGGCGCAAAAATTAAAGGAGCCGGCACGGACGTGATTCGGATTGAAGGTGTCGAAAAATTACACGGCTGCCGTCATACGATCATTCCGGATCGGATTGAAGCAGGTACATATATGATCATGGCTGTAGCTCAAGGTGAAGAAGTGCTTATCGATAATGTCATTCCGCAGCATTTAGAATCGTTAATAGCGAAACTGCGTGAAATGGGAGCCAATATTAAAATAAGCGATGATCAAGTTCTTGTAACAAAAGTACCGGAACTAAAAATGGTCGATATTAAAACATTAGTGTACCCTGGCTTTCCAACAGATTTGCAACAGCCATTCACTTCGCTTTTAACAAAAGCCGTTGGCACCGGGCTTGTCACAGATACGATTTACAGTGCCCGCTTTAAACATATCGATGAACTAAGAAGAATGAATGCGAATGTAAAAGTTGAAGGCAGTTCAGCTATTGTTACTGGTCCTGTAACGCTGCAAGGTGCGAAAGTAAAAGTTTCTGATTTAAGAGCTGGCGCAGCTTTAGTTATTGCAGGTTTAATGGCAAATGGCATGACGGAAATAACAGGATTGGAGCATATCGACCGCGGTTATGAGAATTTAGAAGAAAAGCTTACAAATTTAGGTGCTGTCGTCTGGCGAAAAAAAATGACTGAAGAGGAGATCAATCATTTTCAAAATTCATAAACCATGGGAGAGGATTGAATCATGGAAAGAAGTTTATCAATGGAATTAGTGCGGGTAACGGAAGCGGCTGCCCTTGCGTCTGCTAGATGGATGGGACGCGGGAAAAAAGAAGAAGCAGATAATGCTGCGACTGAAGCAATGAGGAAAGTATTCGATACAATTCCGATGCATGGGACTGTTGTTATTGGTGAAGGTGAAATGGACGAAGCGCCGATGCTTTATATTGGTGAGGAGCTAGGGACAAAACAGGGTCCAAAAGTCGATGTTGCTGTCGATCCTCTTGAAGGAACGAATATTCTTGCTTCAGGTTCATGGGGAGCTTTTGCTGTGATTGCTGTGGCTGACCAAGGTAATTTGTTGCATGCACCTGACATGTATATGGAAAAAATCGCTGTTGGTCCAGATGCAGCCGGCAAAATTGATATTAATGCACCTGTTATTGATAACTTGCGAGCTGTTGCCAAAGCGAAAAACAAAGATATTGAAGATGTAGTTGCTATTATTTTAAATCGTCCACGTCATGAAAAAATTATTTCTGAAATTCGTGAAGCAGGTGCCCGTATTAAGTTAATTTCCGATGGCGACGTGGCAGCAGCTTTAAATACAGCTTTTGATTTTACTGGTGTTGACATCATGTTTGGAACAGGCGGTGCGCCTGAAGGTGTTTTAGCAGCGGTCGGTTTGAAATGTTTAGGCGGCGAGCTGCAAGGAAAATTGAAACCGCAAAATGAGGAAGAACTAAGACGCTGCCATGAAATGGGCATTACTGATATTAATAAAGTGTTAATGATGGAAGATCTTGTTCGTGGAGACGACTGTATTTTCGCAGCAACTGGTGTAACCGATGGCGAGTTGTTAAAAGGTGTTCAATTTAAAGGAAGCATTGCAACCACACAATCCTTAGTCATGCGTGCGAAATCAGGTACTGTTCGCTTTATTGATGGTCGTCATATGTTGAAAAAGAAACCGAATCTAGTTATGAAATAAAGTTTCGTCCTATAATGGATATGTAAAAAATCATAGTTTATGATGCAAGATCTTTTGCAGATTTTGGCAAAATAATTATTTTGAAAAAATCTTATGTGATGCTTTATAATTTTGTATTGGCTTGGTTGAGGAAACGATTGATCAAGGAAAATAGCAGCTGTCATGTAACAGGAAATTCTATAAGCAAAGTAATGAAGGAAGGGAGAAGGGCTTGCTTAGAGCCAATGATTTTGTATCTGGAAGTGGAAAAAGATTTTATCCAATGGTTATTGGTTGAAATCATTTGGACGGAAAAGCAAAGACATTTGAAAAAGCAAGCCCCAATCCAACGAACTGCAGCCCGCGAAAAAACATTTGATACTTAAAACTTTTATGAGCGAGAAAGCAAACGGCTTTCAGTTTTGTGTAATCGTTAAAAATTTTAAGCAGAAATAAGAGATATTCGATTACTCCAATGGTTGGCGATGAAAACTTGGCTCAAGTGTAATAGACCCCAAAAGTTTTGGAAAGTGCTGAGAACACGAAGGGTTTCAATCTATTGTAATCGGTAAAATTTTTAAGATGAAAAACGAGATCAATGGAGAATCTAATCCTTCCAACGGTTGGCGGTTGAAACTCTGGCCCAAGTGTAATATTTAACGGATGACTACAAAAAGTTTTGGAAAGTGCTGAGAACACGAAGGTCTTTAATCTAGTGTAATCGGTAAAATTTTTAAGGTGAAAAACGAGATCAATGGAGAATCTAATCCTTCTAACGGTTGGCGGTTGAAACTCTGGTCCAAGTGTAATA
This sequence comes from Calidifontibacillus erzurumensis, assembly GCF_013303125.1. GTDB lineage: Bacteria > Bacillota > Bacilli > Bacillales > Bacillaceae_J > Calidifontibacillus > Calidifontibacillus erzurumensis. The sequence goes on along the minus strand of NZ_JABTTE010000012.1, from coordinate 96,017 downwards.
TTTAACGGATGACTACAAAAAGTTTTGGAAAGTACTGAGAACACGAAGGTCTTCAATCTAGTGTAATCGGTAAAATTTTTAAGGTGAAAAACGAGATCAATGGAGAATCCAGTCCTTCTAACGGTTGGCAGATGAAAACTTGGCTCAAGTGTAATAGTAAAGAATGACCCCAAAAGTTTTGGTAAAGTGCTGAGATCCTAAGAGGCTTAATCTAGTGTAAGAGGAAAAATTTTAAGACAAAAAACAAGATCATTGTTGAATCCTTTCCCTCCCCAACAGTTACCAGTTGAAATTATTAAATTGCCTAAAAAATGACCCATTGATAAATTTTTTGAGAAAAAGAATCTAAAATTCAACAAATCACAGAGAAAATATTAGGGTAGAAAAATAAACCTACAAGAGAAAATCGAGTTTGAAACTTGCTTTTAGCAGCAATAATGATTAAAGCGGAAAAACAAAGTTATGGAAAAAGCATGCTTCCATTCAATGATAAAATGGTTGAAAACATTAGTGCGAAAAAACGAAGTGATGATCAAGCGTGATTAGGGCGAATGATACCAATAATTACTGGTAAAGGGCTCAATGCAAAGCTAATAAGATGGTAATGCCCTTTTTAAAACTATTCTAAAAAAGAACAACTGTTTGATTTTTCTGTAAAGTGTGATATACTTGTAATGATAGTCCACCCCGACTAAAATTATATTATTTTAAGAGACAACAAACTACCAATTTCCAACTTCACAATTAAGGAACATCCTTCTCGCGCATTCAACTTCATTGTTTTTATTTCCTTATTTATCGAAAGCTAGGTCGCTTTGCTATTTGGTAAGGCAGTGTTCTGTCTTGCGTAATTTTTTATTACATAGAAAAAATAAAATAAAGAGTGGTGTAAAGATGTCGTTAACAATTTCTCATTTAGAAAATATGAAATTAAAAGAATTGTATGAGCTTGCACGTGAATTAAAAATTTCTTATTACAGTAAACTCAATAAAAAAGAATTGATTTTTTCTATTTTAAAAGCAAGAGCGGAACAAGACGGTTTGTTATTCATGGAAGGTGTTTTAGAAATTATTCCTTCTGAAGGGTTCGGCTTCTTAAGACCAATTAATTATTCTCCGAGTGCTGAGGATATCTACATCTCCGCTTCGCAAATTAGACGTTTTGATTTGCGTAATGGCGATAAAGTTTCTGGTAAAGTCCGTCCTCCTAAAGAAAGCGAGCGGTATTATGGGCTTTTGCATGTTGAGGCCGTCAATGGGGAAGATCCAGAAACTGCGAAAGAACGGGTTCATTTTCCAGCGTTAACACCTCTTTATCCGGATCGTCAAATGGTTCTTGAAACTGACCCAGAACACCTTTCAACAAGAATTATGGATATTATCGCTCCAGTCGGTTTTGGCCAGCGCGGTTTAATTGTGGCACCTCCTAAGGCAGGAAAAACCGTTTTGCTTAAAGAAATTGCTAACAGCATTACAACTAACCACCCTGATGCTGAATTGATTGTTTTATTAATTGATGAAAGACCGGAAGAAGTGACAGATATCGAACGTTCTGTCAAAGGCGATGTTGTTAGTTCCACATTTGATGAAGTGCCAGAAAATCATATTAAAGTGGCTGAACTTGTATTGGAAAGAGCGATGCGTTTAGTAGAACATAAGAAAGATGTCGTCATTCTTATGGACAGTATCACTCGTTTAGCAAGGGCTTACAACCTTGTCATTCCACCAAGTGGAAGAACTCTATCTGGTGGTATTGACCCTGCTGCTTTTCATCGTCCAAAACGTTTCTTTGGTGCTGCTCGTAATATTGAAGAGGGAGGCAGCCTAACAATTTTGGCAACAGCTTTAATTGATACTGGTTCAAGAATGGATGATGTTATTTACGAGGAATTTAAAGGTACAGGTAATATGGAGCTTCATTTGGATCGTAGTTTGGCAGAACGCCGCATTTTCCCTGCTATTGATATTCGCCGCTCGGGTACACGTCGGGAAGAACTGCTGCTTCCAAAGAGCCATTTAGAAAAACTTTGGGCTATTCGCCGAACAATGACGGATACGCCTGACTTTGTCGAACGTTTCTTAAAACGGTTAAAAAGTACAAAAACAAACGAAGAGTTCTTCCAAAAGATGGAAGAAGAAATGCGTGGAATTGCGAGCAAAAGATAACTTGATTAGATGGTAAAAAGTAATTGTTATCCAAAATCCAGTTAGACTCGTGTGAAATGTTACTTTGTCCTGCAAAAGGCTGAGAGGCTTGTACAGGCAAAGCAATTGAGCGTTTGAATATATTTTTTAGTAGGTAAGCCGGTATAGGTTTTTTTAGGTGTTGAACATATTTTAAGGTAGGTAAACCTGCAAGTGGTCGAGGTTTGAGGGAATGTTAGAACTTTTGAAGTGGAAAAATTTTTCTGATTAGGAAAACGCTTGGAACGGAATTTTGGCAGGAGTAAAGTGCACTTGTGATAAACAGATTGGAATCTCAATACATGGAGATAGGTCAAACCAATTTTAAAATTAAAGTGAATAGAAGGATGTTGGAGAATAAGATCTGTGAAATTAATAGAAAAGAGTGCGTAAAATGAAATCTTGCATTCATATTTTATTCCTGCTATAATTTTTTCATGTGTGTAAAAGTAAACTCTGTTTCCTCAGGATTCAGGGCGGAAGGAGATGAAAGATATGAAACAAGGGATTCACCCAAATTATAAAAAAGTAATGGTACAATGTGCATGTGGTAACGAATTTGAGAGCGGTTCAGTAAAAGATGTAGTTAAAGTGGAAATTTGCTCTGAGTGCCATCCATTTTATACTGGCCGTCAAAAATTCGCTGATGCTGGTGGACGTGTGGATCGCTTCAAGAAAAAATACAATCTTAAATAATTGTATGATTCGAAAGCCACAGCATGTAGAAAAGCTAGTGGAATTGGGAATTTATAAATTTCAAAGGGTTGTCTCAAAAGTGTCGTGCATCTTTTTTGATGCAAAAAAGGCCGCATAAAGGTATGTGGAATTAGACACATTTTGGGACAACCTTTTTATACTTTTATCTATATTTGTTATTGCAAGGTAATAGATGCAGGTTTTATCGCGGCTGAGTCAATAGTTATAGATGGATTCAGATATTTAGTAATGGTAAAAATAAGCACTCAGACCGAACTTGTATTTACCCTGACAAAGATCTTTTGAATATATATGGAAATGGGATTTTTTTAAAATTCTAAGGATCGTAATTTTGATAGCTAAGCAGCAGCTTGGGGGGAATTGAAGACAATATGTATGTAATGAAACAAAAAGGTTCGGTTGAGTTGATTTGCGGAAGCATGTTTTCTGGGAAATCAGAGGAATTAATACGGAGAATTCGCAGAGCGGAATATGCGAAACTTTCGGTTCAAGTGTTTAAACCTGTCATCGATAACCGTTATAGCCAAACTTCGGTTGTTTCACATAATGGTGCATCGGTTCAAGCCGTGCCGGTAGAAAGCGCGTCCAATATTTTGCAATTAGTAAAGCCAGAGACGGATGTAATCGGAATTGATGAAGTTCAGTTTTTTGATGATCAAATCATCGAAGTTGTGCAATATTTGGCGGATCAAGGATATCATGTCATTTGTGCTGGTTTGGATTTAGATTTTCGAGGTGAACCATTTGGTTCCATGCCGGTATTAATGGCTATGGCTGAAACAGTAACGAAATTACAAGCGATTTGTGTTCAGTGCGGTTCCCCAGCGAGCCGGACGCAGCGGCTAATTAACGGAAAACCAGCTTCTTATAATGAGCCAGTAATCTTGGTTGGAGCTTCTGAATCCTATGAACCTCGATGCCGCCATTGCCATGAAGTGCCAGGCAAAGCTGCTTTTCAACCTCAGTATTTAAAATCTTAAGGATGATTGGTCCAAGGGTTTTCATACACCTTCTTAGCGATCTCATCACATTAATATTTTATAGATGATTGATTTTCGATGGAGATCCGGTTGACATTAACATGATCTCTCCGTATTAACATTTTATGGATGACTGGTTCGGAGATTTTGAGGAATATTGGGTAAAACATTTGTATGGAGAGTTAGAAAGCAAATTTTGTTCATTTTTCTATTTCAACATCTCTTGGGAAAGAACTAAATAGATATAGGCAATGGAAGTCAAAATTGTATGATTTAGGCAATTTTGGCTTTTTTATTTTTGTATGGAATGGAGTTATTTTGGCAACCTACATTTAGAGGAGGTGCCGTCAAATGAATAAACTAGCAATTTTTATCGTGATCTTGTTTCTAAGTGCTTGTAATGTTTGGAGCAATAATGAAGCTGGTGTACAGCCATTGGAAACTAGAAATGCATTAAAAGATAATGAAGGCTCTAAGATGGAACCAACCACATATTTAGAGGGTGAGATCACTGATATTGCGGATCGCAACCCAAATTTCTTGGATCTAAACAACGAGAATGAGGCGCATAATAATCGAGGAGCATACCAACAAAAATTGCGTGAAATCGTTGAAAGCACTCAAGTTTTTGATGCCGGCATGATCTATATCAATGGTCATCGAGCTGTTGTAAATGTCACACCGACACGACAACTTTCAGAAAGAGAACTAGAAAAACATGCAAATGAACTCGAAAAGAAATTAGTCAATGCTGTTCCCCGCTTTAAAATTGATCTTCGAGTAAGAAACAACGGTTAATCAACAAAAAATTGAAATTGTTATAGGCCCAACCCAATCTCTCTGGCACCATCTGTGTTGCGGTGCCAGACCCTTCTGATGTACCGTCTCCGGCACCAAGTCTGGCACCATCTGCGTTGCGGTGTCAGACCCTTCTGGTGCACCATCTCCGGTACGGTCTGCGGCACCATCTGTGTTGCGGTGCCAGACCCCTCTGATGTACCGTCTCCGGCACCAAGTTCGGCACCACCTGCGGTATGGTGTCAGACCCCTCTGGAGTACCGCCTCCTGTACCTTTTCCGGCACTATGCAAGTCAAATTCCCTGCTAACGATAACCGTTTAAGGTTTTATTCCTTTTGGATATTGAAAGCCCAAACTTTTTTACTTCCGCTCTCTGCAAATTTCATACATATTTTGACTAGCAATTTCTCATGTACTATAATTGAAATGTTATGGACTTATATGATGGGGTGAGTATGCGTGTTAGACCGTTTGCAATCGATTGAAAATCGGTATGAAAAGTTAAATGAGCTGCTGAGCGATCCAGCAGTTATTAATGATACGGAAAAATTACGTGAGTATTCTAAAGAACAGGCTAGTATTGAAGAAACTGTTCAAGTTTACCGTGAATATAAAAAAGTTGTACAGCAACTGAAAGATGCGAAAGCGATGCTTGAAGAAAAGCTTGATCCGGAAATGCGTGAAATGGTAAAAGAAGAAGTTGCTGAACTTTCAGAACAGGAAGAACAATTAACAGAACGTTTAAGAATTTTACTTTTACCGAAAGATCCAAATGATGAGAAAAACGTAATCGTTGAAATCCGCGGTGCTGCAGGTGGAGATGAGGCTGCCTTGTTTGCTGGAGATTTGTACAGAATGTATACACGTTATGCTGAATCACAAGGTTGGAAAATCGATGTGATTGAAGCCAATACAACGGGATTAGGCGGTTACAAAGAAATCATCTTTATGATCAACGGAAAGGGAGCCTATTCAAAACTAAAATTTGAAAATGGTGCACACCGTGTTCAACGGGTTCCTGAAACTGAATCAGGCGGCCGCATACATACGTCAACAGCCACGGTTGCCGTACTTCCTGAAGCGGAAGAAATTGAAGTTGAAATTAATGAAAAAGACATCCGCGTTGATACATTTGCATCAAGCGGTCCTGGTGGACAAAGCGTAAACACTACGATGTCAGCTGTTCGTTTGACACATATTCCAACAGGTATTGTAGTATCCTGCCAGGATGAAAAATCGCAAATTAAGAACAAAGAAAAAGCGATGAAAGTTTTGCGTGCTCGTATTTATGATAAGTACCAACAAGAAGCACAAGCTGAATACGATCAAACTCGTAAATCTGCTGTTGGAACAGGCGATCGTTCCGAACGTATCCGTACGTACAACTTCCCGCAAAACCGCGTAACCGATCACCGCATCGGTTTAACGCTCCAAAAACTTGATCAAGTTTTGGAAGGAAAACTTGATGAGATTATTGATGCTCTTATTTTAGATGACCAAACGAAAAAAATGGAGCAAGCAAATCAATGATGAAACCGAGTTTTTCGAAAGTTTACGAAGCCCTCAATTGGGCTTCTTCTTTTTTAGAAGATCATAAGCGGGAAAAATTTGCGGCAGAAATTTTGCTCAAATATCATCTCAATATGTCGCGATCACAGCTATATTCTTCGCTGCGGGAAGAATGGCAGGATGAAGAAGCAAAAGATGCTTTTGTAAAAGATGTCTATACACATGCACTTGAAGGGGTGCCCGTCCAATATTTGGTCGGTTATGAGGAGTTTTATGGTCGCAAATTTATAGTCAATGAAGAAGTGCTAATTCCGCGGCCGGAAACGGAAGAATTAATCGAAGGAGTTTTACGAAGAAAAAAAGAGCACTTTCCAAAAGATGCGAAGCTTGATGTCGTTGATGTGGGCACTGGAAGCGGCATTATTGCTATTACTTTGGCGTTGGAGGATCCTGCATTAAACGTAACAGCAACAGATATATCTAGTGAATCACTGAAAGTTGCCAAAATGAATGCTGAAAAACTTGGGGCAAGCATTCGATTCATTGAAGGTGATTTGCTTACTCCATTCATAGAGCAAGGAGAGAAGTTTGATATCATCGTTTCCAACCCTCCTTATATACCTGAAGCAGAAATCGCAACTTTATCTGTTATTGTCAAAGATCACGAACCGCTGCGTGCTTTAGTAGGTGGAGAAGATGGCTTGGCGCTTTACCGGCGATTCATGGAGCAACTTCCACTTGTTGTAAAAGACCATGCCCTTATTGCATTTGAAATCGGAACAGGTCAAGGAGAAGCTGTTTCTGAAATGTTACGCACCACTTTTCATGAAAAAGGCATTCAAGTAGAGGTTGCGTATGACATTAATGGAAAAGATCGAATGGTATTTGGAGCTTTTTAGAGGTGTCAGAAATTCATTGGTAGAGGGGTTAGTAGAGGAAATAGGCGCCCAGTGGAAGAAGTGACAATAGAAAATTCAGTAGAGAGGTTAGTAATTCGCAGGCAGAAGTATCACAAGAAGTACAGCAGAGGGGTCAGGCACCGCACCACAGACGGTGCCACAGACCGTACAAGAGACGGTACTCCAGAGGGGTCAGGCCCCGCACTGCAGATGGTGCCGGAGACGGTACTGGAGATGGTGCACCAGAGGGGTCAGGCCCCGCACTGCAGATGGTGCCGGAGACGGTACCGGAGAAGGTGCATCAGAGGGGTCAGGCACCCAAAGGTAGAAGTACCACCAGAGGACCCCTCCCCTCGGTAAAGGATCATCAGAAGGGCCGGCACCTTCACTTAGGTGTTTCTCTTCAGGTGCCGATCCCATTTCTTTATCTCTATCGATTGCTCTATTAAACTATTTTTGAAAAAATTTTAAATTTACTAGTTTAAGATTCTTCCATTTTGTCCACACTGTCTTAGTGAAGGACGGTGGAGAGAAAATGACAAAAAGAAATCAAGCAATCATTTTTATAATTTTACTATTGATTGGTGCAAATTTAATTCAAGTTTTTGATAGAGCAATTGCTGAGGCAAATGGGCCTGTTGTAATTCCAGATGAAGCTATTCGTTTACGAATTCTTGCAAACAGTAATTCAGATGAAGACCAAGCGTTAAAGAGAAAAGTACGTGATGCAGTAAACGCTGAAATTACGACATGGGTAGAAGACTTAACATCAATCGAGGCGGCTAGAGCATTAATCGAGAGCCGAGTTGATGAAATTGAGGAAATTGCGTATGAAGTGTTAGCTGAAGAAGGCAGCAACCAAACTGTTCAAGTTGAATTTGGTCAAGTTAACTTTCCGACGAAAATTTATGGTAACTATATTTATCCAGCAGGCCAGTATGAAGCAATTTTAATTACGCTTGGAGAAGGGGAAGGTGCCAATTGGTGGTGCGTTTTATTCCCTCCTTTATGTTTCCTAGATTTTTCAAACGGAGACGCAGTAATGGAGCCTGGTGATGAAGAAGAGCAGGATTCTGAAGAAGAAGTGGAAGTTAAATTTTTTGTTATAGTGTTGTTTGAAAAATTAATGGATCTCTTTTAGATTTAAGAAATCTATGAAACTGTGGATGAGCTGGGGAAGTTTTTGAGGGTTAAGAAAAACGTTATAGGGGTGAGCGGCTAAACATTTCACAGTGATTGTTAAATAAAATAAGTTATTGAAAAAGACGTGCCGACTTAAGTCGTCCAGTTTCTCAGCGATTTCACCAAGTCTATTAAATAGTACGAACGAAAGGTATTAGTTGGCAAAAACAAATTTACATATAATGAGGAACTGAATAAATTGTGGATAACTTTTTTATTTTGCACTTTGTAACTCAACGATTGTAAATGTAGAATCGTTCGTTTATGAATGAAATGTATAAAGTATTTTGCGGCATTTGAACGTTTAATGATTAGGAACTATTGAAAAGCTTGGTTGTCAAAGAATTTACCATGATCAAAAGATAAAAGAAGATGAACACCCTATTTTAATGTATTATACTTAGAATTAGGGGATAAAAATTGGGAATTCACAAAGTTATCCACTTTTCCAAAGCGTTTATCCACATTATGTGGATATTTTTGTTTATAACTTTTATAACACAGTGAAAAAAATAGTGATATTTCTAGAGAAAGGACATAGTAATGAGCCGATTAGATACGAAATATTGGGTTGTGGATAAAAAAGATGAAAAACTCACAACTAATCCACAGATTCAAGAAGCGGCTCTGTGGATAAATAAAAATGAAGTAGTTGCCTTTCCGACAGAAACGGTGTATGGGTTGGGGGCAAATGCTTTGTCAGATGAAGCGATTGCCAAAATTTACGAAGCTAAAGGACGTCCAAGCGACAATCCGCTAATTGTCCATATTGCAAAAGAAAGCCAATTGCAAAACTTAGTGAAAAGTATTCCGGAGTCAGCAGAAAAATTAATGGCTGCCTTTTGGCCAGGTCCGTTAACCATTATTTTTGAAAGCAATTCAACTGTTTCGTCCAAAGTTACCGCCGGGTTATCAACAGTTGCCATTCGTATGCCGGATCATCCGGTGGCCCTTGCTTTAATTGAAGCTGCTGGTGTTCCTGTTGCGGCACCAAGTGCAAATTTGTCTGGCAAACCAAGTCCAACAAATGCAGAGCATGTATTGCATGACTTGCAAGGAAGAATTGCTGGTATTGTTGACGGTGGTCCGACCGGTGTTGGTGTAGAATCAACGGTGATCGATTGTACATCTACCCCTGCAATTATTTTGCGTCCGGGGGGCATTACTCGAGAAGAAATTGAAGCGGTTATTGGTCCTGTCGCTGTTGATAAAGCATTGACAGAAAAAGGCCAAGCCCCGAAATCTCCTGGAATGAAATATACTCATTATGCACCGAAAGCGCCGCTTGTTATCGTTCTTGGTTCCAATACTTTCATGCAAAATTTGATTGATAAAGAACGGCAAAGCGGAAAAAAAGTTGGTGTGTTGGCAACGGAAGAAAGTAAACAAAGGTACAAAGCAGATGTAATAGTTGCTTGTGGATATCGGGAAGATTTAAAGACGGTGGCCAGAGATTTATATGATAGTCTGCGTGCATTTGATAAAGAAATGGTCGATATCATTTTCAGTGAAGGATTTCCGCGCACGGGTCTTGGGGAAGCGATTATGAACCGCCTTGAAAAAGCAGCAGGAGGTCATATTATAAAAGAATAAAAAACTTCATATCTGCCGTGCGGTGCCAGACCCCACTGGAGTACCTTCTCTGGCACCGAGTGCGGCACCATCTGGGGTAGGGTGCCAGACCCCACTGGAGTACCGTCTCTGGCACCAAGTGCGGCACCATCTGGTGAGCGGTGCCAGACCCCACTGGAGTACCATCTCCGGCACCAAGTGCGGCACTATCTGGTGAGCGGTACCAGACCCCACTGGTGTACTATCTCCGGCACCAAGTGCGGCACTATCTGGTGAGCGGTGCCAGACCCCACAGGAGTACCGTCTCCGGCACCGAGTGTGGCACCATCTGGTGAGCGGTGTCAGACCCCACAGGAGTACCGTCTCTGGCACCGAGTGCGGCACCAACAGAGGTAGGGTGCCAGACCCCACAGGAGTACCGTCTCCGGCACCAAGTGCGGCACCTTCTTGCAGCTTGTGTTTACATCCCCGCTTCTAAATCCTTCTGGACGTGCATATGTTATACAAGCACGGCTTTAGGGGGAAGTTTGATGGGACTATCAGAAATAATCGGGGAAGTAATTCCGTTAGCAATTATGGCAATGGCACTTGGTATGGATGCCTTTTCATTAGGCTTGGGGATGGGAATGCTTCGTCTCCGGCTAAAACAAGTCTTTTATATAGGGATTACGATTGGTTTTTTTCATGTGATCATGCCGCTTTTAGGTATTGTTCTTGGTCGTTATATTTCTTATCATTTCAGCGGCATTGCAACATATATCGGTGGTTTCCTATTACTAATTTTGGGGCTGCAGATGGTTATTTCTTCCTTTAAATCTGAAAATGACACTTTTGTAACACCTATAGGTTTTGGCCTCATTGTTTTTGCATTAACCGTCAGCTTGGACAGTTTTTCGGTCGGACTGAGCTTAGGTATTTTTGGAGCGAGGACAGCAGTTACAATTATGCTCTTCGGTTTTTTCAGCATGGTATTAACATGGGCCGGCTTGTTATTGGGGCGGAAAGTTCAGACTTGGCTCGGTTCTTATGGAGAAGCGCTTGGCGGCAGCATTTTGTTTGCATTTGGATTAAAATTATTACTGCCAATCTAGCTATCTTACAGATTTGACAATATACCCATATACTGGCAGAAATAGTTGCAATCGATTTTGCAATCCACACGCTTTTTTACTCTAGTAAAAAACAATATTTTATAATTTTTTTAAAAAAAATAAAAGTAAATAACAATAAATTATATTAGAAAAAGCAAGATTGCATTATAATAAAACTATGGCAATAACATGCCAATGGGGTGATTTTGTTATGCGGAAAATTTTATTCGTTTGTACGGGAAATACATGCCGAAGTCCAATGGCAGAGGCGATTTTTAAATATAAATCGAACAATCGCTATGAAGTTAAATCTGCGGGTATTTTTGCTCACGAGGGAAGTTTGGCATCGTCTCACTCTCAAGAAATTTTAAAAAAAGAAGAGATCCCGCTTGATCATAAATCAAAACAGCTAACAACAGAACTTGTAGCTTGGTCAGATTTAATTTTGACAATGGGAAATTCCCACAAAGAGCTTATTTTGCAACGTTATCCGAAATCGAGCGGAAAAGTATATACTTTGAAAGAATTTGCTTTAAACAGTAAAGCTGACATCGTAGATCCTTTCGGGGGAACACTCGAAGTCTATGAACAGACATATCAAGAAATTAAAGAAGCTGTAGAAAAATTAATCGAAAAGTTGGACAACCTCACAAACGACCAACAAGAAGAATAAGCTGAAATAATCCGTAAATAGCAACATTAAAAAATCCACACAAATAACCGATAATATAATTAGTTGGATTAGTTTAAAAATGCACGCAAGTCTATATCCCACAAAAATAAACGTAAAGTAGAAGCTCTGCGACAGTTGTGAAAGATCAAATGGAACCCCATTATAAAAAAAGCAAGTTACCATACAGCCAAATGAACGGAAATGGAATTAGCTGCAAGGGATGAGATCGCGTGTAAATTAACTCCAAAGTATCAGTTGCAAGATTTGGGGGAGCGTAAGTCTATTTTTTTAGTAAAAAACGCAGTTAAAAAAGTTGCAACATTTGGTAAATTGCGTAAATCAACAAAAGAAAAGTAAGTGAGGCACTAGAATCTTTTACAAGAGATAGAGCCTCTAAACCTGAAAAAACTAGTATACTAAATATAAAATAATTTTAATGTTAGAAATATAAAAATAATTACGTTTCTTTTTTTAGATTATTTTGTTGCTATAAAAAAAGCGTATGACCTTAAAAAGGTGCAAAGAATTGAGGATACTGTAATACATTATGTATTACAACAGGAGGCAACTAAAAAAATATGAAAAAAAAATATAAGTTTAGCTTGCGACTGAAAGTAGTTGTTTTTATAACGATTGTTTCAATCATTACGTATACTACAAGTGGATTTTATATTTACGTTCTTTATGATTTTGTTAATAACTTTATTTCAATAAGCGAAGAATTATTCACCGTTTTAACGTTGTTATTGGGAATTGTATGGTCCGGCATTCTTGGTTATTTTGCGGCTGGACTCATTGTAAAACCATTGGAAATTCTTGAAGAAGCTGTCCATAAAGCCGCTGAGGGTGATATTCGCGAAGATGTCAAAGTATCAAAATCCGATGATGAAATTCGATCTTTAGGACTTGCGTTTAACCATATGTTGCGCTCATTACGAACGATGGTAATCAATATAGACGAAAATTTTAAAATGACGAATAATTATGTTGAAAAAATTACAGGAGCGTCAAGATCGGCAGCAGATCAAGCGGATAGCATTTCAAAAACACTTGAGGAAATTGCTAAAGGTGCTGAGCGGTCAGCTTGCGCCATCACATCGACCGTTGAATCAATCAACAATGTGACAGAAATTTCTCAGCAAGTTTTAAAGCAAGCAACCGATTCTCAAGAAGTATCCGCCCAAATGGTTGTATCTTTGGAAAATAGCAAAAAAGTCATTCATTCGCTTGTCGAGGGAATTGAAAAATTAGTGAAAGACAACCAAGCATCATTGGTGGCTGTTGAACGGCTTGAAAAAAATGCAAAGCAAATTGAAAATATCATTTCACTAGTTGGTGATATTGCTGACCAAACGAACTTGCTTGCACTAAATGCGTCCATTGAAGCGGCCCGTGCTGGGGAACATGGTAGAGGATTTGCAGTCGTTGCAGAAGAAGTTCGCCAGCTTGCAGAACAAAGCAGAAATGCTGTTCAAGGCATAACGGGGTTAATTGAAAACATTCAAGCTGAAGTGAAAAGTGTAGTAGATCAAATTCTTGGTCAAGTGGAAGCTGCGAACGAAGGTGCAGAAAAAGGTTTGGAAACGAATAAAGCTATTCAGGAAATGACGGAATCCGTTCACAAAATGGAAGAAGCCGTTCAAAAAATAGCTGTTTTTGCGGAAAAACAAATGAAGTATATTCAACTAACACAAAATGAATCTGAAGAGGTGGCAGCGATTGCCGAAGAAACATCAGCTGGTGCAGAGCAAATTGCTTCAGCTACAATGGAACAAGCTGCACTGATTGATGATATTGCCCAAATTGCTGTACAATTATCTACACAAGCAAAAACATTGAAACAAACAATCAATCAATTTCAACTAGGAGGTAAATAAATGAAAGTCGCAATCGCTTCCGATCATGGAGGCATACATATTCGTGAAGAAATTAAAAAGTTGATGGATGAAATGGGGATTGAATATGAAGATTTTGGCTGTGAATGCAGCACTTCTGTAGACTATCCAGACTATGCAATCCCTGTTGCTGAAAAAGTAGCAAACGGCGAGTTTGATCGTGGGATTCTTATTTGCGGAACTGGTATTGGCATGTCCATTGCAGCTAATAAAGTGAAAGGAATCCGTTGTGCACTTGTTCATGACGTATTCAGTGCAAAAGCAACCCGTGAGCACAATGACAGCAATATTTTAGCGATGGGCGAGCGTGTAATTGGACCAGGATTAGCGAGAGAAATCGCAAAAGTTTGGCTCACGACGGAATTTGAAGGCGGCCGCCATTTAAATCGTGTTAATAAAATCACTGATTATGAGAATAAGTAAGAGCGAAAAAAATCACATAGTTGGAGCTTTATGATGACTAGGAACAACGATAGCAGGTATACGTACCTGCTATTTTTATAGGTTTAGTATAGGAAAAAAGGTATTTACATTCTGGGTTGTGAACGAAAGGGCATCAATGTTTTTTATAGAAAATGTTGAAGAGTCATTAGGCATGTTTTGTAAAATAGAACGTCATTCGCTTGGAGGATTTGACAAAAGAGCAGGTTTTAGAGGATATCATTTTTTCGTGAAAATAAGGCAGAGATAATATTCGTGAAGTCTTTGGGCAAAAAACATGAATGTTTTCTTATGAAAAAAACGGGGAAAAATGCTTTTCGATTAGGATTGACAGCGGAAGATCATCAATGGTTTTATAGAAAAAATATCTCAGCGTCTTCACGCAAGTTTTGCAAAATAAGCGTCATCGCTTGATGTGTTTGAAAAAGGAGTGGGTTTTCAATGGACATCAATTTACAGGAGATTCAAAGCCAGTTGCAAGCAGCGTTAGATGATTTGCAGGCAGCAGCTAGTTTAACTAGCGAGCACATTCTCGTTATTGGTTGCAGCACGAGCGAAATTATTGGAAAACGAATTGGTACAGCGGGCTCTGAAGAACTTGCACCGGTGCTGTTTGAAGTATTCGACAATTTTAGAAAAAAAACAGGGGTACATCTTGCTTTTCAATGCTGTGAACATTTGAACCGAGCGCTAGTCGTTGAAAAAGAAACGGCTCAACAAAAAGGGTTGGAACAAGTAACTGTCATTCCTGTTAAAAAAGCAGGTGGAGCAATGGCAGCCTATGCGTATAAACATTTGAATCATCCGCAAGTGGTTGAATTTATAAAAGCTGATGCAGGCATCGATATTGGCGATACATTGATCGGCATGCACTTAAAACATGTTGCAGTGCCTGTTCGCAGTAAAGTAAAGGAAATTGGCCAAGCGCACGTGACAATGGCTCGAACAAGACCGAAACTTATTGGTGGTGAACGTGCTGTTTATTCGGAAAACAAGGAAAATACCATTTGCAATGGTTAGATTTCTATATTAACATGGATTCCCCGCATAAGGAAACTGAAGGGGAATCCATCTATTATTTTGGATAAAAAACATACGATTGGTAGTCATAAAAGTTTATTTTTTTGATTAAATTTTCGGATTTTAAAGCAAGCTAAATTTGATACAACCAATTAAATTCGGAAATAATAGTGAGTAAACTTTCTTAAGAAGAAATATTTTCTGTTTTTTATTGAAAACAAATATGATACAATGGTGGACGAGTGTTAATATTCGGATTTTAATAAATTTATATATATTTTTAGGAGGAAATCATGAGCTATTTAAAAAATCAAGACATGGAAGTATTTCAAGCAATCCAAGATGAACTTGGACGTCAGCGCAATAAAATCGAACTAATTGCGTCTGAAAATTTTGTAAGTGAAGCTGTAATGGAAGCACAAGGATCGGTGTTAACAAACAAGTACGCGGAAGGTTATCCTGGTCGTCGTTATTATGGAGGCTGTGAGTACGTTGATGTAGTTGAAAACATTGCAAGAGATCGTGCGAAGCGAATTTTTGGTGCGGAACATGTAAACGTTCAGCCACATTCAGGTGCCCAAGCAAATATGGCTGTTTATTTCACGATTTTAGAGCACGGCGATACGGTTCTTGGTATGGACTTATCACACGGGGGCCATTTAACGCACGGAAGCCCTGTGAACTTTAGTGGTATTCAATACAATTTCGTTGCTTATGGTGTGGATAAGGAAACTCATCGTATTGACTATGATGATGTTTTAGCTAAAGCAAAAGAACATAAACCAAAATTGATCGTTGCTGGTGCAAGTGCATATCCGCGTGAAATTGATTTCAAAAAATTCCGTGAAATTGCTGATGAAGTTGGCGCGTATTTAATGGTTGATATGGCACACATCGCTGGACTAGTGGCTGCTGGTTTCCACATGAATCCAGTACCTTATGCTGATTTCGTAACAACAACTACTCACAAAACCTTGCGTGGTCCACGTGGTGGTATGATTTTATGTAAACAAGAATTTGCGCAAAAAATTGATAAAGCAATTTTCCCAGGGATCCAAGGCGGGCCATTAATGCATGTTATCGCTGCTAAAGCTGTTGCACTAGGAGAAGCATTGCAAGATAGCTTCAAAGAGTATGCGCAAAACATTATTAACAACGCTAAGCGTCTAGCTGAAGGTTTGCAAAAAGAAGGATTAACATTAGTTTCAGGTGGTACAGACAACCATTTAATGTTAGTTGACGTTCGTAATTTAGGACTTACTGGAAAAGTTGCAGAAAAAGCGTTGGATGATGTGGGTATCACTGTAAATAAAAATACAATTCCGTATGATCCAGAAAGCCCATTTGTAACAAGCGGTATCCGTATCGGTACAGCTGCTGTTACAAGCCGTGGCTTCGGATTAGAAGAAATGGATGAAATCGCAGCGATCATCGGCCTAACATTGAAAAATGTTGACAACGAAGAAAAATTGGCTGAAGCAGCTAAACGTGTAGAAGCATTGACAAAGAAAATCCCGCTTTATCCAAATAAATAATAATCGCGATTTTTGTCAATAATGAGAATAACCTGATAAAACATGAATATCTAATTCTAATAAATAGGGGAACCCATTGGGATGCGCGTTTGCATCTCAATGGAGTTCCCCTTTTTGTGTAAAGCTAAAGCTGTCTCCGGCCCCATCTGCGGTACGGTGCCAGACCCCTCTGGAGTACCGTCTCTGACACCATCTCCGGCACCATCTGGGGTAGGGTGTCAGACCCCTCTGGAGTACCGTCTCTGGTACCATCTGCGGCACCATCTGGGGTAGGGTGTCAGACCCCTCTCCTGTACCGTCTCCTGTACCCTCTCCTGTAGTTGTTTAAAAATAGTGACTTTTCCTATTTCCCTTGTTTATGACGTTTTTTTATTTTACAATTTATTAGACAAATACAGACGTATTTTGACTGAATTAGCCAAAATATTATTATGTTAGCTCCAACACTAAATTAGGGATGTCCATTTTTTCAGTGGAAAATAGGGCAACATACATATTGGGAAAACAAGTAAAGGAGACGTTTCGAATGGGAAAAATTCATGTGTTTGATCATCCGTTAATCCAACATAAGCTTTCAATGATTCGTGACAAAAATACGGGCACAAAGGAATTTCGTGAGTTGGTTGATGAAATTGCTAGCCTAATGGCCTTTGAAGCTACACGTGATTTGCCTCTTGAAGAAGTAACTGTAGAAACACCGGTTGCTACAGCGAAAGCAAAAGTGATTGCTGGTAAAAAGCTAGGCTTAATTCCAATTTTACGTGCCGGCCTTGGAATGGTTGATGGCATTTTGAAACTTATCCCTGCCGCTAAAGTAGGTCATATTGGCCTATATCGCGATCCGGAGACATTGAAACCTGTCGAATATTATGTGAAGCTTCCATCTGATGTTGAAGAACGTGAATTTATCGTGCTAGATCCGATGTTGGCAACAGGAGGTTCTGCTGTTGCGGCTATCACTTCTTTGAAAAACCGTGGAGCAAAGCATATTAAATTAATGTGCGTAATTGCAGCTCCTGAAGGTGTGGAAGCTGTGCAAAAAGAACACCCAGATGTTGATATTTTTATTGCTGGTTTGGACGAAAAACTGAACGACCATGGCTATATCGTACCAGGTCTTGGAGATGCAGGAGACCGCTTGTTTGGGACAAAATAATTTGGAGTGAAAAAAATGTCAAAACGGATCAAAGTTTTAACAACTTTCGGGACACGGCCGGAAGCGATTAAAATGTGTCCGCTCGTGCTTGAATTAAATAAACGTTCTGATCAATTTGAGTCGATCGTGGCAGTAACTGCCCAACATCGTCAAATGCTTGATCAAGTTTTAGAAATTTTTCAAGTAAAACCTGATTATGACCTGAACATTATGAAAGAGCGGCAAACATTAGTAGATGTAACAACGAGAGGCCTTGAAGGTCTTGACCGTGTTATAAAAGAGGTAAAGCCGGATATCGTTCTCGTACACGGAGATACAACGACAACGTTTATCGCTAGCCTTGCTGCTTTTTATAATCAGGTGGCTGTCGGCCATGTAGAAGCCGGACTTCGAACATGGAATAAATACTCTCCATTTCCAGAAGAAATGAATCGCCAGCTCACTGGTGTCATTGCGGATCTTCATTTTGCGCCGACAGAAAAAGCGTATGAAAACCTTGTTCGTGAAAATAAAAATGAAAAAGATATTTTTATTACAGGAAATACAGCTATTGATGCGTTGAAAACAACGGTAAAAGCTGATTATGAACATGAAGTTTTGAAAAAAGTAGGATGTGGCCGTCTTGTACTGGTGACCGCTCATCGCCGTGAAAACCTCGGTGAACCAATGCGCAATATGTTTCGGGCGATTCGCCGGATTGTGGATGAATATCCAGATGTTGAAGTCGTTTACCCAATTCACTTAAATCCGGCTGTGCGTGAAATTGCAGCTGAAATTTTGGGTGGTCATGAGCGCATTCAGTTGATCGAACCGCTTGATGTAATAGATTTTCACAATTTTGCATCCCGCGCTTACTTGATTTTAACCGATTCCGGCGGTATTCAAGAAGAAGCTCCTTCTCTTGGTGTGCCAGTTCTCGTTCTTCGTGATACGACAGAGCGTCCGGAAGGCATCGAAGCTGGAACGCTGAAGCTTGCAGGTACGAATGAAGATACAATATACCGTTTGGCCGCTGAACTCCTTTCAGATCCTGCTGAATATGAAAAAATGGCTAAAGCATCAAACCCATATGGGGATGGAAATGCTAGCAGCCGCATCGCAGAAGCCATTCGCTTTTATTTTGGACAAATAGATGAGCGTCCAGCGCCGTTTTTATATAAAAAATAGTCGCAACAGTACTATTTGATTATTATTAAAAAATAGTTTGGTATACCAAAAAGTTTCATAACAAAAAGTAGAAAAAACAACTCAAGAGACAAAACGAAAAAAACTAGAAGGGCGTTTGAGGTCGACAATTCCGGCTTTGAACGGCCCTTTTTATTTGTGTGAAGACTGGTTTTAAGCGATTGTGAATTTGTTTTATTGGAATTTTGCGTTATTATTAACAAACTATGTTCCCCTTCCCAAAAGCGTAAAAAACATTTTTCATCAGCACCGTGATCTAGGGCAAAAACATTATTTTTATATAAAAAATTACTTAAAGATGGGAAAGTTAAAAAGCTTCCTTAGTAAAGCTGTCTCTTTCCCTGTTTTATAAATAAAGAAAAACGTGTTTCGAACCAATGATATTTTATTAAATTTGTAGAAAGAATCATTCAAAAAAATGCTTATATAAATAGGAAGAAATACGATACGCACGACAAAAAAATATAAAACTTTTATAAAATCTTATGTTCGATTTGTATGCAAGTAGATTTATATACTTTTGAAATTTTTTCAAGGAAAACGGAATAGTACAGAATTCTAATGGTGTGTTATTGCTTCTGAAAAGGGTTACATGAAAATTCCATGATTGTGGCACTATACACGTTAAAGGAGCGTGTCATTATTATGGAAAAAAAATTGTGGAGAATCTTCTTTTTGATGCCCTTCATATTCCTTAATGGACCAACAGCTATTGCCTCTCATTCGATTCAAAGTTCCATTGAAGTAAAACCGAAAGTAGAAAAAGTGAATCCAATAAACATAAATGTTGAATCACCACAATCAAACGTGAAAAAGTTCATCATAGAAGTAGAAAAGCTTGAAATGATTGATCAGTTGAGAAAAAAACATCCAAATGTAAAAATCGCCCGAGTGTACGACACGGTTTTTAAAGGTGTTTCTGTATTGGCAACTGAAGATGAAGTGGAAAAAATGAAACATCAATATGGCGTGAAGCGCATTGATCCCGTTTATACATACAAAGTGGAGTTGGATGAAAGTGTACCGTTTATTGGCGGGACGCTTTTGCGTGGGGAGTTTGACGAAGAAAATAAGCGTCTCACTGGAAAAGGCGTAAAAATCGGAGTGATCGACACAGGCATCGACTATAACCATCCCGATCTGATCCGTAATTACAGGGGAGGTTATGACGTAATTGATGAAGATGAAGATCCGATGGAAACTGTAAAAGGCCAAGGAGAGGTGACTATACATGGGACGCATGTGGCAGGGATTATTGCTGCCAATGGGAAGTATCTTGGTGTTGCGCCGGATGCTGAAATATATGCGTACCGTGCCCTTGGTCCAGGGGGATATGGGACGTCTGATCATGTAATTGCTGCAATTGAAAAAGCAGTGGAAGATGGCATGGATATTATTAATCTTTCCCTAGGAAGTTCCGTCAATGGACCGGATTATCCGACAAGCGTGGCGCTTGATAAAGCTGTTGAAAAAGGTGTTATTGCTGTCACTTCTAGTGGAAATTCTGGTCCGAATATTTGGACGGTCGGTTCTCCAGGAACATCTGAAAAGGCTATTTCTGTTGGTGCGTCTACACCTCCGCTTGAAATTCCGGTTTTAATGATTGCACTTGCTCCGAAAAAAACTATTTATCTTCAGCCGCTGCAAGGATCCGTTCCGTGGAATATCTCGAAAGGACACCAAATAGTTTTTGGAGGCTTAGGCCGCCCTGATGAACTTCGTGATGTGAAAAATAAAATTGTATTGCTTGAACGGGGGGAGATTTCTTTTACTCAAAAAGTTAAAAACGCCTACGCCAAAGGAGCAAAAGCAGTTTTAATTTTTAATAATGAGAAAGGATCGTTTTTTGGCAGCCTTGAGGAAGCCATTACAATTCCTGCGGTGGCTTTATCTCGAGAAGATGGGCTTTTTTTGAAAAAGGAAATTGAAAAAGGACATGATTGGGCTGTAATAAAAAAAATCAAAATCGAGGATCGGTTGGCGCCATTTAGTTCGCGTGGACCGGTTACACACACGTGGGGAATTAAACCAGATGTTGTGGCGCCGGGAGTAAAAATCGACAGTACGGTTCCGTATGGTTATACGGCATTGCAAGGGACTAGCATGGCAGCACCGCACGTGGCCGGGGCAGCAGCACTCATAAAACAAGCTCACCCAGACTGGGGGCCGGAAGAAGTCAAAGCAGCTCTGATGAATACAGCAAAGCCTATTTTTGATGAGAATGAAAACTTTTATAACCCATATGAGCAAGGGGCTGGACGCATTCAAGTCGATCGGGCCATCAAAGCGGAAGTGCTCGCAATTCCCGGGGCGCTTGCGTTTGGTGCGGTCAGGCCAAAAAGTGGAGTGGTTGAGAAGACGGTAGAACTTACGGTGGAAAATAAATCCCAGCAGGTGAAAAAACTTTCGTTTGCTGTTCCCCGAATGGAAAAAGGGATAAAATGGCAAGTGCCGTTATCGTTTTATTTGGAGCCGAAGGAAAAAAGGAAACTGGCGCTCGCGATCGAAGTCGATACAAAGCTGGTGGAAGAAGGTATCTATTTTGGCCATTTGCAATTGGAAGTGCTCGGCGGAGATTCAATCATGCTCCCTTACATGTATATCGTCGGTGATGCTGATTATCCGCGGGTAATGGGCTTTTCATTTGAAATAGATGAGGATGGGTGTCGTCCTCAAGCTAGTGAACATGATCGGGAGTGTTACCAGCCAGGTGCTGAAATGTACAAATATGAGCTTTATTTGCCGGAAGGTGCCGATGAGTTGGGGGTTGCCCTTTTTGATCCAACAACTTTGAAATTTGTGGGAGTTTTACTGCATGAAACCAATGTAAATCGAGGACTCATCGAACAAAGAAAGAAACGCGAAGAAATCCCGTTCCCAAATGGCGAATACCTAGCAGTCGTATACGCCACCAAAGACGGCAAAGAAACAACCCAAAGGACCACAATCAAAATTGGACCTGAACAGTAGATGGTGCCGGAGAAGGTACGGTAGAGGGGTCTGTCACCGCACGGTAGATGGTGCCGGAGAAGGTGCAGTAGAGGGGTCTGTCACCGCACGGTAGATGGTGCCGGAGAAGGTGCCAGAGAGGGGTCTGTCACCGCACGGTAGATGGTGCCGGAGAAGGTGCAGTAGAGGGGTCTGTCACCGCATGGCAGACGGTGCCGGAGAAGGTGCCACAGAAGGGTCTGACCCCGCCCCGCAGATGGTGCCACAGAAGAGCCTGACCCCACACCGCAGCTATCTCATCTGTAACTTTCTACCAGTAGCAAAACTAGCGGGTCCAGTAACCATGCAGAAAGTGCCGCTTTATAGTCTCAATCTTCGTTTCGTAAACTACGGAGCGGCACCGAAATTTTGACATATATGTGACGTTTTGCATTGAAAATGGATTGACATTAAAAGTGCCCTATTGTATGCTAAAAAAGGTGTGAAAAGGGAAAAGATAAACCGTACATACTTGTCGAAGTATGGAGAAAAGCAGAAGGGGCGTTTTCTTTGAGCGATGACAAGCGGTCTAAAAATCCTTATAAGGCTATGGCGCTAATGTCGGCCATTTCTGCTCAATTAGTCGGATCAATTTTAATCGGTTTATTTCTAGGTAAATGGGTGGATGCCAAGTTAGGAACGTTGCCATTATTTTTGATTATAGGCCTTTTTCTTGGACTAGCTGCCGGCATTTACAGTATGTTGCGGCTAATCAAGACATTTACCGAAGGCAATAAAGATGAATAATGGTTGGCAAAGAAACCATCCTAAGTAATGTTTAATACTTGATGAATTGAAAATTTAATAGAAAATCTCGCTTTTTAAAAACACATCAATCAGTATAACCAGTTATGGCAAATAATAACCATCCGATTTGTGAGCTTGTATGCTTGGTTGGAAAAGTGCAAAGCTCCTAGGAAAGCATTTTGCCTTTTTTTAGGTGTGCCGAAAAGTGCGTTCACATGTGTACGATGGATGGTGGAAGTGTGCCCTTGCGCCCAATTTTGCTTTGCAATTGGCCCTTGTGCATGCGATCAAATCAATCGTGAACCGTGAAATGGCATTCCCATAAAACACAACACACGGCAAACAGCTAGAACATCGGTTAGATAAACCCCTGCCAGATTAAAAATTCGTAGAAACTAAAAGGGAGTAATGATGAATAACGAATATAATCAAATTTTCATCAGACAAATAAAGATAATTTTGAATTTACTGGCAATATTTGTGATTGGATGGGGGTTTACACCATATCAACACATTTTTTTAGGGTTAATACTGGGAACTGTTATCAGTACATACAATTTATGGTCTATGCATCGCAAAGTGAACCGTCTTGGCCAAACAATTATTGAAAACGCAAAAAAACAACCTCATGAAAAGAAAAAGAAAGTAAAATCTCTCGGTTCACTCAATCGACTTGCAGCGGCTGCGCTGGCAGTGGTGATTGCAACGCGATATCCTGAAACTTTTCACCTTCTAAGCGTAATTATCGGATTAATGACATACCATTTCGTCATTATGATAGATTTTCTTTTTCAATCCATCCGGAAAAACTGAAAGAGAGGTGAAATAAAGTGCATCATGGTGCTCCAATCGTAGAATTTCTTGGACTTACTTTTAATTTATCCAATGTATTAATGGTCACAGTAACATCTGTCATTGTTTTCCTAATTGCTATTGCAGCAACTAGATCTTTGCAACTTCGCCCAACTGGGATGCAAAACTTCTTGGAATGGGTGATGGATTTCGTCAAAGGCATTATCGGAAGTACAATGGACTGGAATACTGGTGGCCGATTCCTAACTTTAGGGATGACATTAATCATGTACATCTTTGTTGCCAACATGTTAGGTTTGCCATTCTCAGTATCAGTGAATGGTGAATTATGGTGGAAATCACCAACAGCCGATCCAACAATTACATTAACATTGGCTGTCATGATTGTTGGCTTGACACATTACTATGGAATTAAATTACGGGGAGTAAAACATTACGGAAGTACATTCTTCTCTCCAATGAAGTTTTTATTCCCACTAAAAGTTATCGAAGAGTTTGCAAACACTCTAACTCTCGGTTTGCGTCTCTATGGTAACATTTATGCAGGTGAAATCTTGCTAGGATTACTTGCAGGATTAATGACAAGTGGTATTGGCGGCGCAATTGGCGGTGCGATACCGATGATGGTTTGGCAAGGATTCAGTATCTTCGTTGGTACAATCCAAGCGTTTATCTTCACAATGTTAACAATGGTTTATATGTCACATAAAGTGAGCCATGACCATTAATCATATAAAAACACTATTATAATAAATTAAAAATTATTTTCATGAAAAAAGGGAGGACTTTTAAATGAATTTAATAGCAGCAGCAATTGCGGTAGGTTTAGCAGCACTAGGTGCTGGTATTGGTAACGGTCTTATCGTAGGACGTACAGTAGAAGGGATTGCTCGTCAACCAGAGCTTCGCGGTACTCTTCAAACAACTATGTTCATCGGGGTTGCGTTAGTAGAAGCATTACCGATCATCGGCGTAGTTATCGCATTTATCGTACTTGGTTCTTAATGGTCCTAGTGCAAAGCGATGCTTGCCAACATGAAGTATAGGCTACAAGGATCCAGGACCTTAGTTCAAAATGGCGAAAGATCGAATCTAAGCGAGATCCTTCGCCATTCCTTTATGTAGCCTTTCTCTATGAAAAAATTTTATTACTCTTAAACCTAGAAAATAACTGAACTAATTTTTACAAAAGATATATGAACAAAATGATATTTATTTAGCGAAAGGCACGTATTGAAAGGAGTGAAATACAGTGTCACTAGACTTTTTAGTATTGGGAGCAGCTGAAGCAGGTCACACAGGTATTAACACTGGGGATATTGTTTTTCAGCTTTTAATGTTCATCATTTTATTAGCATTGCTTCGTAAATTCGCATTCGGCCCATTAATGGGTATCATGAAACAGCGTGAAGAGCATATTGCAAATGAAATTGAAGCAGCTGAAAGAAGCCGCAAAGAAGCTGAAAAATTTGCAGCTGAACAAGCAGAAAGCTTAAAAGCAGCTCGTCAAGAAGCGCAAGAACTTATTGAAAATGCGAAAAAACTTGGCGAACAACAACAAAAAGAAATTATCGATGCAGCAAAAGCTGAAGCAGCTCGTATTAAAGATGCAGCAGTAAAAGAAATTCAACAAGAAAAAGAACAAGCAATCGCAGCATTACGCGAACAAGTTGCTTCATTATCTGTGCTAATTGCGTCTAAAGTAATTGAAAAAGAGTTAACTGAACAAGATCAACAAAAATTGATCAATGAATACATTAAAGAGGTAGGCGAAGAGCGATGAGTCAAAATGCTGTCGCAAGTCGCTATGCCTTAGCTCTTTATCAATTAGCAAAAGAACAAAATCTATTAGAGCAATTAGAACAAGAATTAAAAGTTGTTGAACAAGTATTGAATGAAAATCCTAAATTTTTAACGATCTTGAAACATCCAAAAGTTTCTAAAGATGCAAAAAAAGCGCTTGTGAAAGATGTGTTCAAAGATGCATCACAAACATTAGTGAACACAATTCTTTTATTAATTGATCGCAAACGTGAGGATTTATTGCTCGAAATTGCTGAACAATATTTTCTTCTTGCCAATGAAGCGCGCGGCATTGCTGAAGCGAAAGTGTACTCAGTTCGCCCATTAACAGCTGATGAAGAACAAGCACTTTCTGAAGTTTTTGCGAAAAAAATCGGCAAATCCGAGTTGCGTATTAAAAATATCGTAGACAATAGCTTAATTGGCGGTATTAAATTGCGTATCGGCAATACTATTTATGATGGCAGTGTTAAAGGCAAATTAGAGCGGATTGAACGTCAATTATTGCAAGCAAAATAAATGGTTGATCGATTGGAAGCCAGCATAAAAGCGTGCTGAAAATATGCTGTTACGAAAAAGGACAGGCAATCTTTAAAGCGCCGCTAGACAAAACTGGTGAACAATGCCCTCTATTGATCGAGGAAATTTCGCTAAACGTGAAAAGTTAAAATGTTTTCACGGTTGATGAGCTATAAAAAATTTTAATTGTAAAAATTCAGTTCATCAAAACTCGCTGTTTTAAAAATAGATCCGGTGCAAATCGAACGACCAAGACAATAAAACCATCAAAAAGCTTAGAAGTTAGGGGTGAAATACATGAGCATCAAAGCAGAAGAAATTAGTGCGCTGATAAAAAAGCAAATTGAAAACTATCAGTCTGAAATCGAAGTAAATGATGTTGGTACTGTTATCCAAGTTGGTGACGGTATTGCACGTGCTCATGGTCTTGATAACGTAATGTCAGGAGAACTTGTTGAATTCTCTAACGGTGTCATGGGTCTTGCCCAAAACTTAGAGGAAAACAACGTTGGTATCGTTATTCTAGGACCATTTACAGGTATTCGTGAAGGTGACGAAGTTCGTCGAACAGGCCGTATCATGGAAGTACCTGTAGGTGAAGAACTATTAGGACGTGTTGTAAACCCATTAGGTATTCCAGTTGACGGATTAGGACCAATTGAAACAAAACAAACTCGTCCAATTGAAGTAAAAGCTCCTGGTGTAATGGCACGTAAATCCGTTCATGAGCCATTACAAACAGGTATTAAAGCGATTGACGCACTTGTGCCAATCGGACGCGGACAACGTGAGTTAATCATCGGTGACCGTCAAACAGGTAAAACAGCGGTAGCAATTGACACAATCATCAACCAAAAAGATCAAAATATGATTTGTATCTATGTTGCTATCGGACAAAAAGAATCAACAGTACGCGGTGTTGTTGAAACATTACGTAAACATGGTGCATTAGAATATACAATCGTTGTAACAGCTTCTGCATCACAACCAGCTCCACTATTATATCTAGCTCCATACGCTGGTGTATCAATGGGCGAGCACTTCATGTTCAACGGCAAACACGTATTGATCATTTATGATGATTTATCAAAACAAGCAGCTGCATACCGTGAGCTTTCATTGCTATTACGTCGTCCTCCAGGCCGTGAAGCATATCCAGGGGACGTATTCTACTTGCACTCTCGCTTGTTAGAGCGTGCAGCAAAACTTAGCGATGATTTAGGCGGCGGTTCTATGACTGCACTTCCATTCATCGAAACACAAGCTGGGGACGTTTCTGCGTACATCCCAACAAACGTTATCTCTATTACAGACGGACAAATCTTCTTACAATCAGACTTGTTCTTCTCTGGGGTACGTCCAGCGATCAACGCAGGTCTTTCAGTATCACGCGTAGGTGGTTCTGCGCAAATTAAAGCGATGAAGAAAGTTGCAGGTACACTTCGTCTTGACCTTGCTTCTTACCGCGAACTTGAAGCATTCGCTCAATTCGGTTCAGACCTAGATAAAGCTACACAAGCAAAACTCAACCGCGGTATTCGTACGGTTGAAGTATTAAAACAAGGTTTACACAAGCCGCTTGCAGTTGAAAAACAAGTAACAATTCTTTATGCATTAACAAGAGGCTTGCTAGACGATATTCCAGTTGCGGATATCAAACGTTTCGAAGAAGAGCTTTATGCTTGGATCGAAGTAAACCGCAACGATATCTTTGAACATATTCGCACAACAAAAGATCTTCCTGCAGATGATGTCATCACAGGAGCAATCAATGACTTCAAAAAGACATTTGCAGTTTCTGAGTAATTTTAATAAAATGGCGGAGTAAAATTTTGTGCTCGTACATTCGAAACGCCGAATAGTAAATAGAAAATGCAATTTAAGATAAAAAGGTGGCGGTGGATCGGATATCACCGTCCCTTAACCCCGATAAAAGGTGGTGAAACGAGTGGCTTCATTACGTGATATAAAACAACGGATTAATTCAACAAAGAAAACGATGCAAATTACAAAAGCGATGCACATGGTATCTGCTTCAAAACTTTCCCGCGCGGAAGAAAATGCAAAATCATTCTATCCTTACATGGAAAAAATGCAAGAAGTTGTTGCTAGCATCGCTCTTGGAAGCAAAGGTGTCCGCCATCCTATGCTTGAGTCAAGACCTGTGAAAAAGACAGGTTATTTAGTCATTACATCAGACCGTGGATTGGCAGGAGCTTATAACAGTAACGTATTGCGTACAGTTTATCAAGTAATCAAAGAACGTCATAAATCAACAGATGAATACGCAATCTTTGCAATCGGACGAATTGGCCGCGACTTTTTCAAAAAGCGGAATATGCCAGTAGTTAAAGATATTACTGGATTAGCTGACCAACCAGCATTTGCTGATATTAAAAACTTAGCGAGCCAAGCTGTTGGTATGTTTGCGGATGGAACATTTGATGAGCTGTACATGTACTACAACCATTATATTAGCGCAATCTCACAAGAAGTAACTGTGAAAAAATTATTGCCGCTAACAGATATTGCTGAAGGCAATACAAAATTGAGCTCATACGAATATGAACCATCACAAGAAGAAATTTTAGAAACATTGCTGCCACAATATGCTGAAAGTTTAATTTACGGTGCGCTGCTCGATGGAAAGGCAAGTGAACATGCTGCACGGATGACTGCGATGAAAAATGCAACCGACAACGCAAGCGAGTTGATCGATGTGCTTACATTGTCTTACAACCGTGCTCGCCAAGCAGCGATTACTCAAGAAATTACAGAAATTGTCGGCGGTGCAGCAGCTCTAGAATAGGACTATCGGGACCTTTTAATCAATTGGAACATTGTTTGGCAAGAGGTCAAACTTGAGCATATTTTTAAACCATTTATGGCAGGCTTTTCATTTAGAGAAGCTGCTTCCATCACTCGGTTAGCTAGGAATTTTATAAGTAAAGCTAATTTTTCAAACGGCATTTTTATACTAAGCGGTTTACAGCACCCGATTTTAATTGAACGGAAATTGGACGGGTGCTTACATACCACAAAATGCCGGCAAGAAGTGGACGGAATGGTTCGTTGGAACAAATTTGTTAGGAGGGGAAAGCGATGAATAAAGGACGCATTACAGCAATTTTAGGTCCGGTTGTAGACGTAAAATTCGAAAGCGGCAAGCTTCCTGAATTATACAACGCCCTAAAAATTGAACATAAAGCGCGCAATGAAAATGAAGTTGACATCAACTTGACATTGGAAGTTGCCCTTCATCTAGGCGACGATACAGTACGTACAGTTGCGATGGACTCAACAGATGGTTTGATTCGCGGTATGGAGGTCATTGATACTGGTGGCCCAATTTCAGTACCAGTTGGTGACGTAACTCTTGGACGTGTATTCAACGTATTAGGGGAACCAATTGACTTAAAAGGTGACATCCCTGAAGATGCACGCCGCGATCCAATTCACCGTCCAGCACCATCTTTTGAAAACTTATCAACACAAGTTGAAATCTTAGAAACAGGTATTAAAGTTGTAGACTTGCTTGCACCTTATATCAAAGGTGGAAAAATCGGCTTGTTCGGTGGTGCCGGTGTAGGTAAAACAGTATTAATTCAGGAGTTAATTAACAATATCGCGCAAGAGCACGGCGGTATCTCTGTATTCGCTGGTGTAGGTGAACGTACACGTGAAGGTAACGACCTTTACCATGAAATGAGCGACTCAGGCGTTATCAATAAAACAGCGATGGTATTCGGTCAGATGAACGAGCCGCCAGGTGCGCGTCTACGTGTTGCATTGACTGGTTTGACAATGGCTGAATATTTCCGTGATGAGCAAGGCCAAGACGTGTTATTCTTTATCGATAACATCTTCCGTTTCACACAAGCAGGTTCTGAGGTATCTGCGCTATTAGGCCGTATGCCATCTGCGGTAGGTTACCAACCAACTCTTGCAACTGAAATGGGTCAATTACAAGAACGGATTACATCTACAAACGTAGGTTCAGTTACATCAATCCAAGCGATTTACGTACCTGCGGACGACTATACAGACCCAGCGCCAGCAACTACATTCGCTCACTTGGATGCAACAACAAACCTTGAGCGTAAACTTTCTGAGATGGGTATTTACCCAGCGGTGGATCCACTTGCATCTACTTCTCGTGCATTGGCGCCAGAAATCGTTGGTGAAGAACATTACAACGTTGCTCGTCAAGTACAGCAAACATTACAACGTTACAGAGAATTACAAGATATTATCGCAATCTTAGGTATGGACGAGCTTTCAGACGAAGATAAATTAGTCGTTGCTCGTGCTCGCCGTATCCAATTCTTCTTATCACAAAACTTCCACGTTGCTGAGCAATTTACAGGTCAACCTGGTTCATACGTTCCTGTAAAAGAAACAGTGCGCGGATTTAAAGAAATTCTTGAAGGAAAATACGACGATCTTCCAGAAGACGCATTCCGTCTCGTTGGACGCATCGAAGAAGTTGTTGAAAAAGCAAAAGCTATGCAGGCGAATCTCTAGAAGTGACCGTTGGGATTTGAGAGGGGCCGTGTTGGTTGCTTAAAGCGGCACCTTCTCAAAATTCTCATATTGTTTGGAATCACCTTCTAGAATGGGAGGTTATCTAATGAAGACAATTCAAGTCAGTGTAGTTACTCCTGATGGCGCCGTCATTGAAACAGACGTTGAAATGGTAAGTGTAAAAGCAGTAAGCGGTGAGCTAGGGATCTTACCTGGACATATTCCGTTAGTTGCTCCATTAACCATCAGCGCTGTTCGTCTAAAAAGCGGTGGAAAGACAGAACTAGTTGCCGTTAGCGGCGGCTTCGTTGAAGTACGACCTGATAAAGTAACAATCTTAGCTCAAGCAGCTGAATTAGCAAAAGACATCGATATAGATCGTGCCCGTGCCGCTAAAGAACGTGCAGAACGCCGCTTGGCACAAGCAAAAGCTGACGATGTTGAATTCAAACGTGCTGAGCTTGCATTAAAACGGGCAATGAACCGTTTAAGAGTAGGCGGCGGCCTCTAATAAACTAAACCTAAAGAAGATCATTGTGATCTTTCTTTAGGTTTATTTTTTTGCAATGCGGACTTGCGGAATGTTGCGATCATGCATTTGGGTTTGTAAAGGTAGCGAAAGTTAAATGATAGATAAAATTTGTTTACTATGGATAATTATGAGAAGCCACGTTAAATCGTAAAAAGACGAAGAAATCGAATTCTTCCTAGTATTAAATAAGGAACTAGTTCATGGATTCGGTGCAAAAAAATGACAAGCACCTTACCATTGAATGGTGCGCCTTTCATAAGATACGGTGTGGAAACAAATCAAAATGATGAGTACTCTATCATTGAATGGGGATGCGCTGTTCATAAGATACGGTGTGGAAACAAATCAAAATGATGAGTACTCTATCCTTGAATGGGGATGCGCTGTTCATAAGATACGGTGTGGAAACAAATAAAAATGATGATGCTCTATCATTGAATGGGGATGCGCTGTACATGAGATCCAGTGCGGAACAAATCAAAATGATGAGTACTCTATCATTGAATGGAGATGCGCTGTTCATAATAAACAGTGCGGAAACAAATAAAAATGAAAAGCACGCAATCATTGAATGGAGTGTTCCGTTCATGAGATTCAGAGCCGAAAAAATAGAGGTTGAAATATAGAACATATTAAATAGGGCAGGGAATTATAGAAATGCGA
Organism: Calidifontibacillus erzurumensis; assembly: GCF_013303125.1. Classification (GTDB taxonomy): domain Bacteria; phylum Bacillota; class Bacilli; order Bacillales; family Bacillaceae_J; genus Calidifontibacillus; species Calidifontibacillus erzurumensis. Next base: position 64,590 of record NZ_JABTTE010000012.1, on the reverse strand, counting down.
TACCCTATATTGAATGTTGTTCCTTGGTTTTAGAAGTTCGACTGAATAAGGTAACCAGAAAAGGATCCTAGATAAAAGGTCTAAAAACATTCATGGGGTTAACGATCGCAACCCAGAATGAAAATAATTTCAAATGAGCTTTCATCGAAAACATTCATGAACTTTTGTTTTAAAAATTTTCACGCCTTTTTTCGCATAAAAAAAGAAAGCAAAACCTCTAGTACATCGAATTTTTCTTACAAGCGGTTTGTTAGATTCCAAAAAAAAAATCCGACTGCATGTATTTTTGCCCAACAACCCAAAATGAAAAGAAACCTAAAAACTTAGTGTATCTGTTTTTAGAAAACCAGTCATTTTTAAACTCCATAAACAAAGCTACTCCACCGTCTGGTGTTGTTCACATATTTTAAATAGAGTATTACGCAAATGGAGAATGAAACTTGTTGATTTTCCATATCTATTATAAGGGGCTGAAACGACTTAGCTGAATTGATGTTGTCCAGGTATTAAAGCCCTCTGGAAAGTAGTAAATGAATAGTTTTGCAATGGACAAAGCTGAGAATTCCTACGTTTCTTCTGTTCTTATTTTTATAAAACTTCTATTTTTAATAACTATTTCCCAGGTATTAATAGCTCTTCTTCTTGAGGGAAGGTCCTACAAGCTGTAAAAAACTAGAAAACCATCAATCCTATTTCTCTTCTGAATTTGCCGCTACAATCATCTGACAAAAACTGAAAACCACTCGCAAACAGACAAAAAATAAAGAAAATTCTAGAAAAAATATGATAAAAATTAATATATTGAAATAATAATATCTATCTCTTTCTTTCGATTGGCAAAGAATTACTGTGACAAAAATCACTTGATAAGAAAAATATAAGAAAATTTGTCAATTGTTCCAAAAATGTTTTACCACATTTTTTTGCGATATTTTTGAACGTTTGTCGACACCTAATTGGTGATTTGCTATAATAAGGTCGGCATTAAAAATTCGAAAATCCGATTTGGGGGGGATGGTATGGACAGTTTACTGCTGTACCAAAACAATTATTTAATTGTTGTTGTTTTTTTATTGTTGGGGATTATTTTACCAGTTGGTGCGCTGACGTTAGGTAGATTCCTTCGTCCTTACAACCCGATTGATGAAAAGCGTACAACATATGAAAGCGGTCTTGACCCTTTCCATGATTCAAGGGTCCAATTTAATGTCCGTTACTATATTTTTGCGTTAATGTTTGTAATTTTTGACGTAGAAACTGTCTTCTTATATCCTTGGGCAGTTGCGTATGATAAACTTGGCATTTTTGCACTAATTGAAATGTTGATTTTCGTTGTTATGCTTATCATTGGTCTAGTATACGCATGGAAGAAGAAGGTGTTAAAGTGGACTTAATATTGCAAGATATTACACCGGAAGAACAAGAAGAATTAAATCGCAATGTGTTTTTAACAACTGTAGAACAAATTAAAGCATGGGCTCGCAGAGGCTCTATTTGGCCAATGACCTTCGGGCTTGCTTGTTGTGCCATTGAAATGATGGCGGCAGGTGGAGCACACTTTGATATATCCCGTTTTGGGAAGGAGGTTTTCCGTGCATCACCTCGTCATGCAGACTGTATGATCGTTGCCGGAACTGTTACAAAGAAAATGGCACCAATTGTGCGTCGTCTTTACGATCAAATGCCAGAACCAAAATGGGTTATTGCCATGGGTGTCTGTGCAACAGCCGGCGGTCCATATGTAAAATCCTACTCCGTTGTTAAAGGGGTAGACCAAATTGTTCCTGTAGATGTTTATATTCCAGGCTGCCCACCAAATCCGGCTGCCTTAATTTATGGGTTGCATAAATTAGAAGAAAAAATCCGCCTAGAAGCAAAGATTGGGAAGCGGGTGATTGAATAGATGAGCGATAAAGATTTAGAACAATTAAAGAAGGAAGCAGCTGAACGGGCAAAAGCTGCTGCATTGCGCAAAATGCAAGAATTGCAAAAAAAACAAGGAGCAGTTTCAAACGAAGGTGCTGATGCAAACGAAGCAAGTTCAGCTCAAGTAACAGCTAATGAAGCTCCTGAAACAACTGCAAGTTCTGATGCAGCCAATGCGGAAGATTTAAAAGATGCAAAAGCGAAAGCAGCCGCAGCCGCAAAAGCAAAAGCAGCTGCTCTAGCAAAGGCAAAAGCCGCTCAATCTGAAGGGGAAAAAGCAGAATCAGAAGGAGAAGACGATAAAGCGAAGGCACTAGCAGATGCGAAGGCGAAAGCAGCCGCGGCCGCGAAAGCAAAAGCAGCAGCCCTTGCGAAGGCAAAAGCCGCTCAGTCTGAAGGGGAAAAAGCAGAATCAGAAGGAGAAGACGATAAGGCTAAAGCACTAGCTGCTGCGAAAGCGAAAGCCGCTGCAGCCGCGAAAGCAAAAGCTGCCGCTGCTGCAAAAGCGAAAGCTGCTGCAGGACAAGCAACTGAAGCAGAAGGTGATGACGCGAAAGCAAAAGCAATCGCCGCTGCCAAAGCAAAAGCCGCTGCGGCTGCGAAGGCAAAAGCAGCTGCTGCAGGAAAAACAGCTGGAGCAGACGGCGATGACGCAAAAGCGAAAGCAATTGCCGCTGCCAAAGCAAAAGCAGCAGCCCTTGCAAAAGCGAAAGCCGGTGGTGGTGCTGCAGATGCAGGTGCTGAAAGTGCAGAAGCTCCATCTCCAAATCAACCTTATTTAGATAAGTATATGAAAGTGATTAAAGACCATCTTGGGGAAGATGTCCTTGAAGATGCGTATATCAATAGACTTTCAAAAGATGTTCCAACACTTGTAGCAAAGCCGGAAACTTATTATAAAATCGCTGAATTCCTAAAATATAACGAACAGCTTGGCTTTGATTATTTATCAGAACATCATGGTACGGACTTTGTAACACATATGGAAGTTTACAACCATCTGTACTCTTATAAAAACCGTCAATCTGTCGCATTAAAAGTAAAAATCGACCGCGACAATCCGGAAATTGATTCACTAACGCCGCTTTGGGCAGGCGCTGACTGGCCGGAACGTGAATCATACGATTTGCTAGGCATTAAATATAAAAATCATCCAAACTTAAAACGAATCATGCTTGCAGACGATTGGGTCGGACACCCTCTTCGCAAAGATTACGAGCAGTATGATGTGGAGGTGTAGCAGATGGCTTATAAAACAGAAGAATTGCTACTCAACGTTGGCCCTCAGCATCCAAGTACACATGGTGTATTCCGGGTTGTTTTAAAACTTGATGGTGAAATCATTAAAGAAGCTACACCTGTGATCGGTTATTTGCATCGTGGTACGGAGAAGCTGGCGGAAAGCCTGCAATACACTCAAATCATTCCTTACACAGACCGGATGGACTATTTGTCTGCAATGACAAACAACTATACCGTTTGCCATACAGTTGAAACGATGATGGGAATCGAAGTACCTGAACGTGCTGAATATTTGCGTGTCATTGCTATGGAGCTTGGCCGCATTGCCAGCCACTTGATCGCGTTCGGTTCTTTCCTCATGGACATGGGTGCAACAAGTCCGTTCTTATATGCATTACGTGAACGGGAAATGATTTTGAATCTATTAAATGAATTGTCAGGTGCACGGATTACGTTTAACTATATGCGCGTTGGCGGTGTGAAATGGGATGCACCAGACGGCTGGATTGAAAAAGTAAAAGATTTTGTGCCATATATGCGTGAAAAAGCAAGAAGCTATCATGACCTTGTAACTGGAAATGAAATTTTCCTTACACGTGTAAAAGGCATCGGTGTGTATACGAAAGAAGAAGCAATCAATTATTCATTGAGCGGTCCAAACTTACGCTGTACAGGTGTAAAATGGGATTTGCGCAAAGATGAACCATATTCTGTATATGACCGTTTTGATTTTGATGTCCCTGTCGGCGAAAACGGCGATGTTTTTGACCGTTATTACTGCCGTATGAGAGAAGTCGAAGAATCTTTGAAAATAATTGAACAGGCTTGCGAACAAATTCCAAAATCAGGCGAGATCATGGCAAAAGTTCCAAAGATCATTAAAGCGCCTAAAGGTGAAGCGTTCACTCGTATCGAAGGTGCGCGCGGTGAAATTGGCTGCTATATATACAGCGATGGCAAAAAAGAGCCATATCGTATTAAATGGCGTCGCCCAAGCTTTTACAATCTGCAAATTTTCAAAAAGCTGATTGAAGGGCAAAACATTTCGGACATGGTGGCCATTCTAGGAAGTATTGATATCGTATTAGGGGAGGTAGACGGATAATGATCCAATCGCTTTTACATTCACCTCCAAGTCTCTTAAATTTTGGGATCTATTTTCTATTAGCAGCATTGTTGCTATTCGTTGTTATTCTAGCATTCGTTGCTTACTGTATTTTGGCAGAACGGAAAGTGCTCGCGTTCATGCAATCGCGGGTTGGTCCGAATAAACTCGGGGGGCGCTGGGGTTTACTACAAACAGTGGCGGACGTTCTCAAATTGTTAGTAAAGGAGGACATCATTCCAAAAGCTGTTGATAAACCGCTGTTTTTACTAGCGCCAGTTATTGCTTTTGTCCCATCTTTCATGGTTATTGCAACAATTCCTTTTACAGATAAATATCAGTTTGCAGACCTAAATGTTGGGGTTCTTTACTACATTGCTTTGTCCGGTATGTCCATCGTCGGTATTGTAATGGCTTCATGGGCATCAAACAACAAATATTCATTGCTAGGCGGTATGCGTGCTGGTGCGCAAATGATTTCTTATGAAATTCCGCTTGTTATGTCTATTTTAGGTGTCATCCTGTTTACAGGAAGCATGAACTTAAACGATATCGTGGCGGCACAAGAAAAATGGGCGTTCATTTTCTTGCAGCCAATCGGCTTTTTAGTGTTTTTTGCAGCTGCTAATGCTGAATTGGCACGGATTCCTTTCGACTTGCCAGAGACAGAATCTGAGCTTGTTGCAGGGTACCATACAGAGTATTCGGGTTTCCGTATGGCCTTTTTCATGTTAGCTGAATACGTTTATTTATTTGCAATGTCAGCGCTAATTACGGTATTGTTTTTGGGCGGTTGGAATCCAATTCCTGGATTAGGCTTTATTCCAGGGGCTGTTTGGTTTGCCCTCAAGTTTAGCTTAATCGTTTATATTTTCATTTGGTTCCGCGCAACATTCCCTCGTTTTAAAGCAGACACTTTGATGGAATTCGCGTGGAAAGTGCTCTTGCCAATTGCGTTAGCAAACTTATTCCTATCAGCTTTAATTAAGGAATTGTTTATGTAAAATCAATCCCAAACGTTTTGGAAGCAGATGAAGAACAAAAGAACTGTTTTTTGATGTTTCATAATGGAATTTCATCTGGTAAAACTAATTCCTATAGATTAAAAGGAATTACATATGTAATACAAATAACATAAGAAAAAACAGTCGGGCATAATCAAGAAAATTGGACACGGTAAAAATGCGGGACTTTATCGAAGTATTACATATGAAATGCACGAAAAGAAATTCTAGATTATTGTCATATCTATGACTAGTTGTCGGTTTGGGATAGATTCGAAGTCTCATCAATAATCTTTCGGCATTTGTTGAGCAGAGACTCAATAGAAATAGAACGTTTTGGTTTTGAAAAATTTTGTAAAATTAGTGTTCACCAAGAAAAGGGGTGGAAACATGAAAGGCTTAGTAAAAGGCTTAAAGTATACCCTGAAGGAATTAACGAAAAAGCCGGTTACATTTGATTATCCGAATGAGCCATTGGCTTTGCCTGATCGTTTTCGCGGGATCCAAAAATTTTATCCTGAAAAATGTATCGTTTGCAATCAATGTGCGGCGATCTGTCCGACAGATTGTATTAAATTGAGCGGGAAAAAACATCCGGATCCAAATAAAAAGGGGAAAATTATAGATACGTATACGATTAACTTTGAAATTTGCATTTTATGTGACTTATGTACGGAAGTATGTCCAACTGAAGCGATCATCATGACAAACAACTTTGAACTAGCAGAATATAGCCGTGATGATTTGTTCAAAGACTTGGACTATCTAAATGAAAACGATGAGAATATAAGAGAGGTGAATAAACCATGAGTGGAGAACTTTTTGCCTTTTTTGTCCTTGCCCTCATCGCGATTGCCGGCGGGGTGTTGATGTTAAATTTGACAAAGGTGGTCCACATGGTTGTCGCCTTGGTATTCACCTTCCTAGCTTTTGCAGGACTTTATGTAACATTGTCTGCAGAATTTGTTGCAATTGTCCAAGTATTGATCTATTCCGGTGCGATTACAATCATCATCTTATTCGGAATTATGCTCACTAAACATAATGACGAAGAAGTGAGAAAACCGCATTTTTGGAAAAGATTATTTGTAACCATTGGCATTATCGCTTTCTTCCTAGTGATGTATTTTTCAATTAATGATTTATCATTTGGCAGTCAAGCAACGACATTGCATGAAGACAATGCGGTCCAAATTGGTAAAGAAATGTATTCAAAATACATCATTCCTTTTGAATTGACGTCAGTATTATTACTAGTTGCGTTAATCGGTGCAATTATTTTATCAAAGAAAGATACCAAGGAGGGCGAAGCGAATGAGTAGTTTACCAATGTCAGTCTACCTTGTGCTTGCTCTCGTCATTTTCTGCATCGGCTTGTACGGTGCTCTTACGAAACGTAACACCGTGATCGTATTGATTTGTATTGAATTGATGTTGAACGCAGTAAACTTAAACCTTGTTACTTTTAGCAAGTATGGGGTAAATCCAAGTATCACAGGACAGATTTTTTCATTATTTACAATCACTGTTGCAGCGGCTGAAGTGGCAGTTGGACTTGCAATCTTAATTGCTTTATACCGCAACCGCAAGACAGTAAATATTGATGAAATAGATATGATGAAAAAATAGGAGAAAGTCTCACTACCTGTGGGTCTGGAAGGGGATTGTGATAAGATGATGGAAAATGCATGGCTCATACCATTGTTTCCACTTCTTTCTTTCGTACTTCTTCTTCTCTTTGGTCGAAGATTAAAAGAAAGCAGTAGCTACGTTGGTATGGTGGCAACGCTCGCTTCCCTCTTACTTTCGATCATGGTGCTAATCGAGCGGTTGCAAGGAGAAAATGTAAAGATAGAGGGAACATGGCTAACGATTGGAAATACGAATTTAACTGCTGGTTTTGAAGTCAACCAATTAAACGCATTAATGCTGTTTATCGTTTCCCTTGTAAGTTTCCTAGTACATATGTACTCAAGAGGATACATGCATGGCGATGAACGGATGCCAGTGTTTTATAGCTATCTAGGATTGTTTACATTTGCGATGTTATCATTAGTTATTTCACCAAACCTCTTGCAAGTGTACATTTTCTGGGAGCTTGTAGGTTTAGGTTCTTTCTTATTGATCGGTTATTACTTTTTTAACCCAGATGCAAGAGCAGCGGCGAAGAAAGCTTTTATCGTAACGCGTATTGGTGACGTTGGCTTTTTTATCGGGATGATTCTTTTATTCTGGCAAGTAGGAAGCTTTGAATATGATGAAATCTTCCATGCCGTTGAAACTGGAGCAATTTCTCCGGGAATGATTACTTTATCAGCGATTTTAATCTTCGTTGGTGCCGTTGGTAAATCAGGTCAATTCCCACTCCATACATGGTTGCCGGATGCGATGGAAGGTCCAACGCCGGTATCTGCGTTAATCCACGCCGCAACGATGGTTGCTGCAGGGGTTTATTTAGTGGCATCGCTATTCCCGCTATTCTCTGCGAGTGAAACGGCGATGACAACCGTTGCTGTTGTCGGTGGGATTACAGCTATTTTTGCTGCATCAATCGGCCTTGTGCAACGCGATATTAAACGTGTATTGGCATACTCAACCGTGAGCCAATTAGGATACATGATGCTTGCTTTGGGGGCAGCTGGTTATGTAGCCGGTGTCTTCCACTTAATGACACACGCATTTTTCAAAGCATTATTGTTCTTGGCAGCAGGTTCTGTCATCCATGCTGTGCATACACAAGACATTGAAGAAATGGGCGGCTTATGGAAAAAAATGAAGCTGACAGCGCCGTTATTCTTAATTGGTACCTTAGCAATCAGCGGTTTTCCATTCCTCTCAGGGTTCTTTAGTAAAGATGAAATTTTAATCGCAGCATATGCTGATGGCCGTTATGGTCTATTTTGGCTAGCAGTTGCAGCAGCATTCTTTACAGCGTTTTACATGTTCCGCTTATTCTTCCTAGTGTTTACAGGGGAAGCACGAGGAAAACAAGAACATGTTCATGAATCACCAGGTGTCATGACATTTCCAATGATCGTTCTTGGTATTTTAGCAGTCGTATCTGGTTATGTGAACACACCATGGTTCGGTACGTTTTTGGGGGATTGGCTAACAGAAGGTTCACACGCATTAGGACATGGTCATATTGAAGGTCCGGCTTGGATCATGTTTGTGGCAACAGGGGTTTCATTAGCTGGTATCGTATTAGCTTGGTTTATGTACGGAAGCAAGCTTTTATCCCGCGACTGGCTCGTCAAACCATTCCCAATGTGGTATAAGGTTTTATTCAACAAATATTATGTTGATGAAATCTATCATGTTCTTGCTGTTCTAGGTTCACGGACGATCGCTTACTTCTTGCAAGTATTTGATACTTACATCGTGGGCGGTCTTGTCAAAGGAACAGCACTACTTGCGCAAGGAATTGGACGTGCGGGTGCAAGACTTCAAGATGGCCAAATTCAAACTTATGGAACGGTGGCCTTCTTCGGTATTGCAGTTCTAGTCGTGATTATTGCTTTAACAGGGGGGTATTTCGGATGAGTATCGGTCTCCTTTCACTATTAGTTTTCTCTCCCCTGCTCGGGATCATTGTGTTAGCATTTATGCAAAAAACAAATGAAAAAGCAATTAAAACGGTTGGATTTTTGGCAACTTTAGTGCCATTGTTGCTTTCTTTCATTGCTTATAGCAAGTTTGATTTTAATAATAAAAGTATTCAATTGGCTGAAAAAGTCGACTGGATTTCTTTTAACTTAAGCGGAGACTTCCCATTTGTCGTCAATTATGAATTAGGGTTAACGGGTCTTTCGCTTGTATTAATTCTATTAACAACTGTTGTGGCAACACTCGCAGCTGTTGCGTCCATTTATATTAAAAGCGAATGGAAAGGCTTTTTCATGCTGTTCTTACTCCTTGAATTAGGGATGCTAGGCGTGTTTGCCGCACAAAATACTGTATTGTTCTTCATTTTCTTTGAAATTACATTAATCCCAACCTTCTTTCTTGTAGGAAAATGGGGTTATGAAGAACGCGTTCGTGCAGCTTATAATTTCTTGCTCTATAACGGATTTGGTTCTGCGATTTTATTAATCGTCTTTGCATTGTTGTTTGCAAAAACAGGCACAGCCAATATTGAAGAGTTAAAAACCATTATGGCTGCAGACCAAAATGCTCTTTCAACCATTGGCATTACGCCAGAATTTAAAATGGGTATTTTGATTGCGTTGTTAGTTGCGTTCGGAGTTAAGTTGCCGATTTTTCCATTGCATACTTGGATGCTCCGCGTTCACGCGCAAGCGCCTATTGCAACGGTAATGATTCACTCAGGAATCTTACTTAAAATCGGTGCTTACGGTTTAATTACGTTTGGTTTCAATTTATTCCCGGCTGAATTTGAGCGTTTAGCTGTGCTTATTGCTGTATTAGGTGTAATTAACCTACTATACGGTGCTTTCTTAGCATTGATTCAAAAAGATTTCAAAATGGTGCTAGCTTATTCAAGTATTTCGCACATGGGAGTTGTCTTAATTGGATTAGGCGCTATGAACGTGGAAGGTGTTCAAGGTGCAATTTTCCAAGTCATCTCTCACGGTTTAATTTCGGCGTTGTTGTTCTTCATCGTTGGAATTATGTATGAGCGCACTGGTACGACAACAATCGATGCGCTTGGCGGTTTGGCAAAAGTAATGCCTCTAGCTTCCGGCTTCTTCCTTGCTGGAGCCATGGCATCGCTCGGTCTACCTGGCATGTCAGGTTTCGTAAGTGAGTTTATGGCTTTCTTAGGATTGTTTAAATCAATGCCGGTTGTCGCCGCTGTTGGTTGCTTGGGGATTATTTTAACAGCTGCTTACTTGTTACGTGCAGTTTTAAATATTACATTTGGTCCTACAAGCACACGATTTACAGGTGTGAAAGACATTAGCTCTGTTGAGTATTTACCAGTTGTTGTTTTATTAGCGTTTATTATTTTGATTGGCGTATATCCAAATGTATTGACTAGCGCCATTGCTGTGACGATAGAAACTATAACTGTAGGGATAGGGGGGTAAGCTGAATGGATCTTGAAACATTGTTAAGCTTTAAATGGGGGCTTATGGCTCCGGAATTCGTGATTCTTGGCACAGCTACCCTGTTATCGCTCATCGATTTGTTTATGGATTCTTCGAAAAAACGCAATGTGCTTGGCTGGCTCGGCATTGCCGGAATCATCATTGCATTGGCGTTTTTAGTCGGTCAAATTGGCGAAGAACCAGCTGAAATTTTATTTGGCACCTATGTATTTGATCCGTTTTCTTTAGCATTTAAATTTATTTTCTTAGTTGGTACTGCATTTGTATTATTGATGGGTATCAATTATGAGCCGAAGGAAGGCTTGAAAGAATATCGCGGTGAATTCTTCTACTTGATTTTGACTGCGCTGCTTGGCGCAATGTTCATGGCTTCAAGTGCCGATTTAATTACGTTGTTCATTGGCCTTGAACTGTTATCAATTTCTTCATATATTTTAGCGGGCTTGCGCAAAAGAAACTTGCAGTCAAATGAAGCTGCGATGAAATATATTGTGAACGGTTCTATTTCAACAGCCTTTATTTTGTTCGGTTTCAGCTATATTTACGGATTGACTGGTTCAACCAATATTTTTGAAATTGGCATGCGCACAGCGAATCTTCAAGGCGATTTGCTGAATTTAATCGGATTAGCATTTATTATTACGTTCGTTGGTTTGTCGTTTAAAATTGCAACAGTACCATATCATATGTGGGCACCAGATGTATACCAAGGTTCGCCTACACCGGTGACAGCGTTCTTAAGTGTTGTATCAAAAACTGCGGGATTCGTGATTATCATCCGCTTCTTCCTGACAGCTTTCAACAGCACACCAGGACTTGCTGAAGGGGATTATAACTTAATTTGGTCCGTTAAACCGCTAATTGCAGTAATAGCTGCAATTACAATGATTGTCGGTAATACAATTGCATTACGTCAGAAAAATATTAAGCGTCTGTTCGCTTATTCAAGTATTGCTCATGCGGGCTATTTACTTGTACCATTTATTTCTTTGTCACCGCTATGGTTAGAAGGAATCTGGTTCTATTTGGTTGCTTACTTGCTAATGAACTTAGGTATGTTTGCGATCTTGCAAGTAGTTACAGAGAAAATGGAAAGCGAAGAAATTTCAAGCTTTGCAGGTCTATATAAACGGGCACCAATTGTTGCTGTTATGATGGCGATCTTCCTACTATCATTGGCAGGAATCCCAGGTACAGCTGGTTTCATCGGTAAGTTGAACATCTTTATTGGTGCGTTGGGTCCAATTACAGTAATGGGACCATTCCCAAGCCATATCATCCTTGTTAGCATTATGATGGCAACTACAGTTGTTTCGTATTTCTACTACTTTGGCGTTATGAAACAAATGTTCATGAAAGCCCCAGTAGATGCGAACGAACCAATGAAAATCCAACTACCAAGTGGTGTTATGATCGTTGTTGGTTTATGCGCAATCGGAACAATTGTCTTCGGGGTTGCACCAAACTTAGCGTTAGACTTCTTCTATAACTTGCTTGGATTGTAAACATTTGGTGGATATTAATATGGTGCTTTGATCGGATAGAGCTTCGAACAAGAACTTCCGGCTTTTTCAGGTTGGAAAGGGTGACGGTGGAAAGCCCGGGCAGCAATTAGAAAAAGATAGCTTTGAAGTTTAGATGGGATGTTCGTAATAGGCAAACGAATATCTACTATGTAACGTTGTGCAGGGGACGATAAGAGATCCCGTTCCCCGCACCATTTCGAAGAACAAGCAAACCTGCAAAAAGCACCACATTATGTAGGAATACATGAATCATATATAATAAAGAAGAGACTCGCATCCCGAGTCTCTTCTTTTTATCTATGGTGCGTCTGCATTGCGGTGCCAGACCCCTCTGGCGTACCGTCTGTGGCACCGTCTGCGGTACTATCTGGGGGTGGGTGTCAGACCCCTCTGATGTACCGTCTGTGGCACCGTCTGCGGTATCATCTGGGTGTAGGTGTCAGACCCCTCTGGCGTACCGTCTGTGGCACTGTCTGCGGCACTATCTGGGGGTGGGTGTCAGACCCCTCTGGCGTACCGTCTGTGGCACCGTCTGCGGCACTATCTGGGTGTAGGTGCCAGACCCCTCTGATGTACCGTCTGTGGCACCGTCTGCGGTACTATCTGGGGGTGGGTGTCAGACCCCTCTGATGTACCGTCTGTGGCACCGTCTGCGGTACCAACTGGGTGTAGGTGTCAGACCCCTCTGGAGTACCGTCTCCGGCACCGTCTGCGGCACCATCTGGGTGTAGGTGTCAGACCCCTCTGGCGTACCGTCTGTGGCACCGTCTGTTGTTGTCGTTTTTTGTATTTTCCGGGAAATAATTGACGGGAGGTGTTTACTGTGTTTGATAATTTTGGGCAGTTGTCTTTAGTTAGTATTCTTGTGCATTTGCTTTTTTTCGCAGTTACGTGGTGGACTTTAATGGGTGTACGGATTGATTTATTGATCAAGTCAGGGAAAACAGGGCACGCCAAAGTGTTAATGATTTTATTAACTATAGCGATTGGGTCGTCGGTTAGCAATTTCTTTTTAAATTATTTAGTATGGGCACAGCAGCTAAAGTATTTATTTCAATAATGGACAAAGAAGGAATATTAATTAATTAATTAAGATTATTTCCTGGTCATTTGAGCACACCTAGACATACACAGATTCAAAATCATCATGAAATGGATGATTAGCACAGATAGACCAAAAACAAACATAAACATGATTAAAAAATTAAATCATTTCCTAGGTAAGAAAACCCTAGTTCCAAATACACTTGAAAATTTCCGGTCATATCAATTGTTCCGGAAATTTTTTTGCATCAGAACCTAACAAATAGAAAAAGAACCTGTTTTGCAATATTCTCTCTAAAATTTTTTTATTAATCTATCCACGAATTCATAAATCATCCATACCAAAATTTACATCGTTTATTTTTCGCAAAACAAAAACAATCTATAAATGCTGTTCCCTTTCCTACCACCAAAAACCGTGTTCATTTGAGAAGGGTATCAGGATAAAAAAATTCTTTGTTTAACTATACAACCCCGACGAAGCCCAAATTGTTCAAAGGTGCTATATATCGAAAAGTGATTTTATCAATTTGTATGTAACAACTAATCCTGATTTGTTCATCGATGCTGTTACTTTTTATTTTCACTTGAACAATGCTCAATTTGATCACGAGTACTGTCATATTTGGAAAGTCGTAGATACTCTTTAACCGTCTTTCACGGGTTCCCCAAGCCCCTTTTAAATTTTGAAATTCTGGTGGCATTAGTTGTTTTATTCCTAGTACCACGAAACGTATACTGTAGATTTAGAGATGTTAAAAAAAACCAATAAGCTTAATTCAAATGCATCAATTATGTAATCATTATTGGAAAATCTTGTTCCGTCAACAAACCCACCAAGCCAAATACAAATACACCCCACCCAGTCACTTTTTTCCCTTTACTACCACCAACCCGTCCGCATCTTTAAACGATCCGTTTTCCACTAAAACTAAATGAACATAACTCTCTTGTTGTCGAGAACTGGCGACTTATTCCACGTATGTAATTGTCCTTTATGGCAAAACTGTTAATAAAAATAAAGAAGTTCGTAGGTGGCAAAAAACTAAAAAAAGAAAGGGTACCTCAAACAAAGAAGCCCAAAAATAGAAAGAAACTAAACAAACGAGCCATCCGAACATGCAGAGAAACAGGGGAGACGGAGAAAAAATGATAAGACAAATTTTTATTCTATTGCCATTGATCATCGTTTTATTTTTTCAACAGTATAGTTACGGAAACAGCGAGGGAATCGGTTCTTCGGCGAACTCCGCGGAACAATTAATAGAAATGATTCAAGTCATGCAAAAGCACAACATTGATGTTCAAAAATGGTCTATTTATGCACGAGACGATCAACAAACATATTCCTCAATGAAGCAGTACAAAAAAAGCCTACAAGATCTGAAAGAAGAAAACTCAGATTTTACATGGACTCATACAAAGGAAAAAGACATATATAAAACAATTGGCGTCAAGACAACATCTGACAAAGATGGTTTCATGATACAAGAACAAATTATTTTTGTCGCCTACCCCCATAAAAATTTTTTACAATCGTATCTTATATATACGGCCGAAGGAGAGACTGGGGATTTAAAATTAATAAGAAAAAATTTGCCTGCCTTCCAAGAGAAAATAGGTACAATGTTCGACAAAAAGACACAAATTTTCACTTGTGTAAACGGTGAGAACGGTGATATTATGGAAGGTGTTTTGTATAATAAAGCCCTTGAAATTCTGGAGGATTTTTCCGCACAGTCAATTGAAGAAATTCAAGAAGGGGCATTTGTCTCTATATCTGCATATACTGAACATTGGAAGAACAGCATCCCGACGAAAAATAAGGAAATGAATATACAAATTTCATTACGGAAATTACGATTGGGCGACACAACAACTGTCACAATTGGCACCCCAATCATTACATCTGAATATTAATATATAGATAATGGACGCGGAGGGGAATACCTTGGATAAAATCATTGTCCGTGGTGGTAGGCGGTTAACAGGCACGGTAAAAGTTGAAGGTGCTAAAAATGCTGTACTGCCTGTCATCGCAGCAAGTCTACTCGCTAGTGAAGGAAAAAGCACCATTTATGATGTCCCTTCTCTTGCAGATGTTTATACGATTAATGAGGTTTTACGTTTATTAAACGCAGAGGTTGCGTTTAAAAATAATATGATTGAAGTGGACGCTACAAAACCGTTAAAAACGGAAGCACCATTCGAATATGTCCGCAAAATGCGCGCCTCTGTGCTGGTTATGGGACCGTTATTGGCCCGGGTGGGTCATGCACGTGTTGCTTTACCTGGTGGATGTGCAATTGGTTCCCGTCCTATTGACCAACATTTAAAAGGTTTCGAAGCAATGGGCGCAACTGTTCAAGTAGGAAACGGTTTTCTTGAAGCAAAAGTGAACGGCCGATTGCGCGGTACGAAAATATATTTGGATTTTCCAAGCGTTGGAGCGACGGAAAATATTATGATGGCGGCAGTTCTTGCCGAAGGTACAACGATTATTGAAAATGCAGCGAAAGAGCCTGAAATCGTTGATTTAGCGAACTTTTTAAATGCGATGGGTGCCAAGGTAAGAGGCGCCGGCACTGGAACGATAAAAATTGAAGGCGTAAACAAAATGAGAGGTGCCAGTCATTGCGTCATCCCCGATCGAATTGAGGCTGGAACATTCTTGATTGCAGCGGCGATCACCCAAGGTGATGTAATTGTTAAGGGTGCTGTTCCTGAACACTTGTCAGCATTAATTGCAAAAATGGAAGAAATGGGCGTTCGTTTTGAGGAAAAAGAGGATGGCATCCGCGTGATCGGACCAGAAAAACTTAAAGCTGTGGATATAAAAACAATGCCATATCCGGGTTTCCCGACAGATATGCAGTCACAAATGATGCCATTGCTTTTAAAAGCAGAAGGAACGAGCGTAATTACAGAAACAGTTTTTGAAAATCGTTTCATGCATGTTGAAGAATTTCGCCGCATGAATTGCGATATTAAAATTGAAGGGCGTTCAGCCATTATCACAGGCCCTGCTAATCTGCAAGGAGCGGAAGTAGCTGCAACTGACCTTCGTGCAGCAGCAGCGTTAATTATCGCAGGTCTTGTGGCAGAAGGCTATACCCGTGTTGTTGAACTTCATCATCTTGACCGTGGCTATTACAATTTTACCGAGAAATTAGCAAGCCTTGGTGCTGATATTGAACGGATTAACGAAGACACGATCAAAAAAGCTGCGGACATTGCTAATGTGCAATCCAATTTGGCATAGCAACTGTATAAGTATTAAGATAAGGATAGATGAACAAATCTATCCTTTTTAAATTAATATAAAATGACGAATGTTTGATCAGTTAATTGAATCGTCGCTTTTAAAAAATTTATTCTCTACTTTCATACGTGATACCTTCTATTCTGCATATTTATTTAATCTTCCTTTTGTTCAACTTCAGGAGCAACCTCTGCAAAAACATTTAAGCCTTTAAAGTCCTTTATGTTTTCCATAATTATATGTGCTGGTTTTAAGCTACATGCATGAGCTGCGATATAAGCATCCGTAAAATCAATGCTTTTTCTCACAAAGTTATTTTGATCTTCCTTATAACAGGTTTTTCTTCACAGTAAATCCCAGGTAAATGAATAATTAAAGTGTTTCCCATTAATACAAATACATATTCGTTTATCACTATAGGTGATATTTTAAGTACTATATTTCCCTTCATTGCCTCTTTCACAAGAGCTTTTACTATTGGTGTTAACTCTGCTCATGAAACATTTCGCTGGATCTCTTTCAAAAAATTCGTATGAATATATATTACGGAATTGCAATCACCATAAAAAAGGTCCTTCAATAAATTCGTATGAAACCCCTGATAAAATATAAACAACCACTTTTTACGAAATTATGAAATGACAGTTCTTTTTGCAAAAAAGTTCTATTTGCTTGTCCATCCCCATAGGTTATTTATATAGCACTAACAACAATGGAGGATGAGACAATGTCACGAATCAAACCACTAGCTATTCTCGGAGCCGTACTTTTTGCAATTATTTTACTTATTCCAACCTTCTTAGTTTTACCCTTTACACATGAAAAACATGCACGGGAAGTAAGCAAAACAGACGCGGCCTTAGGGTCAGTTACAGTCGAGAACGGACAGGTTGAAGAACCAGCAATTGAAGTCGCTGTCTATAGAACGAAGACGAAAAAAATTGCAAAAATTCCTTTAGAAGAATATGTAAAAGGCGTTGTTGCTTCAGAAATGCCAGCAGAGTTTGAAATAGAAGCATTAAAAGCCCAAGCTTTAACAGCCCGTACGTATATTGTCAAACAATTATTAGAAGGAGAACCAGTGGGTGCCCCTAAAGGCGCTGTTGTAACGGATACCGTTATACACCAAGTTTATAAAAGCCCAGAAGAACTGAAAGCTGCTTGGGGAGCAGCTAATTATGATTGGAAAATGGCCCGCATTAACGAAGCCGTCGAAGCAACAAGAGGGCAAATTATTACTTATAATAATGAACCGATTACCGCTTCATTTTTTTCAACAAGCAACGGCTATACCGAAAATTCAGAGGACTACTGGAAAAATTCTTTTCCATATTTACGTAGCGTCGAAAGCCCTTGGGATCAAGCATCTCCAAAATTCATAAACAAAGTGACCATACCGATTGCCGAATTTGAAAAAAAACTTGGGGTGAAAGTGACCTCTGATAAAATTGGAGAAATTGTAGCTCGTACAGCAGGAAACCGAGTGGCTAAGGTGAAAATTAATGACAAAACATTTGATGGCCGTGAAATCCGTGAAAAACTTAATTTGTACTCAAGTGATTTTACGTGGAAAAAACAAGGCGATTACGTTGTCATTACGACAAAAGGGTATGGCCATGGTGTCGGTATGAGCCAATACGGTGCCAATGGTATGGCTGCTGAAGGAAAAACAGTCAAGGAAATCATTGCCCATTATTATCAAGGAACAGAAATTTCTAGCATTGAACCGTTCTTAAATGACGTCATCGTCGCTCAAAAATAGATTATGACCAAAACAAGGCAAGAGAGAATATCGACTTTAACAAAAAAGAGGCAGAACTTCACTTTTAGACGGATGAAAAAGTTCAAACCCCAAGAGTATTCTTGGGGTTGTTTCATTGTCGAATTTTCCTTGTGCAAAATGAGGAGAGCCTTGTACTCAAAACGGGAGATCGTTGACTCCCATTAATAGAATATAAGAAGAGATATCATCCCTCAAAACATTATTACCTTGCCTAAAATAACCCGTTTTCCATTAAATCCAAGTGAAGGCACATGTCTCAAAAAGCATTATCAATTTCTTTGAAATACAAGTAGATGCAAATTGTCATTTAAACAAATTATCTGATTGCCTTTATGTTCCTGTTTCCTTGAAATACAAGAAATGGCATATTTCGAAAAACGGAACGTCGGCTCGCCTTTATAGTTTCTTTTCCTTGGGAACAAGAAATAACATATTTTTTAAACGGATTATCGTCCATTTTTTTTGAAAAATAAGTGGAGGTATATTTGCGTTGTCACAATGAGGTTGTCCAACATGTCTAAAATTATTCTCAAAACCCTTTTTATCCTTAAAATGCCATATATAAATTCTAATTTCTTTGGCCTTTCCTTAGACTCCTACATGTACCTCTACAACTAATGCATGACTTAACACCCATAGACCTCTTGATTTTTTTCAATGAAATAGCCTTCCTTTTATGCACTTAAAATTCTATGATTTCTTCTTGTTTTTTTCCATCACTTCCATCACGCTGACGAACCTACATAGTTTTCCACCCTGTTAATTGCCACCGCTCATGATAACTACTATCATAGCCTCCGATAAATTCCACAAACCCCATGAACCTCTCCAAAACCTGTCTCTATCATCACTACCAGTCCCAATTTTCCAAAACTAGACCAATCCCTGCCAATTCTATTATTTCTCTGGTAACCAACCCTCCGAAAAATTCCGTCAAATACAACTTATGCAAAAAAATCCACACACCCATGCATAAAACTTTGCATTTTGTCGAAAAATAAATCCAAAAAACTTTTTTTGCGATGTATAGAACCTCGAAATTTTGCTAAGACTGGTTGCTGAGGTGATGAAAATGAGAGAGGAAGAAAAAATAACTACTCTAGATTCAAAGTGGAAACGTATGATTAGAAAGAAATGGGTGCTTCCGTCCATTTACATTGCAAGTGCTGCATTAATTTTAACTGGAGTGCTTTGGTATCAAGCTTCTGATGGAAATCTTCTCGGCGGTGAAGATACAGACAACACAGAAAATATTGCAGACAATCAAGTAGACTATATGGATTTAGATGCTGTGCCGGTTAATGTTCAAGAAGAAACTATTAAAATGCCTGTGACAGACGAAAAATCAGTCGTTATTAAAAAGAAATTCTATGATTACAACGCATCAAGCGAAGAACAAGAAGCAGCACTCGTATTCTATAATAATACGTACTATCCTAGCACAGGTATCGATATTGCCCAAGAAAATGGTGAAAGCTTTGACGTTGTAGCTGCATTAAGCGGAACAGTCGTACGGGCAGAAAACGATCCTTTGCTTGGAAATATCGTAGAAATCAAACATGAAGATGGTGTTACAACTCATTACCATAGCTTAGGCGAAATGTTTGTTGAAGCAGGTGCCCAAGTGGACCAAGGCGAAGTCATTGGTACAGCGGGTACAAGCGTCTATAACAAAGATGCAGGCATTCATGTCCATTTTGAAATTCGCAAAAACAATGAGCCGGTCAATCCGGAAAAATTCTTGAACAAACCGATTACAGCCATTGAAGATGAAATGAAAGCAAAAACAGAAGAAAAATCAGAGGATAAAACAACTGACCCTGCAAATAAAGAAGACCAAAGCAGTTCAACTGATCAAGATCAACCAAACAAATCAGAACAACCAGCTGATGAACAAAAAGAACAGCCTTCTGACAAACAAGAAGGCAATGCAGGCACTGAAGACAAAGGCAATGTAAATGGCAATTCTAAGCAATCCTCAAAAACGAATGTAGAAGAAGATGCCTCCATTAGCATGACGAGAGCATAATTCTATAACTGATAGAAAGATCTTGAAGCAAAATCTTCAAGATCTTCTTTTTATTTCCAAAAAATATATTTTAAAACTATTAGTTAGATGGGTTCCCTTAATTAGTTCATTGGCATTATGTAACAACGTACGGATATAAGCTCTAGTTCCTATATATCTAACAAAAGTAAAAGCGAAAATTAAACAAAATAGAAAATTTAACAAGAAAAATAGTAAAAACAAAAAACCATCTACCTTATTTCTAATGAGTTATATTAAAAAAACAATATAACCAATCAGTTTATGGGTAAATATATGTGAACGACATAATGACAAAATTTTATAAGAAAATTAATAAAAAAATACTTGACGATTGGGTTTACATTCTGAAATAATACAATTATCAAAATTTTTCTAAAAATTAATACTAATTCTTTCAGCCTATATGAAGGTGACCGATCCTTTTTAAATTAAAAAGAGGCACAAAAACTCTATTGATTGACATAAAATCTATGAAGTTGAATACGCTTACATGTAGATTTATTATAAAATTTTGTTCAATAGAATATCGAAAAGAGATAGAGAATAAAAATGTAAATAAGGGGGGCAATGATGATGATCTTAGTGGTATTATACGGTCTTCTTACGATTTTTTGTGTGATTTTTGCGATCAGAAAAAGAAAAGTAGGGCTGTTAGTTTTGCCGTTTGCAACTATTTTTGCTTACATGCTCATCAAAATTATTATGGTTCCATTACCGTTCTGGGATACCGTTCAATTCATATTTGGATTAAGATAATTATTTTTAAGAAAAAATATAATAATCTGCTTCGCCCAAACGTTGCCTCATTATTACATTAAGATAGATTCAGAGATTCGATCAAGAATAAGAGGTCGTTATGTAAAATTGTGTCATACTCACTTACCAGTACGAATAGCCTGATCGGATAATGAACAGGCCGTTCTTCTTCAATGATATCACATCCTCATATGGTTGTTGGAAAAACACTATTGGATATGGTTCTTGATGTTCTACTGAAAATGACACACAACAACCTCTTCAAAGTGCTAAAGGCACAAATCATGGTTTAGTTCAATTCTTTCAAGTGAAGTTAAAAAGTCATTTATAGATGACTATTATAAATTTTTTGATTGAAAGATGGAGAATAGAGTCATTTATAAATGACTTCCTATAAATAAAGCTGTCGCTTCAAGGATCGTCAAACATGATCAAGCCTTAAATTTAGAAATCGTTGGAAGGCAGCAAGGCTAGAAAAAAATTGAATGCGCTTTAACAAAAGGGGGTGAAGTCAAGGTAACAGAAACAGTCAGAAAGGTAGAAAAGAATTTCGTCTTATTCAATCTTTAAACTTAGGGGAGAAAGTTTAAGGGAGTCAATTAAAGAAAAGGGGGATTTTACGAATGAAAAAAATTGATAAAAGCGTTGCTGATTCTTACTTTAAAACAAGGACACGCAACATTGCTATTTATCTAGCAATTGGTTTTATTGTTTCGTTTGTGGTAGCAGCTTTTGCGGAAAGTTTCTCTGGTTTTAACGTGCTCGGTATGCCGTTTCACTATTGGGCAGGTGCACAAGGAGCAGTTATTACGTTTGTAGTTCTATTATTTATCAATGCCTATGTGAGCGATAAAATTGACGAAAAATATGGTATCGATGAAAAGAGAAACGAGGCATTAAGTGCTGGTAAAACATTTGATCACTAATAGGCTTCATTTATATCTTTATCAAACGTTTATTGGGGAGAAAGATTTATAACAATTTATTACAGGGGGGAACCAAATGGATCAACAGTTTTTAGTCTCAATGGCCTTCATTTTGGCATCATTCGGCCTCTATATCGGTATTGCAATTTACAATACAGCAAAATCCACCTCAGATTTCTACGTATCAGGACGTAACGTTTCACCAGTTTGGAATGGTATGGCGATCGGAGCCGACTGGATGAGTGCAGCATCATTCATCGGTATGGCTGGTACGATCATGCTTTTAGGATATGATGGTTTGGCATACATTATGGGATGGACAGGCGGATATTTATTGTTAACCTTCCTACTTGCTCCGCAGCTTCGTAAGTATGGCCGCTATACGGTACCTGAATTCTTAGGTGACCGCTACAACAGCGATACAGCCCGCCTATTAGGTGCGATTATTACAATTATCATTTGCTTCGTTTATTCGATCGGACAGTTATCTGGATCTGGAGTAGTTATCGGTCGTCTTCTTGAAGTAGACGCGAAAATTGGAACAATGATCGGGGTTGTTTTAATTGCCTTCTATGCAACAATGGGGGGCATGAAAGGGATCACTTGGACACAGGTTGCTCAATATATTGTGTTAATCATCGCTTATTTAATCCCAGTTATCTTTATGTCATTACAATTAACTGGAAATCCTATTCCTTGGTTATCATACGGTCAAATTGTAGGGGAATTTAAAGAACTTGATGCACAATTAGGTGTATCTGAATACTTCGCACCATTTACAAATGGTTCGAAAGCACAGTTCTTAGCGTTATTGTTTACACTAATGGCTGGTACGGCAGGTTTGCCACACGTAATCGTCCGTTTCTACACAGTACCAACCATGAAAGCAGCACGTTGGAGCGGTGCTTGGGCACTATTATTTATAGCATTATTGTACTTATCAGCACCTGCATATGCAGCGTTCTCACGTTTCATCTTAATGACAGAAATTGTTGGTCAAAAATTGTCTGAACTTCCTGCGTGGACAGCTTCATGGATTGAAACTGGAAAACTTCAAATGGCTGATGGCAACGGGGATGGCATCCTTCAATGGTCAGAGCTCGTCATTAGTAACGATATCGTTGTTATGGCAACACCAGAAATTGCGAATTTAGGTATGTTTGTTATCGGGTTAGTGGCTGCAGGTGCGATGGCAGCGGCTCTATCAACAGCTGGCGGTCTAATGATTACAATTTCATCAGCACTTGCTCATGACATCTATTTCCGTACAATCAATCCGAATGCAAATGAAAAACAGCGTCTAAATGTTGGTCGTTGGTCTATTTTATTAGCAACTATCATCGCTGGTTTAGTAGCATTGAATCCTCCAGGGGTTATTACACAAATCGTTGCATGGGCGTTTGCTCTAGCATCTGGTACATTCTTCCCTGCATTGTTATTAGGTGTTTGGTGGAGACGTTCAAATTCTAAAGGTGTTATTGCAGGACTACTTGTTGGTTTGGCGGTTACACTAGGCTATATTTTAGCTGCAAAATATGGCGGCTTCACAATTTTGGGTATTATTGACACTGGTGCGGGTATCTTCGGTGCTGCAGCAGGTATCCTTGCTAACATCATCGTTTCATTAGCAACTGAAGTTCCATCACAAAAGCAGCAAGAAGAAGTATTAGACATGCGTTATCCAGAACAAATGACTTATAAAAATGGAGAAGTTTGGATGGACGAAGGACATGAAGCAAAGATCGGATAAGTATGAAAAACAAGCTGTTTATGAACAAATAAAAGGACACCCCTTTTTTAAAGGGGTGCCTTTCTATGAAGCTCAAAAGTTGATGGACAAGTGTGTTCTTAAACGCTTCGAAACAAATGAACTTATTTATCAAGCAAGCCAGCCACGGGAAGGTTTGCTTTTGCTGTTAGAAGGAATGGCAGAAGTTTTTATTTTTGAAGATGAAGGCACAATCGAAGCGTTGGAGATCATTTCCAAAGGGGAATTAATCGGTTTTCCGAGTCTTGCAGATTTTCTTGGTGTTTCCAAATCAAATAAATATGAAGAAATGGTGCGTGTTAAAGCATTAGAGCCATGTTTTGGCATCCTTATTCCTTATTCCGTCATTGAAGAGCGCTTTGAGGACGTTAGTGTTCGTGATTATTTGCTACAGCAATGTGCAATGAGATTGAAAGATATTTATACATCCCTTGCTGAGCAAGTAAAAATTACACGGAGAACCGGGGAGAGCGATCGTTTTATCGTTCGCGTAAAAGATGTAATGTCACCACTTGTTGCCGTGGAGAAAGATGCGGTGATTCAAGAAGTCGCTATACAAATGAAAGAAAATAAAACCGATGCGGTATTGGTGCTCGAGTCAGGCAAACTAGCTGGTATTGTTACAAAATCCGATTTGGTCAATCGAGTGTTAGCTCAATCAAAGCCATATGATCTCAAAGTCGGTCAAGTGATGACGAAAAATCCAGAGACGATTGCTAGACTTGAATACTATTATGCTGCTTTAACGAGCATGGTTCTTGGCGGCTATAAACATTTGCCGGTTGTTCATGAGCGTACAGGAGAAGCTGTCGGTATCGTCTCACTCGGCAGCCTTTTAAGAAAGAAAAATGAAAGTTTGGTCAAGACGATTCGGAATATTGAAAGAATAGAAGAAGAGCATTTGCCTACTATAAAACAAGCAATCTATAAAATTTTAGAAACGTTAATTGGTGATAATGTTCCTGTTTCTCATATTTTAAAAGTGATTACTGAATTGAATGACCGATTAATGGTTCGTTGCGTGCAGCTTGCGGTTGACTCATTGCGCAATAAAAAAGGAATGACGCCCCCTGTCGATTTTTGTTGGTACATGATGGGCAGCGCTGGCCGCAGTGCCCAATTCATGATGACAGACCAAGACCATTTTCTCGTCTATGAAGATGGTGAAGAAGGTCAGCGTGACTTGATTGAACACTATTTTGAAATATTAGGAGAAGAAATCGTCATCTTTTTGGAACGAGCCGGTTTTGCTCGTTGTAAAGGAAAAATGATGGCAAGTGAACCAAATTGGCGCGGATCGCTAAAAACGTGGGAAACGCGTCTGCGTCAATGGATGCTTAAGGCAACGAATGAAAATATTATGCTTGCGCAAAACTTTTTCTCCTACCGCTTTTTATACGGTAATTTGCGCTTAAACGACAAATTTCAAGCAACAATTACCGAACAACTCGAACGATCGAAAATCTTTCTATACCGAATGGCTCAAATGGAAAAAGAACATCAAGTTCCAACGCTTGATCACCCGATTCGTTCGCTATTTAAGCTGGAACGGAAACAAATTGACATTAAAAAAGATATCTTATTCCCTTTTTATCATAGCTTACAAATTTTATCGTTGTCGTATCAAATTTTTTCAGGAACACCAATGGAGCGAATTGATTATCTTGTACAGAAGAAAGTTCTCACTGAAAACTTAGCTGTCGATTTAAAAACAGCGTTTAACGAAATTATGTCGATCTATGTCAAACAAAAATGGAACCAATACAAACGGGGAGAAAGCACATCATCCGTATTAACATTCACACATTTGACAACTAGAGAAAAAGAAGAACTGATCTTAACATTGAAAACCGTCCGAGAACTCCAAAGCCTCATGCTCTCAGAGTTCTCCATCTAACATAGGGTGCCAGACCCCTCTGCAGTACCGTCTCCGGCACCATCTGCGGCACCATCTGGAGGTAGGTGTCAGACCCCTCTGGTGCCCCTATTGGTTAAGATTGGTGATTGCAAGTCTAGTGTCGGATGCCCGCCTCCACAGGGGGGTCACAAAGGGGGATTTACTGTTGTTTTGGCTAAAAAAATCAATCACATGTCCATTGGATGACACATTGCCGCTGTCAACACCAATTAAAGACGTGCCATTTACGGTCTTTGATACGGAAACAACGGGTTTCCAAGTGGCGACTACCGATCGATTGATTGAAATCGGAGCCGTCCATATGAAGGGGTATGAAGTGTTGGAAAAGGAGACATTCCAAACTTATGTAAAACCAAACCGGGATATCCCGCCGATTATTTCAGAACTGACCGGTATTACCAATGAAAAAGTGAAAAAGGCACCTAATTCACTAGATGCGATCACATCTTATTTTGAATTTGTAGGAAAAAATAAAAGCGCCGCCCTTGTTGGTCACTATGTTGCCTTTGATGAAATGGTATTGCGCCATGAAATTAGACGGGCAAAACAAGTGTTAAAAAAAACAAAAGTCATCGACACATTAAATATTATCGGCTTTTTAAGCCCGTCTTGGGAAATGCGCGATCTTGAAAGATATGCGATGGTATTCGGAACCCGCATCTACGAAAGGCACTCAGCCCTTGGCGACGCTCTCACAACGGCTTACCTATTCAGTGAGTTGTTGCAGCAATTTATCGACCGGGGCTACAAAACATGGGGAGATTTATTAAGATATAGCGACGCTGATGCAAGAATGATGACATATTAAAAATCATAAAAATCTACTTTCGATAATAATATAAGTTTGGAAGATATATAGACACATAGAGAAAGCAAATTGAAACAAAAATTTGCAAACGCTTTAAATGGAAACTAGTCAATAAGATCACATTCGTACAATGAATCTACAACGAATAGGAGTTGGATATATTCTTGCAGTTGCCGCAGGAGGAAAGTCAACAATCCTATACTTTTGCCATTTAAAAGCAGGAGAGCGTAGCTCGTTTGCACTGCTTGGCAAAAATAAATGCTTCTATGCGAATAGAAGCACTGTCGGCTTTCGATCAATGAAAACTTGTCGTGTCAAATTGGACAAAGAGTGCAAAAACATGGTGCTGTCAGATTTCTACGGACCAACACCATTTCAGTCCGTCGTGTATTTTTCCCGTGCAACAACATGTACGGACTGTAAAAAGGCGAGCCAATTCGTGTCAAATTGGACAAAGGGTGCCAACCGTGGTGCTGTCAGATTCATCTGATCAGCACCACCACAAACCTTTTGCATCTTATCCATTCACGACACAATCGGGCTTCGACAGACAGAAAGACCGCACGATCATCAGACCGTCCAGTCGTTCTGTTGAGTGCTGTCGACTTCTAGGGGAAAAAGTCCTTAAAGGGGGTGAGGAACAGGCATTAGCGAGGAAAGATTAAAAGATTTCAACATGGCTTTCCTAGGTGAGCCATGAAAGTTGTATTATTGTCTTCCTTCGAGAGAAAAAGACAATAGGAAAAATCCTTTGTAATTTGTAACAGGGAGAAAAGTTTGGGACAAAAAACAAAAGGGGTTGATTAGATGAGTAGCACTGCTTACAAAAAAACACGCGAACAACACATCGATTATGAAAGATTGGTGAAAACACCAGAGTTCAAGGCATTAGTTAAGCGGAAAAATCAATTTATTACACCTTATGTTGTCATCTTCTTTGCGGCTTATTTCATATTGCCGATTTTGACAGGGTATACACATATCCTTGAAGCAAAAGCGATCGGTTGGATTACATGGACTTGGATCTATGCATTCGGCATGTTTGGAATGACTTGGTTGTTCGCAATGATTTATGCAAAAAAATCTTCAAGCTTTGATAAAGAAGCGGAAGAAATCATCTTAAAAAATATTCTTAAATAATTTAGGGGATTTTTAAAGAGGGGGATTTACATTGGATTTAGTTTCTATTTTCATATTCGTAACAGTGATTGCGGCAACGCTAGTAGTAACATACTGGGCTGCAAAACGTACTTCCACAGCTAGTGAATTTTATACAGCAGGCAGTTCTTTATCAGGATGGCAAAACGGGATGGCGATAGCGGGAGACTACTTATCAGCTGCTTCATTCTTGGGGATTGCTGGAGCAATTTCATTAAGCGGATTTGATGGATTTTACTATAGTGTAGGCTGGCTTGTTGCTTACCTTGTCGTATTATTCCTTGTTGCAGAGCCAATGCGCAACCTTGGAAAATATACGATGGCTGATATGATTGCTGCACGTTTTTCAAATCCAAAAGTACGTGGAGCGGCAGCATTTAATACAATCACCATTGTTATTTTCTATATGCTTGCACAGCTCGTTGGTGCAGGAGCACTTATAAAATTATTATTAGGTATTGATTATTCAATCGCAGTTATTTTAGTCGGCATTATGATGACAATTTACGTTTTATTCGGCGGTATGACAGCTACAAGCTGGGTGCAAATTATTAAAGCTGCCTTGCTAATGGGTGGAACAATTATTATTTCTTTCCTAGTATTTTTAAAATTTGATTTCAGCCTTGTTAAAATGTTCAACGAAATGGCGACTGCAACACCACATGGTGAAGCATACTTGCACTCTGGTGTGAAATATAAAAATCCATTGGATTTAATCTCTGTATTGATTGCGCTTATCTTAGGTACAGCAGGATTACCACATATTTTAATGCGTTTCTTTACAGTTAAAGACGCAAAAACTGCCCGTTCTTCTGTTATTTATGCAACATGGATCATCGGTTTGTTCTATGTGTTAACAATTTTCTTAGGATTTGGAGCAGCTAAATTTGTTGGTCATGAAGCGATCGTTGCAGAAAATGCAGCGGGTAACATGGCAGCTCCAATGCTAGCAGGCGTATTAGGTGGTCCAGTATTAGAATCATTTGTTTCAGCGGTAGCATTTGCAACGATTTTGGCAGTAGTAGCAGGACTTGTATTATCAGGTGCATCAGCCATTGCCCATGACCTTTATGGTCAAATTATCAAAAAAGGCAACGTGACTGAGAAAGAACAAGTAAGAGCTGCACGCCTTGCATCATTAGGAATTGCGGTCTTTTCAATCATCATTGCTCTTGGTGCAGAAAAAATGAACGTTGCATTCCTTGTATCACTCGCGTTCTGTATTGCTGCTGCAGCAAACTTGCCAACTATTTTATTTACGATTTATTGGAAGCGATTTAATACTACAGGTGCGATTGCATCAATGGTAACGGGTCTTGTTACATCAGTTGTTCTAGTTATTATTAGTCCAAGTGTTATGAGCCCTCAAGAGGGTGCTACGCTCCTCGTCGGAAATCCGATTTTCCCATTAACAAATCCGGCGATTGTATCTGTACCTGCAGGATTTATAGCTGCCATTATCGGTACGCTTCTATCATCTGAACGCGATGAGAAGAAATTTGCAGAAGTTGAATTTAAAGCACAAACTGGTTATCGTGAAATCGGCTAATAGAAAATGGCTTATCTCTCATTGGATATGTTTTTCATTCCCTTTACCCTTTAAATAGATTTTGAGATTGTGTCCCTCTTTCCTATGTGTTTAACAAGGGAGGAGGGCTTTTTTTCTACCATTCAGGCAGATGTTGGGAAATGCATAACAGACAATCAAAGATTCTAGTTTTACGCAGACATTTTTGCTAAATAAATAGTTTTGATACTACAAAACTGAAAAAAAGAATCTAAGGCGGAAGAGTGTTCATCACCTAGCTATGCTACTACTAAGATAGGAACAAAAAAAGCAGGATTTGTGTAAAATGCTTCATGTCCGCATTTTCGATTATCGAAGCTCACCAGTTTTTTCAAAAATGAAGCTTGATGCTATTGCTGAAGAAGAGTCTTGTTGGAATGCTCTAGGCTAAATGATTTGTGACCACATTTCCGAATTTAAGGCTCGTAAGTATGCTCACATCGTTGAACATCATGAAACAACAGCCTTTTTGGACATGACTTAGGCAAAATGAAATTATTGCCGTCTCTCTGAAAATCAATGCTCACCTGCTTTTTAAAATTTCAAGATACGGCTTAACTAATCTTACAAGTGACCCCTTTTCTTGCTAAAATCATAAGCAAATATTTTCATTCCGACATTGCTGTACGCCACAAGTTTCAGGCTTCTTACTACAAAAAGTTTCTGGAAAATTAGGGAGAGGATTTCGTGATTATTGATAAAAATGTTGAATTATATGCCCTCATTCATAAACATCCATTATTTGCTGGCACTACAGATAATGAATTTTTAGAGATGCTTCAAGAATGCGAGTTAAAGTTTTATCGAAAAGCCGACCGAGTGCTGTATGCGAAAACTGAACGTCAAGGTCTTCTGCTTATTTTAAAAGGCGTTGCCGAAGTATTTGTCAGTGGAGAAAATGACAAAAAAGAAATACTAGAAATTTTACAAGCAAACGAGATGATTGGCTTTTCAGGGTTGGCGCATTTTCTAGGAGAACCGGTTGATCCAGCTCACTCCTTAACGGTGGAAGTAGAAGCCGCTGAAGACTTGCATTGCTTGGAAATTCCTTATACGATCCTTCGAAAAAGATGGGAAGACGAAGACGTCCGCGAATTTTTCCTGCGAAAAGTTGCCGTTCGTTTGAGGGATCTTTATACATCCTTGGCTGAGCAAATGAAAAAAGCGGCAGAATGGGGAGAAAGTGAACCATTTGTCCGCCGGGTTCAAGACTTAATGCAATCACCCGTTATTACAATAAATGCGCATGAATCTGTGCAGACAATCGCCAAGAAAATGGTTGACCATGGAATCAGCTCTATTCTTGTTGTTGACGATCACGAAAAATTAATGGGTATCATTACCGATAAAGATATCGTTCGCCGAGTGGTTGCTGAAAGGGACATGCAAACGCTCGAACTTCAAGCAAAAGATATTATGACGCCGAATCCGATTACCATTTCGCGCACAGCCTATTATTATGAAGCCTTATCCACTCTTTTTACAAACGGAGTCAAACATTTGCCGGTTATTGATGAAGAACGGGTCATTGGCATTGTGACGCTGTCTACGCTATTGGCGAAGAAAAATCGGGGACAAATGAGTATTTTGAAAAAAATTGAACAATCATCCTTTGAAAACTTGCCTACCGTCAAAAATGCCATCTATGATGTCCTCTCAAGTTTAATCAATGATGATATATCAACGATTCATCTGTTGGAAATTATTACAAAGCTATATGACAGGCTTGCAAGGCATTGTGTTTCTCTGGCTGTTCAATCTTTGGAAAAACAAAAGAAAGGCCGTCCGCCTGTACCATTTGCATGGTATGCGATGGGAAGCGGGGCAAGAGGTGAACAATTCATGCTCACCGACCAAGATCATTTTCTTGTTTATGCCGATGTGGATGCTGAAAACAAGGAGAAAGTTGATGAGTATTTTGCATTGCTTGGGGAAGAAATTGTCAAACACTTACACCAAGCCGGCTATTCGTTATGTAAAGGGAAAATGATGGCAAACAATCCGGATTGGCGCGGCTCGATTACAGATTGGAAAGAAAGGCTCAAAAACTGGGCGTTAAAAGCAACTGATGAACAAATTTTGCTAGGGCAAAACTTTTTATCATTTCGGTTCCTTTATGGTGATGACACGCTCCATGACGAGTTCGTGGAGATGGTGAAAAACAAGCTCAAGGTTTCGCAAACGTTTTTATATTACATGGCGCAACAAGAGCGGGAAAAATTAGTGCCGCAGCTTGACCAATCGTTCCTCGGTATGTTTAAGGCAAAAACGAAAGTAATAGATATTAAAAAACATGCCCTTTTTCCGCTCCATCATTGTTTGCAAGTGCTTGGGGCATTAAACGGCATCGTCGGTGTTACGACCATGCAGCTTTTAAATGAATTGAGGATGAAACAAGTCCTATATGAAAGTTTATCCAATGATTTACGCCATGCGTATGAAGTGGCCTTAAAAACGCGTATCCGCATGTCTTGGGAAAAACATCTTCAAGGAGAAAAGGCCTCAACTGAAATTGATCTCACGAAACTTCCTGGTTGGATGAAAGACGAGCTTCACGGCATGTTAAAAACAATAAGAGCGTTGCAATTTCATCTGATAAATAAATTATAATGAGCCTTTGAACGGTCAAAAAAATGTGTTTGATTGAGCCCATACCCCTTTATGAAAAGGGGTGTTTTTTGTAAAAGTGTCAACATTATACGTTTACCACCAAGCGAAAACAACGCTCTACATAGCGAGGTCTTTAATAGATTTCAACATAACACCTGTTTTTGTCGTCTGAATCTCTCTTTAACTGTTGAACAGAACTGATGCAAATATGACAGCAGGTAAACGACGAAAATGACTTCCACATACTCAAAATGAAATAGATCGAATGATCATGAAATTGGAGACAAGTAATATGGAAGGGAGTGAATGGGTGATGATATTAGCAGATCTATGGAGAGAAGAAGGGATCAAAAAAAGGTAAGGAGATGGGTCAAGTACAAGCGTTGTCTGATATAGCAATTTTGCAATTAACAAGAAGGTTGGAGAATTGCCCCAAGACTTGAAAGAAGCTATTAAAAGAGCGGATATTTCCACCTTACGATTAATTCTAGCAAAAATCTTCATAATCGAAACAGTTGATGAAGTAAGACGTTATTTTTAATGGATAGGCATATAAGTTTGTCCAAAACCTTAGAAGGCAGTATTGTTGATCGTATCCACCCGATGCTTTCATCAAACTTTTTCAAAGACGAATTAAAAAAATTGGAAAGCCGGAAATTAAATAATTTGTCATTTAAGCAAGTTAGTCCCCCTAATTTAGAAATCATAAAAATAAATAGAATGATATAGATTGATTTTGAAATATTCGTTTAATAATATTCCATGAATCTTTTCCTTCTTTTACATATCGACAACTATGACATATGTTTCTTTTTTTTTCTCACTTTCGTTTATTTTATTAAAAAACCTCCACACTTGATCTTTTTTCTTCCAAAAAAGTAAAACCTTTCCGCTGACAAATAAATTTCCATTTATTAGGCAGAGCCACCTTTTTAATTTTCCCCGAATCTTAAGCCCAAAAATTGAAAAAATTCCAATAAATCCCTTGTCCCCCTTGACTTTTTAGCATATTACCACTTGTTCGCTAATAAATATATACAAACCATGTATAGAGAGTGTTTGAGGTGAGCGAATAATGTGAGTAGCTTCGAAGACGAAAAGTGAAATCAAGGGTCATTTCTGTATCAATGCAGAATAATGAAAATGCCTAGATTCCTCTTCGAAAGTTTTCACAATCGTCTCATTTCACACTTCTCACATCCAACTTAGGGAGGCGAGTGGTGTGCACGATTACATCAAAGAGCGTACTATCAAGATTGGTAAATATATCGTGGAGACGAGGAAGACAGTTCGCGTAATTGCGAAGGAATTTGGCGTTTCCAAAAGTACCGTCCACAAAGATTTAACAGAGCGACTGCCAGACATTAATCCGGAGCTTGCAAATGAAGTCAAACAGATCCTCGATTATCATAAATCAATTCGTCATTTGCGAGGTGGTGAAGCAACGAAAATGAAATACAAATCGGAAAAAGCCGACAAAAAGGCAGATAATGCTGAAGCCAAAGTTTAAACAGAGCGTAGAAAAAAGTGTATCAACCTTTCGGAACTTAAAAAAATGAGTGGTGTAAAGTGTGTATGGGTCAAATTAGTCGGAATTTAAAGGTAAACTAGTACTTAAGGTGGACCAATCAGTTCGGGCCTTAAGCCACTCTAATTCATGACGATAAAACGCACATAGGTCACCCAGCAGGTATCTAAACAAATCAAGCGTCAACGATGCATAAAGTTTGCAGACCTATATATAGGAACTAACCATTGATAAAGCACAATGTCAATTCTTCTTCCTTACCATGGAAGGTCTCATTTACAAAAATCGACAGCTATGAAATATAAATGAAAACTTTCTGTAAAATGTTGTTAATTTTTTCAAAAACTCAAATGACGATCCCTATGCAGTTATGATACAATATATTCTTAGAGAAATGTAGCGGTCTAAAGGAGACATTAAGGAGGCTATTAATTAATTATGGCAAGGGATATTGGTATAGATTTGGGAACAGCTAATGTACTTATCCATGTAAAGGGCAGAGGGATTGTTTTGAACGAACCGTCTGTAGTTGCGATTGATAGTAATACAGGCCGGGTATTAGCTGTAGGAGAAGAGGCCAGGCGGATGGTCGGCCGTACACCAGGAAATATTGTTGCCATTCGTCCAATGAAAGATGGAGTAATCGCTGACTTTGATGTAACGGAAACGATGCTGAAACATTTTATTGAAAAAATTAATGTGAAAGGCTTCTTCTCAAAGCCACGCATTCTTATTTGTTGCCCAACGAATACAACATCAGTGGAACGAAAAGCGATTAAAGAAGCTGCTGAAAAAAGCGGTGGTAAGAAGATTTATCTAGAAGAAGAGCCAAAAGTTGCTGCAATCGGAGCGGGTATGGATATTTTTCAACCGTGCGGAAATATGGTTGTAGACATTGGCGGTGGGACAACAGATATTGCCGTACTATCGATGGGCGATATAGTCACCGCCTCTTCAATTAAAATGGCAGGGGACAAGTTTGATAATGAAATTTTGAACTATATTAAAAGAAAGTACAAGCTGTTAATCGGTGAACGGACAGCTGAAGATATTAAAATTAATGTAGCAACAGTATTTCCAGGCGCCCGCAAAGAAGAAATCGATATTCGCGGCCGTGACATGGTATCAGGGTTGCCGCAGACAATCACTGTATATTCAGACGAAATTGAACAAGCGTTACGTGAGTCAGTATCAATGATCGTTCAAGCAGCAAAAAGCGTGTTGGAACGTACTCCGCCAGAATTGTCTGCCGATATTATTGACCGTGGTGTCATTTTAACAGGTGGCGGCGCACTCTTGCACGGCATTGACCAGTTACTTGCTGAAGAGTTGAAAGTTCCGGTATTGATTGCTGACAATCCAATGGATTGCGTTGCTATCGGTACAGGCATTATGCTTGATAATATGGATAAAATTCCAAATAAACGTTGGGGTTAAACAAACCGATATAAAAATTAGGGTATTTCATATCAAAAAAGTTGATTGACCGGATTTAAAAATATGATTGGCTTTCCAAAAATCATTTGAGTTGTTTTACGAACGGATAAAAAGACCAGTCTAACTTCAAATGATTGAGCATTGGTTATGCGTTCAAGCGGATTTTAATTAGCAGTGCGAGCCAAAAAGCATTGAATCTGATACCCGTGCGGAATAAAAAAGGTCGGTCAATTTTCCATGTAAAAGAGTTGTCGAAAAAAATCGATTTAGAGTCTCGAATAAGATTTAAATTAGAACGATCGTGCTGGCCAAAATAGGCATCTTTGTACATACGGATTAAAAAATAGGACAAGCCAATCTTCTAAATGACTGTGTGCCAGAAAATATTCCAATGCGGGTATGGGAATGAATCTTAGGGTAATCCCAGTATCGGAAAAAAGAATAAGCCCATCGCTGGATCTTTAAACGTAGTAAAACAAACCGATATAATAGATAGGACAAGCCATCCCTTATTCATGGGGATGGCTGCAGTTGACATATGTCTGAAAAATACTCAATTCTAAATGTAATTCGTACTTTGGGCGTTTGCATCAAAACGCATCGAACCAATTTGGTATCTAAATAAAATAAGCATCGATCCTATCAACAAGTTTGATCCCAATCGTGAAAGGGGAAATTCAAATGCTCCGTGGGTTTTATACAGCAGCAGCGGCTATGGTCGCTCAACAACAACGCCAAGAAATGCTCGCGAATAACTTAGCGAATGCTAATACACCGGGATTTAAAGCCGATCAAGCGACGTTCAGATCTTTTCCGGAATTGCTCATTACGAGCACGGCACAACAAACATTGCCAGTGAAAAATCAATTCCGGCTAAAAGGCAAATATACGGTTGGGCCTCTTAACACCGGCGTTTATATGCAAGAGACTGTCCCGAAATTTAAACAAGGCGACATCTATGAAACCGGAAACGAAACAGACTTAGCTCTAGTTGAAGGTTACTTGTCTGTTAATCCAGAAACAAACCGATCGGGCGCGCTTTTTTTCCAAGTGATGAATGCTGCCGGTGAGGTTCGCTACACGCGTAATGGAAACTTCACCGTTGACGGCCAAGGTTACTTAACAACAACGGACGGCTTTCATGTGCTAGACACTTTTGGCGATCCGATCGTTATTTTTGGCGACAATTTTACAGTAACTTCAGACGGACGTTTTTTTGAAGACGGTGAAGATACAGGCCAGCAAATCCAAATTGCTTATGCTGAAAATCCTGATAACCTAGTGAAAGAAGGAAACGGCTTGTTTCGCCTAGAGGGTCAAGGGCAGCTGCCAAGTGTGCTTGATCATCCAGAGATTACGTACCAAATTAAGCAAAAATTCCTTGAACGCTCAAACGTAGATTTGGAACAAACAATGACAGAAATGATGATGGCATACCGGACATTTGAAGCGAATCAAAAAGTTGTCCAAGCTTATGATAAAAGCATGGAAAAAGCAGTTAACGAAATCGGCCGGATTGGATAGGGGGAATGATCAATGAATCAAGTGATGTATACTGCAAGTGTAACAATGGGACAGCTTCAGAAAAAAATTGATACCATTGGTCATAACCTTGCCAATGCTGACACGAACGGTTATAAAAGAAGAGAGACGAACTTTAACGAACTGTTATTCCAGCAAGTAAACAATCAGTTAGAACAAAATGAAGACATCGGACGCCGTACACCGAACAGCATTCGCCGAGGGGTAGGTGCCAAACTATCTGAAACGAACATCCGGATGGAACAAGGGGCGCTAAAAGTGACGGATCGGCCGTTAGACGTTGCGTTAAAACGCCCGTTAGACTTTTTCGAATTGCTCGTTGAAGAAACTGGCGGATTAGCAACCCGTTATACACGTGATGGTGCATTTTATTTGACGCCGTATGAAGAAGGCCAGCTTGCACTTGTGACACAAAATGGAGATTTTGTTATGGGTCGTGACGGCGAACCGATTTTCTTACCGGAAAATTTTAAAAGTATAAACATTACAGATGCAGGTGAAATTCTCGTAACGTTCGAGGATAATACCGAACAGTTCGTTGGGCAGCTTCAAGTTGTCCACATGTTGCGTCCACAGCTTCTTCTATCAACAGGCGAAAACCAATTTGCACTTCCCGATCTTGAGGAGCTAAACTTAATGGAAGAGGAAGTTTATGAAATAGTTGCAGCTGAAGAAGGCTTAGTCCAACAAGGAGCTTTGGAAATGTCTAATGTTGACATCGCAACGGAAATGACGGAGCTATTAACCGCCCAGCGTTCTTATCAGTTTAATGCAAAATCTATTTCCATTGCAGACCAAATGTACGGACTAATTAGTAATCTAAGATAGTTTCTTCCTATATATTATTTTGTAAAAATAAAGGAGTACCAGCAATGACAAATGAATTTGAAAACGTGGCACAAAGCAAACCAAGAACTCGCAGGGAACGGCGGCTAGCTAGGGAAAGTGCACGTGCACAACGAATCGAAAAACAAAACACAAAAAAAGAAGCTGAAGAAAAACCGATAAAAATTAGGCTTATTCCAATTTGGCTTCGTTTCGTCATTGTTGCAATCCTTCTTGTCTTGAGCCTTGTGGCAGGTCTCATGGTTGGCTATGGCGTCATCGGGGATGGCCAAGCGATCGATGCATTAAAAATTTCAACATGGAAGCATTTATACGATCTTGTGTTTGAAGGAACGAAATAAAATAGATTGTTCAATTGTGCTTCACTATCGAATATTTGTTTATAGATAAATTTATTTTTATAGGAGAGCTTATGCTCTCTTTTTTGCTGAATGGGTGGCAGTCTGGCATTAGCCGTCTACAATAGGGAAGGTCAACAGAAAAGAATGTGTGCAGATGTATTATTATACAAAGGATAATTTTTGAATTTATGACCATCACGGGAATTGAGCGTCCTATTAATAAAAGTTTGCCGTTCAGCCATTTAGAACCTAATAAGGTGGAGCGTAGACAACCCTGTCGCATTGCTGAATGGATGTGCTATAATTTCCTTACAAAATAATAACAAAGGAGACTTATACATATGCTAGATATTAATGAAATAAAAAAAGTTATTCCACATCGCTATCCATTTTTATTAGTTGACCGCATTCTTGAAGTGGAAGACGGCAAGCGGGCTGTTGGTTTGAAAAACGTTACAGGGAATGAAGATTTTTTTAACGGTCATTTCCCTGATTATCCTGTAATGCCAGGTGTCCTCATTGTTGAAGCATTAGCTCAAGTAGGCGCTTTTGCTTTGTTGAAGCTTCCGGAAAACCAAGGCAGACTAGCTTTCTTTGCAGGCATTGACAACTGTCGTTTCAAAAGACAAGTCGTCCCTGGCGATCAACTCCGCCTAGAAGTGGAAATTACACGTGCAAAAGGTAAAATTGGCAAAGGAAAAGGAATCGCAACGGTTGATGGAGAATTGGTGTGCGAGACTGAAGTTATGTTTGCTTTGGGGGATAAGGAAGAATAGTAGGAACTGTTCTTTTAGGTTATTCTCTTTGTGGGTTTGCCGGATAAAAAGAGTTTTAGGAGCTAATAACTTTGCAGGTTTACCTATACAGAAAACCCTTAAAAAGCTTAAGACTTTAGTCATTCATGAAACAATTTTTTGAGAAAAGCCTGCGTTTATAAAATTTTTAATAAAACACCTCCTTTTGGAAACACTACAAAAAAGACCTATCCGGTAAAAACAACCGTTTACCAGAAGGAGGTTTTAATATGGATAAA
Organism: Calidifontibacillus erzurumensis; assembly: GCF_013303125.1. Lineage (GTDB taxonomy): Bacteria > Bacillota > Bacilli > Bacillales > Bacillaceae_J > Calidifontibacillus > Calidifontibacillus erzurumensis. The sequence continues at coordinate 26,338 of NZ_JABTTE010000012.1, read as the reverse complement.
AAATGGCTGTTAAAATTATTGGCTGGACTGCTTTCTTTTTCGCTTACAACCGCATGCGCCAATAAAGAAGAACCGCCTCCACCTAAAGACGAACAGCAAGAACAAAAAGACAGCGGCCAAGATCAAGACAAAAAAGATAAAAATGGCGATCATCAAGATGAAAAAGAAATTGAACCCGGTGCAGGTACTGATACGGGCATAGACAAAGAACAAAACGGCAAAAAAGGTGAAGAAAAAGACACAAAACGTGATGAAGATAAAAAAGAGGATGAAGAAAAATAAAAAAACATGAGGGGCTTTCATGGGGGGATTGATATGCTCCTCTTCCTTTTAAACATTCGAATATCAACTTTATTTAAGGACTTTCCTCACTTCGTACTCCTCGTGATAAATGACTTAATATCTATGTCTAAATGATAATTACATAACACTCCTGTAAACCCTCTAATAAAACTGGTTATTTTTGTAACAGTTTTGTAATCAAAGTAAGCAAACCTTAACTATATATTTCGAATATTTTCGCTTATAATCGAGTATAGATAGATATTGTGAGAGGAAACACAAAGCTTGTTTCATATTAAAATATCTATTTGTCAACAAATTGGAACGAATGGATATTTAAATTCGTATACCAAAGGTTCCAAACTCTAAATCTGCCAATTTGGCAATCAAAGAAAATACTTCTATTAATATTACATTTATGTAACATTGCAGAAATATGTTGCATCCTGTAGTATAAACAGCCTATAATATGGTTGTATGACTAAGAAGTTTGTTTCGAAACGTGTAATAGTGCCTCTAAGGTTGTTTACAATTCTGTCAATTTTAATAGTTTTATAACTATACAATAAAAGGAAATGGTTGACAGCCGAAAATGTTGGCACTATACTACACAATGAGACTTTTTTTCTTGGTATTTACTAACCCAAGAGAACAATTCTATTAATCTTCATACATAGGAAGCTGTTCTTTTGGTTTAGTGAAAATATAATTTTACACTTAATCATAGGGAGGAAAAGAGAAGATGAATAAATCTTTAAAAGTTATGACTTCTGCAGCTTTATTAGCTGGTGTTGTAGCTCCAGTTGCAGTTACAACTGTTGATGCAGCTAATTCTAAAGTAATCGTAGAAAAAACTCCAACTGTAGCTAAAGACTATGATAGCACAAAAGCTTCAGGTTCATATCAAAATAGTGACGCAATCACACATGTAGTATTCCAAACAGATGACGCTGGGGTTTATACTGGCGATCGCTTCCGTTTAACATTACCTGATGGTGTTAAGTTTGTTGAGGAAGCATATGATGGAGCTCGAGCATATGCTTTTACTACACAAGATAAAGTTCAAGTTAAATATGTTTCTGAACAAACATTAGAACTTGAAATTACAGACAATGTAGCTTCAGGTAAACAAAATATTGTTAGATTACCATTATTTGTTGAAGTAGACACAACTGGCGAATTGAAATTTACAGTTGATCCACTTGATAGCAGCCTTACTGCTGGAACATATACATTTGCAGTTGCACAAGGCGGATCTGCTACTGCAACTATTGAAAAAGTAAGCTCTGTAGGTTCAGGTGTATCTCCATTAAGTGTTATCCGTATTGATGAAAATGCAGTTAATGCATTAGGTAAAGATCAACAAACTATTACATTAAAATTACCTAATAACGTTGAGTGGAACAATACACCAACTGTAGAATTTACAGGCGGATTAACTGGTTCAACACTTGTTTCTGTAACTCCAAGCGGAAGAACTTTAACAATCAAATTTGATCCAACAGATAACCGCACTGCACGTGGTTCTATCTTCATTAAAAATGCAGAAATCGATGTTGATGAAGATGCTAAATTTGGTGAAATTGTTGTAGACATCACTGGTACAGAAGTAGATTCTCAAGATTTAGTTGTTGCTGAATACGCTGATTATGGTGTATCTATTACACTTGAAAATGAAGTTCCAGAAATCGTAGCTGGTGCACATCCAGACGGCGGCGCTGACAAAGATGATCTTGTAACTGCAAAAATCAAAATTAAAGAAAATGTTGCTGACTCTATTGCTTCTGGTAGAGAAACAAAAGTTGAATTCCCATCTTGGGTTAAAATTATTGACGTTAAAACTTCTGATGAAAAGAATGTATCATTCTCTAAAACAGGCTTCAATAAAGATAAAAATGAATTTAAATTTACTGCAACAACAAGCGGTAAAGCTGAATTTGTAGTTAAATTCTATCTATCTGTTCAAGCTGATAAAGCAGGAGACATTACTGCAAAAATCTCTGGACGTGCAGGAATTGAAGGAGAAGCAGTTGTTGCTAAAGCTATTGCTCCTGTATCAGTTGAAGTAAAAGCTGCTGATCTACAAATCGGTCAAAAAGACCAAACTTTAGCTGATATTATTATCACAGAAAACGTTAAAGAAGCAATTAAAGACGGTAAATTGAAAATTACATTACCAAACAATGTAAGCTTTAGCGAAGAGCCAACTGTTGAAGTTGTAGAAGGAAACATTGAAATCGACGACGTTGCTTTAGCTGACTACGATAATGGCGATGACAACGTATTAGAATTAAAAGTTAAAGGCGAAAGCACTAAGCCATCTAAAATTAAAATTTCTGGAGCAAAAATCACACTTGACAGAACTGTTCCAGTAGGTCCTATCGTTGCTAAACTTGGTGGAGACCTAGTACAAAACACTACAGATGACGCAGTTGACTATGATACTAAATTTGAAGATAAAGACTTTGTTTCTAAGTTTGTAATCGCAAATGTAGTAACTCCAGCTCCTGGTCAATCTGTTGCTCAAGAAGTTAAGTTCACAATTGGCTCAACAACTTATACAGTTGGTGACGAAGAAAAAACTATGGATGTAGCTCCATTTGTAGAAGGTGGCCGCGCTTACATGCCAATTCGCTATGTAGCAGAAGCAGTAGGTGTATCTAAAGACTCAATCTTCTGGGATCAAGCTACACAAACTGCAACATTAATTAAAGGTGACCGTGTAGTTCAATTAACTGCAGGTAGCAAATCATTGAAAATCAATGGTGCATCTATTGCAATGGATGCTGCTGCACAAGTTAAAGATGGTCGTGTAGTACTTCCAATTCGCTTTGTAGGTCAAGCATTAGGTGCTAATGTTGATTGGAACCAAGCAGATCAAACTGTAACAGTTAAGTAATAACCCTAATTAAAAAGGGCCTCCGTTAGGGGGCCTTTTTTTATCATCAAATAATAATAGTGTTTTATTTTAATTTTATCCCAATGTTATTTCTTCATAAGGAAAATGATAACTTTTCGCTAATAATTATAAGAAATTATTTTGCTTTATGAGGTAAAATGTGTATGTGGAACACCCATTAAAACAAGAGGTGAAAAAAATGAAAAAAAATAAAATAAAGTTATTCTTAACTGGTGCTGTGTTTGGCAGTATTATCTTTTCCAGTACAATAATATATGCAAACCCCAATACAATTCCTTCAATTGCCTCATGGGTAAAATATACTTTTAATGGAAAGGAAAAATCTTTACCAGAAGGATACTCAACCATAATTTACGAAGGGCACACTTATGTTCCGGCACGTTTTGTGGCAGAAGAATTAGGTGCTGAGGTAGTTTGGGATGAAAAAAGCAAAACAGTTCGATTTGAAACAAAGGATGACGTTATTGAAGATGATGAGGAAATTGGTGATGTAGAAGATAATGTAGAGTATAAATCATTACCAGTTTCAAAATTAATCAATGGAATAAATGTAGAAGTATACGATCTTTTGAAACATGAAGATGGGTATACCAAAATCTTTTTAAGAATAAAAAATACAAACCAAGATGAACGTTATCAATTTGATCAAGAATCAGTACAGCTAAAAGTTAACAATGAAATTTTAACCAATTCAGATGTTGATGATCGTTTTCCATTTAAAAAGGATAAAAGTTGGTATAAAGATATTGAGGAAGACATGACACAAGAGGGGTACGTGATGCTTCCGAAATTGTCTGATGAAGATATGAACAAGGGAACTCTTACACTTGACGTAATAAAAAATGATAGATCCCAAGAAAGAACAAGTTTTACTTTTAATATTAAATGGTAATCGAATGTTTAGATGAAGGGTATCGAATTAGAAAGATACCCTTTAATTCTTCTATTTTCCTTATACCCCTATTTCTCCCTTTGATTAAAAAATTATTATAGTCTATAATATTCATAGCTTTGTTGATTTTTGTAAAATTTTTTGGGGGAACATACATGGATATAAGAAATATAAGTGATTCTCAAAGAAATATTGTATTTATTGGACTATTGCTAATAATAGTAATTGGTGTTTTTCTTACAAACTATTTGGGAAATAAGCAAGACCAAATTTTTCAAGAAGATACTAATCAATACAAATATGGTTTATATTTACTTAAAGAAAAGAAAATAACTGAAGCTGGTCAAGTACTTAAACCCCTTGTTGTAAAATATAATGATAATCATGAGATTTTAAGGGCATACAGTATTGTGCAGCAATATGATAGAAACTACGAGGAAGCTGCAATATCACTTCAAAAAGCACAAGAACTGAATAATTTTTTAATAAAAGATCCTACATTTTTAGCTCAATATGGTGAGGTCTTATATATGATAAAAGACTATAAAAAAGCAAAAGTATACTTAGAAGAAGCAGTAAAATTAAATCCGGATAAAGATATTTTAGAAGCTGTGAATAAATTGCTTTACCAAATTGAAATGATAGAGAAAAAGTAGTCAAGGTTGTGAAAAGATGGGTTACACTGAATATAGAAAATATTACTCAAAAAAAATAACAAATAATGCAAATGATATTCAAAAAGAACAAGATAAGCGTGATGTCCAAGAAGCGCAAATAGTAGACAAAATAATATTTGGGATGCTTATTATTATTTTGGCTATTCTTCCACTTATAACGAGATTAAAAGTTACATATTTTATAAGTCCTCTAATTTCTCAAAATCCAAATTTAGGATCAAGCACAGTCGGGGATGTTTTTACGTACTATAAATTTATTTTTCTTATTTTTACAACATCGATTTTATTAATCTTGTTTTTATATCGAACATTTGGGATTGGCATTCCGATTAAGAAAAGTATAATTAATCTTCCACTAGCTTTTCTATCCTTATTCGTTACCCTTTCAGCAGTTTTTGCACCATATAAGTCATTAGCATTAGTTGGAATGTATAATCGTCATGAGGGTGCAATAACGTATTTATGTTATTTTACACTGCTTTTTATTGCGTCGAATTTAACATATACTAAGAAAATGCTGCATAAGATCATTTATGCTCTTTATCCATTAGCAATTGTGAATGCAGTTCTAGGCCTTCTTGGTTTTTATGGAATCGAGTTAATTAACAACAGTTTTATTCGAGCACTATTGTTTCCTAGTGATATTCAGGAAGAAAGTATTACAGCAGGCTCGAACTTTATAACAACAATCAATCATGGTAACTATGTGAGTGGTATCTCTGCAGTATTAATTACAATCTTTTTAATGATGTTTATTTTGGATAAAAATAAAATTCGACAAGCTTTAAATGGATTTATGGCTATTCTAACATTTGCGATGCTCTTAAGTTCATTGTCCCGAAGTGGATTTTTAACATTTGTTATTATATTACCAATTCTTGCAATTTTACTTGTGCGTTCTAGTGAAAAGTTGAAAAGCTATAGTAAACTAGCAATTCAATTAACAGCTTTTGCAATAATATTTGTGGTAATGGCAAGCAATAATCCGAAGGTATGGGACGAATCGATAGGGATGTTTATTTCAAATAATCCGTTTGTAAAAGAGGAGCAAGCATCTAGAATTTCACTACAAGCAGCCCAAGTTGAAATGTTTAATCAGAACAACAAATTAAATAATAGCATAATCAACATAAATGGATATAAAACATTTGTATTAGATCAATTAAATAAAAAGGAGTTCGTTTCTAAGGTATATGCAGAAACGAATGATGAAACAAACGAAACTTTCCCATTGCCAAAATTACCAGAACCTGGGGTGGGCCCTGGTTCAGGGCGCTTATTTATATGGGAAAATACATTAGAACTAGTTAAACAACGTCCGTTAATGGGTTACGGTTTAGATACTTTTGTATTTCATTTTCCACAATACGACCCAGATAAGATTGCTAACATTGAAACCCATACAGTAATAGTAGATAAACCGCATAATCTTTACATTAATATCTTATACGGGTCAGGGGTTTTAGCGTTACTAGCGTTGTTAGCTTTATTTGGTATATTTTTTGTAAAAGGATTAAAAAGAATTTTTACACAAAAGCTAGACCATGAAGAGGCTATTGTGTTTATTAGTTTATTTATTGGATGGTTAGCGTATTTAGTGCAGGCGTTATTTAATGACTCGGTGATTGGGACGGCGCCAGTGTTTTGGGTTGTTTTTGGAACTGTAATTGCGTTAGTAGAAATCAATAAGGAAAAAGTTCATTAAGTTTAAAAATGTGTAGTTAAAATATAAATGAATTGGTTTAATCCTTAATATCTATATTCACTCATGATGGGGGGTGTTTGTTTGCAAAATAATTTTATCAATTTAAATAGAATGGGAAGGCTAGTCATAGAATTAGCTCTTAAAGATTTAAAATTAAAGTATTTAGGATCATTTTTGGGGGTATTTTGGGCATTTTTTCACCCTATAATAATAATATTTGTATATTGGTTTGTTTTTCAAATTGGATTCAAATCTTTACCAGTAGATAACTTTCCGTTTATATTATGGCTAATAGCTGGAATAGTACCATGGTTTTTTTTCTCAGAATCTATTGCAAATTCAACAATGTCAATTATAGAGAATAGTTTTTTAGTGAAGAAACTAGTTTTCCCTGTGAGTGTACTACCTTTAATTAAAATTGTTTCTGCAATGTTTGTACACCTTTTTTTCATAGTAGTTCTAATTGTGATATTTGCAATATATGGATACTATCCCAACCAATATACTTTTCAGTTATTTTATTATACATTTTCAAACATAATTTTTGTTATTGGATTATCTTGGATTACATCTTCTTTAAATGTATTCTTAAAAGATGTCGGGCAATTTGTAGGAATGTTTCTTCAATTATTTTTTTGGATTACCCCTATTTTTTGGAATTTAAACATAGCTCCAGAAAAATATCATTTTTTATTTAAATTGAACCCAATTTATTATATTGTTGTTGGTTATCGTAATTCGTTAATAGATTATGAATGGTTTTGGGAACATCCTTTTCTTACAATCTATTTTTGGGGAGTGACTTTAGTTATTTTTGTATTTGGATATGCTCTTTTTAATAGATTGCGTATTCATTTTCCGGATGTACTTTAGGAGTTGAAGCTTAAAATGCATGAATATTCTATAGAAGTAAATGATATAAGTAAGGTGTATAAAATATATAACAAATCCTCAGATAGACTTAAGGAAACTTTACACCCATTAAGAAAAAAATATCACACCACCTTTACTGCTCTTGACAATATTACCTTTCGGGTAAAAAAAGGTGAAACATTAGGGATCATTGGTCGTAATGGTTCAGGAAAATCGACACTATTAAAAATTATAACTGGTATTATAACTCCTACAAGTGGTGTTATACACAAGCGTGGAAAAGTTGCAGCATTATTAGAACTTGGTGCTGGTTTCAATCCTGAACTTACTGGGATTGAAAACATATATTTAAATGGAACTTTGATGGGTATATCAAAAGAAGAAATGGAAACTCGTTTGGAAAGTATTATTTCTTTTGCAGATATAGGGGAATTTATTAATCAACCAGTAAAAATGTATTCAAGTGGTATGTTTGCACGTTTAGCATTTGCAGTCGCTATACATGTTGATCCAGATATTTTAATAGTTGACGAAGCTCTAGCAGTTGGTGATTTGAAATTTCAATCAAAATGTTTTAACCGTTTTAAAGATTTAAAAGATAAAGGGATAACGATTTTATTTGTAGGTCATGATGTTATAAGCATAAGAAATTTTTGTGATCGTGTAATGTGGATAAATGATGGAAAAATTGTAAGGATAGGAGACACTGTAAGTGTTACAGCTGACTTCATGGAATTCATGAAGGGGGATAAAAATACTTTAGAAACAGAGAAAGTATTAACTGAAGTCAATGAAGTTTCCGAAGCATCTTTTACACATAAAAATAATTTTATAATTGATGATTCAATAAATCACTGGGGCAGTCATATTGGATTAATTAAGGGTATCCGCATTTTAAACAACCATGGTATAGATAAAGAAGTTTTTGAAATAGGAGAGAAAATACAAATAAAAATCCTATTTACGATACCAGAGAATATTGACTTAGACTATTTAAGTGTAGCATTTTCCATTAAAAATAAGTTAGGGATTGATATATTAGTATCAACAACATATGATAAAGGGAAGATTAAATTTACAAAAAATGGGTGCGAGGCTATAGTTACATTTGAATTTACAAACTATCTTAAAGATGGGGATTATATACTAGTTGTTGCAATAGAAAATCGACAAGATCCAAGTATTAACTATTTTGAATACATCGAAGGAGCCAGATACTTTAAGGTTTATTCAAAAGAATCTATTTTTGGATTGGTAAATATACCAGTAGATCAAGATTTACAATTATTAGAGGAGCATGTTTAAATGAGAGATTTAACAATTAATAGTAAACATTACTGGAATTATAGATTTGAAAACGATTGGGAAGAGTGTCAAGGTAGAGAACAAACAACATTTTTTTATAATCTTGCACTCGATCTTTTTCCAAAATGGTTAATTGAAGATGTTCAAAGTAGAGAACTCAGTATTTGTGATGCAGGTTGCGCTAGTGGGGATGGAACTGTAATATTGTCTAAGGCATTTCCCAAATCGAAAGTAGTGGGAATTGATTTCTCTGAGTCGGCAATCGAAAAAGCTAAGAAATATTATCCTGACAATCATTTTATTTGTACAAGTATTGATAAGTTAAATCAACAATATGATTTGGTGTTTTCCTCAAATACTTTAGAACATTTTACTGATCCCCTATCTTTAGTCAAAGAAATGCTTAGCCAAACGAAATGCTATTTAGCATTATTAGTTCCGTTTCAAGAATATGAACGGATAGATGAACATTTTTTTACTTTCGATTATCACAGCTTCCCGATAAATATTGAGAATTTCCAGTGTGTATATATAAAAGAGTATGATGCATCTAAGCTGAATCCTTCGTATTGGTATGGAAAGCAACTTTTAATTATTTATGCCAACAGAGAGGTAGTAAATCTTGAAAATTTAACAGTTGATTCTTTAATTAATGATGTTCCTTTGTTAGAGGATCGATTAAAAAAAATGGAATTAGAAAAAGAAGAGCAAATGACAACATTAATAAATATTATTAATAGCAAAGAGGAAATTATCAGCTCTATAAACAGAGAAAAGAAAGTATTTGAAGAGGAAATTGAAAGACTACTTGAAGAAAACAAACAATTATTAGTTTATAGAAAAGAAATTTTAACTCTAAAAAATATTATCACAGAGCTTAAGAAAAACGAAGAAAAATTATCGAATTTGGTGAACGAAAAAGAAAGCGAATTGAATAATGCTATTATTCAGTTAAACCATATATATGCTTCGGATTTTTGGAAGATTGCAACAAGATATTATAAGTTGAGAGATAATACTCCTATTAAGTATATTTATAAACTGCTCAAAAGAAGCAATAGGCAAAAAAATCCTGTATTTAAAGCAATCTCAATTTGGAAGGAATACGGTCTCAGAATACTTTTAAAAAAAGTAAAGCAAAAACTATTTCAAGGAAGAGATTATAAAGTAACAAATAAGGGAAATGAACAAGAAAATAATAAACTAAACTGGTATGAATATAAATTTGTTAGCTATAAGGTTGCTAGGAATAAAAATTATAATCTTAATTTAAAAAACCTTAAAGTTCCTTACAAAGAAGGACTCGTATCGATAGTCTTGCCGGTATACAATGGAGAGGATATGGTTGCAGAAGCAATAAATAGTATTCTAAATCAAACATATAAGCATTTTGAGTTAATAATTATTAATGATGGCTCTACAGATAATACTGGGAGTATACTCGATGAATTTGCTAAGAAAGATAATAGAATTAAAGTAATACATCAAGAAAATAGAAAGATACCAAGAACACTTTCTAGAGGATTTAGACTTGCACAAGGTGAGTTCTATACTTGGACCAGTGCTGATAATATACTGCACCCTGAATTTTTAGAAAAAATGGTTAAAGAGCTAAAATCAGATATCAACTTGGCAATGATATACGCAAATATGAGGCTTATAGATAATCAAGGAGAATTAATTAAAAATCATGGTTGGTATGAAGAACCTAAGGGAAGTTCTATTGTAAATCTTCCAAAGAAAGCTTACGAATTAAATGTATACCCTAATAATACAATTGGGGCAGCTTTTATGTATCGGTCTCAAGTAGCATATGTCATTGAAGACTATTCGATGTATAAGCATACATTAGAAGACTATGATTATTGGATGCAAATTAATTCTTTATTTAATTTAAAACATACTAAGTTCAAGGAACCAATATATGATTACAGGTTTCATGAGAAATCATTAACAGCTCAAGATAAAAAATTAGGTATTACTGCTAATAGATATAAACTTATGGTGTTAGATGACTTTAGAAGAGATTTCTATTTATCATCATTAATATGGATAATCGATGGTGAGGGTCCTTTTATTGATGAATTGAAAGAAACAATTTTAAGCAAAGGACATCTTATTCTTGATATTAATCAATATAATAAATTGCCAGAACTAAATATTGGAAATCCAGTAGTATATGTTAATTATTCTACTGGAAACTATGAATTCGTAAAACAAGAAAAAAGGAATTTATATAAAATACTAATAACACCTGCTTCTCAGGTTGAACTCCCTGAAATTACTGATAATTGGGATGTTTATTTGACTTTAAATGGTAGTATTTCTCTTCCGAAACTGCAAAACTATAAGGGATGGTTTTTTGCAAAGGATGTTTCTTCTGTATTTGCATTTATCGATGCCAAAATTAAAAGCAAACATGCGCATGCTATTGAAGGGTTAATTGAACAGGAGAAAAGTTATAGAAAAAAATTATCAGTTATAATTTGTTCATATAAAAGGTCTGAAAAATTATTGAATGCAGTAAAAGCGGTTATTAATCAATCGATGTCAAAAGATGAGTATGAAATTATTGTAGTAAACAATGACTATTCAAATTTTGAAATATTTGATATGATAAACGATTTGATTGAAGAATATTCATTACCAAAAGATTTTATTAAATATACTGTGGCTCCTTTGAAGGGATTGTCTTACGCAAGGAATGTTGGTATGTTTGAAGCATCTGGTGAGATTATTTTATATATTGATGATGATGCGATTGCAAATCCCAACCTTCTTGAAGAAACTTACAAATGTTTTGAGGAACATCCAGAAGCGGGGGTAATTGGAGGAAATATTGTTTTAAATATTCCAAATCCAACTCCTCAAGTGGTTGTTCCTGGATCAGAGGCTTTATGGAGCCAGTTTATTATTAATAGTGATAAATATATTGAAGTGGAAAACTATTGGGAATTTCCTTATGGGGCAAATTTTGCTATTAGGTCGGAAGCTCTATATAGAATAGGAGGCTTTAGAGTTTCCTATGGTAGAAAAGGAAATGATTATTCTGGCGGTGAAGAAATTGTCGTTTCACAGCTAATGAAAGAAATTGGATTTAAGGTTGGATTAAATCCAAAATCATTTGTAATTCATGATGTAGATCCAGAGCGGTATACAAAAGAACATGTAAGAAAAACATTGCGTGCTGGTATTCTAACCAATTATCAATTACAAAAAGATTTATATCTTCCAATGGATTTTAATATTGATAGTGATAAACAACATGTCCAGATAATAAAAGAAGAAATCTCAAAAATGGAAGAAAAAAATAAAAATGAATATGAAATTTTTCATAAAAGATGTTTACTTCAGGCCTATTGTGATTTAATTGACCTAAAAGAGCGAGATTTAGAAAATAGAGAATTTTATTTCAAAAATGATATTATTTAGCTTTATGTTAGAAAGGGGCAGTTTCAAAGTCGCATTGTCGACGAATGGGGTGCTCCTTTCTATCATTTATACTCTTGATATGTTAGGAATCTTGACAGCATAGGGGATTTTCTTTATAAGATAGCCCCTTTATATCACTATTAATATTTTAATATCATAGGCATTTAGGTACAGTAAAAATAAATGGAATAAAATGTTGAAATTTGAAAGAGGGGATTTTGTGAAGATTGCTTATTTTTCTCCCATATACTGGGACGATTTGAAACAGCGACCCCAACATTTGGCAGAACAATTATCAAAAAAATTTGAAGTTTATTATATAGAACCTTCGTTGAGTTTCCTAAGTAATAAAGGAAAATGGAAAAAAAAGTTAGATTCCAATAAAATGTTAGGAAACCTTAAAATAGTAACTCCTTCAGGTATGTTTAGGTTACCAAAAGTTATTGAACTATTTGACTTTACTGGTATTAATTCCTTACATGAAAAAATTAAATTGTATAAATATCTTACTGAATGTGATATGATTTGGCTGGGAAGTCCAATGTATTTTCCAATTATAAAGAATATAAAAAGTAAAATAATTATTTACGATAAAATGGATGAATATCAATCATTAACAAAAAATCCACTAATGAAGTTATTATTAATAAAGTATGAAAAGCAGTTAATTAATAGATCAGATTTAATTTTTATTTCTAGTTGTTCTTTTTATTCTGAAATATCTATTAAAAATAAAGAAGTTTTTGTTGTTAATAATGCAGTGGACTTAAATACTTTATATGTAGAAATAGAAAATGAGATAACCAAAAAAATAGATAATTTAAAAAAGAAGGGTTATACCGTATTTGGGTATATTGGTACAATTGATCATTGGTTTGACTATGAGGCAATTTATAAAATTTTAGAATTAAACAAAAATATTAAAATAGTATTAGTAGGAAGGAATAACATAAAAAAGAGCAATAATCAAAATATACTTTATTATGACCCAATACGAAAAGAAGAAGTATTTTCAGTAATAAGAAAATTTGATGTTTGTTTATATACATTTAAATTAAACGATTTAATTAATACAATTAATCCGGTAAAAGTTTATGAATATCTTAGTTGTAATAAACCAACAATTGCGGTAAATAGTATTGAAACAAGAAGGTTTTCGAAATACCTCTACTTATATAATTCATATCATGAACTGATTAATATTGTAAAGAATGTAACACTAGAAAAACCGTTTAAAACAGAATCTGAATTATATGGTTTTATTAAAGAAAATTGTTGGAATAGTAGGGCAGAATATATACAATCAAAAATAATGGATAAATATATTAAAGATACTCTGGACAATACATAAATCTATTTTAAATCTATTGTTTTTCGTAATTAAAATTAAATGTCAAATAAGTAAAATTTAACACACATATTAATTTTTATGCCTTTTTTACTTTTAATGGAAGGACTATTAGATTTGCTTCAAACAGAATTATAAAAATATGAAAAAGCCAATTTAGATACTATTAAAATATTGAAGTCCCACAGTAAATAACTAAAGTTGTTAATATATGCTAATAGAAATTTTATATTGAACTGAAGGTAAAGATTCTATGAAAAAAAATATTAATGGTTTAAATAATAATTCTAATAAAGTTGATATTCTACTTTCAACTTATAATGGTAGTAAATATTTACCTGAGTTATTATTGTCAATTTTAAATCAGTCCTATCAAGATTGGAAAATCATTATCCGGGATGACGGATCAAATGATGATACAATTTCAGTTATCAATGATTTTATGAATCAATACCCCGAAAAAGTTATTTTTATTCAAGATCATTTTCAAAACTTAAGACCTTGTCAAAGTTTTTCAAAGTTATTGGAATATTCTAGTGCACCTTATATTATGTTTTGTGATCAAGATGATATTTGGTTAAGTGATAAGGTTGAAATAACAATAAAAAAAATGCTATCACTTGAAAAAGAATTTCCAAATAGCCCTCTATTAGTTCACACAGATTTGACTGTTGTTGACAATGATTTAAAGGTTATCTCCAGGTCATTTTGGGAATATCAAAAATTAAATCCAAAGTATAATAAATTAAATAATTTACTCACTCAAAACATTGTCACTGGATGTACGATGATGATTAATAAACATCTAAAGGAATTGGTTAAAAATATTCCTCAAAAAGCAATAATGCATGATTGGTGGATTGCGTTAGTAGCTAGTTTATATGGTGGAATAAATCATATCTATAAACCTACTGTTTTATATCGTCAACATAGTGGAAATAATGTAGGTGCAAAAAAATATTCAATTAGACAATTTTTTACTAAATCTAAATATAGAGAGGCTTTTAAGTCTGTAAAGAAAATAATAGAGCAAGCTCAACAATTTATAACAGTATATAATAGTCAATTATCAAAAGAACAATTTTATCTTATTAAATCATTCATTCAACTATTAGAAAAAAATAGGTTGTTAAGGTTAGTGGATATATGCGTTTATCGGTTTAGAAAAAATGGTCTAATACGAAATATTGGATTTTTACTTATAATGTTTCTATTTAATAAGAAAAAATAAAAAAGTATTTTTGAGGTGTTTTATTTTGAAAGGAATCATCCTCGCTGGTGGAAGTGGAACCCGGTTATATCCAATTACTCGTACAATAACAAAACAATTGCTGCCTGTTTACGACAAACCTATGATCTATTATCCCTTATCTGTTTTAATGTTGGCTGGAATTCGAGAAATCTTAATCATTTCCACTCCGAAAGATACACCAAGATTTCAAGAGTTATTTGGGGATGGTTCCGATATAGGGTTGTCATTGTCTTATGCCATTCAGCCATCCCCGGATGGGATTGCGCAAGCTTTTATTATTGGTAAGGGTTTCATTGGTAATGATCATGTTGCCTTAATTTTAGGAGATAATATTTTTTATGGGCATGGGTTTACAGGCTTATTAGAAAAAGTGGCACAGCGTAAAAACAAAGCGACTATTTTTGGTTATTATGTAAATGATCCGGAGCGTTTTGGTGTTGTAGAATTCGATAAGGAAGGAAAGGTTATTTCAATTGAGGAAAAACCGAAGCAGCCAAAATCGAATTATGCTGTGACCGGTCTGTATTTTTATGACAATAGAGTGATAGATATTGCCAAAAGTATTCAGCCGTCTGCAAGAGGCGAATTAGAAATAACAGACGTTAATAAAGCATATCTGGAATTAGGAGATTTGCATGTTGAACTTTTAGGGCGGGGATTTGCGTGGCTTGATACAGGTACCCATGAATCGCTTCTTGAAGCTTCCCAATTTATTGAAACAATCGAAAAGCGGCAAAGCTTAAAAGTGGCTTGTATTGAGGAAATCGCCTTTAATAAAGGATACATTACAAAAGATCAATTATTAAAATTAGCGAAACCTTTAGAAAAAAATGGGTATGGTCAATATTTATTAAAACTCGCTAACAGATATTAATAGATACGGGAATAAGGTGAAATGATGAAGATTACAAAAACAAAACTAGATGGTGTCCTGATTTTAGAACCAAAAGTATTTGGTGATCATCGCGGTTTTTTCATGGAAACATATAATGCAAAGTTATTTCAAGAATTCGGTCTAGATATCAATTTTGTACAAGATAACCATTCGCTATCCATTCCTGCAGGTACTCTAAGAGGACTGCATTACCAATTGGAGCCGAAAGCCCAAACGAAGTTAGTGCGCTGCACAAGGGGAGCTATTTATGATGTTGCTGTTGATATCCGTGAAGGATCGCCGACATTTGGCGAGTGGGTTGGTGTGATCTTAAGTGAGCATAATAAGCGCCAACTTTTAATTCCGAAAGGGTTTGCCCATGGATATTGCACTTTGGTTGAACATACGGAAGTGAATTATAAGGTGGATGAGTTTTATTCCCCTGAACATGATCGTGGGATCTTTTGGAATGACCCTGCGCTTGGGATCGATTGGCCTGTTTCAGATCCAGTGCTTTCTGAAAAAGATCAAGTGCATCCGCTTCTTAAAGATGCAGAAAATAATTTTTCGTTCTAGGAGGAAATCATTCAAATGAAAGTACTTGTTACAGGCGGGGCGGGGTTCATTGGAAGCAATTTCATTCGTTATATGGTAGATAAATATCCAAACTATCAGATTGTAAATCTCGATAAATTAACATACGCAGGCAATCTTAGTAATTTAAAAGATATTGAAAATAAACCGAATTACAAGTTTGTAAAAGGGGATATTTCCGACCGCCCGTTTATTCATCAATTATTTGAAGATGAGCAATTTGATTATGTTTTGAATTTTGCTGCGGAATCCCATGTGGACCGAAGCATTTCTGATCCAGAAATTTTTATAAAAACAAATGTCTTAGGAACACAAGTTTTACTCGATGCTGCAAAAACGTATCAAGTAAAAAAATACTTGCAAATATCGACCGATGAAGTATATGGAACGTTAGGGGATACAGGTTATTTTACAGAAGAAACACCTTTAGCGCCTAATAGTCCATATAGTGCAAGTAAAGCCGGGGCTGACTTGCTTGTTCGAGCCTACCATGAAACATATGGACTTCCTGTAAATATTACAAGATGTTCAAATAATTATGGTCCTTATCATTTTCCTGAAAAATTGATTCCTTTAATGATTATAAACGCTCTTAACGATAAGCCGCTTCCTGTTTATGGTGATGGTCTAAATGTCCGGGATTGGCTACACGTATTCGATCATTGTCAAGCCATCGATTTAGTTCTTCATATTGGACAGGTTGGAGAGGTTTATAATATTGGCGGCAATAATGAAAGAACAAACATAGAAGTTGTAAAGGTTATTTTAAAAGAGCTTGGAAAGTCTGAGTCATTGATAAAATTTGTTGATGATCGTCTAGGACATGACCGTCGTTATGCGATTGATGCCACAAAATTGCGAACAAAGTTAGGGTGGAAACCAAAATATAGCTTTGAAGAAGGTATTAAACAAACAATCCAGTGGTATCTCAATAACAAAGATTGGTGGGAAAATATTATTTCTGGTGATTACCAACAGTATTATGAAAAGCAGTACTCGAAAAGATTGGGAGAATAAATAATGAAAGTTCTAGTAACAGGAGCAAAAGGACAATTGGGGTTTGATGTTGTCAAGGAGCTATCCTTATCGAATATTGAAGTATTTGCTTTCGGTCGTGATGAGCTTGATATTACAAATCAAGGAGCGGTTCAATATATTATTCGGGACATTCGGCCTGATGTGATTATTCATGCAGCTGCTTATACAAAGGTGGATCAAGCGGAAACCGATCAGGAGCAGGCTTACTTAGTCAATGCATTTGGAACAAGAAATGTGGCTGTAGCCGCTGCATCCGTTGGAGCTAAGCTTTGTTACATTAGTACGGATTATGTGTTTGATGGAAAAGGGGAATCCCCTTATCACGAGTATTCACAAACGAATCCGCTTAACATTTATGGCCATTCGAAGTACGTCGGTGAAGAAATGGTCAAAACACTTAGTTTAAAATATTTTATTGTACGAACGGCATGGGTTTACGGTAAACATGGCAATAATTTTGTAAAGACTATGCTTAAGTTGGCAAAAGAGAAACAAGAACTGGGAGTCGTTCAAGATCAAATCGGTTCACCAACGTACACGGTTGATCTAGCAAAATTTTTAGTTGAATTAATTCAAACAGAAAAGTACGGCATTTATCACTGTACGAATACGGGCTATTGTTCTTGGTATGAGTTTGCCAAAGCGATCTTTGAAGAAGCAAATATAGATGTAAATGTAAAACCTTTAACTACATTGGAATTCCCGAGACCAGCACCTCGTCCTGCGTATTCAGTGTTGGGCAACATGGCTATACGGGTCAATGGTTTTACCGAATTGCGCCATTGGAAAGAAGCATTGAAAAGTTTTCTGAAAGAACTGGGGCAACCATCATGAAGAGAGTTGCCGTTCAGATTGTCACATTTAACAGTGAAGAAGATATTATTGCTTGCTTAAAATCAGTTGAACGCCAATCTTATCCGGTTTCTGAGATCATTGTAATTGATAACGGTTCGAAAGATACCACTATTCAAAAAGTTAAAAGTAGTTTATTTTCTAAGGAAATAGTTTTGATTGAAAATCATACGAACACCGGTTTTACTGGAGGTCATAATCAAGCTTTTCAGTTATCAAAATCAGACTATGTGCTTGTTCTTAATCCGGATGTAGTGTTGCATCCGGATTATGTGTATCATCTCGTTCATGCGATGGAGCGGGATGCTCGGATAGGTTCGGCCACCGGAAAGCTGTATCGTGATATAAGTGAGAATATGCACATTTCAAGCAGTTCATATCACCCCCAAAATGATTCAATGCATGAGCTAAAAGGTCAACGAGTAGAGCAAAGTATGGCAACAGGATCTAGGGAGGGGAAAAATTCTCAAGGCAAAGAAAATAGAGTGTTGGACAGTACCGGACTAATAATGAAGAAAAATCGCCGTGCTTTTGACCGTGGGGCTGGTGAAATGGATCGAGGACAGTATGATCGTAAGACAGAAATTTTCGGTGTATCCGGTGCAGCGGCAATGTATCGAAGGCAAATGATTGACGACCTATCGATCAACGGTGAGTTTTTCGATGAAACATTTTTTGCATATAAGGAAGATGTAGATGCGGCATGGCGAGCACAGCTGTTTGGCTGGAAAGCCATCTTTGTTTCTGAAGCCATTGCAACCCATAAAAGAGGCTGGCAAGGTGAAAAAAAACGGTCGGAAATATCACTTAAAATCCGCAAGCATTCTTACATCAACCGCTATTATACAATTCTCAAAAATGATTCTTTTTTATATATGTTGCTACATCTACCAGTTATTTTATTTTATGAGATTTTAAGTCTTGGATATGCGATTTTAAAAGAAAAAGAGTTGTTAAGTGCATGGAAGGATTTTTCAAATAACTTTTCTGCAATGAAGAACAAACGAAAATGGATAAAAAAATATCGAAAAGTTCCGTATTCTAGCGTCTATCGTTATTTTAAAGGCATTTGGTAAGATGGCTGATACAAATGATTTGTTAAAGTTTTTAGCGTTAGGTGGAATATACATGGATGTAAGTATCATTATTGTTAATTTTAATACAAAGCAGTTGACATTGGATGCCATTCGATCCGTATTTCAATCAAAAACACGGTATTCTTATGAAATCTTGTTAGTTGACAACAACTCTACGGACGGATCCGTCCAAGCTTTTCGAAAAGAGTTTCCGCAAATAACGATGATCGAAAACAAAGAAAATGTCGGCTTTTCTAAAGCGAATAATCAAGCGATTCGAATAGCCAAAGGGAACTATATTTTGCTTCTTAATTCAGACACAATCATCCAAGAGGATACGCTTGAAGTGATGCTTGATTTTATGGAAGCTCATCCGAGGGTTGGAGCGAGCGGTTGCAAGGTTGTTTTGCCTGATGGAACGTTAGATCAAGCATGTCGACGTGGTTTTCCGACACCAGAAGCATCCTTTTATTATTTTTCAGGACTTGCGAAACTTTTTCCAACTAGTCCTCGCTTCAATCAATATCACTTAGGTCATCTCGACCCAGATAAAGATTATCCAGTGGATTGTTTAGTAGGTGCTTTTATGCTTTTACGCCGTGATGTGATTGAGCAGGTTGGCTTATTGGATGAGGAGTTTTTCATGTATGGTGAAGATATTGATTGGTGTTACCGCATTAAAAAAGCAGGTTGGGATATTTATTACTATCCATACACATCAATCATTCATTATAAAGGAGCAAGCAGCCGACGGAAACCCATGAAGATTATCTACGAATTTCATCGTGCGATGGCTTTATTTCACCGTAAACATTTTTCGAAAAAATATCCCTTTTTTATAAATGGACTTGTTTATACAGGAATTGGATTGAAGTTTTTGTTATCTGTCGTTTTGAATCTAATAAAAACAAAAAAATAAATGGAAATATTTTTTGCATTAACACGTAAAAATCTAATTGCTCGGAAAAGAACTAGTGAGTTTTTACCGAGTTTACAAATTCATTTATTCTACAATTGACCTATTTATTTTGATAAAATAGATCTAAGGTTGTCAAGGAAATGTAACGGTTGATTAACGTAAAAGTGATATTAATTTTCATTATATAATAAAAATGTAAACGGTGGGGGTTTAGTTAATGAAGAAAGTCAGAAAAGCGATTATTCCAGCTGCTGGATTAGGGACGCGTTTTTTGCCGGCAACGAAAGCTCAACCGAAAGAAATGTTGCCAATTGTAGATAAACCAGCGATTCAATATATTATCGAAGAAGCCGTTGCTTCCGGGATTGAGGATATTATCGTAGTAACAGGGAGAGGTAAGCGAGCGATTGAAGATCATTTTGATAAATCGTATGAGTTAGAAGAGACGCTTGCGAAGAAGGAAAAATGGGATTTGCTTAAAGAAATAAAAAGTATAAGTAATTTGGCTAATATTCATTACATAAGGCAAAAGGAGCCCAAGGGGTTAGGGCATGCCATTTTCTGTGCCAGTAGTTTTATTGGCAATGAGCCATTTGCCGTTTTGTTAGGTGATGATATTGTTCATTCGACAGGTAAGCCAGCCCTAAAGCAATTGATCGATGTGTATGAGCGTTTTAATTTATCGGTCATTGGCGTACAGCCAGTGTCGGATGAAGATGTGTCGAAATACGGTATTATAGCGCCTGTAGGGGGAGAAATTGATAAAGGTGTGTTTCGAATCGGTGATTTGGTGGAAAAGCCAAAACAGGAAGAAGCGCCGTCTAATTTTGCAATTATGGGACGTTATATTTTGCGGCCGGAGATTTTCTATTTGTTTGATCAAGTAAAGCCGGGTGCTGGTGGAGAGATTCAGTTGACGGATGCTATTAAGCTGTTAAATGAGCAACAGATTGTGGTTGCTTATCATTTTGAAGGAAAATGTCATGATGTTGGAGATAAAATGGGATTTATTAAAGCGACCATTGAATTTGCGTTAGAGCGTGATGATTTACGAGAAAATGTGTTAGAGTACTTACAAAATATTATAGAAGTAAAAACGGTTAAGAAATAGTAGACCTCAACTAGTAAAAGCGGCTTTATTTCATTTGCTCTAGCGTTTAAATTCTACAAAATATTAATAGAATTTGTTAAAATATTGTTGATCGATGTCTAATAGTGGTGGTGCTAAATGATTCGTGGACGTGAGAGATTTTTGACACAAATGTATGTGATGGCTGATTTTATTGCCATTCAAATTGCATTTTTACTGGCATGGTTTTTCCGTTTTCAAGTTTTGAAAGAAAATCTTGATGGTGTTTTGCCGTTTCAAACATATTTTTTCTGGAGCATTATTTATGGATTTATTGCCATTGCAATTGGGTATGTATTAGGGATATATGTACCAAAACGTAAGAAAAAATTTGCGTTTGAAATGATGAAAGTTTTTCAGATTCATATTTTCAGCATGTTTATGCTATTGAGTTTGCTTTTCTTATTTAAAGTTGTCGATTTGTCGCGCTATTTGTTAATCCTATATTTTGCATTCTGTTTAATCTTTGTTGTTTCTTACCGCTTATTCGTGAAAATTAGTTTGCGGACTATGCGTCGCAAAGGGTATAATAAGCAATTTATCTTAGTGATAGGTGCTGGAGAGCTTGGCCGTCGATATTATGATACTTTAATGAGGAATCCTGAGTTTGGATTTCAGGTCATTGGCTTTCTTGATGATTATGTGAAATCTTTTCCGCCTGAGCTCAGTAAATATGGAGAAATTATTGGGACTACAGAACAGCTTTCTGAAGTATTGGAAAATAAACTTGTTGATGAAGTGGTCGTCGCACTGCCGATTCGTGCACATAACAAGTATCGACAAATCGTAGAGGCTTGTGAAAAGGCAGGAGTTCGCACTTCGATTATTCCGGATTTTTATGATATTCTACCGGCATCCCCTCATTTTGATACGCTTGGTGATATTCCGTTGGTTAATGTTAGGGATGTGCCGCTCGATGATGCTCAAAACCGTATGTTGAAGCGGTTGTTCGATATTGTTTTTTCAATTTGTGCGATTATCATTACATTACCGTTAATGATATTAATTGCGATTGGTATTAAATTAACATCTCCTGGACCAATCATTTTTAAACAAGAGCGGGTAGGGTTAAATCGTCGTACCTTTCAAATGTACAAGTTTCGCTCAATGAAACATATGCCTGAGAGTGTATCAAATACACAATGGACGACAGCAAATGATCCGCGCCGTACGAAATTTGGAACGTTTTTACGGAAAACTAGTCTTGATGAACTGCCACAATTTTTTAATGTTTTAAAAGGTGATATGAGTGTTGTAGGACCGCGACCTGAGCGTCCTTACTTTGTTGATCGATTTAAAGAAGAAATACCAAAATACATGATTAAGCATCATGTTCGTCCGGGGATTACAGGCTGGGCACAAGTTTGTGGCCTGCGTGGTGATACTTCAATTAAAGACCGGATTGTCCACGACATTTTTTACATCGAAAACTGGTCATTTTTGTTTGATATTAAAATTATTCTAAAAACGATTGTCAATGGATTTGTGAATAAAAACGCATATTAAGAGATATATAGGGGAATAGTCCTTG
The DNA here is from genome assembly GCF_013303125.1 of Calidifontibacillus erzurumensis. Lineage (GTDB taxonomy): Bacteria > Bacillota > Bacilli > Bacillales > Bacillaceae_J > Calidifontibacillus > Calidifontibacillus erzurumensis. The sequence goes on along the minus strand of NZ_JABTTE010000012.1, from coordinate 3,639 downwards.
TTTGTTAAGGACTTAGGTAGTTGGGTCGTGTTGGTTATCGACCCAATTTTTTTCTTTTAAGAGAGTTTGTCCAGCTTAAAGTTACGACTGCAAGCTTAATGAAAAGTAATCCACCAATAATAGACTACTTGTCAATTTGTCGAAATTTGTACATGGATCAATCATTTCTACTATTCCTACTATTTCATTAAAAAGTACTAAATTTCCAACGGTTATCATTTTTACAACTATTTGTAAAACCTTTCCATTGTCGTTTATTTTTATAATGATATAAAATAATAAAAGGAAGTGTCATGAAATGAATGGAGGAAAAATAATCAATAACTAACGATTGTTTTATGTAATAAATTTAATTCGCTTGGGAGGATAATAATTATATTCAATTATATATTTTAATCCTCTTAAACTTTAAATTGATTGGGCATATTTTCTTGTGGATCAAACTTTACGCAATGCTTTGCATGAATATGCCTAATGTAACCACTTCTTTTTTGAAATGGTATATAATTAAAATATACATATCTTATTTTTAAGCACTACATTTTTTTATTACAAAAAAAAAATGAAAGTTTAATTGTTGATGGCAATTAATTTTTGTAGTGTTTGGCAATTAAGGTTATGCATAAATTTTTGCATATTTGACGCTTAACATGGAGTGGCGGGCATGATAGGCTTCTTTGCCTGGCAAAGCCATAATATAATTGTGGCTTGCCCCTTTGCAAGAAATCATGCCCGCAGAGGCTCCATGTCAAGCGACTATAGATACGAATAATTATTCAAGATATAGAATAAATTTAATTGCCATTTCATGCATTTTTTAATTGCCAAAAACAGTTTAATAGTATTCAATTTGTAAATGATTTTTTATAAAGGGGTGTGAGTAAAAGAAAACTATTATTTTAGCTGAGTTTTAATGCTGTGTTTTATCTTTTTAAATTAAGTCTAAAGCTTTTAACCGATCATATGCTGGGACTGAATACTATATTTTGGCTTCATTACACTTCATTTCGTATGAAGTTATGGTTTTATTATATACCTGCAAATAGGAGTTGACTATTAATGATCAAGAAAAAAATGGTTACCTTTGCTGTATGTGCTTCAATACTTACCCTACCGTCTCTTACCGATGCGCAAGCTGAGGGAACGTATCCAACTGCTGGGATAACCATTGACGGTGAACAAAAAACATTTTCACAACCACCAATAATTTATAATGAGGTTACGCTTGTTCCGTTGCGCGGTGTTTTTGAATCAATGGGAATTGAAGTGAAATGGGATGCAAATGAGCGAAAGGTTATTGCACAAAAAGGAGACGATATTCTTGAATTAAAAATTGGTTCAAAACAAGCTTTAAAAAATTACCAACCAATCTCACTTCTAACAGAAGCGAAGATTATTAACGATCGGACGATGGTTCCACTACGCTTTGTAAGCGAATCTTTTGGAGCTAAAGTTGATTGGGATGAAAATACGAGAACAGTGAATATAACGTCACCAGGTACAACAAAAGATGAGCCAACAGTTAATAAAGCTAATCAAAAAGAAGAATCAACGCTAAAGTCTATTACCTTCGAGGAAGCTTATGAAAAAGCGATTAACAATAGTCCTGAAATAAAAGCACAACTATTAACAATTCAACAAGAGGAAGAAAGACGTGATGATACTTCTACCTTGGTTTTCAATAATATATTAACAAATGTTGCATATTTAAATGCTGCTTATGCGAAACTGGGAGTGGCAGAGAAGCAATTAGTTATAAAAACAGATGCTATTTATTTACAGGTAAAAAATGCATACAATACTATTTTACAAACAGAAGAGAAACTGAAGTTATTAGAAAAACAATTGGAGCTTGCTAAAGTTCAAAACAATATTAACAAACAAAAGGCAATGCAAGGTTTATTAAGTGAAACAGATTTAATTCTTGCAAACAATGCTCTTTCAGAAAAAGAAAAGGAATTTAAAGCGGCACAAGATGCATTAGCTAAAGCATACGATAACTTTAATCAACTTGTTGGTAACCCGTTAAATTCCCGTTTTAACCTTATTGATGTACCGAAATATGTAGGTGAGTTTGAAACGGATGTAGACTATCATGTAACGAAAACATTATCAGATAGTGTTTACATAAAACTTTATGAAGAAAATGTAAAGATAGCACAAAGCGCTTTAGATACCTATGTATTTAACAATCCGGCAAATACTGATTCTTACACAGTAACAGAGTTAAATGTTGAAAAGGCAAAATTAACTTTATCTGAGCAAAAGAAAAATCTAGAAAAATCAATTAGAGACACTTACCATAAAATTAGAGATTTGGAAAATAACTATGAAATATTGAAAACAAAACTTATTGATTTGGAACAGAATCAAAAAGTTTTGAAAACAAAATATGATTTAGGTTTGGTTCCATTAGTAAATTTAATGGAAGTTAATGTTCAAGTTGACACTGTTAAGCAAAACATGTTTGATATAGCTGCAAACCTAGAATTATTAAAAATCCAATATGAGAAGCCTTGGCTTGCAGTAGGTGGCGGAAATTAGGTTTTAAGCAATTAAAGCTGTATAGTGTTAGACCAAGCTGTGTCAACCGATAAAGACTTATTTGTATATTTATCCTCCTTTTTTGAAGGTATTATTGCATCGGCTTTGAGAGATAGAATGATTCAAAATTCAAGTAAAAAGAAAAAACTGTATGAATGTTAAAGAGGAACTTCCCAATTTTGGGTAAAGTTCCTCTTTTTATTCATAAATCTTGTTCTCAAAAACTTGTTAAAAAACCGCTGTAATATAAAGAATTCATATAGAAACGGATTCGAAATCATGAAACAATATTTTAACAAAGTAATTATGGAAAAATATCAGTTCGAATGAATCGAGAGGATCTGTATATGGCAAAATAAAAATGTAACGTTTGGCAATTAATTTATGTAGTTCTTCGAGGACAAAAAAACCACTTGCCAACATTCCCCAAATACACTACCCTCCTAGTTGGGCTAACAAGTTCAACGGGAGGTATTTAAGGAGATGTTAGCAGTGGCTGAAATAAATTATATCAGACATGAGGCCAATCACAAAGGATGTTCTTATTCTGAGATTACCAAAAGAATGAACCGTGATCCAAGAACTGTTAAGAAATATGCGGAGATGGAGGATTTTAGTGCCTCCAAGGTAAAACAAAAGAGAAAAGCTAAGGTCATGGATCCTGTAAAACATATATTAGACCAATGGTTGAAAGAGGACTTAACAAAGAAGAAAAAGTATCGAAGAACAGCAAAGAGAATGTTTGAGATGTTAAAAGAACAATTTGGTTTTACAGGATCAGATCGTTCGGTTCGGCTTTATGTATCTAAAAGGAAAAAGGAACTTTTGGAAGAAAGTGAGTCAGCAGCGTTGCCTTTAGAAGCCAAACCAGCAACAGCTCAAGTAGATTTTGGTGAAGCCCCTTTTATCTATAAGGGTGAACATATGAATCTCCCTTTCCTTGTTCTCTCATTTCCATATAGTAATGCAGCATATGTTCAAGTCATGCCTTCTCAAAACAGAGAATGTTTCTTGGAAGGGTTAAAAAGGATGTTCCATTACATGGGTAGAGTTCCGAGTGTTTTTTGCAAGTGAAAAATGCAGAAGGTTGCAGCG
>NZ_JABTTE010000011.1 GCF_013303125.1 Calidifontibacillus erzurumensis | reverse complement strand
AATCCTTACTCAAAATTGACTTGGCCGTTGAATAAAACATTCAACCGCACGCTTGACATTTTGTTTAGTTTTCAAAGATCATGCTGTTTATTTTCTCAACAGCGACGAATATTATAATATCATCAGTTTTCGTAGAAGTCAATAACTTTTTTAAATTTTTATTTGCGATTTTTAGTTATTTTTCTACAATAACTGACAGCAAAAATAAATATATCAGGTTCCCCTCCTTTCGTCAATACTTTTTCGTTTAATCAATTTTTTCTGTATGTATTCTCCTTTCAATTTTTTTACCAATATACCAAAGTAAGAACATTAGTATTAAAACAAAAATTGTTTTATTAGGTTGCTGTACGAGAGATTTTAAATCATAACCTATAAAAGAAATTGTAAAAATCATGACTAACTTTCCAAAGATGACGGCTAAAACAAACTGCTGAGTGCTTACTCTTGATAATCCAGCCACGAGGTTAATTAATGATGAAGGAGAAAATGGAAAACAAAGCAAAATAAATATGAACCCAAAACCGTGGCGTTCAATCCAATTCATTAGCTTTTTCACTTTTTGGTGTTTCGTTAAAAAATTAAAAAATCTTTGGCGTCCTAATTTTCGGACAGTGAAAAACACTATAAATGCACCTAATGTTGCACCTATCCATGAAATAATAAACCCTTTCCATAATCCAAAAGCTGCAGCATTAGCCATTACGAATAATATCAATGGAAATACAGGTAAAATTGCTTCAATCATTGGAAGCAAGATTCCCGGCAATGGGCCTAATGCTGCATACTCTTCAAGAACTTTTAAAATGTTTTCTAGTGTGAATAAACCTTTTAATGTTTCAAAATACATCTACGGATATCCCTCGCGTATTTGTTTAGATTTTTATATATTTTACTTTTCCCCTACAAAAGTTTACTACACCAAATTTAAAATTCCCATAACGATTTGCGAGGAATATGATATGTATACCAATTATTAATCGTCGTAAAAATGATCTCTCGTTTGTTTTTTATTTGATTTTGTCATTGAAATTCTTTTTGATAAGAGGAATCTGTATTGGGCTGTTCTGTTAAGTTGATTTTCAAAAGAACCTTTTGAAACATCTAAAATAATTGTTTTGTGATTAGTAAAAGTAACAAGCGTTTTATCCGGACCAGCTGATTGAAAATTTAATATGTAGGAATGGGAAAGCCATGCGCAATTGTCTTTATATGGAGATACAGTAGGAAACATATAAATGTCGCTTGACGGATCTACTGCTATAGGAGCTTTATACGTACTGCCAATAAGTTGTTTTGTTCCTTCTTGCCTGCCACGCAAACTGCTTCCAAAGTATTTACAACTCTTATCCATAACCATACTAGGTTTCATTTTTACAAAAAATTCTCTTTCAACTTCTAAAATTCGAGAATAAACAATCTGGTCATTATCCATTTTTTCACCGATGATCGCCATCGTGTAAGGATTTACCTCAAAATCCACAATAAAATCCATTGTTTCTCTGTTTCGTTTCATAAATTCACCTCATATCTTTTTAATTTTGTTCTAAATAATTGACCAGCACGATATTATATTAACACAAAAATTAAAATTTTTATATAATATTCTAAAATTTTTAGAAAATTTTCTTCATTTACTTATCTTAGTTTTTAATTTTTGTGTTCATTAATAAATTTTCTAGATAAATATGTTTATTTAAATCAAATTTAGCGTATATACCACTTAAAGAATAAAGGTTTAACTATATTTTTTATCATTAAACAACTTTATCTATTTTCCAAAATAATATTTTTTAATTTTATTATTATATTAATATAAAAATTATCATCCTACATAGAGGCAATTACCTATTAAATTAGCAACGATCGCTCAATCTTTTGAAAAGATCGCACATTTGCTTATTAATTTCAAAAAAAGAAAAAGTGAATTAAAGATCTTAACGTTTATTTCTATTCCCTGTTTTTTGATCCATTTTATACAAGTCCATTCTTTCGAGTTTAATATGTTTATTTTCTTCACTTCACCTATTATAAAATTAAAAGAATGGTTGTTATATATTGCTAAAAACTTTTGAATCAAAATATTTCTGTTGTCTATGAAAGCCCTTTAAAAGTTGAAAATTACTTTTTCGCCACAATTTAAAAAAATATTTTCTGAATAGTTAAAATTAGTTGAAAATTCAGCCCTACCCTCATATAATAATAAAAAGAGCGTCAGGGGTGATGATGTTATGAATAATAAGAAGTCATTCGCCAGTCAGAGGGATCATAACGCTTTAGAGGTAAGTAGAACTGATGAGAAAAACTTTGTTCTTGACGTGTACATTCAAATGATTATTGATGAGGCTCTTTATAACTACAAAAAAAATTTACTGAAAAAACAAATTAATGAGGCGTTAGATGCAAGGGATCGTAATCAATTCTATCATTTAACAGAACAATATAAAGAATTGATTAAAATGGAAGTTTGATAAAAGGGACTTAATAGTCCCTTTCATTATATCTCAAACATAATTAAAAAAGCTGTATCAATAGTGTATACACACTTTTGATACAGCATCCAAATGATCTATGTTCAGGAGGATGATAGTTGACAACTTAAAAATTACTTTGTAACAAACTGAGCTTCTTCTGTAGAACCTTTCATCGCTGTTGTTGAAGAAGTACCACCTGATACGATTTGAGAAATTTCATCAAAATAGCCAGTACCAACTTCGCGTTGATGTTTCGTTGCAGTATATCCGTCAACTTCTGCAGCAAATTCAGCTTGTTGTAGTTCAGAATAAGCTGCCATACCACGTTGTTTGTAGCCTTTAGCCAACTGGAACATGCTGTAGTTGAGTGCATGGAAACCTGCAAGTGTAACGAATTGGAACTTATAGCCCATTTTTGCAAGTTCTTTTTGGAAGTTTTCGATTGTTTTATCGTCAAGCTTCGCTTTCCAGTTGAATGAAGGTGAGCAGTTATAAGCAAGCATTTTGCCTGGGAATTTTGCATGAATAGCATCAGCAAATTTTTGAGCTTGCTCAAGATCTGGTGTTGAAGTTTCGCACCAAATTAAATCAGCGTATGGAGCATATGCTAAACCACGAGAAATTGCTTGTTCAAGTCCAGCTCTTGTACGATAGAAACCTTCTGGTGTTCTTTCGCCAGTTAAGAATGGTTTATCATTGTCATCGATATCGCTAGTAATCATATCAGCTGCGTCAGCATCTGTACGAGCGATTAAAATTGTAGGCACGCCCATTACGTCAGCTGCTAAACGAGCTGAAATTAAGTTTCTTACAGCTGTTTGTGTAGGCAACAATACTTTACCGCCTAAATGGCCGCATTTTTTCTCAGAAGACAATTGGTCTTCGAAGTGAACACCAGCTGCACCTGCTTCAATCATTGCTTTCATTAATTCGAATACGTTTAATGCACCGCCAAATCCTGCTTCAGCATCGGCAACAATTGGAGCAAACCAGTAAGTGTCCCCTTTACCTTCAGTTGATTGGATTTGATCAGCACGTTGTAATGCTTGATTGATGCGTTTTACTACGTGTGGTACAGAGTTTGCAGGATACAAGCTTTGGTCTGGGTACATTTGTCCAGCTAAGTTTGCGTCAGCTGCTACTTGCCAACCACTTAAATAGATAGCTTTTAATCCAGCTTTTACTTGTTGTACAGCTTGGTTTCCTGTTAATGCACCAAGAGCATTAATATAATCTTCTTCATTTAATAATTTCCATAATCTCTCAGCCCCTAATTTTGCGAGCGTATACTCTATATCAATGGAACCGCGGAGACGGATTACGTCCTCTGCAGAATAAGGTCTTGTAATTCCTTTCCAACGGCTTTCGTTTTTCCAGCTTTCTTCTAATTGTTTAATTCTTTCTTGATTTGTCATCCCCAATTTCCCCTCTCTGAATAAATTCTATTTTAAAAATTAAAATTAATTAAAAACCCTTTGTTTACCGTTCAATAAAGCCCCATATAATTAGCATATCAACCGCCAAACTGTCCCCATAAACTCCTAAATTTCTTTACATTCACGGTTTGGAAACTTTTTACCCACCAATGTTGCTGTTGAGCTTCTATATTTTGGGTAAATTCCACTTCCCTTCTATAAAAATATTTTTCTCTCTTTTTTTGTTATATATCACTGATGTGTTTTTCTGTTTGTATTATATAACAGTCATTCCAAAAAAGAAACCCCTTTTTCGAAAATTTTTTACTTTTCTTTAAAAGGGGCATTTTTTCTAATTATTTTTCTTTTTCCACTTCATAATTTTCAATAAAAATTAACCTTTCAAGCATTGTTGGATGTGTGTACCGGAGCCATTTTACTATTGCTGGTGGATTTACTTCACTCAAGCCTGCAATAGTCAATTTTTGAAAACTTCTTATTGCTGCATCTTTGTCTTTTGTCATTTCAATAGCGTAAACATCAGCAGAATGTTCTAAATATCTGGAAAAAGAGTTGCTTAAAGGGCTTGATGCAAATGTAAGGAATGATATGATCACAAGCAATAAAGGGAGAGAGGCAATATCATTTAAGCTATTGATTTTAAGTGTGCGCCAATGTTTTTTAATGGACCAGTTGTAAATTTTTGAAGCAATATATAATCCAAAGAGCGATATGATTAAATAAGCAGCAATTCCTGCATATATATGTTTTTTTACATAATGGGCAATTTCATGCGCCATGATAAACAGTACTTCATCATCACTTAACTTTGATAATGTTGTATCCCATAAAACAATTCTAGAATTTCGGCCAATCCCTGTTACATAGGCATTTAATGCATTTGTTTTTTCGGACATATTTACTTCATACACATGCTCTGCTGGTATATTGGCCTGGCTAGCCAAATCCAGTATTTTTTCTTCAAGATCTTTATTTTTCAATGGATAAAAATCATTATAGAGAGGATCTATGATAACAGGCTGAATAAACATTAAAAAAATTGTAAATGGAATGGAAATGATCCATGCATAGAACCACCAACGCTTTTCGTTTTTGCGTATTAACTGAAAAACAACTATGGCAAGAAGCAGTAAGAATATATAATCGAGCCAAAAGTCAATAAGCTGATCCTTCATCCAAATGGCAAATGTAGAAGTTGAAATCCCATATGACTTTGAAAGCTGGTATGTAAAAAAGTCTATCGGCAAGAGAATAATAAAACTTACGAAGGACAGCCAAAACACATAAATGGCCTTTTGAAAAAACGAATATTTACTAGACGACTCAGCCCATTGACGAAATTTTGCAGAAAGGCCAATTGATAAAATGGTTAAATAAAGAATCCAATCAAATGGCGTTAATAAAAAGAAAATAATATGCCTGATTTTAGAGTATTCGTATGTCAATTCAAGTTGCCGGTCATTCATAAATGTATGTGGATCTGCAGCGGACCCTCGATAAATTTCCGGCAAATTTGAAGAATCGTTTATGGCAAGAAAATAAAAAACAACAAGGGCGGCATAAATGAAGTAGCCAAATAAAAGCCATTTGGCGAACTTGTTCAACAAAACCCCTCTCCTTTCTTTTTTTAATTTGTCCAATTATATCATTATTTTAGTAATAAAATGTGAATTTAGAACTGATTTTTAATGGGATTGAAATATTTTAATAGTTAAATGTTCAAATAATTTTACCGATTTTCTGATACCACGTCCTGTATTGTTTTACTCTCTTATAGTATTATGGTTTATGAATGATTAAATAGTTGAGGTGTAAAAAAATGAAAAAAATATATATAACATTTATTACTTTAGCTGTACTAGGAATTTCTGCTGGAATTTTATATTTAACTGTCGTCAGACCTGGCAGTATGGAACTACCAGAAGATGTCGTGATGGAAACAGCCTTTGGTGGAGAATATAGTTTTGCTGATTTGCCTCCAAAAATTCGTTTAATTGAATTTATGTATGTCAATTGCCCAGATGTATGCCCAACCACTTCTTTACGAATGAATTTATTGCGCAAAAAACTTGAAGAAGATGGAATTTTTGGAGATAAAGTGGAATTTGTTACAGTTACGATTGATCCTAGAAGAGATACTGCTGAGAAATTAAGATATTATGCAGAGCGGTTTAACATAACTGATGACAAGTCAGGTTGGTATTTCTTAAGGGGTACAGAGGAAGACACTAAAAAACTAGCAGATACATTCCAATTTATGTACCGCGATCCTGGTACAGGCAATTTTGTCCATACAACTTTCACGTATATGCTTAATGAGAACAACAAATTAATCGAGTCATTCCCAATGGGAGAAGGTTTTGATACGGATAGAGTTTATAAGCGAATAAAAAATGAAATAAACTGAATGGAAAGTAAAATATATAGAAAGAAGGAAAGTACATGATAAAAAAATTATTTGCTCTGATCTTGCTTCCTTTTTTTCTAATTGGCTGCCAATCAGCAGAGGAAGAAGAATTTGTTTTTCCTGAAGCAACTTTTTCAATGTCTTCTGAAGTCGTAAAAGTGAATGAGCCAATTACTTTTGAAGTAAAAATTACTGCTGGTGAAAAGGAAGTAGATGATGCTAAAGTAAGCTTTGAATATTGGATGAATGAAAAAGCTGATGAAGAGCATACAACAATAGAAGCGACATCACAAAGCGGCGGAGTTTATTCTGCGGAAACTACAATTTCTGAACCAGGAACTTATTATGTGTACTACCATGCAGATGCAATGGACATGCACTTAATGGAAAAATATGAATTCACTGTAACGCAATAATCGTAATGTTGTAATACAATTTTACAATAGTTTGACAAGGGTTGCCTCTAACACAAACAAAATTGTGTTTTTATGGGAGGCACCCTTTCTTTTTTTATAAAAATAATGAAAAAACAGTCAGTACTGCAATAGAGCTCATGACAACAACGATGACACTGGCACCCATAAAAGCGACAAGAAATGCAGCAATTGCTCCGATGACTCCAAACCAAATATTTTCATTTATAAAAAAGATACCCGGGATAATTAATGCGCCAAGGGCAGCAAAAGGTACATTTCTTAATACTTCTTGCAAAAACGGAGGCATCTTTTTCCCGTTTAATACTACAAGCGGAAGCATCCGCGGAAGGTAAGTTACAATTCCCATCCCAATGATCATTAGAACTACCGTCTTATCCATTTTGATTCACACCCTTTGACGCTTTTGCCAACATTTCCACACCTACTGCAGATAATAAAGTTGAAATAACAATGGCCCAGCCTGACCAGTCAGGTGGAAAAATATATGTAAAAATACAGTTTAAAAGCGCTGCAAAGACGGCTAAATAAACGATTTTCCTCTCTTTTTTTAATGGAGGTACTAATAAACCGATAAACATCGCATAAAGAGCGATCGCCATGCTTTCTTGTAAAACTTCTGGTAAACTGGCACCGACAAAATGTCCAATCCCTGAATTAATGACCCAACTTCCATAAGCAACAATGGTCAAACCAAACATATAAGACGTCGACACTCTTCCCTCTTTTGTAGCCGCAAGAGAGAACGTCTCATCAGTTATTCCAAAAGCATATATAGCTTTTATAAAAGGATGATCTTTTTCAACTTTTTCATTCAATGAAGCTGTCATTAAAAAATGTCTGATATTTACTATAAAAGTTGTGATAATAATTGCAATTGGCCCCGTACCTAAAGCAATTAAATTCAATGAAATATATTGAGCAGCACCCGCATAAACGATCATACTCATTAAAATGGTTTCACCAAGACTTAAACCAGTCGACTTCGCCAACAAACCAAATGTTAACGCAACCGGCAAATAGCCAATCCCAATCGTAATACCATCTTGTAAGCCGGCCTTAAAATTCAAATGATTTTTTTCCGATATAACAGTTACTGCCCGCAACTTTCTCCCCCTCTCTTTTTCATTATTTTCTTAGAAAACTGAATTTTTTTCAATCTTTTTATTTCGGCTGCGGCAGAAGGTACCGCAGAGGGGTCTGTAGAGGGGTCTGGCACGGTGCCGGAGACGGTACAGGAGACGGTACAGGAGACGGTACATCAGAAGGGTCTGGCACCACACCGCAGATGGTGCTGCAACTTTAGAAACTGTGAGCCCATCACCGATTTAGGATTCCATCAAACAATCTACTTCTACATTTTTTATATTTTTTGTTCTCTTCCTAAATTTCATAGAGTTCAAATAAGTGGGTGAATTCATCGATTACTATTTCTATTGCTTTAAGTTCACCGATATGTACTTGTACTCGGGACTTTCTAATTGTTTCTTTCATGTAACTTTTCTAAGATTTCATCCTCTCAAAAAAAGCAATTGCTCTTCCTCAACGAAAAGTTTTTGCACATAAAAAAATAAAAAAATAAAAAGATATTATGGGATTGTCCGAAGAGTAAAAACGTTAAAATACAATGCCAAAATAGTGTAGTTAAAATTATGAGAACGTCACATTTTCCCCCAAAATAAGATTTTGGGACAATCCCGTATTCATAAACAAATAAAAAGAAAAAAAGGACCACACTTAATAGACTTATGTAAAATGTGTGGTCCTTTTAATTCAACTGATTCTCTTAAAAATATTACTTCTTATTTTTGAAAATAGTTTGCTATTCTTGATAACAATGCTGCCATTTCGGCACGGCTAATTTCTTTTTTCGGTTTAAATGTGCCATCTTCATATCCTGAAAAGACTTTATAGCTGCTCATGCGAACTACAGCTGGATAAGCCCAGCTTGCAATTGTATTTTGATCCTTAAAGGAAACAGGGGCAGGTTCCTCTACGTCATCGGATAATTGGCCTCCAATGATACGGTCAAGGATCGCTGCCATTTCCTCTCTTGATAAAGCTTTTCCAGGACCAAAAGTCGTTGCACTTAATCCATTCATAACCCCATGTTGTCTGACGATTTCAATATTTGTACTAGCCCATTGATAGGTTCGACCAATATCTGTAAATGGAGAAGCTGTTTCTTCTTTCAACTGGATGTTCAACACACGTGTTAAAATCGCCGCTGTTTCCGCACGAGTCAATGAATCGTTAGGTTTAAAAGTTTTGAGCGAACCTTTCCCAAGCATCCAGCCCTTCTCTTTTACAAACGCAATCGATTCCATAGCCCAGTGAGTGGCCCCTACATCAACAAAATCAAGCCCGTCAAGCCATAAACGAAACTCTTTCCAAATTGCTGGATCCTCTTGACCTAAACTCCAACTACCGACACCTTTCAAATTGTATTTCCGCACTAAATCAAGCTTGGCTTTCAAAGATGTTTCATTTTCAAACCAAACTTCATATGTTCCCGGCTTTAATGGCGGTTGCCAAGATTTCAATTGAAATTGAGGATCACCTTGTTTAATCGTAAATGTACCTTTCACACTTTCAGTACTCTTGTCATAAACAACTGTAACATCATATGTGTTTAATAAACTAGGAATCTTGTTTAATGAAATTGATTCACCTAAAACTGGGTTAGCATTTTGATTAAGCGTATCATTTACATCTTCCATATTCCAAACACGGCCATAAAACGGAATCCCTAAAACTATTTTTTCAGGAGCTACATTTTTTAGCGCATAATTAATAGATTTCTCGATGAACGAAAGACTTGCCACTGGTCCGTGGTTTTTAGAACCGCCTCCACGCTCATCATACGTCATCACAAATAGATAATCTGCATATTGAGCTAAAGCTTTATAATCATAAAATCCTTGCCAGCCTTTGTCTGTTCCCCATGGGTTTGGAGCAACCGCAATGGAAAGCGTCTTGCCTGCTGGTAATTTACTATCCAATGTTTTTATAAAATTAGTAAAGCTATCTCTATGACTAGGTCCTAACCCTTCAATATCAATATTGATTCCATCTACATTTAATTCATTCATTGTCTTTACGATTTGAGAAGCAATTTGTTCGCTATCCGCAAACACTTTTTCACCTTTAGCCCAATTGTTTGCCAAGAATGGAACAACCTTAATCCCGCGTTTGTGCAATTCTGCAATAACAGTTTTTGCATTGGACGGAACGTCTACTTTTAGCTGCCCATCATCTAACACTTGAAAATATTTAGGAGAAACTTGATCGAGCGCTCCATTTGTCATATCTACATGTTTAATCGGATCTGTGGCACTGCTCATAAATAAATAGGTCATATTAAATTTTTTACTTGGCGTAGCACCCGACGTTAGAGGTAATAACGCAAATAGTACTATGACAGATAAAAAGATTGTAAATTTTTTCATTTTCCTGTCCTTTCTTCTTCCTATTACTCTATTATTTTCCCTATCTATAACAATAAACGATAGAAACATATTATTCAAAGATTATTTATGACAAAAATGTAAAGAAAAGGCTCCAAAAATAAGCTCCCTTGAGATAAACAGAGAATATTAATTTCGAGGTATCTCTATGAATTAACTTCTAAAACTCACCCAATAAAACAGATGTGAATACAATAGAAACAGACTACACTAACATTTAAGAGGAGTGTCAAAAATTAATGTACACCTATTCATTACAATTGGGAGATCATTCCTGGAGGATAGCACAGAAGTATCATAAAACGAGCGGAGATTTTTTCGCTGCAAACCTCGACGCAAATCCGTATTATTTGCATCGGTGGCAGCCCACCCCAATACCAGTTTCAAGTACTTTTTACCATTCTAGGCAAATGAATCATTGTATTAGTCAGGCAGAAGTCTATTATAGAAATGATATGCGCAGCCTTTGGGAAGAGCACGTAGCTTGGACAAGAATGGCCATCATCAGCCTAATCTTTAAATTACCGGATGTTGACTTTGTTATTATACGGCTTCTACAAAACGCAACAGATATGGGAAATATGGTTCGCAAACTGTACGGGGACCTTGCTGCTACGACCTATTCCAATTTAATTAAGGAACATCTTTTGTTTGCTGCTGATTTAGTAAAATCTGTTTTAGCTGGTGATATGGAAGCTGCAAAGAATGCAGAAAATAAGTGGTATATGAATGCTGATCAGATTGCAAAGTTTTTAAGCAGCGTCAACCCATTTTTGCCTGAAAACGTTGTAAAGGAAATGTTTTACCTCCACTTGGAATTAACAAAACAAGAAGCTGTCTTTATGATGAATATGGATTACCAGAAGGATATTGAAGTATATGATGCAATAGAAAAGCAAGCTCGGGAAATGGCAGATACAATTTCCGATGCTATGATAAAACTATATCCACATATGTTCTAACAGCTTTCCTATTTTATTACATTTCTTCAAAGTTAATGGTCTACCCTAACTTTCACCTCCTCCGAATCTAATGGCCAATACTAGGATTCGGGAACGAACATTTTGATGTTAGTCAATAAAATAGCAAAAATATTTTGTCCAAAGGCGATTCATCTCCCGCTTAAACAATAGGACCTGCTATTTTCAATCATCGGGGCGGGAGTCTTTTTGCCTAAAAAACTTTTCACTTCCAATCGACAAAATCCCATGAATTCCATTCATTCAAAATCTCTGTATTCCCCAATTATCCTCAAACCAAAAACTTGCCAATTCTCGATTCGTTTTATCGTAATTGAAGGATAAAAGTCCCCTTCAATTGCTGCTAGCGATGTAATTTTTTTATCCTCCAAATAAGAAAAAAAAGCATCTCTACAACATGTAGAAATGCTAGTTTTCCTTTCAATAATCTTCTGAATCTATGTTTACTGGTCTACATAAAAGATGGAAATTCGGAAGTTGCATCAATCCAATTTCCTATTTGCTGTTACTGGTAAGAAAGGATTGAAAACAATATAAGTATCAACTATTAATTTAATAAGAAAGAATTAAACATTCAATCCTAACAATCTTTCTATCATCCTAGCAATGCACGGTCACTTGCCATGCCAGTTCCTCGAATTCGTCTAAACTCGTTGAGTAAATCTTCAATCGTTAATTTTTGTTTTTCTTCCCCATCGGCTTGGAAAATGATCTGCCCTTTATCCATCATAATTAAACGATTCCCCAAATCAATGGCTTGCTGCATATTATGAGTGACCATTAATGTTGTCAGATGTAATCTTTCAACAATTTCTTTCGTAATATTTGTAATGAGCTCAGCTCGAGATGGGTCAAGAGCAGCGGTATGTTCATCCAATAATAAAATTTTCGGTTCGGTGAACGTTGCCATAAGTAACGACAATGCTTGCCGCTCACCGCCAGATAAAAGGCCTACTTTCGCATTTAGGCGGTTTTCTAGTCCCATATGCAAAGTCGCCAATTGTTCTTTGAATAATTCACGGCGTTTTTTCGTAACACCTTTGCGTAAAGTCCGGCGTGTTGCCCGAGAATAAGCCATCGCTAAGTTTTCTTCAATCGTCATCGTTGGTGCCGTACCAGCCATCGGATCTTGGAAAACGCGACCAATGTATTTCGCCCTCTTATATTCAGGCAAATTTGTCACATCATTGCCATCAATGATGACGGATCCGACATCTGGTGTTAATGCCCCTGAGATCATATTCATTAATGTCGACTTCCCAGCGCCATTACTGCCAATCACTGTGACAAAATCGCCAGGAGCTAGAGATAAATTAATATTGTTGAGAGCGATTTTTTCATCTAATGTACCTTCATTAAATACTTTAAAAATCTGCTTTAGATGCAACATGATGTTCGCCCCCCTCGGTTGTCATACGAAGTTGCTCTTGCTTTCGTTTTTGTTTCCTCATCTTTTCTTTTTGAACATCAATGATTTTTGGAATTGTGAGGGCAAGGACAACAATTGTAGCTGTAATTAACTTCATGTCACCTGTTTCCAAAAACTTCACTTTCAAAGCAAGAGCCAAAACAATTCTGTAAATGATTGCTCCGCCGATCACTGCTAACGTTGTTCGGGCAATTGTTTTTGTTCCAAATAAAGCTTCACCGATAATGACAGAGGCAAGCCCGATTACAATCATACCGATACCCATACCTACGTCACTGAAAGAGTTGTATTGTGCAATCAAAGCTCCGGAAAAAGCAACAAATGCATTGGAAATACCAAGTCCTACGATCGTTAACGTATCAGTATTTGCGGAAAAGCTGGAAATCATTTTTTTATTGTCACCAACAGCACGGAGAGCTAAGCCAATTTCCGTTTTCAAGAACCAATCAGTAAGGAACTTTATGATGAGGGTAACAAGCGCCATAAAAAATAAAACTGACCATGTTTTAGGCACCATACTGCTTAAGCCAATACTTGTCATAAACTGATTTATGGCATCATCAATACCTAATGACTTCCAAAAATTTGTCAACTTCGTTAAAGCTGTTTCTTGGTTTAATAATGGAACATTTGATTTGCCCATGATCCGCAAGTTAATCGAATACAAAGCAATCATCATTAAAATACCCGACAACAGCGCATTAATTTTTCCCTTCGTATGCAATAAACCGGTGATACATCCAGCTAAGAAACCAGCTAACAAAGCAACCATTGTTGCCATAAACGGATTTGCTCCGTTAACAATAAGGACGGCAGTAACTGCCGCCCCTGTTACAAAGCTGCCATCAACCGTTAAATCTGGAAAATCTAAAATCCGGAAAGAGAGGTAAACACCGAGAGCCATTATTGCATATATTATCCCTGATTCTATGGAGCCAAATATCGCTATGAACATAAACGTTCATCCTCTCTGACTAAATCTTTTAAAAATTTCGACGCTGAAAAATTATTCGATATATTCAGCTATTCCATCCCATTCAGGATTGAGTTCAATCCCCATTTCTTTAGCTGCAGTCTTATTAATAACTAGCTTTAAATTTTGAGGATATTGAACAGGCAAGTCAGCTGCTGTTTTTTCTCCTTTTAAAATTTGAGCAGCCATTTGTCCAGCTTCATAACCAATGTCATAATAATCAAATCCATAAGCTGCAAACCCGCCACGAGCTACAGAATCCAATTCCCCAACGAATAATGGAATATCATTTTCGTTAGCAACAGAAACGACACTTTCTAACGCGGAAACAACAGTATTGTCTGTGATTATGTAAATATAATCAGCAGCACCAACAAGAGATTCAGCAGCTTGTTTTACTTCAGCAGATGTTGCTACAGGAACTTCAATCACTTGAAGGTCAGTGCCTTCCATCGCTTTTTTCACAAGTTCCACCTGTGCAACTGAGTTTTGTTCCCCTGCATTGTAAATCATGCCGACTTTTTTGCCATCGAAATATTGATCAATAAATTTTACTGTATTCGGAATTGCATCTGGATGTGTATCAGTTGTACCTGTAATGTTCGGACCTGGCTTGTCCATCGCTTCAACAAGTTCAGCACCTACAGGGTCTGTAACAGATGTAAATACAATCGGAATATCTTTTGTAGCATTTAAAACAGCTTGAGCACTTGGTGTTGAGTTTGCAAAGATTAAATCAACTTGTTCACCAACGAAATTATTTGCAATCGTTTGGTTATTGCTTTGATCCCCTTGAGCAATTTGCACATCATACTCAACTGTTAAACCTGCATCTTCCAACGCTTTTTTAAAGCCATTTGTAGCTGCATCTAGAGATGGATGTTCTACAATTTGAGTAATACCTACTTTAAAAGTTTTTTGCTCTTCTCCTTGAGGTTCGCTAGCTTGATCATTTCCATTTCCAGTTGAATTGCCTCCACCGCCGCAACCTGCGAGCAGCATCAAGCTAAGCAGCGAACTCCCAACTGCCTTTTTCCAATTCATAAAAAATATCCCCCTCATTTCTTTTTATCCTTCAATACTTTTATTCTTTTATGTAATAAATTATACAGAAATATTTGAAAACTTCAATCCTTACTTTACGCAAATTTTGAGTTTTTTAATATTTTAAAATATTATTTTCCATAAAAATTCCACAAATCTGATTATTTTTAGAATATTCAATCAGTTTGTGGAATATGCAAAAAATATTTAATTAAAAAGTCCAGCCTTCTTTTGCCAACTCAACCGGTCCATCGTAGATAGCTTGCGCTTTTTCCACTAATTCTTGATGCTCTCCAAAATGTGGTAGATGTGTTAATAACAGCTTTTTTACACGAGCTTCCTTTGCAATAAATCCTGCTTCATCGCATGTCATATGGCCTGCATTTTCTCCATTTTGCCCACTGTATAAATTACACTCGCAAATTAAAAGGTCACTATCTTTGGCAAAATCAATAAATTCCGGCAAAAAACTTGAATCTGCCGTATAACAAATTGTTTTTTCACCGTTTGTTATTCGCATTGCGTAACAAACGACGGGATGCTTAGTTTTTAAAAACGAAATGGTAAAAGGACCTAGTTTTAGAGATTCCTCAGGATTATATGCGTAACCTTTTGTATAAGGCAAGCGCGTCAGCCGTTCAAAATTTTCTTGATCTGCCATATGCCCATAAATTGGAAGTTCCTTTTGTTTTTTTCCTAGCATTGTATGAATCATTCTTGCATATTGCAGCGGTCCGATATCGGCTATATGGTCATGGTGATAATGTGAAAGAATAACTGCATCAAGATCCATTACATGTACATACTGCTGCACTTTTGACAACACTGCACTGCCACAATCAATTAATAATGAAAACCCATTGTCTTGCAAAAGGTAGCCAGAAGATGCTCCATTTGCTTGTGGAAAACCTCCCCAAAATCCAACAACCGTTAATTTCATGCATTTCAACTCCTTTTAAAGCACCGATTCAATCCAATTTTATCAAATTGGAATTTTTTTCACAAAACGGACAAAAATTGTATTAAAACAGTTATTGACGAATAATCTCTGTTATAATACAATTACATTAACGTCACATATCGGAGGGATAGCAATGGTACAGAGCCCAACAGAATTTTTCAAAACCTTACCGCCTAAACAATGTGTTGATTGCGGTGACATTATTGATGAACAAGCAGAATCTTATTTAAATCAATGCGATCATTGCCTTAGTAAAGCAGAGGAATAATAATTTCTTGTTTTAATAAGGTAATTGCCTTCATGTCAAACACTTCTACCCCATTTTTTACAGCTTGAAATAAGCTGTTTTTTTTTTTTGCAAAGCGGTATAGAACTTAAGAAAATAAATAGAAGCCATAATCATTCGTGTTTCTTTCAAAACTTTTTTATGTAACACCTCAACTCTGGAACAAAAAAAATTTAAGAACCACCATCTTTTATAAGACGGTTCTCCAAAGATTCGATTGCCAGTTTTATGGCAATTAAACGACGCTCATTTAATGTCTTTTGAGAACTTCCTTCTTTTGCCTTAGCTATTTGTTTTTCAATTGACGGGATCATACTTTGTAGAACATTTTTAGAAGTCAATATGATATCTTCGTTATAGCAAAAATCTTCCCCGAACCAAGTACCTTTTAAGCTTTCTAAACCAATTTTTACAGCGGTTAATCTTTTTTTCACAAGGGTTGTGTTTGAACCTTTTTCTGTCATACTTTTAAAAGCATTTGAAAATTTATTTAAAGTTGACTCTAATGATTTAATGGACAATTCTCGGATTTCTTCCGTCTCCATGTATAAACCCCTCTTTTCCTTTATGCTAATCATATCTATTCAATATTATTGTTGGAAGGTTGAAAACAGCTAGGACTACATATTGAACGTATGTGGAAAGTTGCAAAACACCACTAACTGAGTAGGAATGATTCAAATATAGCGTTTCACCCATTGATAAACTTATTTTTGTATGTGGGAATTTGGCGATTTCCATTAACATGTCTCTAAATGTTTTAACATATTGTCTAAAAACAAGATTTTGGAAAGGCATCGATATCAACATTTGCCTTAAACAGAGTCTTTTGTAAAAAAACTATGCAAAACTTGTTAATAAACAAAAAGAGAATTCGAGCAAACTCAAATTCTCCTTTTTCATTTCTAAGAAAGTTATCCCAACCTCTATACTTTTAACAAACTTGCAGTAATGAAAAATGGCCGATACCGCTTATCGTTCGGATAAATACTCCAAAACTTTTTTGACCGCTTTTTCCCCTTGATCAATACAATCCGGTACTCCTAAGCCTTCATAAGAAGCTCCTGCTAAAAACACTCCAGGCAATTCAGAAGCCATTTTTGTAGTGATTGTTTTCATTCGATCTTTATGCCCAACCGTATATTGCGGCATGGCATCATGCCACCTAGTAATGACAGTTAGTTCCGGTTCTGCATCAATATTCATCGTTTTATTTAATTCATGGAGGACTGTTTGAACAATTTCCTCATCGGAGCGGCTGACAATTTCTTCGTCTCCTGGTCGCCCAACATAACATCTTAATAACGCTTTGCCGCTCGGGGCTGAATGTGGCCATTTTTTATGAGTCCATGTAACAGCCGTCATGGAATAACCGCTATCGCGAGAAATAATAAAACCTGTGCCGTCAATATCACGCTTAACAGCTGATGCAGGAAAAGCCATAGCAACATTAGCAACAGATGTTGATGGTATCTCTTTAAATGGTTCAAAAAACGAATAGTCCGAAAAAATTTTAGCTGTTTGCTTATGCGGAACACTTACAATGATGCTATCAAAAGTCCGTTCTTCTCCTGATGATAATTGCACTACGTAATGGCCATCCACGCGTTTTACGTTCTCAACTGCAACCCCTTTGATAACTGTTCCTGGCGCAAGTTTTGCTTCAATTGCACGCACAAGAGACTCCAAACCGCCTTTTAAAGATAAAAACATGCCAGGACTCTTTTTGGCAGGTTGACCTTTTTCTTGAGGCTTGCGCTTTGGCGTTGCTTTTTTCATCCCTAAAATGAGGCTGCGGTATTTTTGTTCCACTTCATAAAATTGTGGAAAAGTTGCAAGCAAGCTCATTTGGTCAATATCGCCAGCATAAATACCAGAAAGAAGCGGTTCTATTAAATGGTCGACAACTTCATTTCCAAATCTTCTTCGAAAAAATTGGCCCAATGATTGGTCTCCAGCCACTTTTGAACGCGGAAGAATAAAATCTCCTCCAGCCCGTAGCTTTCCTAATGGACTAAATAAGCCAGAAGTTATAAATGGAGTAATTTTCGTCGGGATTCCCATAATTGCGCCGCCAGGCATGGAATGCAATTGATCTTTCACAAGAATATAAGACTTTCCTGCTCCATTATGGACCAATTGATCTTTTAACCCCGCTTCCTCCGCAAGCCTTGATGCACTCAATTTTCTTGCTAAAAACGAATCAGGCCCTTTTTCAATGACATAACCATTTTCTGTGTAAGTTTGAATTTTCCCTCCCAAACGGGGAGAGGCTTCAATCAATACCGACTCAATAGGCAAGCCTTTCTCCTTTGCTTCTTTTTGCAAATAATAAGCAGCTGTAATACCTGCAATCCCGCCGCCGATAATAGCAACTTTTTTCAAATGTTCACTCACATTGTCTCGCCCACTTCTTTTAATTTTTTCGTAACAACATTACATAAAGCTTCTATAAACAGCGGATTTGTATTTGGCATCTCGAGACGATAATAATTGGCTCCTAATTGGTCTGTCACTCGTTTGCACTCAATATCATTATCGTACAATACTTCCAAATGGTCAGCGACAAAGCCGACAGGTGCGAAAACAAATGATCGATATCCTTTTTGTACAAAAAGATCTTTCGTTAAATCTTGAACATCAGGTCCAAGCCAAGGCTCTGGGGTATTCCCTGCACTTTGCCAACCGATTTCATAATTTTGTACACCTGCTAATTCAGCAATCGCTTGCGCTGTTTCCTGCAACTCGTCAGGATAAGGATCACCCGTTTGTAAGATTTTTTCAGGAAGGCTATGAGCCGAAACGATTAAAACCGCTTTTTCTCTTTCCTCTTCCGTCATTTTGCTAAAAACTTCTTTCACTTGATCTGCCCAAAACTTTAAAAACAACGGCTCTTTATACCATGAATTGATAAAATGAATCGTAGGTCCGCCTAGCTTTTCTGCTTCCTCTTTGGCACGACCATTGTAAGATTTTACGCTAAATGTAGAATAATGCGGGGCAAGTACGATGCCGATCGCTTCTTCGATTCCATCGGCATTCATTTGTTGAACCGCATCTTCAATAAATGGTTCAATATGCTTTAACCCTAAGTACATTTGAAATTCAAATTGTTCGCTCATTTCATTTAGTTTTGCTTCCAATAATTGTGCTTGCTTTTGAGTAATTTTAGCAAGCGGAGAAATTCCACCAATCGCCTGATACCGTTCCCGCAAATCTTCCAACATTTCCTCTGTCGGTTTCCGGCCTCGGCGGATATGTGTATAATAGCGCTCGATGTCTTCTTCTTTATAAGGGGTTCCATAAGCCATCACAAGTAACCCCATTTTCTTTTTCGTCATTGCCTCACCTCAAACAAATATTAAGCAGGGCTTCAGAAAGTCGCATGCCCTTTCCAATGCACTAACGTTACATTGTAGGGTATTTCCTCTTTTCCGTAAGCCCGCCGCATCATAAAATGACGTTTATTTATTGTCCTAGTTTTTCACTTGAATATTCATGAATAAATGCAGTCAATTTCTTTAAAGTATCAACTTGAATATCCGGGAATACACCGTGGCCAAGATTGAAAATATAACCTGGCTGAGCCATTCCTTGATCCAAAATTTCTTTCACTCTTTCTTCAATAACCGGCCATGGCGCAAGAAGAATAGCTGGGTCGAGATTGCCTTGAAGTGTTTTTGTAATGCCCATGTTTCTTGCTTCTGCAATTGAAAGGCGCCAATCAAGGCCAATGACATCAAGATCAAGATCATTCCACTCATGGATAAGATGGCTGGCACCAACACCAAACATAATGAGAGGAACATTTTTCTCGCGTAATTCTGAAAAAATCCGAGTCATCACTGGTTTAATAAAGCGTCGGTAATCATGAGCATTAAGTGCCCCTACCCATGAATCAAAAATTTGAATCGCTTTCGCACCAGCATCAATTTGTGCTTTCACATATGTAATCGTCATCGTACCAAGTTTGTCCATCAATTTGAACCAAACTTCAGGATTTCCGTGCATTAACGCTTTCGTTTTATTATAATTTTTCGATGGACCGCCCTCAATCATATAACTTGCCAGTGTAAAAGGCGCTCCGGCAAATCCGATAAGAGGCACATTCAATTGCTCATTCACAAGAAGTTTAATCGTATCTAATACATATGGAATATCCTCAGCAGGATTAATTTCACCAAGTCTTTCAACATCTTCCATCGTACGAACTGGATTATCGATAACCGGACCAATCCCACCTTTAATTTCTACATTTACTCCAATCGCTGGAAGCGGAGTCATTATATCTTTATATAGGATGGCAGCATCAACTTGATATTGCTCGACCGGTAATCTCGTCACATAAGCACAGAGCTCTGGCTGATGGGTAATTTCGAATAAAGAATATTTTTCTTTTAAAGCGCGGTATTCCGGCTGAGAACGCCCAGCTTGGCGCATATACCAACATGGAACATATGGGGTTTTTTCCCCTCTTGACGCTTTTAAAAAAGTATCATTAAAATTGCGATGATTACTCATTGCTCAGTCCTCACTTTCCACATTCCCTATACATAGTTTTTCAAACAGAAACACCCACAATACAGAAAATTATACCATAATCACTATTTAGGAGGGCACGAATTTTGCCTAATGATGTCAAATTCACTCACATAGCACTTTAATGAAAGCTTGTCAAAAAAGTCCAATCAAATTCCATTATAAGCGAAAATGAATAAATATTAATTGACAAAAAAGCGACACATTTTCTTTCCTCTCCTAATGAAAGCGTGATTCCCAAGAAAGTCTACAAAAGTTCCCTAACAAACTTGTATTACCAACCCCTATGCATTAAAGCTTGCTCATTAGACATTTGTGACTTAAGATCCGAAAAAGACACCTTATTTTCCCACATCTTAAACCAAATGCGAAAAATAACAAAAAGCACTCTTTTCAACATTGTGCGAAAAGAGTGCTTATTTTATGTTTAATCCTTAATACAGCTTTAAGAACATGCTTTCAATCGTGGTAAATACAAATGGGATCACTTTATGAAATAATGGCGTGATTGTATATTGGTCTAATGGAGTTATAACTAAAATTAAAAAAATTAAAATTCCGTAATTTTCATATTGGACTAGCTTCGCGCGTAAATTTGGCGAAGCTAAATCCTCAAGGATCCGATAGCCATCTAGCGGCGGAAATGGAAGCAAATTAAAAATAAATAATACAATGTTCAATAAAATAAACAAATTAAAAAATCGATAAAGCGTATGGCCAATACTTTCATTTAATAAGTTTAAAACACCGCTTATATCTAAAGCGTACCATAACAAAAAACCGATAAAGACAAGTAATAAATTGCTAAGAGGTCCGGCAAGTGAAACGAGAAAGCCGGCCAAGCGTGGCCTTTTAAAATAAAAGCGATTGACCGGAACCGGCTTGGCCCAACCGAAACCTGCAATAAAAATTAAAAGCGTTCCAAAAATATCAAGATGCGCGAGTGGAGATAAAGTCAATCTGCCTTGATTTTTCGCAGTCGGATCTCCAAAGCGGAAGGCAACATAGGCATGGGCAAACTCGTGCACAGAAAAAGCAATGGCAAGCACAATGACTAACAAAGGTATATCTTGCAACGGAAATGCTAAAAAACGCTCCATTTAAAATGATCCTTCCTGACTAATTAATTTTTTATTTACATATCGAAACGTAAACAGGTAAGAAAAAATGATTCCTGCACCTAGTACAATACAACTTAATAAAAAATCTCCTGTTATAAGGACGACAAGTGCTAAAACGACACTTTTAAATACTTGTAATCGAAATATTAGTTGTAAAAAATTTACCCGCCTTTGTTCGGATGAAATCGGATAAAGATGAATCCAAATCTTCATAGCATGATGCCTATAAAGCGGCAGCAATTGAAACCCAGACAAATACAAAAAGAACAACACAACGAACATTTTGCCAAAAGATATTGGCAAGAAATATAATAGAAGCCCGCCGATTACGATCAGCCTCACATAAACACCTAAATAATCGCTTGAACGTTGAAAGGTTCGTAAATAAAGGAGTGAAAAGGCTGAACTCTGTGAAAAAGGAAGTCTATTTGCCATCCAATTTAACCAATTTCTTGGTTTTACTTGTTCTTTTAATTTTGGCACATCTGTAAACATATTGGCAATTCGATAAAAAGTCATCATCCGCTTCGCTTCAAGCTCAACTAAAAGTTCCCATTTGACCCCTTTTCCTTTTTTCATTGAGTAAGCATAAAAAACATACATGATAAAAAGCAATACACACCCCGCTGTAATAAGGAAAGAATCCCCTATAAGGGCAACATAAACAAACGCAAAGTTTATTATGAACCTTGCTGCTTGGTCAAATTTCAAGAGGCGCTCATCAGCTGAAATTTGTACAAACCATCTTGCAATTAAATTTACAGCTTTTATGACAAACACTAAAATAGCAATAAAGATAAAGTGATTTATGCTAGCATCCTGCTGGGACAAATATAATGGACCCAACACTGCTAAAATAACAAGAAGTATGTAAAATTGAAGCATATATGAATAAATAATTGATTTAATAAAATATGGTTTTAATTTTGTTTCCACCGGCAACAAAAACACTAAATCCGCTTCTTTCAAAAATGTGCGAATCGGGCTTTTCGTAAGAAAAATCGCTATGATGAAAGCAATGATGAAGGCAGCTGGAAAATCTTCAGGAAGCGTTTTTAGCCAATTTTGGTAATAATAAGCGCCTCCTCCAACCGCAAAAAGCAATACAAATTTTAAATGATCATTGAAAATAAGCCGTAAATACCGCCTTGTATCCTTCAAATAATATTGAAACCGCTCTTTCCATAATTTGTTCGCATCAATCATGAACATCCCTCGTTAATTGTAAATAAAGATCATCTAATGAAGCATCTTTCAGTTGAAATTGTTCGCGTAATTCTTCCAATGTCCCTTGCGCTTTTACTTTCCCTTGATGAAGGATGACAAAACGGTCACAATATTTTTCAGCTGTTGTTAAGATGTGAGTTGACATTAAAATGCCTGCACCATTTTTTCTCGACTTATCCATCATATCAAGAAAAGATTGAATGCCAACTGGGTCCAAACCGACAAATGGTTCATCAACAATATAAAGAGACGGCTGCACAAGAAATGCGCACATAATCATAACTTTTTGCCGCATCCCTTTTGAAAAATGAACGGGATACCATTTTAAACGCTTTTCCATCCGGAATTCTTTTAATAATGGTTCAAGCCTTTCTTCAAACAGTTTTTGATCAAGGCCGTAAGCCATCGCACTCAATTGCAAATGCTCATATAAAGTTAATTCATCATATAAAATTGGTGTTTCCGGAATATATGTAAATTGCTTCCTGTATGCATCCCGGTCTTCAGCTAATGTTTTTCCGTTTATAAGGATGGTTCCTTTTTTTGGCTCCATTAAGCCGATAATATGCTTTATCGTCGTACTTTTCCCGGCCCCATTTAACCCGATCAACGCTACGATTTCACCAGATTTTACATGAAAAGTAACGTCATCAATGACCGGATTTTTTGTATAGCCCCCAGTTAAATGATGAATTTCGAGTAGTTTTGCCATTTCTTCTTTCCTTTCTAGCTCTTGAATTACTTACATTTTAACAAATTTTTCATGTACAAAACACCGATTGGCATCGACAAGTTTATTAAAGCACGATCCATCCAACTACGGAAATGGGGAACAAATTTTTTTAAATGTGTATATAAAAAACATTAGTGGACAATCTAATAACCGAAGAGGAGATCAAGAAGGCAGTCAACCAGTAAGGGAGATGATGACGTTGAACTACGTAAGTGGTGATGAAGAAGCGTCATTCTAATCCGAAATGGGGTGTCTGTGAAAGATAACCTAGCTGCTCTAGACGTTGCTTAAAGAAGTAAAACCTAACCAATTTTCTAAAAATGGGGTGTCTACGATCGGCATATTCTGATTTAAAGACCAATCCATTAGAAAATGGGGTGTCTGTGAAAGACAAGTAAAAGGTTTTTGAAAAAGCAACAAACTCCTCTTCACCATACAGGGTGTTCAAAAGACACCCTGTTCTTTTTTTCCCGATATGCGGGACGTAAAAGAACTCTGTCATTTTAGTGTGGATCAAGTAAAACCGCTCTTTTGGCACTAGCTATTTCTTAAAAAACACCACCATCCCCTTTATCAATGAGTTCTTTTTTGTCCCATAAAACTCCCCCTACTACAGACAAACTTTTCTTCTTTTTGAAATAGAGCTGCACATGCAACACAGAATGCAAACCCCCAATCAAAATTGCAAGAGTACACATGTTCTTTTTTGATTTTAAATTGCTAATTTCGCTATAATAAAAACTAGAAAAATTTTCATTGGAAAGGTTGGATTAAATTGTCAGACTGCATTTTTTGCAAAATTATTAATGGGGAAATTCCAGCTTCGAAAGTTTATGAAGATGAACATGTATTGGCATTTTTAGATATTTCTCAAATTACAAAAGGGCATACATTAGTCATTCCTAAAGCTCATTATGAAAACCTTTTTGATTTGCCGCAAGAAAGTGCTGAAAAGCTTTTTTCAGTTGTGCCTAAAATTGTAAATGCTATGAAAAGTCAATTACATATTGAAGATTTAAATCTTGTTTCAAATTCCGGCAGAAAAGCAGGTCAAGAAGTATTTCACTTACACTTGCATTTGATTCCTCGTTATGGGAAAGGCGATGGCTATGGTGCAGTTTGGAAATCAAATGCAAACAATTACACAAGAGAAGATTTGCAAAATTTAGCTGAAACAATCGCGAGTGGAATCGTTTAAGCAACCCTTTTTGGTAGTCCCCTGACTACCGTATTTTTTATTTAATATCAGAAAGTTCGTCGAATTAAAAAAAATTTATACGATAAAAATCGAAAACGTGATAGGATAGTATTATTAAAAACGAGAATAACGATTGAGGAGGATTTTACTTTGAAACGAGCTTATAACTTTAACGCTGGCCCATCTGCTTTGCCGCTTGAAGTACTCGAAAAAGCACAAGCAGAACTGATCGACTTTAAAGGATCTGGCATGTCCGTCATGGAGCTTAGCCACCGCAGCAAGGAGTACGATGCTGTCCACCAAGAAGCAAAGGCATTACTTTGTGAATTATTAAACATTCCTGAAAATTATGATGTGCTATTTTTACAAGGCGGCGCCAGCCTTCAATTTTCAATGGTACCAATGAATTTCTTAGCAGAAGGGCAAATTGCTAACTATGTATTAACAGGTTCTTGGTCAGAAAAAGCTTTAAAAGAAGCGAAAAAAGTAGGTCAAACTCATATTGCCGCTTCTACGAAAGAATCTAACTATCGCTCCATTCCAAACTTTGACGAGATTCAACTTAGTGAAAATGCGGCTTATTTGCATATTACGTCCAATAATACAATTTTCGGTACACAGTGGCAGGACTTCCCTTCTTTCGAGAACGTTGATTTAATTGCTGATATGTCCAGCGATATTTTGAGCCGTCCGATTGATATTGAAAAATTTGCATTAATTTATGCCGGTGCACAAAAAAATCTTGGCCCATCTGGGGTAACAGCTGTTATTTTGAGAAAAGATTTGTTGGAACGAATTCCTGAAAACTTGCCAACAATGCTCAATTACAAAACACATGCTGACAGCAATTCACTTTATAACACACCGCCAACTTTTAGCATTTACATGTTGTCACTCGTATTAAATTGGGTAAAAGAAATCGGTGGTGTAAACGAAGTTCAAAAGCGGAACGAACAAAAAGCTTCCATTTTGTACAATGTTATTGACGAAAGCAACGGCTTCTACAATGCCCATGCGCTCCCTGGCAGCCGTTCCTTCATGAATGTAACATTTACATTACCTAATGAAGAACTTACAAAAGAATTTTTAGCAGGAGCGAAAGAAGCAGGTTTTGTCGGCCTTAACGGACACCGTTCTGTCGGCGGATGCCGCGCATCTATTTACAATGCGGTACCACTTGAAGCATGCGAAGCTTTACGCGATTATATGATTTCATTTAAAGAAAAACATTAATAATAGTGCTCTTTAAATATTAATAATTCTCTGATATAATATTCAATAATACTTTCGCAACAGGTCACGAGGACACTGTTGGAAAGAATAGTGTAGTTGAGGAGAGATGAGAAATGAATACGAAAGTGCTAGTTTCTTTAGCAATGTTAGTAGGTATTGGTGCTGTGCTGCACGCTGTTGTTCCGCCAATCTTATTCGGAATGAAGCCAGATATGCTATTAACAATGATGTTTTTAGGGATTATGTTATTCCCAAATATAAAAAATGTTATTGTTTTAGCAATCGGAACCGGGATTGTATCCGCGTTAACAACTGGGTTTCCAGGCGGACAAATAGCGAATATGATTGATAAACCAATCACAGCCTTAATATTCTTCGGACTGTTTTTGGCCATTAGGAAATTTAATCAATCAGTTGTAAGTGCTGCGGTACTAACAGCAATCGGCACAATTATTAGTGGAACGGTCTTTCTTGGATCAGCTCTAATTCTGTTCGGTTTGCCTGGCGGCGCTTCTTTCACAGCTTTATTTACAACTGTTGTATTGCCTGCTGGAGCGGTCAATACAATCGTTATGATTGTTATTTATCCAATTGTCCAAGCAATTTTGAAACGGTCCAAAATTACAGCACCCGAAAGTAATAGCTTTAAAGGCTAAAAAGAAAATGTCTTGCATCATCTCTCGTGGTGCAAGACATTTTTTGTAATTGGACAGTAACGTCTTTCAAGGAGTTGAAGTTTACAATGAAAACAAAATCACTGCTTTTCGGCATTCTTGTTGGAGGCATCGCCGGCTCAACAATTGCTCTTTTAACAGCACCAAAAAGCGGTCAAGACTTAAAACGTACACTATATGCCAATAGCCAAAAAGTAAAAGATGCTCTTATAACCTTAAAAACAGAATCTAACGAAGTTAAAAATCAAATCATTGAAGTTTCTAAAGAAAGTGCATCGATCCTAAAAGATGTTACGAAAGATATTCAAACATCGATTGAAGCATGGAAAAAAGACATCGAACCGAACAAAGCAAAAATTTATGATGAATTAAAAAATATCGAATCAACATTGGAACAATTAGAAAAAATGGTAAAAAAATAAAACTTTAAAACTTTCCCTAATCAAATATAATTAATAACATAAAGAAAGCTTTTTCTTTTTGAAAAATGTAGCAAATCTGCAAAATAATTTAAATAATTTTCAGAATTTAAGCAAAAAATTCTCTTTATCTTTTTTTTAATTCTTGGCATAATAGAATAATAAAATTAGATTACTAGAAAACTTTTTTTGAAAGTAGGTGAGTAGGAATGAACAGAGACAACCAATATCCAATGAAAGAGGCCATTTTATTCAGCCAAAAAATTGCCCAACTTAGCAAAGCGTTATGGAAGTCTATAGAAAAAGATTGGCAGCAATGGATCAAACCGTTTGATCTTAATATTAATGAACATCATATTCTTTGGATCGCCTATCATTTAAAAGGAGCATCCATTTCGGAAATTGCAAAATTTGGTGTGATGCACGTTTCGACAGCTTTTAATTTTTCCAAAAAATTAGAAGAACGCGGCTATTTAAAATTCTCAAAAAAAGAAGATGATAAGCGTAATACGTATGTCGAGTTAACGGAAGAAGGGGAACAAATTTTATTGCAATTAATGGAAACTTACGATCCTGTTAAGTATGATGCGTATCGGGCAGCTCTACCGCTTAGGGATCTTTATGGAAAGTTTCCAGAAATGGTTGAATTCATGTGCATCGTTCGTAATATTTACGGCGATGATTTCATGCAAATATTCGAAAGATCATTCGAAAACTTAAATCAAGAAATTATGGAAGAAAATGGCCGACTCATTAAAAAAGATATTGCAAGTGCACCTCAAGATGCCGATAAAGAACCAGTTAATTTTTAATGTTATTTAACAATTGAATCTAACGTATTTTTTAAGACTTCCATTAAAGGACGAAAGACATTTTGTCCTAAACATGCATCGATTGTCTCTATAGGTTCCAATTTTGGATTTAGTTTTTCCATGAATTCATTGAGGAGTGGTGAAAAATAAACAAACCCCTCCTCTTTTTGTTGTTTCCATTTATGATTTAATTCTTCACATAAGCTAAAAAATTCCTCCACATCTTCTTCTGTTAAGTCTTTTCTCATAATCAACTCGTGTAGAGGAAAACGGTGGCCCCGCATCATTTCCAACAACAAACGCTGGTAATATTCTATCTTTTTTAATCGTTTCTCTATTTCTTCCATTTCCTTATTCTTCCTCACTATTGAAATTATAGCAATGATAATTGCAAATGAAGTATTGATTTTTCCAATGAGTCATAATAAATTAAATGAAGTATACGAAAGATATATATTTTTTCATATTTTTAAGAGGTGTCCTTCATGTATTGTTGGAAAACAATTAATCTATCTCGAGATTTAGGTAATTCGAGATTGATCACCGTTTCCATTCTTACAATGCTTTCATCCTTTATAATCTTGTATGTTCCATTTAGTATTATAAATAAAAACGTTCAACTTAACGATAATTATTTCCATTTATTTTTATTTTGCATTGTATTGTTACTTCCTATTCATGGCATTTCTCATATGATACCCATTTGGTTAGCAGGCAAAAAAGGTAAAATAAACATTTTTTCTTTTATTAAATTTGAATTTACTCATTCGATTTCTAAAAATGTAATAATTTGGTCAATGCTAGGACCAACTATTTTTATAACATGTCCTTTAATTTTTTGCAGTTATTTTATTCCAATGTACATGCATTATCTATTAATTCTTGCAGCTATCAATATTGGATTATCTGTCACTGACATTATTTTTGTAAAAATATTACTAAAAGCACCGAAAAAATGCGTGATCGAACATAATAAAAATTCCATTGATATTTTAATCCAAAGAAATTATCACGGCTAAAGGTAAGTCTATCATCTGCTTCCTAAACTATATCGCAATCAGTGATTGGTTGGACAACCCTTCTATTAATTATTGCTATCTTTTTATTGTATTTTTTGATATTGTTATGTACATGTAAGTTTTTTAATTTTGTATTGTTTTTTTAAGGAGGAATCTCAAGAACATGACATTTCCTTTTATTTTATTTGCAGTTTTCTTTTTATATCTTATTAATTCCATGACAAATACGATGTGTTTGGAAAAAGAGATTCCTGAAGACCGCCAACCTTATGTTTTCCGAACAATTAATGTTCTTATTACAATTTTACTCATCTCAACATATATTGAAATCCTTTATGTATATTGAACAAGGCTTCCTGCATAAACGGAAGCCTTGTTTTCATTTATATGTTTCATATTTTTATGCCGGCCTTTTCCCCTGTGATTGTATTAGCACCAAGCAGCACCAACAATAATTAATAAAATGAATAATACAACAATTAAAGTAAAGCTATTACCATGGTGAAATGGTTTACCCATTACATCCACACCTCCTTGTAGACTTTACACTATTCTATGCAAATGCCGATGTGGACGAATGGGCTTTTGCTTATTATTTGTTTTATACAAAGGAAAAATATGATATAGTAACTTCGAGTGTTCCATTTTTGGCGATTAAAAGCAGGACTTGCATCTTAATTTTTACTCATTATAGAACCCTGTCTATGAATGAAAAAAGGCTAATAATTAAAAACGGTTCCTATTCAAGAATCCGTTTTACCCATTATTTGTAATCAAAATGCTAGAAAGGAGGAGGCAAGGTAGACGTTTCAGATACATGAAATTATGTAAAAATTTCTTGAATTAAACACCCATCCGTATCTGATAACAATTCCCCGCAAGTCTCTGCGTCTTTCGCGCAGTAGAAACAGAATCCCTTGCCGATTTTAAATGAAAAAATTGATTTTATCTGTCACAGCAGCTGCTGCAATTGTCGGCTTAGCCGGCTGCAGCGGAAATAGTGGAGGTTCGGAAATTGTTGCCGAAACATCTGCCGGAACAATTACCCAAAATGATTTATATGAAGAACTTAAAAAGCAATATGGACAAATTGTCCTTCACCAGTTAGTTCTTGATCAAATTCTTTCTAAAAAATATCCAGTCACTGATGAAGAAGTAGAGGCAGAAATCAAAGATCTTAAAGAAAAATATGGTGACCAGTTTGACTTCTTCCTTGCTTCTAACGGCATCCAAGATGATGAAGCTCTAAAGGAAACCGTTCGTATTCAGTTAGTCCAAGATAAAGCACTTGCTTCTTATTTTGATATTCCTGAAGCAGAAATCAAAAAGAAATATGAAGAGATGAAACCGGAAATTAAGGCAAGTCATATTTTAATTAAAGATGAAAAATTAGCAAAAGAAGTTTTACAAAAAGTTAAAAACGGAGAAGATTTTGCAAAGCTTGCCAAAGAGTATTCCGAAGATCCTGGTTCAGCCGCAAATGGCGGTGACCTAGGGTTTTTCGGTACAGGCGTTATGACTAAACCTTTTGAAGAGGCCGCTTATAAGCTGAACGTTGGAGAAATAAGCGATCTAGTTAAAACTGAATTTGGATACCACATTATTAAGTTGACGGACAAAAAAGAATTATTGCCATATGAAGAAATGAAAGAAGAAATAAAAAGACAGCTAGCAGATGAAAAAGCTGCTGAAGATCCAACCGTTGTCCAAGAAAAAATTAAAGAAGAGTTAAAAGCTGCAAACGTCAAAGTAAAAGATGAGGATTTAAAAAGAACTTTCGACTTCCTACAAGAATAAGGCTGCCAGTTGGATAGCCACTGAAATTTTGGGCTTCTGCCCCCGAATTTCAGAAAAAAAGAAACACATCGAGTGGAGAGCTTAGCGATTCTCCATTCGATGTTTTTTTTGCTTTTTTGAAAAGATAGACAACCCTTTTCAGTTTGTTTTGTTTGCTGCCGCTTTTGCCTTTTTTCTACGTTCCCTTTCAGCTTCCATCCTCTTAATATAAATTTCGCCTTCTTTTTCTATAAATTCCATATCAATGTCCCTCTCTTCTTTCGCAGTTTTTATGAGCATAAATGCGCTGAAAATAATTCCTGCAATAACGAAATAAACCCATAATGGCAATGAAAGCATTAGGTTCCCCCCTTTTGGATTAAATAGACGCACCTTTAAAAGACAAGCTTTACTATAAAATATGATGAAGAAATGTATTTATTCTCCAAAGATGAAAATGCAATTCATAACAAAACAACTTTCATTTGCGTTATAATTACGTATAACCAATTGTTTATTACGGAGGACGTCCATGGAATTTGTAAAAACGTACTTTTATGATTTTATTCCTGTGAAAATAAATATTACAGAAGAAGAACAGGCAGCTATTTTAAGCAAATATCCCCCTCCTGTCTGGGCGGAAGGAAGAAATGATTTTAATATTGAAGAAGAAGTTCGCGGAAGTGATGTCAATGTCCAACTTCTTTTAAATGAATATACAGTTGAAAAAACAAAAACAGATAAACAATATTTAAAGATGAAATTCAGCAATAATATTGGTGTTGTAAATGCTAAAATGTGGGATAATGACGGCGCTCTAGAAAGATATTTGCCGCTTTTTGAAGAGCACACGTTATTTCAAGTAAGCGGGAGAGTTGAAGATTACCGTGGCCATAAGTCGATTACGATACATCGAATCAAGCCTTCTGAAGGTGATATAGATCCTTTTTCACTGATCGCTTGTACAAAACAAAATATCGAAGCATTAACCGTTGAACTGTTTAGCTATCTTTTTGAGCTAAAATCACCGTTTAAAGAAATTGCCCTTGCCGCCATGGACCGGTTTTGGGATCAATTTAGAATTCGGCCTGCGGCAAAAGGGCATCATCATAATTACTTAGGCGGGCTCCTTAAACATACCGTCGGTCTCATGCGAATCGCACGCTTTATTGTTAAATTTGAAGATAATCCTTTCCAAGCAATTTTAAAACTCATCCACCGTATTGAAAAAGCACATAAAGATGAGCTTTGGTCTGATTTAATGTCAGATAATCCCGGGGGGAATTCCCGTCCATTTACTTGGAAAGATACGATCGATCATCTGTATTCGATTGTTTTTGGAATGGCAAAACATAAAGGGCAACATCCAAATTATGATTTGTTAATGGTAAGTATTCTTTTTCATGATATCGGCAAACTCTTAGAATACCACCATGCCGGTAAAACATTTGAAGATTTTAAATTTCTATTTCCAACAGCCGATCACTCTTCAGTAGAAAATCGAAAAGCGACCGGCATTACAATGGATGAACTCGGAGTCATGGTTGGCCATATACCTTATGGTGTTTTGCTCCTTACAAAAATTATAGAAACCGAGAATATTAAAATTTCTTTGGAAGATATTCACCATATGCATCATTGCATCCTCTGTCATCACGGCTTGCCGGAATGGGGATCTTGTGTGAAAAGCCCGCAAACGATGGAAGGCTATATTATCCATTTCGTAGATTTTCTCGACAGCCGCTATGAAAATACAGAGAAAATTAAATAGTTGATTGGAGAGGAATCATTTCCTCCTGATTAAAAAGATCCACAAGATGTTGATGGCATGTAAAAAATAAAATTTGCCGCTCTTCTGATATATTCCGGATGAGTTGAATAGCCCGCTTTGCTCTTTCGATATCAAAATTTACAAAACTATCATCAATTAATAGCGGCAAAGCTCTTTCTGTATCAAAACGATGAGCCAAAGACAGGCGCAGCGATAAATAAAGCTGTTCTGTTGTTGCTTGGCTCAATTCCTGAGGCATAAAACGAATGCCGTCGTTTCGTTCAACAACAAAACCGTTTTGTTCCGTTGGTGCATAAATGATCGGATATGTTTCAAAGGTTAAAAAAGAAAAATAGTTTTGCGCCGTTTCAATCACTTGCGGCAGCCGCACTTTTCGGTAATACGATTTGGTCCGTTCAATTAAATCTTTCGCAACTTTATAGACAGCCCACTGTTTTGCATTTTTTTGAAACTCATCTTTCAATGCTTCAAAACGGTGCACAAGTTCAGAGTGGGCTGTTCCTTCTTCTAAATTCTTAATTTCAAGAACAACTTCCGCCCGTCTTGAGTGAATTCGCTTCAATTCCAAAGTATATTCATGAATTTTTTCATCTATTTTTTCAATCATTGTTTCATAATCAAGGCTTTCGTTTTCGATTTCATCTATGTAATGCTCCTCACCGGCTTTTAATACAGATTGAAGATAACTATTAAGCTCCTCTAGTTTCCCTTTTACAAGAAGATATTCTTCATAATTTGCGCCTTTCCATCGGAACGCATCTTCATCGTCTACATGAGCAGATGAAAAAAGACCGCGAATTTCAGATTCAATATATAAAATTTTTTGCTTTAATAACGATTCTTCTTCGCTATATTCTTCACGTTTAGAATGAAGTTGGGACAATTGCCTTTCTTTTTCACGTTCAGCTTCCGCAATTTCCATCATTCGATGAAGTGCATCGGGAGCGGAATCGACTTTTATTTGAAAAATTTCTGTTAACTCTTTAACTTCCTCAACAAAAGCGGATATTGCATTTTCTAACAGTTTTAATTCTTGCAGTAAATGCTCCTTCGCTCGAATTCTTCGTTTCAATTCTTCAATCGTATCAAAAGCATTGGCAATGAGAGAAGAACTCCAATTTTTAGGTAAATGATTGTTTACACAAAAAGCAGACAATTCTTGTTCAGCTCTACGATACTCGACTTCCCATTTTTCAAATTGCTTGACGGTTTCTTCAAACATTTTTTCTTTTTGCTTAAATACCGTTTGCTCTTTTACAAGTTTCTGGTTTTTTCCACTATTCATCATAAATTGATAAATGAAAAATCCACCAGCAACAATGATACATGCAATTAATAATAAAGTTTGATCATTCATAAACGAAAAGCTAAAAAGAGCAGCAATGACTGCTGCCATTAGGACCACAACAACCAAAGAATTTTTTCGTACTTTTTCATGTTCCCGCTTTACTGTTTCCACTGTTTTTTCTGCCAATTCAAGGTCTGCTTTTGTTTTATTAAATTGTTCATCTAACAATTTTTTTTGTTCTAACAATCGATCTAATTTCGCTGTTAGTTGTTTTAGACGTTCTTTTGAGGCTATACTTGTATCAACTTCACGAATTTTTTCTTCTGAAAGGTTCGGTCCCAATTTTTCAAAAAGGCTATCAATCTCTTTTTGTTCAACTTTTAGAGACAATTCAATTTTTTCTTTTTCAATGAGCTTCGTTTCATACAATTTTTCTTTTTCCTTTAAGGTGCGTAATTTCGGCTCAAGAGCAAGAATTTCCTTACATACTTCCATTGACTGAAGCTCTTCTTTCAGTGATGCCATTTTTTCTTTTAATAATTGCTCTTGGCTTTTTAATGGTCTCAGTTCATGCTGCAATTCACGCAATCTCTCAAGGCCATTAACAGGAAAAGGTTCATAATCACCGATTTTTTTCATCTTAATCTGCCATTTTCTGCGCTCTTCAACATGAGGTTTTAACATTAGCTTTTTCTCATATTCTTTTACAAGCCTTTGCAATTCGCTTGTTTTTTCTTCTAGTTCCATTGCTCTTTTCGTTAATTCATCTTTTTCTGCCACAAGTTGATTGTATTGTTCTATTTTTCCATCCCAATTTTTTAATTGGTTGCGGAGTGCTTCTAATTCTGTTAGTTTTTCATTTAGAAGAGGACTTCGGCCTTTTGGTTTATATAGTTCCTCCAACTTTTTCGATAATTTTTTTTCAAGTTCAAAGAGCGTTTCACCGCCTGTCGCTCCTGCTGCAAACAAATAATGACTCAAATCCGACGCTGTTATTTTTTCAATCGACTGCAAACCTTTCATCCCAAATGAAAAAACGGCTTGATAAAGATTTCGGTCTATCCCTCGAAACAAAGATTGCAACATTTCTTCACCGTAAACATTTCCTTTTTCATCATAGACAGCCACTTCACCGCCCGATCGGCCAGCTACCCGTTCGATTGTTAAAACTTGTCTATCAGGTAGCATGAGCGTAATTTTTCCTCCAAATTTTGCACCTGTTTTCGGTTCATAACGGTTTTCATTTTGATTTCTTGTTGGAAAACCGAAAAAAATTGCATGGATGAATGCCATTATTGTTGATTTGCCCGCTTCATTTTGGCCATAAAAAACTGCTAAAGGACGGGAAGAATCAATTTCTATGACTGTATTTTCAAATTTTCCAAAACCGTATAAATGGAGTGATTGGATGTGCATAACGTTCGATCACCTCGCATACCGCTTACATTTCT
Organism: Calidifontibacillus erzurumensis; assembly: GCF_013303125.1. GTDB lineage: Bacteria > Bacillota > Bacilli > Bacillales > Bacillaceae_J > Calidifontibacillus > Calidifontibacillus erzurumensis. Next base: position 74,418 of record NZ_JABTTE010000011.1, on the reverse strand, counting down.
TTTAATAATTCATTGAAGAGCAGCCGTTCTGCTTGCTGCAAAACTTCTTGTTTATCATCTTTTAACGCTTCTAAATAAATACTTGCTTTTCGATTTTCTAACAGTTGTGCTAGAGCTTCTTCATATTGATTGTCTCCGTATTCATCAATCCGTTTGATTAAATCGCCAATAAAATGAGATTCACTTTTTAAAATTTGACGATCATACTGCTCAGTTGTTTCGTTGCGAATAGCTCCTATCCAAATGGAATGTTCTTCAACATCTTCGCCTTCATTCAAAATATCACACAATTCTTTTAATAAAGATTCGTCTTGGAGTTCTTTATAAATTGCACCTGAGTCGCACAATTCAATCGTTAAAATCGTTGCGTTCCTTCTTCCATTGTCGCTATTACGATATGTTTCTTTCTTACGATGGACGTCTCGAATAAATTCATCGATTGTAGAAAAGTTGTCAATGGATATTTTCCACTCTTCCCAAACGACAGATGCACATGGAACAAACCGGCAATTTGTATGGACATTGTCCATTTCAACAATAAAACAGCCTTTTTCTCCGCTTTCTTTCGAGTGTCTCCCTTGAAGATTGCCCGGATAAACGATGTAAGGATTTTTATGTAATATTTGCTGCTTATGAATATGTCCAAGCGCCCAATAATCGAAATTTTTATCGACCAATTCAGAAACCGTAAACGGTGCGTATGGATCGTGATCTACTTTACCTTGCAAGTTGCCATGCAACATCGCGATATGGTATGGGGCGCCTTCTTTCTTTTCATAATATTTGACCATATTTTCAGTTACTTGACGCTTTCCATAACTAAACCCATAAATATGAGCAAGTTTTTTCCCATTTTTTATAAATGGCATGACTTCTACATGGTTCGGAAAAAAATAAACATTTTCCGGCCATGAAAGTTGTGCCCAACTTCCACCCAAATGATCATGATTTCCATGCACGACAAAAACGGAAATTCCGCTTTGAGCTAATTTTTCAAAACCATTCCGCAAACTAATTTGCGCTTTTAAACTTCGCATTTCTTCATCAAACAAGTCACCAGCAATACATACAAAATCAACTTGTTCACGAAGCGCAATTTCAATCATATTAAAAAAAGAAATAAATGTACTTTCTTTCAATTTGTCAAATAAAGGTTTTGGCAAACGATTTAAACCTTTGAACGGACTGTCCAAATGCAGGTCTGCTGCATGAATAAATTTTATTTTTTCCATGAAACCACATCTTTCTACTTGATACTTACCCTTATTTTACCACAGCGAACGAGTGATCGTAATATCATAACTCCGCAAATTTAGGACATGCTATCAAGAAGAGGCGCTGCCTTAACATAGAAAACTGATCTTTGCACCCATTTCACATAGGAGGTAAAACGATGGCTAAAATAAAAGCAAATCCAAGTAAAAATGCGAAAGCCGCAGCTAGTGTTAGAGGAAAAATGAACCCTGGACAGCATAAAGAATTGGTAGAACAAGCTTTTCAATCAAACACAAATCAACAGTTCAAAAAAGAATAACCTTAGAAAGAGCGCAACCTTTAGCGCTCTTTTCTTTTGCCAATCTTATTCATTTACTTTATCATTTACATAGAAAGAATTTTTTGAATTGTCATAAAGGAGGGGCTTTCATGAAGCAGTATGTATTAACTGTGTTTGAGAAAAATGGAGAAAAGCTCTTGGAAGAACGATTCGATGCGCAAAACGACAATGAAGCAAAACAAATCGCGGAAGCAAAACTAAGTGAACAGCAATATTTAGAAAAAACCCATCGCTGTGTTTCACCATCTGGCAAATTGTTATTATTTCATTCATAACATTCATTTCAAAAAATTAGGGAGTTGCTCTCACAACTCCCACTCCTACCCTATTTTTTTCTTCTCCAATTAATTCCCTGAATACTCTAGTGTTCTTTTTTCAAGCATTGCTTGAAGCCCTTCTTTATGATCAAGCGATTCTCTCATTTTAATTTGACCTAGTTTTTCCATTCTTAAAATTTCCAATAAATGCTGACGGCTGCTGTCAGCCATTATTTTTTTCGTTTTAATCATCGCTCCAATTGGCTTTTTCAACCATTCATCAGCTTTTGCTTTCGCTCGACTGTATGCTTGCTCCTCTGTCACTTCATTGATGAATCCGATATTCAATGCCTCTTCCGGTTGATATATTTTTCCTTCCCAAATAACTTCCTTCGCTCTTCTTTCTCCTATTCTTTGTTTCAAGAAGAAATGCCCGCCACCATCTGGGATTAAACCGATGTTAATATAATTCATGCAAAGTCTCGCACTTTTGTCAGCGATCACATAATCGGCTGCTAATGCGAAACTGAATCCAAGTCCTTCAGCAGGCCCTGAAATAGCGCTAATCACTAATTTTGGCAAAGTATAAAGAGTCATTGTCATTTCATTAATGATATTCATTGCCCGGTCAAAACTATCTTCGTCTGTGTCTTGTAATAAAGCTTGAAGATCTCCGCCAGATGAAAAAACTTTTTCATTTCCCGTAATAATTAAAATTGGAGCATCAAGATTTCCAACTTCTTTCAGTTTTTCTAACAGGCTTTGCAGCATTTCGATATCCATCGCATTTAAACAATCAGGACGATTCAATTGTAATGTGGCTATACACCCATCCACCGTTAATTTAACAGATTGGGACATTCCGAACACTCCTTAAATTATTTTTCAGTCAACGCCGATGCGGATTTTCACTACTTGATTTATTCCTCATTAAAGAAATAATTCCTTTTTTATTTTTGAAAAATCACGAATAAATATTGTAATTCTTCCTACATTTTTCGTTTATACAGCTCTGTCAACAATCTTATTTTTTCTGTTGTATAATGCATAAATCGCTCATTATAAGTTTTTGGATCTTTCGGGTTTGCAAATCTCGTAATTTTTCTCGTTTCAGGATGAACCAATTTGCTGGCAGCGCCGCAGCCTAGTCCGATGATCGTCTGCTGCTCTTCCATGATGATAATATTGTATAAACTTTCACGGCCAGGCTGTGAGTAACCGATATTTTCCAGATTACCTAATATATTTTTTTGCCTGTACAAATAATACGGGGTGTAGTTGTTATCTTTCGTCCACTTGGATGCTAAATTCATCATGCGCTCAACTTCCAGGCGGTCTGCTACTTTATATTTCTCTTTATTTTGTGTCATTTCTGAAGCCCGTTTAAATGAAAGAGTATGAATGGTGAGCGATTCCGGCATGAGCTTTTCTGTTTCACTTAATGTGTATTCGAATTCCTTAAGCCCTTCTCCAGGAAGACCGATAATTAAATCCATATTTATATTGTTCATGCCCATCTCTCGTGCGAGTTTAAATTTTTCAACCGTTTCTTCCACCGTATGATGGCGCCCAATCGCTTTTAACGTTTCTTGAATATACGATTGCGGGTTGATGCTGATCCGGTCAATGTTCCACTTTTTCAGAACGTTTAGCTTGTCCACTGTAATCGTATCCGGACGACCTGCTTCGACAGTCACTTCGCGGACACTTTCCATATTTGGAAAAGCATTGTACAATTCATCATAAAGAACATCCATTTCCTCAGCAGTGATGCTTGTCGGTGTTCCTCCGCCAAAATAAACGGTTGTTATGTTAATCCCGTTTTCTTTCAACCATTTTCCAATTTCACGAATTTCATAATGGAGGCCGCTTAAAAACGAAGAAACAGAACTTTGCCTTCCTTGAATCGCGTAGGCTGGAAACGTGCAGTACGCACATTTCGTCGGACAATACGGAATTCCAATATAAATGCTGACTTCATCTTGAAGTGAAAAAAGATCAGGAATCGCACGGAGCTGAGTATCTACTATCGTTTGCATAAGATCGATTTTTTCCTGATGAATCATATAGTTCGTTTTTAAAAACGAATGGGCTTCTTCTTTTGTAATCTTTTGCTTTAATTGGTTGTGAAGTAATTTCGTCGGACGAATGCCTGTTAATGTTCCCCATTTTTGAACAATGCCGGTTAACTGTTGGAGCGCTGATAAAAAAGCATAACTAGCAGCATGTCTTCTTTCTTTCTCCCATTCTTTTGTACCGGATGTAAATTGGCTCTTTTTCTCATGATGGATGATGTACTCTTGGTCTGTTTTTAAATCCACCAATTTCGTTGAAACGACAATCTTTTCGTCGTCATTTATCGTGAAAAACCCGATTAAGTCCGGTTGATCCAATTCATTCACGTTGAGCGTGCATTGTTCGAAAAATAAGTTTGCAATGAGCTGCAACTGGTATTCAAATGTTTCATCTAATCCTTTAATCAGGATATTCAATTGAATTTTCACCTGCTTTTATAACAAACTAAAAAATTCACACTGCTTCAAGTTTACTGAACATTGATAAGACGGTCAAACAAAAAAAGCAAATTTTTGAAAGTTAAAAAAAGGTAAAGGCTTATTAAGAAATTCATTGTTTCATTATCATTTTTCTCCTTCGGTTGAGGGATGTGTACTAGTTTTTGGGCTTCGAAAAAAGTGGAAATGGGAGGAAAGTTTTGGGGCAATCTAAATTTAAAAATGTATAATCGGAATTTTGCGCGTTGGTGACAAACAACTCTTGACTTGAGGCAAAAATAGAGCTGTCTGAAAAGTAAGAGAAAAAATATTGACTTTCCAGACAGCGCCTTATGAGATTTTATTATTGTTTCGTGATTTTTCGTAAAAATTCGATCCGTTGTTGTTTCCGAAAATGTTCTTTAATCATATAAGCAACACCATCATGGTCGTTCGATCTTGTGACCCAATCTGCAGCTTTTTTTACTTCAAACGGAGAATTCCACATCGCTACACCCAATCCTGCCGCTGCAATCATCGGAATATCGCTCATCGAATCGGCAATCACGACCGTCTCTTCAAGCGCAATACCAAGATGATCAGAAAGCCTTCGAAGTCCTTGCTCTTTCGATGCAACACCAGGGGTAATTTCAAACATGACATCATATGCTTCAACAATATTTACTTCTGGGAATGATTTGCTAATTATATCTTTAACTTCCAACATTTCCTCTTTCGTTGAAAAATAAACTTCTATTTTTGGTGCGGCTACCGGGAAATCAACAAGCTGATCGCTTAAGCTTTGGACAAACTGGATTGGATAGAAAAGCGGGTCATTAGAATTAGCAATAATTTTACCCATTAAGTTTCCTTTTTGTTTCACTCGGTTTCCGATCGAAAAACGTTCATGTACGAGGCGAATCGAACAGTTGTAGGTTTCAAGCACTTGAACGATATTAAACGTTTTTTCTTCTGTAAATCTGCTTTCAAATAAAGGCTCATCTAAAGTTTTTGCAATGAAAGCACCGCTATGGGTAATTAAGTAACTGTCCAATTTTAATGCTTTCGCAACCTTTTTAGCAGAAGGAAAATTTCGGCTTGTGACTAACGTAATGTAGACGTCTTTATTTCGGACATATTCAATCGCCTCTTTCGTTTCCCTTGATAATTTCCCATTGGATTTTAATAATGTGCCATCAATGTTTATTGCAAGTAACCGGTATATCATAAAAGCCCCCCTTAGTTTTGAGGTGTCTGGCGTAACTTGCTCCTTATGTAACGATGTACATGCAAGTTCCGCTTTATGATATGCCTATGAACTGAAAGACTTAATTAGAACTAAATTAAGGTTGTCCATCCATACTGAAAACGCTATTTTAAACGGCATGGACAAAACAACTGCATACGCATTGTTACTTATATATTTTTTGAGCTATCCCAATTAACAGTCAAACCACTTTCACTTATTACCAAAGTTTAGATAGTACCAGTAACACTACTAATCCTATCAGGATTTTTCATTTATAAGTCAAACTATTTATTAAGTTCATAATTACAAGGTACTGTATTTTTAGGACAAGCTCTTGAAAAGCATGCAAAATTATTGAAATTCAAGAATTCAAAATAAAAAGACGCCTTCTGTCAAAAATTCGACCAAAAAGGCGTCCTTATTCTAAACAATGATATTTTTATTGGAAACCGCCTGGCATGCCATATAGGTCTTCCAACGGTTTCATCATGACTCTATTTAAATCGCTCAAAATCATCCCCATACGTTCTTCGGCTTGTATTAATTTGGAAATCGCTTCGTTTTGTTGAATGAGCGAAAATTGCATCTGTGCTTTTTGCACATCAGCATCTGTTAAGTCTTCCCCCATCATTTGCTTTTGCTGCAATTGAAATTGGGTTTCGCGAAATTCATTAAATAAACGCTTGGATGTTTCATCATTCATCACATTTTCATAGAACTGCTTTAAATTTTTATAGTCATCGGACTCTCGAATTGCCTTCTCTAAATTATAAGCGGCATCATATACATTTGCCATTTTTGTCCCTCCAGTAAGTTCAATATGTGGCACAAGCCTAAAACCATTAACCGATGATAAAGACGATAAGTCCTTGAACGATGCCGATCAATCCACCAAGCAAAGCCCCTAAATACGTAATCATTTTAAATTCCCGTCTCGAAATGGACAGTACGATTACTTCTAATCGTTCAACAGGGAATGCTTCCACTTGTTTGCGTACAATTTCAGATACATGCAGCTTTTCCATCATGTCTTCAATTCGGTCATCAACGAAGTCTACCATCATTTTTACAGCTTTCGGAATCCATGTTTCCACGATTTTGTCTTTAAATGGTACTGTTAGTTCTTTAATAGAAGAAGATAACCATTTTTTGTAAGGCAGCTGATCCGTTATATTTTTCTTTAAAAATGCGAGCAGATTCTCACGGCCAATTTTTTCTTCAACTTTGCTAACCGGCCAATTTTTTACCTTTTTCCATTCATTGTCAATTAGTTGAGTCAATAAATTTTCAGTCCCTTTATGTTTTAAAAATTTCATGAGCTCAGGATGGATCATGTTAATCAACGAATCATAGCTGATGAACATTTGCACCATGCTGCCTAAAGAACCGAGATTATCTAAAAAATCTTGAATCATTGTACGCAAGCGATTGCGGCCTTCATCGCTTTCAAAGTAATCGATTCCTTTCTTTAATATGTATGCGGAAAACTGTGGAATTTGTGAATCGATTTTTTCAAGCAGCTCTTTCGGCAAAGTTTCCCCCAATGTTTTTGATCTAGCTTGTCCAATTAACTCTTCGTATTTTTCCTCAATAAAGGTTTCAATTTTCTCTTTCACTTTGTTTTCAACATCTGTGATTCCAAATTGTTCTAAAAATTGCGAAACAGTTTTTTCACTTTCTAAAAATTTTCCTGCTTCTGATTTAGCCCATAATTCCATTTCATTTACAAACGCCGGTTCATGCAGTTTTTTTCGGATTCCTTCAGCTGTAAGCAAATGGTCCACAACCGTGCGTCCGAGGGATATGGCTAAATCTTTGCGCCGTCTCGGGATAAGTCCCGGCGTAAACGGCAGGCGCTTTCCCAAAAAATAAATCGGTTGAAGAGGCCTAAAAAGCATTTTGATCGCAAGATGATTCGTCACACCTCCGATCAATGCACCGATTATTCCCATAATAAAAATCATCAAAATTACATCCATTCCAACTAACAACCTTCCTTAATTCCTCACACTAATGATGAAGTTTTCATATGCTACGATATCAGCGAGTGCCTATGGGCGATGTGAGGGTTCATAATGAAAAAAATATTCAACATAGAAATTGTACCTAAGGAGCAAGAAAGTGAAGATTTTCCTTCTCATCCTACTATTATAATTAGTTCTAATTTCATGAAGCAAACAAATGTGACAAATGGACAAAAAGTCATATTGAAAAGCGGAAGCCGTTTTACCGATTGTATTATACATGAATCGCGGGTACAAGAAAATGATATCATCCGATGTTCTCCTTCTATTCTCGAATACTTATTCTTACCGAATGAACGCTTTTCTATATCTTTAAAAATTGATGAAGCTCAAGGAATATGGGAACTTGGTCCTTTTATCGGTATTTTAACCGATCGAATCCATCATAATAGCTTTGGTACGATTCATACATTTATAGATGAAATGCAAACTTACGCAAAAGAGCTGCACCTATTTATATACGTTTTTACAATGGAAAATTTTAAACAAACCCATGTAAATGGTTTTATGTATTCAAACGAGGCAAAAAGCTGGATTGAAGCGAAACTGCCAACCCCTCATGTTGTTCATAATCGCATTCATTCCAGACTAAAGGAGCGCTCGAAAGAAGCATTGGAATTTTTTTCGATGTTGAAAAAAAACGGGATTCCTTATTTTAATGAAAGATATTTGCATAAATGGCATGTTTATGACGTTTTGTCCAACTATGAACATTTATTACCGTATTTACCGGAAACAAAACTTTTAAATGGGAAAAGAACGATTGAAGAAATGGTTTATAAATATCCCCAATTATTTCTGAAACCAGTCCATGGGAGTCTTGGCAAAAACATTTTTAAAATTTCAAGTAAAGAAGATCATTTTCTTCTAGATTACTCAACATTCTCAGGTGATATTGCAAAAGAATATTCTACTATTCAACATTTATATGAAGCTATAAAGCCCCGATTGCAAACACAGCGATATATTATTCAACAAGGCATCGATCTTTTCCTTTATGAAGGGCGGCCTCTCGATTTTCGCATTCTTTGCCATCGCAAAAGTGATACAGAGTGGATGGTCACCTCAATGGTAGCCCGGGTAAGTGCCAATCATGGATTTGTATCGAATGTTGCCAGAGGCGGTGAAATATTCAAATTAAATGAAGTTTTGCAAAACCATTTTGATCGAAAGATGATGAAGCAAATTGAACAACTGCTAAAAGAACTTGCGCTTGAAGCGGTCAATACGATTGATATAAATACAGAAGGCATCTATGGAGAGCTAGGCGTTGATATCGGGCTTGATAAAGACGGGAAGCCTTGGCTTATCGAAATCAATACAAAGCCTTCTAAAAACCATGATCCTGAAAGTATATTTCCTAAAATTAGACCTTCAGCAAAAGCAATTATTAACTACTGCCACAGTCTTTCAGGTTGGAAAGTATAAGGAGGTTCTAGTCAATGCTTACTTTTGGCTGTTTAACTTTAAACAAAAATATTGAGCGTGAATACTTTACACAAATTGCGAAAAAAGGAAGGCTGTTCGGTTTTGAAGTTTTTTGCTTTTCTCCTGCAGATATTGATCCAAAAACCGAACTTGTTCACGGAAAAAAATACAATCCAGAAACAGAGAACTGGGATCATTCTATTTTTCCAATTCCAACATATATTTACGACCGCTGTTTTTATTCTTCAGAAGATGTACTAAAAAAATACGGTCCCATCGTCCAATGGATGAAAAATCGGAAAGATATTTTTTTCATCGGCCATGGCCTTCCGAACAAGTGGAAAATTTACAACGAACTCTCTTCCCATCCGATCCTAAAGTATTATATTCCTGAAACAATAAAAGCAGAAAGTGCGGACGATATTTTCAATGTGTTAAAAAAACATAAAAAAATTATTTTGAAACCAGAAAATGGCGCCCAAGGAAGAGGCATTATTGCTCTTTCCATGAAAGGAAGAAAAATTGAACTTATAACTGCCCGTCATAAAAAAATCATTCGGAAAATATTTTCAAAAAAGGACGATCTAAAAAAATGGTTAACACAACTTTTAAACGTCCATTCCTACTTAGTTCAAGAATATTTGCCGCTTCATGACGAAGAAATGCGTCCGTTTGATATTCGCATATTCATGCAAAAAACGGAAAACAACAATTGGCAAGAACTAGGCCGGGGGATTCGTAAAGGGATCGAAGGGTATATCATTTCAAATCTACATGGCGGCGGCACCGTCGAAAAATTCGAAAATTTTCTGCGAACGGTTGACCGAAAAAAACGGCAACTCTTGCTTGAAGATATCGAAACGATTGTGACACATCTCCCGCAAACACTTGAACAAAGTTTTGGTCCGTTATTTGAATTAGGCATTGATATTGGTGTCGCAAAGGATGGCTCTGTTTGGGTGCTAGATACGAATTCAAAACCTGGACATAAAACGATTTTATTAACGAATCCAGCAATCTCAGAACAGCTTTACTCTGCACCGCTTACATTCTGTAAACAGATGGATTTGCAAAGGAGCTGATATTTAGTGACTCTATTTTTTATAAAAAAAATTCCTGAACAAACAAACGATGTTTGGCTCCCTGAGCCGTTATATTCCGAATGCAATCAATTTGAATCTATAGCGTTCGGACATGAATTAAGCCAATGCAAAGTGAGGCGTTCAAAAGAATTTGCCACTATTTCAATTGGTGAACTTCTTTGGAATAAACTAACCATTCCATATGAAAACAAAGTCCATGTCATCGCCCATGAAGGCATTCTTCATATCGGACCGTTAATCGGCATTTTCACAGCAGGCTTTACCGGTACGTTGCTAAGACCAATCGGAGATCGGTCTCTATTTTTCGCAAAACTCTTATCGATGGAGCGAAAAGTCGGTGCTTATACATTTGTCTTCGGAGCCAATCATATCAATTGGGAATCGGGAAGAATCAAAGGTCTATTTCATAATAGTGACGGATGGAAGCAATTTGAAGTCCCTTTTCCTAATGTCGTTTATGATCGCCTGCCAAATCGAAAAACGGAAAGTCATACCGTCTTAAAATCAATCAAAACAAAACTTCAACAAGAGTATTTAATACCTTGGTTTAATCCTGGCTTTTTCAATAAATGGGAAATCCACCAAATTTTCAGTGCCCATCCTGAAGTTGCACACTTTTTGCCGGAAACCATCGCAAATCCAACGATGGAGGAAATCGAAGCCCTTTTTAAAAAATATAGTCATATTTATGTAAAACCGATCAACGGCAGCCTTGGATTAGGAATTCATCATATCATAAAACCTGCAGATGAAAACGCATGGTATTGCCGTTTCCGCCAAGATGACCAAAATTACTTGCGAAAATATAAATCACTTGAAGCGCTTCTTAGGCATCAATTTAAAACCACCCATCTAAAAGGGCTTCTAGCCCAACAAGGAATCGGGCTCATTCGATATGAAGATAAACCGATTGATTTTAGAATCCATACAAACAAAGATGAATCCGGACATTGGAAAGTAAGTGCTATGGCTGCAAAAGTTGCTGGCATTGGCAGTGTGACCACCCATGTTGCTAGCGGAGGCACTGTTAAAACAATTGATGAAATTATTAAACTAGCACCGCTCCCTACTGACATTGCCCCAAAGCTGGAGCAAGCCGTTCTTAAAATGTCTAGCATTTTAGAAAAGGAAATAAAAGGGCCTCTTGGAGAAATTGGTTATGATGTCGGTATTGATAAAAATGGACGAATTTGGCTATTTGAAGCTAATTCAAAACCTGGCAGATCTATTTTCAAACACCCGAAATTAAGAGAGCTCGATCAACAATCAAGGGCATTGCCAATCTCTTATGCCGTCTATTTAACGAAAAAAGCAATTTATGAACCTGAAGTTCTTTTTAATCAACAACGAACAAAATAAAATCGCGAATTCCGATCCGATTGTTTTTTCTCCACCCATATGAAAAGCGACTGTTGCACAACGAAGGGGAAAGACACCCCGTTTGCAACGGTCATTTTTTTTAATAGCAAACTTTAAAACAGAACAATTTCTTAAAACAAACCTCATACAATTAGGTAAACAATAGTTTTCATTTATGAGGAAAGGAGGGGGCAAGGTGGAATATCAGATACTTGGGTACGAATTTCAAGTACCATGCGGTATCTGACGGCAATTCCTCCCCCACTCTTTCGTTGGGTTACTGCCCTTCTTCACGAATAAATTGGGGGTATCCTTGCCGGTTTTTAATGAAAAAAAATAACCACCCATACTTTGGTATTTTAACGACGGAAGGAAAAAATGCGCCGATTACAGGAAACTTTGAACTTTTCCGTGACCTTTCCCGGAAATTAGCCGAAAAAGGAAGAACTGTCGTCGTTTTAACATTATCATCATTAAAAAATAACAAAATCAATGGCGGCTATATTTTTTATGAGAAGAAAAATAGCTGGGCTTACGTCAGCAATATCGGTACACCAACGGTCGTATATAATCGCATCCCATACCGTAAAGATGAACAGACAGAACAATTTCAAGCTTTTTCATCTTGGTGCAAAAACAAACGCATTCCAATGTTTAATTGCAGTTTTTTTAAAAAATGGGATATTTATTCGATTTTACACAAAGATGCAAAATTAAAAAAACATCTTCCTTTTACCGAAAAAGTTCAATCAAAAGAACAACTCGAACAACGAATAAAAGACTTTCGCTCCCTTTATTTAAAACCAAATGACGGCAGCAAAGGAAATGGAATTTTTGTCCTTTCAATCAATGACAATGATAGCTTCCAATTAAAAGGTCATGGGCAAATATACGGTTCAACTTTTTTCCAAAATATTTGGGACCGAAAAATCACTCCACTACTTGAAAAAAGAGAATATATTATCCAGCAAAAAAAAGATCTACTGCAGCAAAATGAACGAACGTATGATTATCGCGTTCTCGTTCATCACGTAAAAAATAATTGGATTGTATCAGGAATAGGTATCCGTCAAAGCAAAAGAAATGGCATTACTACACATGTTTTAAAGGGAGGAAATTTACTCGAAGTAGACCAAGTGACGAACGAGAAAGACCTCGAATACATCCGATTGTTGGCCAGACGGACAGGAAAAGTTTTGGAAAGAGCATTTCGTCCAGGAGCTGTTAAAGAATTTTCAATGGATATTGGAAAAACAGTCGATAACCGATTTTTCATCTTTGATGTCAATTCCAAACCGATGAAATTTGACGAGCCGGATATTTATGAAAAAGGCTTGAATCATTTAGTCGAAATTTTTCTCGAATATGATACAAAAAGGGCTTAAAAATAGCCTCTTTTTTTCGTCCATCACCACTTACAATTACAGAGCATGTTTTTTCAGTGGACTAAAATGATCGATTTTAGAATTTCTTCAACATCGATCAGCTTAACTTCTATTATTCCCAAAAACTGTGGATATTCATGTGGTGATGACCTGCCAAAAAAATGATACAATCACATTTATAAGCGCCTAAGCTCGCTTTAAGGTTTAATAAAATGCTCTTTAGTCCCTTCCACTTCCCTATCCTTTTTCATTCGTCATGCATAGTTCATTTACATATGTGCAAATTAAGGGAAAAGGAGGAGGAACTAATCAATGGAACACAACGACAGAGAACAGGAAATTCAAGCATTATTAGCTAAAGACTCAAAATATGAAGGACGCGACCGTTATTTTATGGATGTCGATCGTATGATTAATGAAGGAATGGCTGGTGGAACGGTCATCACTAGAGGAGTGGAAAAACCGATCGACGACGATCGAAATATGCTTGAGGAAGAACCGCCTTTGGAATTGACATAAAAAGTTAAGCACAGGGCATTGTGAACTTGGCTTCTTGCCCTGTGCCTATTTTTGTAAACCATTAGTATAAAATGGGCGGCATATTTTTTAAATGAGTTTAACATCGGCGTCTATATTTTATCTGCTTTTCACAATTAATTTAACTGCTTCATTTATAACCTCTTCTGCACTTTCTCCTTTTTCCGCTTGCATGCGGATGCAATGCTCAAGGTTTTTAGCAACGACATAGCCGATTGTTCGATCTATGGCAGCGCGGACAGCAGATAATTGTGTAATCACATCTTTACAATCTTTATCTTCTTCCATCATGCGAATGATACCACGAACTTGTCCTTCAACTCGTCTAAGACGATTTTTCATATCTTGCGGATATTCCATTTTGTACACCATCCTTATAAATCAAATTACCCCACCATGTACTTAAATTATATAATATATTTCCATTAAAAGAAATCATTACACATTATTCTCATAAAAAATTATGGGATTAGAAGATTATTTCATCAATTAAATAAACCTGTTCTGTCAAGCAGTTCGGACAATAAAAAACATGGGGACATTGGTGGTTTTTTTGATCGTTCGGATAGCCATCAACTAACTTCGTTCCGTCAATTTCTAAATACGGACTATAATTATCAAAATAATCCATTAACCTTCCACAATCTTCAAGACTTGTCAGGCAGGTTGGACATTGATAATTTTTTTGCCCTAATTTGTTGCAAAGAGGACATACATACATCATACTAGTCTCCTTTTGATTACTTAAAAAATATTTTGTTACCTGTAAGTATGCGTATGTCTTCTTTAAACTACTACAACGATAGGGCACCAATAATTACCACTTGAAAAATGTATAGGACTTGAAAGAGTTCATAAAATACACTTAATAAAATTTCTCTAAAAGATATTATAATAAATACCAAAAATTACTACTCATACAACAAAAAGAACTGGATAACTTAAGAATACAACAAAGTATCAAATACAAATATAGGGTTAGCCTTCAAGGCAGTAAAGAATACTGTTGGTGCAAATCCAACTAACCCTACCATTACAACTAGAACATTCTCAAGGAGTGGATGATTATGCCAAACAACAACAGCAGCAACCAATTATTAGTTCCTGGTGTTCAACAAGCACTTGACCAAATGAAATATGAAATTGCTCAAGAATTTGGTGTAAACCTTGGTCCTGACACAACTTCTCGTGCTAACGGATCTGTTGGTGGAGAAATTACAAAACGCCTAGTATCTATGGCTCAACAACAATTAGCTGGAACTCGCGGTCAGTTTTAATAAAAATTTCATATGAATGGCTTCAAGGTCCCAAGCAATCCCCGCTTGGGACCTTTTATTTCCAAATTGGTAAAATCCACACAACTTCCCATCCAATCAACTTTTTTCCTCCTAACCCCCTCAACTATCCAAGTTTTGGTATTATATTAGCAGAATATTTCAGAAAATTGTTAAGATATTGTGAAATTATATACAAAAGTATTGAAAATGTGATTTATATCATATATTGTCGAATTAAAGAGAATTTATAATAAAACTATAAAAAAAATTATTATCACTGAAAGTGGTAAAAATAAATGGAGGATTGTTGACAATGAAAAAACGTATGTTACCATTCGAAGAGTTAGTAAAAGAAAATAAACGCGAGCTTTTGAAAAACGAAAAAGAATTGGACCGCATTGAGCTAAAATTAGAAAAAAGACATGAAAAAGAATTGCTTGCTGCCATTTCAAAACGTTAATTATAAGGTATCCTTTATGATCAAAGGATTCTCTAATAAATATAAATAATAGCAAGTGGTAAAAATGATTATTTTCACCGCTTGCTATTATTTTTTTCAGACCTTTTTCAAGCACTTGTCTTTTCAGACATAATTATCGCTCATTCTTTTTTTCTTGTTTTCTTTCTTCCTTCTTTTGTTTTTTCTCTAGTTTTTTCTTTTCATGGGCTAGTTTTCTTTCTTGTTTTTGTTCTTCTTTCAATTTCTTCCTTTCATCTTTCTGCTTCTTCTTTTCATGTTTCAATTTGTGGGGAGCACCTTTTTTTGATTCATCTGTTTCCTTTTTCTCATACTTCACTTCTTCTTTTAAAAGTTTCCCATAGTTTTTTTCATATTGTTTTGCTTGCTTTTCAAGATTTTTTGTAAGTTCTTTCAGTGCCTTCGGATTTTTTACATGCTGCATCGCATTCAGTAAACCATGAACATTATTCGAAAATGCTTCTTCCAGTTCTTTTTTTGCAGCTTCTATTTCTGCACTGTTTTTCAGTTTAGTTTTTTTCGATAAATCTTCTTTTTTAGCCCCATGTTCTTTTTTATCCAGAGATTGGTCAACAGTATTTCCACTCTCGCTTTGTCCGCTATAATCAAGCGCTTTGTTTTGCAATTCAACGGCCTTTTTTAATGTTTCATAAGCTAATTTTTCATCTCCATTTTTAAACAGAAGCTCTGCTTCATGTAACCGGTCTTGTGTAAATTGAACTAACAGTTTCGCCTTTTCGAGATCTTCATTGGCTAAAGCAAGTTTAATTTTTTCTGTTAATATTTTAGCAAAGTAAAATAAATCCCCAGGCAATACAACCGATTCGGAAACTTCTGTTTTTATTTCACTTTTCACTATATTTTCCTGCGCTGCCGTTTGCTCCGCAGATGCAACACTAGCTCCAAATGGAACGGTTAACATCGCGGCAACCATACATTTGGAAAGTGTTTTTGAAAACTTCTTCTTACTATTCATATGTATTGCTCTCTCCCTTTTAAGTATTTTACTTATTCATTCGCAAATCAAAAGAGATTTTTGACGCACGTTCAAAAAATTACGATTAAAGTCTTAACAAATGGACAATCTATGCTAAAATGAAAATATTCAGATAATATTAAGATGAATATTACTATTTTAGGAAGGAAGGAATTTTATTGTTTCGTGCAGGGTCTGCTCTTTTGTTGGGACTAGGGTTGATTTTAGTAGAAGCTTTTATTGTCATGGAAATTAAAAATTACGATACGATCAAACTGGGGACAAACGGCCAATTTATTACCGTTTGGCTCATTAATTCATTATTAGCATTTGCCATTTTGACTGATATAAAAAATTGGCTCACCAAGCACGAAAAAAGAGAATTTCAACATGATTTATAACATTGTCGAATAACGAGGCTGTCGATCAAGTGTCTAGGCTAATTTTTTTATAAAACACTTTTCGGCAAGCCTCTTTCTTTCTGTCTATAACCTTAGGGCATACTCATTATTCAAAAAATGTATTTTTAAGAATACGAAAAAACTTTTATAATAAAACCAAGAGAAATAGATGTAATTTTAAAAATTTTTTTGAAATGATCTGTTCAGGAGAGAACTATCTTTTTAAATTAGGGAGGAAACAAATGATGACGAACTATGAAAAAATCGGCAATTTACAGGTAGCTTCGATCCTAAAAGACTTTATTAACAATGAAGCTCTTCCAGGAACTCGCGTCACTGTTGAACAATTTTGGAATGGACTTGAGGCGCTCATTAAAGACTTAACTCCTGAAAACAAAGCGCTTTTAGCCAAAAGAGATGAAATGCAAAAAAGAATTAATGAATGGCATTTGAAAAATAAAGATTCCTTTCAATTTGAAGAATATAAAAGATTTTTACAAGAAATTGATTATATAGAAAAGGAAGTTGAAGATTTTACAATCAATACGGCAAATGTCGACGATGAAATTTCAGTCCAAGCAGGTCCTCAGCTTGTTGTGCCTGTTGATAATGCCCGGTATGCGATTAATGCTGCGAATGCCCGCTGGGGAAGCCTTTACGATGCGCTTTATGGAACGGATGCTATTCCAGAAGAAGAAGGTACAGAACGTACGGCATCATACAACCCGGCTCGCGGTGAAAAAGTTATCGCTTATGCAAAA
The DNA here is from genome assembly GCF_013303125.1 of Calidifontibacillus erzurumensis. Classification (GTDB taxonomy): domain Bacteria; phylum Bacillota; class Bacilli; order Bacillales; family Bacillaceae_J; genus Calidifontibacillus; species Calidifontibacillus erzurumensis. Next base: position 57,136 of record NZ_JABTTE010000011.1, on the reverse strand, counting down.
GAGTTTCTTGATCAAACGATTCCTCTTCAAGAAGGATCACATAAGAACGCTGTTAAATATGAAATTAACGGTCAAACATTACAAGTTACCCTTGAAAATGGCGTAACAACAACTTTAAAAGATTCTGAAAAACTGATCGCCTACCAAGGGGAAGCAGAAAATCCATCTACTTTATTATTTAAAAATAACGGGCTTCATTTTGAAATTCAAATGGACAGAAACCATCCGATTGGTAAATCAGACCAAGCTGGTATTAAAGATATCGTAATGGAATCTGCCGTTACAACGATCATGGACTTTGAAGATTCTGTTGCGGCTGTTGACGCTGAAGACAAAGTTCGCGTATACCGCAACTGGTTAGGCCTTATTAAAGGCGACATCAGTGCGACATTCGAAAAGAATAACAAAATGATGACACGTACATTGAATCCTGATCGTACGTACACAACATTAACTGGTGAAACATTGACACTTTCTGGACGCTCACTAATGTTTTGCCGAAATGTTGGCCATTTAATGACAACAAATGCCATCTTAGATGAAAACGGCGAAGAAGTGCCTGAAGGAATTTTAGATGCAGCGATCAGCAGTTTAATCGCTTCCCATGACATCATTGGAAATACGAAATATACAAACTCTAAAAAAGGATCAATTTACATCGTAAAACCGAAAATGCATGGCTCTAAAGAAGTTGCTTTTAGTAACAAGCTGTTTGAACGTGTGGAAGACATGCTTCAATTAGAGCGCAACACAATCAAAATCGGTGTGATGGATGAAGAAAGACGTACATCCTTAAACTTGAAAAACTGCATTTATGAAGTAAAAGACCGGATTGTCTTCATCAATACAGGATTCCTTGACCGTACAGGCGATGAAATTCATACTTCCATGGAAGCAGGTCCTATGATCCGCAAAAACCATATGAAATCATCCACATGGCTCAATGCTTATGAAAAATCAAATGTAAATGTCGGTTTAACATGCGGATTACAAGGACGCGCCCAAATCGGTAAAGGTATGTGGGCAATCCCAGACATGATGGCAGAAATGTTAAAACAAAAAATCGGCCACTTAAAAGCGGGCGGAAACACAGCTTGGGTACCATCTCCAACTGCTGCAACATTGCATGCCCTTCACTATCATCAAGTCGATGTGGTCGAAGTTCAAAATGAGTTGAAGAAATCAATCGCTGATTTACAAGACGAAATTTTACAAATTCCAATCGAGAAAAATCCAAACTGGTCACCAGAAGAAATCCAACAAGAACTTGACAACAATGCTCAAGGCATCCTTGGCTATGTTGTTCGTTGGGTAGAACAAGGTGTCGGTTGTTCAAAAGTACCTGATATTAACAATATCGGTTTAATGGAAGACCGAGCAACATTGCGCATTTCAAGCCAACATGTGGCAAACTGGCTCCACCATGGCATTTGCACAAAAGAGCAAGTGATGGAAACATTAAAACGGATGGCAAAAGTTGTAGATGAACAAAATGCCGGCGACCCTAACTATCGTAATATGGCGCCTGACTATGAAAATTCTGTTGCCTTCCAAGCAGCTTGCGACTTGATCTTTAAAGGTTATGATTCACCAAGCGGCTATACGGAACCTATTTTGCATAAGCGTCGTGCGGAAGCAAAAGCTAAGTTTGCAGTCACTCAAAACTAAATAAAAAGTATATAACAAAAAATTCCATAAACTGATTAATCTTTTACGATAATCGGTTTATGGAATTTATTTTTATAACGATTGTTCTGTCCTTTTTTTAGCTAATGCAATAAATTCGCGGACAGCAAAAGATTGGTATTTATTTTTTTTCCAAATCATCCCTAATTCCAAAAAGACTTCTGGGCATTCAAAAGGAATTCCAACAATTTTTTCATTTTGAATGTTTTGGCATATTTTGCTTGGAAGTAAAGCAATGCCAAGTTTAGCGCCAACCATTTCGATGATGAAATCTTTTTGCGATGTTTCACACACAATATTCGGTGTAAATTCATATTTATGGCAAACATCTAAAATACGATCGTACAGCGAAAAATCTTTTCTATATAAAATAAACGGTTCATGCTCCAATTGGATAAAATCGATAACCTCATCTTTAGATAATGGATGATCTTTATGAACAATTACCATTAAAGGATCTTTTAATAAATTAATAACTTCAAAACTATCGTTTTTAATCGATGCATTACAAATAAGCCCAATATCTAAAGAACCATTTTCAACGCCATCTTTAATTACTTTTGAACCTACTTCAGACAAAATAATGTCAACTAAAGGGTAAATTTCTTTATATTGGCTAATTAATTTTGAAAAAAAAGCAGCTCCCATGATCGGCGGTATGCCAATTCGAATTTCTCCTTTTTTTAATTCCGCAATTTCAGTCAGCTCAGATGTTAAGTTATAAAAGGCCTCTAAAACGTTTTTTGCATTCATTAATACCGCTTTCCCTGCATCGGTTAGTTCCAATTGTTTTGGAGACCGATAAAATAACGGTACACCTAACTCCCCTTCTAAATTTTGAATCGCCTTGCTTAATGACGGCTGAGAAATATGTAAAGTCGATGCCGCCTTCGTGAAACTTAAATGCTTGGCAACCTCCGCAAAATATTCTAAATGTCGAATATCCAATTGTAACACCCCGCAATAAACAATATCCCCACTATATTTATCTCAATGTTTTTATTATCAATTATTTTACATTAATCATAGCTTTTTACAATGCAGTTTACAATATAAAAAGGCAGCTCCACCACGATAGCGAAGCTGCCAAACATGTGCTTTTTTTCTAATTTTTCGCAATTTATAAGACAAAGGAACCGAGTGTATCACAAAAAAATAATTAAGCTCCTTTTATTATATATCTTTTTGTAATATTTATATCATTATGTCCCGCTAATTGAGCAACAACTGCAATATCCAACCCTTTTTCAATCAAATCACGGCAAAATGTATGGCGCAATTTATGGGGATTGATATTATATTTTTCTAACATGTATTGGATAGATCGCGTTGTTAAGCGGTTATTTTGTTTTGAAATAAAGAGCGGCCCTTCATAATTTTTTGGAAATGTATCTAGATAGCTTTTTAAAATTTTGAGGGCATCTTTCGGAATTGGTACAGTTCTTTTCTTCCCACCATGGTGGTTATTGACTGTAACTGTGCCGATTTGACCAGAAATTACAATATCGCTTCTGTCTAATTTGCACAATTCAGATAGTCTAACTCCTGTATATAAAAGCATATAAACAATTGCAGTGTTTCGTAAATCGTTGTCTTTTTCAACTTCCCTTAATAGTTTTATACGTTCCTCTTCCTTTAAAAACTCAGGAACAGTCTGGTAAATATTTTTTTCCTTTTCCTTGCGCTTAATATTGGCGACAATCTCTGGTTGATTTAAATATTGTGCAAATACACGGATTGTTGCATAAATTTTATCAATCGTCGTCGCACTCTTTCCTTCCTCTTCAAGATCTTCCATATAAGCTTGAACATCATCATGTGTAAGTTTTTCCAAACTTCGATCTCGCATTTTCAACCAATTACTAAGTTTTTGAATCGCACTTTTATACGTGTTGATTGTGTTAGGAGATTTCTCTTGATGTAATAGCCACTCTTCAAAAAGTTCGATTTGACTAGCATCTGAATTCAATATGATCCCCCCATTACCAGACTAAGTCCATTATACACTTTATATTCGTAGAAGTAAAACCAAATTCAAAAATTGTCAAAATTTTATAATTTTAAGTGTTGGAATGATTAGTACGAAAAGAACCATTTTATTCGATTCGTTCAACAGGAACTGCTCATTTTTTTGGATGATATGGAAAATTATAAAAAAAAGAGTTACTATTTTATTTGAAGAATTAATGGAGGTTTCAATGATGGAGCAACAACAAGAACGGATCAATGAGTTAAAAATGGGCGAGCGCGGTGCAATCATCAGCATTATCGCCTATTTAATATTGGCTTCGCTGAAATTATTAATCGGATTTTTAACAAATTCGGAAGCATTAAAAGCAGATGGTTTTAATAATAGCACCGATATTATTGCTTCCGTTGCAGTACTCATTGGTCTGAAATTTTCCCAAAAACCAGCTGACAAAAATCACCGTTACGGACATTGGAAATCTGAAACTGTTGCTTCTATGGTGGCCTCTTTTATTATGATGACGGTTGGTCTGCAAGTGCTTTTTGCGGCTGTTACAACGATGTTTGAAGGAAAAGAGGAAGCACCAGACGTACTTGCAGCTTGGACAGGCTTAGGAAGCGCTTTCGTCATGTACATTGTATATCTATATAATAAAAGATTAGGGAAAAAGATAAACAGCCAAGCTGTCATGGCCGCAGCCAAAGATAATTTATCGGATGCTTGGGTTAGTGTTGGAACCGCAGTTGGTATTATCGGTTCCCAATTTAACCTTGCTTGGCTAGACCCGCTTGCAGCGCTAATTGTCGGCTTTCTGATTTGTAAAACAGCTTGGGAAATTTTTATTGATACGTCTCATAGCTTAACCGATGGATTTGACGAAAAGTTAATTGAAGATTATAAAGATACGATTTCCAATATTAAAGGCGTTGTCGGTGTCAAAGAAATCCGTGCAAGAAATTATGGATCGAATGCAGTTGTTGATATCGTCATTCTTGTTAATGCCAATTTGCCGTTAAAACTAGCCCATGACATTTCGACTGAAGTTGAAATTAAATTAAAAAAAGAACATGATGTATTCGATGTTCATGTCCATGTTGAACCGGCCTAATGAGGGATGCATGTCCAATTCAAGTTGGAAGTAGGTCCTTTGGATTTGGCGATTCAAAACATTCGATACATCATAGCTCTCTTCAATTTATTTGAAACTTCTAAACAGCGGCACATAAACGTTTGATACACCATGGTCTTTTCAGTTCATTTGAAATTTCTAAGCATGGCTCAAAAACGTTTGATCATTTATGGTCTTGGCCGTTCATTTGAGGTTTCTAAGCATCAACTCAAAAATGTTTGTTTTTTCATGGTCTTGGCCGTTCATTTGAGGTTTCTAAGCATCAACTCAAAAATGTTTGTTTTTTCATGGTCTTGGCCGTTCATTTGAGGTTTCTAAGAATCGGCTAAAAATGTTTGTTTTTCACGGTCTTGGCTGATCATTTGAAATTCTAACCAGCGGTACAAAAACAAATGATTCACCATGGTTTTATTTGTTTAGGATGTTATAGTTTTGGAAACATTGGAACAAAAAAACATTCAGAAATATTATATGAGCCTAATTTGAAAATGGTTGTCTGATTGGTCCGGGTTGGAATAAACCCTCTCGTGAAAGATCATTTCTGATTCTTTCACGAGCAATATGCTCGAGCTTCTTGTTCCATAGTTTTCACTTTTTATAAAAATTGGTGAAAGCATTCGTTCCATTTCCAATGATATACCAGTGTTTGGCAGCTGGTCGTCAGGCGCTATATCGCAATTTTGAAGCATATGAAGAAGTCTTTCAATCAGCTCTTCTTCTTTTTTTGTTGCTTCAGTTTTTGAGGTTACATGCTGTTGGTCCATTATGATTTTGCTTAACATCTCTTTTCCTTGGCGAACTTTAGGCCAATCAGTATTAAGTAGATGGTTGCTCAAGCCATACAAACCTTGTTCAACCTTTGAATATCTATTTGTTACATTTGAAAAATAATAAAGCTCCTCTGAAGCTCCAACAAGCAAATTAAACCCCGGGTACTCATCCTTCTTTTTCGCTAATGTCTCCAGATAATCTACCGGTTTGATATCGGTAATTAAGAAATTTTTTACAAGCTCTCCCCGCGAACGTTTTCCAATCATATTTTCTTTAGGATTCCGATAGTTTGTTACAGCTGCAAAGCGTCCATTTTTATTAACGCCCATCCATGTACCCATTTTTTCCAAATCACGCCCTGCAAGCACTTCAGGATGGTCATGCCAAAAATGAGCGGATGCCGTCTTTCTTTCATAAAATTCATCACGATTAGCCGCAACGATTAATTTGTATTTTGGATGCATTTTATAGGCAAACAATATTAAACACATATCAATCACAACCTTTTTTGTTCCGTTACAACTTTCATTATATTGAATATTTTGATAAATTTAAATTTTTAACTTCGGTGGGGTGTCCGAAAGGTGGAAATTTTTTTGAACAGCCAAAGCTTTTCGGACAGCCCCGTTAAGAATGTAGGCAGATTTTTTGAAGCAACTAGACCGAAACGGCTGTGATTTGCAAATATTATCCGATGTCGGCAATTAAAAACTCAATATTTTACAAATATTTCCGATGGACTGTTTTTCCATCATAAGAGAATAAAATCGGTTTATTTTCAACGACGGTTTCCATATGCACTGGGCGTCCCCATAACTGATAAATATACGGCAAGACTTTTTCCAAATATTTTATATCAAGTTCAATTCCTTCATACCAATGTTTTAAATATAGTTCTCCGTTTTTCAAATAATCACCATCATTGACGGTTACATAAGGGAAACCGCCATTTACACGCATATTCACAAGTTGGTCACGTACATTTTCCCAGTTTTTATCAACAATTTTGTAATCTTTTCCTTGTTTTTGGAATAAATACAAGTCTTCTCGTTCCACTAAATCTTTCGTTAAATAATTGCGTATAAATGAAATGTCGGATTCAACTTCACGCACTTCAAATATTTTTTCCCGGCCTGATCCCGGCTTTACGCCAAACTTTTTCATTTCTTCGGTAGGATTGTTATAACGCTCTTCAATATCTTCAAATATTTTTAACCCAAGATAATAAGGATTAATAGAAGTTCTAGATGGTTGCACAACGCTGGCATTCAATTTTGCAAATTCGATAGCTTCATCTGAAGTTAAATCTAATTCACGGATAATGCGGGCATGCCAGTATGAAGCCCATCCTTCATTCATAATCTTCGTTTCCAGTTGTGGCCAGAAATATAACATTTCTTCACGCATCATCGTTAAAATGTCGCGCTGCCACTCATCAAGTTCCCGGCTATATTCTTCAATAAATAATAATAGGTCCTTTTCCGGCTGCGGCGGAAAACGTTTCTCTTTTCTTTTCGGCCGTTCTTTCTTTGTATTTCGGTCATCCAAGCTCCATAAATCATCATACGGCGTTCGTTTTACTTGCTCATCATCGTCAATTTCAACAAAAGTATCTTCAATCGTCCACGAAAGTTTTGGCCTTAATAAAGAAGGATCGATATGCTCTTGGATAGCGAGTACTGCATCTAAAAATTTTTCAACTTCATATCTTCCGTATTGAAGCTCATAACGTTTAATCCGTTCTGCTGTTGCAGCCATGCTTTCAACCATATCTCTTTTCGTGTTGCTGAAACGGATATTATTTTTGAAGAAATCACAATGAGCCAAAACGTGTGCAACAATTAATTTATTTTGAATCAAACTATTCGTATTTAATAAAAATGCATAGCAAGGATTTGAATTTATGACAAGCTCATATATTTTGCTTAATCCTAAATCATAATGAAGTTTCATTTTGTGAAATTGCTTCCCAAAGCTCCAATGGGAAAATCGGGTTGGCATTCCATAAGAACCGAATGTATAGATTATATCAGCAGGACAAATTTCATAGCGCATTGGATAAAAATCTAAGCCAAACCCTTTCGCAATTTCTGTAATTTCATCAATCGCATAACGCAACGCTTCATGGTCAGTTTTCGCCATTTTCATCTCCCCTTTTCTGAAGCTGCTTTATTATCCGCTAAATGAACTTTCTTTAACGGAAAAAGCAATTTTGCTTCTTTCTGTAAATTTATGAGAATGGTCGTCATTTGATGAAAACGAATGCAGTAAAAAGGGGAAAAAAGAAAGAGCTTCCATGATCGGATAGCTCTTTTTTGTGAGTGTTATTTGAATTTTGCTCAATATTTAAACTTTATGGAAATAGAAGGTTGGTTTATTAATTTTTTCTTGTTTTTGTAATTTCGTGTTCCAGCTTGTTTTCGTTAGACCCAAAGGGAATGGCATTAAGTCCGGAGTTAACAATATGAAGGTACGGACATAACAACTTTAGATCCAGACTTATTAGCTTTAGATCCATTATTTCAACATAATTCCGTAATTTTTTCTGTTTTAGGTCCGGTAATAAAAACGTTTAGGTGTGGAATTTTCCCAATGATATCGTTGTTAAAGTCCCGTAGATCGTACCTTTTTGCAAGATTTATTCAAATACCACAATTTTTTAACTGTAAACTTTTACTCCCGGTTCAGTACGTGTAAAACATATTTTTTTTCATAAACTAAACGTAATTCTTCGAAAGGAGAATGATTTATGGATATTCTCGATTATGATAAGGCTTTGTTTTACATGAACAGAGGCGAATGGGACAATCTTTTGATTTTAATGGTACGGACAAAAGATGACTTTTTGTCCAAAAAAATTGAACATTTTCTCCATGCATGTAATTTCAGCCGCGATTATAGTGAAATTGAAAATAAAGCTCACCACTTATTAACATATGTAGACCATGCCTTATCAACTGTTCCATCATCTTCCCTTTCCATTTATGGTTAGATTTTTAATGTTTTGTTTTTAGTATGATAAAACTGTTAAAAAATATACAATCATACTTGTTTAGGAAGGTATTTTAGCGTATAGCAATACCTTCCTTTTTCATTTTTTTCTTAGTGCCAAATTTCATGTAAATTTTGGTTAGTTTTTTTGAATCAACAAATAATGTTTTTGCACACTGGGAAGTCTATTTATAGAGGTGAAAGTAAATGCACAGGAAACCAACGGAAGATGATTTGGAGCTGGAAAAAACCTTAAATCAGCTGAATGGCAAAGTAATTCAAATTAAAAAAGAAATGAATCGGGACGTAGACGTGACAACAATGACGTTAAGCAGTGCTGCTTTACATGAAAGACCGCCAACGATTGACGGATATGTCTCTCCTTATGTCTTGCGATTGAAAGGAAAAGGAAAAATTAGTACATCCGATGGTCAATATGAACAAATTCCGTATGACCTTTATGAAATTCCTTTAACCGATAAATTGCATACGCATGTAAACCCAAACCATATTTCCATAAAAACAGAAGAAGCCACTTTTACAATCACATATCATTAAAAGTGCCAGAGAAGTGCCAGGCACTTCTCTGGCACCATCTGAGGGTGCGGGTCAGGCTCTCCTCCGATACCATCTGCCTGTGGGTGCCTGACCCCTCTCCAGTACCATCTCCGGCACCATCTACCGGCAGGTGCCTGACCCCTCTACTGCACCATCTCCGGCACCTTCTCCGGCACCATCTACCCGTAGGTGCCTGACCCCTCTACTGCACCGTCTCCGGTACCTTCTCCGGCACCTTATTTCAACAGCTGTTCGATTCGATTCATGAAATCGTTGCTTATTGTTTCTAATTTTTCTGTGCTGTTCGTTATGGTTGTTCCTTTTACGCCGAAGTAAAATTTTACTTTCGGTTCTGTTCCTGATGGACGCATGCAAATCCAAGAGCCGTCTTCCAGCACATACTTTAAGACATTTGACTTTGGTAGGTCGATTTGTTCAATCCGCTCTTTTTCAGCGATAAATCTTTTTTGACGCGATAAATAATCTTCAATTAAGACAATTTTTAAATTCCCTATTTCCGTTGGAGGATTATTGCGGAATTGAGCCAAGATGCCTTCGATTTTTTCCGCTCCTTCTTTTCCTTTCAATGTTAATGATTTTAAGCCCTCACGATAAAATCCATATTTCGCATATAAATCAAGGAGCGCATCATACAAAGTTTTCCCTTGCTTTTTATAATAAGAAGCAACTTCTACTGCAAAAACAGCTGCCTGAACAGCATCTTTATCGCGGGCAAAATCACCGATTAAATAACCATAGCTTTCTTCATAGCCAAATTGGAACGAATACTCTCCGCTTTCTTCATATTCTTTAATTTTTTCTCCGATAAATTTAAAGCCTGTTAAAGTATCCACAATTGCCATTCCAAAATCTTCTGCAATGGCCCGACCGAACTCAGACGTAACGATCGTTTTCAAAACAATCCCATTGTTTGGAAGAATGCCTTTTTCTTTTTTCTGTGATAATAAATAGTGAAGCAATAGTCCCCCCGTTTGGTTTCCGGTTAAAATTTCATACTGGCCGTCTTTATTTTTCACGGCAATACCTAACCGATCTGCATCTGGGTCTGTACCAATCAATAAATCCGCTTCAACCTTTGCGCCTTCTTTTATCGCTAATTCAAAAGCTGCATGCTCTTCTGGATTCGGTGATTTCACTGTTGAAAAGTTCGGATCCGGCTTCTCTTGTGCCTCAACCACAGTAACATTTTTAAAACCTAATGCTTGAAGTGCAGCACGAACCGGCTTATTTGCAGTTCCGTGAAGCGGAGTAAACACAACTTTCACATTATTTTCTACAAACAACTCTGGATTTAAAGAAATTGTTTTTACCTTCTCAATATAAGCTTTATCAATTTCTTCCCCAATAATATGTAAAAGACCTTTCGCTTTAAGCTCTTCTTCGCTTACGACAGGAATTTCCAACTCATTGTCAACTTCATTCACTTTTGCAATAACTTCGTCAGCAGGACCCGGCGGTAATTGGCAACCATCTGAGCCGTACACTTTAAACCCATTGTATTCCGGTGGATTATGGCTTGCCGTAACCATTATTCCTGAATAAGCATTTAAATGTCTTACTGCAAAAGACAATTCCGGGGTCGGCCGCAATTCGTCAAATACATATGTTTGAATGCCATGGTATCCTAAAGTTTTAGCCGCTTCCATTGCAAATTCCGGTGATTTATGGCGGCAATCATAAGAAATGACAACACCGCGGGCCTTGGCCTCCTCCCCCGCACTCTCAATATACCTTGCCAACCCTTCCGCAGCTTTACGGATCGTATAAATGTTCATTCGATTTGTGCCGGGACCAATTTCTCCTCTCATCCCGCCAGTTCCAAACTCTAAATTTTTATAAAAGCCATCTTCAAGCCATTTTTCATCATCTTTTTTATCATTCAAAATTTGTTTAAGCTCTGTTTCTAAATGTTCAAATGTTGCCCATCGTTCATAATGCTGTTTCCAATTCATGAATTAATCCTCCTCTTGTCCCCTTGTAAAAAAAAGATAAAGCTTTGTGCGTTTTAAATAAAATCTTCATGGTACATATACTATTTATATTTCTACCTTCAATTTCCTTTATATTTTTTTCAACAAAATTTTCCCTAAACATCCAAATAAAAGGTTTGGTTAATATTTATCTTCTATAAGGAGCATTTTACAAATCAAAAATTTTTCCAAAAAAGATGATTGGTGATATACTAAGTTGAAAATTACTACATATTGCAATTGGAGATGATGGTGGTGAATGTTTGGCACTCACCTTATGTATTAGTCGTGTTAGCAACACTACTATGGGGCGGCAATTTTGTTATTGGCAGAGGCTTTGCAGAGACGATGTCCCCTTTTACATTAGCTTTTATACGATGGGTTGTCGCATTTTTATTTTTGCTTCCTTTTGCTAAAAAAGAGCTTATTGCCATGAAAGGCTTTTGGAAAAAAGAATGGAAAACATTATTTTGGATGTCGCTAACAGGCATCGTCGGTTTTAATACGATTCTATACATTGCAGTCCATTATACAACATCGATCAACGCATCTTTAATTAATGCACCTACACCTGCTTTAATCACATTGCTTTCTTTTATCTTTTTAAAAGAAACTGTTACAAAACGTCATATCATTGGCATTATTTTATCAATCATAGGCATTGTATGGATCGTTAGCCGCGGCTCGCTCGAAGCACTATTATCATTTTCAATTAATAAAGGTGAAATTTGGATGCTTCTTGCCATTTTATCTTGGTCGATTTACTCCGTAATTGTAAAAAAACATGCCCACAAATTTCCACAAGCTGGCGTTTTTCTTGTTACGATCATTATTGGCATCGTCATCCTTGCTCCTTTTTCGGCCTATGAGTGGATTACAAATCAACCGATGAATTTTTCGTTGCCGAGTATAGCCGGCTATTTATATGTAGGCATTTTTGCCTCAGTAATTGCATTTTTAAGTTGGAATAAAGCAGTTGCTGAACTTGGCCCGGGAAAAGCATCACCTTTTTTAAATTTAATACCGGTTTTCGCGTCGATCTTTGCTATTCTTTTTTTAGACGAAAAAATCACATTAGCTCAAATCATTGGCGGTGCCATTGCGATTTTTGGCGTATTAATTACAACCGGTGTTTTTGCTAGAAAACCTTCAAATACTAGCGTGGCTTTAGCTGCAGACCTTACACGTCAAAATACAAATCAAGCAAATTAAGCCTTTGGAAAAAAAGGAGCCATTAAAAATCCATAAATGGAGGGAGTACCAATACAAATGTTCCTCCTATCCTTGTTTTGACAACCCGGCTCCTTTTCTAAAGGCTTTTTTTTAATAGGTACAGAATATTTCCAATCCTCTTCCAATCATTAATTCTTTCCGCACATTTCATCGATCAATTCTTTAAGTCTATTCGGATAATTTGTAATAATTCCGCTTACTCCCGCTTCAATCATCTTTTTCATTCCATTTTTTGTATTAACGGTCCATGGAAAAACTTTGATGCCTCTTCGAACTGCTTTTTGAATATCGTTTCTCCCTATTGCTTTATAATCCGGGTGGAGTGACTCAACCGGCAACCCGAACATGTTGGCAAAGTTAACATGGTCTACAACATTCTCTTTATAAAGAAGGCCTATTTTCACATCGCTATTTCGTTTTTTTAACCGATATAAACATTGATGGTCAAATGAAGAAACGATCACTTGTTTCGTTCTACCCGATGCCTCGAGCAAATTTATTAATTTTTCTTCAATCCCTTCATAATGGGACGGTATATTTTTTATTTCGATATTAATAAAAATTTCTTTCGGTACAATTGAAAATACTTCTTCAAGTAGGGGAATCCGTTCACCACGAAATCTTTCGGAAAACCAACGGCCTGCATCATATTTCTTCAGCTCGGATACAGTCATTTCACCAACTGTTCCCTTCCCATTTGTTGTCCGATCTATCGTGTCATCATGTATGACAACTAATTGTCCATCTTTCGATAAATGGATATCAAGTTCAATCCCGTCACAACCTTGACGAAGAGCCAACTGGAATGCAGCTAATGTATTTTCAGGAGCATCCCCCGATGCCCCTCGATGGGCTAGTATCAACGGTCTCTTCAATATCACAAACAATTGCCCCTCCTTCCCTTTATTCTTTTATGTTTATATGAGAAAAAAATATGATTAATCAAAATTTATTCATTGTATTTTCAATAAAATCGTTGTATAGTGGCATTATAGAAGATAAAACATAGTATATTTATATGTTTTATATGATTAATATGATTTACATCAATGTGGGAGCGTGCAACGTATGGGACGTGAATTTATTGATTTATTCGATCATTGGGCAGAAAGCTATGATAATACTGTTATCGGACATGATATAGAATATAAAGAAGTTTTTGAAGGATATGACCGCATTTTAGACGAAGTAGCTTCGAAAGTGAACGGCACCATCATTGAATTTGGCGTCGGTACAGGAAATCTTTCGAAAAAGCTGCTTGAAAAAGGAAATCATGTAATCGGTATTGAGCCATCGAAAGAAATGCGGGCAATTGCGAAGAAAAAATTTCCGCATCTAAAAATTTATGATGGTGATTTCTTATCGTTGCCTGAATTTAATGAAAAAATTGATGCCATTGTTAGTACTTGGGCTTTTCACCATCTGACGGATGATGAAAAAAATTTAGCCATTGAAAAATATAGCCACTTATTAGAAAAAGGCGCTAAAATAGTCTTTGCAGATACAGTTTATGAAAATTTAGAAGCAAAACATGCTATAATAGAAAATGCGAAACGAAAGGGCTTCAAAAATTTGGTAGATGATTTAAATCGCGAATATTACACTTTCATCGAAGTCCTCCGTACGATTTTTACCAATCATCGTTTCGAAGTTCAATTCAAACAATTGAACAAATTTGTTTGGTTAATAGATGCAGTAAAACAATAAGCAGGAGGTTACATCCATGCAAAAAATGAATGTAGAAAGTTTTAATCTAGACCATACAAAGGTAAAAGCACCATATGTACGACTAGTCGGAATTACAGAAGGTGTCCATGGCGATAAAGTTTACAAATACGATATTCGCTTTTGTCAACCAAATAAAGAACATATGGAAATGCCTGCTCTTCACTCATTAGAACATATGATGGCGGAATTTATTCGCAACTATTTAGATTGTGTTCTTGATGTCGGACCAATGGGATGTCAAACTGGTTTTTACTTATCTGTCATTAACCATTCCGATTATGATGAAATTTTGCAAGTATTAGAGAAAACTTTAAAAGACGTATTGACAGCTGAAGAAGTACCTGCTTGCAATGAAGTTCAATGCGGATGGGCCGCTAGCCATAGCTTAGAAGGCGCTAAAGAAATCGCAAGAAAGATGCTTGCCAAAAAGGATGAATGGACAGAAGTTTTTGCCTAAATCGGAAAAAGTGTAGGCTAAAGTTATAATATTATAGCGTTGTCAAAATAGGGCAACGCCCTGCTTTAAATCCGAGTATTCATCTAAGAAAACACTATTTTTATCGTTTTTGAGGTGTCATATATGAAGTATTTTAAGCATGTTCATGAATTAATCGGCAATACCCCTTTAATTGAAATTACACAATTTGAACTGCAGAATGATGTGCGGATATTTGCAAAACTTGAATATTTTAACCCTGGCGGAAGCATTAAAGACCGGCTAGGAAAAAAACTAATCAAAACGGCTATTGAAAAAGGTTATATAAGTGAAGGCGGAACGATCATTGAACCAACGGCTGGAAATACCGGCATCGGACTAGCACTCGCGGCCATTGGAACAGGAATAAAAGTTATTTTTGTAGTCCCTGAAAAATTTAGTATAGAAAAACAAAAATTAATGAAGGCTTTAGGAGCCACTGTCATTAACACCCCAACAAAAGACGGAATGGCCGGGGCAATTTCCAAAGCAAAAGAGTTGGTCGATCAAATTCCAAATTCCTACTGCCCGCAACAATTTGCAAATAAAGCGAACCCAGAAACCTACTATGAAACGTTAGGACCGGAAATTTGGGAAGCATTAGATGGAAAAGTCGATGTATTCGTTGCAGGTGCAGGAACAGGCGGAACATTTATGGGTACTGCCCGTTATTTAAAAGAAAAAAATCCATCTATAAAAACAGTCATTGTTGAACCTGAAGGATCCATTTTAAATGGCGGTGATGCCGGACCTCATCGCACTGAAGGAATTGGAATGGAATTTCTCCCAGACTATATGGACAGATCTTATTTTAACACGATTCATACGATCAGCGATGATGATGCATTTGCCCGTGTGGCTGAACTAGCGGTAAAAAGCGGATTGCTTGTCGGAAGTTCATCAGGCGCTGCGTTTGAAGCTAGTTTACGAGAAGCAAAGAAGGCTAAGCCCGGTACAAATATTGTAACGATTTTCCCAGACAGCAGCGAACGGTATTTAAGCAAAGATATTTACACATTTTAACTTGTACACAATTAAGGAGTGAAAATGATGCGTAAAAAAACACAACTTATTCACGGTGGGATTTCTCGAGATAAACATACAGGGGCTGTGTCCATCCCAATTCACCATGCAAGTACTTTTAAACAAGAAGGAGTCGGCAATTTCGTTTACGAATATGCAAGAACGGGAAATCCAACTCGCGAAGCAGTCGAAGCATTAATCCGCGACATTGAAGGCGGGTACCGCGGGTTTGCTTTTAGTTCTGGAATGGCTGCGATTACGTCTGTCATGATGCTTTTATCTGCCGGCGACCATGTTATTTTAACGGATGATGTCTATGGCGGGACGTTCCGTGTTATGTCGAAAGTATTAAGCCGCTTCCAACTTGAGTTTTCTTTTGTCGATACGAGTTCGATTGAAGAAATTGAAAAAGCGATTCAACCGAACACAAAAGCGATCTATGTAGAAACTCCGACTAATCCATTATTAAAAATCACAGATTTAAGGGCAACGGCTGAAGTTGCAAAAGCTCATCAACTTTTATTGATTGTAGACAATACGTTCAGTACACCATATTGGCAAAATCCGATTGAACTGGGTGCCGATATCGTTTTACATAGTGCAACGAAATATATCGGCGGCCATAGTGATGTCGTTGCCGGTTTAGTTGTTGTAAATTCAGAAGAGCTTGGAACGAAACTCCATTTCATTCAAAATTCGGTCGGAGCTATTCTTGGGCCGCAAGATTCATGGTTATTGATTCGAGGGATTCGGACTTTAGGCATCCGTATGGAAGAAATTGAAGAAAATACAAAACGGATCGTTGAATTTTTACAAAACCATGAAGCTGTTTCAAAAGTGTATTATCCAGGACTTGCAGAGCATAAAGGTCATGAAATTCATAAAAAACAAGCACGCGGCTTTGGCGGCATGGTTTCGTTCGATGTTGGCAGCGGTGAAAAAGCGGAAGATTTATTAAGCAGGACAAAATATTTTACACTTGCCGAAAGCTTAGGCGCTGTTGAAAGCTTAATCTCATTACCAGCAAAAATGACACATGCATCCATTCCACCTGAACGGCGCGCCGCTCTTGGCATTACGGATGGTTTAGTTCGCATCTCTGTTGGCCTAGAAGATGTTGAAGATTTAATTGAAGATTTAGCACAAGCATTGAAATAGGGCATCATCAGTCGCCCTATTTTTATTTTTCGTGACGATTGTCGGAATTGCCCTATTTTAATTTTTCCTTTATATTGTAAATGGAGTTCCTATAAAAAATAAGGAGGAAATAAAATAATGAAACTTCGAAGCATCATTTCAGGGTTGCTTTTACTATTTGTTTTTCTATTACCCGCACAAGTTAGTTTCGCAGATGCAAAACCTGGTGATGTCATCATTACACTTGGCGAGAATTTGACAGCTGAACAACAAGAAGCTATTAAAAAAGAAATGGGTTATAAAGAAGGCGACACAATCGTTACCGTCAGCAATGCAGAAGAACACCAATATTTAGGTAACTATATAAGTAAAGCTCAAATCGGGACAAAAGCTATTTCTTCAGCAAAAATTACGTTAAAGGAAGAAGGTTCAGGTTTACAAGTTAAAACAAATAACATTACATGGGTTACTGAAGACATGTATGCCAATTCATTAATCACGGCTGGTGTGAAAGATGCTGATATTTACGTAACGGCACCTTTTGCAGTATCCGGAACCGCTGGATTAACTGGTATTTTAAAAGCCTATGAAGTTTCTGGGGAAAAAGTGATTCCTGAAGAACAAAAGCAACTAGCCAACGAAGAAATGGTTAAAACCGCTCAATTAGGTGAGCGGATCGGCGCAGATGAAGCAACAGCTTTACTTGCAAAAATTAAAGAGGAAATCGCAAAAAATCCAAACATTTCAGATGAACAAGTCTCTACTTTAATTGACCAAATTGCAGCACAACTTGGCATTCAATTGACAGATGCTGAAAAACAAGGGTTAATCGACTTGTTTAATAAAATGAAAAATATGAACATCGATTGGAACCAAGTGAAAAATGATTTAGTATATGTAACTGAAAGATTGCAAGAATTTATGCAAGATGAGCGAACAAAAGGAATCATCAGCAGCATCATTGATGGATTAATCGCCTTTTTAAATTGGCTGAAAGGTTTATTTAGTGCAGCTTAATAGGTAATCCGTTTTTGGGGATCGGGGAAAAATCTTTTTCTCGCCCCCTCTTTCTTTTTTTAGCGGAATTTGCCTTCTACATCTAGGACACATTCTATCTTCCTCCTATCTTCTCTACATAATCCATTTTTAATAATGGCAAATACTCATTCTTATCTTCCAAAGATCTTCCCCCCCGATTGGGAATTGGTAGAGCGACGCAAACTACTAATCATGCTGGTAAAACATCCTCCGTAAAAGAATTTGTAAATAAAAACTGACAGACCAATGAATTTCCGCCCTCAAATAAAGTAAAATAATTTTAAATGAGGACGAAAAACTTGGAGGTTTTTTCATGTTAAATGATTCAAGTTTTGCCATCCACCCGAATTTAGAAAAAGATAAGGAAAAAGAAATCATTTTTTATGATATTGGAGCACTCCTCTCTTTCGAACAAAAGGGGAATGTTTTTCATATTCTCTGTGAAAACGGATTTGTATGCATTCTTTTTTACCGGAATGATATTGTTCGAATTGTTATGAATCAAAACGCGGAACCTTCATTAGTGAGCAGCATTGCATGTATTAAGCAACCTGAACATGTAGATGTTCAAGTTAAAAAAATAGGAAAAGAAACGATTATTTTAAACACTCCAAAACTAATCGTAGAATTACATCCATCACCATTGCGCGTGCAAATTAAAGATCAAAACGGTTCCATTATACTTGCGGAAACAAAACTTGGCATGGGTTATACGAATACAAATCATGTCTATTGTTTTAAACAGATGGATGAAGATGACCATTTTTACGGATTTGGAGAAAAAACCGGTTTTCTTGAAAAACGCGGCGAGAAATTGACGATGTGGAACTCCGATGTGTTTGCCCCACATAATCCGGAAACCGATCCATTGTATCAATCGATCCCCTACTTCATGACAGTTAGAAAAGGCAAAGCACATGGTTTATTTTTTGATAATACATGGAAAACAACGTTTGATTTAAAGTCATACGAAGACTGCTATTCGTTTTCTGCTGAAGGCGGCCAGCTTGATTATTATGTTTTCGCTGGTCCAACACCAAAAGATGTGATTGAACAATATACGGATTTGACGGGCCGAATGCCGCTTCCTCCTAAATGGGCGCTTGGCTATCATCAATCCAAATATAGCTATAAATCAGAACAAGAAGTACGTGAACTTGCCGATACCTTTATTGAAAAACAAATTCCGATTGATGCGATCTATTTAGATATTCATTATATGGATGGCTATCGCGTGTTTACGTTTGACAAGGCCAATTTCCCAAATCCGGAAAAACTAATTGCCGATTTAAAAAAAGCAGGCATTCATACTGTGCCAATCGTCGATCCAGGCGTCAAAAAAGATCCAGAGTACCACATTTATCGTGAAGGAGTTTTAGGAGACTACTTTTGTAAATATTTAGAAGGAAACATTTATATCGATGAAGTATGGCCGGGCCTTTGTGCCTTTCCGGATTTTTCGAAAACGAAGACTCAACAATGGTGGGGAGAAAAACACGCATTTTATACGAATTTGGGTATTGAAGGCATTTGGAACGATATGAATGAACCGGCTGTATTTAACGAAACTAAAACGATGGATGTAGATGTCATTCATGAAAATGATGGTGAATTAAAAACACATAAAGAATTTCATAACGTATACGGTTTATTTATGGAAAAGGCCACTTACGAAGGTTTAAAAAAGCTGCTTAACGGGAAGCGTCCTTTCTTGTTAACAAGAGCAGGCTTTTCCGGCATCCAGCGTTATGCAGCTGTTTGGACGGGCGATAACCGCAGCTTTTGGGAACATCTTGAAATGGCTTTGCCAATGTGTATGAATCTTGGCATTTCCGGAGTCCCATTTTGCGGTGCAGATGTTGGCGGGTTTGCCCATGATGCAAACGGGCAATTGTTAGTGAGATGGATGCAAGCGGGTAGTTTTATCCCATTTTTCCGTAATCATAATAACCTTCAATCGATCCGACAAGAACCTTGGGCGTTTGGAGAAAAATATGAAAAAATGATTAAAAAATATATTGAATTGCGTTACCAATGGCTGCATCATTTTTATACCCTTTTCAAAGAAGCTAGCCAAACCGGTTTTCCTGTCATGAGGCCGTTATTTCTTGAATATCCTCACGACCCAAATGTCACCAATCTTTCTGATCAGTTTCTCGTTGGGGATAATGTCTTAATTGCCCCTATTTTACGGCCTGATACAAAATGTCGCACCGTTTATTTACCAGAAGGCGAATGGATCAATTATTGGACGGATGAAAAATTGCTTGGCGGTAAGTTTATTATAGTTGAAGCAGATCTCAGTACTCTTCCGATTTTTATAAAGAGAGGAACAATGATTGCTCAAGGAAGTGTAAAACAATCAACGAAAATTCCAGAAACGAAATTGGAAATTCATCTTTATCGAAATGATCAAGGTGTAAGCACGTATCGATTGTACGATGATGATGGAGAAACATTCGCTTATGAAAATGGAGATTATTTCTTAAAAACGTTGACTTGTCATCAATCGGAAAGGTCCATTCATTTCACGATTACGAATGAAAATGAAACTTATAAACCAAGCTGGAAAGAATGGAATTTGGTCATTCATCTTGTTGACAAACCGGTCTCTTTATATATCAACGATAAAAAAATCGGCCAGGAGAACATGTCAGTGGATCTGGCAAAGAAAACGATCACAGTAACCTTAAATGAATCATTTGCCTAAACGAAAAAGTCTCTAGGGCTAACCATACCTTTCCCTAGAGACTTTTGTTATTTTGCTTTCGATGCTCTTTTTTATTTCTTCATCCACGCTACAAGATTTCTATTTGCTTCCTTTATTGAATTTTTTCTTTTAAAACCTTCATACCTATGCTCATCTTTTTTGCATAATATTGATACAAAATGAGGGCAACGAATGATAATACCGCCCCG
The DNA here is from genome assembly GCF_013303125.1 of Calidifontibacillus erzurumensis. Lineage (GTDB taxonomy): Bacteria > Bacillota > Bacilli > Bacillales > Bacillaceae_J > Calidifontibacillus > Calidifontibacillus erzurumensis. The sequence continues at coordinate 36,488 of NZ_JABTTE010000011.1, read as the reverse complement.
ATAATATAAGGCAATTCAATCATGACTGAGTAGACAGCCCCCGCGAGTGGCGGACCTATAATACGTCCTAGCGATTCAAAAGAAGAAAGTAACCCAGTAAGGCCTCCATACCCTTCCGAATTTGTTTTCGTAATTAACGAAGAAGCGCTTGGCCGGATGACTCCATTGCCAAGTCCGAATATCGTTAAAAAGATCGTTGCAGTCCAAAAATCACGAGTAAATAAAAGCAAACAAAAACCTACAATTGAAACGATGATTCCTGCTTGAATCACTTTCCCTTCACCATGTTTTTTAATAAGGCGTCCAACGAGCCCCCCTTGAACAGCTGCACCAGCAAGACCCATGATCATAAAAATATAGCCCAATTGTACCGTATCGATTCCAGCTCGTTTTGCTGCAAAATAAGCAAAAGTAGCTTCTAAACCTGCCATTGAAAATGTAATGAAAAATGAAAGAAAATAAAGCAAACCAATCGGACTTTTGATTGTTTCCCAAGGGATTTTTTGTACAGAAGCTTCATTGGAACGCTTTTCTTTCGGTAATGATTCATTTAATGCAATGAGTACAAATAGAAATGTAATGGTAGAAAGAATACCTGCAACCCAGAAAGGCATATTTAAACTTATTTTCGAAAAAACACCGCCAACAGCAGGTCCAAAGACAAACCCTAGACCAACTGCAGCTCCAACGATTCCCATCCCTTTGCCGCGATCTTCTTCTGACGTAATATCAGCCACATAAGCCATCGCTGTCGGCATATTAGCTGCAGACAAAAAGCCGCCAATAATTCTCGATGCTAGCAGCATCCAATATTCTGTCGATAAAGCGAATAGAAAAAATGAAAGCGCCAACCCGCTAATTCCAATGAGCAAAACCGGTTTCCGACCGATTCGATCTGAAATCCTTCCCCACATTGGCGCAAATAATAGCTGCATTAAAGAATATACAGCCATAAGTAAACCAAGCTGTGTCGGTGTTGCGCCAAGCTCTTCTGCAAAAAAAGGTAATACAGGAATTATAATTCCAAAGCCAATCATGACGAGAAACATTATTAAAAATAGAAGCAATAATGCCTTTTTATTTGCCAAGTTCGTTCCTCCATTTCCTTATCAACACCATTACTGTTTACAGGCTAAAGTTTTAAACCACTACTATTTTAACATTTTAAATTAACAAATCGGAAATATTTTGAAAGGGTGTTTTATATTAAATGTTACGAAGACAAAGGATGTTTTGTTATAAGATAAACAAAGCCTAAAAAACAGCATTCCACATGATGTGAAGAATGAAAATGCCAACTTTTGTGAGAAGTCGGCATTAGGGCAAACATTATTTTCGTTGTTTTATGATGCTTGGTTGGATCTTCCACGTGAAGGATCACTTTCCAAGTGGATAAACTTTAAAGCTACCTAGCTAGACTCTCCTTATGGAGGATCCCTTTTTTAAGCACATCAAATCTTGTTCTTTGATAATTGGCACAATTTTGTTATGGATCACTTTCCAACTTTCAATTAACCTTGTCCTTTTGATGTTTTCTAGATTCTCCTTATATGGGACCACCCTTCAAATGACAGCTATTCTCTGCTTGGCTTTGTTCTCTTCATGTGGGACCACTTTTCAAGTAACAGCTAATCTTATTCTTTATAATGCTTTCTATATTCTATTAATATAGGACCACTTTTCAAACGGTGTTAACTATCTTGTTTATTATGATCTATTGTAAAAATTCACCAAGCCATAACTTTTCTTAAGCTTTATATTTTGGGAATTTTTTTATCCATTCGCTTCACATTTCAACAATAAGATGTCTATAAAAAGCTGACAATTTTGGTTAAAATCCGTTAAATCAAGCGAGGTATATTCAAAAATTTGTTTCAAGCGATAGTTCAACGTATTGGGATGAATAAAAAGCTGTTCAGCTGTCGGTTTTGCTTTACAATTATTCAACAAATAAACCTCTAATGTTTTTAATAATTCTGTTTGATTTTCGCGGTCTTTTTCTATGAGCTTTTGCAATTTCGGATTCACATAATTGATTTCTTTATGATGTTCTGCAAAAAGATGAATATATCTATAAACACCAAGTTTATCGTACTCCAATGGTACGTTTTCTTGCGTTCCAAGGTAATTGGCAGCTTTGATCACTTCTAAAGCTTCCGTATAGCTTTTTTTCAACAATGATAAATAACCGTAAGCATTGCCAATTCCAGCAAAAACGTCGATCAAATATTGATCTTCTATGCTTTTTCCAATACGGGTAACTAAATCAAGCGCTTGTTCATTGATACGATTGAAATTGGAATCTCCCATTACAATAATGATTTGATTTGCTTCGTCAAACAATTCAGACATTGAACTGGAGACATTTAAGTAAGATTGAACGGTTTCTTTTATGTTATCAAATACGTCTTCTTCATGATTTTTCAATTGTATGACGATCACTTTTATATAAGCAGGAATTCTTATATGATTTGCTTCTGCTTCCTGCCGAATTTGCTTCTCATTTCGAATAGGCCCTCTAAGCAAGTGACGGAAAAATTGGATTCTTTTTTTACCTTTTACACGTTTGGCTTGATTTTTTTTATAAAGAATTTTTCCGATATGAAGACTTGTTTTGTACACAAAATTGATTTCTTCATCAGATAGACGTTGATCAATTTCTTGAATCCATAAAAATCCTAAAATGTGTTGTTTGTACCTTACCGTTACAACAACACGATGATTTAAACCGATTTCTGCAATTTTTGAAATACGAAAAGGCTTCATATTTGCCTTCAGTTGGTCAATAATCCCTTCTTCAATAAATTTTTCCAAAATATAATTAGGGCTTCTTTTTGATAAAATCGTTTGTTGATTCGCCTGATCAAAATCTGTAATTTGATATGCACTATATGATAAAAGGGCATATTGATCATCTTCTAAAATAACCGGCTTTTTCAATGTATGACTAATAAATTCTACAATTTGATTGACATCAGTCATAGACATTGCCTTTTCGATTTTGTACTCCATCACCTATTGAGACTCCTTTCAACGCCTACCTAAATTGTATGATATCATATTTTCAGAAAAAAAAACCATTTGTTAAAAAACAGTTATATTCTCTAAATTACAATCTTGAAATATAAATGTTCTCCAAACACAAAAAGGAAAGCGCACTCTAGGTACGCTTTCCCTAAGATCATTTTTATTGCTGTTTCACAGCTTTTTCCAACTGTTCAAAATGTCCTTCCACTACTTCAGAAGGATTCTTCGTTAACAAGCTTACAATATATACTGCTAATAAGCTTGCAGCAAATCCAGGTATCATTTCATATAGAAAATCGGATAATCCAGCATTAGACCAGATAATAACCGTTAGCGCACCAACGACCATACCAGCCAATGCTCCCCACTTTGTCATCCGCTTCCAATATAAACTTAACAATATAACCGGTCCAAAGGAAGAACCAAATCCAGCCCATGCATAACCAACAAGGTTTAAAATTGTATCGTTCTTTGTCCAAGCAAGGGATAATGCAACGATGGAAACGATTAATACAGATAAACGCCCAATAGTTACTAGTTCTTTATCTGATGCTTTTCGTTTCGCAAATGTTTTATATAAATCTTCTGTTAAAGAACTGGACGTTACAAGAAGCTGAGAAGAGATTGTACTCATGATCGCCGCTAAAATTGCTGAGATTAGAAAACCAGTGATAATCGGATGGAATAAAATATTCCCAAGCATAATAAAAATCGTTTCTGGATCATTTAGCGTCATTCCATTAACGGAGTAGTATGAAATACCGATAAGTCCTGTAAACATCGCTCCGCAAACAGAGAAAATCATCCAGCTCATCCCGATGCGGCGGGAGTTTTTAATTTCTTTTACATCAGTGATGGCCATAAAACGAACGATAATATGAGGTTGTCCAAAATATCCAAGTCCCCAAGCAAACAATGATACAATTCCTAAGAAACTAGTCCCTGTAAAAATATTTAATAGTGCAGGATCAATTGAACGAATTTCTGAAAATGAAGTGCCTAAACCACCAACTTCCATAATCGTAACAACAGGTACAAGAATTAACGCCAATACCATGATTGTTCCTTGTACTGCATCCGTCCAGCTCACTGCTAAAAATCCACCGAATAACGTATAAGCAACTACAACTCCAGTAATAATGAGAAGACCTGTATGATAACTTATATCAAACGTATTTTCAAATAATACTCCGCCTGAAACCATTCCAGCTGATACATAAAAGGTAAAGAAGATCATAATTACAATTCCGGAAATTAAACGCAACATTTTCTTCTCATCTACAAATCGGTTTTCCAAATAGCCCGGGATTGTAATGGAGTTGTTTGCAATTTCAGTATACGCCCTTAAACGCGGAGCAACCCATAGCCAGTTTGCCCATGCTCCAAGGGTCAGCCCGATGGCAATCCATGATGCACTAAGACCTGTTGCATACATCGCACCCGGCAAGCCCATTAAAAGCCATCCGCTCATGTCTGATGCACCCGCACTTAAAGCGGTTACAACCGGACCGAGACCACGGCCTCCGAGCATGTAATCAGTTAAATTTGATGTTCGTTTATAAGCATAATAACCAATCCATAACATCCCAATCATGTATACGCTTACAGATATAAGCAATTGAATCTTTTCCATCCAAATCCTCCCTAATATCAAATAATAAGAATTTTAAAATCTATAGAAATAATTCCACTTTTTAATATTACACGAACTTAAATTAGTTTAAAATAGTTTATTAGTAAATTTACTATAGTTGTAATATTTTGATTTTTTATAAAATTCGGTGGAGCAAGGCCAAGTTAACCTTTACTCCACCTTTTTGTTTTTAATATATTAAAATAATTTTTACAGCATTTCACTAATTGTTTTTGCTTGCATATGCAAAATTAAATAATCAGGACCGCCCGCTTTTGAATCAGTTCCGGACATTTTAAAGCCGCCAAATGGATGATATCCAACAATCGCGCCCGTACAATTGCGATTAAAGTATAAGTTACCTACATGGAATTCGCGTTTCGCACGTTCAATATGCTCGCGATTATTTGTAATAAGTGCGCCAGTTAAGCCATACTCTGTATTATTAGCAATTTCCAAGGCTTCATCAAACGTTTTGAATTTTGTAAAACCTACAACAGGTCCAAAAATTTCTTCTTGTTGAATGACACTTTTTGGATCTAAGTCGGCAATAATCGTAGGTTCAATGAAGTAACCTTTAGAAGCATCGCCTTTACCGCCTGAGACAATTCTTCCTTCTTTTTTGCCGATTTCAATATATTCCATAATTTTATCGAATGATTTTTGGTCAATGACCGGTCCCATATATGTTTCATAATTTTCTGGGTCGCCTACGATTTGTTGTTCAGTAATTTCAATTACACGATTTAATACTTGATCATATACATCTTCATGAACAACCGCTCTTGAACCTGCTGAACATTTTTGACCTGCGAAACCAAAAGCTGATGTGAAAATCGATTGTGCTGCTAGTTCAATATCACAATCTTTATCAACAACAACTGTATCTTTACCGCCCATTTCAGCAATGACACGTTTTAAGTGGTATTGACCAGGATGTACTTTCGCTGCACGTTCAAAAATTCTTAGACCGACATCGCGAGATCCTGTAAATGAAATGAGAGCTGTTAGTGGATGGTCAACTAAATAATCGCCCACCTCAGATCCGCTGCCTGGTACATAGTTAACTACCCCTTTTGGAAGTCCTGCTTGTTCTAACACATCAACAAACCAAGCAGCAATAACAGGCGTATTGCTTGCAGGTTTTAATACGACTGTATTACCAGTAACAATTGGCGCTACCGTTGTACCACACATAATCGCAAATGGGAAATTCCAAGGTGGAATAACAACTGTTACTCCCATTGGTGTATAAATATATTGGTTGCGCTCCCCTTCACGGCTTTGAACAGGCTTTCCTTTGGCAAGTTCAATCATTTGACGTGCGTAATATTCCATAAAATCAATGGCTTCAGCTGTATCTGCATCCGCTTCCTTCCATGGTTTACCAGCTTCTTTCACAAGTAAAGCAGAAAATTCATGCTTGCGGCGACGGACGATGGCAGCGGCACGGAATAGAATGCCTGCTCTCGCTTCAGGATCCCAATATCTCCAAGTTTTATACGCTTCAGCTGCTGCTTGCATTGCTTTTTCAGCTAACTCTTGATTTGCCTTCGATACTCGGCCGATCACTTGCTCTTTATTGGCAGGATTAATGGAAACAATTTTTTCTTCCGTTGTAATTCTTTCTCCACCAATAACAAGATCATAATCTTTTCCTAAAAGACTATTTACTTTTTCCAAAGCTTCCTTAAACTTTTGCCGATTGCTTTCAATTGTGAAATCGGTAAAAGGCTCATGCTTATACGGTGTATACATCGTATCTCCCCTTTTTTGCAATTATTATAAATATATTATTCATAAAATAACTGGAATCATGTATGTTAATTAAATTTTACAGTTTTCTTTAAAAATCCTACAATGTTCATAGTCTACAATATTTAAGGGCTTTCATTGTTGAAATTACACAACTTGACAATTTTTGCAACTCGAATAGTTTTGATCTTTATGATCTTTTTATGTCTAAAAATGAATATTTTGTTTTTTTGCTGACACTGAAAATATGTTCGTAAAATAGGAATGAAACCATTTGGTTTCATACATATTTAGTAGAAAGCCATAAATATTCAAAAGTTATCATTAATAGTTTAGCTTTTGTCAATTGGCCTTGTACAAATACTTTCTAAAAAATCTTCAAATAAATATATTTCTAAAGGCAAGTTGACACAATAAGAACTTTTCGGTTCTTTTGAATTGCAGGGCATTCCAATACTCACTCTAAAAGGAAATGTCATGTAATAAGGTGGATGCCCTAGAACTTTTCTATAATCGCTCAAAACGTATTTTTCCAAAAGATAGATAAGGTTTTTTCATTGAAAAAAATGCCACACCAATTACAAAAATGCATAAAAAAATGCGAATGCTCCCTTGCATCCGCATTTTTTCTATCATCCCGTATAACGTTCAAAGTATATTCGTTTTTTCGAAAGCAATTGTTCTAGTTCATCTGCCGGCAACGGACGGCTAATTAAATAGCCTTGCACACCGACACATTGATATGTACGCAAAAATTCAATTTGCTCAATCGTCTCGACACCTTCTGCAATAAGGTCTAGACCTAAATTTTGGCCCATTGAAATGATCGTACTTACGATGACTTTATTTTCTTCTTCAAACAAATTCATAATAAAAGAACGATCGATTTTCAATTGGTCGATTGGAAATGAATATAAATAACTTAAAGAACTGTAACCCGTTCCAAAGTCATCAACAGAAATTCTTACACCTAATTTTTTCAAACTTTGTAATATGGCAATTACTCTTTCAGTATTACCAGTCATACTTTCTGTAATTTCCAACTCTAACTGTTCAGGTTTTATCTTTGTTTCTTTCAAAACCTTTGCAACGGTCTCGACTAAATCTTCCTGAAATAGCTGCCTTAAAGAAAGGTTCACAGACAATTTTAATTGCGTATAACCATTTTCATGCCATTTTTTTAATTGCTTACAAGCATGCTCTAACACCCATGTCCCAATTGGAAGGATAAGCCCTGTTTCTTCCGCAATCGGTATAAATTTGCTAGGCCAGATCATTCCTTTTTTATGGTGATTCCAGCGAACTAAAGCTTCTACGCCAATGATTTCACCTGTTTCAATATTGACTTGTGGTTGATAATGCAAAACCATTTCATTACGGTCAAGTGCTTGGCGAAGGTCATTTTCCAAAAGCAAGTTTTCCATTAATTCTTTATTCATATCTGGATGGTAAACCATAACCGATTGTCCATTTTTCTTTGCTTCATGCATGGCCAGTTGAGCTTGTTTTATAAGCTGCGTCGTATCTTCGACCATTTCATTAAACAATGTGATACCGATCGAAGAATCAATATGGAATTTTATACCTTTAGCAATCATCGGCTCTTCAATACGCTTATGAATAGCGTTTGCCAATCGAATCAGTTCATCGATATTTTCTTGATTTGGAATGAATAACATAAATTCATCGGCAACCATTCTCGATAAAATAATTTCGCTGTTTTTAAATTCCAACAGCCTCTCTGCAATGGTTTTTAAAAATAAATCCCCCATTCCTGTCCCAAGCGTATCATTCACATTTTTGAAACGGTTTAAATTGATTGAAATTAAAGCAATTTTCAAATGTCCTTTACTTCCATTATTATTAATCGCTTCTTCCAAACACCTAAGTAGATAATTCCGGTTTGGTAGTCCTGTTAATTCATCATGATAAGCAAGGTAATTCACCTTTTTCGAAATTTTTTCTAATTGAATTTCACTTTCTTGTAAAGCAATTTGGGCTTCCTTTTGTTTTGAAAATGGTTCTTCAATTCCGCCTGCAAAAATTCCCCTAATGAAAAAATAAAAGCTTCCTAACATTAAAAAATTGCTAACTACATTTCCTGAAATATTGTGTTCGGTTGGAATTAACAAAACTAATTCACAAAATAATGAAAAAGCAAAAGCTACAATAAGTGCAAGGTGTGAAACATTTCTTGTTTTTCGGTAAATATATATAAAAATGACAGCATTTAAACAATACATAACCATTGTGAAAATTTGCAGCTGCTTTTTAACCATCGTTGGCGCATCTTCTTCTGTTGCAAGAATCGGTAAAACATCAACGTATTTTGAAACAATGATACCCATTAATGCAACATACAATCCGACGAACAAATAGGTATAACCTCTATATTTAATATTGATTGTGCGTTCCGGTTGGCAAAATAAAACAAATGTACCGACAGCCAAAGACAATCTAGCTAACATCCAAAACCAATGTTCATCTTGGATGGAATTGTCTCCATAATAAGGCATGCCTTTTTCGTAAAGTAAATGGAATATATCAAACATGCCTACTGATAAAAAAATGGCCCCTAACATTAAACGTTGTTTTGACAATGTATGTGGAAAGGCGATCCATGCTTGAACGGCAATTGCCAGTGCAGCAGAAATATTAATAATTTCTATAAATGTATGTATTGAAAAAATCCGTTCATGTGTTAAATACTGTAAGATCAATTCATGAATCAGGGAAGTATTTAATGCTATAAATAATCCTACTACAATGACAATAATTGTCCGCGTTTCTATATTTCTAGTCATATAATTCGCCCCTAAGGAAATGCATATATATTTCAAATTATGTATGTGGTGACAAAATTCACGAAAAATGTCGTTTTTTCACATTATAAAATAATATACAAAGACTGTAAAACCCGAATTCACGAATGAAGGTGTCGAAATGTGACAACTTTTGGACTTTTAAAGACAAATATCTTTAAAAAGCTGAACTATTGCTCAGAAAGATGTCAGAAAATAAAAAGTATGATATGATGGTGGAAAAATAATAGCGTAGGAGATTGTAAGAAATGAATAAAAGGATTGCTTATTTTTTTATAGCGACCGCTGCTTTTTTTTGGGGAATTATAGGGGTATTTGTTTCCTTTTTATATGAAGCAGGGTTCAATCCCACGCAAGTAGTGGCACTGCGCGTGATTATTGCTGCTATTATTCTCTTTATATATATTTATATAAAAAATAAACACCTATTTAAAATAAAACTAGCCGATTGTAAATATTTTGTTGGCACAGGCATCATCAGCATAGTATTTTTTAATTGGTGTTTTTTTAATGCTATTCAAGAAACATCGATTTCAGTTGCAGCGATCCTTTTATATACAGCACCTGCTTTTGTAACAATTTTTTCAAGGATATTTTTTAAAGAACCGATCACGGCGAAAAAGCTGACCGCTTTACTGCTGACGTTTTTCGGCTGCGCTTTTGTCGTCGGTATTCTTCCGAAGATAAATGGATCTTTTTCCACTTATGGAATCATCTTAGGACTCGGTTCTGGATTATTCTATGGGTTGTACAGCATTTTCGGTAAATTTGCCCTAGCAAAATACGATTCTTTAACGGTAACTGTTTATACATTTATTTTTGCAGCACTAGCTATAATCCCATTCATTGGGTTGCCAACAGCTGAATCTTTATCATTGCTTACAAACTTTAAAGTTTTATTTAGCGGCATTTCCCTTGGCATCTTTTCAACCGTCCTTGCTTTTATACTCTATACGAAAGGGTTAACAGCGGTTGAAACGAGCAATGCATCTATTATTGCCACATTAGAACCAGTTGTTGCTGCCGTCTCAAGCTTTCTCATTTTCCAAGAGGTGCTTAATGGATGGCAATATTTAGGAATTATCATGGTTATTACTGCTGTCATGATCATTCAAGAATGGCCTAAGGCTTCTATGAAAAATAAACATTTACAAGAAAATGCCGAACAGCCCTTAAAAGATTGAATGAAAAAGTTAGAAAAAAGCAACACTCTTTATTGATATGCTTTTATTTTGTTTTTTAAGACATTGGCATTCATAAAGTAGGTCTTAATGGAAGTATGAAGCATTTTTTATGCGAACTTTCATGAGTGTAGAGATGATTAAAAAACTGCATAACGATGTGGCCTCTCTCAAGTTACAGATGATTACATTAAAATTTTATAAAGGAGAATGTACAATGGAAAAACAATCCCTTCAATCATTTAAAGAGTTTCAAGATGAAAAATTTACGAAAAGAATTATTTTTAAAAAAGGTGAAAGTACAGTATTTTTGTTAAACTTCATGCCTGGTCAAGAACTTCCAGAGCACGCTCACCCTGGTACTGAAGTTTACTTGCTTGTTTTAGATGGTGAAGGAACATTCATTATCGATGGAAAAGAAATCCCGGTTTCTGCAAATGATGTGGTCCATTGCGGCGGGGATGAAAAATTAGCATTCAAAAATAGCGGCAGCATGCCAGTAAGCCTTTATGTAATGCTGAATAAAATTCCGAATGAAAAATATGCGGAAAATATTTAATGGATCGGGAAACCCGGTCAAAAGAGGTGAAACAAGTGGACTTATTTTCAATTTTAGCGGAAGAAAGAATTAAAGAAGCTATGAAAAATAAAGAATTTGATAATCTTCCCGGTAAAGGAAAACCCCTTCCAAAAGATGATTTAGCCCATGTTCCGAGTGAGCTTAGAATCGGCTATAAAATATTAAAAAATGCTGGAATGATCCCTGAAGAAATGCAGATTAAAAAAGAAATGCTCGAAATCGAGGATTTGATCGCTTGCTGCTATGATGAAGAAGAAAAAGAACAATTAAAACGAAAGCTCAATGAAAAACTTATCCGTTTCAATTTATTAATGGAAAAAAGAAAAATGGGCCAAACTGGAGCGTTCAAAAGATATCAGTCAAAGTTGAACAGGCTTTTTTAGCTTTTGGATTAAATTTGAAGTGCCCGTAAAACGATTATTCAACAATCAAACTTTTTTGCTATGGAATAAAGTAGATGTATTCATAAATGAACAAAATTTTAAGGCGAAAATTCCTTAACAACGATATTCAACAGAAATGAACAAACTTTTGAAGCGCTTCAAAACATTGTTTTCGACAAAAACGAACAAACTTCTTGAAGCTACCCCCAAAAAAATAACCAATCCAAAGAAATAATTTATTGAGAAATTATTTCTTACGTGGATTGGATGATTGAAATGTTTACAAACAATAATATAGAAATTGGTATTGATTTAGGATCAACAAATATATTAGTCCATCAAAAAGGTAAAGGAATTATTTTTAACGAGCCTTCTGTCGTTGCTATTAATACAAACACGAAACAAATCGAGGCCATTGGTATTGAGGCCAAAAATATGATCGGCAAAACACCAGAGCATCTAGAAGTGATTTATCCGATCAAAAACGGGGTTATTTCCGACTACAACCGAACAGCGCAAATTTTAACGTTTTTAATGAAAAAAACGAAATTTAAAAAGAGTTTCACCTTTAAAAAACTACATGCCACGATTACAGCTCCAACGAACTCTACCCCAGTCGAGCGCCGAGCGATTGTAGACGCTCTAAAGAGCTGCGGTGCTAAAACTGTTCAAATTATCGAAAATACGATTGCTGCAGCCATTGGAGCTGGTTTGCCTGTAGATGAACCAATCGCCAATATGATCGTTGATATTGGCGGAGGAACGACGGAAGTTGCAATCATTTCCTATGGCGGCGTTGTTGCATGCCATTCGTTAAAAATCGGCGGTGAACAATTGGATGATGACATCGTCCAATATATCCGAAAAAAATACAACCTCTTGATCGGCACCCAAACTGCAGAACTTTTAAAAATGGAAGCTGGCTATGCAACGGAGAATCATGAGGAAATTACAACAAGTGCCCGAGGAAGAGATTTAGTGACAGGATTGCCAAAAACGATTCCAATATCTTCAAAGGAAATCCATGAAGCGATGAAAGAATCTCTTGAGCAAATGATTACCATTATTCGCACTACACTAGAAGAATGCCCACCGGAATTAAGCGGTGATATCGTTGATTATGGAATCATTTTGACCGGAGGCGGTGCGCTTTTAAATGGTATCCAACAACTTTTAAATGAAAAAATCAATTTGCCGGTCCACATCGCACCTTCACCGCTTGAAGCTGTTGTCATTGGTGCTGGTAAGGCCATCGGCATGAAAAATAACAATAAAAAAGTTAAAGCTGCAAATTAAAGAAAACGAAAACAACCATCATATAAAATGGGGCATTCAAAGTCAAAATAGCGGACGATTGAATTGCCCCTCTCATTTTTTTATAGAAATGCCTTGCTTTCGTTTTCTTTTCGGAAGAAACTTTTCATCGCTTGATACACGTCTGATTTTTGTTTAAGAATATAATAGCGGAATTTTTCATCCTTAATATTTTTATAGGCGGACATTAATGTGGAATGTCTGTTATATTGGTTGACTTCCCCATATCCAAACATGTTTGACACTTTCATTAATTCTTGAACAAGCTTGACACAACGCGCATTGTCAGATGTTAAATTATCGCCATCGGAAAAATGAAAAGGATAAATATTATACCTATTCGGATTATATTTTTCTTCAATGATGTCTAAAGCTTTGCGATAAGCAGATGAACAAATCGTACCTCCACTTTCTCCTTTAGAGAAAAAGTCTTCTTCTGATACAACTTTGGCTTCCGTGTGATGAGCGATGAATTCAATTTCAACCGTTTCATATTTCGTCCGGAGAAAACGTGTCATCCAGAAGAAAAAGCTCCGTGCCATATATTTCTCCCATATTCCCATAGATCCTGATGTATCCATCATGGCAAGGACAACAGCTTTTGATTCCGGCTTGACAACTTCATTCCAAGTTTTGAAACGTATATCTTCCCGATAAATAGGCTGAAATCCCGGAGCCCCACGCATGGCATTTCGTAAAAAGGCATTTTTTAACGTCCGTCTTTTATCAATATTTCCCATTAAGCCCGTTTTTCGTATATCGTTAAAATCAATGTTTGTAACAACATTTTCATCACGTTCTTTTTGCTTCAAGTTTGGCAACTCCAACTCTTTGAACAGCTCTTCTTCAATTTCCATTAATGTTACTTCAGCTTCAAAATAATCTTCACCCGGCAAATTCCCGGCACCGGTTCCTTTTCCAGGGCCTTTTTCACCTGAACCGTCGCGAGCGACAATATCTCCAACTTGACTTTCCCCGTCTCCTTGACCGACATGCTTCGTCTTATCGTAGTTATAACGGATTTTATATTCGTCTAAGGATCGGATCGGAATTTTCACGACGTCCCTTCCATTGGACATGATTATGCTTTCTTCAGTTATAAGATCTGGCAAATTATTTTTAATCGCTTCTTTTACTTTTTCTTGATGTCGTTGTTGATCATCATGACCTTTTCTATGGAGGGACCAGTCTTCCTCTGAGATTGTAAAATGGTTATTGTTGCCTGTTGACATTTCATTTCCCCTCCCTACACGTATTTGTCATTTTAGTAACAAACATTCGTAATGTTCATATGCTAATGTGAAAGGATTGTAAATTATAAGTTTACTTTATCCTATGCATTCGTTTTAAATAATTGCTATGAAAATTTAACTTTTCCAAAAAAATGGACAAGGTCAAGGCGAATTTGATTAGGCATGTCTGAAAATGGTAGGCAAAATGTTGATATTCGAAGGTTTATAGGAGGATAAGTACTTACAGATGTCGGAATACGACTGTTTTTTTAGAGGCAAAAACATTTGTTGCATAAAAGAACAATAGATTTTCCCGTTTATAAATTTTTTTAGTAAAAAGATCCCCTTTTAACAAGTTGGAAAGTTATTCCAAACAATAAGAAGTAAAACTTTTGAACAAAAATATTGTTAAAACTTTAATAAAAAAGTTTTTCAAAAGAAATACATACAAAAAAGTTCCACAGTTGCATTCATCTAAACTATTGATTGATATTATGCATTTGATAATCTCAAAAATTCGTCCCAATAGTAAGCTCCTAAATAAACAATGTACAAGAACTGAAACCGGAAAATTTCGATTAAAAACAAAAACCTATTAATGAAACAATTTTTAACTTTATTCCAATGAGTTAAACAAAAAGCTGATCAAAAATAGATAAAAGCATATTTCTTTGAAAATAAGAAGGAGAACAATTATTTCATTTTAGTTGTGGATAAAAGAACATGAATATTTTTGAGAATGAAAACAATTCTAATCAGTTTCCTACTATTAAATTAAAACACATGTATCCAAAAATTTCATTCAAAAAATTAGAGAGCTTTGCTGTTAGATTACAAAATAAAAAGGTTGTTTCTATAGCCAATATTTTGACTTAGAAACAACCTTTCTCATTTATTTTGTAATTTTATGGTAGATTAATACCAATATTTACTTTACCTGCACTTACATTAACGCTAGTTTTTCCTCCGCCGGTTGTAACACCAGTACTTACACCGCCGCTAGTGTTGTTATTGTTGCTACTGCTGCTAGTACCAGCTCCAACACTTACATTTACACCGCCGCTGCCATTATTGGCTTTATTACCAGTATCAACACCTACGCTTACGTCACCAGCTTCAACGTCAACGCTTGTGCCGCCGCCACCAGCTTCAACATCTACAATAACGCCGCCTTTTCCGCCGCCGTTATTTCCGCCATTGTTGCCACCATTGTTGCCGCCGTTATTGCCACCATTATTTCCGCCATTATTTCCGCCGTTGTTGCCGCCATTGTTACCGCCGTTGTTGCCGCCATTGTTACCGCCGTTGTTGCCGCCATTGTTACCGCCATTATTTCCGCCGTTATTTCCGCCATTGTTACCGCCGTTGTTGCCGCCGTTGTTACCACCGTTGTTACCACCATTGTTGCCGCCGTTGCTGCCGCCATTACCGCCACTGCCGCCATTACCGCCGCTACCGCCGTTGCCGATGTTATCTGGAATTTCTACTTCAATTTCACCAAGATCTTCATCGTCATCACCGATAGAGACATTATCTTTTATTGTAATAGCTCGGTTATGTTTCATTAGCAGTAATCGGATTGTGTACTTTTTATTTGGCAGCACGTAAATTTGGAAATTCCAATCTCTATCAACATTCGTGATAAAGGTAACATCAGATGTAAACGCTAATTTTACATCTCTGTAATCAACTTTGTCTTTATTTTTTCCTTTTAATTTAAGGTAACCGAATACTTTTACCCCTTCTTGCAATTCGATTGTTCTGTTAATAATATTTCCTTTAACGACAGCATCAGTTGTATAACCTACTAAATTATTATGTTGAACTGTTAAATCATAAGTTCCATCTTTTGCTTCAATTGCATATACACCTTCAGCGTTTGTTTTAACAGTTTTCAATGGCCAGTAATTATTTGCTTCAAATAATGTAACTGGAGCTTTATCTACTGGTTGACCTTTATAAAGAACTGTTCCTACAATTCCTTGTTTAATAGATACTTTTCCTAATTGGATCAATCTATAAAGATTATCAAGGACTTGAACAACTTCTGCACGTGTAATTGGATTAAGTGGTTTAAACGTTCCATCTGGATAACCGCTCATTACTCCGTGACCAGCAACTATGTTAATTGAGAACTTCGCCCATTCAGAAATGAAAGTAACATCTTTAAAATTGTTAACATAATTCATTTCTACATCAGGATAACGAACAACACGACTAATAGCTGCTGCTACTTCCTCACGGGTAATAGCTTGGTTTGGTTTAAAAAGGCCTTCCGAATAACCACTGATGTACCCATTTTCTACTGCACGCATTACTTCATTATAAAACCAATGATTTTTCTTGACGTCTTTAAAAGAAGCTCCATGATATAAACTGGTTGGATCAAACATACGGTTTACTAAAGCTACAAATTCTGCTCTAGTAATATTGTTATTCGGACGGAAAGACCCATCAGGATAACCTTTGATAACCCCTTCATTGACCCACTTAGTGACTACATTTTCAGCCCAGTGTCCTTTTACATCGTCCATTTTAGCGGCTACAAATGGCGCTAATTGACTAAAAATAAGTAAAAAGGACAACAACAAACTGACCGCTATTTTTCTTTGCACAAGATTTCCATCTCCTTTTCTTTCCATATTTTTCCAACCACCGCTTATTATAAATGAATGTGGTCTTATGTCAAGGAGTAATAGAAAAATTTTTCCAATGTATGCTTGCTAGATTTTTTACAAATATTTGTGAAATAACAGAAAAAAGAAAATTTCCTTTTATTCTGGCAATCAAGTATTTGATAAGCCTAAATGTTTTCATTGATGCTTTACAGGAGTTTTATTATCCCATTTCTTAATCCAGTGAGAAAAAATCTAGAAAACAGTAGTTACCCTTCAGTTTTTTCTCGTATAAAAATTGTCATAAAATTGTCATAAATTATTCGCTACCTTTGCCATCTTTTCAAAAGAGATCAACGTATTTTGAACCCATTTGATTTTTCTTGGAACAAGTTCTTGCCTTTAATCATTTAATATTTAGAACAGAAAGCAATGTTATAGGTTTCTCTAATCCGCCGCCTCTTAATAAGATTAGTGAACACCAAAACATGAATGAAAGTGATAAACAGAACCAAATCTTGCTTTGCCCTTTTTTGAAAGGGAAGTCATTATGAAATCGTTTGATCGTTCATATTTTTTTGTTTTTCAGAAAGTTCGTAAGGGAAAATTTAAGAAAACGGGCCTATTGAAAGCAAAATTTGTACTGTTTTAGAAATAAAAAACAACCAATGACACTACATGAGAACCACTAAAAATATTACGCCTCAATCTTTTTACCAAACACCAATAACTATTAAAAAATGTTGAACTTTTCACATACTCCAAGTTTAAAAAAAACTTTCAAGTCATCTTACAACATTGCCACCAATTACTAAATGGAAGGCATGAACTTACATCCTCGAATACTAAAACAGCGAAAACAAATTTAGACTCCTACCAATGCCAAAAAAAGAACTGAGTTTCAAAATGAAAATGTACCCCAAAAGTTTATTTACATATTCATCCATTTAGAACTCTCATATGATGGATTTTATGTGTCCACTCAATAAAACCGACTTCCAAACTCTCCTTCTTCATCATGTTTGTGATTTTTAGTTGGTGGAAAAGAAGCTGCCAAGGCCCCAAACTTGACAGCTTCTTTTCCACCAACTGGATCGTTACAAGATAAAAAAGGAGAGTGTCCAGTCGTATCAAAAATCCAGTTAACGACCACTTGTTTCAAATTACAAAAACTGGTGATGAGACAAATCAAACTACCATAAAAATAGATTACCCCTCCTTTTTCAACACTTTTTAGGTGAATAGTTGGAAGAATGAAAGCTCCTAATCGAGACCATAACTGCTTTCTATCAATCAACTACTCAACCTTTGTGATGAAAAAGGAGGAAAAGATCATTTGTGCTATAATGAGTTGCCAAACTTATCGGAATTATAGGATTACAAGATTTTATGTAATCCGGTATTGAGTCCCTCTACTATTCCCCAACGTCATTTTTTATATACGCAGCATATTATTTGCTAGACCTATTGCTATAAATTATTTGCGTTCTCTTCCTTACAAACAGAGAACCTATCAAAAATCAGCATAATATTATAATAAACCACCTAGTAGACCGCCAAGAAGACCAACTACTGCACCTAGGATGCTGCCAAGGCCAGAGAATAGGTCAAGAGATAAACCTAAACCTAATCCTAAATCTAGCATTTTTTTCACCTCTTTTCGTTGAAAAAATCAACGATTGGGAGTTTGCATTATAGCAAACCACCTAATAAACCGCCAAGAAGACCAACTACTGCGCCTAAAAGGCTGCCAAGGCCGTTTAATAAATCAAGAGATAAACCTAAACCTAAGCCTAAATCTAGCATTTTTTTCACCTCCTCTTAAGCAAATGAAAGGATCCAATGAATAATTTTTGTATTATAGTAAACCACCTAACAAACCGCCAAGAAGGCCAACTACTGCACCTAGGATGCTGCCAAGACCAGTGAAAAGGTCAAGGGATAAGCCTAATCCTAAACCTAAATCTAACATTATCTTCACCTCCTCAATTTAATAAAAAAGCTCACTGAGTAAAAATTAGTTTATTGAGTTTATTAAGTTTATATTAAAATAAACCTAAACCACCTAATAAACCACCAAGTAGACCAGCTACTTGTCCTAGTAAATTGCCTAGACCAGCTAATAGATCGCCTAAACCTAAGAAATTTAGCATTTTTTTCACCTCCAGGCATTACAACATTGAAGTTGCTTATCAAAACATTGATGTCAATTTGATTTCAATTGAGAGCATCTCAATTGAATACTTTATGACTTTGCCTTACAATTTGATAATAATATCTTTAGAATTATATAGGTAACCGTATAAAACGCAGTTATTGCTTAGTAATAACGAACAGTTTATTGCGTTATCACGCAAATCGCTCTAGTAAAACACGTAATATCAGTTAGTATTGCTTGTAATTCGTGCGGTGAACAATCGCTCAATTTACAGAAAGACCGCATCAAAAAATTCGGTTAAAATAACAGAAAACGAAATTTTTTTTGTAAATCAGACAAAACTTTTTGTGTTTAAGAATTAAAAACTTGTAAAAGATGTCGAACAATTCGGCGAACAAAATCAAAGCGATGTTATTTTAAAACAATATGCTTTTTACTAGTTTTCTAGAATGCTCAAAATTTAACTTTTTTGTGTCAAAGTAAATGACTTGGCAAATAGTAGTAAAATAAAGAACCCATTTTTAGTGACTGCCAGAAAATTCTATGAATGAATTCGGATAGACATTAATTTTTCAAATTTGATTTTTTAAAAATTCCTCTTTTCACCAATAAGACTCATATGACTAATTTACTGAAAGAAACCATTTTTTTATTTACGAAAAAAATAAATAAGAAGAATTACATTTTCCTTTCTTCCTCAAAGAACTTAAAATAATACGCCTCATGAATCTTTATAAAACCCATCCCTTATTTAGCAGATTATTTTTTGCTAATAATATTGAATAATAATAAGAAAACGAAGAGCATTCTTTTATTATCAATAATTATTTTTCCATTATTTTGAAATATTTCATTTTTTTAACTGTTAACTGTTATAAGTTCTCCATGTGATCACTTAATATTTGAAGTGTTCGTATTTTCCACCACAATTTATCCCTTAAAAATGAAAAGGACACTTTCCTTTTTCAAAGAAAGTGCCGAGTATTTGAATAGCAAGCAACTTATTTATTAATCGTTTTGTTAAAAAAACTCTTTCATAATATTTAAGCAGATTACCTTTTACGCATCCTTTTTCACGGGAGACAGCTGGCGAGTAATTGAATACCTTTTTCAATTTCTTCAATTGATAATCCACCAAATCCTAACATAATGTAAGGATGGCTTTCAGAAGTTGGATGAAGCCAAAATTTTAATGGAGAATGAACTTGTACTCCTTTTTGTAAAGCAGTTTCAATCAATTCAAAACATGATACAGTGTTTAATTTTAATAAAATATGCAATCCAGCATCTTCTCCAATGATACGTACTTTACTACCCATATTTTGTTCAATGCTTTTAATTAAGGTTTGATGCTTTCTTTGATATTTTTTGCGCATTCTTCTAATATGCCTCTCAAATTCACCAGATTCCATGAATAAAGCCATAGCCCGCTGAATAATTGGAGAGGCCGATTGATTATAATTCCTAAAGTTTTGAGTGTATTGATCCAATAACGAAGGTGGAAGCACCATATAACTTAAACGTATGGAAGGAAGAAATGATTTAGAAAATGTACCAAGATATATGACCCTTTCCTCTTCATCTAGAGATTTCAAGGAAGGAATGGGTTGGCCTTTATAACGAAATTCACTATCATAATCATCCTCAATTATGTATCCACCTGTTTGATAGGCCCAGTTTAATAATTTGATTCTTTTCGAAATGGAGAGAATCATCCCAAATGGAAACTGATGAGAAGGTGTTATATAAACAGCTTTTGCCTTGCTCAAATGAACATGTTCTAATGATAATCCGTCCTTTTCAAGAGGCACAGGTTCCATATGGCATCCTTCATTTTCAAAAACATTTCGCACTCCATTATAACCTGGTTCTTCTATCGCAACTTTTTCTTGCTGTAGATTTAGTAGATGACAGATTAACGAAATGGAATTTTGTGTTCCAGATGTAATAATAATTTGTTCGGGTGTACAATGGACACCTCTGGATTGTAGTAAATATTTTGAAATCTCTTGTCTTAATGAAAACTCACCCTGTTTTTCTCCGTACTCAAATAACCAGTTGTTATTTTGACTAACAACGTCTGAAATACATTTTTTCCACAGCTTCAATGGAAATTTTTCAAGATCAATATTTCCATATTCAAAATTGATAAGAGTTTCGTTTGATGATTTCCATTCTTGTCGAACTGGAATAACCTTCTCCATTGGATGTAAGGCTGCTTTTTCTATTTCAGCTACCCATATCCCGCTTTTCGGGACACTTTCTAAATATCCCTCCGATTCAAGCTGTTGATAGGCTGTTACAACAGTATTCCGACTGACTTTTAAATGAGTTGCTAGTTGGCGAATGGATGGCATTTTCATTCCATGTAATAGTCTGCCTTCTTCAATTTCTTTCTTAATCCAATGATACAGTTGACTATATAAAGGTTCTGAAAGCTCTCGATTTAAAAATGGGGTAATTTCCATGATCATCCCTCCATCTGTACCTATTAAATCTTTTAAATTTGTCCCTTATAACATGTACAGATATTTTCTATAATGATCATATCACTTGCTATGGAGGTTGGGATAAAAAATGCAAAAAAAGATTCGCAAAGAAAAACTAATGTGTACAGATGAAAAGCGAATAGATGAATTTTTAAGCAATGCACGCATTGGTTACCTTGGTTTGACAGATGGGGAACTACCCTATGTAGTACCTTTGAATTTCATCTGGATGAATGGGGCTATTTATTTTCATGGAGCTCAAGAAGGAAGAAAAATTGAATTAATACGTGCGAACCCAAACTGTTGCTTTACGGTAGCTGAAGAATACGGAACTTTGGTAAGTCCTATACCCGCAAAAACAGATACAGCTTATATGAGTGTAATGATGTTTGGAGTCATCGAACGTGTAAATGACATTATAGAAGCTACTTCGGCATTGCAAGGAATGTTGGATAAATATTTACCCGGCTACCATAATAATAAACTTTCACAAACTCATGTTGAAAAATATCGCTCATCTCTAGGGAGTCATACAGCTGTTTTTAAAATTATTCCTAAAGTAAGAACTGCAAAAGAAAATCCATTGAATCCTCAAAGGATTTTCTATCCTGGGAGAAACGTCGAGATGGATATCTGAGTTTTCAGTATTCTAAATGCTGTTTCCAACAAAAATCTTTTTATATTTTCTAACACCTTTATACATCTTAAACTAATCAGGAGCCACTGCTTAAAAATACAATGGCTCCCTTTTATATACATAAATAGTTACACTTAATTAACTATCTGGCTCAATTGCTTTTAGGAGTGACTATTATTAATAAAAATAATAAAACTACGATGAAGTTGTTAATACAGTTCTATGTGTTGTTATGATAACCGAAATCATTTAAAAGCTACAACTAAAAAAGTACACCACTAGCTATATAGTGATGTACCTCCAAAAAATATAAAGTTTTACATTAATAACAAGTAATTAACTCAATACCCATCAAAGATTTTAATTTAACATGGTAGACGACCTTTTATAAGTTCATCAAAAATAGCAAATGTAGATGGCAAGGGAGTATTTTATTAAACCACAAAAAAGAAATAACGTTTCATTATCGATTTAAAAGACTGCCGACATAGCGCAGCAATTCATTGGCTGATGTGGAGTTATAGCCGTATTCATCAATCAATGTAGCTACAACTTCATTAATTTTCTTCAATTGCTGTTCATCCGGTGTTTTTGTAGACGTTGTAATTTTTACAACATCTTTCAAATCTGCAAACAGCTTTTTCTGGATCGCTTCGCGCAGCCGTTCATGAGAATTGTAATCAAAGCGTTTCCCTTTCCGGGCATAAGCAGAAATTCGGATTAAAATTTCTTCACGGAATGCTTTTTTCGCATTTTCAGAGATTCCGATTTGTTCTTCAATCGAACGCATGAGCTTTTCATCCGGATTCATTTCTTCACCAGTAATTGGATCGCGAATTTTATTTTTATTGCAATATGCTTCTACATTATCTAGATAATTATCCATCAATGTCTTAGCTGATTCTTCATAAGAGTATACAAATGCTTTTTGCACTTCTTTTTTCGCAATTTCATCATATTCTCTGCGGGCGATTGAGATGAAATTCATATAGCGTTCACGGTCTTCATTTGAAATAGAAGCATGTTGATCTAATCCGTCTTTTAATGATCTTAATACATCGAGTGCATTAATAGATGGTGTTTCTTTTCGAATGATTGCTGACGAAATCCGGTTGATGACGTAACGCGGGTCAATCCCTTTCATTCCTTCATCCGGATGCTCTTTTTTCAACTCTTCAACATCTACTTCATTAAAGCCTTCTATAATTTCTCCATTATAAAGACGCATTTTCTTTACAAGGTCGATGCCGGCTTTTTTCGATTCTTTTAGACGTGTTAAAACCGTAAACATCGCTGCAATTTTTAACGTGTGCGGAGCAATGTGGACATGTGCCATTTCACTTTCTTTAATCATTTTTTCATATATTCGTTCTTCCTCACTATAACTTAAGTTATATGGAATTGGCATGACAATGATACGCGAATGGAGTGCTTCATTCTTTTTGTTAGAAATGAATGAGCGGTACTCAGCTTCGTTTGTATGGGCGATGATCAGTTCATCCGCACTGATTAATGCAAAACGGCCAGCTTTGAAGTTCCCTTCTTGTGTGAGGGAAAGCAAATGCCATAAAAATTTCTCGTCGCATTTCAACATTTCTTGGAATTCCATAATTCCCCGATTTGCTTTATTTAACTCCCCGTCAAAACGGTAAGCGCGCGGATCTGATTCGGAACCAAATTCAGCAATTGTTGAGAAGTCAATGCTTCCTGTTAAATCAGCGATATCTTGTGATTTCGGATCAGATGGGCTGAATGTTCCTATACCGACCCGTTTGTTTTCTGAGAAGAAGATCCTTTCAACCATAACATCTTCAATGCGGCCGCCATACTCTTGCTCTAGTCTCATCATATTTAACGGAGACAAATTGCCTTCAATGCGGATGCCATATTCCTTGTAAAAATCATCGCGAAGTTCTGGTGGAATGAGGTGCAAGGGGTCTTCATGCATCGGGCAGCCTTTGATCGCATAAACGGCTCCTTGATCGGTGCGCGAGTATGCTTCCAATCCTCTTTTAAGCATTGTTACGATCGTTGATTTCCCACCGCTCACAGGTCCCATTAGAAGGAGAATCCGTTTTTTTACATCGAGTCGTTTCGCTGCAGGATGAAAGTATTCTTCAACAAGCCGCTCAATAGCATCATCAATTCCAAAAATCTGACTGCTGAAAAATTTATATTTCTTTTTTCCGTCTACTTCCTCTACCCCAGCATCTTTAATCATATTGTATACACGCGAATGAGCCGATTGGGCTACATATGGTTTCTCTTTCAGGATCTCTAAATATTCAGCGAAGGTACCTTCCCACGCCAGTTTTTCTTCTTCCTCACGGTGCTTTTGTATCTTTCTTAAGATATCCATAAGTACCAGTACCTCCCTCTAAGATGAATTTCAAAAAATTAGTGGTTTATATCACTTTATGCTTACCCACCTCCGAACATGTCTTTTATTATTCAAGAATGATTGCAATAAACAAAGAAACCCAATCGGATATCAGATACCCTTTTGTATCACTGGCAGAACGGCAAATGCACTCGTGTAAAGACAGAAGATAAAAACAGTCTTCAGGTGTTTAGGGATGTCCCACATGAAGATGAGGGCATCTCAAAGATTATTGAAGCAATTTCGGTAGATCAGTGGGCATGAATCGATGTCTATGTAGAGGCGGAGATACCATTGTTCCAGGAGAAAAAAGTTGAGGAACAGATGAATGAGCTGTGGCATAAGGGATTACACCAGCTTCAAAAATATGCTTCGGAATAAAGTTCATTGGGCAAATGAAAAGGGCATTCCATCTTCGGATGCCCTCTTGATATTCAATTACTGATCTTCTTTGATGTACTCAGTAATCTGATGCCGAAATCCCTCAATTCTGGCTTTTTCCGATTTCGGATGACCAAGAAAACGAGTTTTTTCTCTGCACATCCAACACGAACAATGGATTTTACCTTTTGCTAATCGACCATATTCATTGTTCTTTACATTCCAACAAAAATGCTTGGTGATATTACGATTACGATGGATAATTCGCTTGCGATGATGCCGATAAAAAGCTCGATTTCGGTGGCTTCAATTTCCATCACGCTCCCTGGTAGTAGAGCTTAGCCTGTAAAAGCCTCCAGGGAAATGATTGGGCTATTACAGGCTAAGCCTCAAAGGAGCGGAGTGTCGGTTCTGGATCATATGTCCACACTCCTAAAACGTGATACTGTCAGTTTACTGGTTCAATACCAAGAATGCAATCCAAAGTGGAAACGTAATGAGCGGAACTAACGAAACCCAAGCCAGCCACATCAGCCGTCGTTTGCTATAGACGGAATAAGCGATCAGGATATGAAAAACGTATAGAAGTAAGGCTCCTTCAAAGCGAGGCGTTGCGTTCAAATACCAGGCCAGAGGATAATACAAGATTGCACTTACGATCATGTAACGCCAATTTCGAGAAATTATTGCGATCAACGCAGAAAGTAATGAAAGGATAGTCGAACCCCAGAAGATAACACTTATCATCACTGATCGCCTCCTCTTTTCGTACAAATCCTTAACCTTTCCCCTGTTTTGTATTTGCTCCACAAATGTTCTGAAGGATTTGCTGAAAGGTTATGCACAATGTTTGAAAAATGCAGTGGGTTTAATGGATAGAAAATCGTAGGATTGATAAAAAGTTATGCAGATGTTCATAAGTATTATGGAAAATGTACTACTTATGTATGAAAGAGTTGCACAAATAATCAGCAGTAGAAACCATTGTGTAGCCCTAATAAACTTAAACCCTCTTATATCCACAATATCAACAGAAAGGATTGTGAATAACATCTGGATAATCCAAACTTATCCCCAACGCCCGATCACCCCATCCCCTGCTTTTCCGTTGTCTGGCGGGCAAAAAATTCAGAAAATTATATTTAGGTGATTATACACAAGCATACTGTGGCATGCTATAATCCATATTAACAAATACAAACATTTGTTCTGTCAGAGGTGATATCTATGCGAAGAAAGCGGAGAAAGCTCATAACAAAATACGAACCCCAAATAAGGGCATCGGATCCAAGCAAAACAATGGAGACGATGCCCTTTAAATTTTCAATAAAAATACTACCTAAACTCTATTAACTGAACTTGGATTGGTAGGTGATTAACGTGGAGATCAGATTCACCAGGCATGCATTGGTAAGGTGCAAGGAGCAAGGTTTCACACCGATGTGGGTGCAAAGACAGTTAAGAAAGATGCCGAAGTTCAAAGGAAAACTCAAATGGCGATTAGAGGATGGGAATCAATTGGTTTTTGAGAGTACGGGACAACATATCTTGTTGATCACAATTATCGGAATTAAGAAGAATATGCGAGGCAAAAAGGAGAGGAATAGCAGAGTCCAACGCCTGGATACAGCGTTCAGAGCGAGAAGGAAGTAAGGAAATTTTTGTGGGAAAAAGGCAAAGCAAGAGCCGCACATTTCGAGGAATAGGTGAAAGCGGATGTTTGAAGTGAAACAGTACCCTGACTTAAGTTGGAGTCTTAGTCGCCATAAAACGTTATTAAACTGTCCTATCCAATATTATTATACGTTGGACCTGAGTCAATATTTTGGACAGAAAAAAGTTAACTCGTTAAGCTGACATGCGTATTAGGTCTTCCACTTCTTGAGGTGTTCGATAACCTATTTGACCATGAATACGTTTGCGATTGTACCAGCCCTCGATATATTGGAATAGGGCAAGCTTTGCAGATTCGTAGTCAAGATACTTCACTTGGTGCACTTCTTCCTTCTTCAAGATGGCATGGAATGACTCCATGCAGGCATTATCATATGGACATCCCTTACGGCTAAACGACTGCTTTATTTCATAAGCTTTCAATGCATTTTCAAATGCTTCACTTGTGTACTGTGTCCCTAGATCCGTATGTAGTATGAGGCCAGGTTCGGGATTTTGCGTTGTTACTGCATTATGCAGAGCTTGAAGCACAAGGTCTGTTGTCATGGAACGAGAGAAAGAGTATCCGACAATTTTTTTAGAATGCAGGTCTAAGACAGACGCCAAGTAACACCAGCCATCCCTAAGCGTATGAATATAGGTGATGTCAGCCACCCATTTTTCATTAATGGTGGTAGTTGTAAAATCTTGCTCTAGGTGATTCGTGCGTTCTATGACCGTTCCTTGACTCTTTTGCGGACGGAACTTCTTCACGGTGATGGATCGAATTCCTGCCTTCCTCATCAGCCGTTGAACACGTTTAAGGCTCACGGCGTATCCCTCCTTAAGGGGGGATTGATGAATCTTTGGAGCCCCATAGCGTGCTTTGCTCTCCTTGTGAATTCGATGGATCTCTTCCGTGAGTTGCCTATTCTCACGATCACGATTCGATTCCATATGCTCCAAGGATTGGTAGTAAGTACTTCTAGGAACGTCAAGTACCTCACACATCACTTGAATGGGATAGTTCTCTTTTTGTTCATGAATCAAATCGATGAGCTCGTTGTCCGTTACTTTTTGGCGAATATGGCCATAGCCTTTTTTAAGATTTCGATCTCCTGTTTCATGCGAAGATTTTCTTTCTGAATCGCAGCGATGTCTTTAGGGGTTAGGCTCCCCGTTTCCTCACTGATTGGGGTCAAAGCCTTAATCCATTTGTATATTGTCACTTCAGATACGCCATATTCGCTGCTTAACGCACTCACCGAACTACCCGTGTGATAGAGTTCAACGATTGTCTTCTTAAAATCGTCGTTATATTTCTTTTTTTGTTTCATATCGGACACTTCCTCTCGTATCTTTTATGATAGAGAGTTAACTAAAAGCTGTCCATAAAACTATACTAGCACCAGCTTACAGAAGTTCCGGATAATTTTTGGACGCTCCAGATAACTTCTAAATCTGTAACTTCACGAATAACTTCTTATTATTACGATGCAAATAGCTAACGTGGCTGCGTTCTAGTTAAAAATTTTATTGAGAAGTTGTTCGTCGTACTGATCAAGTATCTAAGCACCTGAGTATATGCCTTTGACATACACTTGATAGATCTGTACGTTTTTTAGGCAATTTTTCCAAAACAATGAACTAAACATTTTTTGTTCTTATCGTTTGTATTCGTTCGCAGTGGTTCATCTTCTCGTAGTTTTTTAATTTTATTGAAAAAACTTTTATAAAATATATTTACATTAAAATTATTCTGTGATATGATAAAGTCAGGATAACTGTAAAAAAATACCAAAACATAAAACTGGAGGTCCTGAAAATGAATCAAACAAAAAACAACACCTTAAAAATTCTGCTCACTCCTCCACCCAAACGAAATCATCAACGAACGCTCGATAACCTGGCCAGGCTGCTCTATAATGCTCCCATAGGCTGAGACACGGGAGCGTGATAAATAAGTTATAATGAAATCATGGAAAAACGGAATCGATACACCCCAGAGTTTAAGACAAAAGTCGTCCTTGAGGTTCTTCAGGAAGAGCAAACGGTCAATGAAATTGCCGCTAAATATGAACTCAATCCCGTGATGATCAGCCGATGGAAAGCTGAATTTCTTGCCCGAGCCTCCATGGTATTCGAGAAGGGAACGAGTGAATCGGACAAACTGAGAAAGGAATATGAGAGCAAACAAGAGCATCTGGAAAAGCTGGTCGGTCAACTCACGGTAGAGATCGACTGGCTCAAAAAAAAATCTGGCCTTAAATAAATCGGCGAAAGAACGCCAGACCATGATAGAGCACGATCATCCCACGATCACGATCAAACGACAGGCCTGGTTGTTAGGAGTGAATCGGACAAGTGCTTACCGCAAACCAAAGGAATCCACGGAGAGCGCTGAAAACATTCAAATCATGCACGAAATCGATGCGATCTACACAGACAAGCCTTTTTTCGGGTACAGACGAATCACCGCAACACTACGGGCGAAGGGTTTCAAGGTCAATCGTAAGCGTGTGCGACGCCTGATGCGACTCATGGGGATTCATGGCATCCATCCCCAGCCCAATTTGAGTAAGCGCCTGCACGCCAAGTATGTTCGCCCTTACTTGTTACGGGGACTCGACATCCAATGTCCCAATCATGTGTGGGGAGTGGATATCACGTACATTCGCATGGGGAAGGGATTCATGTACCTGTTTGCCATCATTGACTGGTTCAGTCGCAAGGTGATTGACTACGAGTTATCCAGCACGCTTGAGAAAGGGTTCGTCCTCACGTGCTTAAAACGGGCGTTTAGCCGAAGGAAGCCAGCCATCATGAACAGTGACCAGGGTAGCCATTTCACGAATGCTGATTACCTCGAGCTGCTCGCGGAACATCAAATTCAGGTATCGATGGATGGAAAAGGACGTGCGACAGACAATAGTCGTACCGAGCGTTTCTTTCGCGCTCTAAAGTATGAATGTATTTATCTGAATGAATTTGAAAATCCACGGGAATTACGGAAAGGACTTGCACGGTACGTCACGTTTTACAATACGGACCGTCCCCATCAATCATTGAATTATGCAACACCAGGCAAGGTTTATTCCCAGCATGGAAACACCGCAGCATAGGCAGCTTTACATGGAGGGCGGGCATGATAGGCTGAGGAGCCTCGCGATGCTGCTCTTCTAGCCATCGCCTCATCGCGGGGAAGTCATGCCCGCAGAGGCTCCATGTCAAGCCGCCGTCGGGAATAGCACCAGCATTTATAAAGACAGGAGGACTTAACTTATTTTTTCACTCAAAGTGTCTTGACAATGGGAGGCATTACACTCGAACAACAAAAAATGAAGGTTCTAACATAAAAAATGACCAACGAGTGGTCATTTTTTATTGCCGTGTGGAATTTCATCAAAGCCTCACGTTCACTGAAATACCAAAAAACTAATCATTTCTTTATCTGATTTGTATGACAAGGGAATAACAGCTTCTTCCCTTCCTGTCTTCAAGTTATACTTATGAATCTCTCTGTCTCGATCTGCAGGTTTATTTTTCACAAAATCATACAGAACATAGACCGAATCGCCAATCAAATACGTTCCGCACATCGATCCCCGTTGCTCTTTTACTTTTTGCATAAATGATGTTGTTTTTTCGAGCGTCAATCCCTCGTGAAGCTGAAACTTTTGATCAAGTACATTCACTTGATTTCCAGATGAAATCAGGTAGAGTTGGTCATCATAAACAGTTGAAGAATATAAATTAAACCCCTCTGTCGAAAGCTTGATTTCCTTTTCTAAAACACCATTAGCGGGATTAATCACTTGGATAATCGGCTTTCCTTCAATATCAGGCCGGTTTCCATCTAATAGGACGAGAATACGGTTCTGAAACACTTGTAAAGAAGAACCATTGAAACGCCCCGTTGGATAATAAACGCCATCACTATTTGAGGTTTTGTGGTTATCGATTGGAAAATCATGGATTAGTTGGTTCTTCATGAGGTCCACTACATAGATTCCGACTTTTTCAATGGATTCATCAATATATAAAACATACGCCTTGTCATCCATTTCAACGGCAGATTGAAAATAACCTGGCAGTATAATATGGTTATTCAGATGGGTCTTGTCATTCCAATAGACTAATTCGTTTGAGTATCGATCTGGTGAATATTTAGGATGTAATCCCATGTTCATAGAATAAAACATGTAATCATTTGAGCGTCGTATAAAAGAAGTGCCAATGGCTCGATCCTTATCATAAATAGCCGGTCCATAGAAGGAAATAATCTCCCCTGTTTTTGTTAACTTAAAATGGTGGTTTTGTCGTTCTGATGCAATATAATAATCGCCACCATTCTCTTCCGTATGATACAAAGCCCGGCCGCCATCCAATGCTTTCTTGTCCAGGATCTTACCACTAGAGTTGTATGTAACGATTTCCGCTCCCTGCCTCATTGCATCCGAATAGATGACAGCAAAAGAGGCATTTTGAAGATTTATTTGTCCCGACTGTTTGGATTCGGACACTTTGTTCGCCGAAGTGTACGTAGTAAGATAGTAGGCAATTGCGCTGCAAATACCTAGACAGATGATAATCAAGGTAATGACAATTATTTTTCTTGTAAACAAGGTTTCCCCTCCTAAAAAACGATCAACCAGCAGAGAAACGGTAGTCTCTGCTGGGTTCTCTTTATATATATGGGTTAGTTAGAATAATAAATAATTGTATTTTTGGACTTTGCTATTTCCATTGGGGTAACGATTGGGTCAATCGTAATATAATCAACATCAATTCCCTGTGATTTCCATGCCTTCCATACGAGTTGTGAACAATAAAACGAATCTTCTGTCCATGGGTTCACAAAATTCCAGTTATAATCCTTACCAATCTGATTCGCTGCATAGGTTGCTGCTCCTTTATATTTGGTAGTAGTTGCCCCTTTTACATACATGGCATATACATTTTCTCTGCTGCCCCAATCATTTGTATGATATTGTACTCCATCTTCTGGAAAAGATTCTACCGTTTTTCCTGACGTATTTGAAACAATTCCGGCATGACCTGGATATCCGAAATCAATTCCCCAGGAACTCGCGTTATACGCAACCAAGATGTCTCCATACGTTCCTAAGACGGAGGAGTCTGCAGCAATTTGCATCTCTTCATTTGATTTCTTACCAAATTTAAGCTCGGATTGTTTCGAAATAGACTTTTTGTCATTTTTAATCTTTTCAGCCATTCCGTTTTCGTTAATGAATTTTAACTCTTCCTCATTATGTTTCTTCATCATTTGGATATCTGAATCAGACATTCCTGCTGATTTCATCTTTTGATAAATATCATTAGCATTGTCAGAAGCAAATACTTGGTGAGAAACTGCTGGTACTAACAAAGAAAAAGAAATAACTGATAGAAATACCGTCTTTTTAAGCTTACTTTTTAACATAAAACTACCTCCTAAAACATAACTCTAATTACTTATATTAGCAAATTTATTAAAAACTCTACGATTCGTAAATATTATTTTGTAAAAAAATGGTCAACCAAAAATGAAAGTTAGCATAAAAAATGGACCTGAGTCAATATTTTGGACAGAAAAAAGTTAACTCGTTAAGCTGACATGCGTATTAGGTCTTCCACTTCTTGAGGTGTTCGATAACCTATTTGACCATGAATACGTTTGCGATTGTACCAGCCCTCGATATATTGGAATAGGGCAAGCTTTGCAGATTCGTAGTCAAGATACTTCACTTGGTGCACTTCTTCCTTCTTCAAGATGGCATGGAATGACTCCATGCAGGCATTATCATATGGACATCCCTTACGGCTAAACGACTGCTTTATTTCATAAG
Source organism: Calidifontibacillus erzurumensis (assembly GCF_013303125.1). GTDB lineage: Bacteria > Bacillota > Bacilli > Bacillales > Bacillaceae_J > Calidifontibacillus > Calidifontibacillus erzurumensis. The sequence goes on along the minus strand of NZ_JABTTE010000011.1, from coordinate 4,399 downwards.
CTTTCAATGCATTTTCAAATGCTTCACTTGTGTACTGTGTCCCTAGATCCGTATGTAGTATGAGGCCAGGTTCGGGATTTTGCGTTGTTACTGCATTATGCAGAGCTTGAAGCACAAGGTCTGTTGTCATGGAACGAGAGAAAGAGTATCCGACAATTTTTTTAGAATGCAGGTCTAAGACAGACGCCAAGTAACACCAGCCATCCCTAAGCGTATGAATATAGGTGATGTCAGCCACCCATTTTTCATTAATGGTGGTAGTTGTAAAATCTTGCTCTAGGTGATTCGTGCGTTCTATGACCGTTCCTTGACTCTTTTGCGGACGGAACTTCTTCACGGTGATGGATCGAATTCCTGCCTTCCTCATCAGCCGTTGAACACGTTTAAGGCTCACGGCGTATCCCTCCTTAAGGAGGGATTGATGAATCTTTGGAGCCCCATAGCGTGCTTTGCTCTCCTTGTGAATTCGATGGATCTCTTCCGTGAGTTGCCTATTCTCACGATCACGATTCGATTCCATATGCTCCAAGGATTGGTAGTAAGTACTTCTAGGAACGTCAAGTACCTCACACATCACTTGAATGGGATAGTTCTCTTTTTGTTCATGAATCAAATCGATGAGCTCGTTGTCCGTTACTTTTTGGCGAATATGGCCATAGCCTTTTTTAAGATTTCGATCTCCTGTTTCATGCGAAGATTTTCTTTCTGAATCGCAGCGATGTCTTTAGGGGTTAGGCTCCCCGTTTCCTCACTGATTGGGGTCAAAGCCTTAATCCATTTGTATATTGTCACTTCAGATACGCCATATTCGCTGCTTAACGCACTCACCGAACTACCCGTGTGATAGAGTTCAACGATTGTCTTCTTAAAATCGTCGTTATATTTCTTTTTTTGTTTCATATCGGACACTTCCTCTCGTATCTTTTATGATAGAGAGTTAACTAAAAGCTGTCCATAAAACTATACTAGCACCACGTACTATTCGTCACACAATGGATGGTTAAGAGGAGCCAATGATTTTGCTAAGAACTCTTATCGATTGAAGAAAATCGTATCCACTGACATTTTACTCGGCAACTCGATTCATGGTCACATTCATGATGTAATCGGACGAGTTCAAACAGGAGAACCACTCCCCACAGAAAACGAGCTTGTTGAGAGGATTCGGACAGATTTAAATTCTGCATACATTGATTCTACACAAAGAAGACAACAGTGGTATGAACAGCCGAGCAAGTATTCAATGCTCCATGAAATATATTACGATGGTCAATTATCCAAAGAGAAAATTCACGACATTCAAGAACGAACGAGCTTGTGTGTGAATCATTTTCTAAGCAGTCAGACCTTTGAGGAAATTATTCATAACCCTGATTTGAAAATCGTTGATTCAGAACGGTTTCGTGTCATGGAAGTAGACGGTGTAAATATATTCGCTGTCTTGGATCTTGTTTATCAACGGATTAACCCCCGAATTTTGGACAATTACACACTTAATCTCTCGTTTTCTCAGTTTTTCATTTTTTGTTTTCTGCCGTTATTTCGATAAAGGCTGCGTTTACTTGACATGGAGCCTCTGCGGGCATGATTCTCTTGCCGAGAAGCCAGGTGTCACAACATCGGCATCGCCAACCCAGGCTATCATGCCCGCCACTCCAAGTCAAGTTGGTGCTTCGAACCTATACAGCACTTCCTAAACCCGAACTTCTTTGATCCTGATCGGTAGTGATTGCTGTTTTTTATAAAATTCCTGTGGAGATAAATCTAGAATACTAGAATGCATGCGTCTTTCGTTGTAATATACCATGAATTCCACTACAGCTTGGTAGGCTTCTGCATACGTCCCAAATTGCATTCTGGATAGACAGTCATCCTCAAAAATTCGATGAAAAGATTCAATATGAGCATTCATATTTGGCATTTTTGGTGGAATTCTTTCATGTTCCAATTTTGAATTTTCACAAAACTCCTGAAAGGTATGGGAAATAAACTGTGGTCCATTGTCCGTCCGAATCACAGGTTTTTCCATTCCGTTAAATTGTTGCCTTTTTAATAATGCCTGTTTGACGGCCTGTACAGCGTTTGTACCCGTACAGCTTAAACCAATATGATAACCTACAATGTTTCGGTCGTACACATCGATGATGGATAAGACAAAGAAAAAGCGGTCTTCTCCTTCGATATATCCGTATTTAATATCCATCTCCCAAAGTTGATTGGAGCCTGTAATCATACGGTTTCGTGCTAATTTCCTAGGGTGTGAAAATTTTTTCTGTCGCTGTGGACGCAAGATGCCTAACTCTTTACATAATCGATACACTTTTTTCTTGTTGATGATGAGTTTATATTTTCGACGAAGAACTTTGGTTAATTTGCGGTAACCATAGTTAAATCCGTCGCCTTCAATTTCTTCCATTAAAAATTCTTTAATCTGTTCATCAGATACTTTTTTACCGTCCTCTTTTGTGGAATAACCTGGTGCTGGACGTCCCTCACTTCCTTTTTTCTCTTCCACACGGTAATTTTTTTGATAATAGTACGTGGAACGAGGAATACCAATAATTTTTAGCACCTTTGATATAGAATAGCCCAGTTGAATCCATTTCTCGGCTACTTCAAGTTTTTCAGCAAGTGAGGGTTTTTCTTTTTTATTAAATCTCTTAAAATGGCGATTTCAAGATCTTTTTCACCTAATAATGTTTTAAGTTTTTCATTTTCTTTCGCTAATTCCTTTGTATCCAGATCTGGTAGACCGGCAACATCCAAATTGCCATATTTACCGTCTTTATATTCACGAATCCAACGTCCGACCATATTTGGATTTAATTCATATCGCCGAGCTACTAGGGTAATTTTACCTGTTTCTTGTGCTTCCTTGATGACTTGCAGTTTAAAATCTTTGGAATATCTATATAAGTTGAATTAAAGATTTACAACTGAACACACAAACGATCGATCGTTTGTTCTGGTTTCTGGTTGATTCGCTGAATAAAGGCTTGGACATTCTTTCTAATTTCTTGCACACTCGAATAGAACACGTTGTAAATCACGTCTGATTTCAGCCATTTCCATAGCCCTTCAATCAAGTTCAATTGCGGACTGTATGGTGGCAAAAAGACGAGCTCTAACCGATCTTCGTGTTCTTTTAAAAATGGCTGAATGAGTTTGGCATGGTGAATTCGAGCGTTATCTAAAATCATCACTATTTTGCCTGTGGGATAGCGTTCTAACACAAGTTGAAGAAATCGAAGAAATGTTTCCGCGTCATAGCGTTCTTCTTCGATGCAAAACACTTCCCCTGTTTCGTAGTTCAACGTGCCAATCAGCTTCAGCCCTTGATGTTTTCCAAACGTCGGAATGATTCGTTGTTTTCCTTTGACAAACCATGTTTTTTGAATCGCTTGGTAATCACGAATCATCGACTCATCTTGAAAGAGGACATGGGCGATGTTCCCATCTACCAGTTTTTTTTTTACTTCAGGGAAGGTGATTTCGACGAATTCTTTTTGTTTCTCTTCATCGGCATTGGCTAGTGTATAGGTCGGTTTCGTATAGCTTAGCCCTAACCGATGCAGAATGTCACTTGTTCCGCGAAGCGTGTATGTTGGCCCCCACTTTTGTTGAATGAGTTCAGCGATTATCGCAAGCGTCCAATTATATTTTGCTTCGAATCCCACATCTACGGGGAGCTGATGTTCAATGATCAAAGCCAGCTCTTTTTCCTGCTCAGGGGTCAATCGACGTGGGGCGCTAGGTGAGTATTTCATCTCCAGTCCATCAAGACCGCGCTGGGCGTAGGCATGAATATAGTTATAAATAGTTTTCTTGGATCGACCAATAATCGTTGCGATTTCTCCTTTGGTATATCCCTGCAAATGAAGATAAATCGCTTGGTAGCGTTCATATGCTCGTTTACTTTTTGCTTCTTTCATGGCAGTGGACAACTTTTCGATCTCGTCTTTGTGATTTGGCATCATATTTTCTCTCCGTTCCCCTATTTTCTCTTTGTATTTATTCGCCGTGGAACGGGAGAAAACCTTTATTTCAATTTATATAGTTCTTGCCATGATGTTAGCCTCCTTGGTATATAAGCAGTATATTAAAAATCACGCTTATTGTCCAAGTTCATTATGGGGCTAATAAGCGGCTACGTGGGCAAGATGAAGTAACTTGCATACTTCTTTTAATTCAATCATCCAGATACCCTCCCTTCGTAAGAAGGGCAAAGCTGGTTATAATTTTCTAAATTGGTCTCATGATTTATTAATATTTTAGGTGTATGATCTTCCTCCATTTTTTCTGGGTACATGGCTGTTTTGGCGTTTAATAAGCAGCCAAGTTCATGGGGAGTTCTTTCGAATCTACTCTCATCTGATAAGACCTCATCGATATCGTTCAA
>NZ_JABTTE010000010.1 GCF_013303125.1 Calidifontibacillus erzurumensis | reverse complement strand
TGTCAATCAAAACAGTAAGGGGTTATTGAAAAGCTGGCAAGCCTTTTTTTATGCAGCTTGGTTCTGCATAAATTCTCTGCAAATCTCTGTACTTCTATTTTGCAATAAACAGGGAATAATCTTGCACGATTTTTAATAAAATAATTAAGTCATTTATGTGGGATCATTATTTCAATTGTGTTTGTTTCAGATGCCTCATTCATGGGGATCTACCTCATTTTCAAATTTTATTTCTAGTTTTCATTCACAGTTAAGACAAGTTGGGCTATAATAGAACTATATTTTGTCTTTGGAACGCTTACATAAGGAGGGTTTTCCCATGGGTTTTATCTTAATCATGGTTGTTATCCTTGCATTTTTAACAGCGATCTTTACTGCTGGATACAATGACAAACCAAATGAAAATTAAGAAAAGCTTTAAGCGTCTGTTAAAAAGATAAGCCTACATAATGAGTAAAAGCGGATGATGAATTTTGCGCTGCTCAAACTTATGGACGCTTACGCTAGACAATTGTTTACAAAATTTATACGTTCTTACTACCAAAAAAATGACCTTCGTGAAGTGATTTGTACACCTCGCGAAGGTCATTTTTATGATAAACCAGGAAAGTTTTGTTGTCGTAATGCTTCATACACTAAAATAGCAGCCGTGTTTGATAAATTTAGTGAACGAACATTTTCTGTCATCGGTAAGCGAAGGCAAGTATCCGGATGCTCGGCAATTAAATCTTTCGGTAAACCGGTAGTTTCTCTACCAAAAATAAAATAAATTTCTTCATTTGGATTGCTGAAATCAAAATCTGAATACTTATTTTTTCCAAATTTCGTAATAAAGTAATATTTACCACCTTTGTTTTGATCAAAAAAGATATCTAATGAATCATAATTGTATATTGTTACAAATTCCCAATAATCAAGACCGGCTCTTTTTAAATATTTATCTTCAGTTGAAAATCCGAGCGGATGGATTAAATGTAAGGGAGTATTTGTCGCCGCACAAGTCCGAGCAATATTGCCTGTATTAGCAGGAATTTCTGGTTGGTATAATACAACATGGATCCCCATTTTTTCACCCCAAAATTTATTTCATATGTTTATTAAATTTTTAGCCCATCTATTATAACACTTTTAGCCATTTAGTTGTAACTAGCTTGTATTTGATGATTGAATTAAATTCCCTGGACAATTCATGGAGAAATTTACAATCACCATTTTATGTAATATTGAATGTTTTCTCCTTCCCCATTCATTTAGTGAAGAGCTCAAACTAAATGAATGGGATCGAGTTTTTTCCATATTTATTTTATATGTGGCATCATGTGGCATCTTACTTCCGATCAAGAATATGGAAAAATTTATATTTAATATTCGGCGTATAAGCGGATGAATCTTTATAAGCCCAATAACGCATTCTACTATTATACGTGTGGGCATTTACTAACGGTTCATTATTGGCATCTTTTGCAACGACGATGGTATTATGGTTCCATCTACCATCTCCTTCAAAATCGTAACATATTACATCACCAAGGCTTAAATCGCTTGCGGAACGAACTTCTTTTGCATTAATGCCTTGCTCTTTGTTAGACCCACTTAAATGCCAGCGAAAAGCGTGGGCCACCGCCCAACTGTAACTCCAAGAATTCCCGCTATACCACCAGCCTTTGTTTCTGTCCCCAAAACCGGACATCGGAATGCCGCCTTCATGCAAGCATTGAGAAATAAAATTCGTGCAATCATCTTTGAACCTTTTATATTTAGGATTGTAGCTATTCCACCATCTCTCAGCATATTGAACAGCTGCTCTTCGATTATATTGATACTTCTGACGCTGGTCAGAGGAATTAAAAATATCTTTTAATCGTATTTCATTTTCATCTTCATCTATTAAAGAATAGTCGCGTTCCACTGCGGAATCGGAAATAATTTGACCAGCTTTTATAATCGCCTGCCGCTCTTCCATATTTTCTTCGAGATAAAACTTTTCATTCGGTTGTTTCACTAAATATTGATGGTGGACCACATAGTCAATATATTGCAAATCATCAATTTTCTTTTGTTCTTTGATACGGCCATTGGCCATTGCCTTGACGATTTCAAAATCCCGTTCTGAAAAAAGAAGCTTTTTTCGTTCGAGGACAGCAAGTTCATCGTCCTTCAATAAAGGATCTAGTTTACGACCCAATTTATTGCCAACAAGCACCTTCAATCGATCATTCGTCAGCCGCTCCAACTCCTCTAACCATGAAGCCATCAATCGGTTCATTCCTTTCTTGTAGGCATTCATCGTTATAAGTATATGAACTGCATTCGAAAGTCTGACACAAACATCTAAAAGTGCCGCAGAAGGTGCCAGAGACGGTACACCAGAGGGGTCTGGCACCGCACCTCAGATGGTGCCACAGACGGTGCACCAGAGGGGTCTGACACCGCACCTCAGATGGTGCCACAGACGGTGCACCAGAGGGGTCTGGCACCGCACCTCAGATGGTGCCACAGACGGTACACCAGAGGGGTCTGGCACCTCTATAAAGTGCAAATATTTTCTATTTCGAGCAGTTTTACTTTTTTGTCCAGACCGCCGGTGAAGCCGCCTAGTTTTCCGTTCGTATTGATGACGCGGTGGCAAGGAATGATAATTGGCAGCGGGTTGTGACCAATCGCTGTTCCGACTGCTCTTACCGCTTTTGGCGATCCAATGGCTTCGGCCACTTCTTTGTAAGTTTTGGTTGTACCATATTCAATCTTTAATAATTCATTCCATACTTTCTTTTGAAATGGTGTGCCATGTACATCAATTTTTAAATGATCGAACGCACCTTTTCCACTACCGCTAAAATAGTTTTCAAATGCTTGTACATATGGCAAGAACAAATCTATACTTTCTTTTAAAGTGATATTTCCAAAATGTTTTTTCAGCCATTTCACCAAATCATCCGACACATCGTCCATCTTTCCGAACTCTACATCACATAATCCGTCATCTACTGTACCGACAATCGTCAGCGGTCCAACGGGACTATCCATCTCCAAAAAATAAATTTCTTTAGTCATTCTCCTCATGACCTTTCATTTAGTGATACGAATCATTTTTTTTAAATTAATCCTGTTTTTCAATCATTCTGTCCATCAATAACCGAAGACCTTTTTCTATCTCTGCCAATACTTCTTCATCCGTTTCTTTGAGCTTTGCTCGTTCTAAAATTTTCTTTCCTTCAGGCGCCCCTATTCTCCCAATGGCCCATGCAGCCGTCCCTCTAATGACCGGTCGCGGATCTTCTGCCAACACTTTCGCAAGGTCATCAATAGCCGTCACATCTTTATAATGGGCTAGGGCAAGTATCGCATTACGCTGCAACGGTTTTTTCCCGCGCCACGATCCAGCAATTGGTCCAAATTTTTCTTTAAACTCCTTATTGCTAAGAAAAAGCAACGACCTCAGCCGCGGCTTTACAACTTCAGGATCCGGCTCCATTTCAGGATGTAAGTGGAAATCCACTCCTTTATTATGAGGGCATACCATTTGGCAAGTATCACACCCATAGATGCGATTCCCAATTTTCCCGCGATACTCATCTTCCAAAAATCCTTTCGTTTGCGTTAAATATCCGAGACATTTTTTCGCATCCAATTGACCTGGCTGAACTAAAGCACCCGTTGGACAAGCTTCTAAACATTTCGTACATGTTCCACACATATCTTCAATGGGTTGATCTGGTGGAAAAGGAATGGTCGTAATCATTTCTCCCAAATATACAAAAGATCCAAATTCAGGCGTGATGATCGCACAATTTTTCCCGCTCCACCCAATACCGGCCCGTTCAGCCACTGCCCGGTCAGATAGCTCTCCTGTATCAACCATTGACTTCACTTGAGCTTGAGGCACTTTCTCCAAAATAAATTCTTCTAATTTTTTTAAACAGTCGCGCAATATATGGTGATAATCATAACCCCAAGACGCCCGGCAAAAAATGCCTCGCCGATCACTTCTAGTACTTCGTGGTGCATCTTTGATTTTCGACGGATAAGCTAACGCTATTGAAATAATGGAGCGTGCACCTTGTAAAAGCAATTCAGGATTCGTCCTTTTTTCAATATCTTGTTCCTCAAAACCAGATTGATAATTTAATTGTTGCTGCTTATATAGTCTTTTTTTCAATTCTAAAAATGGATCGGCGCTAGCAAATCCAATCTTATCAATCCCAATTTCCTTACTAAAATCAATAATTTCCGCTTTTAAGTTAGCAAAATCCAAATGCCGCCCACCTCCATTCATCAAAAGGGCTGTCCTAAAACTTAGTTGCGCAAATGTTCTACTACTAAAAAAATCTTTATAAAAAACCGCTCACACAGCGAATATTCAACCGTGCTTGAGACCATTCTAGGATCACATAATATTACCTACTACTAATTAAAAAACGCAATGCCCCGTTTTCCTTGAAACGAAACACTGCGTTGATAACAATTTTTATTATTAAAGTGAACTCGATGTTTCACATTATATCACCGAGCCTTCATTCAATCAATAGGTTTCTTGTAAAAAAGTTGTCGAATTTGAAAGAAATTTTGTATTGACATAGATACTTAGCATCAGAAATTTTACATTAACTACCAATTTTCATCAAAACATACTTAACTTATATTTCTTAGACAATAATTCTAATAACTTGATCCCCGCAATGCTGTTTCCTTTTTCATCTAATGCAGGGCCAAAAATGCCAATCCCAAATCTTCCTGGAACTGCCCCCATAATTCCGCCGGAAACACCGCTTTTTGCTGGAATACCAATTTTTATCGCAAATTCTCCGGAAGCATTATACATCCCGCAAGTGACCATAAATGTTTTACAAATACGGGCAACATTAGCTGGCATAATTTGCTTGCCGCTCATTGGATCAATACCATCCATAGCAAACACTACACCTATGCGTGCTAAATCCAAACAATTCATTTCAACAGCGCATTGTTTTGTATATAAATCGATTAGCTCTTCAATTTCCCCATTAATTGCACCATGTTGTTTTAAAAAATAACATAGGGAACGGTTAAGGTAAGTTGTTTCAAATTCCGAACGGGCAACTTCTTCATTGTAAGTAATCTTAGGGTCATCTGCCAATTCCCTGATAAAACTTAACAATCGCTCAAATTTCTCTTCAACGTCCGCACCTTTAATCATTTGGGTAACGACTAAAGCACCGGCATTTATCATTGGATTTAAAGGTTTCGAAGGAGCCAATGTTTCTAATTTAATCATTGAATTGAAAGGATCTCCTGTCGGCTCCATCCCTACCCGCTCAAACACATACTCAGGTCCACGATCCATTAAAACTAAAGCCAAACTGATCACTTTTGAAATGCTTTGGAGAGTAATTTTTTTCTCAATATCTCCTGCTGAAATACAGCTTCCATCCGGATAATGAATGGCAATCGATAAATCATTTGGATTTGCTTTTGCCAGTGCTGGAATATAATCGGCCACTTTTCCTTTTACAGTATATCTTTTTGCTTCCTTTACATATTCATTTAATTCCTCATTGGATTGACATAACATTTTCATCACCATTACTAGTATGATGAAAACGTATTTGAAATATGATTCGTTTCTTTATGTAGGAGGTCAATTATTCAGTTTTATCCAGACTAGAATTTCGTTCATTCAATAAAACTACACGACAACATGATCAGGTCTTTGATTCGTTACACCTTTCATAAGGTTATCAGCTGCAAGTTCCGCCATTTTTAATCTTGTTTTAATACTTGCGCTGCCAATATGCGGCAATGCAACAACATTAGGTAATGTCAAAAGTGGATGATCCAATGAAACAGGTTCAATTGCAAAAACGTCTAGACCTGCAGCCCAAATTTGACCTGTTTTCAAAGCATTATAAAGGGCTTCTTCATTTACAATCCCGCCCCGTGCTGTATTGATTAAAACAGCAGTTTTTTTCATAAGTGAAAGTTCCCGTTCAGAAATTAAATTGACGGTTTCTGGTGTATAAGGCGTCATAATAACTACAAAATCCGATTGCTTGAGCAATTCATCTAATTCCACATATGTTGCTCCAAGCGTTTTTTCTGCGTCAACTTTTCGATTTCGATTGTGATACAAAATGTTCATATCAAAAGCTTTCGCTCGTCTTGCAACGGCTTCACCAATTCTCCCCATGCCAATGATACCGATTGTTGCACCGTAAACATCTTGTCCAGTTAACTGCATCGGTGACCATGTTTTCCATTCACCATTGCGCAAATAAGTAGAAGCCTCTATTAAACGGCGAGCAGTCGCCATAAGTAAGGCAAATGTTAAATCAGCAGTAGTTTCTGTTAATACACCAGGTGTATTTGTTACAGTAATTCCTCTCTCCCTGCAAGCTTCAATATCGATATTGTTGTAACCAACAGCCATATTGCTAACAACTTTTAAATTTTTTGCTTTTTTTAATAAATCAGCATCTATCTTTTCAGTAATTAAGCAGAATAATCCTTCAACATCAACAATTTTTTGTTCAAGCACCTCTCTTGGAATCGGTACTTCTTCTTCATTCCACATGTCTACATCGCAAACAGAAGAAATTTTTTCGACAATTTCCTGGGGAATTTTTCGTGTGATTAAAACTTTTGGTTTCATTGTAATCACCTTTTCTTATATTATTTATTTATAAAAATAATAACATTAGCTAGAAACTTAACTACAATATTTAGCTCAAAAAATTATATAAGAGAAGCGGCAAACTAGACAATTATTTTTATCACAAGCTTCCTTACTTTACTGTTTTAAAAATTTGACCAACATCATTAATATTTTCGTTGTTACCCTTATCCTACGAGTTTAATAATTCTCCAGAATTGCAAAATCCACAACAAAAATGGCCGTTCAAAGTCGTATTTTCCAACTATGAACGCCCTTTTCTTTCACCATTTTTTTAATATAAATTTGTAATTTTTCCCCAAACCTAAATTCTAATTACATTTTCTATGCCTCTAAACGACCCTAATCTCCCTTTCACTCATGATTTATCAATAATCCTGGCCCTTCAAAAAAATTTTACAATATATCCATCCAAATTTTCACGGCTGTCGCAAATATTAAAACTGCTAAAATGATTTGCAAGATCTTAGTATTAACTTTTTTCCCGGTCATTGCACCTAATGGTGATGCTAGCAAACTAGCAATAATCATTATGAATGCCGGAAAGTATTCCACTTGTCCTGTTGTAATTTTTCCAATCGTTGATCCAATGGAAGAAATAAAAGTGATCGCTAAAGATGACGCGATGGTCATTCGAGTTGGGATCTTTAAAACGACAAGCATAATTGGAACTAACAAAAAAGCACCAGCCGCCCCAACGATGCCCGATCCTATTCCGACGATAAAAGCTAGTGAAGCTGCGAGCCATTTATTAAATTTCACTTGATCGAGAGGAATATCATCAATTCCTTTCTTAGGAACAAACATCATGATGGCTGCGATTGAGGCGAGAATGCCGTAAATGACATTAATTCCTTCCTCTGACATTAGTTTAGAACCAAAACCGCCAATGAAACTTCCTAGTAAAATGCTGATCCCCATATAAGCAATTAAAGTTTTATTTAAATAGCCCCCTTTACGGTAAGCCCACACACCACCTAATGTTGCAAAAAAGACTTGTACCGCACTGATACCGGAAACTTCATGGGCTGTGAAGGCAGAAAGTCCAAATAAGGGCGGGATATATAAAAGCATTGGATATTTAATAATCGAACCACCAATACCAAGCATGCCAGAGATATAGGAGCCTATAAAACCAATAAGAAAAATTGTAATGATTAATGCAAAATCCATAAGCTCCCTCCTTTCTAAAATGAAGGAATTATCCATTCTCCTCTATAATATTCATGAAACTTTTGATACAACTAGGCGTTCAAATACCTAAATTTTCATAGAACTTATAACCAAACTTGTGGTCAGGGATTCCTCCAATCCCACTATCTACCAATTTTCATAAAACGTTTGACAAACGAAGTAAATCCCTGATCCATACCTTTCTAATTTTTAATAAAACATTAAACGCAACCTAAACAAAGGAAAGGGACCTCAAAAGATCCCTTCCATTATCAACCTGCATGATGGACCGCGCATCGGTTTGGACCTATTTCTAATTCCTGCATTTTTTCAGGATCAACGAATTTTCCTCTGCGGTTAATTGCAACAATTTCTTCAAAGTTCGGCGGTTTTACTGAGCTTGCAGATTTTTCAACTTGTTCTAGGAATTGTTCTTCGGTCGCATTAAACATCTTTTCATTGCGCTTTCGAATATCTCCAAGCGTTGCACCAATATAACCAAATTCATTCATTTCTTCATCTAAATTTCCGTAGTGACCAGGAAGGACAATGACATCATCCGCAATTTGAGAAACTTTAGAATAAACCGTTTTGTACAAGTCTTTCGCCCATTCTTTCACCTTATTTCCAAGATCCGGGCGGCCTAAGCCACTAACAAAAATCGTATCTCCAGAGAATAATAGTTTGTTATTTACAAAGAAGGAGACACTTCCTGGTGTATGCCCAGGTGTTTTAACAGCTAATACTTCCAACATGACATTTTTAAATGTGATTTTTTCATGATCTTCTAATGGGAGAAAATCAAATGTAGCCCCTTCACTTTTCATTAAATAGTAGTCAGCTCCTAATTTATCAGCAAGCATCCGACCACCTGAAATATGATCAGCGTGAAGATGTGAATCTACAATATGCTTGATTTCGGCCCCAACCTCTTTGGCAAAAGCTTCATATTCTTCTACAAATCTTGATGGGTCCACAATGAGTGCCTCCCCATCAGAAACGATCATGTAAGATAGACAGCCTTTTCCAACCCGTACAAATTGATAGACCGTAACATCTTGATCTTCATATACTTTTATTTTTTCTAAATGTTCACTCCATGATTTCATGCCGCCTTCTAAATAAGATGCACTTATACCTGCTTCATCTAACATATCTGCAACCATTTTGGAAGAGCCTTCTTTTGCACAAACAACGAGTATTTCTTTATTTTTTGGAAGTTTTTCTTTAATCGGATCGACCCCATCAATTAATTCAAAATAAGGAACATTCAAATACTCAAAATTTTCCCCTTCAATTTTCCAATCATTAAAATCAGCTTCATTACGAACATCTAAAATAAACAAATTTTCCTTCTTAAGAGCTTTTTCAGTAATTTCCTTTGCAGTCATTGCTTTTACTGCCATAATTTAATTACCCCCTTAGGTATTTTGGTTTGTAAAAAAAATTATTATAGATATTCGGATTCGTTGTGGAAAAACTAAATTTCCACAACACAATCCGAAAAAATAGATTAGAACGTCAATGTAATATCTGCATCTTTCGCATATTCTAAAAATGTTACGGCTCCGCCAACTTCAATCCCATCAACAAATGATTCTTTTGTAAGACCCATGACATCCATCGTCATTTGACAAGCGATAAATTTTACACCCATTTCTTGTGCCATATTTGCTAATTCAGAAATAGGCGGAACATTGGCATTTTTAAAACCTTCAGCGATATGCTCTTTTCCTGCTGGCAATGGCAATTCTTTATTTGCTTCTTTGTGAATTAAATTTAGTCCTTCAAATGTAAAGAAAACTGCTACTTCCATATCTGTGGCTGCTGCTGCTGTTGCAATATTAAATACTTTGTATGCATCAAATATTCCACCATTACTTGCGATAATTGCTACTCTTTTACTCATTTAAAATACCTCCTACATTTTTATTAATTTATGCTCAAGGCTTTTGCCTTGGTTCATTTTTACTTTTTTAAGTGAAGAAAACATTTTACTATTATTGAATCCCTGTCGTTTCTCCAGTCCATCCACTCATACCTGGAACGACATTAAAAACTTTTCCAAAACCATTTTTAGCTAACTTTTGTGCTGCAAAATCACTTCGGTTTCCATTCCGACAAATTACATATATTTCCTTATCTTTATCTAGTTCCTGCAAACGGTCCTCGATGTCACCTAAAGGAATCGAAACGGCTCCAGGAATATGACTGAAAATGTATTCTGCTTCTTCCCTTACATCCAATATGACAATCGGCTCATTGTTTTTTATTTTGCTTATTAATTGTTCATTTGTAACGACGTCAGGATGCTTTCTTTCAATCGTTTCATCATTTGGAGATTTTCGAATATAGTGTTTTAAAACATTTTCATCTTCCAGTGTACCTATATATTGATGGCCAGTGTTTTCAGCCCAAGCTTTAATATCAGCTTTCGAACCTTTATCTGTTGCAATGATTTCCAACACACATCCTGCTTCAACTTCATTAATTGCCTTTTTTGTTTTCACAATTGGCATTGGACATGATAAACCTTTTGCATCAACAATTACATCAGCTTTTATACGATCCATTACAAACCTCCACTAAAATTAATATAGCGTTACCTGTATGGGTATTCATAAATTAAAAAATTTTTTCTACAGTACCTTCCCATTCCAACATGCCGCCAACCATATTAACTGCCTTATATCCGCGGCTTTCAAGAAATTGAACAGCCCGACCACTTCGAGCACCAGAACGGCAAATTATAATATATTCTTTCGATTTATCTAACTCATGCAGCCGGAACTCAAGTAAACCTAACGGAATATTGACGGCACCCGGAATTTTTCCAGTTGCGACTTCATGAACTTCACGTACATCAATTAAATGTAGTTCTTTCCCCTTTTTTATTAATTCTTCTAATTCATTCGCTGTGATTGTTCTCATTGGTTTTGGCCCCCATCTCTATTTTTTAGATCCTTTTTTAATCCAAAACTTTAAAACTTCATTATCAATATCTTGTTTGATTAATATGTGCCCTGCTGATTTCGCCCATGCAGGGAGGTCTTTGATTGAACCTTTTTCTGTTGTGTGAATTTCTAAAATTTGGCCAGATTCAAGTTCATCCATCGCTTTTTTCGTTTTAATGATTGGCATTGGACACGATAATCCTTTTGCATCTAAAATTTTATCAGAATTCATCTCTGAAACCTCCAAAGCATGTATTTATCGATTCGAATATAAAAATTGGTATTAACTCCTTCATCTAGGGTAAAATTAATTTACAATTCATATCATATACCCCATATGGTATTTTGTCAACCTTTCAATACAAAAAAATTTATAAAGTATTTTTAGTATTTTTTACTATGCCATGAATGAGCGGACCTTCGTGATCTTTTACTATATTAAAAATGTAAGTAAAACGTGAAAAATTTTGCGAAACGAAACGGATTACAACAAAGAGCGAAATTTCTTTATTCAAGATTGGTAAACCAAATTTTTAGGTAAACTTGGCAAATCAATCGATCGAACGCACAAATAAAGCTCTCACCCTTTCGTTCTCTTTTGAGGTGATTCACTGAATATCTTCATCGATTTATCTATATGCTAATTTTATAAAAATAGTTGTAATAGATTAAAGAATGTAAATTATAGATTGACCAACCAACGAGGAAGGTTGATAGAAAAAGTATTAAGAACCAAACGATAGAACAAATAATGGTAAAGAAATATGGCTATAAACCATCCGACATACCATTAGAAAAGTGGATGCACTTTAATCAAGAATAGATAACAGGCACTGGCCTATTAAATATTGGTTGCACTAAACACCTAAGGCAAATTTTGAAAATAATAAGGTACAAAATCATAGATGATTTCATACCTTCATTTGCTTACTTTTTATATTAATCGCCCATCCAAAGAGAACTGGTATATAGACGGCCTTTACTAAAAAATTAAGCTTTACGAAATATTTTTAAATTGCTTCACTAAACGCAAAATTGCAACCACACGTTCCTCTATCCAGCGATCCGCTTGTTTCATAGCTTCCTCTAAAGTACACGGTCCAGGAACGATAGAAAAAGCAGACAAAATTCCGAGTTCATCAAACTTATTCGCAGGCAAACTTAGTCCACCACACAAAGCAATTACCGGAATATCATACTCCTTCACTGCATTACAGACCCCATTAATTACTTTTCCTGACAATGTCTGTGAATCGAGCCTTCCTTCACCGGTAATAACCAAATCGGCATCTTTCGCTTTTTCTGTAAACTGAATCCCTTCCATGACAACTTCAATGCCAGACTTTAGTTCAGCTCCTAAAAATGTAATAAGCGCAGCACCCAAACCACCAGCAGCCCCGCCACCGATAATGTTGCTCATTTCAACGTTTTTTTGCTTATGTACAACTTCTGCGAAATGATTTAATGCTTGATCTAGTTTAGTGACCATCTCTTTTGTCGCACCTTTTTGCGGCCCAAATACAAAACTTGCACCATTCGGTCCACAAAGCGGATTTGTCACATCGCAAGCGACAACAATCGTACTTTCTTTGATACGTGGATCTAAGGTAGATTCATCGAAAGTATGTAAATCGAGTAAAGCACCTCCGCCTTCATCAAGCGGTGAACCATCTTTTTTATAAAAACGAACGCCCAATGCTTTTAACATTCCTAAACCAGCATCATTAGTCGCACTCCCACCAAGCCCAACGATAATTTTTCTGTACCCGTCATCCAAAGCTGCTTGGATTAGTTCACCCGTACCAAAGCTTGTTGTGATCAATGGATTTCGTTCATGTTCCTGAAGAAGCGGTAAACCCGAACTTTGAGCCATTTCAATAACAGCCGTTTCACCGTCACCAAGCACACCATATTCCGCCGTTATTCTCCTGCCAAGAGGATCGGTCACTTCAACTTGTTTTTTCACACCACCTGAAGCAGCAACCATATTTTCCATCGTCCCTTCCCCGCCATCGGCTAAAGGGATTTCAACCACTTGAGCATCGGGGACAACTTGATGAACTGCTTTTTTTACAGCCAAACAAATATCTCTAGCGGAAATCGAGCCTTTAAATGAATCTGGTGCAACTACGATTTTCACAGTATCCACCTCATTTTCATTGTTATTATTTTCAATATAAAATCTATGAAAGAAAAAAACACCTTTTTCAACTACAATACAAAATTTCTAATCAATTGGTTTCATTCATAGATAACGAATGCAGCCGTCAACCAAAACCTCTTTAAGAAAGCAATAGAAATCCGGTAACGACCGTATACTTTTTCCAATTTTATTTACCATCAATCCTCTTTTTAAGGGATCATTACGCTAATGAGCACTATTTCCATTCAGTTAAATAAAAATAGTCCAATTCCCCCCTAGAATCTAACCAACTCACCACTCTTTTGCGCTTTAAACTCAACTAATTTTTACAAAAAATTACATTTAATTTAAAAAAGAACAGAGATTCTGGAAATTTTTGCGGTGTTCAACAATTTGTTTGCGGTCAATACCATCTAGTTTTGCAGTATAATAAAGGTAATATTTCTACTAAAATTTGTAAGGAGGGAATCCATATGAATCTTGATTTTCTATTTGGTTTAATTAGTGGATTGCTTGGAATGTTTGATATTAGTGGAGTAGTTACTTTTATAGCAGGAATTAATGATTATATTACTGGTTTTTCAATGACTTTTTAATTGAATAAAAGCTATGCCAATAATGCCTAATGAATCATTGACAGACTTTGATTCTTTAGGCTATTTTTTTGAATTTGAGAAAACAGTACAAGAGGAATCTCTTTGCTGGAAGCTCGCAAGTGAAACGCTAATTCCATTATTTACATAGATTCCTCTCATTTGATCCATTACTCCTATATATTATTTAGAATCAAAAATTTCAAAATCCTATCTTACGTGTTTAAAAACATTCCAGTTTATACTTCCTTACAAATATATTACTTAAAATACCATTTCCAAGCATTCTCGTATAATATTTTTTCAGCTTCTTTTTCATCGAATATACGCTGAATCAATTCAACGTCTGCATACGAGAAAGGTCTTTTTGCCCTTGTAGATGGCAAATCGGTGCCAAACATGAGTGCATCTGGATTTGTTTCAAAAATAGATTTCAAAGCATTTTCAACATTGAGTTCGACTCTCCCAAATCCTGTTGCTTTCACACGAATCCCTTTTTCTACTAACTTCAATAAATGGGGCAAACCCTCTTCTGACAAACCTAAATGATCGATCGAAATCGCCGGCAGCTTTTCAATCGTTGATGCGATTTCAGGCAAATCTTTTGCATCCATATAAAGTTCGCTATGCCAACCAACGAGATCATACACTCTTCTTGCAAAATAATCGAGTTTCGGTAAATCTTCTGAACCACCACGTTTGATATTAAAACGTAATGCTTTTACTCCTTTTTCATGTAAGTTTATTATTTCTTCGTCCGATACAGTCACAGGCAATTGGGTTACGCCGCAAAATGTTGGGCCAAGTTGTGCCAGTGCATGTAACAAATACTCTTGGTCAAAACCTTGAAATGAACCGGATACAACTGCACCACCAACCACATTTAAATTAGCCGTATCTTTCAAATAATCTTCTGTAACATAATTAGGCGGCAAATATCCTTGGTTCTCCTGAATTGGAAAATTGTAATCAATAATATGAAAATGCGCGTCAAAAATTTTCATATCAATCTCCCCCCTTTGTATCTTAACCTATCAAAATATCATATATGAAGTAAACTTAAAATAAAATCAATTTTCTGGTACCTTTATTTTTAGGATTTTGGTACTTTTCTTTATATCAAACCGATGCAATAATTTTTAAAATCAATACTCAATTTTTGTACAAACATATCGAATGATTAAAAAACTGATTCCCCTATACACTTGGGATCAGTTTTTTATTACCATTTCGCCGTGTTTTTTGAATTTAAACCATGCACATAGACCAATTCTCTTACAAATACAAATAGGTAGGTGTTCAATTTATGACAAAACCAATAAGAGTTCGCTATGCTCCTAGTCCAACGGGCCACTTACATATTGGGAATGCCCGTACCGCACTCATCAATTATTTATTTGCTAGAAGTCAAAAAGGAAAATTTATTATTCGTATAGAGGACACGGATATCGCACGAAATATTCCTGGCGGCGAAGAAAGTCAGCTTAAATATTTAAAATGGCTTGGAATCGATTGGGATGAAAGCATCGACAAAGGTGGAGCTTATGGACCATACCGTCAAACAGAGCGCCTTGAAATCTATACTAAACTAACAGAAGATTTGTTAGAAAAAGGACTTGCCTATAAATGCTATTGCACCGAAGAAGAGCTTGAAAAAGAGCGTGAGGAACAAAAAGCTAGAGGAGAAATGCCTGCTTATTCAGGTAAATGCCGTCATTTAACTCTTAGCGACCAACAAAAGTTAGAAAAAGAAGGTCGCAAGCCTAGTATACGTATAAAGGTACCAAAGAATAAAATCTATTCTTTCCTTGATATCGTAAAAGGCAAAGTATCGTTTGAATCAAACGGAATCAATGATTTTGTCATTGTAAAAAAGAATGGGATTCCAACCTATAACTATGCTGTTGTCATTGATGACCATCTAATGGAAATTAGTCATGTCCTTCGTGGAGATGATCATATTTCGAATACACCGAAACAATTAGTCGTCTATGAAGCATTTGGATGGGAACCACCGGCTTTTGGCCATATGACATTAATTACCAATGGTCGAAAAAAGTTAAGCAAGCGCGATGAAACGATCATTCAATTTATTGAGCAATATGAAGAGTTAGGCTATTTACCAGAAGCAATCTTTAACTTTATTGTTCTGTTAGGCTGGTCACCGGGCGGAGAGGAAGAAATTTTTACAAAAGAACAATTAATAAAAATATTTGACGCTAAACGTCTAGCTAAATCACCGGCAGTGTTTGATACAAATAAATTAAAATGGATCAATAATCAATATATGAAGAAAATAGATCTTGATCGACTTGTTGAACTTTCATTACCGCACCTCATTCAAGCAGGTAGATTGCCAAAAGAATTAACTGATGAACAACGAAACTGGACTTGTGAATTAATTGCCCTTCATCAAGAAAAGATGAGCTACGGAGCAGAAATTGTTGAACTGACAGAGTTGTTTTTTAAAGAAGATCTTGAATTTGATGAAGATGCAAAAGAAGTATTAAGTGGAGAAAACGTTCTTGAAGTCATCAAAAGTTTTAAAATTGAGATTGAAAAGCTGGCTTCCTTTACCGCTGATGATATTCAGGCAGCCATAAAAGCCGTTCAAAAAGAAACAGGACAAAAGGGGAAAAACTTATTCATGCCTATTCGCGTTGCAGTGACCGGTCAAATTCATGGTCCTGATTTACCAAAAACAATCAGTTTATTAGGGAAAGGAACCACTCTTTCACGGCTTGAAGCATTGCTTAAAAAAGGTAGTATCCTCCAATAAAGCGATGGTTCCTTCGTCAAAACGAGAGAATTTCCCGAATTCTAGCTCCTTTGTAGAAATTTGGAACACTTCTACAATAGGAGCTTTTTATTTTTTATAAATGTTCGCTCTTCCTTCATTTCTACGATAAAAAAATCACGGCCTTTTGACCACAACCGAGAATAAAAATAAATTCTTTCACTTTTTTCATAGAAAAATAGTAGTACAAACCTAACCTAGGTCTGCACTACTAATGGTAGCAAGTTTCTTCCATTATATTATACCCAACCTCTAAAACGAGAAGCTTCTGCCATTTTACGAATACCTACCATATAGGCTGCCAGTCTCATATTCACCCTGCGCAGCCCTGCCATTTCATACACATTGTTAAATGCTTGAATTAAAGTTTTACGAAGCTTTTCATTGACTTCTTCTTCAGACCAGTAATAGCCCTGGTTATTTTGCACCCATTCAAAATAGGAGACAGTTACTCCCCCAGCACTTGCTAATACGTCAGGTACAAGCAAAATTCCACGGTCCGTTAATATTTTAGTAGCTTCCAAAGTTGTCGGACCATTAGCTGCCTCAACAACAATCGATGCTTTAATATTCGGTGCATTTTCTGCTGTAATTTGATTCGATACGGCAGCCGGTACAAGAATATCGCAATCCAATTCTAAAAGTTCTTGATTTGTAATTGTATTTTTAAATAGTTTCGTTACGGTTCCAAAGCTGTCTCGGCGATCTAATAGATAATCAATATCCAATCCATTCGGATCAAAAAGGGCTCCGTATGCATCAGAAATACCAATGACTTTGGCCCCTAAATCATGCATAAATTTCGCTAAATAGCTGCCTGCATTTCCGAATCCCTGAACGACCACGCGGGAACCTTCAATAGATATTCCTCGTTTTTTAGCCGCTTCTTCAATATTAATGACAACACCTTGAGCCGTTGCCTTTTCTCTGCCATGAGAGCCACCTAATACTATCGGTTTGCCTGTAATGAACCCTGGAGAATCATATTCACGAATTCGACTATACTCATCCATCATCCAAGCCATTACTTGTGAGTTTGTAAAAACATCTGGGGCTGGAATATCTTTCGTAGGACCAACAATTTGACTAATCGCCCTTACATACCCACGGCTTAAACGCTCCAATTCCCCCATTGACATTTCACGAGGATCACAAACAATACCGCCTTTGCCGCCGCCATATGGCAAGTCAACAATCCCACATTTTAAACTCATCCACATCGATAATGCCTTAACTTCTTCTTCAGTAACCTCTGGATGAAATCTTATTCCGCCTTTCGTAGGTCCAACTGCATCATTATGTTGTGCGCGGTAGCCTGTAAAAATTTTTACAGTTCCATCATCCATTCTAACGGGAATTCGTACCGTTAACATTCGTAAAGGCTCTTTTAATAGCTCATACATTTCTTCTGTATATCCTAATTTTGTTAGTGCTTCTTTTATAATGATTTGAGTTGATGTTAATAAATCTAATTGTTTTTCCACTTTCTTCTCAAGTTTTATACTCATAAAGCACCTCTTGAATGATCATAAATTTTAAGGTTCATTTTCGTGGCAGGCGGATGCTTTCCCGAGGTCTAGCTTGAGCCACCTCGCTCCTTGCGCTCCTGCGATCTCTCAAGCTAAAGTTTTCCCCCAAGAGCCTCTTTCTGCCATACGATATCAAGTGCAAACATCATCATTGGTCTTAAATACAGCTTAACTTTTCATGAATGATGTGCATACAGTTATACAAAAAGCTGATTCCAGGGGGTGAATCAGCTTTTTGTTTTAATGAATTCTCTAATTAAGGGGTGTAAAAAATAGAGAATTATTCACAATTAAACATTACCAATTGATAGATATTTAGTTTCTAAATAAGGCTCAATGCCTTCTAGACCTCCTTCACGACCTAATCCACTTTCTTTCATACCTCCAAATGGAATATGAGCACCGGATGGAGCACCGTCGTTCCAGCCAATAATTCCGAAATCCAAATTTTCATGCAAGTAAATGCCTGTTTTATAGTTATTCGTGAAGAAATAAGCCGCCAGTCCATATGGAGTACTGTTCGCAATTTCAACCGCTTCCTCAAGAGTTTTAAAAGTAATAATCGGAGCAACAGGTCCAAACGTTTCTTCCTGCATAATGATCATATCCGTTGTAACATTTGCTAAAACGGTAGGATAAACAAAGAAATAGCCTTGTTCTTTATCAGCTTCGAACCGGTTTCCTGCCAGTACAGTTGCTCCTTTATTCACCGCATCATTGATATGCTCTACAACCTTATTGAAGCTGCTTTCATTAATAATCGGTCCGATTTGTGTCCCTTCATCAAGCCCGTTGCCTACTTTTAATTGGCTTGCTTCCTCTGCTAATTTTTTAGAAAATGCTTCTGCAACATTTTCATGGACAATTAAACGGTTGGCACATACACATGTTTGACCTGCATTTCTAAATTTCGTTGCCATCGTTTGCTTCACTGCAAAATCAATATCAGCATCTTCTGCAACAATTAAAGGAGCGTGCCCGCCTAATTCCATCGTCACATGTTTGACAGTATCCGCACTCTCTCTAATTAATTGCTTTCCAATAGGAGTTGATCCGGTAAACGTAATTTTCCTAATATATTCGTTCTTTGTAAAAATTCTTCCAACAACAGAACCAGATCCATTCACATATTGAATCACATCCGTCGGAATCCCTGCTTCATGTGCAAGCTCCACTAATCTCATCGTCGTCAGTGGTGTCTCAACAGCAGGCTTAACGATAAATGGACAACCGGCTGCTAAAGCAGGAGCGGCTTTTCTTGTCATCATCGCTGCTGGGAAATTCCACGGTGTGATAGCCGCGACTAATCCAATTGGCTGTTTAGAGACAATGATTCGTTTCGTTTCCGTTGATGCAGGAATTGTGCGGCCGTAAATTCTTTTGGCTTCCTCTGCATACCAATCAATATAGCTTGTCGCATAATCAACTTCAGCCCGTGATTCAGCTAAAGGTTTCCCGTTTTCTAGCGTCATAATTTTTGCGATTTCTTCTTTATGCTCTTGAATCATCCGCGACCAGTTATATAATAACCGAGAGCGTTCATGTGCATTTACTTTTGACCATTTTTTAAAACTGTCATGCCCTCTTTTAATGGCTTGAACAATTTCTTCTTCTGAATTGACTTTCACTTCTTGTACGACCTGGCCAGTGGCAGGGTTTTTAACTATGATTACATCGCTCATCTAAATGACACTCCCTCATTTTGCAATTATTGAAAAGCATTTTCTAAAATAGCTAGTCCCTTTTCCAATTCTTCATCAGTAATGACGAGTGGTGCTAGGAAGCGAATAACATTGCTTTTAATTCCTGCAGAAAGGAGCAATAAACCGTTATTATTTGCATATTTTACAATTTCAGCTGTTTTTGTTTTGTTCGGCTTTTTACTCTTGCGATCCTCCACCAGCTCTACTGCAACCATGGCACCTAAACGGCGAATTTCACCGACATACTCATGTTTTTCTGCAAGCTCTTTTAATTTTGCTTCAATTTTTTGACCAATCATTTCTGCTTTTTCTGGCAATCTTTCTTCTTCCATAATATCGATCACAGCTAATGCAGCCGCACAAGCAACTGGATTCCCCGCATAAGTCCCGCCTAATTCACCAGGGTCTGCAACAGTAAGAATCTCTTTTCTGCCAACGACACCACTAAGTGGAAGTCCTGCTGCTAATGATTTCGAAACCGTCATTAAATCAGGTACAACCTCGAAGTGGTCAATAGCAAATAACTTTCCAGTGCGTCCAAATCCCGTCTGAATTTCATCAGCAACAAAGACAATTCCATGTTCTTTACAGAATGCATGAACCGCTTGAACGAATTTTTTCGGAGGAATAATAAAGCCGCCTTCCCCTTGAACAGGTTCCATTACGACGCAAGCAACTGTTTCAGGGGCTACTGTTGCAACGAAGAAATCTTTAAACTCTTCAATTTTCATATCAATATATTCTTCATCCGTCATGCCTTCTGGCTTATGATACATGTACGGGAATGGAGCTTGATAAATTTCTGGAGCAAACGGACCGAATCCGAACTTATATGGTTTCACCTTACTAGTCATTCCCATTGTTAAATTGGTTCTTCCATGATAGCCGCGGATAAATGAAACAACTGCTTGACGTCCTGTATAGCGTCTGGACATTTTAACCGCATTTTCAACAGCTTCTGCCCCAGAGTTAAAGAAAATTGCTTGTTTTTCATAATCTCCAGGTGTAATTTGGCATAGTTTTTCTGCAAGATTGATATACGTATCGTACATAATAACGTTAAATCCAGGATGTAAAAATCTTTCCACTTGATCTTTAACAGCTGCGATTACTTTCGGATGACAGTGACCTACATTCAATGTGCCAATTGCGCCCGCAAAATCGATCCATTCTTTTCCTTCTATGTCTATGACCGTTGCACCTGATGCTTTATGTGCGATGCTTAAATTTCCGTTACTTACACCTCTTGCGACATATTTTTGTCTCTTTTCTTGTAATTCCTTTGTAGATAATAAAGAAGTTGTGCCCATCGTTCTCCCCCTCGGCTTCCATAATTTTTTAATGATTGAAATTTAATGATATTCTGACACCTTTTTGGTACAATAAAAAGTACCAATAATAAAAAAATGATGGTACCAAGAGGCAGGGATCTCTAATGATTTTTTTAAAAAAAGCTCAAGAGATGGACAAGAAGTATATTTATCAACATATTTACGAGGAAATAAAAGAAAACATTTTGAACGGAAGGCTTAAACCCGGAGAAAAATTGCCACCAAAAAGAACATTGGCGGAACATTTAAATGTCAGTATTAATTCTGTGATGAACGCCTATGAACAATTGCTTGCAGAAGGCTATATTTATACGGTTGAACGAAAAGGATACTTTGTCGAAAAAATCACGCAATTTATCAATGTAGGAAACACCAACAAACCGTTATTAGCCGACGATTTAAAAGAAAGCATCCATGATAAAGATGGTTGGCTCTCACTTTCCCATATGAACTCGAATATTTCACTTTTTCCGTTTAAAGAATGGATGAAATGTCAACAAAAAGCCATTGAGAATCATAAAAGTGAACTGTCAGAAATTATCCATCCACAAGGCCCTTACATTGTCCGAAAAACCATTAGCCGGCTAATCTATCTAAATCGTGGAGTCGTTTGCGAACCGGAACAAGTCGTGTTTGGGGCAGGGACGATGTCGTTGATCCAACAATTAATGGGGATGCAAGATAAAAATTCAATTGTTGCGATGGAATGCCCTGGCTACTCAAGGCTGTACCATCTTTTGAAAAGCATGGAATTTGATGTCCATCCCATTCATTTAGATGATAAAGGAATTAACATTCAAGAAATCGAAAAATCGAATGTGAACTTTGTATTTGTAACACCGTCCCATCAATTCCCAACTGGAAAGATTATGCCCATTTCAAGACGAATTGAACTTTTAAACTGGGCAGCTGTAAGTGAGAATCGTTTTATTGTAGAAGATGACTATGACAGTGAATACAAATATGAAACAGATAATATTCCTTCATTACAAAGCTTGGACCGCAATCAACGTGTCATATATTTGGGCACTTTTTCAAAAACGATGCTGCCTGGTATGAGAATTAGCTATATGGTTTTACCGCCCGATCTATTAAGAAAATACCGCCTCCATTATTCGAATTTTATACAACCGTGCAACACATTAAATCTTTTTACATTGCATTATTTTATCGAAAACGGCGACTACAACCGTCATCTTAAAAGAATGAATAACCATTATGAAACAAATAGAAAAATCCTAATAAAAGAACTGAATAATCGTTTTGGAGAAAATATTAAAATTGAAGATGTGCCGGCAGGACTGCATTTTCTGGCCCACTTTAAAACGGATAAATCGTATGAGGAAATCGTAAATCTTGCAAATAAAGAAAAATTAGAAGTCTATACAATCAAACGTTTCATGTATGACAAACCATATTACCAGGATGGTTGGGTTTCTTTAGTTATTGGGTTTGCAAATATACAAGCAAATAAAATAGCAGAGGCTATAGATCGTCTTCATCGAATACTTTACAAGAAAGAAAAGTAATAAGAAATTAGTAGAATTAAAATATTTAGAAAAAACAGGTTAGGTGAAATTTGTTCCTAACCTGTCTTTTTTCTTTAAGGATTTGAAATTACCGTTAGAAATTCAAGCGCTTACAAGTTTATTTTCATCGTTTAAAAGTTTTCTACATTTGCACGAACTTCTTGTAAACTTTCCCTTGTCCGAAATTTAAATAATAAAAATCCCATTAAGCACCAAGTTCCTAAAATAATCCATTCCATTGGCCAAACTAGCGCTGAAGGCATTCCTGGGAAATAGAAAGTGACAAATAAAATACTGAGGGCGACTGCAAGTATACCTACAGTCTTCCAATATTTAATTTTATACGGACGCTCTAAATTTGGTTCTGTTTTTCTCAGCTTTAAAAAAGCAAGAGAAACAATCATATAACCAACTACAATCCCTACTCCTCCAGCGTCTACAATCCATACTAGGGCAGGTCTCCCAAGAAATGGTGCAACGAAAGCAAGTATACCTAGAAAAACTATTGCATTGGATGGTGTTTTATATTTAGGGTGTATATATCCAAACCATTGTGGAACCATATTCCGAACGGCCATCGCATAAAGAATTCGGCTTCCGCCAATGATGAATGCATTCCAGCTTGTAACAATTCCTGCTACTCCTCCAAATACAAGAAGCGATCCGAACCATGGATTTCCAAATAGATTTGCCATCGCATCGGCTGTTGCGAGAGATGAAGTAGCAAGCTGCTCTTCTGTTAACCCGATAGCAACCCCAAAAACGACAAATACGTAAAAAATAACAGAAGTAATGATAGAGATAATAATGATCCTTCCGATAATTTTTGGAGGCGCTTTAATTTCGGCTGCTACCTGCGGAATGACATCAAAACCTACAAATAAGAATGGGATCATGACTAAAACTATCATAATGCCTCCAACTCCATCTGCGAATAGAGGCTCTAAATTAGCAAAATTCCCATTTTTAAAAGCTCCAAAGACTAATAACAAACCAACGGCTACAATTGCCACTGTAAAAATCGATTGAAAAATTGCAGCCGGCTTAATTCCTAAATAATTGAGAGCGGTTAAAAAAATTGCCCCAATGGAACCGATGAGCGCCCAAGTTAAATATACTTTCCAGCCACCTAAGGTCCAAAGATATACTTTATGTTCCACAGGATAAATATAATCTAAAACCGTCGGCAATGCGACTGCTTCAAATGTAACAACCGAAACATAGCCGAACAACACGGCCCATGCAGCGACAAATGAAGATTTCATTCCAAAAGCTCGCAAGACGAAGACAAGTCCTCCGCCTGTTTCTGGAATAGCTGATGCCAACTCCGCATAAGTTAAACCAATAAAAATTACTAAAAGGCCCCCAAGTAAAAAGGCAATCACACTTCCCATAAAGCCTGCTTTCAATACCCATTCTCCTGATAGCACGACCCAACCCCAGCCGAGCATCGCTCCCATTGCTAGAAACAATACATCTACTTTCGACATCGATTGCGAAAATTTTTTCTCCATACATTCACCTCTTCATTAAAATTTCATTCTTTAGACGTACAACCCACAACACTGTAAGCGTTTTTACATTTCATTCTACTTTTCCTTTGAATATTAAATTAAAAGCGCGTGCCCCCTTACTATATTTCTATAATTCAGAATAATTAAATTACAATAACATTCTTACACTACTTTTCTCTATAAAAAAGTACCAAAGATTTATCATTAATAGTACCAAGAAGCTTATGAATACCTAATACAGTATTTAAATAGTAATGCAAAAATATGAAAAAGTATGTATAGATTTATTTTATAGACATAAAAAAATATTATACTTTTAAAAGTATTATATTTTTTAAAAATAATGTTCTTCTGATACTTTGATGAATGTATGGTTGATCGATTCATCGGTTACTTCTAATCTTTTACACAACAGATCAATAACCCTTCAAAACAAATATAAAATATTCAATTTTGAATAAAACCCCTTAGAATTCCTTATCTATTACCTTCTCTTTCCTCTTATGTAGAAAAGGCTACTTATTACGCGAAGATATAAGAAACGAGGCATGATTGAATCTTTAAACTTTACCAGCAATGCTACTAAAAATATTCATTTTTAAATATATCCCTATACATTTTTGAATATTTTCAAAAAATGTCTTCATCCTTCCTATTTTTTCATGATTATGAAGAATATTCTCATACTTATACTAAATACTAGCATTTGTATGAAAAGTAGAAATTTTTAGAAATTTGTTTACATCAGTCGAACGACCTCCTATAATGAATTTATATTCAGAAATGAATGACAAAATTTCGCTTTTGAATATACCCCCCTATTAAATATTTTCGAAATTGCATGAATATTCTATTTTGAAGTTTGGCACACTTCTTGCATTATTAATCAGTAAGACAGTCAGAGGGAGGTGGAAAGATGAGCCATGCTTCATTTGTAAAGGAATTATACGATGAATTGGAAGCACGCCTACAAATGCTAGAACAAAATGCTGAAACAGGAATTGTAAAAAGACAAACTATGAAAGATTATATTATGCCTACAGTAATTTCCGCTCTAATTACGATCTTTTTCTTCTCAGTCCTTCTGTAGAATCATTGAATTGGTTGGAAGAAGGTCTTTTTAGCGTTGCATTGGTTGTTAGCGTTTACAAATGGTCGGCTCTAGCTGAAGGCTAGAGCTAACTAAAATTTTTCATTTTCGTTCAATTTTAAGAAATAGGGGGGTTTTTCTTGAGCAGAAATATTCATGATGAGGTTAAGTTTGGATTTCTTCCTGCAAAAGAATCGGAGAGAGAATACGGTCTATGGGATTTTATCTTTGTGCAAACAGCCTTCGGAATTGCCGCATGGTGTTTCCTTGTTGGTGGCTATACAGGAATGGTGCTAGATGCTAAAGGTTCCGTTGCAACAATATTAATGGGAAATGCCTTCCCAGTATTTTTAATTACTCCAATTGCCATCTATTTTGCTAGATATGGAATCGATACGTTTATTGGCTTCCGTTCAGCCTTAGGTTATCGAGGCTCAGATTTATTCTTCGCATTATTTGCAATTTTAAATCTCGGATGGATGACTATTGCCTGTTTTATGCTAGGACAGGCGGCAGCTAAAATTTCAGGTATTTTAGGTCTTGGCGAGTTTCTTTCCGCCCGTGAAACCGGAGCACCACT
This sequence comes from Calidifontibacillus erzurumensis, assembly GCF_013303125.1. Taxonomy (GTDB): domain Bacteria; phylum Bacillota; class Bacilli; order Bacillales; family Bacillaceae_J; genus Calidifontibacillus; species Calidifontibacillus erzurumensis. Next base: position 88,163 of record NZ_JABTTE010000010.1, on the reverse strand, counting down.
ATTCGCTATTATTTTCTTCTTTTTAGCATTCTATATTGCATACAAAGGACCTACCGCTATTAAGTGGTTTGTAAGAATAGGTGTTCCTTCTATAATAATTATTTTAACCGGATTAATGATCATGGTTATTTTCGTCGAAGGGTTGGATTCTTTATTAGCCCGGCAACCGGCAGAACCATATGAAAGTCAAGCACGTTCATTAGCCACCGCATTAGAATGGAATGCTGGGCTTGGATTTTCTTGGCTTCCATATATAGGCATATGGGCTCGGCTTGCAAAATCTGAAAATATTGCCTATTCCGGAGCATTTTTAGGATTAGGTGTTATTTTAAATATCGCTGCAGTCTTTGGTGCGTTTACGGCTTTAATCGTATATTTTACAGATCCAACAGATTGGATGGTAGCAATCGGTGGACCAGTGGTAGGTCTAATTGGATTAATTCTATTAATTACAGGTAATTTTGCATCAGCGGTCGTATTAATGTATTCACAAGCTATTAGCTTTAAAACCCAATTCCCTGATAAGAAATGGATCATTGCCATTAGTACAACTTTACCGTCCATTATCCTTATGTTAAGTCCAACTTTCTATGATAAATATAATGTATTTTTATCTTTCATCGGTTATTCAATGGCTGTTATCGGCGGAATTATGATCGCGGATTACTTTTTCGTCAAAAAGCAACAAGTTTCCGTTAGAGACCTATATAACCGTAAAGGCAAATACACGTACTGGAAAGGGTTTAACCCAGCTTCAATTGTAAGTACAATCCTTTCTTCTATTTTTTATTGGAGCATTTACAACCCAGTAGCAGATGTTGCTACTCCAGTATTTAACTATTTATCAGCAAGTATCCCAACATTCTTTGTAGCGGGACTAATCCATTATGTCGCAGCCAAATACGTTTTTAGATTGGATAGAGATATTTATGATGTCGTTAATCATTCGGTAAGAAAGGAAGCGTAAGTCAAAGTGGAGTCGTTACATGAACCAATATGGGGTCGATGGGATTTAGTCGTCGTATCAATTATCGTTCATCTAATATTTCTGTTCTTTTTTATAAGCAGTTCCTTTGCACGGCCCAAAAAAGTTGACTTTAGAAGCAAAGGAATATTAGTTGGTTTTATTGTTGCTCTCTACTTTGAAATGTATGGTATTCCTTTAACGATCTTTTTATTACAACCTTTACTGCCGAATCCGTTGGAAAGTTTGTATCCCCTTCCGATAGCCATTCGAATTTTGGGCAGTGTGCTCATATTCGCCGGTTTCATCGTGATCTATTTAGGATGGAAAAAAATCCATCGAAAAAGCGACGGGGTTGTTACAGAAGGGATTTACCAATATATTAGGCATCCGCAATACGCAGGTTTGTTCTTGCTTACATTCGGTCAACTGATCCAATGGCCAACGATCACGGGTATTCTACTGTGGCCCATCTTATTGTTTATATATTATAGGCTTGCATTAAAAGAAGAAAGGGATGTTGAGGAAAAATATGGTATGGAATATACCAAATATAAATCTGAAGTGCCAAGATTTTTCCCAAAATTAAAAAGATTAAGGATAAAAAATGCATAGAGTTCTTCGGACTTCCTCCTATTATGTATAAAAAAATTTACATATGGAGGCGGTCCTTTCCTTGTTTTTTAACGAATGCCTAACACAGAAAATCTACATACATCTAAAACGATGAATGAGTAAAAGAAACGGAGGGTGCTTATGAATACTCAAGAGATTTCTACCATTGAAACGAAAGAAAGTATTTTTGCTTCCCAGCCATTTATTGCACAAAGTTTACAAATGAAAAATATCGTAAGTGTTATTGAAAAAGTTGGAAAGGTTTCTTCTACAGTGTTAATTGTCGGCGAGTCTGGAGTCGGCAAAGAACAGGTTGCGAATGCGATTTACCGATGTAGTAAGCGGAAAGGCAAACCATTTATTAAGATCAATTGTGGTGCCATTCCGGAATCATTAATTGAATCTGAATTATTCGGCTATAAAAAAGGCGCTTTCACTGGAGCTGACGCCAGTGGAAAAACAGGGTATTTTGTTCAAGCCCACCAAGGCATTATTTTCTTAGATGAAATTACAGAATTGCCTTTAAATCTGCAGGTAAAATTACTTCGAGTACTTCAAGAAAAAGAAGTAACACCCATTGGCTCTTCAACGCCAATTCCTGTTGACGTACAAATCATTGCAGCAACCAATCGGGACCTTCCTAAACTTGTAAAAGAAGGCCGCTTTCGGGAAGATCTTTATTATCGCTTAAATGTTGTCAATATTTATATACCGCCATTAAGGGAAAGAAAAGATGATATACCTCATCTTGTTAATAGTTTTTTAGAAATGTTCAACCGATTGTACCATAAGGAAGTTCATATTACGAAAGATGCCCTTGAATTGCTGAAAGACTATCCATGGTATGGAAATATTAGAGAATTAAAAAATTGTATCGAGCGGATGGTAGTTATAGCAGATACTTCAGTCATTAATACTGAAAATATTAACCTATATTTACCGAAAACAACTACCGAAGAAAATAGCAATATTCAAATTTACGATATCATTCCGATGAAAGAAGCATTGGAATACGTTGAGGAAAAATTAATCGTAATGGCAATAGAAAAATATAAATCCATAAATGCAGCAGCGAAAATCTTAGGGTTAACGCAACCAACAATGAGCAGGAAATATAAGAAAATAAAAGAAAAACGAAACAAAAATAATCCAAATAAAATCGATAAGAGTGTCTTAATAAAAAATGAGCTCCACAACCACCTTCAATCGATCGCTACTGTGATTGCCGCGTCTTTAAATATCGATAAAATAATAAAACTGAAAGAAAATCTTACTATAGAAAATCCAGAATATCATTACTTACAAAATAAATTAACAAAAATTCGAGTAAATGAAGGAAAAATTTGCTGGAGTTATATTTGGATTCTCGATTCTAATAATAGAGTCATTAATTTAGCAACGGATGAAAAATTAAAAATGGTTCCAGGGGAAGAATATATTGGTCCGCCAGAAATGATGGATGCGATCTATAAAGGATTTAAAGGGAAGGTTTCTGTAACGCCACTATATACAGATAAATATGGTCAATATATGTCGAGTATTGCACCAATCAGAGACGAAGATCAAAATATTATCGCTATCGTCGGGGCAGATTTCAGCGTGGACTATATTAACAAACATACGAAAAAACTCATGAGTCTCCTTTCTTAATATCCTCCGTGGGAAAAAAACAGTCCCACGGAGTTCTTTTTAGACAGCTTCTTCTATCTTTTCTTCTTTTGCCATATTTTCATAGACAATTTCAGCCAAATCTTTAATTCGCACATCTTTTTCCATTGTGCGGGCAGAATCCTCAAGCATCATGAGACAGAATGGACAGCCAAGTGCAATCGTTTCAGGCTCAACAACCGTCAATTGTTTCATACGATTATTACTAATTTTTTCTTGTTCAGGAACTTTATACCAATAGTTGCCTCCACCAGCACCGCAACAGGATGTTTTATCTTTCGATTCTTTTATTTCTAAAATTGGCTGGTCCATCACACTTTGGAGAACTTTTCTAGGTTCTTCAAAAATATTATTCCATCTACTTAAATTACAAGAATCATGGAATACGATTCTTTCGTTCGTTTTTGTTTTCAGTGGTACTCGGTTTTCCCGAATCAATTGCTCCAAGAATACGCTATGATGGTACACTTCGTAATTTCCGCCAAAATCTTTGTATTCATGTTTTAACATATTATAAGCATGCGGATCATGCGTAATAATTTTCTTTACTTCATAACTATTTAATAACTCAACATTTTCCATCGCTATTAATTGAGCCCGGCCTTCTTCACCCATCCGTTTTGGAATTTCACCATCATTTTTCTCTTCATGAGTGAAAATTGCAAAATCTACTTTGGCAGCTTTTAAAATTTCTACAAAGCTTTTTACAACATTTTGAATGCGAGGGTCATAAGAACCTAAATCACCAACCCAATATAAATATTCAGCAGTTGGATTTTCTTCTAATAACGGTACACCTAATTCGACTAACCATTCATTTCTCTTATATGACGGCAAACCTAATGGGTTGAAATTTTGGTCCAGATTATTAAATAAAGCCGTTTTCTGATTATCTAACTTGTTCTCGGCAACTAAATATCTTCGTAAATCAAGAATATAATCGACATGCTGGATTTGAGCTGGACATTCCTCCATACAAGCACCGCAATTCGTGCAACTCCAAATCTCATTTTCTGTCAGTAAACCTGATTCAAAAAAATTAACCTTTTGTTCTTCCAAATTCACCGTATATTTATCAAACGTATTTTTCAATTTTTGAACGAATAATCTAGGGTTTAGTTCCCGCCCGCTTGCATGGGCCGGACAGACGGATTCACATCGACCACAATTCACACATGCAGCTAAATTTAATTTTGCCTTCCAGTTCAAGTCTTGAGCACAAGCAATTCCAATTTGAAGCTCGTTTTCTTCATCATCCTCTTGATCCTCTAATTCCATAATATTGAAAGGTGTCGTCAGTTTCGCTTTTTCTCGATCCACTGGCAATAAAAATTGATTTAACGGAATGAGAATGACATGTTTAAGGACAGTAATCGGTAGGACAGCAATAAAAGCAAAGGCTACAAATAAGTGGGACCACCAAAGACCAACATAAATACTACCTAATGTTTCAGCAGATGGCTGAAAACTTATAAAAACTTTTGATATTCCATAGGCGATAAATGAAAAGACGCCCCATTCCACTGGTTGTAAAGTTAATCGTATCCCTTCTATAATAAAGCCGCTTAATCCAAGATATAACAAACATAACAATAAGAAGAAATTTTCATGACTTGAATGCAAATGTTTGGGCTTGATGACTAGTCTTCTATATAAAGCCATCGTGATTCCGATGACTAATAGCAGTCCTGCAAGTTCTAAAATAAACTCATAAATTAAATAAAAATTGCCTTTGATCAGGCTTTCTACACCAAAATGTTTTAAAATATCTTGCTCTAAAAATACTAGAAAAGTTCCAATAAATAGAAAAATCATTCCATAAAATATGGAAAGGTGCATGACTGCAGAATACTTATCTCTACGAACTTTCTTTTGTGCGATGATGTTTTGAATAATTCTCTTAAAGATTTCATTCCCATGGTTTTTATATTGAGTTTTTAATTCACCCCAAAGTTCTTTTATGTTAATCCCATAGTTTTTTATTTTATTAGATACTGCCCAACCAATAAATACGACAACTACTAGAAAAAATGTATACATTAAATAGGGTGTCCATCCAGGTAAGAATGGCAGATACTCCCTAAAAATTTCCTGCATCTATAAGCCCTCCCCTCACGACTCAAATTTGATCCAATCCCCCTTAGACTTGTAAACCATCTAAGGGGGATGTGTTTATTTATTAATTTTCAAACCAACCAGTTGGTTCAACATTCATATTGATATTAATTTGCTTCACTTCTGTAAATTCCTCATAGCCGTATGTTCCTAAGCCACGGCCAATTCCGCTTTGTTTATAACCGCCCCATGGCGCTTCATTATAAGTTGGGTGGTACGTGTTAATCCAGCAAATGCCTGCCCGCATTTTCTTAATGACACGCATAGCCTTCGCACCATCTTGTGTAAATACACCAGCTGCAAGTCCGTATGGGGTGCCATTGGCTAATTCAATCGCTTCTTGTTCATCTTTGAATTTTTGAACAACTAATACGGGTCCAAAAATTTCTTCTTGAACAATTCTCATATCAGGTCTCGCATCCACAAAAATCGTTGGTTCCACGAAAAATCCTTTATCAAGTTCATTTTCTACTAACCGTTTTCCGCCACAAACAAGTTTTGCGCCCTCTTCGATACCAATTTGAATGTAGTTTAGTACTTTCTCCATATGCTCTTTACTTACTAGCGGTCCCATTTCTGTACTCTTGAAATATCCAGGACCTACACGAATTTTTTTCGCTCTCTCTACTAATCTTTCAATAAATTTATCGTGAATGCTCTCCTCAAGCAGCAAACGGGAACCTGCTGAGCATACTTGACCGGAGTTTGCAAAAATACCAAACAGCGCATAGTCTACAGCTGTTTCAAAATCAGCGTCTGCAAATACGATGTTCGGAGATTTACCGCCTAATTCTAATGAGATCTTTTTAATATTTCCTGCGGCAGCTTTCATAATTTCACGGCCGGTTTTTGTACCGCCTGTAAATGACACTTTATCGACATCATGACTTGCAGCAATTTCAGCACCTACGGTAGGTCCTGGTCCAAGAACAAGATTGGCTACACCCTTCGGTATACCTACTTCTTCAATAATCTCAAACAATTTAACACTAGTTACTGGTGTGATCTCCGATGGTTTGTAAACGATCGTATTACCAGCAGCAAGGGCCGGAGCAATTTTCCATACTCCCATTAATAATGGATAATTCCATGGAGTAATTAAGCCACAAACGCCCACCGGCTCACGAACCGTCATCGCTTGAGTCGCATCAGCTACCTCATACGTATATCCATGAGGTTTTGAAACTAATCCGGCATAATAACGGAAACAATCGACAGCATCACCAATATCAAATTCCGCTTCACGATGAGGCTTCCCATTATCTAAAGTTTCTAATTCTTTAAACATTTCTGCGCGCTCTTCAAGCTTATCAGCAATTTTATATAAATAATTTGCTCTCTCTTTCGCAGGCAAGTCTGACCAGACGCCTGAATCAAAAGCCTCTCTAGCAACTTTAATAGCGATTTTTGCATCTTCTTGGTCGCCCTCTGCCGCCACTGCGATGACTTCACCATTGGCAGGATTTATAATTTCCCTCGTTGCCCCTGATAAAGCATTGACCCATTCGCCATTTATATACATCTTTAAATTCATAAAGTATCAAACACCTCTCATTGACAAATTTAAACGTATATTTATATTGAAAAGCTCTCTAGCTGGTCGAGCTTTTAGTTTTCGTTTCCTTCATGAATTAATAGATTCTATTTATTTACAACTGCCTGAAGCGCTTGTTGTAATTTTGGAACAACTTCATATAAATCGCCGACAATTCCATAGTCTGCAATTTCGAAAATAGGCGCATTTTTATTATTGTTAATCGCAACAATCACTTTGGCATCTTTAATACCAACAGCATGTTGAATTTGTCCTGAAATTCCAATCGCTACATATAGATCAGGCGCAACGATCGTACCTGTTAAACCGACTTGTCTTTCTGGCTTTAACCATTTAAAGTCTTCTACAATTGGTCGAGAACATCCTAATTGGGCACCGATTGCATTGGCTAATTGTTCTACGATGCCAATATCTTCTTGTTTATTAATCCCACGGCCAATAGATACAATTTTTCTTGAAGATTTTAAGTCTACGGTTTGTTCGATTTCGCGTGTTTGTGTAATTTTTTTCTTTAATGGTTTTGTTTCAAACGTTTCTTCACTAAAAGTTGATAGATTATTTTCTTCATTTTTATAGATTTCCCGGCAGCTATTTTCATTTAATGTTACAACGATAGAATTATTTGTTAATTTGTAATTTCCAATAACGACGCCACCGTATAACATTTTTTCAGCTATTAATGAACCGTCGCCGTCTTTTTTAATCGCCAGGCAATCCGTTAAGCAGCTTGCTTCTATTTTTGTACTTACACGTCCAGCAATTTCTACTTCAAACGGTTGGTTTAACATGACTAGCGTGCTTGCCTCATATTTTTCCATTACTTTTGCAACGATCTCACTGACTGTTTCTGGGAATTTTCCCTCTCCAGAAGCAAAAATTACTTTATCAACTCCGCAATTCACTAATTTTTGAGCATCTTCACGATTTCCGATTACTAATGCTAAAATTTCATCTGCACCAAATTCTGATTGAATCTTTTTTGCTTCGTTCAGAACATAAGGAATTTTCTCTGTATTAGATCCATATAAAAGAATACTCGCCATCTTAAAATACGCCCTCCCTGCTTAATTCTTCTACTAGATTATTGACAGCTCCGTCTAAATCGCCTTCAAAAATAACTTTTTTGCGTTGAGTGGAAACAATATTATAATCTCTTAAACTGACGTTAGCAGTTACACCGTCTAAGTTGTCTAATTCACTTAGGGACATCGTTTTAATTCGGTTCGCCTTTACTTTCATAATTTGAATAGCAGTCGGCAGGCGTGGAGTATTGATGGAACGGTCCACCGTCACAACGACAGGCAGTTCTGCCTCAATGGTCTCAATCGTTTGTCCGATTTTCCGTTCGGTAGTGACTTTACTTCCAGCCACATCGATTTTTTGAACATATGAGATATTCTCATAACCTAACCATTCAGCTAAACTAATGCCGGTAATGTTATTGCTAATATCCTCAGAAACTGAGCCAGCGAAAATAAGATCAAAACCACCAAGTTTTTGGATCGCTTTACTTAATATTTTTGCAATTTGAACAGAATCATATTTAGATACATCTGTATCCTCCACGAGGTAAGCATTGTCAGCGCCCATTGCCAATCCTTCTTTTAATGTCTTTTGGGCTTCTTTTGGTCCTATTGTTAATAAAGTTACTTCTCCATTCGTTGCTTGCTTAATCTTTACCGCTTCTTCAATAGCATTTTTGTCATAGTCATTGATTTTGGTAGGAACTCCTCGTAATACTAATTCCCCGTTTTGGTCTACGCGAACTTCTGTTGTATCGACTACGTGCTTTACACAAACTAGAATTTTCACCCTAAATCCTCCTTGTATTTATTTAATTGAGAAGGAGTTATCAAACTAGCAAAATACTAGTTTGATAACTTGCCTCAAGATAATTACTCTTCCTCGGGTGGTGCTGGAACACCATCTGAAAAGTGGTTTAGCATCCATTCCAAGTACATCGTTCTACATTTAATAATTCTTCGACACTCTGCATCATTCATAACGGTTTGTTTCACATAATGTTGCATTCTCGCAGGATCAACTTCATAGTATCCTTTCTCAAAAATGACTTTTTCTGCCATGGTTCTCCCTCCTTTTATGCGATCCCCATTGATTTCGCTACTAATTCAACAACATGTGTCGGGCTTACATCGATTCCAGATTTAGCAGATGTTTCTGTTAGATGGTCCTTACAATGTGGACAAGCAACTAACAATGTATCTGCCAATTCAACTGCATCTTGGATTCGTTTTTTACCAATTTGATAAGCTTTATCCGGGTGAATCTTTTTGAACGATGAAGTACCATTTCCGCAGCAGTATGCCCATTGCGTAACAGGATGTTCATCATTAAATGTAATTCCCGGAATCTTTTTAATTAAATTTCTCGGCGATTCGTTAATGTTTACCATTTTATTTAGTGAGCATGGGTCATGGTACGTAACAACCATTTTGACCTCATTGGTAAGCTCGATTTTTCCTGCCTCCACTAATTCCCACAAGTAATCGGTTACAAATACGCACTCAAAAGGCAAAGGACCAAAATGTTTTGGATATTCTTTTACGAAATACGTATACTCATGCGGGTTCACGATAATCACCCGTTTGGCACCCGCTTCCTCTAGCATGCGAATATTTTCTCTGCCATGTTGAAGCCAAAGATCTAAATTTGTTTCTAACAACTCACCATTGGTGACGGCAGGTTTTTTAATTACATTTACTTTTTCCCCTGCCTTCATCATAATTTGAGCGGTTAATCTAGGAAGTTCAGATGATTGTGTTGCACTAAAGTAATCGACAAAGAGAAATGTTTCGTCTGGTTTATATGTTTTCTTGTCCGCCATGTTAATCCCCCTTAAACAATGTTAATTCCTAAACCTTTAGACCATTGCAGCAATTCTTCTCCTGAGCCGTTGTACAAATTCATATGTTCATCAATATATTTTTGAACTTTATCAAATCCTTCATATGTGTTGCCGGAAGCGATTACATCTCTTCTAAATTTTCTTACTAAATCTACTGTTGTCGTTTCGTATTTATAGAAGTCTGCAGAGAATAATGTAGTTGGACAACGCAACTCACATGCTCCACATTGTAAGCAATGTGTAAATTCGTCTTTAATATTGTTGATCGTATCCAAACCTTTCGATACGGCAAAAAGCATCGTCTGAAAGCCGTAAGATGTATGGTTTTCATCGCGATCGATCGTATGAACTGGACATACTTCACGGCAAAACTTATGTCTACAAGCAAAAGTTGCATAACAATCTTTCTGTAATTCTTCACTGATCGGTTCGCCATCTTTAAATGGAGTTGTATAATAAAACTCTTTTTTAGATAATAGTTCAGCCATCTTTATTCCTCCTTATAAGCGTTATCTAAAAGGTATTTGTTTGGATTCATAATATTGTTTGGATCGAGAAGCTTTTTAATCTTTTTCATTAATTCATAGTTTCCGTTTGGTCCTAGCTCTTCATAAATAACAACTTCTTCATCCCCTGGGCGTGTTCCACCATGGCAGCAAGAGATTGTTCCTTCATGTTCCACAACGACTTTGGCAATTTCTTCTTTCATTTTGAGCCAGTCTTGCCAAATCTCTTCTGTCATTGCTAATTCATTGACACCGATATCAATTTCAACTAAGTAATCGCCCCATGGCTTATAGGCATTCGCTGTGTACATGAACATGCCCCAGTTATCGAAAATTCCGTCATGTTTTTCCACATATTTATTAACTATCTTGTGCCATTTCTCTTTAACTCTAGGCAGTTCAGAGTAGTTAATAGCTGCATCTTCACAGTGCCATGAAAGTAATACAACCTGTCCGTCAGCACGTCGTCCATGGAATGGGATATGGTACCGGTCATGACGGGAAGCCCAGTCCCCTTCTGACATTTCTTGGCCTAAATATCTTCCGCCGCATTCTTTAGCGATTTTGAAAATGACTTTTTTCGCTTCATTTACTTCCGCATTTGTTCCATAAAGAACGGTACAGATTACACTTCTGTCATCATCACGTAATGGGATAAATGCTTCATCATCCCGCTTTAAATATTCAATCTTGCGCTCATCGTACATAATTAATGCGCTTAAAGTTTTTAATCCAGACGTACCTAATTTGTAAACGGCTTTATAGTTTTCTTCGAAACTCTTGAAAGCAAAGAATGCTGGGAATACAGCTTCTGGACGCGGGAAAATTTCTAATACGGCTTCCGTTGCAATTCCAAGAGTTCCCTGGTGTCCAATAAATAAGTCTTTTAATCGATAACCAACAGCTGATTTACGAATTTTCTTTCCGCCGCCCTCTCCTACATGGATCACTTCACCTGTAGGTAACACATGTTTTAAGCTGACTACTAAATCTCTCGTATGACCATGGCCTGAACCAACGAGGCTTAAACCGCTGCATCCGATTCTTCCACCAACGGTTGCATTGATATAACCAGCTGGGTCATCTGGATGCCAATAACCTAACTTACCAAGAACTTCATTTAAACGAAGAAGATTGATACCTGTTTGAACGGTTACAGTCATATTCTCTTCATCAATTTCTAAAATTTGATTCATTTTTTTAATATCTATAACAATTCCGTGTTTCAAAGGAACCGCTCCATCGGCAAGACCGCTTCCGCCACCCCGTGGAACGATCGGCACTTTATACTTATTCGCAATTTTGACGATCCCTACCACATCTTCCGTAGTACTTGGTAATACAACAATGTCAGGAAGATGGTCTTTCCATCTTTGAACAGGGAAAGGGGAACAAGAAGCACTTCTTGTAACCTTATGCCTCATTTCTGTTAAAACGTTTTCTTTTCCTAATAAATCGACTAATTCTTGTACTGTCCTGTCCAATACTTCAGTAGAAAGCATTTTGTCACAACTCCTTTTCTATTAATCTAAGAATATTCTGAGAATAGAGTCATTTACTCTTTTCGCTTTATTTAATAGCAAGTTCCATGCCAACTTAGAAAATATTTAAAAATCAATATTTTAAGAATTTTTGAATGTTAATGGGCATCTTTTCTATTCAAAATTAAATTTTCGTTATTTAATAATGAATATTCATTTTTTCAATCACTTCCAGCCGGAACTAGATCTTGTTTCACAACTGCAAGAACCTTCCCCGGAAAAACGCTGTCTCCTACTTTGACTTGTAAAGTATAAACCTCTCCGCTAAGTCCAACTGATAAGGTCGTAACCTTGCCATCTTCTTCTCTAATCTTAAATAATTGCTCCCATTCATATATTCTCGAAGTGGTGTCTATAAGCACTTCTTCAACGATTCCATAACAAGGGCTTATAACAGGCTCTACAATATTCAAAGATTTTCCTCCTCTCTTTCTAGCTTTTAATATTGAGTTGTAAATTCCACTTTGCTTAATATTTGTTGAAAAAATTGTTGGACGACCTCTACATCTTCTTTTTTGATTCCTAATGGCTCTCTCCATAAAAACTCATTTTCAATGTCTTCTTGACTCATTAAAACCATTCGTCCGGTTTGGATGGAGACTACCATCGATTTATTGTAAAAATGACTGGAATAAATGACCGTTAAATCATACCGGCTGTTAGTTGTCCCTAGACAAAAATAATGAACAGCTTGTGTGTCTCTCACTTCCTGTAAAATTTCTACCATAATATACCTCCTTACAATGAAGTTTAGCCTTGAAGTTAATCACCTCACTTAAGCACAAAACCATTGCCTGACCGATCTTTCAGCCTCAAAATCTCGAAATTTTGAAATGAAATCTATTTCAACAAATATTTAGGCTGCAAACTTCCATGCCCCTCTGCAAACTTGAGCTGTTTTAACACTTTATTCAGGAGTAACTTCGATATTTATTTCGTTTTAATCAGCTTCGTTATTTGGCCAATTTACCTTTGTTGATTTTGCATGAATAAAAATAGGATATGATTGCACTTCCTGTTTTTTCTAAAATATCTGGAACTGCAACCATTTTGTTTTTTCTAACGACGAAACCACCTCTTTCCTGTTTTTTCACTTTTTAAAAGATTGCAATTTTTATGCCAACTTCAATTACAGTCATTTAAGCCATTTTCTGTTACGTTTGAACTTTATTTTTCAAAATAAGCGCATAGCGAATATTCATTTTTGAATAAATCAAGATTTTGCTAAATACCCCCTTAGGGCGTTTTTGGCAAGTTAAGCTCTTTTGTATGTACTAAGTATTACTTTTATAATTTTTCAAGAACTCAACTACGCAAACGAAGTTTTCCATCTTTTTTGGGGTGGTGATTTTTCACTTGTTTAAACCTATAGAGATCAATAGCAAAATTGGAGAAGGAAGGTTTTAACATAAAATTAATAAAATGAAAAAATACATTTGGCGGAGTCTACATGGGTGTGAAGAAGCAGGTGTCGATCTTAAGGAGGGAATATTCAAAATTAAATAAAACGAGAAACAATGTGAGGGTCAGGTTTTTAAACCTATTAGGGGGAATGAGTTTACCTATATAGTAAAAGGTAATTGTATATTATTAAGTACGACAAATCCTCAAATGTCAAAAGGTATGTTAGAGCCAGCGTTAAAACATTTTCCATTGGAAAATACAGTCCCACTACAATACTTACAAGCTCCTTCGTATTTTTGCCATTTTAATGGATGAAAGAATCAGAAAAAACGATTGGTAATACATCCGTGTAGAGGAACGTTGTATATAAAGAAAACCAGCTAATAACTAACTTGAAGAAATTCAATCATACCATTAATTATGCAAGGGAGTTCTTATAGGAACTCTTTTTTGTGATAAGTAGAAGGCATGGTCATCATTTAAAGCGCATTAAACATATGATGTTCGGTTGCACTAAGCTTGATTATCTTGATAAGCATGGACTGAGATACCTGAAAATTCAATGATTCTTCAAGACTTACGGACATCTGTCTACTCCAAACGTCTGAAAGAACCATTTTTAAATAGACTAATCAATCGTCCTTAAGTTTCCTGATCGATACATATGTATTGACATCGGTATGATTTCATCTCATAATACCCGTATTAGTATATGTAAAAAGCGGGTGAAATGATGTTAAAACTACAAACAACTGATATTAATAAAATAGCCGCTTCTAAAGATCTTCAGAAAAATTTATATAAAAGGACTTTAATCGTTGTGCTTTTATCACAAACTTTAGGAGGAGCTGGTTTAGCGGCAGGAATTTCTGTGGGGGCTTTGCTTGCCAAAGATATACTAGGAACTGATAGTTTGACAGGACTACCAACAGCACTCTTTACTCTTGGTTCTGCTTTATCCGCCTATATTGTTGGGCAAATAGCTCAAACTCACGGGCGAAGATTAAGTCTTTCCTTCGGCTTTCTCACTGGGGGACTCGGAGCATTGGGCGTCGTCTTAGCAGCATATTTTCATAGCATTATTTTTTTATTCGTTTCTTTGTTTATTTATGGTGCTGGTACATCTACGAATTTACAAGCCCGCTATGCTGGAACAGATTTGGCAAAGCCATACGAACGAGCAAAAGCAGCGAGCATCGCTATGGTTGCAACAACCTTTGGTGCCGTAGTTGGTCCTAATTTAATTACACCGATGGGCAAACTTGCTGAAGCCATTTATATTCCAGCACTTGCTGGACCATTTTTATTAGCAGCCGTTGCCTATTGTTCTGCAGGTCTCATGTTCTTTTTCTTTCTAAAACCAGATCCATTACAGGTTGCAAGAGTAATAGAAGAAACCAACATAGGACAACAAGTAACGCCGCCTGACCTATCAACAGAAAAACAAGTGCAGCGGATTGGCATCATTACAGGTGCAAGCATTCTTATTCTGTCACAAATCATTATGGTTGCAATTATGACAATGACACCGATTCACATGGAGCATCATAACCGCAGTTTAACAGCTGTAGGAGTGGTCATCAGCCTTCATATTGCAGCGATGTATTTACCTTCTTTATTGACAGGTGCATTAGTGGATAAAATCGGTCGTATTAAAATGGCCATCGCATCTGCAGTTACCATTGCCATATCAGGAATTATGGCAGCTTATGTTCCTGGGGAATCAGTATTCTTGCTGTCAATTGCATTAATGCTATTAGGACTTGGTTGGAATTTTGGACTAATAACAGGAACAGCTATCATTGTTGATTCAACTACAATTCACAACCGCCCTAAAATCCAAGGCTCCATTGATGTCGGTGTTGCCTTAGGAGGAGCAACCGGAGGTTTGCTTTCAAGTGTTATATTTGCCCACTATAGTTATACCGCCTTAAGTTTGATTGGAGCTTATTTATCATTATTGATCGTCTTAATCATCATGTGGGTCAAAATAAAAAAACGTGTTCCCATTTAAATAGTTAAAGCCAATTCATTTTTGTATAAGTCTAAAATAAGAAAAATATCAAATATGATGGATGTGTACATCTTTTTTATAATAATGATAGATATCAAAAAATACTAAACGGCCATAGTCCTGTGAAATATAGGGCTATAGCCGTTTAGTCATTTTTTTCACTATCTATTTAAACAGGGGGAATTTTGGAATAGTATCCTCTAGCGATCTAGTTAGCAGTAAATATAAATTAAACTGCAACCTTGCTTACGTTTAATTGCTGATGAATTCTTTCTAAAATTTCATCTTCTATCACAACACCTTGCTCTGTTCTTTCAATTTGTTTATCGATAATAAATATACCTTGCGAAATACTTGTTGCCCCTATTGCAGTAAATACTGGTTTCAATGCAAAATCAATGACTAATAAATGTCTTGGTGTACCTCCAACAGCAATAGGGATAATATGTTTATTTTCAAATCCTTTTTGTGGTAATAGATCTAAATATGTTTTTAAGATCCCAGAATAGGCTGCTTTATAGACCGGTGTTAATACAACGACTACATCTGCCTGTTCAACTAAAGCATTGGCCTCTTTAATCGCATCACTATTATAATTTGCTGTAATTAAATCATGAGCCGGTAGTTTAAACACATCAATGGTTGTTACATCTTTGAAATTTTCTTTAATGTATTCCTGAACCCCAGTTACACGGGATGTACTTGCATTTGCTCCATTAATAATCACTATTTTTGACATTTTTTCAACCTCCAATGAAAGCTTGTTTTTCTTTATTTCCATAAATCATGTAATAAATAGGTATACAAATGAAACCGATACAGGATGCTATCATATATAACGAACGGAAGCCGATCCCTTCAATAATATGTCCTAAAATATACGGTCCTAAGCCGAAACCTAAATCAAGGAACATAAAGTATGTTGCTGTCGCCAGACCTAAACGATTAGGATCTGCATTTTTGACGGCAATTAATTGAGCGGCGGAATTAAAATTACCAAAGCCTAATCCCATACAAGCAGCCGCTATCAGAACCATCCAATTGGCTGTCGATTGGCTATAAACAAACATGCCGGTGGCAAACAATAACATGCATGGATACACGACGACATTTACTCCACGGGCGTCCATCACTTTTCCTGTAAACGGTCTTGAACAAATGACACATATGGAATGAATAAAAAAGAAATAGCTAGCTGCATCAATGAGTCCCGTTTCTTTTCCATATAACATTAAGTAGGATGTCACGCTGGAAAAACAAAAACCAAATGCAAACATGAACAATGAAATTGGAATCGCCTGTTTATCGATATAGCTTGATAGATTCCAAATATTCGACTGTTCATTTGATGCCGCTTTCTCTACATGAGGTATCTGTAACCCTACTAGCTTAATAATGACAATACAAACGAAGACCATCACAACATTTAAGGCAAACATCCATTCAAATCCATGATTGAAATGGGTTAATAACATACCAATAAATGGACCAATCGCTGAACTGAGAACATGGCTTAAACTATAGTAGCTAATACCTTCCCCTTTTCTTGTAGCAGGTATAATTTGGACACAAATCGTACTAGTCGTTGTACTAACAAGTCCGACTGTAAAGCCGTGCAAAATACGAATCAGTAACAACGTTGCGACACTATGCGTTAGAAAGTATCCCATCGATATAAACACGACTCCGACAAGGCCAATTAGAAGCACTTGGACTAGGCCAAATCGATCCATTAATTTTCCTATTACTAGTCTACCTACTAAACAACCGAGAACAAAAATACTAACGACTAAACCAGCCGTGCTGACGGTTGCACCATATGTTGTGACGGCATAGTCAGACATTGTCACCATTAATAAAAAATACATCATCGTTAATAGGAAATTGACGAAGGAAATTGTGATAAATTCCTTCGTCCAAAGCTTTTGTTCCAAAGTCATACACTCCTTTTCTAATAAAACCTATACATTTAATAGGTTTTATTAGAAAAAATCACCTTTATTGGGCAACTTTTTGCTGAATAAACGGATTGACCGGACGTTTCAACCCTAGATTTTCGCGTAATGTTGTACCTTTATACTCTGTTTTAAAAATTCCACGACGCTGCAATTCCGGAATGACAAGTTCCACAATATCAATGAGCCCTTGAGGGAATGTTGGTGCCATGATATTAAAGCCGTCGGCTGCTTCATTTTCAAACCACTCTTGCAGTTGATCCGCCACTTGTGTTGGTGTTCCAACAATTTCCCGATGGCCGCGTGCCCCTGCAATGTTGTTATATAATTCTCGCAACGTTTTTAACCCTTTTCTTTCAACAATTCCTTTTATGATATTTGCTCGAATATTCGGATTCGTACGATCATGTTGTTGACCTTGGAAATCCGGAATTGGACCGTCAAAATCATAATTTGATAAATCAGTACCAGTAAAGTTTGATAAATACGCCAAGCCTACATCAGGCGTAATATAGTTGTTTAGCTGTTCATGTTTTGCTTTCGCTTCTTCTTCCGTTTTCGCAACGACAATGAAAGCACCAGGCATAATCTTTAAATCTTCTGGATCGCGTCCGTATTTGGACATGCGACCTTTTAAATCTCTATAAAACTTTTGTGCATCCTCTAATGTTTGCCATGCTGTGAAGACAACTTCAGCTGTTTTCGCAGCCAATTCTTTTCCTGCTTCTGAAGAACCTGCCTGCACAATAACTGGATGTCCTTGTGGTGTCGACGGTGCATCTAAAGTGCCTTTTACTTTAAAGAACTTTCCTTCATGTTGAACTACATTCACTTTATTTAAGTCGTAATAACGACCGCTTTCTTTATCGATAACAAGCGCCTCTCGATCAATGGAGAACCATAATTTTTTCACAACGTCCACAAACTCATCGGCGCGCTCATAACGCTCAGCATGTGCATAGTGCTCATCCCGTCCAAAAAGGAGCGCCTCCCTTTCATTGGCTGATGTAACCACATTCCACGCTGCACGGCCGTTTGATAGATGATCAATCGCAGCAAATTTACGTGCTACATGGAATGGGTCGTTATAGGACGTTGTTAATGTAGCCGTTAAACCGATATGTTTTGTTACCGCTGCTAATGCGGAAATAATTATTACTGGATCTAGCTTTAAACCTGAATGCGAATTCTCTAAAATCGGTTGCCCAAAGACATCCGCAAAGAATAAATTATCGAATTTGCCTCGTTCTGCAATTTTCGCAATTTCTGTTAAATAGGATAAGTCTGTAATTTTGCGTACCTCTGCTTCCGGATGTCTCCAACTTGCCACGTGATGACCAGGTAAATTGATAAATGCTCCTAATGCTAATTGTCTTTTTGTCATATCCAATCACTCCTCATTATGAAATTTTTTGTTCTACTATTTTTTTAGAAAATTGATTGGCTGGTCTTTTTAAACCTAAATGCTCACGCAAAGTTGAGCCATCGTATTCTGTTCTAAAGATTCCTCTTCTTTGCAATTCAGGAATTACTAATTCTACAAAATCCTTTAAGCCGTCTGGGAATGTTGGCGGCATAATATTGAAGCCATCTGCCGCTCCTTGTTCAAACCATTCTTGTAATTGATCAGCAATTTGTTCTGGTGTCCCAATAATTTCACGATGCCCCCGTGCACCTGCGATCCGTTGATACAACTGACGAATGGTTAACTGCTCGCGATCTGCTAAATCTTTCACCAATTGGAAGCGGCTCTTAATACCATTAATTTCAGATATATCCGGTAATTCTGGTAATGGTCCATCCACTGGATAAGTGCTTAAGTCAACTCCTAATTGCTGAGAAAGGCGGGAAACACCTAACGATTCAGGAATTAAATCTAATAACTTTTGACGTTTTTCCTCTGCTTCTTCGATTGTTTTTCCAACAATCGGGTATACACCAGGCATAATTTTTAACTCTTCTGGATGACGTCCGTATTTTGCCATACGGCTTTTCACATCACGATAGAACCTTTTAGCTTCATCTAATGTTTGCCATGCTGTAAAAATGACCTCGGCAGTACGTGCAGCTAATTCCTTTCCTGCTTCGGAAGACCCTGCCTGTACAATGACCGGATGACCTTGTACGGGGCGGGCAATATTCAATGGTCCAGTTACATAAAACCATTTGCCGTCATGATTAATTGGGTGAACTTTCGTTTGATCTAAATACTGGGCATTTTCTTTATCGTAAACAATTGCATCATCTTCCCAGCTATCCCATAACTTTTTCGCAACATCAACAAACTCTTTAGCTCGTTCATAACGAGCGGCATGTAATGGTTCTTCTTTAAAACCAAAGTTATTGGCTGCTTCTAATCCATGGCTTGTGACAACATTCCATGCCGCACGCCCGCCACTGATATGATCCAGCGAAGCGAATTTGCGAGCTACGTTAAACGGCTCATTATATGTTGTTGATACTGTGCCAACTAACCCAATTTTGGAAGTAACAGCTGCAAGAGCTGATAACAATGTAAATGGCTCAAAGTAGGCTGTTGATTGTTGTTCAAAAGCGCTTGTTCGATAACCGGCTGCAACACCATCTGCTAAAAACACCATATCGAACTTGCCACGCTCCGCAAGCAATGCTTGCTGTTTTGCAAATTCAAAGTTCAATACGTAATCAGCCTTAACAGTTGGATAGCGCCATGCTGCCACATGATGACCTGGAAGCATTAAGAAAGCTCCTAATTTTAATTGTTTTTTTGACATACCTATCACTCCTATTGATTTAGTAGTATTTATTGAAAAAAATTATTTTTTATAAGGATTAAATTCATTTGTATACAAATCTTCTGCTTTCACTTGGCCTTCTTTTAATTCGCCATTTTTCACTAACCAATCAATCCAAACTTGAAATTCTTTCTCCGCAATGGCTCCACCTTCTTCAGCAATTCCAGTGCTTTTCCAATATTTCAAGTTTTCAGTTGTTTCATTTCCTTCACGAGCAGAAACAATTTCTTCAAGTTTTGCAATGACTTCTTCACGAGGCGTCGTTCTTGCCCATTCAATCGCCTTCGCCACACCTTCAACAAATGTTTTTACTGTATCAGGATTTTCCTTAATGTATTTTTCTGTGAAGAAAAACTCTCCAGCTGTAAATTCACCAAATAGATCAATGTCTTTAAAAACAGGACGAATGCCCCCATTTGCTAAAGCTTTATCTTTCGCAATGCCACTTAGCTGTGCGGCATCAATTTGACCTGCTCGTAAAATTTGTTCGGCACTTGCACTTGGTACAACAACTAATTCCACTTGCTTGATTTCATCTTCTGTTAATCCGTTGTCACGCAAAAACTGCTTGATCGCAAACTCGGCATGGGCGCCTAAAATGTTAACACCGATTTTTTTACCGATTAAGTCTCTCGCTGTTTTGATGTCACTATCTTCTAAGACATAAAATCCAACAAAAGTATTTTCATCACTTCCGTAAGCACCTACAACCGATTTGATCTTTACACCTTGTGCATACGATTTAATAATGGCGCCGTTAAAGGCCCAGCCAAAATCTATTTCACCTGTTGCTGTCAGCTGGATGCTTTCTGGTCCACCTACCATATCACTGACTTTTTCCAGCTTAATATCTCCCAAATACCCTAACGCTTCGGCTAATTCAGGATATATGACTTGGCCCGGTGTGCTTTGATATTGCAAGACTTTGTCCTGCCCATTTGCGTTTGCACTTGCTGTATTCTTTGTGTCATTACTGGAGCATGCTGATAAAATGATTACGACCACTGCTAATGTTAGTAAAAATATCGATAGTTTCTTCATTCTTATGTCACCTTTCTATATCTACTTATTGTTTTATATATAACTAAACTTATAAGTTTAGTTGGTATTAAGTTACTATTTTCAATGCTTCCAACGAGAAAAGTATCGCTCTGCACTGGAAAGACCGTAATTGATGATTAAACCTAATAGAGAAATCGTTAAAATCCCTGCATACATTTCCGCAATTAAAAAGTTATATTGCGTATAGGTAATAAAATATCCAAGACCTGCTTTTGCACCAACCATTTCAGCGGCAATTAATACTAAGATGGCTCCAGTTCCTGCCATCCGAATACCTGTAAAAATCGTAGGAACAGACGCAGGTAAAATCACTTTATAAAACAATTTAAACGATGAAAAGTTCATAGAACGTGCTGAATTAATTAACAAAGGATCGACGTTTTTAACAGCAGAAATGGTGTTTAATAATACCGGCCAAGTGCATGCAAATAAAACAATTGCAATTTTGGACACTTCACCAATTCCTAAAATTAATATAAACACCGGCAGTAACGCCAATGCCGCCGTATTGCGGAACAATTCTAAAATCGGTGTCAGTAAATCTCGTGCTAACGGATACCACCCAATCAATAACCCTAATGGAATAGCCACTGCTAAAGCTAGTAAAAAACCAAATAATGAGCGTAAAATACTCGCTTCAAAATGTCTCCACAACTCTCCAGTAACAAGTAAGTTCCACCAAGTACGGACAACTTCTGAAAACGGCGGCAGAAAAGTTTTTTCGACCAATCCTGCTTGTGGTACGAACTCCCACAATGCTACAAACAGGATCAGTACAATCGTCTTTTTAAAAGCTGTTATGAAACTTGAAAACGACTGTGTAAAAGATTTTTGTAGTACAGTTTGTTCACTAAGTTGTGCTTGTTGTTTATTTACCGATATCATCTATAAACCTCCATTCTTAAATATATGCCCCTTGAAATTCTTGCTCATGCAGCAAACTCCAAACCTCATGTCTAACTTTTACAAATTCAGGATTTGATTTAAGATCAGCATCCTCCAGTCGATTTTTAAGTGGAATATCTACAATTTTTTTTACAGTGCCAGGATTCGCCGTCAGTACAACAACTCTCTGTCCTAAATACACAGCTTCATCAATTCCATGGGTAACAAAGATAATGGTTTTTCTAGTTTTCTTCCAAATACGCAATAACTCGGCTTGTAAAGTTTCACGCGTTTGGGCATCCAGTGCAGCAAACGGTTCATCCATGACAAGGACGTCTGGATTAAATGCTAAACTTCGAGCAATGGCAACCCGTTGTTTCATTCCCCCAGATAGTTCATGGGGGTATCTATCAGCAAAATTCTTTAATCCTACTAAATCTAAGTAATATTCTGCTTTTTCTTTCCATTCACTTTTTGGAACGCCCTTTGCTTCTAACCCAAACTCTATATTGCCCCGCGCAGTTTTCCACGGAAACAAAGCATATTGCTGAAAAACAATGCCCCGATCTAGCCCTGGTCCAGTAATTTCCCGACCATCGATTAAAATCCGGCCTTTCGTAGGCTCTGTTAACCCCATTAACAAATCAAGCAACGTTGACTTCCCACAACCACTCGGACCAACTAATGTAATGAATTCACCTTCTTTTACAGAAAAATCAACATCTTGAATAGCTGTGAATTCACGCTGCGATCCTTTTTTCTTTTCATCTCGAACGAAAAACTTTTTCGTTACCCGCTGAAACTCAATTTTATTCATCCTATCCCTCCTATTTCTAACTAAACAAATATGTTTAGTTTTAAATAATTAAAAAAATTATTAATGAATGGTTCCACTGACAATTAAAAAAGGCTCCCTTATCTATTATTTAGATACGGGAGCCTCTAGTTGTTCTAGTGGGCTTCACTGGTAATTTTTTGAAACTGATTATAAAGAAATGCAATGTTAATGTCAACTGTTTTTATAAGAATAATTAATTTAAAAATTTCTATAAATCGTACCTATCATAATTTAAAAGGATCCTTATCCATTCGATCAAGGAGCCTCTAGTCGTTCTAGTAGGCTTAATTGGTAATATTTTGAAATTGATTATAAAGAAGCGTAATTATAATGTCAAGTATTTTTATAGGAATTATTTATTTAAATTTGATTTTTCTTCAAATCGTCCATTAGCTATTAATCAATTAAACAAAACGCTCCCCTACCCAAGTAAAGATAGAGGAGCTTCTAGTGTTTCTAGTCAGCTTATTTATAATATTGTGAAATTCATTATAAAAAGACACAACTTCAATGTCAACTATTTTTATTGGAATTATTTGGTTAATGGATTAATTTTTTGAAAACAAAATGGAATCTCAAGATTATATTCAATTTGCATTTCTAACGAATAGTTCACATTTATGTTTTCCCCTAAAAAATAAAATAGATGTCACAACTTGAGAAACAGTTTTATGAAATTATGGAATAAAATATAGAGCATTTTGACGGTGAAAATCATGTAGGCATAAGAAAGCCCTTACGTTTATTTGGTGAAGATTGTATTCTTTTGATTTAAAAATAAGCATAGGAATTGGCCCCCAACTGAAAATGGTGGATTGCTTTTCACATACTATGTCAAATTACCAATCTAATCCAAATCTATTAATATTCCTGTTCATTTGTCGATACTTAAAGTAAAGAGACATCAGGAAACTATCAATTTAACGATGGTGATCACTTCTTAATCATCATTTTAACAACAGCAAAATCAATCGACTTTCTTCAGTATGTTGAAACAATGCAAGAGGTATGGAACTATTACCTTCTATATGTGTATATTGCAAAATAAAAATACATAGTTTTGCAGTGCAGTTGCTCTGTAGTAACTTTACACGGAGTAGCGGGCATGATAGCCTTTTATGGTGAAGCCAGTCCTTGATAATACTGGCTTCCTGGCTTAGAAATCATGCCCGCAGAGGCTCCGTGTCAAGTTGCAATTCTCTGTATTCGATTCTGCAATACTATGTATTTTTCACCTGCAAAAAACATATATGATTATTTATAGCAGGAGGAGTTACCCCAATGAAGATTGATCTCGGATATATCGGAGCGACGGTCGCCAGAAATAGTACCAAAATGACATCCATACATGAAATTAAAAATCCATTAGCTGGAAAGCAAATAGAGGTCATCAGAAATGGAGAGGCCTACAAAATCACCTTTTCAGATGAAATCAAACAGGTTCAAGGTTTGATGGAAATGACGGTAGAAGAGTTTTTTTCAAAAGATATTAACGTACAAAACGCAGACCCTTCCGATATTTTTTCTTATCGACCACAGGATCAATGGCTCGTTTTCAGTCAATATTTACATGAGTCCAAATATTATGATTCGCTAACCGATGAAGAATTGAATAAAGTGGAATCTATCTTACAACACATTACAGATGGAATAGATAGTTTAGCAACATATGCAGGGATTAACCTTTTTGGAATAAAGAAACAACAACTTAACTCTTATGAAGCACATCTTGAACTTGCTTCTTCGACAGCTGCACTTCAACATTTTAGTGATATGTTTTTAAGTGGTGATGTAAAAAACGGATTTGATCAATTGATTCAAGAGTATGTTCGTCACAATTCGAAAAAAGTGATGAATTATCAATCTGTAGAGGAAATTTTCTATGCAGCACGTGCCAAACTTAATCCACTGAATGCTACATTAACATACCAACAAACGCGTCATTTATCGATGTCGAATAAACTCGGAAAGACCGTTTATACACACGATGAAATTAAATCGGTGATAAAAAATTATCAAGAAATGTTTAAAGAAATTAAAAATGAAGCTGATTTATTTGCTGTTCTATTAAATGCTAAAGAACAGCTGCTCGAATTTGTAACGAAAGGTATTTCACCAATGGACCCGGATTACCAATTAACAAAAGATTTTGTTACAGAACGATCCAATGATACATTCAAGCGAATAGAGAATTATTGGCATATCTTATTGAAGGAAAAATAAAATATAAGACTAAATTTTGTATTTTAGTAACATCTGCATTTTTTGGGGGTGTCCAAAAAGTTGTATTTTCAACGCTGGTTATCTCTATTCCATCTTTTACCGCTTGGCTGCAGGCCAGTATTTTTATCATAGCAGTTTGCAACTTTTGACTTTTCGGTCGACCCCTTTATTGGTGCTATTTCAAATATAGAAAGAGCTCTTGGATCATCCTCTTGGCATTAAAAAGGAATGGATAACCTTTTTAAATGGCCTCTTGTCTGATATATCTTAACATTTGTGACGCGTGGAGCTAATTTTTTTAACATCTAAATCAGAAAAATAATGACTTTTTAATGTCTTTTTCACCCAAACTTATTTTGGTAATCATTCAAAAAAGTAATAACCTTTTTCATTACCAAATTGCTAAAAAAATTAGCACATGTATTCAACGGCAACTTACCACTGACATATGTGCTAAATAGTTTTTACATTATTCCCCAAAAAAAATTATTCAATAACCTTTTCAAGGATTATCCGTTCATAAAATCCGCCACGTTCCTTCAGTTTTTCAGTCTTAATTGCTAATACCTTTTCCATATCTAAATTAAAAGCATATGCTATGCCGTCTATGACTTCTAACATATCTGCAAACTCTTCTTCATTAGGAGTTGCTTTAAACTCATCTAATTCTTCCATTAACTTTTGGAATAACAACGGCTTAACTTCTTCTGCAGTAGCAATGTGAGTAATAGGTTCTTTGTTATCTTGCTTTATGATTTGTGGTATTTTAAACTAATTACACACGGTTCTTATGCAACTGTTTATAAATATACTGATCCGCACTATAATTGTAAATTTGCTATTAAAAGGGCAAAAAAGTATTTAATTACGTCCCGATGAAATTGAAAGATTCAAAAATGAGTACCCCATATATTAAGAAAACTTGATTCTCCATTTATTATTCGTGCTTATCACTATAATGAAAAAAAAATGAAGATACAATGGAGTATGCTGATGCAACCTTATACCAGTTTAATAAATCTAATAATAATACATTACTTTTAGATGAACGGCGTGCACTCGTAGTACAATTATTGAATGCTTTCGAATATATTCACGCAATAGGCCTATTGCTTAGAGACATTAGTTATCACAATATTCTGATTAATTATTATGAGGATGGTTCAAATTTGTTAAAGATATCAGACTTTGGTTTAGTTAAACTGCCGGATAGTGTTTTAATAAGGCAAGGTACAGAAATCAGCTATAAACGATTATAATGATTTAATGAATATTGGATTTGAAAATTATGAAATCAGGCATGAAACCTATGCACTTACTAAAGTAATCTATTTCATTCTTACAGGAAAACAATCAAACTATGCTTAGTTTACATTGCCACCGTTGGTCAAAGCTATTGTAGATCAAGGTTTAGACGTGATTGGCATGGTCAAAGAAACAAAACAACGGTATCACGTGAACGGTCAGTTCGCTTCTTTAAAAAACAACTTTATCGTTTAGCTGATCCCATACAAACAAAGAAAGGAATTCTTCGTTCCATTCGCACCACTATGGCGAATGGAACAGCAATTAAAGTTGTCTTCGTCCAAAACAGAAATTAGAAAAGTGAATGGCTTGCCATCCTGAGTACCGATTGCACACTTTCAGAACAAGAAATTGTTCGTATTTATGGAATGCGCTGGGATATTGGGGTGTTCTTTAAGACTACGAAATCTCATTAAAACTTCAAAAGGAATTCCAAAGCCGATCATATGATGGCTTAATTGGTCATACTACTATTGTGTTTGTGCGATATATCGTTTTATCTTGGCAAAACACTGCAACACAGACCAACGTACCATCGGCGGGACTATTTTACGAATTGTGCGATGAAGTGAATGAGCTTGATTGGGCTGTCGCATTACTGCAATTAATCGAGTTTCTTCAAGATGCCCTTGAGAACACCAATAAAAAAAATCAAAAGTTAATTCAAAGTCAACTTGAACAGTGGATTTCAAGCCTTCCTAGTTATATCAAGGCTAGTTTGCCGATTTCACTCTGCCGTTTCTAAATTATTTTTAGCAATTAAAAATAGTTCTTACGGACACCTTTCTTCACCAAAAAGTCCATAAGAACCATTTTTAATTTACAACAAGCATAAATATTGCTGCGTAATTTAACAGCATACCATACCTATTTTATATAATACATATTACAAAAAAAATCAAGAAATTTCCTCACATTTGGTAATTTTTATAATATTTTCCAAGGATAACTTTAAAGATTTAACAATATTATATAGGTTTTGAATATAGGTAGGGCTATCAAGCATGACAATCAGCATTTCTTTGCCTCTTGTTGTAGCAACATAATGTTCATTTAAATCTTTGCCACTAATTAAATCAAAATGACTTGCAAAAATCATTACCTGATCGAATTCTAATCCTTTGGAAGAATGAATAGTCATAACTCTGTGTAAAAACTTTTTACCATTATAAGCATTATCAAACTCTTCACTTAAAATTACCTCAGAAAAAGCCTCCAACTCTTTGATGTCTACAGAAAGATCCAAAATACTAAATAAGTTAATAACAATTTCTTCTATTTTTTCCTCGGATATCTTTTCCTCTTTAAGGGGCTTAAGTATTTTATTGAATTCTCGAATCTGTTTATTATCAATCTCTCTAGGAATCTCATTAATAAAGTCATATATTGAGTATAAATTGTCTTTATTGTATTTTGCTAATTCTATAAATATGTATGAATTTTGAGTACCTAGATTATCAAGCGGTGTTTTTGGTATATAGACAAAATTATTGCCCATCTTATTTAAAATTTCGCATATTTGTTTAGCTTCATCATTTTTGCGAACTAGAATAGCAATTTCTTTTTTGAGATCAAATAAATCAATTGGCAAACAATTACCCAAAACTCCTATTACATTATTTGGTGTTTCACAAATATTTTTGTATAAGCCTTTTGTTTCTTCAAGAAAAACATTAGAATAATTTTGTATTTCAGGGCTACACCTGAAGTTAACTGTCAATTTGTATTTCCTAAAATCATTGTCACTCTCATATAAATTTTTAAAAAGCTCAGGTTTAGCCCCTCGCCATTCATATATTGACTGTTTGGGATCTCCAACTATAAATAACTTTACTTTTAATACACTTTGAATAAAAATAAATAAATTATGCATATCTTGATCACAATCTTGATATTCATCAATGAATAATCGTTGATACTTCGCTTTAATATATTGCCTTGCAACTTTGGATTTTTTTAATATTTTTAATGCTAACTGAAATTTGAAATTTTTTTGGTTATTGAAGTATGTTCCAAGTTTGTGATGGTTTTTTAAATTATTAATCCCTTCCTCAAAAGTATAAAACTTAGATTTCCTTGTATAAACTACTTCATATTCACTAGGAAAATCAGTACCTAATGCATCTTTTATAAATGGCCTTATTATTTCATTATCTACAAAAGTATCATTTGTCCCTACAAAATGTCCGTTTAAGTCCCCGCCTATTCTTTGTTTAATTTCATTCGCAGCTTTTCTGGTAAAAGTGATTGCAGCTATTTTATAATGACTTCTACTATTTTTTACCTCATACAAGATTTTTTCAACAAGGATATGCGTCTTTCCAGAGCCTGCACCAGCAGAAATAATAATGTTTCCATCGTCTGAAATGATTTTTTGACGAAGCTCTTTATCTAACAACTTGATACAGCTCCTTTAGGCACCTAAAATTTTCATGACTAATTATATCTTCACAGTCTTCTTTTGTTAAACCTTCAATAAGTTCAACCATATTAAATAATTTTTTATTTTGTAAATAAGTTACCGGATCTTTAGTTTCTAAAATCTCTTCCATTTGACTACCCACCGCATCATACAAATCATTTTCTAAGTCCACTTCTGATAAATATATATGGTGCCTCTTTAATTCTAATATTAAATCCTTATATTTACGAAATAATTCACGTTTTTTATCATTAATTATTTCAATTTTTTTCCTTTTTTTAATTCCATTAGGTAGGACAATTTCAATATCCTCAACTTCTTCTTTACCAAGGATTTTAAGGCACCTATTCAATCCAAAAGCCTCAAAAATAGATACCTTCCCTTTTCTCGCTCTTAAATCATTATCAGTCTTTACTATAGTCTTTATTTCGAGGTTGTTTAGGGTTTCAATATAATGTTTAAATGATGTACCACCAACTTCCAGAATATATCCCCCATTTAATTCATAATTTGGGGAAATCTCTGATAAAATTTTTTCAAATAGAATCTTTTCTGAAGGCCCTTCAACTAATAAGACTTTTTCCGCAAATAATGCATTAGATAATTCTCTATTTAACTTTTTCTTTATACTCTTAAAAGAAGAATCAATATAATAAAGATAAGATGAACACTCAACTTTATCTCTTGAGTATATCCTTATAAGTCTTGTATCATCCATATAATATAGGATCTCTGCTGAATGTGTTGTGATGAAAAAGTATTTATAAATACTTGCATTTTCAAATAGTTGTTTTGAAAATGCAATTTGAAGAGAACGGTGTAAACTATTTTCAGGTTCTTCGATTAAATAGATTAAAATTTTATCATTATGTTGTAACTTATTTACATGATTTATTATTGAGTATGATAAAAGCTTTCTTCTACCATCACCACTGGTAGGGTAATAATTGTCATCATTTTCTTTTTTTATGTAAGGAATAATATCTGAGAAAAAACCCTTTATAGCCATTTCCGATTTCATTTCAATTGTAATTTTTTCATCTTTTAAATTTCTGTATTCATTAGTAATGGCTGTTTCGAAATTATTGATTACACTAAGCTGTCCAATTTTTTCATTTACTTGATTAGTTAATCCCTTTATTTCTCTTATTAATTCGGAATCATTTTCCTCACTTTCACTTTCATTAAAGATAATCGATTTATTCTTTGAAAAAATTTGTTCTAAATTAATTAAAGGATTAATATAGACAACTTTAAAAACATTATCTAAAGAACTTGAAACTCCCTTCATTGGAACTTCATGAAGATTTGTTAGATCATCTCCCCATTTTAATATTGGGTTTCCATACATCTCTTTATCATCAAATTTTCCTTCAAGTTTAATATGGAAAACATCTCCACTTTCTGATGTCCTAGCACCCTTAATTTGTGAGACTAATTTCTTAGTATCCTCACTTTCATCGAAATCAGATAAATCTACTGTAAGTATTATTTCTATTGTTTTACTGATATCATTTTTGTGGAAATCTGTTTGAGAAAAACCTTGCTTCCTAATTTCTCTGTCAAGTAAAAACCTTAATGCATACATAAAATTGGTTTTTCCAACATCATTCATTCCAAATATTATATTTTTGTTATCTAATTCAATACAAACATCCTCAAAGTTCCTGAAATTTTTTAACTGTAATTTAACAAATTTCACTATTTCTCCCCCCTCATACTTTACCTTGCCAATAGTAATATTATATTTATTTAATTGATTCTATTAATCTAGAAAATAATCTAACAATAAATCATAAAGAAAAGGTAGTACATTAACGTAGCACTACCCAAACCTTACATTCCAGCAGCTTGAAGTTTTGCTTGCTCTAATACATCTTCAACAGCTTTTGGCACTTTGATTGGAGGATATCCATGTTTCTTCAGAACCTTTTTAATATATAATCGCATTCTTGCTTGGGCTTGTTCTTTTTTGTCCCAATCATGGGTACGGTGCATTCTCACGGTTTCGACTAGATCTTTTGCAATGGCAACTAACTTTTTATCTTCCATGAGTTTTCTAATATCTGGATCAGCACCGAGTACATCAAAAAATGCTTTTTCTTCATACGTTAATCCGAGGTGTTTTCCTTGTTCAATTGCTTCTTCCAAGTCATTTTTGAATTTGATTAATTCCTCAAATACTTCCAAAACATCCATATGATCGTTTCGATTATGGTAGCGTTCAACGATCGTTTCAAATCGTTCCGAAAAACTTCTACTCACTACTAAATTTGTTTTCATTACATTGGTTAACTTTTCTTTCATAACCCGCATTAAAATATTGACTGCGATATTTTTTTGAGGCATCGCTTGAAGCTTGGCTATGTTTTCTTCATGTAAAAGGTCAAAACTTTCTGATGTAGTTGCTTCCGTTAACACTAATACTTCATCACTTAAGATGGCCTCTTCCAACATTTAATGCTTGGTCAATAATTTGACCAATTTCAGGAAGCTTCGCCCGTTCAGCAATATAACCCCAACGAGCATCTTCTGGAACCCAGAATACACCGTCTGCTGTATAAGCATCTCGATCTTCTGCAAAATCAGGATCAATTTCCATTAACTCATTCCATTTTTCTTGAAACGTATCCGAAACATATTTTAAAAAGATAAGTCCTAAAACAACATGTTTATATTCTGCAGCGTCCATATTGTTACGTAACTTGTCTGCTGCCTGCCATAACTTTTCCTCAAAACCAATTGAAGCCATCTCTCTATCTCCTTAACTCTAATATGTTAGTTTATAGTTCTTTTATACCAATTCTATTATAAAGAATCTGATTATATATTAAAATAAAAGGAAGTGAATTACCAGAATAGCAGTCATTTTTTTAACAATAACCAACCTTAAGCACAGAGCCATTGTCAGAAGAGGTAAAGGAATTTATAATGATAGCAATGAATTATATTTTGAGGACAACAACAAAGAAAAGCAAATAAAGAATACACACCAAAAAAGAAAGGATAAAAAAGCATGAGTGAAAAAATTCTTCAACAAATTTTAGAACAAATAACAAAAATGCAAAATAATATTGAATCAATACAAAATGAAATTAAAGATATTAAAGAGAATATGGCAACTAAGTCTGACATTAAACGGCTTGAAAAATCTTTAGACAAAGCCCATATGGAAAGTTTAGCTTCTGATGAAATAATTCTTAAAACACTTAAAGAAAAGGTTTCTAAAATAGATGATCATGAATATGACATACAAGCATTAAATAAACGCATTTTTAAAGTAGAAAGAGAAATTGAACGCTTAACACACCAATAACTAAAAAATGCAGCACAAAAAATATATTTGGAAACGTATTATCTCACTATAAAACTTTGATATATATCTCGGCAAATAAATAGCTTTTTCTTTATCAATTCATAATAAATATTAAAAAAGGTATTCCCATCCAGAATGTTCCGCAAAGATTGTATTTTCATTAATTGTTAGGTTAAAGATACCATTTTGAATATCCTCTAATCTAAATTAAGTTGTACATCAAAAAAGAAAACTAACTCCTTAGGTGAAACTTCCATAACATTATTTATTTTTGAAAACAATTTTTGGTTAATCTAGTCTTTCCGAAGCTAACCTCTTTAGCTGTGCACTCTAATTAACTTGGACATCATCAATTTCCAACTCTGATTGTTTTAATCTTTTATCCTTATCTTCGAAAAACCAGAGAATAATTTTCATTCTGGGGTGTGGTCGATAGGCCATGAATGTTTTTTGTGTTCTTTTGAACTATTCATATCGATGCCAAACAAAGTAATCAAAGGATACATAAAAACTTTATTTTACAAACAAAAAGTTTACATCTATTAAATATTAACTTCCTTTTAGGTGTCTGATATTTTTAATAAACCTTAATTATATAGTAATACTTTTGTAAACGATAAAATAGATTTAACAGTTTTCCACAAATAAGGTTAAACAAATTTCAACAAATAAGAATCAACAGTTTACCTTTAAGAACGCACTTTCTATATACTTGAAGTAGTCTATGGAAAGTGAGGAACAGGAAGTGGAAAAGTTGACAATCTACAATGAGATTCATAGGCTTCGCAGAGAGGGGTTTTCTAACAGTGCGATTGCTAGAAAATTAAAAATTTCAAGAAATAGGGTGATAGACTACGGGAAAATGACCCCAGATGAATTTCACTTATTTGCGATATCCCTGCAAAGCAGAAGTAAGAAACTTGATCCCTTTCGGGAAAAGATCCTAGAATGGCTCAAGGAACACCCTGATCTGTCAGGAGCCCAAGTCTTTGATTGGCTTCAAGAAAAAGAGAATTTCAGTTCTGTCACAGAAGGAACTGTCAGAAATTATGTGAATGAGCTACGAGAGACCTACCATATTCCAAAAGTGCTATCTGAAAGGGAGTATTCTACAGTGCCTGAACTTCCGATGGGACAGCAGCTTCAAGTAGATTTTGGACAGATAAGGGTTCCCACAACGAAGGGCACACACATGCGGCTTTACTTCATTGGATTTGTGTTAGCCCACTCCAGATACAAATATATAGAGTGGCTGGATCGTCCATTTCGAGCAAAAGACCTGATACAAATGCATGAAAATGCTTTCCGTTTTTTTGGAGGAATGACTATTGAAATCGTCTATGACCAGGAACGGTTATTGGCAGTTAGTGAGAATGCAGGGGATCTTACCATGACAACAGAATTTACGAAGTATCAGCAAGCAAGAAAATTCAAGGTGCATCTCTGTAGGAAATCAGATCCAGAGTCCAAAGGGAAAATCGAACAGGTGGTGAAGTATGTAAAAAATAATTTTGCGAAGAATCGCACATTTGATAACTTAATAGATTGCCCCTAATATTGCGTATGTTGAAAGTGATGAAGAGCATATATACATACGCCTGCAGAAAAATGGACAAGTTTTAGCAAAACATAAAATTTCAAAAGGGAAAGGAGAAGTTATTTCGGACCCTTCTCATCGAAAACGCAGTCAGACAAAACGAGATCTATTAATGAAGCAGATTGAGAGTATGTTAGAGGATAAAGAATTAGTAAAATGGCTGATTGAATTATTGTCAGAACAGTATCCACGGCATTTAATTGATCAACTGAAAGTAGTACAATCTGTCATTTTGAAGTATCCTTTTTTCGTTGAAGAGGCCATACATGAAATGAGACGTCTACGGCTGACAAGTGCGAATGACCTACGAGATATCGCACAATCTTTAGAAATTCAAGGACAAAAGAAAAGAAACACCACAGGTGTCTTGAATGAGAAATATAAGGATCTCATCGCTCCAGAACGGAAAGAGGATATCTATTTCAGTATCCTTCAGGGAGGTGGGAACCAATGAGGCAACCATACGAAAAACTTCAGGAGAAATGCCGCACCTTGCGGCTGGCTGAGACGGCCAAAGAGCTACCTAATCTTCTGAGGGAGGCTGAAGCAAAGGGATGGACCTATTATGAATTTATCCATGAAATCCTCAGATATGAATTAAGTTGTCGGGAGAAAAAGCACAGCGAGAAACTAATGAAGTGGGCGGAATTCCCGGAAGTTCTAACATTCGAGAACTTTCGTTTGGAAGAGCAGACTGCGATTGGAGAAAAACAATTAAATATATTAAAACAACTGGGATGGATTGATGAATGTTTTACCCTAATCATGATGGGACCAACGGGTGTAGGGAAAACCCATTTATCGACGGCCCTAGGTATTCACGCAATTGAACATGGATACCAGGTGTCATTTATCTCCATGGATCGCTTAATCTATGTCTTAAAATCAAGGGAATATATCAGTAAATCGAAAACAAGATATCATCGCATTACTAAGTCTGATCTCATTATCATTGATGATGTCATGTATATGGCATATGAACCGCAGGATGCCCACCTGTTCTTTCAGTTCATTTATGAAATGTACGACAAGGCAGCCTTTATTCTAACATCCAATAAAGGACCAGGGGAATGGGGAAAGTTTCTTGGTGATCCTACGCTAACGACAGCGATATTAGACCGGCTTCTTCACCGTAGTGAAATTTTGACCTTTAGTGAAGAGCAAGATAGCATCAGGATGAAGTACAGAAAAGCGTTATTCAGTAATAAAAAGAAAGATAACTAAAATGTGATGAGTTGAATTTAAAGTTAAAAACAATCCCCTACCTATTCGGGAGAAATAGGTGGGGGAAAATCAAAGTGTTGAATCTTAATTGATGAAAACTGTTGATATTTATTTATCAAAAACTGTTGAATTCTACTTGACGGTTACAACTTTTCCTGTTATAAAGTTTAAGCTTAAATTAGATTATATCTCTTACTATAAAAAACTCCCCTTAAAGATGAAACAATACTGTCTATCTTCAGGGGAGCTTGTATGTTGGGGTCAAGACCATCCCTAGCAAAATTCAGAAATTACTTAACTATGATCGTTCCGTCAGGACCTTTTTCGACTTTTCCCTCATCACTTTCAATGACAATGCTTGCATCAGGGATTTCTAACTCTACAGGATCACCGATTTCAATGATTCTATGATCCGGCTCTTCTTTTTTGATTGGCTCATTATTTGATTTAATTCGGACTTCCCTATTCATTCCGTCCCATTCTACCTTGCAACCTAAAGATTCACCAATAAATCGTAATGGAACGAACGTACGTCCATTTTTAATTTTCGCTGGACTGTCCAAATTGACCGGTTGACCATTTACTTTTGCTTGTTTAGAGCCTGTTTTTAACCAAACTGAATTTCCTGCTTTTGTCGCATAAATTTCTTTAGTTGCATCGTCATAATTAACAGTTGCATTGAGCGATTCGAAAATTCCGCGTAAAGGAACGAGTACCCGGTCATTTTCTATCATAGGCTGTTGATCAAAATATTGTTGCTTCCCATCGATGAAAATTTTTATTGTTGCAGCTTCACCAATATGACCCATTGAAAGCCACATGATGACTGCAAGAATTAGAATATGTATCTTTTTCTTGCTCACAATATCTTCCTCCTTTTTCCATATTCCAGCTTTAATTATTTCGACAAATTCCTTAAAATTCCTTTTCGCGTGGAAAAAGTTTCTATTTTTGTCAATAATATTAAGAATAAAGTCACAATACAGGTACAACGTATTCAATTTGTCTCAAACATTGTCTTCTGGACTATTTTTCGTAATATTCTGTACAATAGTCCATTCTCCAGCACATTTAAATTTACCTAGCACTTTCTCATACATACCTATGCCAATTCGCAAAAAATTTTCATCTCCCCATGTCAAAAAAGAAAAAGCACCATCAACTTTCATCAAGCAATGCATCAACGACATTTTTGAAGTCTTTTCAAAAAAGTATTCCTTCCATTATTCCATGTAACTTGCCTATCAAAAAACCATCATGAAATGCAGTATGTAAAGTTTCCAATTTTTTAGGTTGACCCTAGTCCAAATTTAAAAAAACAAAAAAATTTTCGCACCCATGCCCCTTTTTTGCTTAAACTCACTATTTCTATGGTGAAAGGGTGGTGCAAATTTATGAAAATCAAATCTAGCGAAATCGAACAATTCCAAATGTACTCTCAATTCTCCAATTTAGAAGAATTTAACTCTCATACGGAAAAATGGTGCGACAAATATAAAAGGGAATTTACAAAAGGAGAACTCATCGGCTTCATGTGGCTCGCTCGTTTTGCTGCTAAAGTTCCTGGGGTGGCAAATGCGAAGATCGGAACAGTTTTGAAGGCTATTCATGAAGAATATCGTGGCAACGGCATCTCTCGCTCAACATTTAAACGAATGATTGGTAAAGCAAAAAAACTCGGCATTTTAACGGTCTATGAGACTTCAAGAAAAGACGGATCCCAATCTAGCAACTTGTATGTATTCAATCGTTTTCCAAACAATGAACTACCGGATGAAGAAAAAATGAACCAGCCAAATAAAACTAAATATTTATTAAAAACTATTAAAAATATTTTTAATAAACGTAAGAAACGTTCGATTAACAAAGAAAATGTAAAAAGTAACGGTGAAATCAAAGACACTCAGCAAGCAATGACTACCGACTGCAAATCGAAAGAAAATGTAAACCAAAGTTATCAAACTCATAGTTCACAAATGCAAGAAAATGTAGTAGATGATCGGCCTTCCTACTGGAAGTTATTAGATCCAAACGGGGAAATAAAGCGCAAAAATCCCAAATTGAACCAAAAAATGAGCCATCAAACTGAACAGTTAGACTATACATATACAAGCGATCATGTTCCTGCGTCTTTCGCAAAATGGGTAAAAATTTTCTTTAACAATGCCAAAATCATTGAAGAATATTGGAGAATGGTTTTAATCGCTGCCTACAAAAACAATGTGGAAACGAAACATGAACAAGTGTTGAACGCTGCCATCGACGCTTTTAAGCAGCTCATCCGAAAAATTAAAACAAAAGAGGTCCAAAAGCCAATTGCATATTTTTACGGCATCGTCACAAAGAAATTCAAAGAACTTTATTTTGAAGAGTTATATGAAATGGGCTTTCCAGTTGAAACCCCAGATACACATTTTCAAGATCAATCTTTATCAAACTTGAGGACAAGCTTGTCTTTCTATGAAGAACCAAGTTGTAATCCAGATGGAAATTCATCATATCCTGAACAACAAACATGGAATAAAGAATCGTCGATGACATTCGAAAACCGCAGGCAAAATGCACTGGAAAGAGATCATCAAGCTGCCAAACGTGGTAAATACTTTTTGGCAATCTTCAAGGAAGTTTTAGAAAGCTGAATTCGTTGGATATTTTAATTCTAGGTTATAGGGACTGTTTAGTGCGGCCGCATGATGAACCACTGAACACTCCCCTCTTTCACTTCGAGCCTTAATCATATTATTTTTTCTGGAGCTCCTTTTTTCAAGTTCACCTCCTATGGACACTTAAAATGTTCAGAAGAGCTCTCCCTCTTCCAAAAAATTTTTTCAAATCTTTGCCCTCTTTTTCGCAAAACAGCCTATTTATAGGGTGAAGGGAGGTGAAGAGCATGGCTTCTGAATTTCTAGTCGATAGCCAACTTCGTTTGGAATTTCTTCAAGGGATGGATTTGGATGGCAATCCGATCTACAAAACGAAAACTTTTAACAACTTGAAAACAACGGCAACACCTGAAAACATTCAAAACGTTGCCTTAGCTATTGCGAACCTTCAACAACATGAGCTGATGCGTGTGCAACGGACAAACAACTATGACATCGTTGCAGGCTAAATCTTTTGAAAAATCGGAAGACATTCTAGTTTGCTAGAAAGGA
The DNA here is from genome assembly GCF_013303125.1 of Calidifontibacillus erzurumensis. Taxonomy (GTDB): domain Bacteria; phylum Bacillota; class Bacilli; order Bacillales; family Bacillaceae_J; genus Calidifontibacillus; species Calidifontibacillus erzurumensis. The sequence continues at coordinate 50,159 of NZ_JABTTE010000010.1, read as the reverse complement.
GGAATTAAAATGAGCAAGAAGCTTGAGATGCAGTTCATTAATTTCGAAGGAAAAACGTCCACGATTTCTATCGATGATCCAATTGAACCGGTAGATCCAGCGGCTGTGTCAACTGCAATGGATGCCATTATTGCTGCTAATATTTTTGCAACATCTGGCGGTGATCTCGTCGCGAAAAAAGGAGCACGAATCGTGGAGCGTAATGTCACTGATGTTGAACTTGAAGCTTAATTGAATGAGGGGGCTTCCATGCTCCCTATTCAACTCTAAAAGAATATGAAGACGATCAGAATGTATTAAAGAAAAAACGAAACAATAAAACAAACTCTGTAAATCAATGAAATAATGGTAAAAGAAGAACAATCCATATGGTCAATGCAATAAAAATAGTACATGGTAACGTTCACGTTTATTCAAAGTAAGCAAACTAAATAACCTTACAAGTAACCTACCTGAAAGGAGGAAATTCTATGGAACAACTATTGCCATTTATTCAAGACTACGGATTCCCGGTTGTCGTTACGTTTTATCTTCTTCATCGAATAGAAGCGAAGTTGGATACACTCAACCAATCCATCTTGCAGCTTCCTGAAAAAATGAACAGTCGAGTATCAACTGTTAATAAGGATTAAAGGGACGGTTTAGCTGTTCATATACAATCCAATAAAACACCCGTCCCCTAATACATAAGCAATAGATCCCAATTCAACACTGTTATTAGTTGATAAGTCTTAGCCTCCTCAATAGAAATCATTTTAAAACAAGAAAATTATTTTTCATTACTTTTTGAAAGCTTTCATAAACCTTTTTATAAACGTTTCCCTTTCATGTCCATCAAATTCAATAAAGTCAAAAAATAGCTTTTTATTTACTACAAGCACAGGGCTGTCTTCTATAATACAATCAGGTGGTAGAAAGTTAATCATATTTGTCGCTCTTTATAATTTTTATTACCCATTTCCTCTATTTTGATCAATATTGAATTATCTTCCCGGATATCAAATGCTTCTTTATGACTTTGAAATAATTGTCTCCAAATAAATTTTCCTATTTTATTAATATCATTTTGAAAAAGGATTTAAGGTATATTCAGTAGAATATTTAAATGGAAATAAATGTATAAAAATATTTATTGATATAATAGGATTTATTTTTTTAACTACTTTCATAACAATTTACATATTTTGGATTGAAATTACAACAGAAAGGATTCTCTTAAGGTCAAGAATGTGAGGCAACAAATTCTTCATTTAAATAGGAAAACACCATTTGTTTCTTTGACAATGACTTTAAGGGTGAAGAGGTAAGTGTGAAATATTTTAATATCTCTAAAAGTGTTTGTATTTTTTAATATTAAATAGAATTATGGAGAGGGATCATGGTAAATGTGAAGGTTAAAATAGGCATGTTTCTATTATTAATTAGTGCTATTATTTATTGTTCCACACTTATTGCTGCATCAATCTACTCGTTGGTGCTAGTTGAAGGAAATATAGGTTGGAATAGTCAATATGGTATTTTTGGAACTTCATTTCGAGAGATAGGAACTATACCTTTAAGTATATCGATAATATTAATTATTAGTGGTTTGATTTTTATTACATTTTCAATAAAAAGAAAGTAATAAAAAAGGCTATTTAAAAACCCGTAATGAGCTAGAATAGCCTTTATTTCTTCAGTTTTTCAATTTTTTTACCTATTCCCTAAAATAAAAAAAGGCTGTGCCGAAGGTCAACTACAACTTTTCGGACAACCCTTTTGATAAATTTTTCTTCTATTATTCTTCGTTTGTTCGCAAACATCCAGTTAAAATAAAGTCCATTCCACATCTTCGAATGTTCTTCCACCATGTTGAAGTACCTCTTTAATTACTTCACCATGATGATGCTGCTTTAATTCTAATTTCCAATAGACTGGGAAACGGCGACTAACATCCAATTTAATTAGTTCTGGCGGTGCTAGTACGATCCATTGGAATTTTAATGTATCAGCGATTGAAAAAATTGGATCTAAAATATGCGCAGATACGGCTTGTCCAAATGGATTATCTGTAATAAGGACGGACCAATTTGAATTGTTTTCTTGTCGTTTAAATGTCATAATCATCATCATAACAATCGTTCTAGCAGCTAAAACTTGCCCACCGCTTCCTTTCGCCTCTATTTTACAACCTTTATTTAATGTTTCCCACGATGTATAATGATGGTTTCTTGGCTTTTCATAAAGAAAGGCATTTGTCGTTTGCGGTTTATATATACTTAATGTTGGATAACGATTTCTTAGAGAAACAAGCACTAGTTGACTATCTGACATATACTGTTTCAACTTGGCATCCGTTATGTTTTCAATGGTCTCGCCTGTCTCAAGTAATATTTTGATTGTTTTAATAAAGTGTTCACGAAGCAGCCTGCGAAATTCTTCTTCCTCAGTTGAAATAATTTCATGGATCCTTTCAATTTTGACAAGTGGGAAAAGATGCCCTTCCTTATTTTTAATTTTCATTCGATCGACCATCCGTTTGATCGATTGTAAAATGGTTAGAACCCGGAAAACGGCTCGATCTAACCATAATTCTTGAGCCTCTTCTTGTTTTTGTTTATCTTTTTTCAAAAGAATTAATTCATTTTGAATAAAAACGATAACACTTTCAACAATTTGTATAATTGTGTCAAGAGATTCGCTTTCCAATTGCGGGATGAGTTGATTCATTCTGTTTCTTAATGACTCATCCATTTTTTCATATTGTAAAGTTTCTCGAAGTCCTTTTAAGTACTCATTATACTGACTATTAAAATCCTCTTTTGATTTATTTAGCTCATTCTTTTTACCAATCCATTGATGGACAGCTTGTTCTGGATTATTTTGAATTTTTTCTTTTACTTGCACCGGAATTTCCCCAACTTGTTTTAATAAGGAAATATGAGACTTTAGAATGTCCTGTTGCTTCATTAACAATCGCCCGCGTTTGGAGATGTCTTCTAAAATTTTGTTTTGATCTTGCAAGTCACGAGCTATTTTATCTAACCGTTCCTTAATGGATTTTTCTTTCTCTTCTAAATCGAGCAAAAACCAATCTTCAGCCGGGCGGTTATGCTCGTCTAAAATTCTTTTTTCCAAGTTTTGCTTGTTTTTATCTAATTGCTCTAATTTCCCCTGTAACCTTGAAAACTTCCCTTCTTCCTGACGCAGCACAAGTTCTGTCTCTTTTATATATTTTTCTTTTGTTTGAAGATGTTCTACCAATATTTGTTTAGGCAAACTTGGATATTCCCGCTCTTTCCAATTGGAAGAAAATTTATTAAGTCTTTCTTCCAATTTTTGTTGTTCAGATTGCTGATGTTTTCTATCAGCTCTAAGTTCTGTTAATTGGTTATTTGCATTATTTATTTTTTGCCGTAAAAAAAAGATTTGTTTTAAAATTGGCTTCATTTCATTGAATAAAGTTTCATCCAATTGGGGTGCCTCAATATCTTCTTTCGTAATTTCTTTACTTTCAGGGAATCGAATAGAAGGCAGTTCGTCCTTCAGTGCATTTATTTCGAATTCACAGCGGATTTTCCATTTTTCGAACGATTTTTCCCAGCTATCTAATTCTTCTTTTACACCTTTCAATTTTAGTCTGCTTTCCTGGACTTGTTTTTCCAGTCGCAATAACTTTTTGTTCGTTTCTGCTTTTAATTCTTTATATTCATTGTATTTTTCATGTTCTTTTACCCAAGTTTTCAATTCAGGAAGTTCAACATTTAATTGATCACGTTGTTGATGTAATTCTTTCAGTTCATTTGCTAGCTGCTTTTGCTTTTCTGCTAAACGAGTATTTTCTTCCTTTAGTTCGTTCTCTTTGGCAACAAGTTCCATAAGCTTTTGATGAAGTGTTTCTTCCATTGCCAACATTTCATCGATCGTTGAAATCTTAAGTTGCTTAAGCTTTTCTAATAATTCATTCGTTGTTTTTATACGATTTTCTAATTTTTCCAACTCACGTTTAAAGTTTTCTGTTTTTTCCTCCAATTGCCCTTTCCAACGAATCCATTTCTCTTTATCAAAGGCCATTTCAATCCCTTTTTCACGTGGCACTTCAAAAGCATAAAGGACATCTTCGTTCATACGTTCTCGAATAAAAATTGGCACCGCGGAATGGGATAGCATATGCTGAAAAGCGTATTCATCAACACGTTGTTCCCACTCTCTTTCATGGATGACAACACCATAAGGAAGTAGTGGAAAACGATCGATGTAGGTAGCTCTATCTTCTTCCGAAAGTTCATTAATGAGCTCGGTCCCATACATGGCATGAACGCCTAGTTCCTCCAATTGCTCCACTACTTTTCGAATATCGTTATTCGGAATCCAATAGTGATCATTTACTAACATTGTATCTAGCTGATGATTCCAAAAATCCTTTTTCAATCGTTCATCTGCTGATTGTAAACGTGCTAGTTCTTCTCTTAGTTCAGATTCAACCGAATTTAATTTTTCTGTTGTATACGTTTGATAAGGAATGTCCTCATGAAGGAACTTACACCACTCTTTATGGAAATGCTGCTCTTCCTTTTGTCTCTTTTCCCTTTGTTTCTTAGCTTCCTCTTGTTTATCTAAAATGGTTTTCTTTTCGGAAACAAGTTCCCCTTCTAATCTGCTGTATTCTCGTTGCTTTTGGATCAGGGCCTCTTCCTGTTGTTTCAGTACATTCATTTTGTTTTCTACTTCTTTTAGGTCATTGTTCTTTTTGTTAACAACAAATTCTGGGTTGCGGTTGACGATATCCCCATATTGTTGTTCCATTCGTCTTGCCTTTTCGTTATGTGTTTTAATAAAATCCGTGTATTTTTTCATGTTCAATTTCAAATCGCTAATTTCTTTTTCATCAATAGCGATTTGGTTTTCTAATAAATGCAAATTCTTTTGATAGCTTTGTTTCAACGTTTCAAATCGGTCTACTTCACGCTGCAATTCTTTTTCTACTGCTTCCCAAATGCTTTCAAGTTGCTCTTTCATTTGTTGAATTTGCGTTTTCTCATCATGAAGATTTTCTTCATTTTCTAATTTTGAAATTTGCTTATCAATGGCTTCAAGTTCTTTCGTAACGAATAGATATTCAAGGAATTTAATGTCGATTTCCAACTCATTCTTTTCTAAAGTGTAAGTTTCGAGCTTTTCTTTAATTGCAGCTACGTTTTCTTCTATTTCTTTTAGCTGTTCGGACGCTTCATGATGTTCTTTACACTGCTTGGCATATTCCAGATTGTCTTTTTCCCAAAGTGCTTCCTTTTGCAAACTTACTGTCTTTTCATTTTCCTCTTTCCACTTATCCTCTTCAAAACGTAAGCTATTGAGCTTTTCTTCCATGGCAAAATATAGGTAGTTCGCATATTCATAATGTTCTTTTCTTGATGTTTCAATTAATAGCCCTTTATTTAATTCATCTTGTATTATCAATAGTTTTTCTTTTAATAGCTCATATATGTTTTCCCGTTCCAATAACTTAGGCAGCCTTTCAAAAATAATGAAATTATCTCGGAAAATTTTCATCAAATTTTCTTCTTGCTCTTCTTCTAAATAATGGCTAATTTCTGGGATTATTAAGTTATGAAACAAGCCAAAATTATCTAGCCCTTTTTTAAAATAATGCTCAATTCCGCCTTCATCCCGATTAATTTCTCTCATATGGCGCCATTCATTTTTTTCGATTCCGTAGGAAGATAAGTACTTATGATAAGCTGATAGTTTTGATTTTGGATAATATTGAAATTCATTTTTATGCTTTTTAAGCCAGCTATCCCACTCTTCAAATGAAACGGCTTGTTTTTTTTCTTCATCATAAAGGGGAAGGGTATCGATACTCCAATTTGCAGGTTTTTGGTATTTGCTAGTATAAAGGAAATATTGCGGTTCCGTTTCCGCCTCTTCCGTATCTTGACCTACTTTTCTTTCCGATGTTATACAAATGCCCGAAACTAACCATTCGGTTGGCTCCGTATCTAACCGCCATTCGATGGCAACGTGGAACGTATATGGAACAAACTGACGTTTTTCATTATAAAATAATGCATCAATATGGTTTTCTCCATTTTTCCCCCAAGTGGTTAATGGCATCATCGTCTGAAATATTAATTGCAAAAGCATCCCTTTTCCGCCGCCATTCACTAATGTTAACAACGTATGTTGGGGATCTTCCTCATTAATAAAATCAAAAATTGTATTTTCATAATGTTTTCGCATTTTATCATATTGAACACCTGTAATTCTCACTTTCTCAATTCTAGGCATCGATTTCACCTCCAGATCCTAAAGTATCTAGGATTAATTCTCTCATTTCTTTATACCGTGCTTGTTGATGGTATCCTTCTTCTAGCCGTTCATACAATTCTATTTTTGGATATACCCGCTTCTCGTCCTCCACTATATATACAAGTCCTTCATCTTGCAGTAATCGCATCGCCCTATGAATAAGTCCAATACGTGTTCTCCGCGTATTTACGATACGTTCTTCATTCGTTTCCGAATCAGTATCTACTGGCATCGTCCGCCAAAGATCATACATATCTTGAACAGCTAACCCAAAAGCCTCGCTAAATTTCCCTTCCGTATCATCATGTTCCTTCTTCCATTGGTCCAAAAGTTGTGTCATATTTTTCTCTAATAAATAGTAAGAGACGCCAGCATGGTCCCAACGTAGATTTGTTGTGGAAGAAATATCGATTTCTGCTAAAAAGACAACGATGATCGTATTCATTAAATGGAAATACTTTTTATTTTCTACATCGGTGTATCTTTTCTTAAATTGAGTAAAAGAAGTCGCAAAAATCGATCCTTCAGGCCGGGCAACGAGATGGATTCGATCTTTCGTTTGAATGATGCGCGTTCTAGATTCCTCAGTTAAAATTTTGAGCGCATCCCGAACCCCATCTTCTTCAAAATAAGGAGTTAAAATCGGGTCATTCGTTGAAACAATTTTTTTATTCACTAAGTAAAAAAATATTTTGGCAGCATCTTGCAGCTGTAAAGTTGAATAGCTCATCATTTCACTTCCTTATCATCGACTAACTGTAAAACAAAAGGAGATATATTCAAACCTTGCCAATGAATCATAGGTTCTTCGGAATCAATAGTTGAAAAAATCGTCTTCCCTTCTAATGCAAGAAAACGCTTTTGTTTTTCAGCTAGTTTTTGAATTAATATTAATCTTTCATCTGTTTGTTCTTTTGCGATATCGATAGAGGAAATTTCCATAGCCTCACTATGAAATAATAGCCATAGGTCAATAGCTTCTTTCTGCTCTAACCATTTTTCTTGTAAAGTAGCAGGAATGTTGCGTAGACTAGCTAAGCGATATTTCCCTTTTTCAAGTAATTCGACAAATATAGGTTCCCATAGTCTCGTAATCTTCTCCCAATCAACTTCTCGCATTTTATAAGTAACTTCTTCTTTTTCTTCTATTACTTCCTCTTTTTTCTGTTGTACTTGTGCATCCAGCTCTTGCTCGTTCCAGCTCCAATCAAGGGGATAAATAAAATGAGGCTGAACAGAAAATAGCGGCTGAAGTAAAGTAGCTATATCATCAAGAGTGGGAAGTCCTTCTGTAACGATCCAGTCTTGATAAAATGTTTTCTGGAAGGAAACTTGCTGATTTTTCCAAAACAAATTCGGAAATTCATATCTCAATTCAATTTCTAAACGCATATTTTCGATGACACAGCTAGCTAATTGGTCATGAATACGCCGGGTTTGTTCCAATTTCTCAGCTATTTCATAAGTTTTATCAGAATCGGTAATACGATTAATTAAAGATCTCATCTGTTCAAACCTTTGCTTTTCTTCCTGAAACTGCTGTTTCACTTCATGCTCTCTTTTGCTTCTGAGCTCTGCTTCTTTTTGAAAAATAATTTTTGGATTTCGTTTCATATTTTCTCGATATTCTAGCTCCCGAGCAATCATCCGTTTTACCCGAGCTATTAAATCATCTAAACCAGATAAAGCTTGTTGAAAGTGCCCATTATTGACTAAATACTCAATGTATAATTGGTCAATGGTGATTTCCAATTCTTGTATAATTTCTCTACTCATAAAGATGAGCTCTTTAGCTTCATCTGAACATTGGTAAACGGTTTTTCCACCCTTTGCCCATTCTGCACGGGATCGTTCCATATCTTCAACTAAAAATCGAAAACGATGATCTTTAATTTTTTGATCTTTTTCATCAAACCATTTTGCAGAAAAAGGTTGTTGGAGATCGGCTTGCCCGCTCCAAAGTAGTCCATCTACAAACCGTTGAATAATATCATCATCTAACTCGGTATCGAGTAAACTTCTTATTTTTAAATCTTCCATGCATTCATATGTAATCTTTTTTATATCTTGTTTTTTCCGTTCAGGATTATTTTCCAGTTCTCGATAAAATATTTCTAGTAACACACTAAGTGCCAACATTTGTGCATACTCATTAAGTACGGATAACTTCATGCCTGATCCTAAATTCCATATCGGGTTTAACCGCCTGATTCTTTCCCCGAACCCTTGCCAGCGTCTGTTCATTCAACTGAACTCCTTTCTTCACAAATCCATAGTATCTAGAGATAATGCTTCCTGAGGAATACGACGGTTCTGTTCCCAAAGCTCTTTTACAACTGTTCCTATATCTGATCTCCCCACGTTTGCCAACTCATCTATTACATCAGTGAGGTATCTTTTATTATCTGTTTGGTCCGTTTCAATTTGATTGGTCTTACCTTTTTTTATTAACGCTTCATAAATAGGAATAGCCAGTTGAATATTTTCTTCAGGATAATTTTCTTTTAATCTTACATAGATCCCCCAGCCTTCCGGATCGATGTCCCCTACATAGTAAATCGCTTTGTTTTTATTGATCGTAATTTCATTTAAAAAACCGAAGCTTTTCTCTATTTTCTTCCCTTCCCCATAAATAAGCAGATCCGGTTGGATCCCTTTGATGCCAATGCCTTTGTTTAATAATTGTCTACATGTATGATAAAAGGATAAGTTTTCCACTATGAGCACTGTCTTTGCTTCTGTGATTGTGGTATTCGGTGAAGGCCAAAACACAAACGGTTCACCATAAACCTTTGCCTTTAAATCATTTAACGTAAGCTGCAGCCGCTGTAACAATACTTTGCCATCATGAGAAAAATATTTTTCTTCCCCAAACAACTGGAATGCCCTTTCTTCTCTAGTTACCCACTGAAATTTATCTTTTTGCTTTAAAAATTTGTAAATAATCTCAATATTTTTCCATTCCTCTTCTGTTTGCCATTCTGGGTGCTGCAAGTATTTCGACAGATTTAGTTGATCGGAAACAGCCAAAATTTTATTGTAACTCCAACTGTTCTTAATGGGGGCAGGTAATACCCACCATTGTGTATGAATGCTTGGCCGCCTTCCATTTAACGGGCTTTTCTTTACAGGAGTGATAATCCCTTCCTCTTCGAGTTCCTTTAAAACTTGAACAAAATGTTGATAACCATTTTCTATTTGGTAATCAATAGGATTTGAAAACCGTCTTTTAATTAATTCGTCCTCAATACTTTGAGAATCAATTTTTTTCCTACTTTTAGGTGACTGCATACTGATTAAATACTCTGTCAACCATTTCTTAATCTTCTGCTTCATTTTGAAACCGCCTTTTTTGTCTTTCTTACAATATTCTATTAAAATATACAAAATTAGCCAATGGCTGATCACTTTGTTATGTTACTAATTTAGAATTTGCTAAATAAGTAAGCATCAAATAGGCCCCACCAGTGTTTCAGGCCGGGCCATAGTTATTATTACGTTTGTTTATTAAATTTAATACAATATATAGGTAAGGATGTTGACCAAGTAGTCGGTCTAAAGCTTCGATATCTGTTAAATCAATATTTGGAAGTTTATCCAAAAGATAGCGGGATAATAGTATAGATGTAAATATTTTAAACAAAAGTGAACTACTCGCTTTCTTGTTCATACATATAACATACAAAAATAAAGTACATATAGTTTATAATTGTATAAAAAGAGCGACGATTCATCTCCTCTTTGAAATGGAAAGGATTCTCGTCGCTTTATATTAAAAATCCAACTTTAATGTCTGAACTATAGAAGAGCCTGCTATAAAACTCGTGGAAACATTGGGATTCATAAGATACTCCTACTTCAATAATATAAGTGGGAGCAGTCCATATTAGTCATTAATAGTTTAATTTTCTACTATTATATTTTAGTATTAGATCTCTATTTGGAATATGATTAACAATTGATTGTTCTATTAATTTTCCTAATTTTTCTGACGAATTTAAAAAAGATACTTTGAAGGCATGTAAGAGTTCCTCAGGATTTACTAAACTAAAGTCTAATTCAAATCCATTTATCAAGGCTAAAGTACGAATAAATTCTCTCTGTGCCCTTCCATTTCCTTCCCTAAAAGGATGAACTGCATTTATTTCTCCTAAATAATGAGCTGCTCTATGTGAGAATTCCTTACGATTTAATCCTTTTAAATATTTCTCTAAACGCAAAGGTTCAGTTATATACTGATAAAAGTAATTTTCTATCTGGGAAACAAATGCAAACAAACTATTTTCCTTTGATATTTCCTCAGTTCTAATCTTTCCAGCAAAATCATATATATCCTGAAATATATACTTATGAATTCTTTGCAAGTGTTGTAAATCAAAATTACCGATGATTGGATTATCATGTAATTCCATTAATCGAGCTGCTGAATAAATTCTTTCTGCTTTTTGAAGTTTAACGTAATCCTGAATGTTTAGTTTATTAATCAACACATCAGTTCCAGGATAGCAGTATTTACTAGATTTTTCTGATTTACTCATTATTGATTAACTCCATAACCCTGCGATTAAACTCTGCTTGTGTAATCTTCCCTAATGCTTTTGCTCTTATTAACTCCTCTTCTGTTCCTGTAAGAAAATGTCCTTCTATAGCTAGTGAAGCTTTAACAGATTTTAATTGTTGATCTACTCTCATTTTTCGCCCAGCTAACAAATAACTCCCTCCTCTCACCAAAACACGTTTAATATTAGAAGGGCGATTTCCGATCGTATTCAATGGTCGATCAATTAAATTTACTGTTCCTCTATTAGATATATTTACTCGACCAATTTTTCTACCTGTTAACCTTTTTCTCTTTGAGCATCCAACTCCTAGACTGATTTTTTTTAAAGACATAATACCAAGGAGCCCTCCCTGAATTTATTTTCAATAAAATTAAATAAAATGTAAGTCGAATTTTGTTAACTTTATTATAACATTTTTCTCCACGATCTTACATTTCAGACCCCAAATGTTTGTGTCGATTATTTTGTCCAATTATTTTTGGTTCTTATGTTATTTGGTGAAACATCGAATTTCAATTAAAGTCTTTGAATGATTGTTCGCCTTTCTGCATCTGATATGAGATCTAATTGTTGGAGAATAGCATTCACTCTTCTCTTTACGAACATTTTTTGAGTGATCACCAAAAGAACGTAAGAACCTTATTTTTACTACAAACAGATAGCAAAATAGCCTAATATAGAATTTGTTTATTTTTGGGAAATCCTAATTTTGCCCCCACTTCCTTCAATAACCCACGTCATCATAGATTAGCTACTACTCCTTCTACCTCCTCTGTTCGGACCCCTCACCCTATTAAGTTCTATCCCCAGCAGAGCAAAAAAAACATGCGTTAAAAACACATGTTTTCATTTCCCTATTAATTTTTAAGGGCTTCTGGGGCTGTATTCTAGAAGTAATTCCTAGCTCTTGCAACAATGACGCTGTTCTTCACTAACCTCACCAATAAATGTTATTTAGAACTTGCAACATTCTGAAACTCTTCCATAATTTCTTTCTTAGAAAAATAGTTGGATATAAAAGCTCCCAATGATAAATTAAATACCATCCCTAAAATTGGAGCAATTACAGCAACTTCACCGATAAATTGATAAGCTAATATGGCAGCCAAGGCTGTATTGCATAAACCAACATGGAATAATATCGCTCTAGCATCACTTTCCCTGACTTTTAGTTTTTTTGCTAAATAATAACCTAGAATCATAGAAAGAAATACTTGAAGAAATGAAACTACCGCTAATAAAGGAAGGGAAGATATTTCTGAGGCGATTGCTTCTTTCCCACTCCCAACGATTGTATGTACAATGAGCAAAAGGGCTAAAGCAGAACCTAATTTTGTTGCGCTTTTTGAATAAATCGTAAGCTCTGGGAACATTTTTTGCGTTGTTAAACCTAAACTGATCGGTATTACAACTATTAGAATAAAAGACTTCAATAAGCTAAAAAATGAAATCGAAACTTGGTCATTTGATAATACTAACATCGATAAAGGTGTAACTATAGGGCTAACGACAACATCGATTAATGAGCCGAGTACAACTAAAGAAGCGTTGCCACCCGCTAATAAGCTGTAAACAGTGGCAGCTGTACCATTTGGAACCGTTCCAGCTAAAATAAGTCCGGCAGCCATTTCTGGGTTGGAAGAGAAAAACATTAAAGCGAGTATAATAGAAATAATTACAGTAACCGTATATTTCAAAACCGTTGCAATAATGATCTCTCGTTTCTTATTACGAATGTCTTTAATCGAATTTATATTCATTGAAACCCCAGTAAAAAAAATGACGATCCCTAAAAATATACTTGGTATGATGGAAGGTGCATCCCAATAATAAGGAGAAAAATACGTATAAATTGCAACTAAAAGTATAAGGATTGGCAATTTTTGCGATATAAAATTTATTACAGCATTCATAAAATCCAACCCTTCTTTACAGAATTGGCATATTTCTAGGAAGCTCAAGTTTAGTAACGACTCTAACCCTTTGCCTTGAGTCATTTTTATTTTTTAAAGAAAAAAATCGCACCAATAATTCCAATGAAGACATTTTAAGACCTAACACATAAAGGTAATGATTTATTCGTTAAAATATAATTTTAACACAAAAGCAATATCATTGTTGTACAACAGGTCAAGTTTACTAAATCCCTTATACGTCAATTGATTCATTCATCCTTACATCATTGCATAGAAAGATTGATCGTCTTTTTATGTCCCGAGCTGTCATCTAAAATTTCAATTTTTGTGACGTTGTCGAGGTCTTTTCCATAAAAATCAACGAACGTTTTTGTTTTTGAACTACAACCCGCTAAAAAATAAGAACAAATACCAAAAGTTTTTTATTTAACACATACTTTCGCCTCTCTCTATCTCATTTCTTAACTAATTCTCCTTTTAAATGATTACCTTAACCTTTTATCAAAACCAGTTAATATGATTAGTGAATATGCCCATAGCAGCCATGAACCAAAGTATTTATCTGATTCAAGATTGAGGTTTGTAAAAATATCTTGAAAGAAAATCAGTGCAAAAACATCTAACAGCATACCTGGAAGAGCGATACATATGGCTGCCTTCAATTTTCCGTCTGACTTGATTTTTTTCCATTTATAAACCGGTAACGTTATAACTAAAATCAAAGGAATAACAAAAATATAGGAAGCTGTCATAAGAACGACGTTATCTGGAGTAAAAAAGTAATGTCCTGCGAATCGAAAAATGAGAGTAGCACTGAGCCACACTATAAAGCCCCAAAATAGAAAAAACATACTTTTCCTCCTACAAAATTTTATTTTTTATAATTTTATGATTAGATTTTTTAAATCTTGAAATATTTCATCAATCAAGTAAGGGAGATACATTTACAAAAAATGGATTTGTTTGTTTTATTATAATTTAAAGGTAAAATTTTTAAATCAATATGTGATGCATAAAAGTTAAAACAACATAATAAGTTAGAATCCTAGAATAATTAAACGAGAGACTTTGAAAAGTATGAAATGGAGTAAATACGATGACCTGATTGCCTGAATTTTTGATTTTGTAAAAACAAAAAAACCGTCTGAAATGCCCACATCTCTGACAATTCAGACAGCCAATCTTCTCGTAATAGTTCCATTCGAATATATCCCTAAAGACTTTCAGCTAACTCTTTTATCACTTTTTTTGCTTCAGATGCGAATTGCACCGAAGCATCATAATAGTCTTGCCCATTCGTTAATAAGGCGAAGTCACCAATTTCAATTTTCAATAAAGTGTTCCCATTGACTTCATCTAATTTATACGTATATGCCACGTCACCTTCATTCGTTTTTTCTTCCCAAGTGGATACGTATAAAGCAATTTTTAATTCTTCCATTTCTTCTGCTTTTATAATAGTTGTAATCGTTTGTCCTCCGTTTGGAAGATCCCAAACTACTTTACTTCCTACACCCATCTGTTCAGTAGGATAATCTTCCGGAAGTTCATCCCATTGGGCAACATACTTGGGATATGTTAGAACCTCCCATACTTTTGAAGGAGCCGCATCGATCAGAATTTCGTCTTTTACGACCAGTTTATTTGTCATTATGAACCTCCTAGGAATAAACGAAACAATCATGTTTAATTGAACGTATTTTTTTATTATTTACGCAAAATTTTCTCCATCGCTTTTCCTTTCGCTAACTCATCAATCAGCTTATCCAAATAACGAATTTCCCGCATAATTGGTTCTTCAATGTTTTCCACTCGAACACCGCAAATAACACCTTTGATTAACTCCCTTGCAGGATTCGGTTGAGGTGCTTGTGAAAAGAATGTTTCAAAATCTGTCTTTTTTGCTAAATGTTCTTCTAATTCTTCTTGGCTGTATCCAGTCAACCAACGGATGATTTCATCAACTTCTTCTTTCGTACGACCTTTCTTCTCAGCCTTCGCAACATAATGAGGATATACGCTTGCAACACTCGTTGTATAAATTCGGTGTTTCGTCATAGGAATCCCTCCTTGTTATCGTTTTCATTATAGTGGAAAAAATAGTGTGGTTCAAACGAATGGAATAGTGTTGTTGTTAGGTCTATGAGATTCATCAGTCTCTTTTGCAAGCTAAAATAATAACCCGTTGCAATAATTTCATCCAAAATTCGTAACCCGTTTCATTTTTCAGTTCTTATGATTTTTAGTAATCGTATTTTAGAAGATGTCTTACCATACCCTAAAAATATTTCTTTGAATCTTTTTACACATATTGGATAAAAATAAAAGTCATACTCCCAAAATTGAGAGCATGACTATTTATAAATACGTAATGAAATGTAAAGGTCACTATTTTGGGACATGGAGGCAAATTCTCTGTTCTAATGGCAAAATCTGCAGTACATTCAATCTCCCCCATATACCTTTGACAATTAGATATATCCCAAATCTTGGCCGTTTCTATCTTCGTGTCCTTAAAGTATTAAGTTTCATCCCACAATTCCAAAATCCATTGTCCATCAGCGGTTAACGTCGCTTTATAATAATTATAGTTGCCCGCGAAATCATAAATTACAAACACGAAGCTATTATCCGTTTGTACGCCACCGTTTTCATTGGTGATGTGCATTTCTACATATCTTAAATCTTGTGGAACAATGGTGATCTCTTCACCATTAATATTTTCAAGGCCAGAAACAATGTCTATTGAATCTATATCTTCTGAAAACCTTAAATCCAATTGTATGGTATCATTAGTTGTTCCAATATATGCTTTTGGGGAAACTCCATCAAGCCTCAGGGATTCCTCTACTATTTGAGTTATATTTGGTATTCCATTATGATCTGTAATTGCCCCTGCCTCAATTATAAGTGACGGTAATGCTCCTGTATCTTCAATTTCTTCAAATTCAAGCCAAAACAGATTATCATTTGCTGAATTTACTCCGTAACCGGTAATAAATGCAGTCGGCTTTTTATCATTTACGGTAATTTTGTTCAAAACTTCTACAGGGTCAGGATCGATTATACTACGATTTACCATCACTAAATAAGAATCAATTGTACCGTCCTCAAATGAGTCATAGGTAGATGCACTAATAATATATAAATCTTCTACTTTTGCTTCCACAGAAAGAACTTGCTTTATCATCATTTGAATATTTGGTGTTTCTTCATTATCCTCTGCGGCAAAATATACATCGTAAAGTTCCCCTGGTATTAAACCTTCTACTACCTCCACAACCTCTGATACCGGATCATCAACTGCAATTGTTCCACTTGCTGAAACAGTAACATCGTCATAATCAACACCTGCAATGATTTGTTCGACTGTTGGCGATTTACTTCCATTTGGAACTACTACATAATAGACTTTTCCTTCTTCATCTAAATCTACAGTTAAAGTGATTTCGCCTATATTGTCCCCTGTTTCAGCCATCCAAGTTTCAAATTTTGGAGGGAACGATGCTGGTTTTGATAGCGTAATTACTATGTCCTCTACTGGATGAATATTTTGAGTATCATAAACGATCTCTTTTGGAAGTGTAATATATTCATCTTCCATAATGTTGAGGAGTCCATCAATTCCAATGATCACTTGCAAAGTCCTATTATCTACCCATTGAATTTGCATTCCATTTTCTTCCGTACCTATCCAAATTATAGTTTCTGCATCTGTTTTCAAATACGTATTAATTTCAATTTGCGATTCAGTATGAATATCATTATTAAATACCACTTGGAAACCATCACCTGGACCGAAGGATTTGCTGTCATCTACATCTAAAGTAATAATTTCTTCAACAGCAAGTTCACTAGGTTCAGGCAATAAGATATTTTCCTCTGTCAACGTGATATCAACGAAACCAACAACTTTCCCATTACTATCTACTTCATATAGTCCAGCGTGATCACCAACTGACACATTTTCGATATCAGAACCCGATGTATATGGTATTGCATCTTCTGGTACATCAGACCCAACTATAGGAATGGCAAAGTTTTTTTCTTGAACTTTTATCATTGCTGAGTTTCCAGGATGGATCCCAAATGTTAGAATTTGGGTTGAATTTGGAACATCCCCTTTTAGTGGCAATACAAAAAATCCTGGTACATTATTATCAAAAGTACCGTTCATATCCCAAATGACTGTTCCATCTGTTGGTAATTCAGATTTGTTAAATGTAACAACAGACGTTTTCTTTTCAATAGTAAATGTTCCATCTTCTTCAACAGCAGTTAAAAACGTATTTTTCGTACCCCATGAATGAACTGGAATGACCACTTTCGGACTTAAATCTTTAATAGCCTTAATAACGGCTTCACTATTAAGAGAATTTCCAGCCCAATCTCCAATCGGAACAATCAAAATATCTATTCCTACTGAGCCCTTTAATGTCTCAATTTCTTCATTCGTTAAACCATCAAGAATCGTTCCCATGGCATCACCCATGTTTACCATTCGCATATTTGCAGTTTGATAAATGAATCCACTATTTTCAATACGTCTTGAACCATCTTCCAGCTTAAATTCATCTGTATTCGGGAAATGGTACAGATTCATACTGCTTATAAAAACATCCCCATATTTTGCGTTCTTAATTTCATTAAAATAAGATTCCAATTCTTCTTCATCCCATATGACTCCTTGAATAATTTGACCAGCTTCCAAGGCAGTTGGTGCGGCTTTCGCATAAGAATGGTCGTCATGAAAATGTGTTATATTAATGAGATTTATTTCTTCTTCATTTTGTAAAATATAATTCGGCAGTCCAAAAGATATTGGATCCCAAGGATCGATTAATATTTTCTTCTCATCTGTTGTTAAAATAAAGGCAGAATGACCTAAATACTCTAAAGTGATTGATTCAGGTGTCGTTGGTTCCGGATTTTGATCATCTGGAGGGTTTCCACCACCAGGGTTGCCACCACCACCTCCTCCACCGCCGCCTGACGGTAGGATCGCCATATTATTTGGCTTTTTCTCATAAGTTGAATCGTTGGCTGCCTTTCCTTCAGCTTTTTCAATTGTACCTTGCCCAATTACTTTTACTACTGAGTCCAATATTAAAGATACAATCTTAGCATCCTCAGCCACAGTAATATTGGCATCTGTCGCGTTTTCCGCAACATTCATTTCTTGAATGGAACCTTTAGGAATTTCCACTGCAAAGGTTGTTGCTAGAATATTTACAGATTCGAAATTTCCGATTAATGTTACTTTCGAATTCGCTGGTAGATTTTCAGCAAGTGTTACTTCTTTAAAAGCAATCCCTTCCGTACCGTCTTGCTCTACTTTTGCACTTGAGTGAAGAATTACTTCTTGAACAGATGTTTTTCCTGTTGCAACGATACGTACTGTACCATCTTCTTTATTAACGATAACTGTGATTAGAACAGTGTCTTCAAAGTGAATACTGTTTTCTCCACCACCGTTGACATAGGTTTTTCCCTTAACCGTTACGCCTTTCAAGAAAGCATCGCCATTTCCGACTTCTTCCGAAATAGTTAAGTCACCTTCAATGACCATATTTCTTAATGTTACACCTGATGCGGTTACTTTGACATTGCCTGCCACTGTCTCTAAGCCTTCTTCAGGACCATAAACACCGGCTGTGTCATACACTTTTTCCTGCTCGCTAGGTTTTTGTGTATCCTTTAAAGCACGATTTAAAATGACAACAGCTTCTGCTCTCGTCGTGTTATGAAACGGTTTAAACGTACCGTCTTCATAGCCTCTCATGAAACCTGCATCTACAACACCGCCGACAACTCCGCGGCTCCATGTCGGAATATTGTCTTTATCGTTAAATTGATCGACACTTGACGCTCTGCTTTCCACACTTGCCAAGCGTGCTAAAATAGCTGCTACCTCTTGGCGGCTAATATTATTGTTGGGTTTAATAGAACCGTCCTCATAGCCACCAATGTAACCTGCCGCTTTCGCCTTCAAAATTTCACTGTAATACCAGTCGCTTGGGAAGATATCAGTAAAACCACCTTCACTTGATTCATCAAATCCGAAAGCACGATTGACTAAGGCAATAAATTCAGCTCTTGTAATCGCCCCATTTGGCTTAAAGCTGCCATCACTATAGCCTCCGATTAAACCCTTTTCAAACCATTCATTAATTTCTTTTTCTGCCCAATGGCCACTAATATCTGTCTTTTGAGCAGCAAACACGGAAGTACTAAAAAACGAGAAAACCATCATCAAGACCATTGTGATTGATACTAATCTCCTAAACCTTCTACTTCCCCCCATAAGGTCTCTCCTCCATTTCTTTAAATGGTATTGATTTACAAGAAAAGCTTATAAATCTTACCTTACAAGTCGCTTACAAACGAGACTATTTTCTCGTCAAATCAAAAAAATATTGTGTCCTTCCGCCTATTTACCGCATGAAATTCATCAAAAATACCTATAACTTTTGCGAAAAGGTAAAGGATTCTATTTTACCACGTCGAAATATTTATGATATTGCCTGCATTTTTTTATAAAAAAATATAAAATATATCTTTTTTAAACTTGATTGAGATTTTCCCAGCCATCATATCGAGGTGAACAGTAAGATGAATGAGGACTATCCATCGCATATTACACTTTTCTTACAAGGAGATTGGCTTAAGTTAGCCGATTTATTAAAAACAAAAATAGAAAGCAGCACGAATGTTGGCGACAGTGTTCAATTAACCTGTTGGCTGAGCCATTACGGGTGCTGTCAAATTAATTTAGGAAACCAATTTGAATCTCACATCATTTACCAATTTTTTAAAAATGAAAAGACTTCGGGCTCAACGTTTTCGATAAAAGAACAAGCCTTTGTTTATAGATTTTTAGCGTTGTATACATTATTTGACGGAGACCTCAAACAGGCGAAGCAATACTATGAAAAATCGATAGCAGCCTTTCAATTGTTAGATGAAGCAGAAGAGGAAGCGATCATGCTTCTAGAAGCTTACCGCTGGCTCTATTGCCTTTTGCAAGATCGGGCAAAAAATACGTATATTTTTGAAAAAATTCAAAACTTGCCCGCTTTTAAGCAAAACTTTAGTTTTCAAATGAATCTAACAAAATCAGGCTATGATTGGATTGCTCAATTTTGGAATTACATTGATTTCTTTTCAAAAAAAGAACTTCAATCCCATCCGCTTATCACTTTGTTTCGGCAGCTACATAACGAATTAAAAACAGAGGGGATCACAGAAGGCACGATATATTCACTGATAGCTAAAGTAAATCAATATAAGCACCCTTTACTGAAAATATGGGCCTATCTTTTAGCAGCATCCACCCTAAATAAATTGGATTATTTAGAAGAAGCATTGCAACAAATCGATTTCTTAGGCTTAACTGATTTGAAAGCTGCTTTAAATAAAAATACAATAGTGCCGCTAAAAATGAGAAACAACTCTACGAAACTATCATTTTCTCTGTTTCGGGATTTTGCCATTTTCTCTGATGACAAATGCCTTAAAAACTTGAATTGGAAGCGGAAAAAAGCGGAAGAAGTGCTCATTTATTTGTTAACAGTACCAAACCAAAAGATAGAAAAGGAGCAAATCATTGAAGAATTTTATCCAGAGGTTGAGCAAAAGAAAGCAGAAAACCGCCTTTATGGCCTTCTCCATGAAATCAATAGACAATTTGTAGCAAAAGAAATAATAAAGGAATCCTTTGTGACCATTAAAGGCGGCAAAGTACAAATCGACTTGAACATCATAAATGAAATTGACCTTCAATCGTATTTAAAGTTATATTCAGTTGGGAAGCAACTTTGGTACATCGATCGCAAGGAAGCGGTAAAGCTTTTTGAAAAGGCACGGAGACTCTATGATCATGAATTAGTACCTCACATCGTCTATGCAGATTGGCTTATTCAACTTCGGAGACAACTGAAGGAAAAACAAATAGACTTACTGCAAAAACTTTATAACTACTACGAGGAAACTAACATAAAAGAGCAACTATTGAATGAATTGCTGGAATGTGAACCATTCAATGAAAATATTATTCATGAAAAAATTTCATTGTTGCACTTACAAGGACGAACAATGGAAGCTAAACAATTTTACGAAAAACAAAAAGAACTGTTGAAGGAAGAACTAGGGTTGGAACTTAAACTTAACATAGACTCACAAACGAAAAAAACAAAAGGGAATACAAAACGTTGACAAACAGAGTGTGTTTGAGCACTCATTACTTAGGAATATCTGACACTTTAACATCGATAAACATTACCGAAAGTGTGAGGACGCACATAATGGGCGATACCCTAACTAGTAATCCTATTTTATTGTTAGGAAAAAGTTTAAAGTAAATATACAAAAACAATATTGATGGGATTGTAAATTAAACCCTTACAGTGAATATGAGACCAACAATTTCAAGGGGAGCCCAGTGCGTTTTCAAACCTTTACTTTTTGCGGAAATGCTATCACCAAACATCAAGTGAAGCCAGTATTGTTCAAACCTAACTTTGTCATGGATGGCTAGTACCGATCATCAATGGGAGCCATTGATCGCCCAAACCTAACTTTGTCATGGATGGGCTAGTACCAATCATCAATGGGAACCTTTATCGCTCAAACTTAACTTTATTGTGGATGGACTAACATCGATCATCATTTGAAGCCATTATCTCACTAACTTAACTTTGACGTAGATGGGCTAGTACCAATCATCAATGGGAGCCATTGATCGCCCAAACTTAACTTTGTCGTGGATGTGATGAAATGAATTGGAAAGCTCGGATTTTTTTATTATATACACTTGTCGGCCTGGCCGGCGTCGTATTTGTTGAATTTCAAAATCTAGTTATTTGGCGTACCCCATGGCAAGATGTTTTGAAATACAATTTACCGTTTGTAATGGCGCAAAATCTTATTTTTATCACCATTTATTATTTTTACACAGTAAAAAAACTCAAGGGTATTTTTCAAATGGATGAGGCAGAATTACAGCAACTTCCCTCTCCCGAAAGAAAAGTTTGGTTTGACCGCCTAGTTTTATTTCCTTATAAAATGTATCGATTTTCGATTATATTTATGATGTCGTTGGCATTATCTTTCCATATATATGAATTTTTCCTGCTTGAAGAAATAACAAGGGAGTTTTTCGTGAGCTTAATTTTAAGTTTATTGCGCGAAACTTGCCTCATTATGATGATCACTTTGTTGATTGTCGGTGTTTTAAGCCAATTATTAAGACCCTATATTTTAAAATTAAAAATTTCTGCATCTCCCATGGTTCAACTTCCTTTAAGCAATAAAATTTATTTTATTTTCTTTTCCATATTTTTTGTTGTTGTCACCGATATTATTTGGCTTCTCATTAATATTGAAGGCAGCATAGAGGCGCAAATTATAGAAGTTGTCTTAACCATATGTTTCTTAAGTCTTTTTTCCATCGTCGTGATCAAATTAACCGTATTAGATTCTATTAACCACATTCAAACGATTACCCAGTTGATTACGAACGAGAAAAATGAGGATCGGAGTTTACTGCTCAGGTCCACCATTCCAGTCACATCCATTGATGAGATTGCATTTTTAATTGGAAGCTTCAATAAGCTGCAATCAAAGGCACAAAGATTATACGCTGAATTGGAAGATGAGTTGAAATTCGCTTTAACGGTGCAGCAAAATTTGTTGCCAAAAGGAACGATATCGGTTGGGAGTTTCCTATTGGAAGGGTTGTCATTGCCTGTGAAAGAAGTAGGTGGAGACTTTTTTGATTTTATAAAAATTAATGATCAAAAAATGGTCATCGTCATCGGTGATGTATCAGGCAAAGGCGTGCCGTCCGCATTATTGATGTCAGCTGCAATTGGAGTTATTCGCGGCAAAACTCAATCGGAGGAATTATCACCTGCCGAATGGCTGAATGAATGCAACCGTTTGCTCATGCCAATGCTTTCAGATGGTATGTATGTGACGATGGGAATTGGAGTATTAGATATTGAAACAAATACATTTACTTATGCAAGTGCCGGCCATGTTCCTCCGTTAATGAATATGCAAGGAAAAATTGATTACTTTAATACATCCACCTTGCCGATAGGCATCGATGAAAATGAAACCTATGAAGAGCAAATGATCCCGCTTAATGATTTAGATGGCATTATTTTTTATACAGATGGAATCATCGAGCAAGTTAACGATAAAAAAGAAATTTTCGGATTTGAAAAATTTCACCATGTGGTTCAAAAGCAATGGAATAAAGGCATCCACTCGATTATTGAAGACATAAAAAAATTTTATGTCAATACCAAACAGTCGGATGATATGACCATTGTAACTATGAAGAAAAAAATCCATGCATCAACGTGGAAAAAATCAGATGACGTTTCTTCCGATGAGGAGTCGGAGAAAAATATAACATTAGTAGATATTAAAATTCAAAGTAAACTCGGTGAAGAGAAAAAAGTGTTAAAGGAACTCGATGAACAACTATCCAAATACTCTTTTTTAAAAGAAGATTGCGAAGAATTTAAAGTTGCAGTGGCAGAAATTTGCACAAATGCGATCGAACACGGTAATGAAGAAAAAGAACATAAATTGGTCCATATAGTAGTCACACTAAAAGGAAACCTCATCCAAAGCACCGTTTCAGATGAAGGAACCGGATTCATATTTGAAGAAAAAGAACAAGATTTTAGAGGTTGCGGCTTAAAAATTGTCAAACATTTCGTTGATGATTGGACGATGTATCATAGATTGGGAAATCCCCCGCAATTCTGTGTACATATAGAAAAACGATTACGACCAATGGACATGTTAGTGAAGAAGGATGTGTGAAAAGTGGAAGCAGAATTAATAATCTCTTTAAATGATCATAAAGATGTTTGTTTACTTCAATTAACTGGAGACCTTACAAAAACCTCTGGCGAGAAACTGTTAAAATACTACGACTGGGAAAATGGACTTCCAAATGATAAAAACATTTTAGTAGTAGACTTTACAAAAGTAAATTATATAAACAGCGCCGGTATCGCCTATCTATTTCGAATGTCGAAATTATTGCACGAAAAGCAGGTTTCCATCCGCACTTTCGGTCTTGAATACCATTATGAAAAAATGTTTCAAATCGTCGGTTTAACAAAATTCCTCAAAAACTACCCAAGCGAATGGGCTGCCATTGAGGATTGGTAATGTAATGATTTAGAGACATTGAATAGTGGTGTAGTGGTAAGGGGCAGTACACCGGCTCTGTCCCTTCCTTTGACACTCTTTAAAGTTTAAAAACCCCCCATCTCTCCACACCACTCCCTGCATAATTTTACAAATCAAAACCCTCCATTTAATGATTGAGGTGCGAACTTTCATAATTTTAATGAATATTCCCGCTTGATTTTGTCAAAACAAGTACTGTAGGGAGTTTAAATGGATGGGAATGAAAAACGTGGTGGAGTTTAATACGAAAGTATTGTTTGGGCATGATAAGCTCATGCATTTTGAGCTATTTGCCATCGTTTCTTTTTGCGTCAGCCTTTTGATTGTCACCTTAACTTGTAAAAAATTTAGGTTAAGGGGTCTGGCGATTATTTGGTTCACACTTTCATTGATTGGAATAGCTGAGGAATACCGGCAATTCATTTTACCCAATCGAACGGCTGAGCTTTGGGATGCAGTTGCCAATCTACTTGGGGTATGTACTGGAATGCTGCTCCCATATTTATTTTCATTAAATAAAGAAGCCTTGCCCGTCGCAAGGTACTTTCTCTTCTTTTTAATGATTTTATTTCCATTGCTGCTGGGGCTTGTAGAAATCAATGAACGGCATTTTATTATTAAAAATTAAGTAAAAAAGATCCGTCATCTCCCATTAGCCTCCAAACAAAAAGTAGCTATCCTACCTTATCCTAAGGTCGGGATAGCTGTTTTTTTATCATCCAAATAAGACATACCAACATTATCTATTTAATGAAGAAAAAAATCCGCTTACTCCACATGGATCATCTAATGTATTTTGCATAACAAAATGAACTCAGTCTGAATTTCTCCACTCTTAAATTATTTGCTTGATCTCACCCATAAAATTTTAATTTTCTATCAAGTTATAAATGTACCTTCAAATTGCTTATTCTCAAATTTTTAAACCATTCAGGGAGGTCATAAATAATTTTTATTGGGGCCCAAAAAAATATTCTATTATACAAATTTTCGGAATTTTACTATATTGTAGTTATCTAACCATCATAAAGAGAAAATATTTCGAAAGAAGGATTTTATGAAAGGTTATAGAACTTTTTTCCAAAACATTTGTTTTGTTGCCATAAGCAGTATCGGGGGATTTCTCCTTTCTCTAACAGGCCTGTCAATAGGCTGGTTAATTGGTACAATGGTATTTGCAACCTTGCTATCTATTCTACAACCAAGATTTCTGGAGGTCCCCATTGGATCAAAAGTTATTCAAAAGCATTGGCTATATACCGGTCAGTTTATTATAGGGATAGAATTAGGTCAAAAAATGAATACTTCCATTTTGTTTATTTTAAAAGACAATTGGCTAATTATTTTAACTTTGCTGCTCATTTCAACAGCTTTATCTTTACTGTTCGGTCTGATCTTATGGAAATTCACAAATTTGGATTTATTGACTAGTTTTTTCTCAACAGCACCCGGAGGCCTTTCCACAATTCCTGGCATTGCTGAAGAAGTAGGGGCGAATACGGGAATTGTCAGCATTATTCAATCGATACGTGCCTTTTTAGTGATATTATTTATTCCTGTTTTCCTTTCTACCTTATTTTTCCATACAAATTCAAATCATGTAACTTCTTCGTCCTTAAGTTTCAATACGAATCAATTGACTTGGACAGCTTTGTTTATCCTTGTAGCTGTAACCGGATATTATATAGTAAGATATTTAAAATTTCCTGCACCTTGGCTCATTGGAAGTATGGCATTTATTGCCTTGTTTAAATCAATTGTATCCTTATATTTTGGAATTGATATAATCGCCTGGTGGCCTCATTGGTTTATCGTTATCTCTCAAATTTTTATAGGTGCAAGCATCGGTTCCAAATGGAAGAAAAGTATGTTTATAGGTTTAAAAAGGATACTAATAGTATCTTCCATATGCACGATTCTATTCATATCTTCTATGTTTTTATGTGCATACTTAGTTTATGTTTTTTCAGATTTGTCATTTATCACATCAGCTTTGGCTTTTACGCCAGGTGGCATTACCGAAATGGCAACTACAGCACTAGTCCTTCAAGCAGACGCCACTTTCGTTGTCACGATGCAAGTACTCCGGGTAATTTCTGTTTGTATGTTACTCCCTCCCGTTTTTAGAATGTTAAACCAATGGGAGTTAAAAAAGAAAACTCAATCACGAATTTCTGTACAAAAATAAATCCAGATGGCATAAATCACAATTTCTATTAACAATAACACTCTTTTAGACAGTTTAGTTTTAAAGTTTTTCAAAAAAAAAAGCACAACGAGTAATAAACAAACTACTTGTTGTGCTCGTTTCGTGTAAATGTACCCATTTTAACGTCCTCTAATTTTTAACATATGGATATGTTCTCTTACCCTATCAATATATTCTTCTGATAAAACCTCACTTCCACCGCGCAAAATTTCTTCTGCATACCAGTCTGGTGGTGCGGTTTCGTTTTCCTTGTTTTTAACTACAAAAGTTAGAGCTTCGACCATTTTTCCGTTTAAATTAACCGTTACAAATGTCGGTCGATAAGCAAACGGCACACCTTCGCGACGATATAAATAATCTTTTAAAGCTTGAATCGGAATTTCGTACACTTTCCCCTCTACAATACCGCCCTCTTCCACTATATCAGCCCTTCCCATCCCATCTTGGGATGATTTACGTGTAAAGCGAAGGGTATAGTTGCTTAATATACCTACACCTTTCATCTTTTGAAAAAAGTGATTAGCTCCATCTTCAATAAACCGTTTATTATCCATGCAACTGCCATAAGCAAAATAATGAACAGTCTCTTTTAGATCTCTATTTATTAAGCGATACTCCTTCCAATCGCCGCTCGAAATTTTTTTGACTAAAAGATCTTTACGACCTGCCACATAAACATACGCCATTGTTTCACCTTGGTCAGTATAGACGGTCTGCTTCACTCTATCATATAAATTATTAGTGCTCCCTGGGGAATACCCTTCTAGGTGATCTAAACTTTGCAGTTCACTTTCTGTTACTTTATATAATTCTCCAAAAACATATCCAGTTGAAGATTGCGTCATAGCTGGATAACCAAAGCCCGTATCAAATAATACTCCCTCTGTCCACGCTTGCTCAGCTAGACAAAATGCATTTTTTAATAAACTGGCATTGGATTCATTTTTTCTTAATGTGCCATATACAAATACATTTACCATTAAATCACCCTTTTAACTTTTATATTGATCTTAGCATTCAACAAAGGATACCCATCTACATTTTATATAAAAGGCAAAGTCAACATCTCCTCCTCAAACTTTCCTTTTGCAAGAGCATGATATCAATTTTGCTGTGACACCCTTGTCACACAAAATTATTCTGTTTTTTCGTTCAGAGCTAAGATTTAAAATTTTTTCTTCTCATTAAAAAAGCCTCTGGATTAATCCAGAAGCAGATCCGTACTTACATCACGACTGTGTTTAAAGATTCTGTAGTTGTAACTAGAATTCCATCGATAACCACCATCGATAGTTTCAATCAACGTTTCGTTTGCATGGATACTCCTTAGGCGGCTTCGTAATCTTGAAATATCTTTTCTTAATTTTGCATGGGGATCCCTTGAGTACCGATATTTTCTTTGAATAATATCTTCACTGCTTACCCCATCAGGATTTCGCATTAAATATTCAATCAAAGCAACGAGTGCCGACGTAATGAAAATTTCTTTCCCATTTAGCGACAATGTCACATCATTCGTACTTTTGAAGTTTAAAATAATCATACCTTTATTTTCAAAAGGATCTGAAAGCTTTTCATACTCTCTTTCACTAATATTTCGAACCTCTACTCCATTTACTATCATTTGGTAAGGCTTTTCTTCAACTTGCCTGCTACTTTGCATTTCTTCTAGCAACAGTTTCATTTCACCAAAATTCTCTAAATCCTTTGGTGGAATCTTTTCAACTTTCTTGAAGTTCTCTTCTAAAATCATTTTTGCAACTTTAAATATATAAAAATGCGCTTTCATTTGTTGATCCTTTTGCAGTTGATTCCGTAATTTCCTCGGCAATGAATTTAAAGACATTTGAAAAGAATCAATAGATTTTGTCCATCTCTTTTGAAAAAAATAAAGAAATCCTAATCTATAATGGGCTCTTGCATTGCTGGAATCAAGTTTTACAACCTGCTTCAAACACTTGATTGCATCTTCATAGGAATGCTGGCGCAGCTTTAAATCTTCTCCTTGCAAAAGAAGCAAATAGCTTAGGGTTTCTTTATAACGGATTTCTTTCGGATTCGCCTTCGAAAGACTTTTAAAAATTTCAACTCCTTCGTAAATCCAGTCAGAATTTAATTCGTCCTCCCTTTTCCACCAAGCCTCTTCCTTCTCTAAAAGTTCATCCTCTGTTAGGTTAGAAAAAGTATCCAATTGATCGCCCCCTCTTAAATATAAATGTAACACGTTGGATCGGATGATACATTGAATTTTAAAGAGAGGGCGTTTTGTCACGAAGAAATGCGCTTCTCGAACTCGTAAAAATTGTCATTATAAAAAGGAGCCGTTCACTTTTTGAACAGCCCCTACTATACACTAGAATTAGATTAAGCGATGATGCGGTCTTTCACCTAATCTATTATTCAATTCAATAAAATTATCCCCATAATCGTAACAAATATTATCGTAATACCAACAGCCCCTATTTTTGCTGCAACAGGCAGTTTTTCTTTTCCATTCCTGTTCACTTGTTCTTCCTGTTCCTTTGCTTTTTCCCTCAGCAAAGGATTGCAGCAGCCCATTGATTAGGCAACCCCTTTCCAATCTGAAACGTCTTCTTCAAGAGGAAGATTGTTTGCAAGGTTTTTATTTGCCGCTCTAAAGAACAATGCTAAAAGAATAACGGTTCCTATTGCTGAGCCAACCCAAGCAATGTTCATTGGCAGCCTAAATCCAATAGGTGCATTTAAGATGTAAGCTAATACCATCACTAAAATAAATGTTCCTGGGATAAGAGCGATAAAGTAGTTTTTCTTGGCAACATATAAATACATTGCTCCGACAAACAATGCGATCACCGCAGTTGTTTGGTTTGCCCAGCTAAAGTATCTCCATAAAATATTAAAGTCAATTTGTGTTAACACAATGGAAATTGCAAATAACGGAATAGCAATCCATAAGCGACTTGTCAATTTCTTTTGAGCATAATTCAAATATTCAGCGATAATCATACGTGCACTTCTAAAAGCAGTGTCTCCAGAAGTAATTGGCAATACAACAACACCTAAAACAGCTAACGTTCCTCCAATACCGCCAAGCATCATTTTGGAAACTTCACTAACTACAAGTCCAGGTCCACCGGCAGCTAACATTTCTTTCAAACCGCCATAACCATCAAATAAACTCATAGCAGCTGCAGCCCAAATCATTGCAATGATTCCTTCTGCAATCATCATGCCGTAGAAAATTTTTCGACCTTGTCTTTCATTTTCAGTTGTCCGAGAAATAATCGGTGACTGTGTTGCATGGAAACCAGATAAAGCCCCACAAGTAATTGTGAAAAATATCAATGGGAAAATAGGAGTATTATCTGGATGGAAATTCTTTAAAGAAATTTCTGGAATTGGTGCTCCTTTTACAAGAAGACCAATAAATACGCCAACAGCACTAATGATCAGCAATGCACCAAAGTACGGATATAAACGTCCGATAATTTTATCAATCGGCATTAAAGTTGCTAATATATAGTATAGGAAAATAGCTCCTACAAGAATTAAAATAGGTACTTTACCGTCCATTAATACGTAAAGAAGATCGGCTGGTGTAGTGACAAATACTGTTCCAACAAGTAGTAATAGTAAAAGGGCAAAAGCATTGACAACATGTTTCATGGCTTTCCCTAAAAATTTCGTTGCAAGTTCAGGTAAGTGGGCTCCTTTATTACGTAAAGAAATCATTCCTGTTAAATAATCATGAACAGCACCTGCAAAAATGCATCCTACAACGATCCAAATGAATGCGACCGGTCCATACAAAGCCCCCATAATAGGTCCGAAAATCGGTCCCGTTCCTGCAATATTTAACAACTGAATCAATGAATTTCTTGTAACGTTCATCGGAACGTAATCGACACCATCACCATGTGTATATGCCGGTGTTGGTCTCTCTACATTTACACCAAACACTTTTTCTACAAATTTCCCATAAGTAAAATATCCTAAAATTAATAGAGCAATACATACTAAAAACGTAATCAAGAGAAAACCCCCTTTTAAAATCATTGAATCCGCTTCCATTATAAAGGGGGAGAGTTTCATAGAGTCGTTTTTGAAACTAACATGTTAGATTTTAAGGTTAAAAAGCATAAATTAAAAATTAAAATACATGACCAATAATTTAAAATTCAAAAATTATTTGTAAAAAGCTAAAAAATTAATCTTTACATTAGTTTTCCAAAACTATTTTTTGATTCCCTTCTATTATTTTCTGGCCCATATTAAAACTTTGTTTTTTTCGTCCTTTAAATACATTTCATTGATAGTTCCGAAAGAATTATCTATTGAAATTTCAATATCACCACTACTTTTCAAAAAGAAACTAATACCGCCCTGAATTTTTATGAAAAGAGTTTCATCGATAACTTTTATTGAAATAAAAATTCCTACTTTTTAAAAATGAACATTTTTGTTAATACAGCACTTAATAAAGTGATAATTAGCAGTAGTATTCCGTCAGAATGAGAGAAGTTGGAACCATAAATAATGCTTCCACAAAGTACACTACCAATTGTGTTCAGTCCAAAAAGCATACCCAATATAGTCCTTTTAAATTTTTGGTATGTTTTACTTCCTATTAAAAATTTGTTGTAAAAAAACAAATGATTGCTAATCCTATTACAAAAGACAAAGAAGTTATAAATGATGATGTAAGAATAATTGGTTCTTCCCAAGGCATATCGACAGTAATAATATTCAATAAATTAATCAAATTTAAAGCAGCAATGCAAAGAGCAACAAATAAGAAAAGGGCGAAATCAGCTAAATAAATAATAGGGATAAAAAATTTTTTCAACGCAGGTTCATTAGTCACTTTAAAACCTCCAATAAATGTAAGGTTATTAATATATACGTGAAAAGAACATCCAAAGTTTCCCAATAGAAGCTTAAGAAGCACAATTAAAATGTCCTGATAGGCAAATGAGCATTACACATTGAATTTCGATAAACGCAAACTTTGGTAAGTTTCTGTCATTTCAAAAACAAAAAATGTCAACAGAAATTTTTTAATATTGTGTTTGATTATATTCACTTTTTTTGAAGATAATCCATTTTCAACATCAAGCTTTAACATAGCCTTTTTAATAATAATTTCAAGTCTTCCTCCAGCTCTTGGTCGTTTAAAATACCATCCTTACCATATACATGCAAAGCTTGATAATTCCACGTTGGTACATTTTCATGTTCATACCAAGAAGACGAGATATCACGATCTGAACCTTGATAGATTACTAGAACATTATGATCTTCGAACGTTTTCCATTGAGAATTATTAATTTCCATATGATTGGTAATATAAAAATCATCCTCTTGTTTATGTACCTTCAAAGGTACATCGGTGACATTTGGCTTATTTCCTTGTACCGTAACAATTGTCCCAAAAGAGTTCTCCTTCATAAATTCCAGGATTTCACCAAGTCCGTTTGATCATTATATAATCTGTTTGTTCTTCATCCCCTAGAATAAAAGAGTGAGTGCCGGCTTGGACAAACCCCATTTTCTTATAAAAGCCAATGGCATTTTCATTTTTTTCCCAAACACCGAGCCAGACCTTTTTCTTGCTGCTTTCCTTTGCAATTTCCTCCGCTTTATTTATCAAACATTTACCAAGACCAAACTTT
The DNA here is from genome assembly GCF_013303125.1 of Calidifontibacillus erzurumensis. GTDB lineage: Bacteria > Bacillota > Bacilli > Bacillales > Bacillaceae_J > Calidifontibacillus > Calidifontibacillus erzurumensis. The sequence continues at coordinate 18,313 of NZ_JABTTE010000010.1, read as the reverse complement.
TGAAATTTTTCTCTAATATAAATCCTCTCAATCTCAAGGGATTCACTACCCATTTGTTCCGTTTGTGCATCATTCGTATTGATCTTTAAATAACCAGCAAGTTCATTATCAAAATAAACAAAGAAGAATTGTGAATAAGTATTAGATAGCTCTTTCTCTAATTGTTTCTCACTAAAGGCTTTTTCTAAATAAGCTTTCATATTTTCATCTGTATTTTGATCCTTAAATGTTGCATAAAATGTTTCAATAGCAACCTCTTGAAGTGTTTGCAAATCGTCAAGTGTACACTTTTTTATCTTGATAGTCATACTGAAGAGATTCCTTTCATACCTAAATTTCATTTATCTTGTATGTTATTTTTCGATTATTTTACCATAAACATAAGCGGCCATTCCTACGCAATATGTGATAAGTAAATAGTTACGACTTTAGAAGCAATGGTTAATTATGAGGTTCCCATTAATAGCATTATTAGAAAAATAATATATCTATGCATAAATGCCACATCCTAATTTTTTATATAAAATAACAGATCCCAATCAATTATAATTAGAAATGTCTTTAAAATTTAGTCATTAGTATTGTAGGACAAATAAAAAAGAAAAAAGATATATTATGTTAGAAAAAGAGGAAGTTAAAGCTGTTTAGAAAATGATAGAGATCAAGGCAATTGAATCTTAATTTTCAAATGCTCTGTTTCCTCCACTTTTGAAAGGGAAAATATCGATAACATTCATAAGAAAGGCGTTTATTAGTAATTATTAGTGAACGCCTTTAAAATACCTTTTACAATGCAAAATTATAAAAAAAAACTATTCCAGATTTAGACCATGGGATTGTGTGTTTAGGAAGGGTAGCTAATGTCCGAAGGACTGGCTTGACTTGGAGTAAGCTGCATGATTACCTTGGTTTACTATGCCAATGTTGTGGCACCTCCTATTCGGGTCCCTTGTCAAGCCACCCTAATACTACATAATAAGAGCAGCAATTATAGAAAGAATTGGGAAATGAAAGGTTAAATAAGTAATTGTTTAAAAATTTTAGAGGATTTCTGTTTTTACTAAAAAGTCTATGGTAATTGGACAAAAAACACCTAATCAATAGTGAACAAAACTAGTTTTAAGAACCTAAATTGAAAATAAATAAGCTAAGCTTTAATTAATTTTTTGTATTATATACATATTTCTATAGGCTTTTTAAGTAAGCTGAGGGTTATTTTTCTAATATACCTCATAGTCTCTGCAACAGCTTCATCTGGTTCATAATCTCTACGGTTATTCATTATCGTTGTTAACATACCTCTCCAAATAAGAATCGTCATATTAGTAATTTCTTCGATATCACTCTCTTCAAAATATCCCTCTTCAACTGCTTTAATAAGCACAGCTTTACTTCTTTTAGATATATTATGTTCAAAAATTAATGGTTTAATTTCTTCAGACAAACCAGTCAAATCATTTTGATACACTTTAAAATAGTGTTTTAATAATTCCTCTGGTTTTGCTCCCAAATCTGAATTGAAAATAGCATGGTAAATTTGGGGATTATTAAAGGAGTGTTTACAGAAGCATTCCCAGCTTAACAAATACTTTTCAACCGGGTTTTTACCAGTTGTCATATAATGAGATAATTCCTTTATATATGGGTTAATAAATCTCATTGAAGCAAAGAAAATTAAATGAGACAACTCCTCAAAATAATTATAAATTGTTGCACTTGTATAACCTGCAATTTTGGCTATCTTACGGATAGTGACACTTTCTATGCCTTCTTTCTCTATAATTTCGGCAGTTGCATCTACAAAATATTTCCACATCCGCGTCATTTGTATTTCTTTTCGGTCCATGTCCGCCACCTTAATCACCTCAAAACAAACTAATACCGTAAAAAACTTTCACAAGCACACTAATATACTAGAGAGGATTAATTATTTTAAAAGTACAATATTTTAAATATTTAGTCAACCAAACTTAAAAGTATGATAACTACAGTGTTTTCGCTTGGAAGCCCCTTCATTTGGAAATTAAGCAATTCCTCTCTCACAAAATGAAGGGGTTCAATTTTGTCCACAATAATTTTACTCATACAAAAAGTATCTATAATTTATCAGGAAGCCTTTTGTAAGCGTAGCAATTTTGGGTTCTAATTACACCTCTCATGCTGTTAAACCGCAGAGACATCTCAAACAACAAAGCGGCCTAAGCCCTAATTAGAATAGAGCTAAAGCCGCTTAGACCATTTATAAAATTAATTGTCAATTTGCCAAGGGGGGCATACCTTATTACTATATTCTCTTTGTATGGTAGGCAGATACTATAAAATTAGTGATTTTCAATCATTATGATATTACGGATGTCAAGATTTAATTATCTTTCACAACTATGCATATAGTATTCCTTGTTGGCCATCTATCGTGAAATGAAAAATCCTAAAGAATTAATTTTTCTTTCTCATCCAAGAGTTTTTATAGATTGGCTGCTAATTCGAATCCTTCCAAAATAGCTTCCTCTACAGTTCGTGGAATTAAACAGTCACCAATTCTATGAATATTAGATACATATTCCTTTAATTGATGAAATAAACTATTTTCCTGGAGTAGACCATACGCTATTACAACCGTATCAATGCCATATCTTTGAAGCTTTTGTCCTGTATATATATTAGAAAATGCTACTGTACCTTCAGTAACTTCTGATATTTTATATTGAGAAGTCATTTCAACCCCATTTAAAAATAACTGTGTAAGAACAAAAGATCTAACCTTTTCTTGAATAGAATGACCTACTTGGTAACAAGAAGTAACTATTTCAACGTCACACCCTAGCTCTTTCAAATATAGTGCAACACCAACCCCAGTCATATCACCTTTCCAATCAGCAACTACTACTTTTTTCCCTGGTTCTTTTCGTCTTGATAAAATATCCCACGCAGTTACAACATGGGGCAAATCCATCCCCTTAACATGTGGAATATATGGCTTACCACCTGTTGAGATAATGACTTCATCTGGAGACAAATTCAGAATCAATTCTTTCGAAGCTTCAACATTTAAACGAACATCGACCCGATAATATTGTAGTTCACGCTTTAAGTTTGAAACTAACTCACCAAATTCCTCTCTACCAGGAACTTTCCGTGCTAATTTCACCTGGCCACCTAATTCATCACTTTTTTCAAAAAGTGTAACTTGATGTCCTCTTTCCGCTGCAACTACTGCTGCCTTCATTCCTGCTGGACCGCCGCCAATAATAGCAATTTTTTTTATTTTCTTAGCTTTAGGTATCTTTGAATATTGAATTTCTCGTCCTGTCACAGGATTTTGTAAACAACTAATGGGTAAATCCATTTGCATATGACCAATACAAGCCTGATCACACCCGATACAGACTCGGATTCGGTCAAATTCTTCTCGTAATGCTTTATTAGGCATATGCGGATCACATATCAATGCCCTAGTCATACCCACCATATCTGCCTGACCATTCGCTAAAACATTTTCAGCAATAACAGGATCATTGATACGACCAGCTAAAAAAATTGGTACGGAAACTTGCTCTCTAATTTTAGCTGCATGTGAAGCAAAATGAGCAGGAGGAACAGGTGCTGGTGGTACAATAAAAGTTGAACTAGCATAAGTAGCAGAACTACCACCTGTTAAATTAAAATAGTCTAGACCACCAATTTGATTATCAATATATTTTAATATCTCTTGGACTTCTCCATATTCTGCACCTTCATCATCCAAATCATCGACACTTAAACGTAAACCAACAACAAAATCGGTACCCACTTTCTTCCGAACTTCTTCAACTATCTCTTTTAGAAACCGTAAACGATTCTCAATTGATTGTCCTCCATATTCATCTTTTCTAAGATTTAATCGTGGAGACCAAAATTGACTAGGTAAATAACCATGGGAAGCAACAATTTCTACTCCATCAAGTCCACCTGTCTTTACTCTTAATGCAGTATCTGCATATCCTTTAATAATATCTTTAATTTCTTCTCTTTCCAGCTCTTTTGGTATTATTCGAAAACGGTCAGCTGGTACAGAGGAGGGAGCGACAGCGACAGAGGTTCCTGATGGAAACACTTCTCTTCCAGGATGAAAGAGTTGTACAAACATCTTTGTACCATATGGATGAACAGATTCCGCTAATTTTTTATAGTAAGGTATTATTTCATCATTAAAGGCACAAATGGTTTTCGCTGTAAAATAGGCTGTCGGGTGAATGGCATTTGCTTCCATAATAATTAGTCCAACTCCACCTTTAGCTCTTTCCATGTGATAGGCGATTAATCTGTCAGTAGGAAGACCATTTTCTACATATGAAGTCATGTGACCTGTACTTAATATTCGATTTTTAATCCATATTGAGCCGATCTTCTTAGGGGTAAATAAATATTTAAAAGTGGACATATTTTTTCCTCCCTCAATAAAGTTTTTCCGTACTATACTTAAGTAACAAACCCATACTAGGTTTATTAATTGCTGTTCTATATCTATATTTGCTTATATCTCCAATTTAGAAAATCTTTGGACAAAAGTGATTGTATCTAAACCATTTATATCAATCTTTTATTTGACCTAAAGTATTGTAGTTTAATAGGGGTTCTATTTAGAAACCATCAATATTTTTTGCTCTTATTGCTTGTTTGGAAATGATAATATCTAAATCCAATTAAACAAATTCAATATCAATCTGAATACTAATGCTCTTTAGAATAGTTTTAAAAGCTTATTCATTCTATTTATTCCCATGCCATGTTGAATATTCTTTGTTTTCAAAAAATTTCTCATCAGGCTCTATTTTGATAATTAACGTGATATTTTATGGATGCAAAAGACAGCGTTGCCTTATACCAAAAAGACTTATTTGTTTAAACCTCTAATTTCATCATTATAGGAAAAATCCTTCCTATTTACTGCTGCTTTCCACTAAGTCGTTTACGATTTCAGCTATATCTCTTGTAGCCATATTAGTACCTTTTGTTTGGTTTAAAGAACCAATTGCCTCTTCCATCATAACAAGGCAGAAAGGACAGGAAGTCATCATAGTACATGCACCTGTTTTCACAGCTTCCTCTCCTCGAAGAGTATTTATTTTCTCCCCTCTTTGGATTGTTTCAAACATAGCCCCTCCACCAGCTCCGCAACAAAACGATTTTTCCCTACTTCGTTCCATTTCGACAATCTCATATCCTAGCATTTCTAATATATCCCTTGGGGCATCGAAGATTCCATTTTGTCTTCCGAGATAACATGGGTCATGATAAGTTACAATTTCTCGTTTTTGTTTCTCAGGTAATTTTAAACGCCCATCACGGATTAAGTTATAGATAAAAGTTGTATAATGTGTAACTTCAAAGTCCCCACCAAACGCTGGGTATTCGTTTTTAAACATATTGAAACAATGGGGACATGTTGTTACAATAGATGTCACGTTGTTTTCCTTGAGGGTTTTAATATTATGGTGAGCCAATTCTTGAAATAAGGCTTCATCACCCATACGACGAGCAATATCACCAGTACAGCGTTCTTTTGTACCTAAAATTGCAAAATCGACATTTGCTTTAATCAAAATATCTGAGAATGCCCTAGCTATTGATTGTAATCTTGTATCATACGCTGCAGCACAGCCAACCCAAAATAATACTTCCATTGCTAAGCTCCTTCTTTCTCTTTATTTTTTTCTACATTTTCTATTACTGGAACATTCAAACCCTTACTCCAATTTTCACGGTCTGACCATGGTTTTCCAAAAATATTATGTTGTTCCTCAAGATGAACCAGTGTATTTTCAGCTTCCTGATCGATTATTTGATTTTGAATTAAACCTCGCCTCATTGATAAAATTAAATCAATATGATTAATTGATACCGGACATACTTCCACACAGGCCCCACACGTTGTACAAGATTGAAGTTCCTCAGGCCCAATGAAAGAAAGCACTTCTTCATCATTTTGCATATGGTCACGGATTTTCATCACGATCGACCTTGGTGCTAGTGGTTTCCCACTATTATTGGCTGGACATTGACTATCGCAACGGCCACACTCCGTACAAGCATCTGTACTGAGTAACTGCCAATTTGTAAAATCTGAAATTTTTGTCACACCTTTAATTTTTAAAGACTCATAGCGTTCTTCTTCGGACATCTCTTCCAAATTATACGGTGTATTAATTTTTCCAGTTCGTTTCACCGGTTGAAAAAGTATATTGATAGGTGCAGTTAAAAAATGCAATAATTTTGTATATGGGATAATAGCAATAAGAATAAATGCTAATATACTATGGCTCAGCCACCAAATGGGATAGTATTCAATACTAAAAAAGGAACTCCCTTGGAATAAACCTGAAAGTGCATAACCCACAATTGACCATTGGGCATAGCTATTTTCCGCTTCAGTTAACCGAATTCCTTCTATTATATATCCCCCAATTCCGATAAGTAGGAGCAGTATAAGAAAAGCTTGGTCTACTAAACCATTTCTTAGTCTTTCTCTTTTTTTTAGGACACGAACTATCATAGCAATCAATAAACCAATTATAAAAAACACACCAAAAATATCTAAAATTAGCTCATAATAAAGATAAAATTTCCCTTTTAACAACGGTATTTTAAAATCATAATCAATCATTACCAATACTGTACCGATGAATAAAATCACAAATCCGTAACTAGTAAATCGATGCATCCATCCATATAGGGGATCCCTTTTTATTTTCTTTTGTTCAATTACCATTTTATAAAAAAAGCCAATATTAGCTTTTACATCATTCCATCTAACTTTTTCCCTGACTCCTCTTTTCCATAAACGGTAACGACGATAGAATCCATAAATAAAAAATCCAATAGCAATAGCTGCTAGAATATACAAAGTCAATTTATAGTTCGTAGAAATCATCCAAAATGTATCACGTTGTATGGTTTGCATTCGCTAACCCTCCTTTAACCATTTTTGTAACTTTTGCGTAAGGAAATGAATCGTTTTTTCATTGACATCTGTAGCAACCTTCAAGCTAGACTGTTCTTTTTTATCCTGAGCAATACCCATAATTTTTAGCAACCGCTGCTCAGTTGAAAGACTGCCATTTGGAATATCGAAATAACGTATATTCGGTTTCGGCTCAGAAACTTTCAATATTTTTACCTTTGTGTCTTGAATTGTATCTTTTAATTCCCTGATTACTATATGTTTCTTAACATTAATAGAATTGCTATATCGTGGAATGTAACGTCTTCTTCCTAATGAATGAACTACTCCTATCAAAGCTGGTAATTTTACTTTGTATAATTGAACAATCCCTCGTTCTACACTCCGATATACCTTCCAAACTTTTTCAGTTTCAACTTCTATTTGATGTATATTGGTTATAGAAGGGATCTGTAATAGCTCTGCAACCATTGTCGGTGTTATTCCTAAGTTTTCATCCTCGCTAACAGAACCACTTAATATAACATCAAATGGTCGTTTTCTTATTTCCATTGCTAGCAATCTTGCACTTTCATTTCTTTGTTCCTTTAGTCTTGGTTGCTTTAGAATAATACAGTGATCCAAATCATATTTAAGTAATCCTTTTTCATCTATTTCCATTTTAGAATCGACTGCAACAATGACGGTAATAGTAGCACCATTTTTTCTCTTATAATCACAAGCCCATTGCAAAGCAAGGAGATCAGCAGAATTGAAGGTATAGCTTAGGTACGAAAATTTTTGATTTTGATAATCCCACTTAACAGAATTTGAATCAATTATAGGTTTAACTAATATGCAAATATTCATTATTTTCTTCACTCTGCCTTTCTTGTAAAAGAGATTGCACGAGTTTTGGGACCACTTCGTTAAAATCACCAACTATACCAATGTCACATCGCTTAAAAATCGGTGCAGATGGATCATTGTTTATTGCGACAACATACTTTACTCCTTTAATCCCTTCTAAATGTTGAGAAGATCCAGAAATTCCGATTGCAACATAAATATCCGCTTCAATAGTTGATCCACTTGCACCAATGCGTTTTTCTCTTGGGATTAATCCCAATTCATCAGCAACTTTACTTCCTCCAATAGGGGCATTTAAAATTTCAGCAAGCTGTAATATCGAATCAAAAGCAACTCCTCCGTATACTCCTCTTCCAATGCCTATAACGGATTTTGCTTCTGTTATTTTCAATTCTTTCCAATCTAACTGATGCTCAGATATGAACTTGATAGGGCTTTGATCATACATTACTTTTATTTCCTCTATAATGTAAGGTTTTCCAAACGATTGTTTTCCATATAAATTCTCTTGTTCTATCGAAATCATTTGCTTTTTATCTTCTAAAAAAGTACAAAATTCATTAGCTTTCGCTTTATAAATTTCTCGCTTAACTGTTAAATGTTTATTTTCATAAGTAATCTCCATAGCATTTGTAATTATTGGAATTTCAGATTGCACAGCAGCTTTTAATGCAACATCTAGATAAAGTGGATTTGATGAAAATAAATAAACTTCTTTTTGAAAATTTAATCTAGCTTGCATCCTTCGAAAAGCCTGGAAATGGTAGTCGGATACTTTCCATTTATCATATTCAACATTTGCATAATAAACTTCATCAAATGGTAATTGCTCAAGTTGATTCCTAGGTAAACTTGAATAGACTACAAAACCTATTAATTTAACGTTATTAGGAGCAATGGACTTTGCTATTTCCACTAATCCCCATGTTTCTTCAGTAAAACTTTGTCCATTTTTCAATGGAAGGTAGCATATAACAGCATCCATCTACCTTTTTCACCTCACATATAAAAATATTTTTAACGAGCCCATCTATGATCGATGGGCTCCTATCTTTCTTTAAAACTATTTTTGCAACTCTCTCCAATTTACTGGATACAAAGTAAAATAAAACTCTACTTCCTCATCTGTTCCATAGGTAATTTCCGCTCCGTTTTTCATAAAGTAAATGTCACCTTGTTTGGCTTCAATTTTTTCTCCATGATGGGTAATATACATGCTTCCCTTCGAAACATAAATCATTTCATCATACTTAATCTGCCAATCAAAATTACATTTTTTCATGCGACAAATACCTCCACCCATATTAGTGGAAATTTTATTTAAGACAGGAGCTATTTTTCCATTTTGACACTCAATACCTAATGGACTATATTCAATTTGTTCCCCTTTAATCAAGGTTACTAAATCCTCTCCTGTTTGTTCATATACAATATCTTTTTTAGATTTCTTCCAATCAACCGGATAGGTAGAAAAGAAAAATTCTACTTCAGTATCAGTACCGTACGTAATCTTAGCTCCTTCTTTCATAAAGAAAATATCACCTTGAGCAGCTTCAATTTTTTTACCATTATGACCAATATACATACTGCCTGATTGAACAAAGATGATTTCGTCATATCTAAGCTGCCAATCAAAGTTGCATTCTTTCATTCTACAAATTCCACCTCCCATAGTTTCGGAGTATGGATTAACTGCTAAAGCTATTTCCTGAACTTCAGCCTCAATACCAAGTGGACTAAATTCAATATCCTGCGCCTTTATTAATGTGACTAAGCCTATGGTTGAATTTTTCATAATCCCTTCCTCCTAAAATATTGTTAATTTAGAAAATTCTTTTTTTGTTAGTCTAGCAATTTAACTTTTTAATGAGAGCAATTGAAGTTTCTAACACTTACATTTTTAGGCTCTCTATTAATTTTTAGAACAATAGAACCATCCTCTTCCTGAACATCATAGCTGCCAATGGAAACCTTTTCAGGATTATGTAAAGATTTCCCTGTTGACACTTCAAATTCCCAACCATGTAATGGACAGCTTATAATTTGGTTATCACAACCGTATTTATATTCTCCTGGCTCAGATGGAAGTAGGGTACCACCTATACTTCCATAACCCATTTCTACACCTTGGTGTGGGCAACGATTTCGAAAAGCATAAAGATTTCCCTCAACATTAACGATGGCAATTTCTAATCCGTCAACAATTACTAATTTCCTTTGCCCTGGTCCTAACTCTTCAGTTGGACATACTACTATGCTATTTAATGTTCTTTTTTGTATAGCATCCATCTGAATTCCTCCTTTTTATTATTGATTTAACCAAATACGATTAAAGTCGATATGAATTCTTAGCATTCTCATAAAAAATCTTATGTTTTAAATCTTCCGGGAAGTGTAAGAAAGCCCTGTCACTCTCATCTCCATCCCAGTGAGGGTAATCACTAGCAAATAACAGCATGTCTTCTGCTTTCACCATTTTGATTAGGTCAACTATATCTTTTGGATGGAAAGATTCTTCAATTGGTTGAGTTCCTAAACGAACATTTCTTCTGATATACTCACTTGGTAATTCTTTAACCCATGGAATTTCACTGCGAAGCGCCTTCCAGTTTTTATCAAGTCTCCACATAACTGATGGCAGCCAAGAAAAGCCATATTCGATAAAGCAGAATTTTAAATTAGGAAACTTTTCAAACACTCCCTCGCAAACAAGACTCATAATTTGCCTTTGGCCAATTGTCGTTAACGATGTATGCCACTCCGCATACGTTGAAGCTGGCCCTACAGCACCAGGAGGGGAATACTCTGAAGTTCCTTCGCAATCCGGATGTAAAACGATTGGAAGGTTATATTCCTGGGCAACTTCATAAAGCGGCCAAAAATGCCTTTTCCCGAGCGGAATATTAATATTCTGTAAATTAATTCCAACAATTCCCGGTTTATCTCCAATACGTTCAATTTCCTTAATAGCTAAATCCGGTGCAAGCGGTGTCACTGACATGGTCATTTTATAACGAGGATCACTCTTTACCCAGCGGTCATAGAGCCAATCGTTTGATGCTGATGTATACCCAGCAGCAATGTCAACATTATGATAACCAGCCATTGTACCATGACCAATATTTAAAATTGCAAATGTATGATTATGACGATCCAATAAATCTTTTGCTGCAAAAACTGGATCAGATCCAGGAACACCTCCATTAGGTGTGATAGCATCTAAACGAAGAACATGGTTTGGGTTTGCATATCGAGATTTCGGAAATGTAAAAGCACCAGCATTCATATTAGTTAGCCATTTTTTTTCAAATTTTCCGATATTCATATGGCGTTGAATACCTTCTTCTAAATATGGGATTAATTCATTGAAATCCTCTAAGTATGGATGGACATCACAATCAATTAACCCTGTCAAGTTTTTCTTAGGTACCTCATTTTCTTTTAAAATAGTTTCCATTTTTCCTCACCTCTAATTATTTTTTATAATCGTGTTTAAAATATAATCATGATTATTTAATAGCATGAATTTACCTATAGAGATGGAATGTCATCGAATTCTTTCATTATAGATGCCTATCCCATTACATTTTTCCTATATACTATCATTCTGTATTTTTTATAAACTTATACTCCGCATAAATATTTTAGACTTCCATATGGTATTATTATGAAATCTTAATGCAATCAAATTTAATTTAAAAACTCATTCATAAAATAGTTTTCATTTTCCTCACCTCCTTATAATGGTTATTTCAAGATAATATATTAATCAAGATTATCTAACTGCATGAATTTGCCCACAGACATTGCTTTATAAACACTTATTACATTTTATTTTTGTATACCCACATTCTGTATTTCTTATAAACCATCACTTCGTATATAAATATTAGATTTGTTTAGAAAAGGAAGAAATGTTCCTATAAATATTAGTAATCCACCAAAAATAAAACTATTAGAGATTTTTTCTCCTAAAAATATAAAACCAAGCAGACCACCAATAACTGGAGCAAAGAAGTAAAAGATTGATCCTATTCCTGCTTCCATCAATTCCATTCCTTTATTCCATAAATAAAAAGCTGCAGTTGTAGCAATTATACCTAGATATAAGATGCCTGCTTGAATTTGAATGTCTTTTAAGTTAATAAGATCTTGTTTTTCTATGTCTAAGAGCATAACTGGAGTTACTAATAAAAGAGCTATTCCAGTCGAAAAAGTGGTAATTGTTAATGTAGAATATTTTCTATTAATTTTTTTAATATTCACACAATATAAAGCCCAAGATACGGCACCTATGATTAAAAGTAAATTACCAAAAAAACTTCCACTTCTTTCTCCCTCTTCTAATCCAACTACTAAGAATAAACCACATGTTGCTAAAATAATAGAAAGGATTTTCCTCCAAGATAGTAACTCTTTATTCAGCAAATACGCTAAAATAAGTGTAAAAACTGGTGAGGAGGAAGAGATCAGCGCACCAATATGTGCATTTGATAGGTGGGTACCGATAAAACCGCAACCATTTGAAACTATATAACCAGTAAATCCTAACCAAATAATAAAAGGCATATCTTTTTTTTCTACCATTTGTTTATCCTTTAAAGTCCAAAACAACCACAAAACTGCAAAAGCTAGGATGTAACGAAACCATAGAAGGACAAAAGGTGAAATATACTCTAGTACGTACTTACTAACAACGTACATCCCTCCCCACATTCCTGCTGCTAGTAATAAGCAAAGACAACCAATAATGCCCTTGGACATTTCATCAATCTCCTTAAATAACAACAGATCCAACAAAAATTTCTAACATTCATAGATTTTATGGCCTTACTAAAACAGTCTTAATAGAAGTAAAGAATTCAATAGCTGCCTGTCCTTGCTCCCTTGAGTGTGAGCTAGATTGTTTCATACCGCCGAATGGAGCTTGTAGCTCTACTCCTGCACTCTCTGCATTCACACGAACTAGCCCTGCTTCGATATCTTGGATAAATGAAAGCATATTTCCTATATTTTTGGTAAAAATGGATGCGCTCAAACCATATTTCACATCATTCGCAACTTCAATTGCCTCCTCCAACGTATTTACCTTTATTAAAGCTAAAACTGGTCCGAAAATTTCTTCCTGAGCAATGGTCATATGCGGCTTAACATTTTCAAAAACAGTTGGCTGAACAAAAAATCCGTGTTTAAGGGCACCCTCATCTAACCTTTGTCCTCCATAAAGGAGTGTTGCTCCTTCCTTTATACCTTTTTCTATATAAGATAAAATGGTATTAAGCTGATCTTCACTTGCACATGGTCCCATCCAAGTATCCTTTTCTAGTCCATTCCCTACTTTTATTTCCTTAATTTTTTTTATTAATTTCTTCTTAAATTCTTCGTACACTTCACTAACAACAATCACTCTGCTCGTTGCAGTACATTTTTGGCCAGTGGAACGCAAACCACCATTAATAGTCGCATCTACAGCTAAATCAAGGTCTGCATCAGCAGCAACAATAACAGGGTTTTTTCCTCCCATTTCTAATTGGTATTTTGCCCCACGTGCAAATGCTCCCTGTCCCACTCTTTTTCCAACCGTATCAGATCCAGTGAATGTGATACCATTTATATCAGGATGATCAATAATTCCTTGACCAATAACACTTCCAGAGCCAGTTACAACATTTACAACTCCTGCCGGAAACCCTGCTTCATGAAAACACTCTATCAATTTAATTGCAGTTACAGAAGTTTCCCCTGCTGGTTTTAAGACAACAGTATTTCCATAAACGAGAGCTGGAGCCATCTTCCAAACTGGAATAGCAATTGGAAAATTCCATGGTGTAATGATCCCGACTACTCCTAATGGTGTACGAGTTGTAAACATTAGAGCCTCTTGATCAGTAGATGGAATAAGATCCCCAATTTTCCGAAGTCCTTCCCCAGCATAATATCGAAGAATATTTATAGCACGGATTGTCTCTCCTTTTGCTTCAGGTAAAGTTTTACCCATTTCACGTGTTATTGTTTCGGCTATTTCATCTACTCTTTTTTCTAATATAGCAGCAACTTTATAAAGATATTCCCCTCTATCAGCACTAGATAACTTTCTCCATAATTTAAAAGCTTTTTTAGCCGATGAGACCGCTTCATTAAGTTCATTTATTGTTGATTTTGGTAAATAACCAACAATATCATTTTTGTTTGCAGGATTTACACTTGCGTAAACTTGTTCATCTGATGATGACACCCAAGATCCGTTTATATAGTTTAGATAGATTTTTGATTCCGTTTGAATAGTCATTGATACATAATTCACCCTTTCATAATTATTTGTAAAAATCATGATTTTTTAATTATCACGATTTTCATGAATGTATGTTAGCATGTCACAATTTATTAAGCAACCCCCTTTTCAAAAATTTTTTAATAATTTTATATTTTTTAAAATAAATACTATGATTATGTTTAATACAACCTCTTATCATGACGCTTTTTAAATTTTATTATTTAAAAAGTATTTAAAATTTTGAAAATTATATATTGTCTATTGTGAAATTTTATAATAAAATCACTATCATAATATTATTAACTGAACATGATAAATAAAAAATCGCGATTTTTTAATATTAGACTGTGTTCAGAATTTTTCTTTGTAAGCGTTTTTTTATTGTAAAATAGCCATTTTTGTTAACTACTAAAAGAATAAATAAATGGGAAAGGATGTGATCTTCTTTATCGAGAGAAGTAATCTTTTTACAGACCAAAAAAGAATAATTATTATATCACCTAATCAAAATGTAATGGAGGGAAAACAATGATTAACAAAAAGAATAGTATTGCTGTGGGCTCAATGGCTATTACCTTGCTTTTCATTTTTTTGGGTATATTTTACAATGAGTGGTTAAATAAATTTTTTTCATCTATCTTAGAATTTACTACTAAAGATTTTGGCTGGTTTTATTTATTAGCGGGATTTTTATTTCTCCTTTTATGTATTTATTTGATATTTTCAAAATATGGGGATATAAAACTAGGGATGGATACTGATCAGCCTGAATTTAGTAGAGGATCATGGTTTGCTATGTTGTACAGTGCTGCCATGGGTTGTGGTTTAGTATTTTGGGGAGTTGCTGAACCTGTTTTGCATTATATTACACCACCAATAGGAGAAGGTTCTACTGATCAAGCTGCAAATACATCAATGAAATTTGTTTATTTTCATTGGGGACTCAATGCATGGGCAATATATGCTTTGGTGGCTTTAGGTCTTGCCTACTTTCAATTTAGAAAAAAACTACCTGGTTTAGTAAGTTCAATTTTTTATCCAATACTAAAAGATAGAATTTATGGAACAGTTGGTAAAACAATAGATATATATATTACTTTCATGACTGCAATTGGAGTATCAACAGTTCTAGGCATTACAACTTTGCAATTAAATGCAGGTCTAAATACAGTGTGGGGAGTTTCTAACACACTGACCACACAAATTATTATTATAACTATTGTAACTGCCATCTTTATAAGCTCTGCCTACTCAGGGCTCAATCGTGGTCTTAAACGTTTATCAAATATTAATATGATTGTTGCATTTGCTCTAATGTTATTAATATTATTTCTCGGTCCAACCTCCCAAATCATGCGAATTTTCGTCAATTCTGCTGGAGAATATTTACGAGATATTGTACCAATGAGCCTACGATTAGAAACTTTTTCTGAAGATAATTGGATAGCTACTTGGACTATATTTTATTGGGCGTGGTGGAGTACCTGGGCGCCATTTGTTGGAACATTTATTGCTAGAATTTCAAAAGGAAGAACAATTAGAGAATTCCTTGTTGGAGTATTAATAATTCCATCAATTTTTACATTTTTGTGGTTTGCAGTTATGGGGGGATCAGCCCTTCATATCATACATGATTTAGGACAAACTGCATTAGTAAATGCAATAAATAACGATATCACAGTAGCACTATTTTCATTTTTTGAATATTTCCCTTTCACTGACCTACTAAGCTTTATTGGTATTTTATTAATTTGTAGCTTCTTTATTACATCTGCTGATTCTTCGACCTTTGTATTAGCAATGTATAGTGGAAATGGAGATCTTAATCCTTCTAACAAATTAAAAATAATTTGGGGTTTAATCATTTCAGCTTCAGCTGTTGTTTTATTAATTAGTGGAGGAGTTACAGCTGTACAAACGGTTGCCACAGCCGTTGCTTTTCCATTTTTCATAATGATGACCATTATGGTATACACAACTTTAAAAGCAGTTTGGGAGGAAAAAGTAACGGTTTCCAACGTTGCTAACGATCATAGGACAAAAAAGTTTGCAGCTGTTCCACAATCAAAGGCTGAGATTCAAAAAGCAGAGTAATTAATTATCAAATAAATTGGAATTTAAAGGCAATTTTCTAATGTTGGAAAGTGTCCGTCACCTTTTCCTGCTATTTAAATGTTTTATAAGAAATTAATTATTAATCAGTATAAAAATTGAAAAAATATTTCTGTAATAAAGAAATTTGGTGAATAGTTATACACCTATCTTCTCTCCCTTTGTATTCTTTTGTGTCGCAACTTTAGATTATCAAAGAGAGAGTAGAAGGTGTTATTTTTTATCAATTTTTTTTATTGTCAAAGTCCTTGATATGATAAGCATGACCACCACATTGTATAGAGCCTGTTTGATTTCGGCCTTAAACAACTTCAGACTCTCACCTTGATAGACAAGATCCATTCCAATGCAAAAAAGGATTCCCACTTTTGTGAGAATCCTTTTTAAAGTGCCGGTGGTGGGAGTCGAACCCACACTCCTTTTGGGAACACGATTTTGAGTCGTGCGCGTCTGCCAGTTCCGCCACACCGGCGTGTAATATGATTTAATTTTAATGGTGCCGAGGACCGGAATCGAACCGGTACGGTAGTCACCTACCGCAGGATTTTAAGTCCTGTGCGTCTGCCAGTTCCGCCACCCCGGCATTAAAAATAATCCTATTGTTGTGGAGGCGGCAACCGGATTCGAACCGGTGATAAAGGTTTTGCAGACCTCTGCCTTACCACTTGGCTATGCCGCCATGGAGCGGAAGACGGGGTTCGAACCCGCGACCCCCACCTTGGCAAGGTGGTGTTCTACCACTGAACTACTTCCGCAATTTTAGGGATAAAATGGCTGGGCTAGCTGGATTCGAACCAGCGCATGACGGAGTCAAAGTCCGTTGCCTTACCGCTTGGCTATAGCCCATTCATAAAACTATATATTTAATGAACAAAATTTAATTTATTTTATAAAAGAAAGGGCGACTGATGGGAATCGAACCCACGAATGCCGGAGCCACAATCCGGTGCGTTAACCACTTCGCCACAGTCGCCATTTTACCTACTGGCAGGGGCAGTAGGAATCGAACCCACACTGGAGGTTTTGGAGACCTCTGTTCTACCATTAAACTATGCCCCTAATTTAAATGGTGGAGGGGGACGGATTCGAACCGCCGAACCCACAGGGAGCGGATTTACAGTCCGCCGCGTTTAGCCACTTCGCTACCCCTCCGTCTGGTGCCGGCTAGAGGACTTGAACCCCCAACCTACTGATTACAAGTCAGTTGCTCTACCAATTGAGCTAAGCCGGCTCAAATATGGTGGCTCGAGACGGAATCGAACCGCCGACACGAGGATTTTCAGTCCTCTGCTCTACCGACTGAGCTATCGAGCCAATTTTTCATGGCGGTTCCGACGGGGATCGAACCCGCGATCTCCTGCGTGACAGGCAGGCATGTTAACCACTACACCACGGAACCGCTTTATGTATTTTGGTTGCGGGGACAGGATTTGAACCTGCGACCTTCGGGTTATGAGCCCGACGAGCTACCGGACTGCTCCACCCCGCGATAATAATATTTTGTAAGTCCTTATGGTGGAGGATGACGGGATCGAACCGCCGACCCCCTGCTTGTAAGGCAGGTGCTCTCCCAGCTGAGCTAATCCTCCATTAAAATGACCCGTACGGGATTCGAACCCGTGTTACCGCCGTGAAAGGGCGGTGTCTTAACCACTTGACCAACGGGCCAAAAGATATATGTCAACAGTGGCGGAGAGCGAGGGATTCGAACCCTCGAGACAGCGTTAACCGTCTACACGATTTCCAATCGTGCTCCTTCGACCACTCGGACAGCTCTCCATGGCTCCACAGGCAGGGTTCGAACCTGCGACCAATCGGTTAACAGCCGATTGCTCTACCGCTGAGCTACTGTGGAATGAAGGCGAATGCTTGGCAACGTCCTACTCTCGCAGGGGGAGGCCCCCAACTACCATCGGCGCTGAAGAGCTTAACTTCCGTGTTCGGAATGGGAACGGGTGTATCCTCTTCGCCATCGCCACCAAACATTCAATTTCAAAGGACATGTTATATAGTATCAACTTTCTTTATAAAAGTCAATACTTTTTATTCCTTCAAAACTAGATAATCTTCATTCACATTTACTGTCCAGTTCTGGTCTTACGGCACCGGACTTCGTTTTTCTATTGTCTAGCTCCGGC
>NZ_JABTTE010000001.1 GCF_013303125.1 Calidifontibacillus erzurumensis | reverse complement strand
TATATATTATTGAAAATAGTAATTAGTTTTCTATTCATTCTCGTAATAGAGATTAATATCATATTTTTCTTTCATCTCTTTTAAAAAAAGGTGCCGTTTTTCTCTTTTTTCACCTTCGGGCCACAGTTCTTCCGTCCTTTGGATAAATTCACGCCGTAGGGCATGATATTCATTTTCCGCTTTTTCAGTCTTTTTTTCAATAAACTTTGTTCGATAATAAAGGGTGATCAAGACAGCAATAAAAACATAATTAAATTCATTATTTATGAGTTTATTAATCATTGCACCATAATTAAAGCGATAAGGGTATATAGAATTAAAGAACAAATACCCAATAAATACAATTGACAATATGAATAATGCTGCTTTATAAATTTTAAATTCTGTTTCTTTTTTTTTAAATTTTTTCTTTAACTCGCATAAATCTTTAATAATAACTCGTCCAATTTCATCCAAATAATCATCTGTACGATCCATTTGTTCACCCCATTATGATCCAATCCTACTCTTACTTTTATTCGGCACCTTTAGAAAATATTCCTTAGAAAAGATTGGAAATTGTCATCTTAATGGGATTTTTAATAGTTGTCCAGTATAAACTGTACCATTTGCATCCAAACGGTTCGCTCTTTTAATAATTTCTTCACCAGCTCTTGAATGATAATATTTCATTGAGATTCGGTACAATGTTTCTCCCGCTTTCACGCGATGATATAAAATATTTTCTCCTTTACTTTCAGTAGTATTATGAATGTTCGAACGATCAGTACTATTATTTATATCATTTTTCTCTTTATTTTCAGCTGGGGCATCTTGGTTTGTATTTTCCATTTCTCGACCATCCGGAGTCACAGTCTCTGTCGGCAAGTCAGTCTCCTTTGCATCCTTTTCTTTGAGCTGATTTAATCCAATATCCTCGATTCCATCTGAACCTGATTGATTCATTTCAAAAATATCAAATGTTTTTTCATCTTCCATACTTTCTTGTTGTTTACTTGTTTGTTCCACCTGTATTTTATCTTTCCATAACTGAAAGGTCGCTACTAAACAGACGATTAAAATAAACGTTAAACCTAAGAGGCGCACTAAAGGATGCTGGATCTTCATTTTCATTTTCTTTCTTTTTTTTCTATGAACCTCACTTCTTGGAGGAAGCGGGGTGGATGTCTCTTCTAAAAAATCTTTTACACTTTCTATCTCTGAATCAATTTTTTCCATTTGTTTTCTAAGAGATTCTGCTTGGTCAATAGATTCAAAGTTTTCTGTCATACGATCACCTCTTGCTTTAAAATTCACGAAAAATTTGAAGGCGAATCATTAGGGCAAATATAAAATCGATCAAAAAATGCATAAAAATTGTAACGACAACATTTTCAGTCAAAACATAAATCCAACCGATATAAAAACTTAACGTTGTAACAACTATAAATAAAAGCCATTTATACAAATAGCGCAGATGTAAAAAAGCAAATATAATGCTTGCAATTAAATATCCAAAATGCGTTTGAATAACTGCACGAAATAAAAATTCTTCTGAAAAAGCTACTAATAAACAAATAATGAAAATATGCCAAATGGGGCGTTTTTTAAAAATTTTTTCATTAACCCCACCGTCATCATACATCTCTTTAGGTACAATTTTCATCAATATAATATCGATGATTATGACAATGAGAGCTGCACCGCCGCCGTAGTAAATAATTTCTTCTATATTCTTCCAATCCCAAAGTTGGAAAAAAGAATTCGCATCAGGAAATAAAAAAATACTTGCGCAAAGAGCTAAAGCCAAAATTACAAATTGTGTAATGTAAAGTTGTAAAAGAACTTCATGGTCGTTCATTTCTTTGATTAAATCAGCCTGCCGTTTTTTCATAATTGTACCCTCCCGGAAGCCTTTGTGCCATATTGCCGAAGAATTATTTTCAATTCTTCCTCCCAGTCTGTATACTGATAATAATCCTTTTCATCTCCTTTATGAACGACCATTTTTTTGTAATTTTCCATATTAAGCCCACAAAAATCACAGCATTGGTCTCGTTTTGACTCAATTTGTTGGTCAAATTTTTCTAACAATGTTTCCCTTCTGCATTTATTTGCCATGACCAACCATTGTCTAAAGTCAGTCAAATTTTTTTCTTTTAAACGAGTTCTATTGGAAACTATATGCAAAATTTTCTTTTTTACAGCATCAAAATCACAATTTCGATTTACCTCTTTGTTCAAATACATTTGATATTGTTCAAAATGATAGTTCATAAAACGCCATTTTACTTCAGAAAATCCATAGTTTTCTACCAATAGCTCTTCCAGATGATTCAATGTTGGATAAGCAGTTTGAATGAGCTGAAATACAAACTCCCATTCACTTTCAGTTGCAAAATCTTGAAAAAGAATATTCTTGGCAATTTCATGATCTTCCTTACTAAATAATAAAATTGCAATACTTTCTTGTCCATCTCTCCCGGCACGCCCAATTTCTTGCAAATAGGACTCAAACTGCCCGGGATAATGAAAGTGAATAATATAGCGTACATTCGGTTTATTAATTCCCATTCCAAATGCATTTGTACAACAAATTACATCAAGCTGATCATTAATAAACTGTTGTTGAATTAAAATACGGTCATCGTTTTCCAAACCGCCATGATAAAACTGCACTCTATCAATTCCATTTTCTCTCAATAATTCTACCATTTTTTCAGTCCATTGCCTGCTTGAGAAATATATAATTCCCGGACCTTTTAATGTTTTAACATAATCGATTGTAGCGTTAATCTTATTTTCAAGTGATTGGACTTCTTGAACAGAAATTGCTATGTTTGGTCGGTCGATTGGATAAACATGCTGCTTCACACTTTCCAAACCAAGTTGCAAGATAATATCTTCAATAACCATTTTTGTCGCAGTAGCTGTTAACGCTAAGCATGGAGGATTGCCAACATGGCATTTAACAGCATTCAATTTTAAATAATCTGTTCGAAACTCATGTCCCCATTGTGAAATGCAATGAGCTTCATCAACGACAAACAAGCTGATTTTAACTGTATGTAAAGCCCTTAAGACCTCCTCAGATTGTAAAATTTCCGGAGAAACATATATATACCGGTACTGAGACAACGATTTTAAAATATATTTCCGACGTTGGTAGGGGAGGAAACTGTTTAGAGCAATGACTTGCTTTTCACCTCTTGCTTTTAATTGCTGTACTTGGTCTTCCATTAACGACAACAGAGGTGAAACAATTAATACCGACCCTTCTAATAAATAACCAGGAAGCTGATAACAAATCGATTTTCCTGCTCCAGTTGGAAGCATAGCTACAACATTATTTCCTTTAAGTAAATCAATAATAATTTCTTTTTGTCCCCGGCGAAAACTAGTATATTGAAACTTTTCCTGCAATATTTTTTCGAGTTGCACTTATTTCTCCATCCTTCCGAGCATTAACCGTATTTGAAAATAACTGACGGAATTTTCTAGAGCATTTCTAATCGGTTTTAATCTTTTCGTTTTTAAAGTTTGAATAGCATTATTAATACGTTTTTGTTCCTCGATTGATATGAAAGGTTGAATATCAAACTCCTTTATTTCTGAAGCGATTTCGACAATGTGATCTTCTATAGTACTCGTTTTTAATTTACGTATTTCCGCAATCTCTTCAATCGATTTTTTCTGCCTTAATAGTTCATACGTTTTTCTTGCAGAAACTGTCAAATTATATTCATTTTTTTCCTCTTTTATAAAGAAGCTAAGAAGGGGATAATGATCATGATGTTTATTAACAGTTAATATAAAAAAATGCAAGACAGATTGAAATAGAACATATGTATAGTCTTTATCCAACCTAAAAATTCTGGAAATTTGATCAATCGTAAACCCTACCCGATGAACACCACTCATATGCAAAACAAAAATTTCTGCATGAAGCTTCGGCAATTTCTTTAAAATAGAATGACACTCTTTATAAAGTTCATCGGCAAAGGTAAAACGATCATGTATGTTTCGTAAAAAGCTCTTTACCCAATGCTGTGTATTATCATCACGGACTACAGGTAAAAACGATTGCTTATCATAAATCAAATGGGACAATGTTTGAACAGTTAATGAAAACCGCTGCCAAAATTCCATTGCTTCTTTATGAAAACGCCACCCATTTAAGTAATTTGGAATTGAAAATTGTCCTTGTAATTTTTTTAAATATAAAACCCCTTTTTTGGACAATATAAAAGTATCCTGACCGATGTTAGAAATACATTCATTTAATTGAAGAACTTCTATACAATCGATTAATTCTCTCTTTTTTAAGGTTGGGAACAAGTGATAAAAAGGTTCTAATTTAAATAATTTTGTATCTTGAATGGTTTGGGATGATTTTTTTCCTTTTAACAAATGGTATAGCCCGTTAATGGAGCGCTCACCATTTAAATGAGAAAGACAAATTAAAATTGTAAATAAGCGAAATTGCTCCACATTTTCGAATCCTTTCTTAACATAATGTCATACGGTTTTATTTTATCAAAAACAACATGTAATAAGGGAAAAAGTTATATGATAAGGATTCTCATGATACTTTTCTATTGAAAAGTTCATCAAAGCGTTTTACAATGTTTATGAGTGTTACCTATAGCTCTTATTGAGTTATAAATGATTTTACAATTTTGTAGGAGGTTTTTTTATGGCAAAGTATACAATTGTAGACCAAGAAACATGTATTGCATGTGGTGCCTGTGGCGCATCTGCTCCTGACATTTATGATTACAATGAAGATGGCATTGCATATGTAACATTAGATGACAACCAAGGTATTGTAGAAATTCCAGATGTATTAATCGACGATATGATGGATGCTTTTGAAGGTTGCCCAACTGACTCAATCAAAGTTGCAGATGAGCCATTTGATGGTAATCCAAATAAATTTGAATAATAATGCATACATAAAAACCTCTCAACTTTGTTAGTTGAGAGGTTTTTTAAGTTCTTTTTGCATTATTCTTACGGTAATTCCGGTGCCTCAACTACAGGAACTTCTCCACTCATAGACTCTAGGAAAGCTACAATTGATTTAATTTCCTCATCCGATAAATTTAACGGTACCATTAGCGGATCTTTATTTGGATGGTTTCCTCCACCTTCATTGTAATATTTGACAACATCTTCAAGTGTTGCTAGGCTGCCATCGTGCATATACGGTGCAGTATGAGCAACACCTCTTAATCCAGGAGTTCTAAACTTTCCTTTGTCTGCTTCTTGGTTAGTGACACCGTATCGTCCATCATCGCCTTCTAAACCGATGTTATGGAAATTGTTATCTGATAATGTAGGACCGGCATGACATGACATACAATTTGCTTTGCCGGCAAATAGTTTCATACCTTCAATTTCTTGAGCGGTTAAGGCATCTCTTTCTCCTGCTAAGAAACGGTCAAATCTAGTATCTGTAATAGTAATTGTTCTTTCAAATGTTGCAATTGCTTTCGCAATATTTTCAGCTGTAATTTCATCGTTAAACACTTTGTTAAATTCATCTACATACCCAGGAACAGCTTTTAATTCAGTGATTAATTCATCAAGGTTCTGGTTCATCTCAACCTCTGATTGAATTGGGCCAAGTGCTTGCTCTTCTAAACTTGCTGCACGACCATCCCAGAAATTTGATGTATAATAGCCTGCATTAATAACTGTTGGGCTATTACGTGCTCCTTGGTGTCCTTCAAACCCTATAAATGTTGGCAAATTGTCACCATATCCTGCAGTTGTTGCATGGCAAGAAAAACAGCTTATTTTATTATTTCCTGATAACCTTGGATCAAAATAAAGCTTTTTGCCCAGTTCTACTTTCTCTTCAGTCATTGGGTTATCAGCTGGGACAGGAATATCCCCAATTGGTTGAAATTTTGCAATAATTTCCTCTAGTTCATGATCGATGACCGTCTCAGCTTCTACAGGAGGTTGAACATTTGCATTGTCTACTTTTCCGCTATTGCTGCACCCGACAATCAACCCTAGAGAGAGTAAAATGGTTCCTCCCCATTTTAAAGTTTTCATAGTTGCCTCACTCCTTATGTAATTATTGCTAGACAAATTATATTGTCAATAAAAATTATAAAATTAAATTAACTATTATTTGATATGTCTTATTGACAATTTTGTGAAAAATTTCACAATATCAGATTTAGATAGTAATAATTATAAAAAATATTCATATAGTGATCCTTACCTCATTCTTTGATTCATTTTATAAATGAAAAGGCTCTAAGCTAACACAAATCTTGTGTTTTTTAGCTTAGAGCCTACGTTTAATAAGGCATTGGATTTACTGCCAGCGGTACAGGAATCGAATTTTGAAGATTATATTGTCCAATTATATCTACACCAACGTTATTAAATTCAACTGCTGAAACACCGAATTCTTTAGCTGTCATTAAAATGGCCTCAATCATCAGTAAACCATTTTCATCATTAGGTACTATAGTACCTTCGGCAAAATCTACGATAGCAACGTTCTTTTTTGGATCGATCTTCGCACTTTTAATTTTGATTTCTTCTGGAATAGCCGGCTTAAGCTGCCTTTTGTCCATTTCATTTGGCATTTTCATCATTTCAAGAGCTTTGCTGAATGAAACTTCCTTTGGAAAAGGAACGAGAAATTTTTGCAAATACCCTTCTGGTTGAAAAATATAATAAACGCCTTTCGCCTCTTCCTTTTGGAGATCAAGTGTGGTTATTTCTCCATAATTTCCAAGCAATATTCCTGGTTTTCCTTCCGTTTCAAAAATGACGGACTGATAGCCCATTTGTTTCGCCATTTCTTTAACAGTTGCCAAAAAGATGACTTCCATTGCAGACCCTTGACCGAATGTATGATTTGCCGGAACATTTACAATTAATGCCTGACTACTTTTATCTTCACTATACTGTACATTTTCTAAAATATAGTTTGATAACCCCCAAGCGTCTTCATATAGATGCTCTTGAATTGTTTCCATTCGATCCAGCTTTGTTTCAGTTTCATTGTTAGGAACAACAAAACTGACAGGTACGACAAATTGAACATTGCGGTCCGGAATGGCAACTGTTAATATTTCTTCAGCATCTCCTTTGGAAGTAATCACATGAGAAATACTGGAATCTATTACAGTTGAAGGCATCTCCCTTGCCATCATCGTAAAATTTTCTCGTTCCGTTTGTTCATTTTGTTCGTTGAGCGCAGCGTTTTCTTTCTGAGAATCAAAAGCCACTTGCTTTTCGTTCTTCTTTTGTTCATATAAAAAGGATGGTGATACAATTGCAACAATGACGATAGCAGCAATCGAAGCCAAGGTTGGAAGAAGCCAAGATTTTTTTTTCCATGTGCTTTTTTCTTCCTTTAATAATGGCTTTTGCTCCTTTTCTTCAATACGAGAGGAAATGATAGTAAAAAGCTGTTCAGGATCTTGTGTATCCTTTACTTTTGGCATATTTTGCAGCAGTTTTTCTAGTTGTTCTTCATCAAAAGTTTGTTTATGCATTTATCATCCCCTCCTTAGCATAGGCTTCCTCCATCAATGCTTTTAATACCTTTAAAGCACGATGTTGTGTTGTTTTAACCTTACTTTCTGTCCAACCTAAGATTTCTGCTGTTTCAGCTATTGAAAACGACTGTATATAACGGAGAACAAGTACTAATTTTTGATCTACAGTACAATGTTCCATGCATTCATACATCATTTTTATTTTTTCATTTTGAATTGCCACCTCTTCCGGGAGTGGGGCTTCATCTCTTAACAGAAATCTTACTGTTTCCTCGTTAATTGCATGATTATCAGCTGTCCTTTTTTGTTTTCGAAACCAATCAATAGCGACATGTCTTGCAACCGAAAAAAGCCATGTTTTCTCGCTGCTTCTTCCTTCAAAGCGGTCAAAAGATTGAAGGACTTTTATATAAACTTCTTGAACGAGATCCTCCGCTTGTTCTCTATTTTTCACCATGTAAAATAAAAATTGAAACAAATCATGGTGATAAAGGTCATAAAACCTTTGAAATATGTCCTTCATGCTGCTAAACCCCTCCCGTTCTCTAATTTAGTCGAATTTTAATAGATAATGTTACATCAGTACCAATGATACTAAAGATAAAAACAGGAAGGAACACCCCAATTTGAAATCACGTGTCCTTCCCATTACCTCTAGTATTCTATATTAATTTTGTGAAAATGTCGACCGCAAAGGGCTTGCAATTCCTGCTCAAATGTTCTGTTATAACTAATTAAAAAGCATGTGGCCGGTCCTGATGATTCGTTTAAAGGTAAACTACAATCAACATTATACCGATCAAATCCGTTCATAGTTAACATTAATTGAAATTCATAAAAAATACCTTTTGAACCGACTGGAACAATTTCAAAGACACCCGGAGTATCTAAACATTTTTTAAATAAAGATAAAGGAGCCACAAGAGCCTGCTCAGTTAATACTTTTTCACCAGCTAAAGGAACACCAATAACTGCAAATGCAGCATTTTTTGGCGTTTTTTTGATTCTTTTTTTGTTTTTTAATACAGTTCCAAGGACTGTTAGCCCTAAAGCAGATTGCTGCAACATCATATTTGTTTCGGTACTGCCAACAAGGGGCAACGGATTCATGCCAAGTTCTTCATACACTTTCTGAATACCTGACATATACGCTTGCCATGATTTTTCCCCTGTAAAATTCGATAAAATAACTGCAGATGGTGTGGCGCCTACTGATAATAATTCCATCATGGCAACGCGCATTGCGAAATACGCCACGACATTATCAGCAACAAATAGTATATCATTAGCTTTTTCACCGATTCCACCTGAACAATCCGTTGCAATCACCATCTCGGAATCACCCGTTGCAGGTAAAAACAAAACATCTCTCATAATTATACATGTCCTTTTTCCGCAGCATTTAATTTTTTATATGCTACAATCTTTGGCGCAACAAGTGCAGCTGCTATTGCATTAAACAACGTGCCGATAACGAGCGATGGCATTGTTGCAACATAAAAACCGGTGCCAAGAATAAAAATAAAAGGAAGCGCAGCAATAAAACCATTACAAATAAAGAACAGAATGTAACTCGTAAGTTTTTTTCCTTTTTTATAAACATAACCAAAAAGCAGCAAAATTAGCGCCATTTCTATCGCAATTAAAATATGAAAAGGGCCTAAAGGAAAACCAGCTAATTGTGCTGATACCAAGTGGCCAATTGAAGAAACGATCGCACCGCTCATAGGACCAAGCACGACTGCTGCTACTAGCGCCGGAAAACTATCTAATGCAATGCTACCTATTAACATCGCTGGAATTTTGATCATTGCGCCAACAACCGAAAAGCTAATAAATAAAGCTAAAATAGCCAGTTTTTTAATTTTCATTGTTGCTTTCCTTTCTTTTTCCATTTCTAAACACGACCGCACTTCTTTCATATTCTACATCTTTTATTTGTTGACGAGCATTGACTACGCGAGCAACTGCAAAGAAATAGTCAGACAAGCGGTTTACATACTTTAATACCGATTGGTTGATCGGTTCATTTTTTTGTAGGCTGACAATATATCGTTCTGCTCTTCTTGTAGTAGTTCTTGCAATATGTAAGGCTGCAGCTTGCTTAGATCCCCCTGGAAGTATAAAGCGCTCAACTGGAGGAGCTTCTGCTATATATTTGTCAATTCGCTGCTCAAGAAATGTAACCATCTCATCTGTCACTTTATAAGGCCTTTTCTCATGGATCGTAGCCAAATCGCTACCGCAATCAAATAATTCGTGTTGGATTTTTTTCAATTCATCATAAATATCGGCAAATTTTTCATCTTCCAATAAAGTCATTGCCTGACCTACAAAACTATTTACTTCATCAATCGTTCCGTAAGCAATTACGCGAAGATGATCTTTGTCGACACGACCTCCAATTAAACTTGTTTTTCCTTCATCACCTGTACGTGTATATAGTCTCATGAATGATGCCCACCTTCCATTTTTATTGTTTGTGCTAGACCATTCCAAATAATATCGACTCTTGAACAGAGATGCACGAGTTTCTGATAGCAAAAGCCCGTTTCATCTCGCCATTTTCGATCCAATTCTTGAAGTGGTACAATTCCTTTGCTAATGTCACAACCAATAAAAATAACCTTTCGCTCTTGACATTCCTTTTCCCAATTGTACCAGTTTATAAAAACTTCCTCCCATTTATTTTGAATAGCAGGATCCCGCTCATAAACCATTTTTTTTATTATTTCTTCTAAACCTTCCAATACAACAATTTTTTCAGTTTTCACTTCTAAAGGAGTTAGTATCGTGCTATTTTCATAAAAATTGTGCCATTTCCAATTTGAATTAATTTTTAATCTGTACTCATCAAATACCCATCTTCTCTTTCCTTGAAACGCACCTCCTGTAACAAAATGCATCGTTCATTCCTCCTAATTCTTTCTAGTGTAGTTGTCATTGTATATCCTTGGCAATGTTTAATTGACCAACTCCAAAAATTTTTTTGGACTGGCGCATAGCGTTCCAACAATAGCCTGATCGGACCTCCATGGGAAATTATTACGATATGATTGATATTACTATGAAAAAAGGTATTAACAGCTTGAGTCCATCCGGCTAAAACCCTTTTCTTAAAATTACAAAATCTTTCTCCGCCAGGAATTTGTTCGGTTTCAAAATGGTCCAACCAATGTAAATATTGTTGATCATTTTTCAAATCTTCAAATGTTTTTAATTCCCAATTGCCAAAATGAAGTTCACGCAAATTTGGAGCTAAAATTGGTTTGACATTCTTATCACCATAAAGCAAATCAAAAGTTTGCTTGCACCTTTTTAAATCACTAACAAAATACACATCACCAACTGGATAGCCTTGTTGTTTATACATTTCTAACTCTTTGATACCTTGTTCACATAACGGAACGTCTGACCAGCCTACATACTTTTTTTCAACATTTTCAGCGGTTAAACCATGGCGAAGTAGTGTAATAGCCAAAGAACGAGCCACAAAAAGGTTTCCTCCCCTTCCGCAAGCGCTCCTAAAGTATCCCCGGTTATTCCGCCAAACTCTTTATAAATAATTGACTTTAGGAACCAATAGAGAAATATTGAAGCTATTATTAATATCATAATCGGAGTTGTAAGACTGAAATCAACCATTATCATCACTCCGCTGACTAAAACGATAAAACCGACAACATACCGTAAATCTTTTTTTGAAATTACATCTTTATAAGCCGCAGCCATTCCGGTACTTTTTGCAAATTTTCCTTCAATCAACAAAGCAGTCAGAGCTGCTTTTGCTAAAAATGGGATGAGGATGATTAAAAGAAGTTGATGTAAACTTGAGAACTCGATTATTTCATAAATAAATAGAAAGCGAAAACCTAATAAAAAGAGCAATGAAATAACACCAAAAGCCCCCACACGGGAATCACTCATAATTTCTAGTTTTCGTTCTTGATCACGATAGGAAAAAATAGCATCACTCATATCCATCCAACCATCTAAATGGAGACCGCCTGTATATAAAACTCCGAAAAACAAAATCCAAAAAGCAATGATTACGGTTGAAACGTGCGTATATTCCAATAATAAAATCAATTGTGCTGCAATTAATATTCCGCCAATCAATCCAACGAGCGGAAAGAAGCGGACCGACCATTTTGCGCAGTCTTTATCCCACTCTATTTGACTATGAAAAGGGATTGTTGTTAAAAATTGCAAAGCTATTAATAATCCATCTATAATTTTTTTCATTTAATGCCCTTCTTTCATCTTTCGAACAACGCCATATTCTAACAAATAAGCTTCATTACAAAGAGTTATTAAAAATTGGTGTAATTTTCCAAGTTGCTTCATATATAGACGGCTGCCTCGATCCGTTGGAATTCCTTCAGAAAAAATTTCATTGGAAACAATTATCGTCGTTTTTGCGGTTTGTTTATATAATTCGAATGTATTTTTCAGACGATTTAACATCGCTTCCACTTTCTTTTCATCGAGCCAGCATCCATCAAAAAACAATTCATTTCCAAGTAATGTAGTTAAACAATCTATTAAAACGACATCCCGATTTGTAAATTGATTTACTAGATAATGAAGGTTCATCGGTTGCTCCCAAGTTTTCCACTTATATATGCCTTCTGAGCGGTCAAGTTGATGTTTTTTTATTCTAGCTACCATTTCGTCATCATATGGCAAGCTTGTTGCAATATAATGCAAGGAAGAAGTCTTTCCTGCAATAGAACACGCTAGTTTTTCAGCAAATGTGCTTTTTCCGCTTCGGACACCTCCTGAAATAAAAATAAGTTTCGAACTGCTATTCTTACTTTCAAACAAATGATGCCCATCTGGAAGCAATTGCACAGAAAACAACTCCTAACGTAAGCAAGGTCATAAATGCTAATACTGTTCTTTTCATTATGCTGATCGATTGCTCAATATGAAAAACTTCTAATCTATGAACGGCATCTCCCATTCTCGCACGATCGGAAACGACCCCATTATATGTATTAATTCCTCCCAATTGGACTTCTAAAAGCGCAGCCATTGCAGCTTCACACCAGCCGCTATTAGGGCTAGGATGCTTTTTAGCATCACGATTTAAAATATGCAAACATTTTTTCAAAGTAGATTTCGATGAAAAAATATTACTAGCAATCATAATATATCCGGTCATCCGACTTGGAATATAATTAAACAAGTCATCCATTTTAGCTGATGCCCAACCAAATTCTTTATATTTTTCACTTTTATAACCGAGCATTGAATCGCAAGTATTGACAGCTCGATATAATAAGGCAAGCGGGGCCCCTCCTAAAATGGCATAAAATAATGGGGCAGTGACGCCATCGCTAGTATTTTCAGCTATCGTCTCAACTGCAGCACGAACAACTTCACTTTCATCCAACTTTTCGGTGTCACGTCCAACAATCCAACTAACTTTTTCGCGTGCAAGCTGCAAATTGCCTACTTTTAAAGGCCCTGAAACAGCAAATCCCGCTTCTGCTAAATCTTTTTCAGCAATTGTCGTATATATTAAAATTGCTTCAACAATGATCGCCAATATAATATGAATATCTTTAAGCAAATAAACAATGAATATAGTCGGTAAAAAAACGAAAAGTATAGTGGTAAGCCATGCAATCAATCCTTTTATTTTACGAAATGCGCCTTTGTTTAAAAAAGTATCGAGCTTTGCGATAATAAAACCCATTCCTCGGACGGGATGAGGAAGCCACCGAGGATCACCTAACCATTTATCTAACAAGAGGGCGATCCAGGCTGATATTACATGTTGAAAAAAAAGAATCGTCATTAAATTGACCCATTCCTTTCTTTATAGCGCTTGATTGCTTCAAATGTTGCCTCAAAAACCATTTGGCCGATCGCTTTTCCAATCTGTGTAATTGTCCCTGCATATTCAATGAATGAACCCGTCTGCGTAGCGGCTATTAGCAAGCTGTCGGTTGATGTCCCACTTGCAATAGTATTCGTTTCTGGATCTAAGATTTGATTCTCTGCCACCGCTTTAACTTTTGCCTCGGTTGCAGTCATCATTGCCTGTACAAATGCAGCATCTGATAGTTTTCCGTCAATAAAAATCCATGTATTAATCGTTCCTGGTGTCCTTACTAAGTCTGTTCGTAAATATGCTTTTGAAACATCAACAGCGTTGGACATTCCAGCAGTCACAATTACAAAAAGCGAAAATTGTTCTGTTTGAACTCGTTTCATAGAAGCATCATTTAACTTTGCTGCAGTCATCATTCCAACAGTGTAAGCAGAATTATAACCGATTTTCTCTAAATACATTTTCATGTCTTGCTCAGGATCATCACAATTGTAATGTTTATCAACATGTCGATTAATAAAATATTTGCTCCAGTTAAAACCAGAATTAAGGACAGCCGACGATAATGTTTTTAGCGGCTTTTCTGCTTCAACGATAATCGCTTCTTCTGTTTGAACTGTTTTCAACATTGGAAAAACCGATGCCTCATTCCACTCCATTGCAGGAGTAAGGGTAATTAAAGGAGTTGGCACAACCGGATGCTGTTTTTTAATAATTTTTGTTTGATAAACCGATGAAAGTGATTCTTCCTCAAGCACATTTTGCGGTTCATTAATGCTTTTTACGCTACCTTTATCTAATAACAGCAAACGATTGCAATACAAGCCTGCCATATTTAAATCATGAAAAACCGCAACAACAGTTAACTGTTTTTCCTGCACCCATTTATAAAGGGAATCAAACAATCTCATTTGATGGCTAATATCAAGGTGATTCGTCGGTTCATCAAGCAGTAATATATCCGGTTCTTGTGCAAGTGCCCTAGCTAAAAATACACGCTGTCGTTCCCCGCCGCTTAACAAATCAATTTTTTCATTTTCCAAGTTAGTCAGGCCAGTCATATCAATTGCTTTTTGAACTGCCAATTCATCTTCAATCGTCCATGTTGGAAAAAGTCCTTTTTGGTATGCGTATCGCCCTAGCTTAACTGTTTCTTTCACTGTATAAGAAAAAGAAATATCATAATGTTGCGAAAGAACGGCAACCGTTTGGGCCAATTCTTTTATCTTATAATCATCAAGTGGCTTACCTTTAATAGAAACCGAACCTGAAAATGAAGGAAATTGCCCAGAAAGGATTTTTAAAATAGTCGACTTTCCGCTACCGTTAGGCCCTAATATCCCGAATATTTCTCCTTTTCCTACTTCGAAACTTACTTGATGAATAACTTCTTTCTGTTGATATCCTGCCGACAAATTTTCTACTTTTATCATTGTACAATTCAACTACCTTTTGCGACTATTGCGAAAAAATATAAATGCGAAAACCGGCGCCCCGATAATAG
This sequence comes from Calidifontibacillus erzurumensis, assembly GCF_013303125.1. Lineage (GTDB taxonomy): Bacteria > Bacillota > Bacilli > Bacillales > Bacillaceae_J > Calidifontibacillus > Calidifontibacillus erzurumensis. The sequence continues at coordinate 326,068 of NZ_JABTTE010000001.1, read as the reverse complement.
CTGTAATGACACCAATAGGTAATTCTTGGGGAGCAATAATTGTCCTGGCTACTAAGTCAGCTAAGATTAAAAAAGCTCCTCCGTTTATCATTGAAATAGGCAATAATTTATAATGATCAGGACCCCAAATCATTCTTGTAATATGAGGAATAACAAGGCCAACAAAGCCAATCGTGCCAGAAACAGCTACAGCAGAACCTGTTAACAAAGACGCTCCTATTAAGATCATGATTTTCCGTTTTGCAACATCAACTCCAAGTTGCTGAGCCGTTTCTTCGCCGAAAGAGAGTGCATTTAGCTCTTTGCAGTTTAATAGTAATATAATAACTCCAGCTATTGTAAACGGGAGGATCATGTATACGTAAACCCACCCCCGCATCGAGACGCTTCCCATGAGCCAAACTACAATTTGGCGCAATTCTTCACCCGATAAGGCGATCAATAATGAAATAACTGCCCCTAAAAAAGAACTAAAAATAATTCCTGTTAAAATGATCGTTTCAACCGACATTTTCCGCTCAATTAATCTAGTAAATGCTAATACAACAAAAAGTGTCAGAAGAGCAAAAATAATACTTAAAACAGGCAGCGTAAACCTTCCAATAAAAGGTAAACTTAACCCTATAAAAAGGACGATGACCGCACCTAAAGAGGCACCTGACGAAACACCAAGTGTAAAAGGATCTGCGAGCGGGTTTTTTAATAACCCTTGAAAAGCGCTGCCAGCAATTGATAATGAAAAACCGACGAGCATTGCAAGAAAAACCCTTGGCATTCGAATGGAAACGACAATGTTATAAACCATCGGATCTACATCATCCGTCTTCGAAAGAGAAAACAATTGTCCAAATATATCAATAATCGTTGAAATAGGAATTGAAAGCGTTCCTATTGAAATACCCAAATAAATCGAAAAAACTAATATTGCGAGTGAAAAGAAATATGGAAAAACTTTGTTATTTACTAAATACTTCTGGATAGATGAAAGATGCAAGTTCTTCTACTCCTTCGATCAACCTTGGACCGGTACGATTAAATTTATCTGAATCTATTGCAAATACTTGCTTATTTTTTACTGCAGGAACATCTTTCCATGCTTCTCTTTGATATACTTTTTCAGTAGGATTTTCAACATAAAAACCATATGTTAATAAAATTACATCTGGGTTTAATAAAATAGCGTCTTCTTCAGTAAATTTTATCCAACCTTCATAAGCTCCAGCTGCATTTTTCGCATGAATAAGATTTAAAATATCATCAATAAAAGTACCTTTCCCGGTGGTATATAGATCTGGTTCAGGCATTATTTCAACCCAAACAGTTTTCATTTCATCTTCACTAATTTTACTTGCTTTTTCTTTAATAACATCTAATCTTTTTTTCATATCATCTATTATTCTTTCAGCTTCTTGATTGGCACCAACAGCATTCCCTATTAGTGTAATTGATTCATAAACTTCATTAAATGATTGAGCATTCGGGACGACAATTACAGGAATACCAATATCTCTAATTTGTCCATAATCATTGGCATTTTGCATGCTGGAAGCATGTGCTAACACGAGATCTGGCTTTAATGACAATACTTTTTCGACATTAAAATCTAAGCCACCGACTTTTTCTATTTCAAGAACTTCTTCAGGATAGTTATCCCATTCAGTTACACCAACTACAGAATCTCCTGCACCTAAAGCAAATACAATTTCTGTATTACTTGGCATAAGAGATACAATTCTTGTCGGTTTTTTCTCGATCTTTATTTCAGAACCTGATGCATCTGTTACTGTAACAGGAAAGCTTCCACTTTGCGCTTGTTGATCCGATTCTGTTTGCTTTGATGGTTGACTATTTTCATTTTTGCTTTCCATATTTCCACAACCAATTAAAGTGAACATTAAAAGAAAAGCTGTAATCAAAGAAAAATAAATTTTACAATTTTTCAAAAATAACACCTCTTTATCTTTAAAATAATAAAAAAGCCCATCCACTTAAGGATGAGCCAAACGACACACAGACACAATTATATTTATAATTAAAATATACGTGCCGTTTCAATAACTTTCATCCCGAAGCTTTGAAACGCATGCATTTAGGCAGGTCTACTGACTTATGCTTCATCCTCAAATGAGCCTTCCCGTAGTTCCCTACAGTGGTTTTTCTCATTTTCGTCCACAATTACAGTTGCGGGGACAGTTTTGGAATCTCACCAAATTCCCTATTAAGTTCATTTATGAACACCTAAAGGCACACTTTATTTAGTTATTATTCATGTTATCTAAAATTTCGAGTTATTTCAACATTATTATTAATCTTGATTACGCGGAATAAAAAATGAGAAGACAGTTCCTTCGCCAAGTTTACTTTGAACGGAAATATGACCGCGATGAGCTTCAACAATATTTTTAGCAATCGCAAGTCCGAGCCCTGTTCCTGAACGACCTCTCGTCCGCGCTTTATCCGCTTTGTAAAACCTTTCAAACACAAAAGGCAAATCTTCTTCAGGAATGCCTGATCCAGAATCTCTAACGGAAATTTGAAATCCATCAGGCATTGAATTGACAGTTAAAGTAACTGTACCGCCTTCATTTGTATGACGAATCGCATTGTCTAATAAATTAGTCAGCACTTGCTCGATTCGGTCTGCATCAATGGTCATGACACTTTCTGTATCGTTAATTTCCAAAATTAACTCAACACCTTGCTCTTTCGCAACGCCTTGAAACTTTCTGATGATTTTATCGAAATAAGACGCTAGCGGAACTTTTTCAAGATTTAGGTCTATATGACCAGATTCCATACGGGCAAGATCCAGAAGCTCATTGACGAGACGACCCATTCTTAGAGACTCATCATAAATGATTTGTGCAATTTCTTTCTTTTCTTCCTCCGTCTCGGCAATATCATCAATAATCGCTTCACTATACCCTTGCAACATCGAAATTGGTGTTCTCAGTTCATGAGAGACATTGGCGATAAAGTCTTTGCGAAGCTTATCTAGTTTTCTTTCCTCTGTCATATCACGCAAGACCGCAACTGCCCCTCTTACCGCTTCTTGGTCATAAAGAGGAGTCATTAGAACAACCCAACTTTTTCCTTGAACCGATATTTCAGCAATTTGCTGTTGTTCAGTTTCAATGACTTTTTCTAATATGCCCCGCATTTCAAGCGGCAGCAGCTGCTCATGATTTTCATTGCCCCCGTGCTCAAAATAGAAAGCTTCCAACACTTTTTTGGCCGGCGGATTGGAAACAATAATGTCACCTGTACGGTTCATTGTAATTACACCATCAGCCATGCTGCTTAAAATGCTCGCCAACTGTTCTTTTTCTTGATTTAGTGCAAGAATGTGATATTCTAATTGTCTGCCCATACGGTTGAAAGCGAGGGCTAACTCCCCAATTTCATCGTGGGTTAAAATCGGGACTTTCGCATTAAATTTTCCTTTTGCCATTTCAAAGGCTGCTTCACGCATTATTCTTAGCGGAGCAGTAATTCTTGTTGATAAGAAAAATGCAAAAAATGTTGTCAAAACAATCGCAATGCCTGCACTTACGATAATGATTTTTGTTGTTTCCCTAGAGGTTTGACTGACAACATCAAGGGATTGGTATATGAAAACACCGCCATGTCCGCTTTTATCTCTACTCATTGGAACGCCAACAATTAAAATATCATTGTATGGTTGACCCGCTTCAGTAGTTATGTTTGGTGGATAAGCAACCTTCATCACAGTTTCTTTCTTAGTTAAAACTTTTGATAAATCTTCATCATTATAAATAAATTCAACTGGCAGGTCACCTAAATTCTCATTTCTTGTTGGTGAGTTCCAATGATGCCCTTCTGAATCAATAATTAATACTTTAGAAGATGGATCTATCACTTCCCAAGCGATGGATAATGCCAAATTCCCATCTTCATATGTTTCCATAATATTTGCTACCTTGGCTGCCAGTTGGGTTAATTCCTTCTCGGCTTCCGTTACATGGAAAGTTTCAAAGAATTGTAGTAACAGTATGGTTAATAAGAATAATACTGCTGAAACGAGCAAAAGGATGGTAAACCAAAGTTTACCAACAACACTTCTCCAAAACCAAACCATTATTCAGACCCAACCTCAAATTTATAGCCGACGCCCCACACTGTTACAATCATTTTGGCGGCATTGCTCGAAACTTTATTTAACTTTTCTCTTAAACGTTTCACATGTGTATCTACTGTTCGCAAGTCGCCAAAAAATTCATAATGCCATACTTCTTTTAACAGTTGTTCACGGTCAAATACTTTATCAGGTGATTTAGCTAAGAAATACAATAATTCGTATTCTTTCGGCGTTAAACTTACTTCTTTTCCTTCAGCAGTCACTCGATGGGCGTCATTATCAATTGTTAAATATGGGTAAACAATTACATCTTTAGTTGACGTCTCAGTTTGAATATAGACGGAAGATGCTGATCTTCTTAATAATGCTTTCACCCGCAAGACAACTTCCCTTGGGCTAAACGGCTTTACTATATAATCATCTGTACCTACTTCAAATCCTTGAACACGATTCGCTTCCTCACCTTTTGCCGTCAACATTATAATAGGGGTTGATTTCTTTTCTCTTAATTGCTTACAAACTTCGATTCCATCAATACCTGGCATCATGATATCAAGCAAAATCAAATCATAATCTTCGGCGAGCGCTTTTTTCAAAGCATCCTCGCCATTTTCAGCTTCGTCTATAATGTAATCCTCTCTTTCTAAATACATTTTTAGTAAGCGACGGATTCTTTCCTCATCATCAACAACTAAAATTTTTGCTTGATTTTCCATCCTGAAATCCCCTTTCAATTAAGAGTTTGTCGATAAGACCAATCTCCAAAGAAGATCAGTCGTATATTTACTATGCATAAGAGTGTAATCCAGCAATCACTAAATTTACCGCTACAAGGTTAAACATAATAATTGCAAAACCGATTACAGCAAGCCATGCTGATTTTTCACCATGCCAACCTTTTGAAAGCCGAAGGTGTAAAAAAGCGGCATAGAACAACCAAGTAATTAAAGCCCATACTTCTTTTGGATCCCAGCCCCAAAAACGGGTCCAAGCCACTTGAGCCCAAATCATTGCAAAAATTAAAGCTCCTAAAGAGAAAATCGGAAAACCAATTGTTACAGACCGATAGCTTATTTCATCAACTAAATCAGGATTAATTCCTTTCAACAACGGTTGTATGGCAGCTGCAATTCTTTTTCGAAAAATTAACCGCAATAATCCATAAATAATGAATCCCAATAATAATGACCAAACCAATGTATTAAATTTTCTAGGTGCATTGGTCCCGTTCATCCACGAAGGTGTTTCAAAAAGCGGTCCAAAACCATCGGTTACCTTTTCGCCATTAGGAGGGCCTGCAATTGCTGGCATATTATAAGCGATCACAGCTTCTTTTTCCGTTTCATTTACCCATTTGAATGTTACTTCGTAATCCATCGCTTTAAAAGTTGTGGTAACAATAACAAAGCCAACAACACTTAAAATACCGTATAGAATAACTTCAAGCCAAAAAGTGCGCTTCGATGGTTTTGTCTGGTCAACAACATGAATTAGGTAGATTAAACCTGCAGCAAAGCTGATCGCGAGTACTGCTTCCCCTAAAGCCGCTGTTGTAACGTGAATATAAAGCCAATGGCTTTGCAAAGCCGGAATTAAAGGAGAAACTTCACGAGAAAACATTGCTGCAAATGCGATAATTAAAAGAGCGACCGGCATCGTAAAAGCTCCGATCAAAGCATTCTTATACATAAAATAAATAACGATAAAAGATAAGACAAGCATCATACCAAAAAATGTTGTATATTCAAACATATTGCTGACAGGGGCATGTCCTGCTGCAATCCACCGTAATACAAAATAACCCAATTGAGCTATAAAACCTATAATCGTAACAACAATTCCAAATTTTGCCCATTTATTTGTGTTTGCTTTTGAATATTTGTCACGAATAGATGCCGCAAAAAAAATCGTCGCAAATAAATATAGAATAAAAGCAACATATAATAAATTGCTACTAATTTCGATCACAGGTTTCCCCCCTTACTTCGCCTTTTCTTGTTGATCAACTGGAATTGGCAACATCGTATCTTTGAACATCATCTCAATTTCTTTTTTTAGACCATACCAGTTTTTATTTGTATGAGCTGCCACCATCAATTGATTTCCTTCTCTTTGAATCCAAATGCGGCGGTGATTCCAATAACTTCCTTGAATCAATCCAATCATAAATATAATGCCACCTACAATAATGATGCCAATTGTCCGATCAAGTCGAACTGTTAATCCCGTTGCATTTCTAGTTTTCAGATTTTGAAAAGCCATTTTATATTTATTTTCGCCAAAAGGTTCAACGTTCGAACGAATTCCGACGAAGCTGATTTCTCCTTCAGGCACTTCCGGTGTAAACATTTTGAAAATAAACGCCGGATTATCCGGTATTCTGTTTAATGTATCTGGCTCTCCCGCATCATTAAAATAAAAGTTTGGAAAATAACTCATAATTTCCACTTTATAGCCGTTTCCAAGCTCATAAACAGACTGTGGATTTGCCAAATTAATATCAATTGTACCAAAGCTTTTGTTCGTGCTTTTTTCAACAAGGCTAAATGACATTTCGTAAAATTCATCCAGTTTGAAATCTGTTTGGTAAAGGGCAAATCCTTCAAATTTAAGAGGCTCATTCACACGTATTTCATGTTCTTTTATTTTCTTTAGCTCCGGTTCTTTTCCCGGAACAATTTCATCAATACGCTCATAAAGGACTGCATTTGTTTGATAATTTTTTGGCATCCCCATTCCTACAGTGAAATTATCATCTTCATCATAAAGTTCCCTTATAAATTGTTTATTTTCCAAATAATATTTTCCATTTGTTCCTGGAATCACTTTTATTTCCCCATCACGCAACCAAAGCGCATCATCAATATACATTCCCGGGAAAAAGCGCAACATCGCTCCAATTAAGAAAATAATTAAACCAACGTGGTTGACATAAGGACCCCAGCGTGAAAAACGACCTTTTTCTGCTAAAATATGACCATCTTCTATTCGGACTTGATACCGCCGTTTTTTTAATGCATCAATCCAACGCTCCTCTGATTCTACTGTTTTTAACGTTGATTCGGCAAACAGCCGCTGTCTCCTTAAAAAGTTCGGGTTTCTTTTTACACCTTGATTTTTCAACGCTTTATATAGAGGAACAACTCGGTCTAAGGAACAAATAACGAGAGAAATCGCAATGGATGCGATTAAAATCATATACCACCAAGATTTATACAAGTTATGAAAACCAAGTTGGTAATAAAGCTTACCTAAAAAACCGTATTCCTTCTCATAAAATTCTTCTGCAGTCATATTTAACGGTATGTACATTTCCTGAGGAAACAGCGTCCCCAGTGCAGATGCGAGTAATGTTATAATAATGAGCCAAACTCCGACTTTTACAGAGGAGAAAAAATTCCAAATATGATCGATAAACGTTTTTTTATACGTTTGCGAGCGTCGAGCACTTCCTTCATAACGCATATCTAATAATTTTTTTTCATCCCCGTCATCGAAGGAATTGCCGCATGCTTCACAAAAAATCGTGCCATGAGGGTTTACATGGCCGCATTCACACTTTACCTTATCCATTTTATTCCCCCAAATTGACTATGGTTTTATTCGCTCCATATGATTTTTAATCATTTCTTCTGTTAACTGGCCTGTAATGATATCGATAATTTTTCCTTCTTTGTCAACTAAAAACGTTGTTGGCAATGGATTTACACCATATGCTTCAAGTACTTCCAAGTCTTTATCAATCACAACTGGAAAAGTCAAACCTTTTCGTTCAACGAAATTTTTAACTGACAATTCAGGTTCACCTACATTAACAGCCAAAATTTCAACACCTTGATCTTTATAAACTTTATACTGATTTTCCATATATGGCATTTCTCTTTCGCAAGGTTTACACCATGTTCCCCAGAAATTTAGGAATACCCCTTTGCCACGATAATCAGCAAATTCGACTTCATTTCCATTTAAATCTGTCAATACAAAATTTGGCGCTTGATCTCCTATGCCAACGATTTGTTTATCTTTAAAAAAGTTTGAATATAGCGTATAGGCCAGTGCTCCTGCTAAAACAAGCAAAATTACTGTCCGAACAGCCAACCGCTTATTTTTCAATGTAAACAGCCCCCATTTTATTTTCTATCATTATACCATTTATACAAGTCAGCCATAGTGTAAATATTATGAATGTTGTGTGACAGCTAATTGACGTAATCGTTTTACTTCATGAGGCTTTAACTCTCGATATTCTCCAGGCTTTAAATTTCCTAAGTCCAAAAATGCATATCGTTCCCGTTTTAATTTTTTCACTTTATATCCAAGCGCCTCAAACATTCGCCTAACTTGACGGTTTTTTCCTTCATGAATGATTAGTTTTACAATTGAAGTTCCTTTTTTCTTATCAATCGATATTATTTTTGCCTTCGCAGGAGCTGTTTTCCCGTCTTCCAAGATTACTCCTGTTTCTAATTTTTTTAATTCATCCCGTGAGGGAATACCATTTATTTTTGCTATATATTCCTTTTCGATTTCATATTTCGGATGCATTAATAAATTGGCGAATTCCCCGTCATTTGTTAAAAGAAGTAATCCCGATGTATGGTAATCGAGCCGTCCGATTGGAAAGATCCTTCTTTCTTCATGTGGAAAAAAATCAATTACAACTTTTCTATTTTTATCATCAGCTACAGCTGAAATAACTTCACGTGGTTTGTAAAAAAGGTAATAAACTGGCTCTTCTTTTTGAATCGGGATATCTTCGACTTCTATTTTATCATTAGGTGAAACTTTTACACCTAGCTCTTTGACAATTTTTCCGTTCACTTTCACTTTACCTGAAATAATTAATTGTTCTGCCTTTCTGCGCGAGGCAATTCCTGCATGCGCAATAACCTTTTGTAATCGTTCCATAATTTTTCACCTCATTAATCAATCTTACTTGTATCATTCCCATTTCTCAAGCGATAGTTCTTATTTTGTCGAAAATTAGCTTTGTCACAGTGAAAATTGGTGTTTCCAATCTTGTAAAGGAGGCACAAATACAAATAAGAAATTTTTTTTGCTTTAATTTGAAAGCAAAAAAATGACATAAAGTGCATCATGCAACTCTATGTCAGCCAAACACAATTGTTACAATTATTATTGAAAAAATAATGGCCACTAAATCGGCCAGGAGTCCTACTTTCAATGCGTCTCCCATTTTTTTTATGCCAACCGCACCAAAATATACTGTTAAAATATAAAGCGTTGTGTCGGTGCTCCCTTGCATCGTTGATGCCAGTCGTCCGATGAATGAATCAGGTCCGTACGTAGCAATTAAATCAGTTGTAATCCCGAGGGCTGCATTTCCTGAAATAGGCCGAATGACAGCGAGCGGAACAATTTCCGGTGGAATGCCAAGCGCGACAAGAAGTGGCCTCAGTGCATTTGTGAAGAATTCCAATGCACCTGATTCACGAAAAACGGTGATGGCGACAAGCATTCCTACTAAATAAGGTATAATCGAAAAAGCGATTTGGATGCCTTCTTTTCCGCCTTCAACAAAAACTTCATACGTCGGCACTTTTTTGATCGTTCCATAGATCAATATAAAACCGATGATAACTGGAATGAGCCATAGTGAAATTAAGTTAATTATATTCATTTACGACCGCCCCCTTTTTTCATGCGGCGATAATAGAAGTAACGGTCGATCATAATCGCGGCCATCGTTGAAAAGAACGATGCAACTAACGTCGTTCCTACAATTTCTGTCGGGGCTTCTGAACCATAGTTCATTCGTATGGCAATCACAGTTGTTGGTATTAATGTGATACTTGACGTATTAATGGCAAGAAACGTAATCATCGATCTGCTAGGAGAATTTTCATTATTATTTAATTTTTTCAACTCTTCCATCGCTTTGATACCCATTGGAGTAGCAGCATTCCCAAGTCCAAATAAATTAGCAATCATATTTGATAAAATAAACCCCATTGCCGGATGGTCCTTCGGTACATCCGGAAACAGCTTTGTAACAAGAGGCTGAAACAATTTTGACAAACCATTTAAGAGACCGGCTGCTTTGGCAATATTCATTAATCCTAGCCAAAAAACTAATACGCTAATTAAACCGATACAAATCGTTACCGCTTCTTTTGCGCCACTAAAAATTGCTTTATTGACATCATCCATCGTTCCATTTGCTATAGCAAACAATATGCCAATTACAGTCATCGTTACCCAAATGATGTTAACCATTGGCCCGAACCCCTATCATATAGAAAAACATGTCTTTCATAGTTGAAAACCATGTTTCCGTGCTAAGTTTTCCATATTTACTATAAAAAAGCGGCAGTTCACCAATTTTTTCATTCTCCAGTTTGATAACCATTGTCCCACATGGCGATGGAACATCTTTTGCCCTTTTCCAATTTTTTTTCGGTTTAATTAATTTGATTTCTATTTTTATTTTATCTTGCTCCCCTTCTTTAAGAGGATAGAGAAAATCGTGTTTGACAATAACTTTTCCTTTATAAAAGTCATCTTTAATAGAAGAAATAGTGCCTTCTTGAACAATGTTCTTCAAATCAAAATTTGCAAACCCCCATTCGAACATTGCAATATGATCGTTCCAATCATCAGGTCCGTTCAACGTTACTGCGATGAGTTCGTGTCCGTTTTTAGATGCTGTTGAAACTAAAGTCCGTTTCGCACGCTTCGTATATCCTGTTTTTCCTCCCGTAGAATAGCGGTACATTCCTGTAAGCAGCTTGTTTTTATTTTTCCAGCTTCGATCCCATTTTTCACCAGGATTAGGAGCACGGTACACTTTTGTTCCAGCAATTTCCCGATATGTTTCATTGGAAAGCGCATATTTTGTCAAAAGAGCCATGTCATAGGCCGTGGAATAATGATTTTCATGGTCATCCAACCCGTGAGGATTAGCAAAAACAGTATTTCTCATTCCGATTTCTTGCGCTTTTTGATTCATTAAAAACACAAATCCTTCCACACTTCCTCCCACATGCTCGGCTATGGCAACGGCAGCATCATTCCCAGAACGAAGCATTAAACCGTACACTAAATGTTTAAGTTCGATTTTTTCTCCCTCTTTTAAATAAATGGAGGAACCTTCTGTCCGGACAGCACGTTTTGATATGATTGTTTTTTCATCTAGTTTTCCAGATTCAATAGCTAGAATTGCAGTCATTATTTTAGTAATACTTGCAATTCGCATTTTTTGGTGGGGTGCTTTTTCATAAAGGATACGACCGGAAGCTGCATCCATTAATATAGCAGTTTCAGCAGAAACATCGGTAAGTGCTGAACTTTTCAATGGAAATGTTGATATGAATATTAGTAGTACAACCATATGTAAAAGTATCACTCTTTTGAGCAAAGTCATGAAAACGAACACGTCCCTTCACATGTTGTTTGTACAAGTTTATGCGGGACATGATTTGTTATGATTAGAAAATATGCAACCATAAAACGCCGATTGCTAGCATTAAGCAATCAGCGTTACAAATTAATATTTCTTCCATTGCACTTTTTTTGCTTCAGTAAACCTTTCGGCAACGTTATTCCAATTTACTACATTCCACCAATTATCAATATATTTCTTTCGTTCATTTTTATATTGTAAATAATAAGCATGCTCCCAAACATCTAATACTAACAAAGGAATCGTATCCCATTGGGTAAAAAACTGATGCTTTTCTGTCTGTAAAATTTCCAAGCGGCCTGCTCTGGGCACCCATACTAATAATGCCCAGCCAACTCCTTCCACTTGTTCTGCAGATGCTGTAAAATTTTGTTTAAATCTTTCAAAGTTTCCAAAATCTAATTCAATTTGTTTTAATAGCTGCCCGCTTGGCTTTCCTCCTCCATTTGGAGACATATTGAACCAAAATATCGTATGCAAATAATGTCCAGATCCATGAAATGCAGCTTCTCTAGCCCAATGTTTTAACAAGTTATAATCATTCGTTTCACGTGCTTTTTCCATCATTTTTTCTGCTTTATTTAAACCTTCTACATAGCTTCGGTGATGTTTATCGTGATGGAGCTTCATTATTTCTTCTGATATATACGGTTCTAGTGCATCATAACGATATGGAAGCTGTGGCAATTGATGTTGACCGATTGGGACGCGCTTTTGTCTAATCATATTTCTATCATAATTTTGAAGAGAGATCGAATGTTCATAAAGAGATTTGGCCCGGCTTTCCAATCCTACCAAATCATTTTCGTCTAATTCATTTTCCGTAATTTTCTGTTCTAAATCTTTCACAAGATCGTCCATCTCTTGTTTCCAGTCATTATAAGCTTCTTCATTTACATGGTCTTTCAAAATTTGATCAACTTGATTGACCCATTGTTTTAAATCTAATACATATTGTTTGTAGTCGGTTTCATTCATCATTTTGCCCCTCCTCATCCTTCCAAAGTAACAATTTATCTTATGCAAAGAAGAGGCAAACGTGCAAAACGCGAATAGGTAGATCGAATAACACACTTCTTTTCCGTACTGACCGTAAGGAATTTAGTATTTAGCTTAAAAACCTTCAATCCGTCTTACCTCCATTTGGACTTCCATCTATTCTTTCTATTAAGACAGGAAACATGTCTAAATCCCGATTCATTTCGTTTCCTGATTATAGCAAAACATTTTATATAAAATTTAAAATATAAATTGTATCTTAAATAAATAGAATAACTGATAGAGAAACGACGATGAATGATCTTATTTTTTCTACGTTTCAAATTTTACTTTCGTAATTTTCCAATAAAAATTATGAATTTTAATAAGTTACATCGCAAATTACGAGATCAACATAAGCTTTTTCCATTGTGACAAGGACTTCTTTTCTTTTTAAGATCATACAAAAGCGGCATAAAGCATTAATCTTTCCTTTATATTTCCTACGGCTTTTTCTAAATAGTTCGGGAATTTCACGCTGAACATAAAAAAAGCATGATGGATTCAACCACCATGCTTACATTTATGCCTGGACTGTTTTTAATTCATAACCGCCTTTCATTATTTGTCCAACAATTTCTTTCAATTTGTCAGGATCGATACCTTTGCAATAATTGATTAAATCTTTCTTTTCATTAATATAAACCCGTTTGCGTTTTTTCAATGTCGTATCTTTTAACATACAAATTAAGCCAATCACATCTTTAAAATAAATTGGTTTTTCATCAATAGTAAATAATGGATCGCTTTCAAAAGGAACAAACTCGTTTAAAATTTCATCAAAATATCTTACATATAATAAATAAAAAGTTTTTTCAACCCCTTGATCTATAAATGTAACCTCAGAACGATTGAAAAAATCCTCGGATGTATTTGGCTGTGCTTTTTCCAATTCATATCCTTTAATTTCTTTTATTAGCATACCCATCCCACCAATTCTATAATTTTTCCGTCATTTTATGTATCAAACCTATTATACCTTAAGTTTTCTATTCAGGAAAAGTATCTTGGAATTTTTCGAAAAACAGATCAGCTTCTTTATCAAGCTCTGATTCATCAATTTTTTCTGGCAAGGATGGCAATTCTTCCAAACTTTTCAAACCGAAATATTCAAGAAATTCTTTTGTCGTTCCATATAATATTGCTCTTCCGATACCTTCGGCCCTACCTACTTCTTTGATCAACCCTTTTGAAGTAAGCGTTGCAAGCGGACGTTCCGTTTTTACCCCCCGAATTTCCTCTATCTCTGCTCTAGTAATCGGCTGCTTATATGCAATGATCGCTAACGTTTCCAACGCAGCTTGCGATAAGGTTGATGAGGTCGGGGAATCGGCAAATCGTTTATAAAATTCTGCATGTTCGCTCTTCGTCGTAAGTTGATAGACTCCTGCAACTTCTACTAAATCAATCCCTCTATCAGGATTCGCATAATCTTTCTTAATTGCTTCCAATATTTCAACTACAATAGTTTCACTCACTTGAAGTACATCAGCAATTTGTTTACAATCGATTCCTTCATCGCCAACAATAAAGAGCAGGCCTTCCACAACAGCCTTCATTTGTTCAAGCTTCATCCCCATTAGCTCCTTTCATCGTATAAATCCAAATATTGTCGAAGTTTTTTTCCTGCTCGCAGCGAATCATTTGATTTTTCATTAATTCTAAAATAGCCAAAAACGTAATGACGATATGTGATTTTTCGTAAATTGGAAAAAGCGAATAAAAGCTTATTCTTCCATTAGAACGTTTTAGTTCATTTAAAATTTGTTCCATTCGAATTTGAATCGGGATGTCCTGGCGCTCAACTTTCGCGGTTTTTGGCTCCCTCCATTTTTTTCGTTCTAGGAGCCTCTCAAGAGCACTTAACATATCATATAAAGACACATCTGTAAACGGCCTTTCTTTTTCACCAGGCATATAAGGAGCTAAATTGCTAGGTGGTTTTGTAAATAATTGTCCTCGTTTTTGTTCATACTCTTTCAGTTGAATAGCTGCCTCTTTATATTTTTTATACTCTATCAAACGCTTCATCAATTCTTCACGAGGGTCCTCCTCGATTTCATCACCGCTATATTCCAACTCTTCTTCGAGCGTTTCTTCTGTTTTAGGCAATAGCATTTTACTTTTTATCGCTAAAAGTGTTGCTGCCATCACAAGATATTCGCTGGCAACATCAAGTTTAAGCTCTTGCATCGTATGAATATAACGCAAATACTGTTCGGTAATTTGCGCCATTGGGATATCATAAATATCAATTTCATAACGATTTATTAAATGTAAAAGAAGGTCAAGTGGACCTTCGAAGGAGTCTAATTTCACATTATATTCCATCAAATATCCCACCAAAAATTACTTTCAAGTTTAAAAACAATCCTTTTTTATAATAGCAAAATTTCCTGTAATTCCATACTGTCAATTTTCATAATAAAGTTTCCTCAAGTCCTGATAATTGCCTATACATCATTGCACAATTTACATATGTTATTACCGTAAGTATCAAGATTTTAAAAAGGAGGAACATAAATGAGCGGAACTGCAGGTTTTGGATATGGTGCAGGCTTTGCATTAATCGTTGTATTGTTTATTTTGTTAATCATCGTTGGTGCAGCTTGGTATTAATGTAAACTTATAAAGAAGTGCTTTAGGCACTTCTTTTCTTTTTCTCCTTTATTTTGTGGTACACTATTGGAACAGAATATTTAAAGGAGTTTAAATACGATGTATCAAGATGCATATATTCAATACCTCGTCCATTTTCATGGTCCACGAGATTATTTTGAATGCCATGAAATTCTTGAGGAATTCTGGAAAAAAGAAGGAAAACATCGTTCTTCAATTTGGGTAGGATTCATCCAGCTTGCTGTAGCATTATATCATCACAGAATTAAAAATTACAATGGAGCATTCAAAACAATAACTAAAGCGATCAACAACTTTCATGCAAATGAACAACTTTTGCAGAAACTCGGCTTAGACAAGAATACACTTCTCACCTCACTAGAAAAAAGGCGGGAAGAAATAGTTGAAGAAAAATCATATTATAGTATGAATCTTCCTATAATTGATGATGAGTTGAAAAAAATTTGTATTGAACAATGTCAAAGGTTAGGTTTTCATTGGAATAGCAATAGTGATTTATCAAATCAATATCTACTTTATAAACATTCCTTACGTGATCGCAGCCAAATCATAAAAGAAAGAAGAGAAAAGTTAAAACGAAAACAAAACAAAAGACCCTAATCCTAACTGGAAACTGGGTCTTTTCATTCATTCGTATTGTCAGAAGTTGCATCACACTTTTCAAAAAAGTCTGCCGTATTTTCTGTCGGTATTAATTGTATATGATCACCTAATAGTTTTTTTAATTCCAATACCATTGCCTTTCCTTTCCCTTGAGAACGGAAAGAAGGATTAACGGTAATATGTCGAAGCTCCGCAACATTTCCTTTGATCTTAACTCCAATAGCCCCAATGATATCTTCTTCTTTATATAGATAAAGCTGCCAATTTTCATCTTCCTCATACAATTTGATCGTCTGCTGAAGCCTTTTTAGCTCTTTCTCAGAAGGCATAAACGATAAAAGCCCCATTGCGATCTTTTCATAATTTTTTTTATAACGGATTAACATTTGAACCCCTCTTTGTTATATCATTCAATACCTTATAAGGTTAAGTTTACCTTATTCAAAATAATAACTGATTCATTGTTCGTAATCAATGGGTAAATTGTGAAGGCTGCACCCATTTATTAAACCAGCCTTCACAATTTTTCATAACAATACTTTCTCTTTCAAAAATGCAAGAAAATTATCTCTTTAATTTTCGTCCCATACCTTAACTTCTTTCATAACATCGCCTTGACGAATTCTAAGCACCGTATCCATTCCTTCAATTACTTGTCCAAATACGGTATGAACACCATCAAGATGTGGCTGCGGTTCATGAACAATAAAGAACTGGCTACCTCCAGTATCTTTGCCTGCATGAGCCATGGACAATGCACCTGCCACATGTTTGTGAGGATTTCCTTCTGTCTCGCATTTAATTGTATAGCCTGGCCCACCAGTACCTGTTCCGTATGGGCATCCACCTTGAGAAACAAAGCCCGGTATTACTCGGTGGAACGTCAATCCATTATAAAATCCTTCATTTGCTAACTTTTCAAAATTCGCAACTGTTCCAGGTGCTTCATTTGGAAATAGTTGAAAGATAATTTTTTCACCATTTTCAAATTCAATTGATGCTTTTTTCATCGTATGTATGCCTCCTTCGATTTGTTACTTTTCCTATTTTACATGATATTGAATCATAGTTAAAACAAAAAAGCAGAACTGTCATTTTAGTCCTGCCCACCTTCAATATTAAAATACCTTTGCTGCTCCGACAAACCGAGAACCCCAATAATAAGGGTCGTTTAATTTCGAAATGATGACACCTTTAGAAGAAGAAGAATGTATAAACTTATTGTCACCTATGTATATGCCCACATGTGAAATTCCGGAACCAGAAGTTTTGAAAAATACCAAGTCCCCTTTTTGCAAATCCGCTTTTTTAATAGCCTCTCCATGCATATATTGAGATGCTGAGGATCTAGGTAATTCAATACCATTTTCTTCAAAAACTTTTTTCACATAGCCAGAGCAATCAAATTCGCCTCCATATGGAGTGCCTATGTATTTTTCTGCTGTTTTGATAATATTTTCTGCGATATCATTTTGCCCAATCTCCTCTGCCAAAACACCTGGAGCCATAAACAATCCAAGTAGTATGAACATGGAGAAGAACGCTATAAGCCTTTTTTTCACAAATTCACCTCCTATAGCGACAAAAAATAAAACAAAGACACCTTATCTATTTCTACAATTTTAAAAAAATTCCTGTCAGTTCTTCCAAAAAATTTGATGATTTTTGTTGTTTTTCACATAATTGTCATAATTTTAGAAAATAAAGGGGCATTCACTCCAAAAAAAATGTCTGGATTTGCCGCAATTCGCAGCAATTTCCAGACATTCATCAATACTTCCTATAATTTGAATGAGCTTTTTAACGATACGATTCGATTAAATACGAGCTTTTCAGGAGTTGTATACTTTGGATCAACATTAAAATAGCCATGTCTAAAAAATTGGAATTTGTCATGAATTTTTGCATTTGTCATATTTGGCTCAATAAAGCCTTGTAAAATTTCAAGTGAATTTGGGTTTACATAATCTAAAAATGTTTTCGATTCATCGTCATCTTCTTGATCTAAAATAAATGGCTCATACAAACGAAACTCAGCAGGTACAGCATGGGTGGCTTCAACCCAATGCAAAGTCCCTTTCACTTTACGGCCAGTAAAACCTGTCCCGCTTTTCGTTTCGGGATCATACGTACAATGAATTTCAACAATTTCGCCATTTTCATCTTTAATAAAATCATGGCATTTAATGAAATAGGCATGTTTAAGCCGAACTTCGTTTCCTGGGAACAACCTGAAGTATTTGCTTGGCGGATTTTCCATAAAATCATCTTTTTCTATATAAATTTCTCTAGAAAAAGGAATTTTACGGGTACCCATTTCCGGATTTTCAGGATTATTTTCCGCATCAAGCCATTCGATTTGCCCTTCTGGATAATTAGTAATGATTACTTTAAGCGGACGTAGGACGGCCATTGTCCGTGGAGCTTTTAATTTTAAATCTTCTCTTACAAAATGCTCAAGCATTTGTACATCAACGGTGCTATTGCTTTTTGCAACCCCGATTTCCCGACAAAAAGCGCGGATCGCTTCAGGTGTGTAACCTCTTCTTCTTAAACCTGATATCGTCGGCATTCTCGGATCATCCCATCCATCTGCAAATTTCTCATCCACTAACTGCTTTAATTTCCGTTTGCTCATAACCGTATTCGTTAAATTCAAACGTGCAAATTCTATTTGCTTTGGCTTATTTTCCATTTCGCATTCCTGAATGACCCAATCATAAAGCGGACGATGATCTTCAAATTCCATTGTGCAGATAGAATGGGTTACACCTTCAATTGCATCCTCCAAAGGATGTGCAAAATCATACATCGGATAAATGCACCATTTATCACCTGTATTATGATGGGGTGCATGATAAATTCGGTACAATACTGGATCGCGCATATTAATGTTCGGAGAAGCCATGTCAATTTTCGCCCGAAGAACTTTTTCCCCATCTTTAAATTCTCCAGCTCTCATCCTTTCAAATAAATCAAGGTTTTCCTCAATGCTGCGATTTCTATATGGGCTTTCTTTCCCAGGTTCTGTTAATGTACCTCGCATTTCTCGAATTTGTTCCGGTGTTGAATCATCAACATAAGCCTTTCCTTTTTTAATTAACAAAACGGCGCGATTGTACATTTCTTCAAAATAATCAGAAGCAAAATACAATTGATCCCATTCGTAACCGAGCCATTTCACATCTTCCTTAATAGCCTCTACATATTCTGTGTCTTCTTTTAATGGATTTGTATCGTCAAAGCGCAAATGTGTTTTTCCATTGAACTCATCGGCAAGTTCAAAATTTAGAACGATTGATTTTGCATGACCAATATGTAAATATCCATTCGGCTCAGGAGGGAACCTTGTGATAATTTTATCATACTTTCCGCTCTTTAAATCTTCTATGACAATATTTCTAATGAAATTCGAAGAGGTATGTTTATTTTCTTCCATTTTAGTCACCTTTCTATAATGAATTCCCAATTCTTATCTTACCTATGATGTTTCTATTTATAACATAAAAAATAAAAAATAAAAAGTGCCCGTAGTGAGGCACTTATAATTATTATATTAGCTCTACTTTTGTTTTCTTTTTATATGGAATATCTAAATGAATTAAATCATCATAGCTTTCGCGTTTCACAACAAGTTGGGCCTCTCCGTCTTCAACAAAGACTACAGCCGGACGAGGTATGCGATTGTAATTGTTAGCCATTGAATAGCCATATGCACCTGTGCAGAAAACAGCTAAAATATCACCTGGATTTGCTTTTGGCAATGGCAAATCCCAAATTAACATATCGCCTGATTCACAACATTTTCCAGCTATCGATACTGTCTCCTCTGCAGGCTCATCCGCGCGATTAGCAAGGATCGCTTCATATTTAGCTTGATATAATGCAGGTCTTAAATTATCCCCCATACCGCCATCAACGGCAACATATTTCCTTACACCAGGAATAACTTTATTTGAACCAATTGTATATAAAGTAGTTCCAGCATCTCCGACAATTGAACGGCCAGGCTCAATCCAAATTTCCGGCATTTCAATATCAAGTCTTTCAACATGTGATTTCACTTTATCGATAATTGCTGAAACGTATTCTTCAGGTGGCAGCGGGTCGTCTCCTTCTATATATCGAATGCCGAAGCCACCGCCTAAATTAAGAACGGAAGGAACATAATTTAATTCGGAAGCCCATCTTTCTATAGCTTCAAAAATTGTATCAACGGCCATTAAAAATCCTGTTGTTTCAAAAATTTGTGAACCGATATGGCTATGAATTCCAAGAAGGTGAAGATTGGAAGAATTTCTCGTAATTTCTATTGCTTTTTCAACTTGACCGCTCTTTAAGTCGAATCCAAATTTGGAATCAACTTGTCCAGTCATAATATAATCATGTGTATGCGCTTCTACCCCTGGGGATATACGTAGAAGAACTGAAACTGTTTTGCCAGAATCTTCAGCCAAATTTTGCAAAACTTCTAGTTCATAGAAATTGTCTGCAACAAAACAACCAATTCCTGCTTCAATTCCCATTTTCATTTCTTCTATGCTCTTATTATTACCATGGAAATGAATACGCTCAGGCGGAAAATTAGCTGCTAAAGCGGTATAAAGCTCTCCACCAGATACAACATCAAGGCTCATACCTTCTTCATCAGCCAAATTAATCATCGCTATTGATGAGAAAGCTTTGCTTGCATAAGCAACTTGTGCTCTTACGTTTTGCTTTTCAAATGTTTCTTTGAACGCTCTTGCTCTTTCCCGCATTAAAGCAACATCATATACGATAAGCGGGGTTCCAAACTCTTTTGCTAAATCGACTGTATCAACACCGCCAATTTCTAGGTGACCTTTATTATTAATAATACTTGTTCCGCGTAAATACATACGTTTCCCCCTTGATTATAAAGAAAAGCTTAAAATATTTTAATAAGTTAAACTTTAACATAGCAAATATAAGATTTGCAATAGTGAAACATTTTCAATTTTTATTATTTTTAATTTAATAATGGTTTACGAAAAGGCTGTTTTTTATTATTTTGCGGGTTTGTCACAGTTGGTCTTGTTTTATTTAATGGCATTGCCACTCGTACGATAATTTGTAAAAATGCATGTGGATCAAAAGGAATAAATGGCCATAAATATGGCGTATTTAACGAACGCAATGAAGCTAAGTACAAAATTATTACTGTGATCCCGATAACTAAACCAGCTACATCAAAAAAGTAAACTGCCAATAACAAACCTATCTGTGATATTTTATTCGCAACACTTAATTCATAACTAGGCGTTGCAAATAGACCGATTGCACTAACAGCCACATAAAGAATAACTTCCGCCGAAAAGAGACCAACATCGATAGCAATTTGACCAATCAACGCTGCCGCAATTAAGCCCATTGCCGTTGAAAGCGGGGTTGGAGTATGAATGGCCGCCATCCTTAATAGGTCAATTCCTAAACTTGCTATAATCAATTGAACGATAATTGGTATGTTATATTCTTTATTAGGTCCGATAAAATCAATGGCTTCCGGCAATAAGTCAGGGTTTTTTACAAACAAATACCATAAAGGAACCAATAGGACAGAAACAACCATCCCTATAAAACGAACCCACCGCAAGAAAGCGCCGATCGCAGGTGTTTGACGATATTCTTCCGCATGCTGTACATGGTGGAAAAATGTAGTTGGTGTTATAATCATGCTTGGAGATGTATCAACCATGATGACAACATGACCTTCTAATAAATGTGTAGCTACTACATCCGGCCTTTCTGTATAACGTACCATCGGATACGGATTCCAACCTTGTTTGACAAGGAACTCTTCTACAGTCTTATCAGCCATCGGAATCCCGTCTATTTCAATTTCTTTTAATTCTTTCTTAATAATTTCCACAAGATCCGGATCAGCCACATCTTGAAGATAGGCAATACATATATCAGTTTTTGAGCGTTCGCCTACTTGGATAATTTCATGACGCAGCCTTTCATCACGAATTCTCCTACGCGTTAATGCGGTATTAACAACAATATTTTCTGTATATCCATCTCTAGCACCCCGGACGACTTTTTCCGTATCCGGTTCTTCCGGATTTCGCCCTGGATAACTTCTAACATCAACAGAAAAAGCGATGGTTTCTCCTTCAATCAAAATGATCATAAGGCCGGAAAGAAGCTGATCAACAACTTGATCCATATCTTTTGCTTCTTGAACTTGTTGATGTGAAAGTCGGTTTTTAATAATATCTTTCACGATTGCCTTAATGCTTCTTTCGTGATCATTGATTTGAATCAATACTTTTAATAATTCTATAATATAAGCAGAATCACATAATCCATTTAAAAAATATACATGAACATCCTTCTTTAAGATTTTTATTTTGCGCACACCTAAATCAAAGCTCGTTCCTAAACCTATTCGGTCTTTTAAAAATTCTTCATTCATACGAAGATCGGTTGATATCGGTTGCTTTTCTTTTGTTTGGGTTAACATTGAATTCACTCCTTTCTAGGTAAAACCGATACTTTCGACTTTATCCTTTAGGGTTGAAAATGATTGCTGCTATAAATGCAAATAAAATAGTTGATGTAATAGCAATAGATGTTAAATGAAACATTCCAAATGTTAATCCGTTTACCCCAAACTCACTCGCACCAATTAATGCTCCATTCAATAATGAATAGCCAATGCTTGTGATCGGCAAAATAGCTCCAACACCAGCTAATTCAATGAATTCATCATATACACCAAGGCCACCTAAAATGACACCGACAACTACAAATATACTCATGACATGAGAGGGAGAGAGTTTCCATTGATCTAATAAAATTTGGCCGACTAAACACATCAATCCGCCGAATAGGAAAGCAAGGAAATATTCCATTTTTTATTCAACCCTTTCGAAAACAACTCCATGGGCAATCGTTGGAATTGTCTCTTTTTGTTGAATCATCATCGGACTTAAAAGTGCCCCTGTTGCAACAACTAATACTCTTTTTAAAGCACCTGCTTTTATTAAATCAATAATATGACCGTAGGTTACAACAGCGGAACAGGCACATCCGCTTCCACCTGCAAATACGTTCTGATCGCTATGATAAACCATTAAACCACAATCATTATAATTTGAATGAACAGGAAACCCTTCATCTGAAAGCATTTTTCGCAAAATGGGTGCCCCAACACTGGATAAGTCTCCAGTAAGGATAAGATCATAATCTTTTGGTGTTCTTTTTAAATCGCGGAAATGGTTAATAATTGTATCCGCTGCAGCTGGTGCCATCGCAGACCCCATATCATAGGGGTTGCTAATTCCATAATCGACGACACGGCCAATGGTGGCTGCAGTAATTTTTACCGAGTTTTTATCTTTTCCAATTAATATGGCACCAGCACCAGTAACAGTAAAATTAGCAGTCGGTGGTTTTTGTCCACCATATTCGGTTGGACTGCGGAATTGCCGTTCAGCTGTTGCATTATGACTGCTTACCGCTGCCAACACTTTTGAAGCAAAACCCCCCTCGATTAAAGAAGCCCCAACTGCCAATGTTTCCATGGACGTTGAACAGGCACTGAACATACATAAAAATGGAATTTGATTTCCACGCGCTACATAATTGGCTATGACGTTTTGATTTAACAAATCACCTGCAAGAAATATATCAATATCTTCATATTTAAGATTGACTTTTTCTAAACAAACATTGATGGAATCCTCCATTAATTGTCTTTCGGCAAGTTCCCAATTTTTTTGCCCGCAATGTAGATCATCATACTTAATATCAAAGCAATGCCCTAATGGTCCTTTTGCTTCTATTGGTCCAACAGCTGTACCGGTTGAATGAACAAATATATCATTTTGGAATTGCCACGTTTGTTTTCCGACTTGTCCCATGTTTATCACCTTTAAAGATGTCGAATGAAAGCAATTTTATTTACACCCAAAAATGATTTACCGCCATGGAAATGATCCCTACGATAGTTGCTGCAACTACCCCATAGACAAGTACTGATCCAGCTATTTTAAACATATTATTTGCTATTCCTAATACCGGACCTTCACTTTTATGTTCGAGGGCGGCGCTAATGATTGCATTTGCAAAACCTGTCACTAAAATAAGTGTGCCTGCACCTGCAAATTGTCCAATTTTATCAAATATTCCTAAACCTGTTAACAATGTAGTAATTACAATAAATGTAATTATTGTAAAATAACTTGCATGAATTTCAGATAGCTGAAAAAAATCTTGGTAAATATTATGAACGACTTGACCACCTAAACATATGATTCCACCAATAAAAAATGCTTTGATGCCATTCATAAATCGAGGCAATTTAGGTTGAAACAGTTTAATTTGCTCCTTATAATTTTCTTTCGTAATTTTTTCAGCCATGGAACCTCTCCCTTACGAATGTTTTAAATAATCAACAAAATAGATCCAATGGAACAAGGAACCGAAAATTTTCCCAAAAACAATGGCAGTAAGTAAAATAAGCAATTTTTCTTGAACTCCAATTCTCTTTGCTAAAATCGGCCAGACATTTAAAACTTCCGTTAAAGCCGCAGCAAGCATTCCAACAAAAATGCCATTTGCAAGTCCTATAGGGATCATAGAAATCGATGGAAAATGATAAATTTTTTCTCGTAAACTTATCCATCCTCCTGTTGTTGCACCAAATACAACTCCCCACTCATATAAAAAAATGTATTTCATCGTTTTCGTCAGTTGTGTAAGCCTTGGAATGACACCGAGAACGGTTAAAAAAGCAACAAAACCGGCACCAACAGCAAGTCCTCCGGCAAAACCAACAAGAATTGTAAATAAAATTTTTAGTGTCATGACCTGATCCGCTTCATTACTTCTTTGTTTTCATGAATAATTACGTATTGATCAAGATCTTGCTGGTATTTAAACATTTCTACCTCAAGAGGACTTGGCTCTTCATTCAGACGCTTGCGAAAGAAATGGTTAAAAAATAAAATCATTCCGATTCCTAATCCTAAAGAATAAGGAATCTGCAATAATAGGGGTTTTTCTAAATTATTTCCAGTCATAATGAAATACAGTTTTTGATGAACTTGCTGCATTGAAACATCTTCATGAAAATTCATAATCGCAATTGCAGATCCAACAAAAAGAAGGAACCAGACTAGAGCGATTAATCCAATAGTCGGTTTCTTTTTCTTATAAACCACATCAATAATTGTTTGAGAAGGACCGATTGTTTGAATTTCAATCGTTGGATAATACTTTTGAATTGTTGCAATTACTTTCATTACATCAATAACTACAATATTTCTATCACTTTTCTTAATTTGATATACGGCAAGTTTAGCAATTTTGTTCACAAGCTTATCCTGACCAATAATTTGTGCTAAATCACCAATAGTTATTATGGAATCCGGCAATGACTGCAATCTAAGCCGCATGCGGATATAAATCGTTTCATTTTCCATTTTAGTACACCTCGCAATTAGGCCAATTCATTGTATTTGTTAGTATGCTTGTGGTATTTAGGCCTCATTCTAAATTAAAGCGACCAAAAAGTGGACAATAAACAAAAAAATGGATATTTGACAATAAATGTCAAATATCCATCTGTTCTTTCATTTGTTGAAGAATTTTTTTCTCTAGCCTTGAAACTTGGACTTGAGAAATGCCAAGCCTTCCTGCGACTTCAGACTGGGTTTGGTCTTTATAGTAGCGCAAATAAACGATAAGCTGTTCTCTTTCATCTAACCCTCTAATTGCTTCCTGCAAGGCAATTTTATCAAACCATTTTGCTTCTGAATTGTCAGCAATTTGATCAAGCAGTGTAATAGGGTCTCCATCATTTTCATAAACCGTTTCATGAATGGAAGAAGGTGTTCGGCTAGCTTCTTGTGCCAATACTACATCTTCAGGTGAAATTCCTAATTCCTTCGCTATTTCAGTAATCGTTGGAGCTCTTCCTAGTCTTTTAGTTAAATCATCTTTGACTTTCCTTATTTTATTTCCCGTTTCTTTTAAAGAACGGCTAACTTTAACAGTCCCGTCATCTCTAATAAAACGCTGGATTTCCCCGATAATCATTGGTACTGCGTACGTTGAAAATTTGACATCATACGATAAGTCAAATTTATCAACTGATTTTAAGA
This sequence comes from Calidifontibacillus erzurumensis, assembly GCF_013303125.1. Taxonomy (GTDB): domain Bacteria; phylum Bacillota; class Bacilli; order Bacillales; family Bacillaceae_J; genus Calidifontibacillus; species Calidifontibacillus erzurumensis. The sequence continues at coordinate 300,132 of NZ_JABTTE010000001.1, read as the reverse complement.
GACCGATACAGCCGATTTGAAACAGATCATCTGGTTCATAGCCGCGATTGAGGAAGCGTTGTACAACGGACCAAACTAAACGCATATTTTTTTGTACAATTAAGTCCCGCGCCTCTTGGTCACCCTTTTGGCTTCTCTCAATCAATTCTTTTACTTCATGATCTTTCAAATAGGATTCGCTTTTTTGCTTTTTGACCTCCACATCCATAAGCAAATCTCCTTAATTACATAAAGCTTTACTATTTGCCAAATATTTCGTTAAATGGACAGTTGTACCTTCATTGACTTTCGATTCGACTACGACATCATCCATGAAGTTTTCCATAATTGTAAAGCCCATTCCTGATCTTTCTAATTCAGGCTTTGTTGTAAATAACGGTTGGCGTGCTTCATCTAGGTTAGCAATACCAACCCCTTCATCTTTAATGGTGATATGAACAACCCCATCTTCAAGAGTAACGGAAATATAAACTTCACCTTCAGGATTATTTTCATAGCCATGGATAATTGCATTAGTGACTGCTTCAGAAACGACTGTTTTAATTTCTGTCAATTCATCGAGAGTTGGATCAAGTTGTGCAATAAAAGCAGCGACTGTTACACGTGCAAAAGATTCATTCTGGCTAAGTGCGGAAAACTTTAATTCCATTTTATTTTTCATTTAGGCCACCCCCAATGTTTTTAGGGCATTTTGTTCATCATCAACGAAACGAATAATTTTAAATAACCCTGATAAATCAAAAAGCCTTTTTACAGTCGGTGAAATGGAACAAACGACCATTTCACCGCCTTGGCTTTGAATTTGTTTATAGCGGCCTAAAATGACACCTAAACCAGAACTATCCATAAATGTTAATTCTTCGAGATTTAAAATAATGTGATGAATCTTATTTTTTTCAATGACGTCTGTTGCTTTTTGACGTAATTCTTCTGCTGTGTGGTGGTCAAGTTCACCTTTCAAACGGATGAGCAACACATCTTTTTTTGTCTCAAAATTGATGACAAGACTCAACTCAATTTCCTCCTAACTTGAAAGTCTTAAGTGAGTCTTTTCGCCATTATCTTTATCGATTCCTTCAACATGACAAAACTAGTGGTTATTCACAATAATTTTACAAAGTTATTCCGATATTTTAACAAAATCCCCCATCATTCGTTTGAAAAGTTTCCACCATGAAGCAGCTTTTACATCCTTGTCCGCTACAAGTGGACTTTCAACAACAATCTTATCTCCTTTTTTTAGAATCAGTTTACCAAGTTCATCACCTTTTTGAATCGGCGCTTTTATTTCTTCATGAATGACTAATTCTTGCTTAATGTTGTCAATATTTTCTCCTTTTTTCGTAAGCAACGATATCGGCTCCGATGTTACAGCGTTAATCGAAGACTTATCACCTTTTGAAACTTTCACTTTTGCAATAGGTTGGTTTCGTTCATACATTGGATGTGTCTTATATTGGCTAAAAGCGTAATCTAACATTTTAGTAATTTGTCTGTTCCGATCTTTTGGTGTCGATGCCCCCATAACAACGGCAATGACCCTCATTCCATCCTTTTTAGCTGTCGCTGATAAACAATATTTAGCTTCGCTTGTATAACCTGTTTTAACACCATCAACCCCAGGATAAAATTTCACAAGACGATTGGTATTTACAAGCCAGAATTTTTTATCGGTATTTTCACGTAAATAGTCTTCATAGACCCCTGTGTATTTTGTTATAAGATCATACTTTAATAATTCTTTAGACATGATTGCCATATCCCGTGCTGTACTATAATGGTCTTCTGCTGGCAATCCTGTCGCATTTTTAAAGTTTGTATTTTTTAATCCAAGCTCTTTCGCTTTTTTATTCATCATTTCAACAAAAGCTTCGTTAGATCCGGCAATATGTTCAGCCATTGCTACCGTTGCGTCATTCCCAGAAGCGATTGCAATTCCCCTTAGAAGCTCATCAACTGTCATTTCTTCACCAGGTTCCAAAAATATTTGGGAACCCCCCATTGAAGCTGCGTATTCACTCGTTCTAACTTTTTCATCAAGCTTTATTTTACCTTCATCTAAAGCTTCCATAATTAATAGCATTGTCATAATTTTCGTCATACTAGCTGGAGGCAGCTTCTTATCGGCTGCTTTTTCATATAAAACAGTGCCGGTATCCCGCTCAATTAATATTGCAGATTGAGCATCATCTGCCAGCTCTACTTTATTCTCTATGTTGTCATTCTTTTCTTCTGCGAATCCAGTAGGCGCAAGCATTGTAAACAATAAGATAAAACTTAGGAAAATCTTTACTGTTCTCATTTGCATGAATACTCCCTCCTTTTTCGAAACCTATACCAACTGTAGGTTTAATGCTCATACACGTCATTTTTTCCATAAATTATAGATTTATACCAAAATTTTCATTGAATTTTATCAAATACGTTTTTTAAAAAGTAAAGAAAAAATGGAGTATAAAGTAGATACCAAAAAAAAGCCCATCCAAAAAGGTTTACATTCCTTTTTGGATGAGCTTAATTTAAAGCTTTATAAAATTTTGTCGTAAATTAATGGCGGAGCAGTCGTTTCTTTTGGAGAAATGGTGAAGCAATTATAAAGTAATTCTTTTATTTCATCAATATTTTCAAAATTGCTATGAATCTCAACAAGTGCCTCGCCTTTATTCACTTTGTCTCCGACTTTTTTTCTTAACACAAGACCGACAGCTAAATCGATTTTTGATTCTTTTGTTGCTCGGCCAGCACCTAAAAGCATCGCTGCCTTACCAACTTTATCGGCTACAATCGTTCCGATCCAACCCTCTTCCCTAGCTTTCAATTCATATATATATCTTGCTTTTGGAAGTTTCGTTACATCGTCGGCAACTGATGCGTCCCCACCTTGAGCAGCAATAAACGTTTTAAATTTTTCTATCGCTTTACCTGAAAAAATCGCTTCTTCTAACATATTTCTTGCTTGTTCTAGGCTCTGTGCTTTTTGAGCAAGGTAGACCATATGGCTTCCAAGCGTTAAGCATAACTCTTGCAAATCTTCCGGCCCTTTTCCTTTTAACGTTTCAATCGCTTCCTCTACTTCAAGGGCATTGCCAATTGCAAATCCTAAAGGCTGGCTCATATCAGAAATAACAGCAATCGTTTTTCTGCCAATGCTTTTACCAATATCCACCATTGCTTTTGCAAGTTTTTTTGCATCTTCTAAATCTTTCATAAATGCGCCTGCACCTGTTTTTACATCAAGAACGATTGCATCGGCACCGGCAGCAATTTTTTTGCTCATGATGGAACTAGCAATTAAAGGGATCGAATTCACAGTTGCTGTCACATCCCGAAGACTATACAATTTTTTATCAGCTGGAGTTAAATTCCCGCTTTGTCCAACAACAGCAACTTTATTCCTATTCACTAGTTCAATAAATTGATCGTTATCTATTTCTACATGAAATCCTTGAATCGATTCCAATTTATCAATCGTGCCACCAGTATGACCAAGGCCACGTCCAGACATTTTTGCAACTGGAACGCCAACTGAAGCCACAAGCGGCGCTAGAACAAGCGTTGTTGTGTCCCCTACACCACCAGTTGAATGTTTGTCGACTTTGATTCCTTCTATTGCAGATAGATCAATTTTATCACCGGAATCAACCATCGCCATTGTCAGTTCTACACGCTCTTTTTCTGTCATTCCTTGAAAATAAATAGCCATTAAAAGCGCGCTTACCTGATAATCCGGAATTGTTTCATTAGTGTAACCTTCGATTATAAAGCGGATTTCTTCTTTTGTAAGTTCTTTTCCATCCCGCTTTTTTTCAATTAAATCAACCATTCTCATTAAAAAAACCTCTCAATGATTGTTATTTACAAGACTGCAATAATTTCTTTAATAAGATGAATGAATTTCGGCTTCGTCCGATTTGCAACTTCAACTACTTGTTCATGTGTTAAAGGCTCAAGCTCTTCACCAATGGCCATATCAGTCACACAAGAAATGCCGAGAACTTTCATTTGCATATGATTGGCAACGATGACTTCTGGTACGGTTGACATTCCAACAGCGTCTCCTCCAAGATTGCGAAGCATAATTAACTCTGCAGGCGTCATATACGATGGTCCTGAAATGCCAGCATAGACACCTTCTTGAATTGAAATATTCAATTTTTGAGCGGTTTCTTTGGCCAACTTAATAAGTTCTGGCGAGTAAGCACGGCTCATATCTGGAAAACGGGGACCGAGTTCTGCTTCATTGGGACCGATTAATGGGTTCGTTCCTGTCATATTTAAATGATCTGTGATAATCATTAAATCACCAGGCTTGAAATTAGCATTCATTCCGCCGCAAGCATTTGTCACAATGATTGTATCAATCCCTAATCCTTTCATTACACGGACAGGAAAGGTTACTTCCTGCATCGTATATCCTTCATAATAATGAAAACGCCCTTGCATGGCTAAAACAGCTTTACCGTTTAGCAACCCGATGACAAGTTTTCCAGCATGCCCTTCAACTGTTGAGACCGGGAAATGTGGAATGTTCGCATAATCAATGATGACAGCATTCTCTATTTCATCTGCTAATTCTCCTAATCCTGAACCTAAAATAAGGCCAATCGTAGGTTTTATAGAAATTTGTTGTTGTATGTATGCACAAGCTTCCTTCATTTTAGATAGAAGGTTTTCCATCGCTCTCGCTCCTTTTTTTTTGGCAATAATCAACAATTGCTTCTTTATAAAATATAAAATTTTATTATTTCTTATAAAACTTTTGTTAGTTCTTTTACAAACATTAAAAACCGTTCTTTCGCTTTTTCAGTCGTTTCGATTACTTCATCGTGTGAAAGCGGCTGATCTAATATGCCAGCTGCCATGTTTGAAATGCAGGAAATACCAAGGACGTTCATCCCTGCATGCCTGGCAACAATCACTTCCGGTACCGTCGACATGCCTACAGCATCACCACCTATTTTTCGGAGCATACGGATTTCTGCAGGTGTTTCATAGCTTGGACCTGTATTAGCAACATATATCCCCTCTTTCAGCGCAAGACCCATATTATGAGCAACTTGTCTCGCTTTATCGCGCATCTGTTTACAATAAGATATTGACATGTCTGGGAAGCGAACACCAAATGCATCATCATTCGGTCCTATTAACGGATTTTTGCCCATATTATTAATGTGATCTGTAATCAACATAAGATCTCCTGGCTCAAATGATGTATTAATACCACCAGCAGCATTTGTAACTACCAGTTTTTCAACACCGATGAGTTTCATGACACGAACCGGAAAAGTTACCTTGTCAAGGGAATAACCTTCATAAAAATGGAAACGGCCTTGCATAGCCACAACAGGGACCCCTTCTAACGCACCGATGACAAGCTGTCCTTTATGCCCTTCAACCGTTGATACCGGAAATCCAGGTATTTCATCATAGCTAATTTTTACCGGATTCACAATTTCATCAGCGAATACTCCTAGACCAGATCCTAAAATAAAGCCGATTTTCGGTGATATATTTATTTTTTCTTGAATAAAATTTGCAGCTTGAAAAAATAGCTCACTCCTCACACAATCATCTCCTTAAATAAATGGTAAAAGGCTTTGACCATGCTTTGGCATCGGAACTGCAAAATTATGTGCGATCGTCGCCCCGACATCAGCAAATGTTTTTGATTGTGGTAAAGACCGCCCTACTTCGATTCCTTTATGATAAATTAAAAGGGGCACAAATTCCCTCGTATGATCAGTGCCATGGTGTACAGGGTCATTTCCATGGTCAGCGGTGATGATGAGTAAGTCATCATCTTTCATGAGCGGAAATACTTCACCTAAACGCTTATCAAATTCCTCAAGCGCTTTCCCGTATCCTTCAGGATCACGGCGGTGGCCATATTTCGCATCAAAGTCGACCAAATTTAAAAAGCATAAACCCGTAAAATCCATCGTAAAAGTATCAATTAGACGGTCCATTCCATCCAAGTTTGATTTCGTCTTGATTGATTGGGTGATTCCTTCACCATTAAAAATATCGGAAATTTTCCCAACGGCAAGAACATCAAAATTATGATCTTTTAACTCATTTAACACTGTCCGTTCAAATGGTTTGAGAGCATAATCTCGGCGATTTGCTGTCCTTTCAAATTGATTCGGTTCACTTCCGATAAAAGGTCGGGCAATCACTCGGCCGACCATATATTTTTCATTTAAAGTTAGTTCTCGGGCAATTTCACATATTTTATAAAGTTCATCTAAAGGTACAATTTTTTCATGACAAGCGATTTGCAAAACTGAATCTGCAGATGTGTAGACAATAATATGACCTGTTTCCATATGTTGTTGACCGAGTTCTTTTATAATCTCAGTTCCAGATGCTGGTTTGTTGCCAATGACTTTTCTTCCCGTGCGTTTTTCAAGTTGTTCAATGAGCTCTTCTGGAAACCCATTTGGGAACGTTTGAAATGGTGTATCGATAAACAACCCCATTAATTCCCAATGTCCTGTCATCGTATCTTTGCCGACGGACGCTTCTTGCATTTTCGAATAATGAGCAAGCGGCCGCTTAGCTTTTGGAACTCCTTTTATTTCTCTAATATTACTAAGCCCAAGCTTGGCCATATTTGGCATGTTAAGTCCGTTCATATATTCCGCAATATGCCCTAGAGTATCAGCTCCTTTATCGCCATACTGTTCAGCGTCAGGTGCTTCGCCAATGCCAACTGAATCCATGACGATCAAAAAAATGCGTTTAAAGTTCACAATATGAATCCTCCCTTAAAATACTTTTCTTTTTGCGTCGATCAATTATTTTGCAATAATTTTTAAGCACGCGGATGGTATGTTTTATAAATATCTGCTAATCTAGCTTTTGAAACTTTAGTGTAAATTTGTGTTGAAGAAATATCAGCATGACCTAGCATTTCCTGAACAGCTCGAAGATCAGCACCATTCTCTATCAGATGGGCAGCAAATGAATGCCGTAACGTATGAGGTGTTAATTCAGTAGAAATATTCGCTTTTTGTGCAAGTTTCTTTATAATTTTCCAAAATCCTTGTCTCGATAATCTTTCACCATGATGATTTAAAAATAAGGCATTGCACGTTTCCCTATTCTTTTGCAGACGTCCCCTTGCATTTTCTAAATAATTCGTTAAAGCGTTTTTAGCCATATTTCCTAGCGGGATGATCCGTTCTTTCTTACCTTTTCCGCCACAGCGAACAAATCCAAGCGTAAGATGAACATCAGATAGATCTAATGCAACAAGCTCTGAAACTCGAATACCCGTCGCATATAATAATTCCAACATCGCTTTATCGCGAATTTCAAATTCATCATCCCCGATTGGGACATTTAATAATGCCTCGACCTCATTTTGCGAAAGTATAGTCGGCATTTTTTTTTCAAGCTGCGGCAATTGAATAGAAACAGTCGGATCATCGTCAACTGCTTGTTTTCGTAATAAAAATTGATGGAACGCCCGTAATGCCGAAACATTTCTAGCAATGGACGTTCCCGCCTTTCCTTGTTGTTTTAAAAATGCCAAATAATTTAAAATATGAATGCGTGTAACTTCCCTCAATGAACTAATAGAAAGCGAGCACTTCAAATATTTTATATATTGTTTTAAATCTCTTCGGTACGAATCAATCGTATTAGCTGCCGCTTTCTTCTCAACCGTTAAATAATGCAAAAAATTGTCTAAATAGTTATCCATATATTAAAAACTCCTTCATTATTCACCTGTTTGATAAAAATAAATCAGCCGGTCCAGCCAAGATGGCGACTCTTCAACATAATGCGCCGACACCTTTAATGCACCGCCTTCCGGCTCGTCATAACGGTGATAATGTTCATACTCTTGATGAAGCCAAACAATCCCATAATAAAAAAGCAATGTACAACCAGTAAATAATATAAACACTTTCAATGTATCAAATACAATTTTCACAAATGACATTTCCCATTCCTCCACCACCATCTTTTGCATCGGTGTACAACCCTCTATTAAAAGATATGTCAACAATGGGAAATTTTATACATTGGTGGAAAAGAAGAACATTTCTATTAATTCTAAAGTACAGAAAAATGTGGAATTTGTAAATGGGGTAGGGGGTGCACAAGAAATCAGAAATCTAAGCAAATCTTACCTTTAATCCTGAATCATTTTGATCAAGAAAGACGCACTACAACATTTATAAGAAGTCATTTCAATATTTGAATATTAGTTAACGAGCAGTGTTTTCTATAAAATAAGAGGATGTTCTTCTCATTAGAACACCCTCCTATAATGGTTAAAATCTTATTTTTTCTTCGATGAAGCTTTTTAGTTCAGCAATTGGAATCCGCTGTTGCTCCATCGTATCGCGGTCGCGGACTGTTACCATTTGATCTTCTTTTGAATCAAAGTCGTACGTAATGCAGAATGGAGTACCGATTTCATCATGGCGGCGGTAACGTTTGCCAATAGAGCCTGATTCATCATAATCAACCATAAAGTAGTTCGATAGCTCCTCGTAAATAGCTCGTGCTTCTTCAGAAAGTTTTTTCGATAATGGTAAAATCGCCGCTTTATAAGGTGCCAATGCAGGATGGAAATGCATCACTGAGCGTGTTGTTCCATCTTCTAACTGTTCTTCATCATATGCATCAATTAAAAAGGCTAAAGCAACGCGGTCAGCACCCAACGATGGCTCAATGCAATATGGAATGTAACGTTCGTTTGTTTCTTGATCGTGATAATGGAAATCTTCACCTGAATATTCCATATGCTGTTTTAAGTCGTAATCGGTACGGGAAGCAATGCCCCATAGCTCACCCCAACCAAACGGGAATTTATATTCAATATCTGTTGTTGCATTGCTGTAATGGGATAATTCTTCTTTTGAATGCTCACGCAAACGGATATTTTCTTTTGTCATTCCTAATGACAAAAGCCAATTTTCACAGAAATTAAGCCAATACTCATGCCATTTTAATTCTTCACCTGGTTTGCAAAAAAACTCTAGCTCCATTTGTTCAAATTCTCTTGTACGGAACGTGAAGTTTCCAGGTGTAATCTCATTTCGAAAGCTTTTTCCGATTTGAGCAATCCCAAATGGCAGCTTCTTTCTCATCGTGCGCTGTACGTTTTTAAAGTTTACAAAAATACCTTGGGCTGTTTCTGGTCGAAGGTAAATTTCATTTGCACTTGATTCTGTTACACCTTGGAATGTTTTAAACATTAAATTAAATTGGCGAATTTGTGTGAAGTCTTTGCTTCCACAATCAGGACAAACAATATCATGTTCTTTAATGAGCTCTTCCATTTTTTCAAATGGCAAGCCGTCAACAATCATTTCAATTCCTTTTTCATCTAATGCATTTTCGATTAGCTTATCAGCACGATGTCTAGCTTTACATTGTTTACAGTCAATCATTGGGTCATTGAAATTTCCGAGATGGCCTGATGCTTCCCATGTTTTTGGATTCATTAAAATCGCTGCATCTAAACCGACATTGTAAGGTGAGCTTTGTACAAACTTTTGCCACCAAGCTTTTTTTATATTGTTTTTCAACTCAGTACCAAGCGGACCATAGTCCCATGTATTCGCAAGTCCACCGTAAATTTCTGAACCAGGAAAGACAAAGCCACGGTGTTTAGCCACGGCCACAATTTGATCCATTGTTTTTTCTACTGCCAATTCCATACACTCCTTACAATTTTTTTTGTTAAATCTTAAAATTGATCATAAGAAATACAAAAAGCTCTCGCCTCTAAGCCTTATAAAGCTTAGGGACGAGAGCATTTCCCGCGGTTCCACCCTAATTGGTACATCTTCAAACATGTTTTAGAATTCGATGAAATACTTTAATATCAGATGTACCCACTTTTTACAATAAACTCCAGACTGCCGTTTCACTGAATATCTTTGCAAGGCTTCCACCATCCCTTGCTCGCTATAAAAGATGAATTTCAGCTACTATTGGTCTTTCATCGTTTTCAAAATATAAATTTGTATGTTATGATATCAATTCACAAATCTAGCGTCAAGATATACCTTGCCCATTTCCATTAATTATTTTACTCTAATTTTAAATAAATGCAACATTCAGGAGGCTTATGTTTATGACTACTTTCAACTATGATGAATTGCTAGAAGCCTATAAATCATTGGGAAAAAACCGTATTTTAGCGACTGAACATGATGCTGAAGCAACATTAAAAAAGACTATTATGAAGGAATTAAAAGATGAAAACAGCCATCCAAGAGTGCGGACTACACCACATGTGAAATTTTATTTAGGAACGAAACGGATTCTAAATGCAAATCTAGATCCAGTTGTAAAAATTCAACTATTACAAGTATATACCTCTTTAATGGAACAATTATTGCAAGAAAAGCAGTAATCGATTTGAGAACGAAAAGCTGAATGAAGGTTATTAATTTAAAGATTTTGTGTATAAAAATAGGCCATCGATTTTACTAATCGAGGCCTATTACTTTAAAATTATTCTTGCATGGAAGATTGATTTTCATCTCCATTTGTATTTACATTTTCATTACCATTCGTATTTTGATTTATATTTGCATTTATATTTCCATTTTCAGGTTGAGTCCCATTCCCACCCATAGTTTCAACTGCTGCTTCGCTTTCTTCTGTTGAAGGGATGGTCTCTGTTTTCTTTAGTTCGAAATAGGCATCCATAATACGGCGGCCAATATATTTATTTACTGGATGTTTATCTGTACTTACCCACGGTACGACAACGGAAAATGCTACTTCAGGATTATCAAATGGAGCATAACCAATAAGACTCAAATTATAAGTTTTAGCTCCGTAATATTCCCGCTTTGGACCATAATAGCGGCTCTGCGCTGTTCCTGTTTTGCCAGCAGGATTATATGGTGCATTTCCGAAGTAGGCATAGGCCGTACCACCCGGCTCTTGAAAGACTTGACGAAATCCTTCCTGGACTCGCTTTACGTACTGTTCTTCCATATCTATTTTATTTAACACTTGCGGTTTAAATTCGTGTAAAACATTCCCCATCTCTTGATCGGTCATCGGCTTTCTAATTTCCTTGACGATCAAAGGCTTCATACGGTAACCGCCATTTGCAATTGTTGACACATATTGCGCCATCTGCAAAGGTGTATAAGAATCGTATTGGCCAATGCTAAAGAATAATAACAAACCAGGTGTAACATCTGTTCCAGTATAGCCAGTTGCTTCATTCGGCAAATCAATACCCGTTTTAACACCTAAACCAAATTGATTGAAATAATAACGCATCAAATCAAAATATTTCGGTTGGATATTCAATGATTCACCATAGCGGTAAACAGCGTTAGCCATATTAATCGTAGTCTTAAACATATAAACGTTCGATGATTTTTTTAATGCTGTTAGATCATTGATAGCACCCATTCTTTGATAGGAACCTGTTAAAGGTGTTCCTTTAATTTTCAGGGGTTCGTCAACTAGAACTGTACCAGGTTTGATTGCACCTGTCTGGTATCCTGTCAAAATCGTTGCCCCTTTAACAGCTGATCCCATTTCATATTGGCTCGTCATCGTGCCAATTGCGAAATCTTGTACTTCGAGTTTGCCATTTTTATTTTGCAATTGTTTCCCGGCAAGTGCCAAAATTTCACCTGTTTTTGGATTCATCATGACAACAAAAGCACGATCCAATAAAAAGTTTCCTGAAGACTTCTTTGCCTTGATTAATTCTTCAGTAATAATTTGTTCAACCCGCTTTTGCAATTCCATATCAATTGTTAATACAAGATCTTGACCGCGCTCCCCTTCTGAAACTACTTCAGTCGAAAGAATGTTTCCGCTTTTATCTTTAATATATTTAATTTTTTCTTTATTTCCTTTTAAAACATCTTCATACTGTTCCTCAATATAACTAGCCCCTATTCGATCATTACGGCTATAACCCCGCGCTAAATAATAGTCAATTTTTTCAGCAGGCAGCCCTCTTGTAACATTGCCCAAAATGGTTTGGAATGTTGAGCCATAATTATACTTCCTGTCCCAGTTTGTCATGATATCAATGCCGGGAAGCTCGCTTAAATGTTCGCTGACAAGGGCAAATTCCTTTTGAGTTACATTATCTTTTACAATATTTAATGTTAAGTCATATCCACGATCAAGCTCGCGTTTAATTTTAAAAATTTCTAACTCCTGAGGTGTAAAAACAGCTAAATCCTCTTCTGTAATCCGCTTGAGTTGAAGCTTATACAATTCATCATCTTCAAGCTTTTCAAACTCTTCCTGTGTATACTTTTCTTTCGCTTTTTCAGGAAATTTAATCAGCCAATAGTCTTTTAAATCGCGCTCATCTTTTTCAGAAATATCATCGATTGGTACATCAATGTATTGAGCCAGCTTTGTTGCTACCTCCAACCTTTCCTTTTGGGAAGTGCCGGGCATACGTGAATATACAATTGCATTCACCGGCTCATTATCCACGATCGTCCGCCACTTGCGGTCATATATTTTCCCGCGGGGCACCGGATTTTCTACAATGATATTTTCCGTACGTTCAAGTTCTTTTTTATACATTTCTCCATTGGCAATTTGCACGACTCCAAGCCTTAAGATAATAATTGAAAATAAAAGAAAAACAGTGAAAAATAAAAAATTTAAACGAAAAGGAATATGTGATTTCTTTTTCTTTTTCGCATTTTCATGATTGGTCATGTTCGTCATCCTTATCTACCATACATTCGCTTATTATTATAACATGTCATTAAAAATCTGCATCCAAGTTTCCTATAAACAAAAAAATAACCTTCCCTTATTCAAAGGCAAGGTTTCTATACTTTTCCTTCACTTCTTTGCCATGGCATCGGTGGCAAATCCCGTGAAACGTCAAGCGATGATCTTTAATTTTAAAATTCCAATCTCTTTCAATTATTTTTTCGACTTCACCTAATAAATCTTCCTCAACTTCATCAACAGAGCCACATTCCATGCATACTAGATGGTGATGAAAATGTGCAGCCCCTTCTTTTCGTAAATCATAACGGGCAACACCATCACCGAAATTGATTTTATCAACAATTTTTAATTCTGTTAACAACTCCAACGTTCTATAAACTGTCGCTAACCCAATTTCAGGGTATTTTTCTTTCACGAGGAGGTATACATCTTCCGCACTTAAATGATCTTCTTCATGTTCGAGAAGTACCCGAACTGTTGCTTCACGTTGCGGTGTTAATTTATAGCTTTGAGAATGCAGCTGCTTCTTAATTCTTTCTATTCTTTTTTCCATCGAAGACCCCCTCCCTCGTTTTCATTGATTATTATAAGCGAAAGACAAAATAGGTGTCAAATTAGAATTATACTAAATTATACATTACCTTTATTCCTATTTTATAATAATTCTAATTATAGATCATTTCAATAACATTTTTCATTAAGACAGGAGAAATATAGGCTTCGAAAGAAGAAGCAATGCTTATGATGATCAACATGCCGGCCATGACAAAAGAATAGCGGACAAAATAAGGAAAAATCGGTTCATTCACTCTTCTAACAAATTGCTTGCGAATCATTCTTATTGAAAAAGAAATGGCAGCAGTTCCAATAAAAATAAAAGCGGGAACTAAAAGCAAATTTTGCGGCAAGACGGAAACAAATGACAACAAAAATCCATACCATCCCATTTGATTCACTAAAAAGCCAACTGTAAATCCAACGACGATTCCTTTTAAAAATAACAAAATTAAAATGATCGGCAGTCCAATGATCGATAATCCTAAAATCCACATTAATCCAACATATTTTGCATAATGAACAAAGCTTTGCTTAAACATTAAAGAAGCGCTGGCAAATTCACCATTCGATACTTGTCCAAAAAAGCGGCTTAAATAATAATATAAATCCTCTTTTTGGGAATAGCTCAAACTATTAACAATAATAGCGCCAAATATTACACCGATTAAAAACAATACCGTAGTAAATAAATAAATCGATGAATTTTCTTGAAAATGTTTTATTAAAACAGCTTTCAACGTTCGATTCATAAAGATCCCCCTCAGTCGATCGGTCGAGCAATACTTTTTTGGAAATACACTTGATAGACTTTGGTTAGATGTTTCAAAGTCTAAGTACCGCTCTACTGTATTCTATGAGGGGAAAGGAAATCTATGACTCTATTTATTATCTTTTGTAGAAAGCGAATCCTATTAACAATATTTTCCTACTCAATTACTTTCCCGTAGTGGCCTCCACCACCAGAAGCGAGAGCTAGTTCGCCTTTTCTTGCCTGTATAATCATATGAGCAATTGTTGGACTTACAATTTTCTTTAGCTCTTGTTCAGAGACATGATGGATAATATTCATTTCTGTTCCAAAATGTGCTCGCAGCTTGTCCATTGTTTTCGGACCAAGCTTCGGTATGAATTCCAAAGGTACTTGGTGAATATAAGGTGGACGAATTTTACGATTTTCTACAAACTTTCCCTGCGCATTTTTCAACTCTTGCAATCGTTCAAACACACCTTTCGTTGCTCTTTTATGTCCGCATGCTGGACAATTTTCTGCATCATCAAGTAACGTAAAGCATTTTTCACATGATGTACGATGGTATTTCCCAAGCCTTGGATCCAGACCGTAATTTGCTAATATTTTTCTTCCATTCTTTTCATGAAGAGCCATCGCAAGCTCCTCAAAAGTTGGCTCCTCCATTAAGATTGCTTGATACTCTCTAGCGATTTTACCTAATGAATGAGCATCGGAGTTTGATAAAAAAGTATAACTATGCAGTTCCATCAATTGATCTGCCATTTCTGTATCCGAGCTTAAACCTAACTCAATGGCATCAATCCAATCCGGGTTTAAAATTTCTGTAAGAGAAACGTGTGCGCTTGATCCATACAAACTTTTAAAAGGTGTAAAAACATGCGCTGGGATAAACAATCCACCCAGTTCTTTCACCTTTCGCTGTAAATTTTTGCCCGTATCATACATGCGCTGGGTGGATAGGTTTATATTTTTTACCCTTTCTGCCAACCACTTGCTAAATGTTTCCATTAAATCAATCGTCGGAAAAAATGCGAGTACATGCATTGGTCCTTTACAATGGTCATCATATACTTCTATTTCCGATCCTAGTATGAGTGTTACATTTGCATAACGCAAACCCCCACCCTTTAGGAGTTCAACGCTCCCTTTATCTATTAAATCGACTAATTCCTGTAATACTTCAGGAACATGACAATCAATTACGCCGATCATATCCATTCCTTTTATAAAAGATGCCTCATATAAAATATTTGACAATGTTAAAGACTTTGCTCCAGTGATTTTCACAGGCTTCCCTGATTTTGTCCTGCCAATATGGATATGCAAATCAGCAAAATATTTGTTCATTAGAGCTCCCCATACTTTTTCAACTGTAGATATTGAACAGCAAATACTGTTTTTGCATCATATATTTTCTGTTCTTTTATTAATTGGTGTGCTTCTTCAAGCGTTACTTCCACCAAATCTAAAAATTCATCTTGATCTAGACCTGGTCCATTCGCTTGTTTTACGAGTTGATCCGCATAATAGATATGGATAATTTCATCGGCAAAACCAGGGGAAGTATAAAAGGATTGGATATGAATGAGCGATGCGGAGGTGCAACCTGTTTCCTCTTCCAATTCTCTTTTAGCGCAATCTAACGGATTTTCCCCAGGCTCAAGTTTTCCGGCAGGAATTTCATAAATCACTCGGTCAAGAGGTTTTCGATATTGACGGACGAGTAGTAATTTATTCTCACTTGTCAATGTAATAATGGCCACCGCCCCAGGATGTTTCACAATTTCCCGATTACTTTTCTGTCCATTTGGCAATTCTACTTCTTCTACTCTTACCTCTATAATTTTCCCTTTGAAAATCTCCTGTGATGACAAAGTTTTTTCCCATAAATGATCCATTTTTTTCAACTCCTTGTTCTATTATTCAACAATCTATCATAAAGTCTACCATACAAAAGTTATCATAACTCTACCAACTATAGAAAAGGGGTTTATAATATGAAAATATATGTGCAAAATAATTGTTTTAAAATGGCTGGTAAAGCGAAAGATATTCGGTTCATGCTTTATAAATACCGTCAATATTTCACAACTGTTAAAGAATTAATTGAAAAAAATCAATGCACTTATACAGAAATAACACCTTCTATCAATAAAGTGCCTAAACGGATGCAATATTATTTATTTTTTCCGTCTAAAAAATAGAAACCGCCTTACATGTGTGCTTTACACACGCAAGACAGCTTATTTTACATATAAAGGCTAGCAAGGAAAATTCCCAATGCTTCTTGATAAATTTCATCAAATTGAGCAACTGGCAGCGGGTTTACACCTCTACCGAGTTCTATCGTAAAACCAGGACGCCGCCATTCTTGAATAAACCAATCTTTATAGCCAGCATAGCTGTCTACCGTCCGAATCGGCTCATAGCCGCTTACCCTTGCAAATTCATTGGCTAACGTTTCTGATTCTTTCGGTTCTAAATTTTCAAAGCCCCAATAAATTACTTTACCTTGGGTATGGAATGCTAGCACCCGATTGAAATCTTTTCTTCTTGTCAGCTGTGCCATAGCAATTGCTTCCGGCTCAGAGAGCGGTCGTTCACCCGGGTAATCTCTAGGAGATGGTTCCTTTACTTTTCTCGCTGCTTCAATTTCCCAACGGGCAGGAAATTGATTATTTAAATCAACACCTCGGATATTAGCTTTCCAGCCTGAAAAATTGCGGCTTCCTTTATTTATTGCTACAACCCGGTTCCGCCATGGTTCTACATTTGGTGGACCGTTCAATACTAAATCGACTCCATCCGGATTCACCATCGGTACAATCGACAGCGCCACTTGTTCATAAAAAGGGTACATGTTTAAACCACGTATCGGAGTTTGGTTCGTGAGAGCAAGCAAATAGTCATTCAAAAATGTCATAATTACTGGAGTTGTAATCCATTCATTTGCGTGGAAAGAACCATTAAAGTGGACTTTTTTTCCACCCATGCCGATATTCACTTCTGGTATCGCTTTTCCTAATACTGAATTGCCAATGGAAGGGATTCTAACAAAAGGATATATACTTTTCAAACGGGTAAGGTGATCCATCATCAAATTGTAATCATAATTTCTTTTTCCGTCGACTACGCGCCAAATAATCCTTAGTGGCACTTTAATCGTTTGACCGATCCGTAATTGCTGTGGATTTATATTTGGGTTTACTAATAACAAGCTATCGATAGGCAAATTCCGGCTTCTAGCAATTGCCCATAATGTATCGCCCGCTTTTATTTGATAATTTGTTGTGACAAAACCTGGAATTTTAACAATTTGCCCTACCCTCAGTTGGTTCGCGGGTATCGTAGGATTCGAATCAAGAATTAAGCGAAGCGGCAGCTGGAACAGTTGACTATAATACCAATAAGTATCGCCCCTTCTTACAACAATATCCAATGAAGAAACCTCCTCATATCCAAATACATTGCTGTTCATATCATTTTTATGAGAATTAATCAGGCAATATTCGAAACTTTATACAACTGATTGACTCCTCGTTGAAATGAGGGGCATTCTAGGGTATGTTGTAAAAACTTAAGAATTTTGGTTTGAAAAAATTTTAACTGGACATACTAAGAAAGCAAAATCATTTTAGGAGGAAAATTATCAATGGAACACGGGAAAGTAAAATGGTTTAACAGTGAAAAAGGCTTCGGATTTATTGAACGTGAAGGCGGTGAAGATGTCTTTGTTCACTATTCAGCTATACAGGAAGAAGGCTTTAAAACCTTAGAAGAAGGCCAAGCCGTAACATTCGAAATTGAAAACGGCGCAAGAGGTCCTCAAGCTGTAAACGTACATAAAGTTTAATAAGAAAGCTGTCTCAAAAATTACCGACGCTATTCTAAAGCCATTTGCTATTTAGTTGTAGTGTCTGTAAATCTTTGAGGCGGCTTTCTTTATGTATATTTGGGGCAAGTTATTTTACACTAGCAATGATTTTATTTATGATGATAATGGATAATAAAATTTTTTATAATGGGGGAATGACTCATGTACGATATTATTGTAATCGGTGCAGGATCAGCTGGTGCAAGTGCCGCTTTATTCGCTGCAAAAGCTGGCAAGAAAACATTAGTTATTGATAATGATAAGAGTATTACGAAAAGAGCTTGGATGGAAAACCATTATGGGGTAATGGAAATGTCCGGCCCAGATCTTATCGAACTTGGTAAAAAACAAGCCGCTAAGTTTGGAGCTGAAATCATTAACGAAACTGCTGTAAATATTGTAAAAACTGATGAAGGTGTCACTGTAGAAACAGAAAATCAAACATATCAGGCTAAACATGTTATTTTAGCAACCGGCTTAATGATTGATGTTGCTGAAAAAGCAGGGCTCACAATTATTCCTGGTACAGAGCCGCGAGTGAAGTCAATTGTCAAAGTTGATCAGAACGGCAAAACAAATATTGAAGGAGTATGGGCAGCAGGGGCTATTGCTGGTGCAAGCTTACATACAATCATTACAGCAGGCGATGGCGCCAAAGTTGCCATTAATATCATCAGTGAATTAAATGGCGAACGTTATGTTGACCATGACGTACTTAAATAAGAAATTCAAATGGAACTAAAAAGACGGGAACTTCCCCGTCTTTTTATACTTTATTAAAGGATTAAAGAAATAAGAAAAAACATCGTTATTTACCATTGTGAGCCAATTACTTTATTTAAACTTTTTCCAATCTAAATTGCTTTCTTCTAACAGTTCTGCAAACGATTTATTTTTTTCGCGCTGTTTTCGTTCTTGTCGCTTTCGTTCCTCTTCCAATTCTTGTTGTCTTTTCGCTTCGAGTGCCAATTTCTGTTGTTTTTCTTTTAATTTAGCAAGTACATGCTGATCTAAATGGTCAAGGACACTTAGTCGATCTTCTTGCTGCACTTTTGCAGCCTTTTTGTTTTGTACTTTCTTTTTTGCCATCGGTCATCACCTCTATGGCAAATTATATCATGGACAGACTCGTTTATTCTATATTTTCAATGATTGTAGCAACACCTTGTCCTCCGCCAATGCATAATGTTGCCAAGCCATAGCGACCTGCGCGGCGTTTTAATTCATGGACTAGTGTTACGAGTATTCTTGCTCCGCTAGCACCAATCGGATGACCAAGAGCAATTGCCCCTCCGTTTACATTCAAGATCTCTTTATTGAATCCCAGTTCGCGATCGACAGCAATTGTTTGCGCTGCGAAAGCTTCATTCGCTTCAATTAAGTTGATGTCGCTTAACGATAAGCCTGTTTTTTCTAACACTTTTTTTACAGCTTGTACCGGTCCGATTCCCATAATGCTTGGGTCTACACCAGCGCTGGCATTGCCGCGAATGAGCGCTAATGGTTTTAATCCTAACTGTTCTGCTTTTTCCCTGCTCATTAAAACAAGAGCAGCAGCACCATCATTTATACCGGAAGCATTCCCTGCAGTAACAGAACCGTCCTTTTTAAACGCTGGGCGCAGCTTTGCCAATTTTTCAACGGTTGTGCCTGGCTTTACATGTTCATCTTTTTCAAAAATAATTGGATCGCCTTTCCGCTGTGGAATTTCAACAGGAACGATTTCATCTTTAAATTTTCCTGCTTCAATGGCCGCTTGAGCTTTTTCGTGGCTTAAAGCAGATAACTCATCTTGTTCTTCGCGGCTAATATTGTATTTTTCACAAAGATTTTCGGCTGTAATTCCCATATGATAATCGTTAAAAGCGCACCATAAACCATCATTGATCATGCTGTCAATGACCTTTTGATCTCCCATGCGGAATCCATCGCGGGCATCTTTTAATAAATATGGCGCTTGGCTCATATTTTCCATTCCGCCGGCAACAACAATTTCTGCTTCCCCTAGCATGATTGCTTGCGTTGCCAAATGAACCGCTTTTAATCCGGAACCGCAAACTTTGTTAATGGTCATTGCCGGTGTTTCCTGAAGAAGACCAGCAAAAATCGCTGATTGCCGCGCCGGATTTTGTCCGAGACCAGCCTGAAGCACATTTCCCATGATGACTTCATCCACTTGGTCAGCTTGTACATCAGCACGCTTTAAAGCTTCTTTAATAACGATGGAGCCAAGTTTCGGTGCCGATATATCTTTTAAACTTCCTCTGAAAGCGCCGATTGGAGTTCTTACTGCACTTACAATTACTACATCTTTTAATGTCAATTTCATTTCCTCCCCTTGTCCTTAAGTACATCCTATCTATATGTTCGAAATGATAACGGTATTATCCTTTTTTATAAAAAAATATTTTTTTGAATATTAACACTATTTTTATGCTTGATGACCTCCAATCAGCTTATTGCGTCGGCGCGCCGTCCCCGCTTTTGTATAAGAGACCGCGCGCAAAATGGCATTCGGACCATGTTTCTTGCGAATGGCATCCATCACATAACCAAGTTCGCGCTCCCTTACTTTATTTTCTTCAAATAAACTGAGTTGCAACATATCATCATCACTGACATTTGACAGCGTAACCGAAATTTTTCTTACTGTCCGGTGGGCATAGTTTTCTGCAAATAGCTCAAGACACGTCCGATAAATATCCATTGTCACATTCGTCGGCTCTTCCATCGTTTTTGAGCGGTAAAACCCTCCTCCACCGACGTGTTTACTATAGCCGATCCCTAAACTAACGGTCCTTCCACATTTTCTCGCTGTACGGGCCCTCCTTGCCACTTCTTCACACATTTCCAATATAACATGCTTTATTTCTTTCGGATCATCATAATCGCGAAGCAAAATTTGACCTTTAGCAAAGGATACTTGCCCCTTTAAAATAGGAGCGCCTATTTCTGAAAAATCGATGCCATGTGTGTGATAATACAATTGATTGCCAATAATCCCAAACTTTTTTTCTAACAGCGCCAACGGATAATTGGCAAGTTGCCCGACGGTCATGATTCCCATGCGGTTTAATGTGCGTTCCAACCGGGGGCCGATGCCCCACATTTTACTTAATGGTGTGACATTCCATAGTTTTGTTTTTACATCCGTGTACGTCCATTCAGCAATCCCGCGCTTTTTTGCCTCGAGATCTAGGCATAATTTGGCCATAAGCATGTTCGGTCCGATCCCTATGGAACATGGCAATTGAAATTGTTTAGCTATCGCTTCCCGTATTTTCCTGGCTGTATCCAAAGCACTTCCCCATAGCCGCTCAGTTCCATCTATTTTCAAAAAACTTTCATCAATGCTATACACATGAATACATTCTTTCGGTACAAATTGATAAAAAAGTTTTGTAATATCCGTTGATGTTTTTAAAAAAGATGCCATGGATGCATCCACAATTTTAATGCGAGGATCATTCGGAACTTCGAATAGCCGATTACCGGTTTTAATCCCGAATTCCGACTTCATTTTTGGTGATGCAGCAAGAACAATGCTTCCTTGCTGATTGATATCGCCAACTACAACTAAATAGCAAGTTAAAGGATCTAAACCGAGCTTTACAGCTGCACAGCTCGCAAAAAAACTTTTCATATCTATACATAAAATTTTCTGATGAGGAATCTTTGTATAAGATATCATCTTTCATCCCCCACAAAAAGAACCTATGTTCTGATAACAATTATAAAGAATATATGTTCCCATTTCAACTTAAAAAAAATTTGTTCCATCGAAATGTGATGTCATACTATACTATTTCACACCGCTTAAACACGTATACACCTAAAAAGGGTTCCTGCAACTCTCACTCTTTCCTGTATTTCTGCTCATTGGTAACAGCTTTTAAACGTAAAAAAATCTCTTCTCGTATTTTTAACATTCTTCTACACTTCGCTTGATGGCCTTTTATGGTAATTGGTTTAGACCTATCTTAATAAATGCTCAAATTATTATTACCATCATAAACATAACGGGGGCATGCATGTTCAAATTTGATGATTTATTGTAATCTTAACATTTCCGTATTGCGGTAGCCGTGTCTATTTCTTTATAAATTTTGCAAGCCTCTCACGCGCATCGGAAAAATCCCCCAGGCTCGAATAACCGTATAGCGCCTCTAATCTCAGCGCGTCATCTAGTGGGCGCCCAATCAGTTCAAAAATGGTTTCCTTTGCGGATTGAACGGCATTCCGGCTATTACGCCGTATCATTTGTGCAGTTTCCTCAGCGGCTTGCATCAAATTTTCCGAAGGTACAACACGGGTAACCAGTCTTAGAGAAAGCGCCTCCTGAGCTGAAATCTCCCGCCCAGTCAGAGTGAGATCAAGGGCTACACCTATCCCAGCTATAGCTACTAAGCGGACTAAACCACCATCTCCTTGGTGCAAGCCATGTCTTACCTCAAAGACACCAAATTTTGCATTTTCGGAAGCAATGCGGATATCACAGGCTAAAGCGATTTCCAGGCCAGCGCCGATGGCATAGCCGTTTATCGCAGCAATAATGGGCTTATAAAGACGGTGCTGCCCACGAGTCAGTCCACCTCCCAAACCTTTGGGGATATTCTTGCGAACATCGAGCATGTTTGCATTCTCCCACTTTGGAATAAAGGTCTTTAAATCTGCTCCGGCACAAAAAGCCTGCCCACTACCGGTGAGTATAGCCACATCAACAGCATCGTCGTTGCGGAAATCGCACCACACTTCCTCCAATTCCGCATTGGTGGCCTCATCAATAGCATTCATCGCCTCGGGACGATTAAGAGTAACATAAGCCACACCATCGCGTTTTTCATAAAGAACATTGCTCATAATGATATACCTCCTCTAGTAGCACCTAAGATAGGTTGATTTCCAAAATTTATATAGTTAAATTATCCCATATTTTTTGTATTTTAGGAGATAAATTTTAAAATTATTCAAAAAATTAAAAAATTCCATACTCTTTAGAGTCGATATTTTACCGTAGTTTCACCTTTATATCCATTTCCATTAGTAGATAAGTGAGATTCCATTACATCTTGTTAATAGAATGAAAAATTAAAAAGGAGATCATTAGACGAGCTAGTTTTTTGTTGAGAAACAGGCTTTATTCTAATAAAAAAGACCGCAATCTCTTCGGATTACTCCGAGAAACTCCGGTCTTATTACTACAATTTCCCCGCTTTCTTGATCGATTTCGTAAGAGTTAAGGGAAATTATTTGAAGCAATTTCTTCAATAATTAATTTCACATGACAATACCACCATCAACATGTAAAACTGTGCCATTTACGTAATTCGCTTCATCGGAAGCCAAATACAAGTAGGCATTCGCGATATCTTCTGCTTTTCCAAGCCGTTTAAGCGGAATTTGCTGAATGATCTTTTGCATAATTTTTTCCGGCACTTTTGCTGTCATATTCGTTTCACAGAATCCAGGAGCAACTGCATTGACTGTAATCCCTTTTGGTCCCAATTCTTTAGCCCAAGTTTTTGTCATCCCAACGACCCCTGCTTTTGCGGCTGCATAATTTGTTTGGCCAATATTTCCATAAACACCCGAAACAGAAGAGGTATTGATGATTTTACCTGAACCTTTTTCAAGCATGACTGGAAGAACTGCTTTAGTACAATTGAACACACCCGTTAAATTTACTTGAATCACTTTTTGCCACGCTTCTTCGGAAAGTTTTGCAAGCAAGCCATCATTTGTAATGCCAGCATTATTTATTAAAATATCGATCGTTCCAAACTGATCTAAAACTGTTTTTACCATTTCTTGAACACTTTCGGAACTAGCGACATCAACTTTCACAAATCGGGCAATCCCTGATCGTTTCTGAACTTCCTCCAACACTTTCAAACCTTGTTCTTCATTTGAATCAGCTATAACGACTTTCGCTCCTTCAGCGGTAAAACGAAAAACCGTTGCTTTCCCAATCCCATTTGCTCCCCCGGTAACAATGGCCACCTTATTTTGTAGTCTCATCCCGCTCCCTCCTTGATTTAAAAAGGAAAATTCCTTATATTCCATTATATTAGCATAACAGGAAATTGTTTTTATCTCTTACTTATCTGTATGGAATTTATAAGTGTAAAATTCATCT
This sequence comes from Calidifontibacillus erzurumensis, assembly GCF_013303125.1. Taxonomy (GTDB): domain Bacteria; phylum Bacillota; class Bacilli; order Bacillales; family Bacillaceae_J; genus Calidifontibacillus; species Calidifontibacillus erzurumensis. The sequence goes on along the minus strand of NZ_JABTTE010000001.1, from coordinate 276,105 downwards.
ATCTGAAAAGTATTTTCAAATTTTATACATCATTTTAAGTTGAATTTGAATTTATACTGATGGTTGTAATTTCTACAAAATTTACTATTGACATGAATATTCAAAACTTGCATAATAATTGAAAAGTAAACAGATGGATGTGGCGTTGACAGGGACTAGTAGATGAGCCGGATCGGCAAAAGAGAGTGAAGTTCATAGGCTGAAAAACTTCATTGCATGATCCACATCGAACCTACCCTTGAGCTATTAGGGAAACCTAATCGTATGCTCACGATACGAGCTTTAAAGAGGACACAAGATCAATTCCCAGCAATACGATGTATAGGGCTTTATGGAATTGTTCTTGTTGTCAATAAAGGTGGTACCGCGGAAACAAGACCTTTCCGTCCTTTATTTACAGGACAGAAAGGTCTTTTCTTATTTTTTACAGGGGGGATAATCATGGATAAAAAACTGACCTATACATTTATAGGTGCAGGCTCAATGGCAGAAGCAATGGTAGCTGGGATGATAAACAGTAAGCTTTTTGATCGTGAACAGCTGATTGTTACAAACCGTTCAAATGTCGAAAGATTACAATATTATAAACAACAATATGGAGTAAAAGGGACGAATAATTTAAAGGATGCTCTTGAAATTGCTGATGTTGTCATTCTTGCCATGAAACCAAAAGATGTAACAGCCGCTTTAGAATCAATAAAACCTTATTTAACAGAAAAGAAATTGATTATTTCTGTTATTGCTGGAATTTCAACGAAAAGTATTGAAGAATTATTAGGTCTAAAAATCCCGATCATTCGGGCAATGCCAAATACATCGGCAACAATCGGCCAATCAGCCACTGCAATTTCACAAGGAACTTTTGCTAACCATAACCATGAAGCGATAGCTAAAAGGTTGTTTTTAACAATTGGAACGGTGTCAATTGTCGATGAAGATGATTTACATGCTGTTACCGGCTTATCAGGAAGCGGACCTGCTTATGTATATTATTTGGTGGAAGCAATGGAAAAAGCAGCGCTTGATTTAGGATTAGATAAAGATGTAAGCAAAGAACTGATTTTACAAACGATTATCGGTGCTGCAGAAATGTTAAAGTCCTCACCAAAACATCCATCAGTGCTCAGGAAGGAAATTATGAGTCCTGGCGGTACTACAGAAGCAGGGCTAAGTGTACTGGAACAATATAAGTACCAGGAAGCAATGGTACAGTGTATTAAACGGGCAACAGAACGCTCAAAGGAATTAGGAGCAGAAATCGAAAATATTATGATGAAGCAATAAAAAAGCTGACTTTTATCGTCAGCTTTTTATTCGCACAAAAAAGGAATCGGCATCTCACCGATTCCTCTTGATTAACTTCTAGCACCTTTCCTCAAATAGGACAAATGCCTATTATTTTTTTATAAATATGGGTTTTCATGTTTAGCTTTAAGCTGATTCCAACGACGTTCAATTTCACGTTCGAATTCTTGATATAAAGGAGCATTTTCTTCTTTTAATAAATGCTTTGTTTTACCCATATATTTTAACCATTCAGAAAGCGGTACTTTCTTACCTTTTTCTTCAGGGTTGTAAGTAATCGTCGTAATACCGCGTTCTACTTCGTAAAGAGGGAAGAAGTTACAGTTAACAGCAGCTTCCATAATGACGCTTCCGTAACGGTCTTCAGATTTCCAGTTTAATGGGCAAGTAATTAAAATTTTACCGTAAGCCATGCCTTCATTTTGAGCATACCATTGTGCTTTCGCTGCTTTTTTCACAAGATCTTGCGGGAATGCTTCTGTTCCTGTAAATACATATGGGATGTTCGTTGCTGCCATAATTTGTGCAGTATCTTTATGGTGGAACGCTTTCCCTTGTTGTGTTTTACCAACGTTAGTCGTACTAGTCATATGTCCTAACGGTGTTGAATATGACATTTGGGAACCTGTGTTCATATATCCTTCATTATCATATTCAATGATGATCATCTTATGATTACGGTTTGCAGTACCGATAGCTGAACCCATTCCGATGTCCATACCGCCGTCTCCAGTAATCATTACAAAGGTCACATCATCATCAAAGTCGATTTCACCACGGCGTCTCATTTCATAAAATGCTTCTACGGTACCTGATAATGTTGCTGGACCATTCTGGAACAAGTTATGCATCATTGGCTGCTTATGAGAAGAATATGGATATCCTGTTGAAACTACATAACCACAGCCAGTTTGGAATAATGTAATGACATCGCCTTCGATTCCTTTGAAGAATAACTCAAGTCCAGGGAAAATACCGCAACCAGGACATGCGCCATGACCAGAACCTAGACGTTTTGGCTTAGCTGTTAAAGCACGTAAAGGTGGAATTTTTACTTTTAATTTATTTGTTTCTGGATCAGGTGTAACCTCAATTAAACCTGTGCGGAACGCATCACCATGCATTGGTTTAATCGCAGGTTTTAGTTTATTTTCCGGTTTACCTGGTGTTACACCAAAGTAATCAAACGGCTTTTCAGCATAACCTTTTTCCATTGCATCTATAGCAAGTTCAAACATTTGTACAGCTTCATCAGTAAAGAAGTCTTTTCCTCCAAGTCCAAATACACGGCTTAATACAATTGTTTTATTTTCTTTATCATCTTGAAGGGCAGACTTAATTTCATGGGTCATGTTCGCACCCTTGCCGCCATATGAATCTGCGCGCTCACCGACTAATAATGCTTTTACATTTTTAAATACTTTGCGAATTTCTTCTGCCGGGAATGGACGAATAATATTCGGACTAACAACACCCGCTTTAATACCTTTAGCACGAAGTTTATCAACCGCATCTTTTGCAGTTTCTGCAGCAGAGTTAATTAAGAATAAAGCAACTTCTGCATCTTCCATTTTATACGTATCAAGCACTTCATATTTACGGCCAGAAAGAGCGGCATATTCTTCAGCTACTTGCTTGTAAACGTCATATGCTTTTTCAAGAGCAAGAGTTAATTGATAATGGTTATTTGTTAAATCATGCCCGTCCATATGAGCACCAATCGTAACTGGATTGCGCGGATCAACAATAACCGGATAACCTGTTGGACGCTCGCCTACGAATTGTTGAACAACTTTACGGTCTTTAAAATAGCTTACACGACGTTTTTGGTGTGATGTGAAAAATCCATCATAAGCAACGATCACTGGAAGTCTTACATCGGCATGTTCAGCAATTTTAAGTGCCATAATATTCATGTCATAAACAGCTTGCGGTGTACGTGCTGTTAAGATAACCCAACCGATATTGAGACCGAAGTATAGGTCAGAATGGTCGCCACGAATATCAAGCGGACCGCTGATTGAACGTGTAACAAGGTTCATAACCATTGGGAAGCGTGTTCCTGATTGTACAGGTAGCTGTTCAAGCATGTACATAAATCCATTCGCACTTGTAGCGTTAAAAACACGGGCACCAGCTGTAGCTGCTCCATAGCAAATACCTGCTGAACCATGCTCACCATCAGCTGCAATTAATTTAATATCATGCTCACCGCGAGCTTTCATTTGATCTAAGAATTGTGCAACTTCGGTAGACGGTGTAATTGGAAAATATCCCATTAAGTGGTAGTTTATTTGAGCAGCTGCCATTGCTGCCATTTCATTACCAGATTCAAACGTTTCAACTTGTTCAGGTTTAATATCCATATTTTTTAAGTCTTTTTCTAAAATTGCCATCTTACATCACCTCTTCAAGTACTCTTGGAAATTGCTGAGGTACACGGTGCTCATCTGCATAGCCAAGCACTTCGCGCATATCAACAAGTGCTTCTGTTGGACAGGCTTCCACACACTTCAAGCACCCTTTGCAATATTGATAATCGATTCCTTTTAAGAACATTTGTTTACGGCCACGCTTGTCTTCCCCTTCTTCCCACACAAAACAGAAGTCTGGACAAACCGTATCACATGCAGCACAGTTAATACATTTTTCAATCTTAAATTCTGGCAAGAAACCTTGGCGGGATCCGCTTAAATCTTTGAAAATACTATTTGCTTGTGCAGTGATAATTCCGCCGATTTCTTGAGTTTCATAGCCCAAGAGCGGCTCCGGCATTTTAAACGCCTTACCTTCAGCACCTTCCGGTACTTTGTATTCTTTAAATTGAACGCTGTTATAACCACGTTCAAATGTGCGGATATTTGGTTCAACTAGATGCGGATATTTCTTTTCAAATGTTTTGCGGATAACCGCTTTCATCGCTTCTGCATCCAAGAAATCACAGATTCTGAATAACGCACCTAACATTGCTGTATTTACTTTTGTTTTTTCTTCAACAGCAATTCCTAGCGCATCTACGATTGCTAGAGTTCCATATTCAAGTTTTAAATCTTTTTTAACATCATCGAAGTCACGAGTTGTGTTAACTAGTACAATACCATCAGCATGAAGGCCGCTGACAACATCTACTGTTTTATAAAGCGCTTCATGGAAAACGCCTACAACATGTGGCTGCATAATTGGACTATGGTCACGAATTTCAACACCTGGATCACAAAAACGAATAAAACTTTTTACAGGTGTACCCTTTTTCTCTGAACCATAAGAAGAGAAGTTTGAACCGTTTAAGCCCAATCCAAGGACACCGGCTTCCGCCAACATTTTACCTGCTAAGTTTGCGCCCAAACCGCCAATCGATTCAAGTCTTATCTCAAAAAATCCTAATTCATTCTTCTTAGGTAATATTGACATTATGATTCCCCCTAAAAGAAACATCACTATTAAGTTTTATTTTACAATCAATTATACATGATTGCTGTGAAAAATGTTACATATTTTTTAAATATTTTATAATACACACTTATAATATACTAAAAATAAGTTGATATAACAAGGTTTTTCCTATATTTTATTTTGTGTTACAGTAATCGCAAGTGTATTATAACAGTTTTAACATAATATAAACTGCTACATTTTTTATAAGAAATTGATAAAATTTTATTTTTTTGAAATATCATTTTATTTCATGATCATCAACTAGTAAATGACCAATTATTAGCCACAAAACAAATTTTTTACTTTTTCAAAATATCTATGGACTGTATTAATAAGTGTTATATTTTTACAGAAAGTTTCGAATATTCAAATCAATAAAAAAGACCAGCAAATAGCTGATCCTTTTATTATTACCTCCATCCTAGTTCATATTGTTTCGGTCCTTCAATTTTCACTTGTAATTGTTTTGAAGCTTCAAATACCCAATAAGGATTTCTTAGCAGCTCTCTTCCTAGGAACACTAAGTCAGCACGGCCATTTTTAATAATTTCTTCTGCATGCAATGGTGATGTAATTAATCCAACAGCGCCTGTATAAATTTGTACACTCCTCTTTATTTTTTCAGCATACTGCACTTGATATCCAGGATAAACATCAAGACCTCGTGTCGATATTAAGCCTCCAGTGCTGCAATCGATTAAATCAACTTCTTGTTTTTTCATTTCTTCAGCAAAGTACAAATAATCTTCAACTGTTAAGCCATCAGGATGATAGTCAGTCGCTGAAATGCGCACAAACAGCAATCCTTGCCATTCTTTCCGTATAGCATCGATGACTTGTTTCAAAAGGCGATACCGATTTTCAGCTGTTTCCCCATATAAATCTGTTCGCTTATTCGTTATTGGCGAAAGAAATTCATGAAGCAAATAACCGTGAGCTGCATGAATTTCAATTACATCAAACCCAGCTTCTTTGGCCCGCCGAGCAGCATTTTGAAATGCATTAACTGTATGCTCAATGTCTTGGATAGTCATTTCTTTAGGTGTTCTCATCTTATCAGAATAAGCGATCGCTGATGGTCCGAAAATATCACCGTCAACTAATGCTTTTCTGCCGGCATGTGCTAGTTGTATACCAACTTTTGCACCGTATTGATGACAAGAGTCAACAATCTTTTTTAATCCTTCGATATGGTCATCATCCCAAATTCCTAAATCAAAATTTGAGATGCGCCCTTCCGGTACAACAGCTGTTGCTTCTAATATAATAAGTCCTACTTGACCGACAGCACGGCTCGTATAATGAGTAAGGTGAAAATCTTGTACTTTCCCATCTTCATTATGTGACGAATACATGCACATCGGAGACATAACGACTCGATTTTTGAAAATTACATTTTTAATCGAAAACGGGGATAAAAGAGCACTTGCCATTATCATCTCTCCTTAATTATTTTCTAGTAATCTCATGTCTATAAAAATCAAAGGCAATGAATACATTCGGAAAAATTTGCTGAGCCTCTATTAACAATTGATTGAGATCCTCTCCTTGATAGCGGGAACTAAGATGATTTAATATAAGCTTTTTGACATTGGCTTCCTTCGCAACATATGCTGCTTGTTCTGTCGTCGAATGATAATAATTATGGGCAATTATTTGATCTTCTTTTCCAAACGTTGCTTCATGAACTAAAACGTCTACATCAAGAGCCAGCTCAATCGCTTTTTTCGAAATGCGGGTATCACCGACGATCGCCAATTTCCGGCCCGGTTTATCCGCACCGACAAAATCAGCACCATGAAGGATTGTACCGTCATCCAAAGTAACAGTTTTACCATCTTTCAATTTTTTATAAATCGGCCCCGGGGGAATACCTAGTGCTTTCAGTTTTTCAACTTGAAGAGATCCTTTAAGATCTTTTTCAATAATACGGTAACCATAGCAAACAATACCGTGTTCAAGTTTTTTTGCTTCAACTAAAAATTGCTCGTCTTCAAATATAACACCTTCATTTATTTCAACAATTTCTAGTGGATACTTTAAATGAGTACAACTTACTCTTAAAGACACTTCGATAAACTCTTTTATTCCATTTGGACCGTAAACGGTTAGAGTGTCTGTTCCATCTTGAAAAGACCTGCTCCCTAAGAATCCTGGCAATCCAAAAATATGGTCGCCGTGCAGATGAGTTATAAAAATTTTTTCAATTTTGCGCGGCTTAATCGTTGTATGTAATATTTGATGTTGTGTCGCTTCTCCACAATCAAACAGCCAAGTTGTTCCTCTTTCATTAGAAAGGTCGAGGGCAAGCGCTGACACATTGCGTTGTTTTGCAGGGACGCCAGCACCTGTTCCTAAAAATATTAACTCCAAGCTTCGTCCCCCTTTCATTCTTTCATATCTCTCAAGAAATCTTTTTGGAAACTTGTGGAAGGTACTTTAGAATCCTCCCTTTGTTTTTCGGCTCCTTTAACGATAATATTAGAACCATATTTATCTTTTAATTTTTCAATCGCCAAAAGTAATGGCTCGTCTTTTGCCTCTTCTTCAAAAGTAAACAAGGAGAGTTGTTTTGTTGCTTCCTTTTTTTCTTCAAGCTCTTGGGCAGTAATACCAAGCAAACGGATCGGAACTTTACTCCAATGGATCGTAAATAAATGCCAAGCAGCATTAAATATTGCCTCTTTCGTGAAAACTGCTTGTTTTAATTTTCGGCTTCTCGTAATTGTCTTACGGTTAAAATAACGAATCGTAATTTGAATATTCCACGAAACGACCCCATTTTGCTCCATTCTTCTCTCTACAGAAGCAGCCAATCGTTCAAAGACATGACGAATTTCTTGTTCGTCTACTGTATCAGCTGGGAGAGTTGTTGAATTCCCGATGCTTTTAAATTCGGATACTGAATCAGGGTCAACTTTGCGATGGTCTTCCCCATTCGCCCTTTCTTTCAACCGAATGCCGTTAATACCTAACAATTGTTTCAATTGATATTCGCTAGCATTAGCAAGTTCACCAATTGTCCGGATACCGATGCTATTCAGCTTTTCAGCTGTTTTCTTGCCAATTCCGTACATTTGTTCAACTTTTAGAGGCCATAACTTCGTCGGAACGTCTCTTTTCCGCAATATCGTAATCCCCATTGGCTTTTTCATATCAGATGCGGTTTTTGCTAAAAATTTATTCGGAGCGATTCCAATACTAGATGGCAAATCCAATTCTGATAGAATTTGTTCTTGAATCTTCTTTGCAATTTCTAAAGGTGAGCCATACAGCTTACTGTCCGAAATATCTATGTAGCCTTCATCAATAGAGACTGGTTCTACTAATGAACTAAACCTTTTTAATATTTGAAACATCGCGATGGAAGCTTTTTTATATTTTGCAAAATCAGGTGGCATGACAATTAGTTCCGGGCACAATTTTTTCGCTTCCCAAAGGGGCATCGCCGTTTTGACGCCCCTTTTACGGGCTTCATAACTGCAGGTAACAATAATTCCCCGCCGTTCTTTCGGATTTCCTGCTATCGCAAGCGGTTTCCCTTTTAATTTGGGATTATGGGCCATTTCGACAGATGCATAAAAACTGTTCATATCGACATGAAGTATGACGCGGCCGTTTTTTGGATAAAAACGATCCATTTTTTATGATCACTTCCTTAAGGATCACTTTGCTGCTTCTTTAATTATTGCAACTACGAGTTCTGCAGTTTTCACAAGTTCTTCAATCGGCATTTTTTCATTCGTCGTATGAATATCCTCATATCCGACTGCAAGGTTCACCGTTGGAATGCCATGCCCCACAAAAATATTAGCATCGCTGCCTCCTCCTGATTGTACTAATTTCGGTGTACGTCCGATGGTTGTAATCGCTTTTTTTGCCAATTCAACTACAGCATCGCCATCGCTATATTTAAAACCTGGATACATGATTTCAACGTCAACAAATGCTTCTCCGCCCATTTCTTTCGCTGTTTCTTCAAATGCTTCTTTCATTTTTGCAACTTGGGCTTGCATTTTTTCTTCAACGAGCGAACGAGCTTCAGCCAATATTTCTACATGATCACATACAATGTTCGTTTGAGTGCCGCCTTCGAAACGTCCGATATTGGCAGTTGTTTCCTCATCAATTCGACCTAAAGGCATTTTTGCTATAGCCTTCGAAGCAATCGTAATTGCAGATATACCTTTTTCTGGAGCTACACCGGCATGGGCTGTTTTCCCTTTTACAACTACTTTAAGTTTTGCTTGAGTAGGCGCAGCAACAACAATTGTACCAACGTCCCCATCGCTATCAAGAGCATACCCGTATTTTGCTGTCATTAAAGCCGGATCCAATGCTTTAGCACCAACAAGGCCAGATTCTTCACCTACAGTAATAACAAATTCAATCGTTCCATGTTCAATCTTTTGTTCTTTAATTACTTTTATAGCTTCTAACATCGCAGCTAATCCAGCTTTATCATCCGCTCCAAGAATTGTCGTCCCATCTGTGACAATCCGATCCCCTTGAATGCTTGGTTTCACTCCTTTTCCAGGGACGACTGTATCCATATGGGAAGTAAAATAGATCGGATCGACATCTTTCGTACCTCGGAGTGTACAAACTAAGTTACCTGCTCCATGTCCTGTTTGTTCAGTCGTTTGGTCCTCAACAACTTGTAGTCCTAATTGTTCAAATTTCTTTTTTAATACTTTCGCAATTTCTCCTTCATACTTTGTTTCTGAATCAACTTTTACTAACTCGATAAATTCTTGTATTAAACGATCTTTATTGATCATAAAAAAATCCTCCCAATCAACTTTTTCCTTTTTACCTATTATAATGGTAAAATTTTGTGATCACAAAAGAAAAAGCGGTGAATCGAAACGATGCACCGCAGAAATAAATGAATATTTTTTCAAATTGTACACATATATTGTAAATCTACAACAAATATAGATTATTAAAGAGGAATATTGCCATGTTTTTTGTTCGGTCTTGAATCTTTTTTATTGCGAAGCATTTCAAGCGCTTGAATAATTTTTATCCGAGTCATTCGAGGATCGATGACATCATCAACCATTCCTCGGGATGCTGCCACATATGGATTTGCAAACTTATCACGGTATTCATCAATTTTTTCTTGGCGTTTTGCTTCCGGATTTTCACTTTCGTTTATTTCCCGGGCAAAAATAATGTTCGCTGCACCTTGTGGACCCATTACTGCTATTTCAGCATTTGGCCAAGCGTATACTATATCTGCACCGATCGCTTTACTGTTTAGAGCAACATATGCTCCGCCGTATGCTTTTCGTAAAATAACAGTTAGCTTTGGAACTGTTGCTTCAGAATATGCATAAAGAATTTTCGCACCGTGACGGATAATGCCGCCATGTTCTTGTTTAACACCAGGGAAAAATCCTGTTACATCTTCAAAAGTAATAATCGGAATATTGAAGCAGTCACAGAAACGAATAAAACGTGCTGCTTTGTCAGATGAGTCGATGTCTAGTCCCCCAGCCATTACTTTCGGCTGATTACATACTAAGCCGACAACTTGGCCGCGGATACGAGCAAAGCCGATGACGATGTTTTTTGCAAAGCCTGCTTGAATTTCCATAAATGAATCTTTATCAACAACTTGTTCAATAACTACACGAACATCATATGGTCGAACAGCGTCAAACGGAATTGCATCAGCCAAATCTGGGCGATAATCATCATCTTCCTCATTATATTCAATTGCTGGCGGTTTCTCTTCGTTATTTTGCGGCAAGTAACTGAGCAATGTTCGAACATCATTTAACACTTGTTCTTCACTTTCTGCATGAAAATGAGCGTTACCGCTAATTGTATTATGTACTTTCGAACCGCCGAGATCTTCAGCAGAAATTTTCTCGCCTGTTACTGTTTCAATAACTTTAGGACCGGTAATGAACATTTGACTCGTTTTATTTACCATGAAAACGAAATCGGTAATAGCCGGTGAATAAACAGCACCGCCTGCACACGGACCCATAATAACGGAAATTTGAGGAACAACACCAGAATAAATTGAGTTTCTATAAAAAATATGGCCATAGCCGTCAAGTGAAAGAACACCTTCTTGAATTCGTGCGCCACCTGAATCATTCAAGCCGATAATTGGTGCCCCGTTTTGCGCAGCTAAATCCATAATTTTAGCAATTTTCTTAGCATGCATTTCCCCTAATGCTCCACCGAAAACAGTGAAATCTTGGGAAAATACGAACACAAGACGACCATTTATTTTACCGTACCCAGTAACAACTCCTTCCCCTGGACCTTTTTGGTCAGCCATACCAAAGTCTGAGCATCGATGTTCAATAAACGGATCCGTCTCAACGAAAGTTCCTTTATCAAGGAGAAGATCGATACGCTCTCTCGCTGTTAGTTTTCCTTTTTCATGTTGCTTCTGAATGCGGTCATCCCCACCGCCCATTTCCACTTCACGACGTCGATCGTAAAGTTCATTAATTTTATCATAAATATCCACGACTATTTTTCCTCCTTCTCTTTCTTTTCACATAATTCGTATAAAACTCCACCAGTCGATTTCGGGTGCAAAAAGGCAATTTGTGCGCCACCGGCACCTGTTTTCGGCTCATCATTTATCATACGTAAACCCTTTTCTTTAATTTCTTGAATACGACCTTTTATATCGTCAACACCTAATGCAATATGATGAATTCCTTCGCCTTTCTTTTCAAGAAATTTTGCAATTGGGCTTTCATCATGCAAAGGTTCCAACAATTCAATTTTTGATTCGCCCACTTTTAAAAAAGCAACTTTTACACCTTCTGATTCGACTTCCTCAATTCCCATTAATTTAAGTTTTAAATGTTCAGTATAAATTGGCAAAGATGCTTCAATTGATTTTACTGCAATTCCTATATGATCGATTTTCTTGGCCAATTTGTTCTCCTCCTTTTGAAACATCATCCAATGTCAGACTTTAATAATTTCGATTTTAATTTCCAGAATTCCTGCAAATCATTGAAAAATTTACAATTTTTCATTTTATTCGACAAAATTTACAATTTTTTATTCTATAAGACATAAGCTTCTCCCTTGTTCCTCTTCATTTGTATAAGTACAATAATGATAATAAAGAATATTAAGAGGGGGATTTTTGATGAATCGAAAACTAATGAAGATCATGGTTTATTTAATGATTGCCTCAATGTTATTAACTACATTATTAACTGGGATTTATTTTTTCATGTAATATACATAACCAATATTTTGTTCATACATCGCTTTCCCGAAAATATCTTTTAATATTCAAATATTTTTCAAGTTCCCATAAAAAGTTTAATAATGATGCGCGTATTTCAAATTCTTCCCGTGTTTTTGGCAGCGGCATTTTCTTAAATGTCCGCTGCAAATCTTCTAGTTTTGCTAAAAATACGACTGCTGTATTTTTAGAGTGAACAGCTTCAGCTATTTCTTCGATCAAATCTCCAATCATTTTAGAATGAACCATTGAAATTTTTAGAGATGTTACAAGCGGCAACATTCTTTCAATCACTTCAAACTGCTTTTCCCTCATTATAAAATAGCCAATAAAATCATCCTCATCCCCAAATAGCCGGTTTTCCTTATGCTGAATTGCCAAAGTTTTCGCTTTTTGAATAAGATCGTATGCATTAGTAATTTCTTTTCCATCCCAAAGGTGATCGCCTTCTTTTAAATAAATGGAAATTTCCTTTAAAATAATTTTATATTGCGATTCCAGTTCTTTTTGAAGATCACGCAATTTATTTTCAGCACTAGGCATATACAAATTCATTAGGAGGGCAACCCCAATTCCAATAATAACTAGGAAAATACCATTTAAAACTGCCTCAACAGACATTTCTTGCAAATTGTAAAACTGTAATATTATTACTGCACTCGTAACCATCCCTTCTTGTACTTTAAAACGTACCGTTACTGGAATAAAAAACAATAAAAGAAGGCCTAAAACGAGAGGATGAAACCCGATCCCATTGAAAAATAAAATAGAAAAGAAAATACCAATAAGCGCAGCAATTAATCGTGCCTTTGCTGTTTGAACAGATTTCTTTTTTGTGGCTTGAATACATAAAATTGTAAGTATACCTGCAGAAGTATAATGATCTAAATGAAATAACTTAGCTATACTTATAGCTAGCACAGTTCCTATCGCTGTTTTTAATGTTCTTGGACCTATTTTGAACATTTTATTCTCCCCTAAAACTATCTATCTTAATCCCATTATAAAACAAAAAAAGATGGACTTCGCCATCCCTATAATTTTTATCTTTTTTGTTAATAAACCCATTATTGAAGAAAAAATTTTAAGTTTTCCGGGATATCTTGTGGAATGGCTCCAAACTGTTGTCCAAGCTTTTCAAATGAAAGATCGGTTGATATTATAACAATTTGTGTACCAATCGGAATTTGTGAAAACAGTTCTTCCACATCTTTGTTATACATGCGAACACATCCTTGGGTAATATAGCGGCCGATTGAATTTGGATTATTCGTCCCATGGACACCATATATACGGCCGTCCGTACCTTCAGCATCAAAACCGATCCACCTTGTCCCTAATGGATTTTCTTTCGCGCCTCCCGGTATATTTTTCTTGCGATAATAGGGATTAACTGCTTTCACCGTAATCGTAAATTTACCAACAGGTGTTAAACTATCCTCTTTTCCAGTTGCCACAGGATAAACCTTTTGCACTTTTCCTTCATTGATATAGGCAAGCTGATTTGTCTTTTTATTTACAATTAAAAATGGATCTCCAACAATTGGATTTTGACCGATCGGCCATAAAGGTGAAAAAAACATAATAAAAAGCAAGCATTTAATGAACATTAGCCTTCATCCTCAATTTTTCATTTAAGGTTAGTTTGAAACGGAATAGCATTTTTCATGCAAAAAGAAAAGAGATGGAAAAGTCCATCTCCCTCTATAATACTTTTTCTAAAAATGCTTTTGCCCGCGCTGATTTCGGATTTGTAAAAAATTCATTTGGTGGAGCATCTTCAACAAGGACGCCTTCATCCAAGAATAACACACGGTCGGCCACTTCGCGGGCAAAACCCATTTCATGGGTAACAATCGCCATTGTCATTCCTGTATGGGCTAAAGATTTCATAACATCGAGCACTTCTTTGACCATTTCAGGATCAAGCGCTGATGTCGGCTCATCAAATAACATTGCTTCCGGTTCCATTGCAAGAGCTCTTGCGATGGCAACCCTTTGTTTTTGTCCGCCTGATAAACGATTTGGGTATTCATTTGCTTTATTTAAAAGTCCTACTTTATCTAAAAGGTCTCTCGCTTTTTTTTCTGCCTCAGCTTTTGGCATTCCTTTTACTTTAATTGGTGCATATGTTAAATTTTCTAGGACCGTCATATGTGGGAATAGATGAAAATGTTGAAAGACCATGCCGATTCTTTGTCTAACTTTCATAATATTTGTTTTCGGATCGGTAATTTCATCTTCCCCGATCCAAATTCTTCCTTCTGTAGGCTCTTCCAATTTATTCAAACATCTTAAAAAAGTCGACTTCCCTGACCCAGAAGGACCGATAATCGCAACGACTGCCCCATCATCAATGGTTGTTGTAATACCCTTTAGAACTTCAAGCCTTCCGAATGTTTTGTGCAAATTTTCAACTTTAATCACTGCGCTTCATTCTCCTCTCCAGTGCCTTTCCAAGAAGAGTTAGCCCCATAACCATCAGATAATAGATCACACCAGCAACCAGCATCGGCGGGAAGAATGAATAATGTTCGCCACCGACGATGTAAGAACGTCTCATAATATCCAATACGCCGATTACCGATACAAGCGCTGACTCTTTTGTCAATGTAATAAATTCGTTCATTAGAGCAGGCAAAATATTTTTTAAAGCTTGCGGCAAAATAATATCTTTCATCATTTGCCCATACGGAACGCCGAGCGCCATTGCAGCCTCTCGCTGCCCTTTATCGATCGCTTCTATTCCAGCACGAATAACCTCTGAAACATAAGCGCCGGAATTTAATCCAAATGCCATGATGGATGCCATATACGCCGAAATTTCATAGCCAATGATTTGCGGCAAACCGTAATAAATAATCATTAGTTGTAAGATTAAAGGCGTTCCTCGAAAGATTGACGTATAAGCATCGCCAAACCATTGCAAAGCTTTTATTCTTGATATCTTGAACAAACTTAAAATGATACCAAGGAAAAATCCTAACAAAGCAGATACCGCAACAATTTGTATTGTAACCCCAATCCCTTTTAAAATATAAGGAATTGAAGGTATTATTGGTCCAAAATCCAAAAAAAGCCCCCCATTTCTTGCCACATCAAATGGCTCATTCAATTCATTCAACTAAAGAAAAGCGGCAAAACACCCGCTTCGCCGCTTTTTTTCATTATTCATTTCCGCCAAACCATTTATTAATTAAAGCTTCCATTTCACCATTTTCTTTCATTTCTTTGATTATTTCATTAAATTGAGTTACCAATTCTTCGTTTCCTTTTGGAAAAGCAACGGCACTTCCAGCTTCTTCTTCATTTACCATTGTAAAGCCGACTAAATCTGCATTATTATCTAAATACCCTTTAGCCACAGTATCTTCGATAATGGCTGCATCAAAACGACCAGCTTTAATTTCTTGAATTAGTTCTGGAACTCGGTTGCGGCTTTCAATTTTAATGTTGATCGTTTCTTTAATTTCATTTGCTTTTTCTTCCTGGATTGATCCAAGCTGAACGCCCACTGTTTTTCCTTCTAAATCTTCAACGGATTGAATACCGCTGTCTTTTTTCGAAACAATCATATGGTTTGCTGTATAATAAATATCTGAAAAATCAACGCTTTGCTTCCGTTCTTCAGTTGGAGTCATGCCGGCAAGAACAATATCCACTTTTCCGCTTTTTAATGCTTCAATTAAACCGGAAAATTCTATATCTTTCACTTCTAAATCATAACCAAGCTTTTCTGTAATCGCTTTTGCCAAGTCTACATCGAAGCCAATAATTTCTTCTCCTTTAGCAGTATCTACATATTCAAATGGCGGATAATCTGCAGAAGTTCCCATGATGAGAACTTTTTTCTCTTCCTTGTTTTCTCCATTGTTATCAGCTGTTTGTTCCGTACCAGCTCCACCTTGTCCACAAGCAGCTAAAAGTCCAACTAATAAAATTGAAACCAACGCGAAAGAAAATAACTTTTTCAAAAAATTTCCTCCTTTATGTACATTTCTATACAATATTTTGCTATAAATTTAAATATATATGAACTTCATTTCATATTTATACGTTTGTATTGTACCATGAAATAATCATGAAGCAATAGTAAACAAATAAATTTTAATATAAGAATATTTCAGAATAATTCAAGGTTGTACAAAGCATTCAAAATTAAATTGAATTTCATTTAAAGCGCTTACAATTTTTGTTAAAAAGAATTGCTGATGCAAATCTTAAAAAGCGCTGTACAAAAATGAGCCGGGCAAAGCCCGGTCTACTTTTATTTTATATTTCATCGCAATATTTTTCAAATAATCCTTGCAGCTTTTGCACCACTTCAATTTGTTCTGAACCTTCAATATCATGGCGATGAAGCATAGCGACACATTTCCCGTCCTTCATTAATGCAAACGAAGGTGAAGATGGAGGAAACCCTACAAAATATTCACGTGCTTTTTCTGTTGCTTCACGGTCTTGACCAGCAAAAACAGTTACCATATGATTAGGTACTTTATCATAATGAATAGCATGTGCAGCTGCCGGACGTGCGATTCCTCCCGCACAACCACATACTGAATTTACTAATACAAGTGTAGTGCCAGGGCGTTTAAAAGCGTCTTCGACTTCTTCTGGTGTCCGCAATTGTTCAAACCCTGCAGCTTCGGCTTCCTTTCTTGCTTGATCTACAATATCATTCATAAACATTTGAAAATCCATGTTTTCACTCCTTAATTGAACAAGTCATATAGATAATACTACCAATTTAAACAGGTTAACGCAAATGATTAGATATGTTATAGTAGAAATATATTTTAATATTTTTAAATTTTTATGTTTATTTCAGTTCAAAATTGGGAACTATAATAATAAATCTAGGCCCCATACCCCTAGACTCCCTAGATTTTGAAGGTGAGGCACCCCCATCTCTCACCTTCTGAGAACATTAAAAAGGGCTGGTGAACTCAACTCACCATGCCCTTTTTCTATTTATTCCCGCTTTTCATACTGCTCAAACAAATATTGAACAGCTTGGGTGACAGGCTGCCTGCCTTCCACCACTTCTTTTTCAATTTCCGGCAACACTTTTTTCACTTGTGGATGATTAAAAAATTTCTGTTCCAGCTCATCTTTAATCATAGAATAAATCCAATCTTTAATTTGGGAAGCACGTCTTTTTTGAAACACACCTGAAGCTTTTGTATTCTTTTCAAAGTTTTGCATTTCTTCCCATATACGATCGATACCTTTTTCATAATAGGCTGAGCATGTTAATGCTTTGGTTTGCCAACCTTCTGTAGCAGGTCGCAAATAATGAACAATACGGTTATATTCGTCTTTGGCAACCATTGCTTTTTGTTCGTTATCTCCGTCAGCTTTATTAACGATAATTAAATCAGCTAATTCCATAACGCCTTTTTTCATGCCTTGCAGCTCATCACCTGCACCTGTTAAAACTAGCAAGGCAAAAAGATCGACCATCGATCGAACGACAACTTCACTTTGTCCGACGCCGATCGTTTCTATTAATATAACATCATAACCGGCGGCTTCACATAGTAGCATTGTCTCTCTCGTTTTGCGGTTGACACCGCCAAGCGTACCACCTGATGGAGATGGGCGAATAAAAGCCCGCTTATCCCGTGATAGTTTTTCCATCCTTGTTTTATCTCCTAGAATACTGCCTCCTGTAATGCTACTTGACGGGTCTACAGCTAAAACGGCTACCCGATGTCCCTTATTACATAAAAAACTTCCTAAAGCTTCGATAAATGTGCTTTTCCCTGCACCGGGAACACCGGTAATGCCTATTCGGAGCGAATTACCGGTGTAAGGAAGTATACGATTTAAAATTTGCTGTGCTTTTTCGATATGTTTCGGTGCATTGCTTTCTACAAGGGTTATAGCACGAGCTAAAATAACACGGTCATTTTTTAAAATACCATCGACGATTTCATCTAGTGAATATCCTTTCCTAGCGCCCGCTCGAAAGTTGGTTATAGGCTGACTACTCTCCATCCCATCATGCCCACCTTCGACGCCTCTCATTATATTTGTGGCAAAACCTTTGTCCGCATTTTCCGGAACCCATTCCGGTCTGTTTTTATTCTCCATTAATTAAAACACGTCCTCAGAATCACCAAAGCGGCGGTTAATTTCTTCCATAACCTTTTGAGCAGCAACAGGAATTACTGTTCCTGGACCGAAGATCGCAGAGGCTCCATGTTCTCTTAAATAATCGTAGTCTTGAGCAGGGATAACGCCACCCACAACAACGATAATATCTTCACGTCCAAGCTTTTTCAATTCATCAATTAATTGCGGCAACAATGTTTTATGACCAGCTGCCAGAGAACTCATTCCGATGACGTGAACATCGTTTTCAACAGCTTGCTGTGCTGTTTCTTCAGGAGTTTGGAATAAAGGACCGATGTCTACATCAAATCCCATATCAGCAAATGCCGTTGCAATAACTTTGGCGCCACGGTCATGTCCATCTTGTCCCATTTTCGCAATCATGATCCGTGGTCTACGGCCTTCTTTCTCAGCAAATTCATCTGTCATTTGTTTAACGCGCTCAATGACTTCCTCATTGGTAAACTCAGATGAATAAACACCGCTAATTGAATGGATGACCGCTCTATGGCGACCGGAAACTTTTTCAATCGCTGAAGAAATTTCACCTAATGATGCACGGGCTCTTGCTGCTTCAACAGACAATTCTAATAAGTTTCCTTCTCCTGTTTCAGCTGCTTTCGTAATCGCATTAAGCGCAGCTTGAACGCGTGCTTCATCTCGATTTGCCCGCAATTCTTTTAACCGCTCGATTTGCTGCTCGCGAACAAGAGTATTATCAACTTCCAATATTTCGATTGGCTCCTCCTTGTCCAAACGATATTTATTAACACCAATAATTGATTCTGCTCCAGAATCAATTCGTGCTTGCCTCCGTGCTGAAGCTTCTTCAATCCGCATTTTTGGCAAGCCAGTTTCGATTGCTTTCGCCATACCGCCTAGTTTTTCAATTTCTTCGATATGACCCCATGCTCTCTCAATTAATTTACCAGTTAAGTATTCAACATAATATGAGCCAGCCCATGGGTCAATGACATTACAAATGCCTGTTTCATCTTGCAAATATAATTGCGTATTGCGAGCTATTCTTGCTGAAAAATCAGTTGGCAATGCAATAGCTTCATCAAGTGCGTTCGTATGGAGCGACTGAGTATGACCAAGTGCCGCAGCCATTGCCTCAATACACGTACGAACGACGTTATTGAACGGATCTTGTTCAGTTAAGCTCCAACCAGATGTTTGTGAATGTGTTCTAAGCGCCAATGATTTTTCATCTTTAGGATTAAACTGCTTCATCAATTTCGCCCAAATGATACGGGCAGCTCTCATTTTTGCGACTTCCATGAAATAGTTCATGCCGATTGCCCAGAAGAATGACAAACGCGGCGCAAATTTATCAATATCAATTCCGGCTTTTAAACCAGTACGCACATACTCAAGACCATCTGCAAGCGTATAAGCAAGCTCGATATCAGCTGGTGCACCAGCTTCTTGCATATGGTATCCTGAAATACTGATTGAATTAAATTTAGGCATGTATTTTGATGTATATTCAAAAATATCAGCAATGATTTTCATGGACATTTCTGGTGGATAAATATACGTATTACGCACCATATATTCTTTTAAGATATCGTTTTGAATAGTACCAGACAACTGTTCAGGTTTTACTCCTTGTTCCTCGGCAGTAACAATGTAGAAAGCCATAATCGGTAAAACGGCTCCATTCATCGTCATTGATACAGACATTTGATCCAATGGAATCCCGTCAAATAAAATTTTCATATCTAAAATAGAATCAATGGCAACACCTGCTTTACCGACATCACCAACAACACGCGGATGGTCTGAATCATAGCCGCGGTGTGTTGCAAGGTCAAAAGCAACAGATAATCCTTTCTGTCCGGCAGCTAAATTTCTCCGATAAAATGCGTTGCTCTCCTCCGCTGTTGAAAAACCTGCATATTGTCGCACCGTCCAAGGGCGTACGACATACATCGTCGGATATGGTCCCCTTAAATAAGGAGGAATACCAGGCATATAATCCATATAATTATGATTTTGAATATCTTCTTTCGCATAAACAGGCTTTATTTTAATTTGTTCATTTGTTTGAAAAAGCAAATCATCAAAAGAACCGTCAATGATCGTTTCAACTTGTTTTTTCCAAGCATCTACATCGATGTTTGTCGGTTCTGCTTGGTAGGGAATTTTAGTAAAGTCTGGTTTCCTCGTCATATAGTTAACCCCTTTCGCTCTTGAAGTCGAGCCAATACATCATAGCAATTCGACTTCACATGGATAAACTCATCAACGCCGGCTGATACAAATTGTTTTTCAACCTCGGATGAAAGTTTTCCTGCAACGAAAATATACCGGTCTTTGCTGCTATTTTTAAGCGCTTTTGCAATCGTTGGCACAAACTGTTCATATTGTTCATCTGTACCACAAATAACGACCGTATCAATTCCAGATTGTTCGCAAGCTTTAGTAGCCTCTTCTGCCGTTTCATAGCCATCATTTCTAACTGCTTGAAATCCTCCAGCCGCAAAAAATCCTTCAGAAAAATCAGCACGTGCTTTATGATTTGGAATCGATCCTAAATTAATAAAGAATACTTTTGGATACTCTCCTTTTTGTTCTTTATAAGCTTCTGCAGCTTTACGCAGCTTTTCAAAGCTTTCAGAACGACGATAAGCAGTCAATGGTGTTATTTCTGCACCTTTGCAATTTTCTGATAATAGGCTAATCATTTCACCGATAGTTGCCCCTGCGGATGCAGCATCGATAAACAATGGAATAAGTTGTTCCTCATTTGCAATGGCTTTCCGAATAGCTTCAATCGCTTTTTCTCGCCCTTCATTGGACTGTTCCTTCTTATTTTTTATTCGATTAATGACATCTGTTTTGAAATCTTCGATGACTTCCCGCACTTCCAACGGTTTTTCCGCTAAGTTCGGATACATATTCGTTCCAACAATACGATCTTTACGTGTTTCAACATTCTTTTTCTTTTTTTCTGCAGTTTCGGAAATTACTGCTTGGACTTTTCCAGCTTTTAGTGCTTCATACATTCCACCGCATTTTTCGATATCTTGGAAAATTTCCCAAGCTTTTTGCGCAATAGCATCGGTTAGAGATTCGACATACCATGAACCACCAGCAGGATCGACAATTTGATTCAAGTAAGATTCTTCTTGCAAAATGATTTGCGTATTACGTGCAATGCGGCGTGAGAAAGTATCAGCAGGACGTATTGCCTCATCAAACGGAGATACATGCATGCTGTTTGCACCACCGACAGCTCCGGCAAATGCTTCTGTTGTCGCACGCAACATATTTACATAAGGATCATAAATTGTTTTCGTCTGATTTGAAGTACGTACATGGATATACATTTTTTGGGCATCTTTACTACCGCCAAAACTTTTTACAATTTTTGACCACAGCATGCGAGCTGCCCGAAGTTTAGCGATTTCCATGAAAACATTGGATCCAACTGCAAATGAAAAATACATTTGTTTTGCAATTTGATCAATGTCTAAACCGCGCTCAAGCATTTCTGAAATATATTCCACACCAGTTGCCAATACATATGCCAATTCTTCTGTGGCACTAGCACCGGCATTATGATATACCTCTCCTTGTACGTAAATCGTTTTCACATTTGGCGTATTTTGGTTTGCATACATAGCAAGTTGAGCCATCGCATGATATAACCTTTTTAAACCAATCTGCGTTTTTCCAAAACTAGCAATCGAACCGATTGGATCTAAACCGATAAAAGCTTCTACATCTTGAATATTAATTCGTTGTTTCTTTGCATATGCGACAAAGCTTGCATATAAAGGCATAGTGCTAATGCCCGTTTGCATAAACAAGCGATATTTGGCTATATCAATGTTTGCTAAAGCTTCTTCTAATTGTTCCAATGTGCTAACAGGGATCCCATTCGCACCGACTAATTCTTCATTCGCTTTATCTGGATCCATACCTCTTTTTGTTGCTTCATCGACTACTAAATGAACCATTGTTTGTCCACGATTTAAGTCTTCCCTGACAGCTTCATTGAAAGCTTTGGCACTTCTAGCTGTAATTTCTTGGGCAATATCCCATGGCTTATGAGTATTGTTTAAATAATTTGTCCCTCTAACAAATGAACCTTCTCCTGGTAAATCATTGATATGAGAAAGCCCTTCAACATCAGACCGTATATATAAAGGCTTCAATCGTATTCCTTCATATGTGTCAGTATATATAGATTCAATAGGTTTTCCCTTTAATGATTTTTCAGCTACTTCTTGCCATTTTTTTTCATCAGGAAAAGGAAACTCACAAAACTGGTCTAAATTAAATTTATTCTCTTTTTCCGTTTTCATACAAAACCATCTCCCACTAGGAGATACCTCCACCCCTTTCTTCCAACATATTTTTTAATTTTATGTTTTAATTTTCAAAAAAATTGAAACCTACATATATAGTAGTATAAATAACTTAATGTATCAATAAAACACAAAATCAAAAGAAACTTTCAGCAATAATTTGTAGAAAAATGATAAAATTTGTCATAAAAAAGAGGCTGAATTTAACAGCCTCGCCTTAACTAGAAAATTGTTGTTGTTTCTCCGGATATATTTTCCAAAATTTCTTTCACCCGCTTTAAAAAACGGCCACATACTAATCCATCTAATACTCGGTGGTCAAGGGACATGCATAAGTTTACGATGTCGCGGATTGCAATCATGTTGCCGTTCATGACGACTGGACGCTTGACGATAGATTCTACTTGTAAAATGGCTGCTTGTGGGTAATTGATAATTCCCATTGATTGAATTGAACCAAAAGAACCTGTATTGTTGACCGTAAACGTTCCACCTTGGACATCGTCAGGAGATAGCTTACCACTTCGTACTTTTAATGCCAATTCATGAATTTCCCGAGCAATACCTTTGATCGTTTTTTCATCAGCATGTTTAATAACAGGTACATACAATGCATCATCTGTTGCAACTGCAATAGAAATATTTATATCTTTCTTTTGGACAATTTTATCTCCGGCCCAAGTAGAGTTTATGATCGGAAATTCTTTTAAAGCTAATGCAGCAGCTTTTACAAAGAAAGCAAAATACGTAAGCGGAAAACCTTCTTTTTTCATGAATTCATCTTTTAATTTATCCCGATAAGCCACAAGATTCGTCACGTCGACTTCAACCATAGTCCAAGCATGAGGAATTTCATGTTTCGAACGAACCATATTGGCTGCAATTACTTTTCTTACTCCTGTCACAGGGATTTCCTGAACATTCCCTTCTGTTGCTGATCGTTCAATGGAAGCTTGAGCTTCAATTTGAGGAACAGGTGCTGTTTTCTGTTCCGGAACTTGTTCTGCTTTCTGTGTAGTGTCGGAAGCCAGCTCTTCCTTTTCATCCCGATTTTCTATTTCTATACTCGGGATTCCTCCCAATTCAATTAACTTTTGTAAATCTTTTCTCGTAATTCGTCCACCTTTACCAGTGCCCTGAATTTTTTCAAGATCTATTTGATGCTCTCGGGCCATTTTTAATACAGCAGGGGAATAGCGATACTTCATTGTCTCATTAAGATCTACTTTTGGTGAAGGGCTTGCAATCTTCATTTCTCCGGCAGTCCGTTGAATCGTTGCTTCAGTTTCGATGTAGCATATAACCTCTCCAACAGCCAATGTTTGCCCTTCTTTTGCAACAAGTTCTTTGACAACACCTGTAAATGAAGACGGAATTTCAGCAACTACTTTATCCGTTTGAACTTCTGCAAGCGGTTCATACTTTTTAACAAAATCTCCCAGTTTTACAAACCAAGTGCTAATCGTGCCTTCAGTAACACTCTCACCTAATTGCGGCATTGTTATTTTTTCTAAAGCCACTATAAAACCTCCATTCTAGTTTGTAAGGGTCTAGAATCCAACCACTTACAGTTTACGATCTTCGAAAACTTTTTGATGAATGAATTCAGGCTTTTTCATGAATACGTTTTTAGAATTCTGCCAGTTCTCTCATCGCTTTTTCTACTTTATCAGGATCAACCATAAAGAATTTTTCCATCGTTGGTGCATATGGCATAGCTGGTACATCAGGTCCAGCAAGGCGCATGATCGGTGCGTCGAGATCAAACAAGCAATTTTCAGCTATGATCGCTGCTACTTCGCTTAAAACGCTGCCTGTTTTATTATCTTCTGTAACAAGTAACACTTTTCCGGTTTTAACCGCCGCTTCAATAATTGCTTCTTTATCCAGAGGATAAACTGTACGCAAATCAAGAATATGAACGGAGATGCCGTCTTTAGCTAATCTTTCAGCCGCTTCGAGAGCAAAATGGACGCACAGCCCATAAGTTATAACTGTAATGTCTTCCCCTTCACGCTTTACATCTGCCTTGCCGATTGGCAATACATAGTCATCATCTGGAACTTCACCTTTAATTAAACGATAAGCACGTTTATGTTCGAAAAAGAGAACTGGATCATCATCGCGAATGGCTGCTTTCAACAAACCTTTAACATCGTAAGGTGTTGAAGGCATCACAATTTTTAGACCTGGCTGGTTGGCAAAAATAGCTTCCACCGATTGGGAATGATACAATGCACCGTGAATGCCGCCCCCATATGGTGCACGGATTACAATTGGGCAATGCCAATCATTGTTGGAGCGATAGCGAATCCTTGCTGCTTCCGAGATAATTTGGTTCACTGCAGGCATAATAAAGTCAGCAAATTGAATTTCAGCAACAGGCCTCATACCATACATTGCGGCTCCAATACCAACGCCGACAATTGCTGATTCGGCAAGCGGCGTATCAATGACCCGATTTTCGCCAAATTCTTCATAAAGACCTTGTGTCGCTTTGAAAACCCCGCCTTTTTTACCGACATCTTCACCTAAAATAAACACCTTTTCGTCTCGCTTCATTTCTTCATAAAGCGCGCTCGTAACAGCCTCAATATAGGATTTTATAGCCATAACCTCTCCTCCTATTCCCCATAGACGTATTTTAAAGCATGTTCCGGAGCAGCATATGGAGCATTTTCAGCATACTCAGTTGCTTCATCAACGATTTCTTTTGCTTTATCATAAATTTCTTTTTCTTTTTCATCTGTTAATACTCCTGCGCTTTTTAAATAAGCAGCAAAAGTGATCAGTGGATCGCGTTTTTTTGATTCTTGAACCTCTTCACGTGAACGGTAGATTCGATCATCATCGTCACTTGAATGAGGTGTTAATCGATAAGAAACCGTCTCGATCAATGTTGGGCCTTCTCCTCTTCGAGCTCGATCGGCTGCTCTTTTTACTGCATCATATACTGCAAGTGGATCATTGCCATCAACTGTTTCACCAGGCATGCCGTAGCCGATCGCCCGATCTGAAACTTTCTCGCATGATAACTGTTTTTCAATCGGAACAGAGATTGCATATTTATTGTTTTCACACATGAAGATTACTGGCAGCTTATGAACGCCTGCAAAATTTGCTCCTTCATGGAAATCACCCTGGTTTGATGAACCTTCACCAAATGTGACAAATGCTACTAAATCCTTTCCTTCCATTTTTCCTGCTAATGCGATTCCTACTGCATGTGGAACTTGGGTTGTAACTGGTGAGGAACCTGTAACGATTCTATTTTTCTTTTGGCTGAAATGGCCTGGCATTTGCCGTCCTCCAGAGTTCGGATCTTCTGCTTTTGCAAAACCAGAAAGCAACAGTTCCCTAGCTGTCATCCCAAACGTTAGTACTACGCCAACATCACGATAATAAGGAAGAACGTAGTCTTTAGTGCGATCTAAGGCAAAAGCAGCACCGACTTGTGCAGCCTCTTGTCCTTGGCAAGAAATTACAAACGGTATTTTTCCAGAGCGATTCAATAGCCACATACGCTCATCAACTTTTCGCGCCAATACCATCGTTTCAAACATTTTCAATACAGTTTCATCACTCAAACCAAGTGCTTGATGACGATTTTGCACCATTTCTCTGTACCCCTTTCAATAAAGAGTTATAAAAATATTCCAATCATTGCTCTACGCATGAATTTGTTTTCCATCAACAGCCAATGCAGCTTCTCCAATGACTTCTGATAAAGTTGGATGCGGATGGATTGTATGAGCAATTTCCCAAGGTGTTGCATCAAGAACTTTCGCAAGTCCTGCTTCAGAAATTAAATCTGTAACATGAGGACCAATCATATGGACACCTAATAAATCATCTGTCTCACTGTTAGCTACAATTTTTACAAATCCATCTGATTCACCAAAAACGAGCGCTTTCCCAATTGCTCGAAACATAAATTTTCCGACTTTTACAGGAAACCCTTTTTGTTTAGCTTCCTCTTCAGTTAAACCAACACTTGCAACTTCAGGATTTGAATAAATGCATTTTGAAATAAGTGTATAATCGATCGGATTAGGATTTTCACCAGCAATATGTTCAACTGCCAGGATGCCTTCATGGGAAGCTACATGGGCAAGCTGCAATCCGCCGATTACATCTCCAATCGCATAAATGTGCTTTTCTTTTGTTTGATAAAATTCATTCGTTTTTATATACCCTTTTTCAATTTCAATGGATGTATTTTGCAAACCAATATCCTCAATATTTGCTTGGCGGCCGACAGATACTAGAATCGTATCAGCTGAGAAGAGTTGTTGTTCTCCTTTTACTTCTGCAGCAATCGTTACTCCGTTACCTTTTTCGAAAGTTTCTGGAAGAACTTTTGCACCAGTTACGACCTTAATCTTTCTTTTTTTCATAATTCGCTGCATTTCTTTCGATATCTCTTGATCTTCAGTTGGCAAAATCCGGTCAGCATATTCCAAAACAGTCACTTCAACACCAAAATCTGATAACATCGATGCCCATTCGATTCCTATAACACCGCCACCGATAATTAGAATTAATTGAGGAAGATTTTCCATTTCTAACGCTTCATCGGATGTCATTACATATTTTCCATCTATTTCTAAACCCGGTAATGTTCGTGGTCTAGAACCAGTAGCAATAATTACATGTTTTGGAATTAGTATTTCATTTTCCGTTCCGTTATTCATTTCAACAGAAATAGTGCCCGGTGTAGGAGAAAAAATCGAAGGGCCAAGAATTCGTCCTACTCCTTCATAAACGTCAATTTTATTTTTCTTCATTAAATGTTCAATGCCTCGATGAAGTTGATCGATAATTTTTTGTTTACGAGATTGTACTTTAGAAAAATCAAGTTTTACATCAGATAAAAGTACGCCAAATTCCTCCCCGCGCTTGGCGGTCGCAAATACTTCAGCACTACGAAGAAGCGCTTTGCTAGGTATGCAGCCGTGGTGCAAGCAAGTCCCACCTAATTTCTTTTTTTCTACTAACGCTGTTTTTAACCCAAGTTGGGCGGCACGTATTGCTGCCACATAACCTCCTGTACCCCCACCTAGGATAACGAGATCGTATTCTGTTGCCATATTTTAGTCCCCCTATACATATCCTTATTCGATAATTGTCGCAGCGCTTCAATTTTTCTTTACAATAAAAAATGCAATAATTATGCCAAAAACACATAATTGAAAGCGCTTTATTTTTCTGTATAATACTCATGCAATAATTTTCATATATGCAATTTATTGCACGCTATCATTTGCAAGATTATATTTTTCAATTTTATAGTACAAATTTCTGAGAGAAATTCCTAATTGCCTAGCTGTCTCAGTTTTATTCCCTTTATTTTTTTTCAATGCAGCATGAATGATTTTTGCTTCAAACTGTTCAATCATATCTGCTAATTTTATTTTATTTCCTCCATCCAAATCAATGAACATCGGAAGTTCATCTTTTTTTTGTTGATTGATTTCCGCTTCTAAAGTAGGAATATGGTGAACATCAATCATCGTTTCATTAAAATGCATATATATGACCGCCCGGCCGAGAATATTTTCTAGCTCCCGAACATTACCAGGCCAATGGTATTGTTGTAAATAACGGAGTGCAGCATCTGTCAATCCTTCCACATTACGACCATAATCTTGATTAATTTTCTGCAAAAGGTGTCGAACTAACAATGGAATATCATCTTTTCGGTCACGCAGCGGTGGAATATGTATGGGCAATTTATTAATACGATAGTATAAATCTTCTCGAAATTTTCCTTCAGCCATCGCCTTTTCAAGATTTATATTTGTTGCTGCAATGACACGAACGTTAATTGGGATTGCTTTTGTTCCCCCCACACGAACAATTTCATTCTCTTGCAACACTCTTAGTAATTTTGCTTGTGTTTCCGGAGACAATTCACCGATTTCATCTAGAAAAATACTGCCATTATTCGCTTCCTCGAACAAACCCCGCTTCCCTCCGCGGCGCGCTCCAGAAAATGCTCCTTCCTCATAGCCGAACAATTCACTTTCCAACAATGATTCAGAAATAGCAGCACAGTTTACACGTATAAATTTATTGTATTTTCTGTTGCTTTCATTATGAATCGCATGGGCAAAAAGCTCTTTCCCTGTACCAGATTCACCTCGCAAAAGCACGGTCGCCGGCGTTTTCGCCCCTAATTTCGCTTTTTCAATTGCGAGTTGCATTTCTTCCGAAGATCCAATAATATCACTAAACGTATATTTCGCTTCTAATGTTCGGATAATTTGTCTCGCTTTTTGAAGTTCTTCGGTTAACGATTGTATCTCCGATACGTCATGGATCACACCAACGCTTCCTTTTAAGACACCATCTACGATAATCGGTGCGACATTTACGATGACATCTTTTCGATTGGGGCCAACTTTCATCCTGACTCCTCTCACCGGTTTTTTCGTCTTAAGAACTTTTAAATGCATGCTTTCCCCTTCGTATATATCGGCAGTCGCAGGCTTTCCAACAACTTGTTCGCGCGTCAGCCCAGTTAAACGGGTATATGCAGGATTAATCATGATGCCATTCCCATGTTCGTCAACGACAGAAATTGCTTCATCGGAAGATTGAATGATCGCTTCTAACATTTTTGCGTGTAAATCGGATGGATTGACATTTTGCATTTTCTTTCACTCCTGTTTGGTCAATCATGCAAAATTGTTCAGTACCCTTATCTTCTCTAAATATGGCAAAAAAATCAATCTTTTCTTCTTATTTCTTTCATAATATTTCATGGTATAATTAACATCGTAAGTTTTACGAAAGGAATTTAAAAATGAGCCGTTTCATTGCTTTATTAATCGTCGCTATACCCGGTTTTTTAGCAGTTTTAGGTTTTAAATTAATGCGTGACACACTTTTTGGCATCACCCAATTTCATATTCCATTTTTATGGCTGCAATTTGTCATCGGTCTATTATTGTTTTTGCTAGGGCTTTTTTTTGTTGCTGGATTTATTTTTCATCGGGATAAAAAAAGAAAAAAATTGCAGCCTCGTTTTCAAAAAGAGGGCAAAATAGAGTAGGCGCATGAAAATATTCATGCGCCAATTTTTATTTTATAATTATTTCATTTCTAATACGAGCGGCATTTCCTGCTCTTTTGTATTTGCAAAGAACTCATTGTAAAGCGCTTGTACCGCTTTCGGTGCATCCTCAGCAGCAACAGCAAACATCATGCTGACTTCTGATGAACCTTGATTAATCATTTCAATATTAACACCTGCACGTGCAAAAGCAGCAGTCGCTTTTGCTGAAATACCGATATAGCTAGTCATTCCTTCGCCCACAACCATGATTACTGCTTGATTATGACGAATAGAAATTGTGTCAACGTTTAATTCCGTTTTAATTCGTTTTAATACGCGCTCTTCTTTCTCAGGGGTTAATTGATTTTCCCGCAAAATAATCGATGTATCATCAATACCTGAAGGCATATGTTCATAAGAAATCCCTTCATCCTCTAAAATTTGCAGCAAACGACGTCCAAAGCCAATTTCCCGGTTCATTAAGTATTTACTTACATAAATGCTACAGAAGCCTGTATCACTCGCAATACCTGCAACAGGCTCTTTAGAATAATCTCTTTTTGCAACAATTAATGTGCCAGGAGCTGACGGATTATTTGTATTTTTAATACAAACAGGGATGCCGGCACGGAATGCTGGAATAAGAGCCTCGTCATGAAATACAGAAAACCCCGCATAAGAAAGTTCGCGCATTTCTTTATAAGTCAGTTCTTTAATTTCTTTTGGATTTTCCACGATATTCGGATTAGCAACAAAGACGGAATCTACATCCGTGAAATTTTCGTATAGTTCAGCATCCACACCAGCTGCCAAAATCGATCCTGTTATATCGGAACCGCCTCTAGAAAATGTAACTAAATTTCCTTCAGGAGAGAACCCAAAAAAGCCTGGTACTACAAGAACTTCCTTGCGATCTTTTAATTTTTTTAGATTTTCATAAGTTTCTGGCAACGTTTGAGCGTTTCCTGGATCATCTGTTACGATAATGCCCGCTTCCTTCGGATTTACATAAGACGCAGCAATGCCAATTGAATTTAAATAATTGGCAAACAACTTCGCATTATTATCTTCTCCGCTCGCTTTTAACCGATCCATAAACCGTTCTTTGTTAGAGCAGTCTGAATTCACAAGTTCTTTCAAATTTTCTGCAATTTCATCAACGATTTCTTTTGAAAGGTTTAAATCTTCAGCTATGTCCTTGTATCTATTAATAATCGCAGTTAATTGTTCATCAGTACTTTCGCCTTTAAGAGCACGTTCCCCTAAAGCGATTAGCAAATCCGTTACCTTTGTATCTTCTTTAAATCTTTTCCCGGGAGCAGAAACGACAATTATTTTTCTCTCAGGATCTGCTTTAATGATATTAGCTACTTTTTTTAGTTGTTCAGCACTTGCTACAGAAGTTCCACCAAATTTTGCAACTTTCATCTTTTCCCAACCACCTATTTATTTAATCAATACTATTTTGATGTTGGTATATATTTTAAAGGACTAAAGCAAATCCTGCAATGAAAATTTCAGATAAATAAGTTAATTAATTGGCCACCTTGTTTGTTGTGATGGAATTTATGCTGAATATTTTCAGCATAAATTGAGCAGGTCAATTAGATTCTTAACTTTAAAAAAGGATTGAGTTCTATAATTCGCTGTTTTCTATTTTCTTATAGACTACTCACCACGAATCATTATCATTAAAAGATGTTGAACGGTATAGGATAGATTAAGCCGACTGCTAGATCTGACAATTTCTTCCAGCATCAATTCGTCTTAAAACGTAACCTCAATTACGATTTATTTCGCTGCCAGTAAAACGTATTACTTGATAACTCCTACTTTGCATAAAATTGTCTCTTTTACGGTGGCATCTTTTTCGATCTGGACCATGCCATTGTTTACCATCACATTCGATAACTAATTGATATGCAGGCAAATATAAATCAGCTCTATATGGACCTATTCGGTACTGCGTTATTACATTATAACCGTTTAGATATAAGGCTCGGTATAATTTGCGTTCTATTGGCGATTCAGTTTTCTTTAATTCATAATTAATTGTAGTTGACCTCTTAGGTGCAATCATTACAACTATAATACCGACCAGTATTAAACCGAAAAATACAATATAATCTATGTACATTGACACCTCCTGCCGTAGGTATTGACTGTGTAGTTACGTTTTACCCATCATATAAAATATTTATTACTCAAATTCAATAGTCATATACAATAAGTTATGTCTTATGTCAAAGTAAAAATTAATTATAATATGCAGATTCAAAATAACAAGATGCTGTGCAAAACTACTTGCTTCCCCTTCTCCCCCTTCGCCGAAAAATACTGGTAGAAGTATGGTGTACCCTTAATAATTCAATTTTCCAAGTTTTATAAAAATAAACAAAAAAAGAGTTATTCATTAGCACAAAATCAATCAAAACAAAAAGCACCACTTATATATGGGATTCCCATAAATAAATGATGCCTTTTTATAGCTTTATTATTAGCGTTCGTACAAAATTAAAAGTTTATTGGTCACTAATGCGAAAATTCACATTACCTACTTTAATCATTTACAATTTGCTTTACCAGGGTTCTTGCCCTCTCAAGAAGCCATATGTTCTAAACGGAGTTTGTCGGCAACCATAGCAATAAACTCGGAGTTTGTTGGTTTTGCTTTTGACATGCTAACTGTATAGCCAAACAAGTTCGAAATGGATTCGATATTACCGCGGCTCCACGCCACCTCAATTGCATGACGGATTGCCCGCTCAACCCGGGATGCGGTTGTGTTATATTTTTTAGCAATATCTGGATATAATACTTTTGTTATCGATCCTAACAATTCGATATCATTGTAGACCATTGAAATCGCTTCACGTAAATATAAGTACCCTTTAATATGTGCAGGTACGCCAATTTCATGTATAATACTTGTAATATTTGCATCTAGACTTTTAGCTTTTGGCTCTGAAACAGGTCTTGTGACAGTTGGGCGCTTAACAATAGTCGTTGTTTTACCCGATACTTGACGAATATGGTTAACTAAATTTTCCATATCAAATGGTTTCAAAATAAAATATGATGCCCCAAGCTCTACGGCTTTAGTCGTAACATCTTCCTGTCCAAATGCAGTCAACATAATAACATTCGGAAGTGTGGATTTAGGCAATTCCTTCATTTTTTCAAGGACTGCCAATCCATCTAAATGTGGCATGATAATATCCAATACTAAAACATCTGGGTCATGGCTTTCCAATAATGTTAAGCATTCTTGACCGTTATATGCGACACCAATTACTTCTATATCATCCTGATTGGATAAATAATCTTCTAATAAAGAAACTAATTCGCGGTTATCATCAACCAGACAAACTTTAATTTTCTTTAACACAACAAACTTCCTCCTCGTTTATTTCTCTAATTTTATTCTAACTGAAAGTTTCGACAATGCAACGGAAAATCCTTTAAATAATCAAAAAAATATTGAAAATTCCTCATTATCTCTATTTTTCTTCTTTTTTCTCTTCCATTCGACTTTTTTCGTAATTTGACAATAATATCTACAAAATTTGTCGAATAAAATCAAAAAAGCGAGCTGTAATTTAGCTCGCTTTTTTCTCTGTTTTGTCGTTTTTTTCATAAATATCAATTCCTGCTTCATTTAACATCCATTCAATATGAACCCCATATCCGCTTGTTGGGTCGTTGACAAACACATGGGTAACAGCACCTATAATTTTACCGTCTTGAATGATTGGGCTACCGCTCATTCCTTGAACAATTCCACCTGTTTTTTCTAATAGTTCCGGATCGGATATTTTAATAACCAATCCTTTTGTAGCAGGGAATTTCTGCGGTACAGAGCTAACCACTTCTACATCAAATTCCTGCACTTTATCGCCTTCAACAACCGTTAATATTTTTGCTGGCCCTTCTTTTACTTCACTCGCCAAAGCAATTGGCATTGGTTCATCCATAATACCGTTTTTAATCTCTTTTGTTAATTCGCCAAAAATTCCAAACGGACTGTTGCGGGTAATATTCCCAATAATATCTTTTTCATTTGAAAATCGAGCCAATTTTTCACCAGGATTTCCATTCGCACCTTTCTCAATGGATGTTACGGTCGATCGGACAATTTGTCCATCATGGACGACAATTGGCTTCTTCGTATCCATATCTGAAATTACATGACCAAGTGCACCGTATTTTTTTGTTTCCGGGTGGTAAAATGTCATTGTACCGATTCCTGCGGCTGAATCTCTTATAAACAGCCCCATTCGATAGCTGTTTTCATGTTTTGCTTTCAACGGCTTTAGTTCTGTTTCAAATTTTTTATTATCTCTTAAGATGACTAATTGCAAAGGTTTTCCTTTTTCGCCAGCTTCATCAACAAGAGGGGAAACTTCGGTCATTTCTTGGATTGGCTGGCCGTTTATTTCCATGATAATGTCACCAACCTTAATTCCTGCTTCTTCTCCCGGTGATTTCGGACCTTGTTCTGTTTCGATTAAATGGTGACCGACGACTAATACACCAAGTGTATTTAATTTAACACCGATCGATTGTCCTCCAGGAACGATTTTTATATCTGGTAATACTTTTATATCAACTTTTTTTATAGGGAATTCTGCCATTTCAAGTAACATTTTTTCTTCACCGCTTTCTTCCCCTTTTATAGAAAGCGTCTTTGCATCACCATTTTCTGCAATTGAATAAATGGCATTCGTTTTAGATTGTGAAAAAACTGGTAATGATGTTACCGTTGCTTCTTGTCCTTCAAAGAGTATAATTTCTTTCGGAATGGAAATATACTCTTGAATTGGTTTTAGAAAACCAACACCAATTAAAAGAACAAGGAGAATAAACCCAACTATTTTTCTAATCAAATCCAGCTTCAATCATTTCACTCTCCTCGCTCCAATCCCACACCATAATTTCATGGGTACAATTATAATTTTGCCCTCATCGGTTTCATTTATAACTGTTCTCAATTAAAAAAGCTATCCAAACAAGGATAGCTTTGCATTTTAAGTTAATGCTTCAGTTTTCGTTTGTTTTGCAAGTTCGAGAAGCTCGCTTGCATGTTGTTTTGTTAACTCCGTTATTTCAACGCCGGAAATCATTCGGGCAACTTCTTTTATTTTTGCATGATCATCTAGTTCAGTAATGGAGGTAAAGGTTCGTCCATCTTTCGTCTGTTTAGAAATGTAAAGATGTGTATCAGCCATCGCTGCTACTTGTGGTAAATGGGTGATGCATAAAACTTGTGATCCTTGGGAAATTTTATATATTTTTTCAGCCATTG
Source organism: Calidifontibacillus erzurumensis (assembly GCF_013303125.1). Classification (GTDB taxonomy): domain Bacteria; phylum Bacillota; class Bacilli; order Bacillales; family Bacillaceae_J; genus Calidifontibacillus; species Calidifontibacillus erzurumensis. Next base: position 241,321 of record NZ_JABTTE010000001.1, on the reverse strand, counting down.
CCTGAGCGACACGGCCACTTACTCCTGTATCAACTTCATCAAAAATAATAGCAGTAATCCCTTGTTGTTTGGAGAAAATGCATTTTAATGCAAGCATAATTCTTGACATTTCTCCCCCTGAGGCAATCTTTGACAAAGGCTTGAGCGGTTCGCCTGGATTTGTTGAAATTAAAAATTCGACTACATCGATCCCGGATTCGAGAAATTCAATTGGGCGGCCTTGAAAATGAACAGTTTGTCCGTCCTCTTTTCCTTCCGATAAAGAAAAGTCGATTTCAAATATCGTTTTTGACATATGTAAATCTTTTAATTCTTTATGAATTTCATCTTTAAGTTTTTGTGCAATTTGTTTTCTAATATTCGATAAATGTTCCGCTTCAAGAAGCAAATCTTTTTGTACATCTTGAAGCTGCTTTTTTAAGCGGTCGACATGAACTTCTCGATTTTGAATTTGATCGATTTCATCTTCAATTTTCGCTGCATATTCTAAAATTTCTTCAACGGTTTGCCCATATTTTTTCTTTAAAAAGCGAATTTCATTTAACCGTGTTTCCAAAAAATCTAGACGAGCAGGATCATATTCCATTAAGTCAAGTTGGTCTCGCAAGGAAGATCCCGCTTCTTCCAAAAGATAAAAACTACTCGAAACATTTTCATAAATCGATTTTAACGAATCATTTAAAGAAGCTACATCTTCAAGCTCGCTCATTGCAAGACCAATCCAATCTAAGCCATGTTGTTCACCAGTTAAAGCAACATAACTTCTTTCGACAGCCCGATGAATTTTTTCAAAATTTGTAAGTTGAAGCTTTTCTTCTAGTAATTTTTCTTCTTCGCCCGGTTCTAAATTCGCATTTTTAATTTCTGAAAGTTGGAATTGAATTAAATCGAGGCGGTGGGCCATCTTCTGTTCATTTTCGTTTAAAGCTTTTAGCTGTTTTTTAATTTGTAAAAATTGTTTATATAAACGCTGGTATTCCTCAATGGCAAGGTTCGTATTTTTTTCATCAAATTGATCAACTAGAGGCAAATGACGCTCTACATTCATTAATTCTTGATGTTCATGCTGACCATGAATATCAACCAATGTCCGACCGATTTCCCGTAAGATTCCAATCGTCACCAATTTTCCGTTAATGCGACATACACTTTTTCCATTGACCAAAATTTCCCTTTGGATGACAACCATCCCATCGCTAATTTCAATTCCAAGTTCAAATGCTTTTTCAATACATGGGTGATCATCAGAGTCAAGTAAAAATAACCCTTCAATTTCTGCTTTTTTTGCACCATGCCGTACAAATTCCGAGGAGCCTCTGCCTCCAACAAGCAAGCTTATGGCATCAATAATAATTGATTTACCTGCTCCTGTTTCTCCTGTTAAAACCGTTAACCCCTTTTGGAATGACACCGCCAAACTTTCAATGATTGCAAAATTTTTGATTGATAATTCTGCTAACATAATGGTCACACCTTTTACATGATTAAAGCATATCTAAAAAGCGGTTTGTTATTTTTTCTGAATCTTCCGCTGTTCTGCAAATAATTAAGATCGTATCGTCTCCACCAATCGTGCCTAGCACCTCATCCCAATCTAGATGATCAATTAAAGCAGCCACCGCATTCGCATTACCAGGTAGCGTTTTCATCACAATAAGGTTGTTTGTAAAATCGATTTTGACAAATGCATCTACCAATGCTCTTTTCAATTTTTGCAACGGATTGAACCGTTGATCTGCCGGCAGGCTATATTTATAACGTCCATCAGCAAGAGGTACTTTAACAAGATGCAATTCTTTTATGTCTCTTGAAATGGTTGCTTGCGTGACATTATATCCTTCATTTTTTAAAATCTCGACCAGTTCATCTTGTGTTTCAATTTCATGATTTGTAATGATTTCTCTAATTTTTATATGACGCTGCCCCTTATTCATTCATTAACCACCACCTATCGATTACACTTAAAACTTATACATTTATGTTAGCCGATTTTTATAAAATTGTACATGCGAACAAAAAAGTCTTATAAAAATGAAAAAGGATAACAATTTTGTTACCCTTTCATAAATGATTCATTCCTTTAATGTTTCATGGGCAGATTGCACAATTTTTTCCGTATCTATATTTATATTATCTTGAGAAACTCCGCTTTCGTCCCAATACAAGTGTAATAAAAACTCTATATTTCCTTCTCCTCCGGTAATTGGGGAAAACGAAGCATTTTTAATTTGAAAACCAAGATTTTTCGCAAAATCAATGATATCATTCAGCACCCTTGCATGGACTTTTCGGTCTTTAACGATACCCTTTTTTCCAACTTCTTCTTTACCAGCTTCAAACTGTGGTTTCACTAAGCAGACAATATCACTGCCATTTGCAATAACCGTTTTTAATACCGGTAATATCAATTTCAACGAAATAAATGATACATCGATTGTTGCAAAGTTTGGCAAGCCATATTGAAAATCGGCTGCTGTAGAATAGCGGAAATTTGTTCTCTCCATTACGATGACACGGTCATCTTGCCTCAGCTTCCAAGCAAGTTGGTTATAGCCAACATCAAGTGCGTAGATGAGTCTCGCACCGTTTTGCAATGAACAATCGGTGAAACCACCAGTTGATGCCCCTATATCTAATACGATTTTATCACGCAAATCAAGATGAAATTCATTAATAGCTTTTTCAAGTTTTAAGCCGCCTCTTGAAACATAAGGCATCACTTCACCTTTTACTTCTAGGGGCGCATCAATATCTACTTTCATTCCTGGTTTATCAATACGCCCCCCATTTGTATAAACTAAGCCAGCCATGATTGCTCTTTTTGCTTTCTCTCTTGTTTCAACTAAGCCCCGCTCAACGAGCAAGACATCGACTCTTTCTTTTTTCATACTCATCTTTCAAGCCCTTTGTTGTTTAATGATTCTTTTGTTTTGGCGAAGATCTAAAACGGTTTCGACAACTTTTTCTGTTGTTAGTCCGATTTCTTCTAATAATTTATTGACGCTGCCATGTTCAATAAAACGATCTGGAATACCCATTCGAGCTATTTTTGCATCATAATACTGATGATCATGGGCAAACTCAAGGATAGCGCTCCCAAAACCGCCTTCTAGAACAGCTTCTTCAATCGTTACGATCGGCATTCCTGTCTTTAAAATATTATGAAGCATTGTCACATCTAGCGGCTTTATAAATCGGGCATTCACCACTTTTGCCATAATTCCATGTTTCTTAAGCAGTTTTGCTGCTTCAAGTGCCATTTCGATCGTCGTTCCAAAAGTAAGAATAGACACATCGTTACCATCTTTTAATACTTCCCATGTTCCAATCGGAATTTCTTTAAATTCATCATCCATTTCAACCCCTAGTCCGTTTCCGCGAGGGAATCTAAGGGCAATCGGTCCTTTGTCATATTTAATGGCCGTATAAACCATATGCTGTCCTTCATTTTCATCTTTTGGCATCATTATGACGATGTTCGGGATATGCCGTAAAAAAGCAATGTCATAAATGCCTTGATGTGTTTCTCCATCTGCTCCTACTAGGCCAGCACGGTCAATTCCGAAAAATACATTCAAATTTTGACGACATACATCATGAAGCACTTGATCGTACCCGCGTTGTAAAAATGTCGAATAAATAGCTAAAAATGGTTTGAATTTTTGCGTAGCTAAACCTGCTGCCATTGTCACCGCATGCTGTTCAGCAATTCCTACATCAAAGAAACGGTCCGGTAATTCTTTCGCAAAATCAAGCAGCTGTGAACCTACAGGCATTGCAGGTGTTATAGCAACAATTCTTTTATCCTTGCGCGCTAGTTTTAATACAGCATCACTGATCACTTTACTCCATGCAGGAGCTGTGTTCACAGGTTGAATTCCTTCCCCTGATTCAATCTTGTACGGTCCAACCCCATGCCATGTACCAGTCCTGTCCATTTCTGCTGGTTTATACCCTTTCCCTTTTTTAGTAATTACATGGACAAGAACAGGACCTTTCGTTTTTTTGGCAAGTTGGAATGTTTCAATCAAATTTTGAAAATTATGCCCATCAACCGGCCCCAAATACGTAAAGCCTAATTCTTCAAAAAACACACCGGAAACAAGTAAATATTTTAATGAATCTTTCACCCGCTCAGCTGTTGCCGCAAGCTTCCCGCCAATAGCAGGAATCTTTTTCATTAAATATTCCAACTCATCTTTTACCCATTGGTATTTTCCTGCTGTTCGAAGCCGTCCTAAAATATGATGGAGCGCTCCAACATTCGGTGCAATCGACATTTCATTATCATTCAAAATGACGATAATGTCCTTTTTTTCATGACCAATATGGTTGAGTGCTTCGAGTGCCATTCCTCCCGTAAGAGCACCATCACCAATAATTGGTATAATTTTTTCATTTGTTCCTTTAAGATCCCTGGCGATTGCCATTCCCATTGCCCCTGACAATGATGTTGAACTGTGGCCCGTTTCCCAGACATCGTGCTCTGATTCACTCATTTTTGGGAATCCGGACATTCCTTTATACTTCCTTAAAGTATCAAAGCGATCAGCTCGGCCGGTTAAAATTTTATGAACGTAAGACTGGTGTCCTACATCCCAAAGAAATTTATCTTTAGGGCTGTCAAATACTTTATGAAGTGCTAGAGTTAATTCAACAACGCCAAGGTTAGGACCTAAATGACCGCCGCTTCTTGAAAGCTTTTCTACAAGAAAATGCCTGATCGCTTGGGCAAGTTCTTCAAGTTCATCGATTGTTAGATTTTTGATCATTTTAGGATCTTTGATCATCTCTAAATTCATGATAGCAACTCACTTTCATCTTTTAACTTTGCGTCTTTTTTCGGCTTTCAATAGTTTAATTTTAAATTTATCTTCAAGTTGGAATAATAGTTGGCCTACACGAAAAATAATTTCCGTTGAATAGCGAATAGCAAATGATTTTCCAAAAGCTTTCCCGCCAACAGTCAAAGCCGCTACAATACTTGTAAAAACAACGGAAATTATGTTTTGAAACGAGGAATCCTCTGAATAACCGAATCCTATCGTAATTTGAATAATTACGATCGCTGAAGCTGTCCCACTAATAATCCCTGAAATATCTCCAATTACATCATTACAAAAGTTCGCAAAACGATCAGCATTCCTTGTAATTAAAATTGCGTGCTTTGCGCCTCTGACTTTTTTCGATGCCATGGCATGAAATGGTGTTTCATCAGCGGCTGTAGCCGCTATACCAAGAATATCAAAGAAAATCCCCACCAAGACGATGAGGAAAACAATGAACATGCCTAATCCCCATTTTACACCACTAAGCATCATCGTGGAAATAATTGAAAAAATAGCCGCTAACACAAACGTGATAACGGCAACTCCTAAACTGAATCGTATCGATTTATGAAAAAGGTTCATTTTAAGAAAAAATCTCCTTGAAAGCAAAAATCTATGTTAATAAATTTTAACCGAAATCAATTTATGTATGCGGAGTGGCCATATATTGAGTAAAAATTGCGGCTTAGGTCCAGTAGGTTTTCCCAAGTAAGTACCGAGTGTTGCCACTCTGGCGGTTTCCCTTTAAACCTACCTTAGCTGTGTCGCCATCAGCTAGACTGGATTGCCACTTAGTCCGCACTATAATCCTCAATATATGTCACGAGTGAACAGTCTAGGAGTTTTCCTCAACAGTCTTTAACTAACTCCTAGCCTCTTTTGCAGGGTAGATTTCATATGGACACGTCCAATAAGCGTCAGAGTGGCCAACTCTTGACCTTATGCTTTAACCATAATCCCCTCTAACCCCACTCAAGGCAGGCTACGCTGCCTGCAAAACTTCCCGCTTTGCAAAGACAGGTTCATACCCCATCCCATAGGAAGATTAGTAAGAGCTTCCTACGAAAATGGGCCTCCGCGGAAGAAGGGTCAACGCCCACATGCCTTTGTGGATCGCCCTTCGACCTTAACTCCCAGCATCAACCCAAGGCTGGGCGCCTCAAGCCAACACAAGGAACTTCATCGATGTGCCCTTTAGCGGATTTTTAGGCCCGCCTTCAGAGTTAGTAGACTGACTAGAATACTGCACCACTCCATCGTTAGTTTTATGATATCATAAAAAAAATAAATGCTCAATGATCACGTTTTACAATAAAATCAGCGATTTCAAGCAATAATTCCTTTTCCACATTTGCCTGGTCTAACCAATACTTTGCCAATTCTAATTGTTCATTGCACATCTTTTTGGCGCCTTCAAGTGAAAGTAATTTTGGATATGTGCTTTTCGCTTTTCCTTCATCACTGCCAACTGGTTTTCCAATTTGTTCGACGTTGCCTTCTACATCTAAAATATCATCTTTAATTTGAAAAGCTAAGCCTAAATGTTTTGCAAAGAGATCAAGACACCGGAGCTGTTCAGGACTTGCCCCTGCAATGATGGCACCGGCAACCACTGCAAATCGAAGCAGCTTCCCAGTCTTATGTTCATGAATATATTCAAGCTCTTCAACGGTTAATGTTTTATTTTCTCCTAATAGGTCAGCGACTTGGCCGCCAACCATTCCAGCTGGACCAGCTGCTTTTGCAAGTTGGGAGATAATTTTTACTTTCATCTCGTCTGCAAGCTCTTGTGATTCAGCTATTACTTCAAAGCTATGTGTAAGCAATCCATCTCCAGCCAAAATGGCAATTGCTTCCCCATAAACTTTATGATTCGTTGGCTTACCACGACGCAAATCATCATCATCCATACTTGGGAGATCATCATGAATCAGTGAATAAGTGTGAATCATTTCTAGAGCACATGCAACATCTAAACCTTTTTTTTCATCCATCCCTAATGCATTTATCGTTGCAAAAAGGAGAATGGGACGTATTCTTTTTCCACCTGCTTCTAGTGAATAAATCATAGACTCTTTTAAGATATCAGGTGCTTCAATTTTTTCAATATACAATGGCAAGTTTTGATCAATCCATTGCTTTTTTTCAAATAAATAGTTTTTTAATAAATTGGTCATGATTCTCCCCCGTCTTCATCCAATATAAAAGGCTTGATTTCGCCGTCTTCGAGAAGAATTTGCTCCATTTGTTTCTCTACATGCTGGAGCTTGTCATGACAAATTTTCGATAAGTTCATCCCTTGTTGAAAATAAACGATTGCCTGTTCTAGCGGTACATCGCCTTCTTCCAATTTTTCAACGATTTCTTCAAGATTTTTCATTGCTTGTTCAAAGCTTAATGTTATTTCTTCGTTCACCACTGTCACTCTCCTCTTTCCCTAAAACCTGGCAATCAACGTTCCCGTCCGTTAAAAAAAGTTTAATTTTATCACCTGGTTCAACTTGGGTTATGGACTTAATTATTTTTTTATCATCCCGATAAGCAAGGCTATACCCTCGTTCCATTACTTTCAAAGGATTTAAAGCATTCAACTTTGCAAGTAGATGATTTAACTGCATTTGTTTGCTATTTAATTGCTTTATTCCTGCCCTTTCCAGTTGACGTACAATTTTTGCCAAGCGTTCATTTTCACGAACAATTTGATTGGCTGGATGCGCTTTTTTTAATCTCACATACAAATGCTCAAACTTTTCTTTTTTTGCTTCAAATTTTCTTGTTACTTCTTTTGTTAGTCTATCAATCAGCCGATCCAATTCTTGCTCCTTTTGATTGAGAAGCTGCCGCGGATACCGGAAGGCATATGATTTTTGTAGATGCTGTAGATTTTTTTTTGCAATTGTTATTTTTTCAGTCATTGCCCTCATAAGCCTAACACGGCAGACCCCCACTTTTTCAAGCAGCTCTTCAATATGAGGGACTGCTAGTTCAGCTGCAGCCGTTGGTGTTGGAGCCCTCATATCCGCTACAAAATCGGCAATCGTAAAATCCGTTTCATGTCCTACTGCCGAAATGATCGGAATTTCTGATTCATAAATGGCCCTTGCAACGATCTCTTCATTAAAAGGCCAAAGATCTTCAATCGAACCTCCGCCACGCCCAGATATTATCACATCAAAAGTGCCGATCATATTCGCATATCGTATGGCGTTCGCTATTGAAGAGGCAGCTTCTTCTCCTTGAACGAGAACAGGTAAAATCGTTATGCGTACGATTGGGTAACGCCTTCTAATTGTCGTTATAATGTCTCGAATCGCAGCACCAGTAGGTGATGTTATGACACAAATATGTTCAGGAAATTTTGGAATTGGCTTTTTCTTTTGTTGGTCAAATAAACCTTCACGCTCTAACCTTTTTTTCAATTCTTCAAACGCTAAAAAAAGATTACCAATTCCATCTAACTCCATTTCTTTTACATAAAGCTGATATTGACCATATGCTTCATAAATAGCAATCTCACCACGGATCAGTACTTTCATTCCATCTTCCGGCTTAAATGTTAGCCGGCGGTTATCACCAGCAAACATGACACATTGAATCCGGGCATTTTCATCCTTTAATGTAAAATACATATGACCGCGGCTGTGCCATTTAAAATTTGACAGCTCACCCTTAATCCATACATCTTGAAGATGTGGATCCATCTCAAATTTTCTTTTTAAATATCTTGTTAAAGCTGTCACAGTCAAAAATCTTTGCTCTGTCATGAACGAACACCATAAAATCGTTTTGCAGATTCAATCGTATTATATAAAAGCATTGTAATCGTTAACGGACCGACGCCTCCAGGAACTGGTGTTATGTATGCAGCAACTTCTTTTGCTTCTTCAAAAATGACGTCCCCACACAATTTTCCTGTTTCAAGACGATTGACACCTACATCAATAACAACAGCACCCTCTTTAATGTAATCTTTTCCAATAAAATTGGCTTTACCAACAGCGACAATAAGGATGTCTGCTTGTTTTGTCATTTCTTTAAGATTTTTCGTCTTAGAATGGCAGTATGTAACAGTGGCATTTTCATTTAAAAACAATTGTCCAACTGGTTTCCCAACAATATTGCTTCGGCCAATGACTACAACATGTTTGCCTTCTATTTCGATGTTTTGAAGTTGAACCATTTTTAAAATACCATATGGTGTACAAGGAATAAATGCTTCTTGTCCAGTCATCATTCGACCGATGTTAATAGGATGGAAGCCATCAACATCCTTTTCCGGTGAAATCCTTTCGATTACTTTCTTTTCATCAATATGTTTTGGTAAAGGCAACTGAACTAAAATTCCATGGATACTTTCATCTTCATTGAGTTGATCAATTTCATTTAGTAATTGTTCTTCAGTAATCGTTGCTGGATGTTCGATCAATCGGTTATAAATACCAACTTCTTCGCAACCTTTTTTCTTACCCTTTACATAAGAATGAGATGCAGGGTCATCACCGATTAAAATAACTGCAAGTCCAGGTACGATTCCTTTCTCTTTTAGTTTTGCAACTTCTTCTTTCATTTCTTGTCTTAATTGTGTTGCAATTTCTTTTCCGCTAATTATTTTTGCTGTCATTCGTTGTTCCTCCTAGCTTAGTCTCAATATTTTGTTTAATTTTAGATAAAACACTATTAATAAATTTGCTTGAATTTTGATCACCAAATTTTTTCGCAAGTTCGATTGCTTCGTCAATCGAAACGTTGTATGGAATATCTTCTAAATAAAGCATTTCATAGGTCGCTAAGCGTAAAATGGTCCGATCAATATTCCCTAAACGTTCGATTGTCCATTTTTCTAAATTTTTGCTTATGACCTCATCGATAGCAGCAAGGTTTTCCGTCGTTCCTAACACTAGTTTTTCTAAAAAGAGGTCCCCTGATTTGTCGCCCAAAACATTCCGTATCGCCTGTTGTGGTTCAATTTTACTCAAATCAACTTGAAATAAAGATTGCAACGCTTTTTCTCTCGCTGTTCTTCTTTTCATGTAAAAAACATCTTCCTTTCAGCAGTATAGAAAAATGATACCACAAACCGACATTTTTTTTAACAATAGAAAAAGCCAAAGGGCATTCTCCCCCTTGGCTATTATGATAATCATTTTATTAAAGTAATTGTTGATCTTCTTCAGCTTTTTGTTCAAATTGGACGCCAACTACATGAATGTTAATTTCATTAGCTTCTAAAGCTGTCATATTGAACAGCGCTTGACGAATATTATCTTGAATTTTTCTAGCCACTTCCGGAATCGATACCCCAAAATGCATAACAACATAAACATCAATCTTAATGCCTTCATCACCAAGCTCGACTTTAATGCCTTTGCCATGACTTTTTCTACCAAGTTTTTCCGCAACGCCAGTAGCAAAATTCCCCCTCATAGAGGCAACTCCTTCCACTTCTGATGAAGCAATACCAGCGATTACCTCAATTACTTCAGGAGCAATTTCTACCTTACCGAAACTCGTAGAATGCTCAGTCATGTCAATTAGTTGATTTTCAGCCATACGGACAGCTCCTTTCCCATTCATTCACTAAGTATTACTATTTCTTTGTTAAATCATACTTCTCAAGAAATTTTGTGTTAAAGTCAGCTTCCACAAATTTCTCGTGGTTTAATAATCGTAGATGGAAAGGAATAGTTGTGTCAATACCTTCGATGACAAATTCGCTCAAAGCCCGTTTCATTCTAGCAATTGCCTCTTCACGGGTAGATCCATGAACAATGAGTTTTGCAACCATTGAATCATAGTATGGCGGAATTTTATAGCCTGGGTATACAGCAGAATCAACACGGACACCAAAGCCACCTGGAGGCAAATACATTTTGACTTCGCCTGGTGAAGGCATGAAATTTTTGTCAGGGTTCTCAGCATTGATCCGGCATTCGATTGCCCAGCCTTCAAATTTCACATCTTCTTGTTTAATCGTTAATTTTTCTCCATTGGCAATACGAATCATCCATTTAATCAAATCAACACCCGTTACCATTTCAGTAACCGGATGTTCAACTTGAATCCGGGTATTCATTTCCATGAAATAGAATTTTTTATTACGATAATCGTAAATGAATTCAATTGTACCTGCACCGGAATAATTAACGGCTTTTGCCGCTTTAACAGCTGCTTCTCCCATTTCTGCTCTCAACTTTTCATCAATGGCTGGAGAAGGTGTTTCTTCAAGCAATTTTTGCATGCGACGCTGTACAGTGCAATCGCGCTCTCCTAAATGGATTACATTCCCGTAATTATCTGCCAATACTTGAATTTCAACATGGCGGAAGTCTTCAATATATTTTTCAAGGTAAATACCTGGGTTTCCAAAAGCAGCTGCTGCTTCTTTTTGAGTAACATTTATTCCTTTAATCAATTCTTCTTCATTATAGGCAACGCGGATTCCTTTACCGCCGCCGCCAGCAGTTGCTTTAATGATCACCGGATACCCGCCGATAACCTCTTCCACCACTTTTTTTGCTTCTTCAATCGTTTCAACGATACCAGTTGAACCAGGAACAACTGGAACACCAGCTTGTCTCATTGTCTCGCGGGCAACATCCTTGGTACCCATCGCTTGAATCGCTTCAGGACTTGGACCAACCCAAATGACATTGCTGTCGCGGCAAAGTTCAGCGAAATCAGCATTTTCGGCTAAGAAACCATATCCTGGATGGATGGCGTCCGTATTCGTAAGCTTCGCAATTGTTATCAAATTTGTTTTATTTAAATAGCTATCTTTTGAAGCTACAGGTCCAATACAATAAGCTTCATCAGCTAATTGCACATGTAAAGCATCTTTGTCCCCTTCAGAATAAACAGCTACCGTTTCAATTCCTAATTCCTTACATGCACGAATAATACGGACAGCTATTTCTCCTCGATTTGCAATTAATAGCTTTTTAATCACTTATAGCCGCCCCCTTATTCTGGTTTCACAAGGAATAATGGTTGACCATATTCAACTAGCTGGCCATTGTTTACCAATACTTCAACAATTTCTCCTTTTACTTCTGCTTCAATCTCATTGAATAATTTCATTGCTTCAACGATACATACGATCGTATCTGGATTAATTTTGTCTCCAACTTTCACATATGGAGGCTCATCTGGTGCTGGTGCAGCATAGAAAGTACCTACCATTGGTGAAACGATTTTGTGTAAACCTTCAGCATCAATATTTGCACTTGGTTTTTCTTCAACTTTTGCAGGCTCTTCTTTTACCTCTGGTGTTGGAGCTTCATTTTTTGGAGCTACCGCAGCAGTTTGAACCGGCACAGCAGGCGCTTGTTGTGGTACAGCTTGTACAACTACTTCTGGTTGAACAGTGCTATAAAGAGCACCTTTGCGAAGTTTAATTTTGCAATCTTTTTCTTCATAAGTTAATTCACTGATAGAAGTGCTATCAAGCAATTTAATAAGTTCTCTAATCTCTTGGACTTTTAACAAAACAGTACACTCCTTTACCCCTATTAAGAATTTTAATAAAATGAAATGTTTTTTAAGACATTTTAGTCATTGCCATTCCACATACACTACTATACGATAAGTGCATTTTTAAATTCAACAATATATTTTTAGATTCGTAATATTTTGACAGTTTTTTAAAATTTACGACAAAATTTTATAAGCAAAATAGCGAACCGGAATCCCAGTTCGCTTTTCACCCCAAAGTTATTTAATTGGCTGAAATTCAACTGCTACTTTTTTCGGTCCTAGTTCATCATGAACTAATCGCATAATTTCATTGGCTGCTGACCTTGAAAGTTCCTTCGCTTTCACTATGACGCGCACTTGATCTTCTTCAGCCTTAACGAGAGCATCAGCATAATTTTCATTTGCTAAAATCATCGTTTCTAGAATTGCTTCTTTAGCAGCATATGTTTGCAGTTCTTCCATTTTATCCAAAGCTTCACTCCGTTTTTCTGCTGTTACATCACTAGAAGCAACAATCGCTTGCAATTCTTCTTTTGCCTTTGAACGCTGCTCATCGATTTCCAAACGTAAAGCAGTAAATAAATCATCTGAAGCAGTCCCTGCTGTTTTTGTGCCATCTTCCATTTCCTCAATAGAAACATCAATACCCTCATTTGAAGTTCCTTCATCTTTTTTCACATCTTCTTGAGACGTCACTAATGACATTTCATTGGAAGGCTCCATTGGTGAAGTAATATAAAATACAGACAAAACAATTACTAAACTAACCATTGTCAACAACCAAACTGTTTGCTTCTTTAACAACATTATGATTCCCCCTTCGTTTTTTTCGGCAATACAGAAACACGATGGTTAGGCACATCCAACACTCTTGTAACAGCTTCAACAATCATTTGTTTAACTTTTATATTTTCAGCACCCTTTGCAACTATAAGAACTCCCCTTATTTCAGGTTTTTTAGTTTGAAGGACGATCGGTGTTTCTTGTTCACCATTGCGAAGAATGACAACCTGTTCATCACGAGACATATCCTCAATCGTTCTCTTTCCGCCTTCGCGGTCCACTTCATCGGTTTGTTGACTTTGAATAACCGTATTTTTTTCAAGGACGCTCGTTTCAGTTGCATCTAGATTTACCATGACTGTCACATCTGAAACACCTTGAATTTGTTCAAGTGCTTCTTTCAACTGATTTTCATAAAGAGCTTCATAGTCTGCTATTTGACTAGACCCTTCTGATTTTTTTTGTCCAAATACAGCCACATCTTTTTCTACAGTACTTTCATCATTCGGCTGGTCGACCGTCCTTTCCGTTGAAGATTTTGTCTGGAATAAATTACCTATGAGCATGAATACAATACCAATGGCTAGGAGGAGGAACAAATATTTTTGATAGTTTTGATCCTTCCGTTTCTCTTCACCTTCTGCTGTTTTCGAAAACAAACCCTTCAACCAACTTCCAAAGTCTTTTTTCTTATTACTCATTTCTACATCTTTCCTCCCTCCATCACAACCATTACGATCTCTCTATTAAGCTGCCAACGGTCTGCTAAAAACGCTGAAATCGATGTTGCATCTGTTTTGTTTTCCTTTGGAATTGGTACGCTTGTATCTATCTTTATTTCTTTTACAACCGGTATGTTTTTTGCTAGTTCTTCAGAATTTTGTACCTCTCTTACGATCACTTCCACTTTTTTTAAGTTTTCCGTAGATATTTCATCACCTGGTTCCAAAAAATGAAAATGAATCGTTTCAACTTGATATCCGAAGTTTTTCATTAACTCCTCCTCCACCATTTCTTCCATCTGGACAGCCATCTGTTCTAAAATATATGCACGTTGGGAGGCTTGTATTTCATTTTTCTTATTTTCTATTAAATTTTCGATTTGTTTTTTGTCTTCAACATTTGGCAATTGCATTGTTTTAAGTAATTGTTCAAGATCCTCATCAAATATTTTTAAAATTGGGTTTAAAATGATTGCAATCAACAAAAGCCCAATGACCATTTTCGTATAACGCTGAAAGCTTGAATTCGGCAATAATAAATCAATGATGACGGCAAAAAGAACAAATAAAATAATGTTTGCAATCCAATTCGTAAGAAATTCCATTTAATTCACCTCATCATCATTGCTATATTGCCCGCAGATACGATGACTGTAATAGCTAGAAAAAACATAATAGAGACAATGGCCAATGCTGCAAATACGTAAATGACACTTTTACTAATAATATCTAAACATTGGATGACAGCCCCTCCACCAAGCGGTTCTAAAAGAGCTGCTGCAGCTTTATATATAAATGCTAATAATAATACTTTAATAGCCGGAAACACCGCTAATATTAAGAGGATGGCTACACCAACAAGTCCAATTGTATTCTTTAACAATACTGATGCACTAAGAACAGTATCTGCTGCATCACTAAGCGTCCGTCCAAAAACAGGAACAATGTTATTTGTTATAAACTTAGCTGTTCGAACCGTTAAACCATCAGAAACGGAAACAGCTGCCCCTTGCACAGAAATTACACCTAAAAATATCGTTAAGAAAGCACCTAAAATCCAGATGGCAATATTTCTTAATAAACCTGCAAGCTGTGTTACTTTGTAATGGTCAGTCATTGTGCTTACAATGCTAAGAACGGTTGCCAAAAATAATAGCGGCAATGTGATTTTATTAATAATTAAACCGCTCGTATGAACAAGAAAAAGAATAATAGGGTGAAAGAATGCAACGGATGCCAAACTTCCAATGGAAGCAATTAAACCTAAAAGGAGTGGTAATAAGGCAATCATAAAATTCATCATGTTTTCAATTGCAGATTCAGCATACGATATCGCTAGATGAAAACTATTGAGAGCTAAAATCATTAGCACAATATAAACAATCGCATTGGCGATCTTGCTGACCGATTGGTGATCAAATGCATTTTGAATCGACTGCAAAATTAAACTAAAAATCGTGAGCATAATTAACGTTCCTAAGAGCTTTCCATTCGCTAATAATTCATATAGGATAAATTTTAAAATGCCGTTGATCCATTCCCGTGCTGAAAACTGCTTGTCCCCTTTAACAAATTCCATAAACGTTCCTTTTTGGCTTTCCGGTAAAAAGCCACCGTATTCATGGACAATTTGTTCCCAAAATTGTTTTACTTGATCAACGCCCAGTTTTTCTAATTCGCTATCGATAAAAGTTTGTGCCGGGTCAGCTGGAGATGCTTGTACATTTATTGGCAACCAAACTGATATTATTAAAGATAGATAGAATACGAGAACCATTAAGGAAATTTTTCTTTTATTTTTAGAGAGCAAATTTTTTCACCCCGGCTTTCGTTTAAAAATAAAATTGTGATTATTATGAAGGAATTAATGATATGACTGTTTCAATAATGACCGTTAATATAGGAATAGCCATCACTAATATTAATATTTTTCCAGCCATTTCTATTTTTGCAGCTACCGCTCCTTGACCGGCATCTTTCGTAATTTGTGAACCAAATTCTGCAATATAACTTATTCCAATAATTTTTAAAATCGTTTCCACATACATCGTGTTAATATTAGCTGTTGCAGCAATTTTATCTAGCATATGAATAATCTCATTTATTTCTTCAACTAAAAAAAGAAAAATACTAATACTGACAAAAAGGACTAGCATCGACGCTAGCGCTGGTTTTTGTTCTTTTATTACTAATGCCAAAAAAGTGGCAATTAAAGCTACGCCAACAATTTGTAAAATTTCAATGACCGCTCCCCCCTTTTATTGAAAAAGAAAGACACTTTTAATTTTCAAAAACAAATCTTGTAGTTTTGTAATGACCATAAATAAGATATAAATAAAAGCAATTAGTGTAACCCAATGAGCAAAATCTTCTTTGCCCATCTGTTTAAAAATTGTATGAAGAAAAGCAGCTACAATTCCGATCCCCGCTATATGAAAGATGATACTTGGATTAAACTCCATGACCTATTCCTCCAAAACTATTACATCAATAAGATGACAATTAATAATCCTGCTAAAAAACCTAGGCTTCTAACCATTTTTTCATATTGACGTTGCATTTCGATCGCATCATTTTCTTCCCTTTCAAGATGTGCAAGGGCTAAACGAATATGTTTTTGTTGATGTTCTCGATCATGTTGACCCAATGTTTCGCCGAATTGCAAGAGAACTTCATATTCACCTTGTCTTAGAGCTGTGCGCTTCCAAATTTCATCAAGGCTTTCTTTCCAAGCAGCACTTACAAAAACTGTATCACTGTCCGAAAGACGTTCAGCAAACTTTTTAAAAAATAATGATAAAGGCTTTTCAAACTGATAAGATAAATGTGTTGCTGCATCACGTAAAGCAACATGTCCATACATAATTTCCGCTTCAAGTGATTGGAGCGCCACTTTCAACTGTCTTAATTGTCTTGGCCGTTCACTCAATTTGTTGGCTATCTCAAATCCAATCCATGTCGTTGCTATCAAAATAATAATGGCTCCCAATAATTTCAATTGCATCTCACTCTCGCTTCATTTTTATAAATGACTTCCCCATTACCAGATCGAATCAATTTTACAGTCCCTGGGCCATTGAAACGCACTAATTCAATAAATCTATCAAAAACTTGGAGATCGAGCAGTGGACGAATGGATGGCCTTTTATAAAGATCATCAAGACTTGAGCCATGTACGGTTACAAAAAGAGATACTCCCGCATTGATCGCTTCTAAAATGGCTTCACTATCTTCCATCCTGCCAATTTCATCTACGACAAGAACATCTGGACTCATCGAGCGGATCATCATCATCATACCTTCAGCTTTTGGACAAGCATCTAAAACATCAATTCGAGGGCCAAACTGATGTTGAGGTATTCCTTTAACACAACCAGCAATTTCTGAACGCTCATCAACGATGCCTACTTTAAAAGCTGGAATGTTCTGTTCATAAAGCCCCATGCTGATGAAACGAGCAAAATCCCGTAGCATTGTTGTTTTTCCTGTTTGCGGGGAACCGAGAATCATTGTGCTCAACCATTTACCGTTATAAACATAAGGGAGATAAGGTTCACATATCCCAATTTTTTCTTTCGCTATACGAATGTTATAGGAGGCAATATCCCGAATTGCTTTGACACGTCCTTGTTCTGTAATAACTTTTCCCGCCAACCCTACCCGGTGGCCGCCTTTCACCGTAATGAACCCTCGCTTAAGCTCTTCCTCAAGTGTATATATGGAATAATCGCTAAGTTTATTTAACAAGTTCAAGCCATCCTGTTTTGTCACAATATAACCATTTGGGTAAAAAGGTTCTCCACTTATAACAAGTTCAAGCGGGCGTTCAATCCGGATCCGAATTTCCTCAATTTTTTCTTGAACAGATTCGGAGTACTGTTTTATTCTTTCAGCAATAGTCTTTGGCAATATATGAAAAAGCTCTTCATTCATTACTGGCGCCTCCTCCTACAAAAATTGTGCGGAAGCTATTTACTGACATTTTTATGCATGTCCCCACACTTTATGACTTTCTGGGATTCATTTATATATTCCATATAATATAAAGCCGACACCTATAGCGATGAATACAAGCTTACTTACCGATAAATCATCTGATAAGCTAATCAGCCCAATACTCATTGTAGTAATAAGGATTGTAGGTCCGACCATTGCGAGAAAAGCATTCACTGCCAATGCTTTTTTTACATCGTTTAAAAAGAGCATGGCTATGGCTGCCGACAATTCAATTAATGCAGATAAAATTCGAAGACCCGCCATCGACATCACAGCCGAATCGAGGTGGTGAAACCATCTTCTCAAAATGTTCCCTCCTATTTATCTTCCTGATAAATATGTATGACAAGCTTTCGAAATTAGACTAAAAAAAAAGCAGAGGAGAGAACTCTCCTCTGCAAACTTTATTGATTCACTAATAAATTATGCTCTTGATACGTATTTTCCATCAGCAGTACTAATGATTAATGTATCTCCTTCATTTACAAATAATGGTACTTGAACAACTAAGCCTGTTTCCAATGTAGCTGATTTTGTTACGTTTGATGCTGTATCACCTTTAATACCAGGCTCTGTTTCAACTACTTTTAATTCAACAGTATTCGGCAATTCTACACCAATTGTTTCGCCTTGGAATGACATAATATAAACTTCCATATTTTCTTTCAAAAATTTAAGCTCATGTTGTAATTGGGAAGCACTTAATTCAATTTGTTCATAAGTTTCATTGTCCATGAAAATATGAGAATCACCACTTGCATATAAGTATTGCATTTTACGATTTTCAATGCGAGCTTTTGCAACTTTTTCACCAGCACGGAACGTTTTTTCTTGAACAGCACCTGTACGTAAGTTTCTCAATTTAGAACGAACGAAAGCCGCTCCTTTTCCTGGCTTTACATGTTGGAATTCAATAACTTGCCAAATGCCTCCATCCACTTCAATTGTTAAACCTGTTCTAAAATCATTTACTGAAATCATAAAAATCCTCCCATTATGTAGTTTGTAATGAAGTATTCAAATTGATATAAATTGCATATTTATAATAGTAGTAATTCTTTCGGTGAATGAGTTAAAACGATATTGCCTTCTTCGGTAATGACAATATCATCTTCAATTCGAACACCACCGACACCTGGTAAATATATGCCAGGTTCAACTGTAACAACCATCCCTGGCTGTAACTTCATTTCAGATTTCATCGAAAGAATGGGGCCTTCATGTATATCAAGACCAATACCATGACCAGTGGAATGACCAAAATAATCGCCATACCCTTTTTCAGTAATACAATCTCTTGTAAAGGCATCGGCTTGTTTTCCGGAAATACCTGCTTTAATTCCATGCAAGCCTCGCAGTTGGGCTTCAAGGACAATATTGTAAATCGTTTTTAATTGATCACTAATTTCTCCAATGGCTACAGTTCTTGTTAAGTCTGAACAATACCCTTTATAATAAGCACCAAAATCAAGTGTTACAAGTTCTCCATCCTTTAACACCTTGTTCGAAGCTACCCCGTGTGGCAAAGCTGAACGCCAACCGGACGCAACAATTATATCAAAAGAAGATGAAGTTGCTCCTTTTTTTCTCATAAAAAATTCAAGTTCATTGGCAATATCAAGTTCAGTTACTCCACTTTTTATATATTTAAGAATATGTGTAAATGCATCATCTGCAATTGAACAAGCTTCTTTTAAAATTTGCAGTTCTTCATCTGATTTTATCTGCCGCAAACTTTCAATCATTCCCGAAATAGGAACTAGCTGTGCCGAAATTAATTTTTCATAAATTTTATATGTACCATAAGTCATTTCATCTTGTTCAAAGCCGAGTTTTTGAATGCCTAATTCCTTTACAAGCCGAGCCACTTCTTCATGAATGGGACCTTGATGTTGAACGATATCATAATATTTGACTTGATTTTTTGCTTGATCTATATACCGAAAGTCAGTAATAAAAATCGCATTTTTCGAAGATATAAGGACGACCCCAGCCGTGCCTGTAAATCCTGTCATATATCTCCGATTTTTACTGTTCGTAATCAGAAAACCATCGATATCTTTTTCAACAAATTTATCCCTAACTTGCTGAAGGCGATTCATTTCAAACATTCCTTTCCAGCCATTCTTTAAATGCCAAGATAGCCAACTTATAACCAGTTATTCCTAAACCAACAATTTGGCCTTCGCATACAGGCGCAATAACAGAAATATGTCTAAACTCTTCCCGTTTATGTACATTTGAGATATGAACCTCTATAACTGGTACGTCAACACTCGCGATGGCATCACGTATAGCATAGCTGTAATGGGTAAACGCACCTGGATTGATAATGATGCCGGAAAAATTGTTCCTTGCATCATGAATGGCATCAATAATAGCTCCTTCATGATTGGATTGAAAACAAGATAAATCCAATTGGTTCTCCCGAGCAAAAGCGGTCAACTGTTCCTCGAGATCTTTCAATGTTGTTTGCCCATAAATGCCTGGCTCCCTCACACCGAGGAGATTCAGATTTGGCCCGTTAATGAGGAGTAACTTTGACATGAAAAAACCCCTTTGCAATTATAAATGATACGTTTTTGCAACCATTATATTTTACCACAGCTACTCCTCATTTGAATAGATTTTATGAATGTTTCATTCGTTTCATTTGCTCAACATCATATGAAATGGAATAACCAACAAAAACACCATAAAGGATGTATAAACATAGGGTGGTAATAATTGTATTCTTGCTAAAATCACGAACAGATTCTAAGTTTGGAAACATCGGATTGAGAAGATAAAATACGATGAACCATAAAGCTACGCCAAACAAAATACTTGGCCAAATTTTTCGGATGTTTTTGAAAAACAAATTATAAATAAGTGCAACTCCAATAGACAGCAAACCTATTATAAAAATGCCTACCCAATGGCCAGCAGTTTTAACTTTCCAGTCACCCACTGCCCAGGGCTCAAGTACTAACGATGGTCCCATATCAGTAAAATTAAAAAAATAGGCGATATACCCAATAAGACTCCAAAAAACACCACCAAAAAATCCGATGATCATTACTTTTGAAAGATGGGATAATTCCGGTTCTTTTTTATTTTGTTCAAGTTGGGGATTTTCTTTTTCATTTGTTTGTTCGATTTGTTCTGCCATGAGATGAACACCTCCATTATTCATTATTTCCGAAAAACAAACAATCATGATGAAAGTTTGACCGTGTTAAAAATTCCCAAAATGGACATACTATTTATTGTATTACTATAGAGGATTCTTTTAAATTCTTGTAGAATATATATTAAAGAAAGATTAAAATAATTGATCTATAAAAATGTGTATTTGAGAAAAGTATTTTGGTTGGTGAAACATAAATGACAGACACAAAAAAAGAGATCTATGGAGGCCAGGCTGTTATCGAAGGCGTTATGTTCGGAGGAAAACATAGCTTTGTAACAGCCATACGCAGAAAAGACCAATCGATTGAATATTTTATCGTCAAAAGAGAAAAAAGACCACTCTTCGATAAGTTAAGAAAAATACCTTTTATTCGCGGAATTGTCGCTATATTAGAAGCAAGTGCCAACGGTTCAAAACATTTAAATTTTTCTAGCGAACGGTATGATGTGGATCCTAAAGATGATGAAATTGTCCAAAAAGAAAAGAAAGAATCAAAATTAACATTAATATTTGGTGTCGCAGCCGTAGGTATCATTTCCTTCCTATTCGGAAAATTTATTTTCACATTAACTCCAGCATTTTTAGCTGAACTCCTAAGACCAATTTTCCCAGGACACGTAATGCAAAATTTAATCGAGGGGTTCATCAAGTTCATATTATTGTTATCCTATATTTATTTTGTATCATTAACCCCATTAGTTAAACGCGTTTTTCAATACCACGGGGCTGAGCATAAAGTTATTAATGCATATGAGAAAGGAAAAGCTTTGACAATAGAAAATGTTCAAGCTGAATCAAGACTCCATTATCGGTGTGGTTCAAGCTTTATATTATTTACAGTCATCGTTGGTGTATTTGTCTATATGCTCGTTCCGACCGAACCTTTATGGCTTAGGGTTGTTAACCGTTTAGCACTTTTACCAGTTGTTTTAGGAGTATCCTTTGAAGTTTTGCAATTAACGAATAAATTACGAAATGTACCAATTCTCCGTTATTTAGGATATCCCGGATTATGGCTGCAATTATTAACAACGAAAGAACCGACAGATGACCAAGTTGAGGTTTCGATAGCATCTTTTAAAAGAATGCTTGAATATGATAAACAAATTGCAGAATCTAAAGTTGCTGAAAGGATTGTTTAATCCATTATCACGATAGGGAGGTGAGCCTCTTGTTACGGCGACCATCTGTTCATCCGATGATCCTTGTTATTATTGGTTTAGCAGGATTTGGTTTGTTGTATCGCCTAGCAGTCAATCCGGTCGGATTGATGAAAGAGGTATTTATTGCAGCAGTAGTCATTGGAGTAATTTTTGTAATATACAAAATTGTTATAAAAAAACAATTCGGCGGTGTAAATAGCCAAACTTATGCTAAGTATCGAAAAGCTGCCCAACAATCGAAAAAAAGACAAATTAAAGAATCTTCCAACCATTTAACGACGAAAGTTAGAGGAGCTTCTACAAAAAGACCTCTAAATAGGAAGTCGAACCGCATCTTGCATACAGCAAAAAAACGCGAGCATAATTTTACCGTCATTGAAGGAAATAAAGGCAAGAAAAAGAATCGAGCACATTTTTAGCTTGATTCTTTTTTTGAGCTATTAATTATTGAAATCCCTTCCACTTTTGAATAAATTCATGGGCACGTTTTCTGCCGATTTCAACTAACTGCTTTTTCTCCTTTCTAGACAGATTAAATTCTGTCGCCCTCACCGTATCAATTGGAATGAAAATAATTTGTTCAGCAACTTTTTTCGAAATATAACGGTTATCATGGGAATGAAGCATTGTTTCAATAAGTGCGGGGAACATATCAACTGCATTATTTATAATATTTGGCGGTATATTTTCTAACTGAGGACTTAGCCTAAAACCGATAACCGGTCTTTTCTTTTTTTCTTCAAACAGCCAAATAGGAAAATTGCTTAACACCGCACCGTCCACAATGACCGATTTCATTCCTGATCGATCATAAATTTTGACCGGTTCAAAAAAATAAGGAATACTTGCGCTCATCCGTACTGCTTTAGCAATTGAAAACTGGTCTTTATTTAATCCATATTGCTCTAAATCATCAGGCAAAATCATTATTCGGCCTCTTGTTAAATCGGAAGCAATAATTTTCAGAGTACCATCTTCAATATCTCCAAATGTTGCAATTCCTCTTTTCTTCAATAGATCTCCCATCCAATTTTCTAATGCATCTCCTTTAAACATTCCCATTTTCCAGTAAAAACTTGCCCATTTTAAAAAAGGGAATAAGGTTATAGTTTGGGGGCGATCCATAAATTTTTTAAAATCAACTTCTGTTAATATTTGATGCAAATCTTTCGCTTTGAAACCTGCAACAAGCAAAGCTGATATAATTGCACCAGCACTAGTTCCAGCAACATTTTTAAATTTATACCCTTCTTGTTCCATTACTTCTATAGCACCAACAAACGCAATCGCTTTCATTCCTCCGCCAGAAAAGACACCATCAATTTCCATTCATGCCCCTCCTTAGGGATATTCCAAATGGCTTTAAATATTCATTAAATCCTAATCATAACAATCGAGAAATAGAACATTTTTCATAAAAATGAATAATAAAATCAATTTAGGCAATGATCGAGTACATAATTATCTATGTATAAGTGCAAATGATCCTTCGTAATATTACAGATTGTTTTCCCTCTCTATATTTTTGGTGTAGATGATTTAATACTAGACAACAACTGAAGGGATATAGCTATTGTACGATCAACCTTTGTTACAAATTTAAAGGGACTGAATATAAGTTTCACACAATCAAAAAGAGATTTCATTATGTGTAAATAATAGGAAAAAAATAAGCGAGGAAATATAGGATAGATGTAAAAAACAGATCAATATTTGAGGGAAGCTGATACTCTCAAAATGAGGAAAGGAGCTTAGAATCCAAATAAATAATGGTAAAAAAGACTTGTCGAAACTTAATCAACAAGTCCTTTAAACGAATTTTTCAAAAGCGAGATCTTCATTTCGATTTTAACGTTTTAATTCCTTTTTCCAAAAAATAATAAATCCTTTTTCAATAATAATTAATATTCCCCTTTTAACACCCTTTTTTTCTTTAATAATTCCTGAAATTCCCTTTCCAACTCATCGGATGGTTCCTCACTTAACCGACTAAGAACCTCAGATATTTTCATTTCTAATAAAAGGAGGTGCTCATCAATTTGTTTTTGCGTAGCTGCTAGGTGGGCAGCTCTATACTCATCAAATGTCCCGTCAAAATAATGTACAGTCTGATTTCGAATTTCTACAATCTTAGTGGCAACATTCTCGATCAGTCTTCGGTCATGGGAGACAAATATAACGGTTCCTTCATATTCCTTTAATAAAGATTCTAAAGCTTCCACCGCTTCTGTGTCTAAAAAATTTGTTGGTTCATCTAAAACAAGGGTATTAATATCGCTTAAAAATATTTTCGCTAATGCAACTTTTACCCTCTCACCCCCACTTAACATTTGTACTTCTTTATAGACCTCATCACGAAAAAAATGCATGCGGGCAAGAATCGTCCGAATAAATGTTTCATTTTGCCTAGATGAAATTTTCACATTTTCGATGATAGATTTTTTCGGTTCTAAAATATTTAAGTCTTGACTAAAGTAGCCGATTTTTACCGCTGGGGAGATGGTAATCCCTTTTGTTTTATTCAAAATCATCTTGACAAAGGTTGTTTTTCCACTTCCATTTGGGCCGATGATAGCTAATTTATCCCCACCTCGAACTTGAAAATTTGCCTTTTTCCAAAGAATCCGATCCCCCATTTTTCCTTCTACATCTTCTACCCTCAAAATAATCCGGTCTTTAAATGCATGTTCATTTGGTAAATCCATTTTTAACGGTGGAATTTCTCTTACTTTATTAACTTTTTCTAATTTTTCTATTCTTGTTTCTATTGCTTTTGCTGCTTTTTGCAATTTCTTTTGCTTTTTCGCAAAATATGGTTTTGCCCCTTTCGCCTCAGATGCACTCGTTTTTTTCGGTTTTTTTGTTGCTCTTTCAGCTTTTCTTTCCTTTAATCTCAGGGCTTCCTCCAATTGTTTTTTCTTCTTTTCATATTGCCCATAAACTTCTATTTGTTGTCTCGTTTCTAATTCTTTATTCTTCATATACTGACTATAGTTACCAAAATATTTTTTGATTTTTCCTTCGTGGAGTTCCCAAATTGTAGTACAAAGAGCATCCAAAATTTTCCTGTCATGAGATACAAGGACAAAAGTGCCTTGCCAATGTTTGAATATGTTTTCTATCCATTCAATATGGTCTCCATCGAGATTCGCAGTCGGTTCATCAGCAAGGATGAGTTCAGGTGCTTTTACCATGGCATTACGGATATACTCTTGAGTGACCTCTCCCCCACTTTTCTTAGGATCTTGCCTTTTAAATTGAGGTAATAAATCACAAATTGTATGATGAATCACCTTGCCTTTTTCCGGTATCCTGTTTCCAGACAAAATTTCAAGCAGTGTTGTTTTTCCACTTCCATTTCGACCTACTAATCCTATTCGATCATTTTGATGGATTTCTAGTTGTTTTATATCCAGTAAGAGCTTGTCGCCAACATATTGTTTTATATCATGGGCTTGTAATAAAATCATGAAATCATCTCCATTTAGATTAATAACGGAGACAAAAAATGCCTCCTATTTTGTTCAGAATAGGAGGCATACGAATAGAAGGCATGACAAAGAGAGACTGCGTCTCCCTTTAGATTTTAGCCAACATTACAAACCAATCCTATTTCTGAACAAAACAATTGAAAAAAGCAAAAAAACAGATCCATTTAGTCTCGTCTGTCTTTTCTTTTTCAATTGATTGTTGATTAAATAGGATTAGTTGTACATGTTAGCTCGTTCATCCTTTCGCTCATATTTTTTTGATACTTTCACTCTATCGTATCATAAATCACATTGTCAACATTCTTGATTAAGGTCAAGTGAATTCATTATACATTGTTATATTGTTTTTTGATTGGAAGCCCATTTAGAAGCAAAAAAGGAATATTTCTATTCATTTTCTTCCTTGCCGATATCCTCTTTCTATTTCAAAATTCTCCTACAAATGCTTATAAAAAAGTAACCTCATCGGGCGAGATTCCAGTGAGGTTACTTTTACTAAACTTTTATTTAACTTACAAACCACATTTCAACTGAGCACCACAGTTTGTGCATGTATTGCAGCCGCCAATTTCTTTTACTTTTCCTTTCCGGCATACAGGGCATGTGTTGCCAACTTCAGAACCAATCGTTACATCTGTTGAACGAAGATCGCTAATTGTATCAACAAGAACGACATGCGGCTGTTCATGTGGCACTTTATCAAATTCAACTTCATCTAAACGGTTTTCTTCCGCTTTAAGAGTTAATACTTGAGCATCACGGCTGCCATCAACATATACTGTTCCACCTTTAGCTCCACCTTTATAAAGCCGTTCATATACTTTTTCTACTTGTTCTACCGTATAACCTTTAGGTGCGTTAACAGTTTTACTGATGGAACTGTCTACCCACCGTTGAATGACACATTGTACATCAGCATGAGCTTCTGGTTTCAAATCCATCGCTGTAACAAACCATTTTGGCAAGTTGTTTGGATCGACTTCTGGATGTTGGTCTAAATACTCTTGCAAAATATCTGCTTTTACTTCGATGAATTTTCCTAAACGTCCGCTCCGGTAATAAGAGAATGAAAAATAAGGTTCAAGCCCTGTAGAAACACCAACCATTGTTCCTGTAGATCCAGTTGGAGCAACTGTTAGTAAATGTGAATTTCTAATGCCATATTCCAAAATTTGTTCCCGTATATACCCAGGCATCCTCTTCATGTAACCAGTTTCTGTAAATGCTTTTCTTAACTTTCTTGTTTCCTCTTCAGTTTCGCCGACTAAGAATGGGAAGCTGCCCTTTTCTTTTGCAAGCTCAATGGATGCTTGATATGCTTCAGTCGCAATTGTTTCAAAGATTTTATCAATTAGTTCATTACCTTCAGGAGAGCCGTATTCTGTTTCACAATAGATCAATAAATCGTGCAAGCCCATAACACCTAAGCCAATGCGGCGTTCACCCAAAGCTTGCTTTTTATTTTCCTCAAGGAAATACGGAGTTGCGTCAATAACATTATCTTGCATGCGGACGCCAACACGGACAGTCTTTCTAAGCTTTTCATAATCAACAGTTTTGTTTTCTTTATCTGCCATTTTAGCAAGATTTACTGCAGCTAAGTTACAAACGCTGTAAGGTGCAAGAGGTTGTTCTCCACATGGGTTTGTTGCCACTACTTTTTGACCGTAAGCTCTCGCATTTGTCATATCATTAGCATTATCAATGAAGAATATGCCAGGTTCAGCTGAATATGTCGCACAAATATTAATTAAATTCCAAAGCTCTTTCGCACGAATTTTCCGATAGACGCGAACTTTATGGCCAAGCTTTTCCCATTCGCGTACATCGCCTACTTTATGCCATTCTTCATTATAAATTTTCATTTCTTCCGGGCTATAGTTTTCTACATCAGGGAACTTTAATTCAAAGTAATCATCATTTTCAACAGCTTCCATAAATTCTTTTGTTAAACAAACTGAAATATTTGCTCCTGTTAAAAATTCCGGGTTATGGACGCTGTAATGGCCACCGACTTTTAGTTTTTCTTCAGCTTCACGCATCACCTTTTCTGTAAAGCCGCCATAGCCTGGCATATTTTTGTAGTTGATGATTCCTTGATACATTTCCCTTTCTGTTTCAGTTAATGGCGTGAATTTCAGCTTTTCTTTCGCCAATTTCTTGATATGCTCATCTTCCGTGTTTTCAATTAAAAATCGTAAAATTCTCGGATTTTGCATTTTCGAAATGATAAATTCAACAATATCTGGGTGCCAAACGGCAAGCATGATCATTTGTGCGCCACGGCGTGATCCGCCTTGTTCAACTAAATGTGTAAGCTTTGCAATATCATCTAGCCAAGACACAGAACCTGAAGATTTTCCGTTTACCCCGCGGGCAAGTGTATTGCGTGGACGAAGTGTAGAACCATTTGTACCAACTCCACCACCGCGGCTCATAATTTCCATCACTTGTGTACGGTGTTCGGAAATGCCTCCTCTTGAATCTTTCACAAAAGGCATTACATAACAGTTAAAGAAGGTAACGGCCGTACCAGAACCTGCCCCATATAAAACGCGGCCTGCCGGAATAAAATTTAAACTTGCCAACTCTTCATAAAACTTCTGAAACCATTCTTTCTGTTTTTCTTCTGTTTCTTCGACAGCAGCAAGACCTGTTGCAACCCGTTTAGCAATCTGTTCATAGAAAATTTCAAGCGGTTTTTCAATCACATCAAGCGAACGCTTAATAATACCTGTTTTTATTTCCTTTTCATCTTCAAAAACACCACGAAATTCTTC
This sequence comes from Calidifontibacillus erzurumensis, assembly GCF_013303125.1. GTDB lineage: Bacteria > Bacillota > Bacilli > Bacillales > Bacillaceae_J > Calidifontibacillus > Calidifontibacillus erzurumensis. The sequence goes on along the minus strand of NZ_JABTTE010000001.1, from coordinate 212,912 downwards.
CTCAACTAATACAACCGCTGTATTATTTTCCCAGTCGATTTCTTGAATATACCCTGCTCCGCGGGCTGGAAATTTTGGGTCTTCCTTGATGGTCAAAACTACAAAGTCTCCAGTTGACAGCGTAATTTTTTCAGTATCTTTAAAAGAATAACGATCCAACATTACGAGACGAGATACACCTCTATGTGTAATCTTCATATCTTCGGTAATTGGATGTACTTGAGGGAATAACGCAATATCTTTATTTAATTTCTCAATATTCACCTTCATTTGTTCGGCGGCTGCCGTCACCATCTTTTCATCTCTCCTTAAATCTATTGATTACCAACTGCAATATTCTTATACAATTCTAGCAATTAATTCTAGATGTCTTTCAGTATTCTAACCGTACCATATTATCCCCTTTAAATCAATATATAGTGTTAATATTATCAAAAGACATACTATATATTGATTTAAGGAACTGAAAAGGACGAATTTGTCAAACTAGGAATTTCTTAAAAAGAAGAGAAAAAACACGATAAAAATGTTTTTTTCGGTACTTATGACGAAATATGAAAAATTTTCTTGCTTGCAAAATAAATTGCTAGATTTTATCAAGGTTTTGACAAACAACAAAAAAATGTGGCTTCCGTACCACATTTTTGTTTATTATTTTCGAAAATTCCACTCATCACGCAAATATTTTTCCTCTTCAATTTCTTTTATTATTTTTAGTTGCCCCTCACTAAGTATATATGGTTCAAGCTCAATTTCAAGCCCTTTTTCAAATCCTTTTTTAAATGCTTGTTTCGCATCTTCAATGGTCACTTTTTTATTAGTAAGTCTATTGATGGAAACTGCTTTATTTTTAAAAGCTTCCATCATCCGTACTTTTATTCGTTCATTTTTAAATTTAAAAAGACTAAAGAGCATGTCTTCATCGATATCTAGCAAGATTGATCCGTGCTGCAATATTACTCCTTTTTGTCTCGTTTGTGCGCTCCCGGCAACTTTCTTTCCTTCCACGACAAGTTCATACCACGACGGTGCATCAAAACAGACAGAAGAGCGAGGTTTTTTTAATTCATCTAGTTCAACCTCATTTTTAGGAATGGCAAAATAGGCATCAAGGCCTAGTTCTTTAAATCCTTCTAATAGACCGGTTGAAATAACTCGATAAGCCTCTGTTACAGATGTCGGCATTTTCGGATGGCTTTCGGGTACGATGACGCTGTAGGTTAACTCTTTATCATGCAATACCGCTCTGCCTCCAGTTGGCCTACGTACAAACCCTAGTTGGTGCGCTCTTACGGCGTCGATATCAATTTCTTTTTCAACTGTTTGAAAATAGCCGATCGAAAGGGTAGGCGGACTCCAGCCATAAAATCTAATCGTTGGCTTCATTGTACCTTCACTTTGCCATAATAATAACGCCTCATCACAAGCCATATTAAAGCTTGGTGAACAATTTCCTGAATCGATAAAATACCATACTTCTTTTTGCATTTATTATATCTGCTCCTTTGAATGAAGGTTACTCCAATAGTCTACCAAAAGTTGAACTGATCTCAAATAAATTAAACAAGGGAATTGTGACTTGTTTTTGAAAACTCTCCACCCCTCTACCTGTGCAACTAAAGAACAAAATGAGAGTTGATTATTTTTTATTTTGCTAATCAAGATAAACCTTTATATAATGAATGAGGATACGACTGTTCTTTAGAGGGGAGGAGTTTGAGATATGGAATTATTTATTATTACGATTGTTGCTATTGCTGTTTACTTTATCGGGACACGCCTTTATCAAAAACGATATTTAAAAACTTTAACACAGGAAGAATTTATCGCGGGCTATAGAAAAGCTCAACTTATCGATGTCCGAGAACCGAATGAGTATGAAGCAGGCCATATATTAGGCGCCCGCAATATCCCGCTTACCCAACTTCATGCTAGAAAAGCAGAAATTAGAAAAGACATGCCAGTTTACTTATATTGCCAAAGCGGTTATCGTAGTGCAAGAGCTGCGGCCATCCTTAAAAGAATGGGCTGCAAAGATATTAGCCATCTAAAAGGCGGCTTTAAACAATGGACAGGCAAAATTAAAAAGAAATAAAAGGAGCTGACATCTCAGCTCCTTTACTATTTATTTTTCGTAACGCAACACCGGTTTTCTTGCAGCAAGCGTTTCATCGAGACGCTTGACAACCGTATTATGCGGTGCTTCTTGAACAACTTCAGGGCTTTTTTCCACTTCTTCAGCAATTTGAATCATCGCATCAATAAAGGCATCAAGCGTTTCTTTTGATTCCGTCTCTGTCGGCTCTATCATCATACATTCCTCAACGATTAGCGGAAAATAAATGGTTGGCGGGTGATAACCAAAGTCAAGCAAACGCTTGGCGATATCTAGCGTTCGTACCCCGAGCTTTTTCTGGCGTCTTCCTGATAAAACAAACTCATGCTTGCAATGAGTGTCATAAGGAAGATCATAATAAGGCGCTAATTTTCTCATCATATAGTTTGCATTTAATACAGCATATTCTGAAACTAGTTTCAATCCTTCCGGTCCCATTGTACGAATATAAGCATAAGCGCGAACATATATACCAAAGTTTCCATGGAACGGCTTCACGCGGCCGATCGTTTGTGGTTTATCGTAATCTAAATAATAGCCGTTTTCATTTTTAGCAGCTAAAGGTACAGGCAAATATGGGACTAAATCTGCTTTCACACCAACTGGACCAGATCCAGGTCCGCCGCCTCCGTGGGGACCAGTAAACGTCTTATGGAGATTTAAATGAACAACATCAAAGCCCATATCTCCTGGACGTGCTTTACCTAAAATTGCATTTAAGTTTGCACCATCATAATAAAGCTTGCCTCCGGCTTCATGGACGATTTTTGCAATTTCCACAATTTGACTTTCAAATAATCCTAATGTGTTCGGATTCGTTAACATTAAAGCAGCAGTATCTGGTCCGACAACCTTTCTTAAATCTTCCAAATCAACTAATCCATCTTCATTGGATTTTACTGTAATAGATTCAAAACCAGCAACTGTTGCGGAAGCAGGATTCGTTCCGTGGGCAGAATCTGGAACGATTACTTTTGTGCGTTTAAAGTCTCCTCTAGCTTCGTGATATGCCCGAATTAACATTAGTCCCGTCCATTCACCATGTGCACCTGCTGCAGGCTGCAATGTGACTTGATCCATACCTGTTATTTCAGCCAAGTCATTTTGTAATTCATACATTAACTCTAATGCACCTTGAATTGTTTTTTCATCTTGGTACGGATGAATATGACTAAAGCCAGCCATACGGACGATCGCTTCATTTACTTTCGGATTGTATTTCATCGTACAAGATCCGAGTGGATAAAACCCAGAGTCAACTCCGTGATTCCTTCTTGATAATGCCGTGTAATGGCGCATAATATCAAGTTCTGACACTTCCGGGAATTCTGGTTCTGTTTTTCGAATATATTCATTTGGAAAAACAGCATTCACATCGACTTCCGGAACATCTAACTCAGGAAGACTATAGCCGACGCGCCCTTCTTTTGTAATCTCGAATATTAATGGCTGTTCATGACTATGCATAATAACCCTCCATTTCCTTAACAAACAAATCAATTTCTGCCTTTGTTCTTAGTTCAGTTACACAAACGAGCATATGGTTTGAAAGTTCATCATAATCACGGCCTAAGTCATAACCACCGATGATTCCTTTTTGCAATAAATATTCGTTGATATCATTAACAGGTTTCGGGCAGGAAATCACAAATTCATTAAAGAAAGGACCTGTAAATGGAGAGCTAAAACCTGCTTCTTGAAATTTCGTTTTTGCATATTGTGCTTTCGCTATATTTTGTAATCCGATTTCTTTTATTCCTTTCTTTCCTAAAGCTGTCATCGCAACGGCAGATGCCAATGCATTTAACGCTTGGTTGGAACAAATGTTTGAAGTTGCCTTTTCACGGCGAATGTGCTGTTCACGGGCTTGTAATGTGAGAACAAACCCACGTTTTCCATCCTCATCAACCGTTTGACCTACTAGACGACCTGGAACTTTCCTCATAAGCTTTTTCGTTACAGCAAAATAGCCGCAATGCGGTCCACCAAACTGTGCCGGGATGCCAAATGGCTGCACATCACCAACAACAATATCTGCACCAAATTCTCCTGGAGGTGTAAGAACACCGAGTGCTAGTGGGTTGCTTGTGACAACAAACATCGCTTGTTTTGAATGGACAATTTCCTCAATTTCCTTTAATGGTTCAATTTGTCCAAAAAAGTTTGGATATTGGACGACAAAACAAGCAACATCATCAGCCATCGTATTTTTTAGTTGTTCGATATTTGTTGTACCATTATCTAAATCAATTTCGATTACTTCCAAATGCTGGCCTCGTGCATATGTTTTTAAAACAGTCCGGTATTCTGGATGGACAGCTTTGGATACGAGCACTTTTTTCCGATTCGTTTGTCCGGCGCTTAACGCTGCAGCTTCAGCCATTGCGGTACCACCATCATACATTGATGAATTGGCTACTTCCATGCCAGTTAACTCACAAATCATCGTTTGGAATTCAAATATAGCCTGCAGTTCACCTTGGGAAATTTCTGGCTGATATGGTGTATATGCAGTGTAAAACTCCGACCTTGAAATAACATGGTCAACGATCGTCGGAATATAATGGTCGTAAACGCCAGCACCTAAAAATGATACATATGATTTTAAATCAGCATTTTTATTTGCTAGTCTTGCAAATTCTTTCATTAATTCAGGTTCCGATAAAGGTGATTTTAATTGAAGATGCCCTTTAAAACGAACCTCTTCTGGAATATCTGAAAATAGTTCATCAATTGAAGAAACGCCAATGGCTTCTAACATTTCATTTTTATCTTTTTCTGTCATAGGCAGGTAGCGATAATCCATTTGAATCCTCCTTATTTTTGACGTTTATAAAACGGTGTTGCCACAACTTTCGCTTTCGCGTACTTTTTCGGTCTTACCTCAATGCTTACTTCAGTCCCTAGTGTCGCGAAATCGCTCTTAATAAGTGCCAAACCGATTGCTTTATTTAACGTCGGTGATTGTGTCCCTGAAGTGATATGGCCGATTTCTTCATCGCCGTTATAAACCTTATAGCCGTGGCGAGGAATTCCGCGCTCAATCATCTCAATTCCGACAATCTTTTTTGCTAGACCCTCTTCTTTTTGTTTTTGCAAAGCTTGTTTTCCAATAAAATCAGTTTCTTTATCTAGTTTCACTACAAAACCAATGCCCGCTTCAAGTGGTGAAATGTCAGGGCCTAGCTCCTGACCATATAGAGGAAGCCGCGCTTCAAAACGCAATGTATCTCGTGCACCTAGTCCAATTGGTTTAATGCCAAGCTCTTTGCCAGCCTCTAAGATGAGCTTCCATAACTCTTTTGCATCTTTTTCAGAACAATAAATCTCAAAACCGTCTTCACCTGTATAACCTGTGCGGGAAACGAGCGCTTTTATGCCTTGCAAATCGATATTTTCTTTAAATTTGAAATATTTTATTTCTGATAAATCTTCATTTGTAAGCTTCTGCAAAATTTCCTCAGCGAGCGGACCTTGCAGGGCTAATTGAGCAATTTCCTCCGATGCATTTTTTAGTTGGACATCACCAGAAACATGGCTTTCTAACCATTCAAAATCTTTTTCGGTATTTGCTGCATTGACAACGAGCAAATAATCATCATTTGCTTTTTTATATACTAATAAATCATCGACCGTTCCGCCGTTTTCATAACACATAGCTGTATATAAAACTTCGCCTTCTTTTAACTTGGAAATATCATTTGTCATCATTTTTTGTAAAAATGCCAAACTGTCTTTACCCTTTACTTCAATTTCACCCATGTGAGATACATCGAACAGCCCAGCTTTTGTGCGAACAGCCTCATGTTCTTCTTTAATAGAAGTAAATTGTACAGGCAATTCCCATCCGCCAAAGTCGATCGTTTTCGCACCATAATTTTCATACAACGAATATAACGGTGTCCGTTTTAATGCAGACATAAAACGCCTCCTTGCCATAATTATTATTTTTATATAATAAAAAAACAGAGAAATACACATATTTATGTTGTGCATTTCTCTGTCCTGTTACCAGAAAGTTTTCAACCAAGTTTTTCATTGTTTCGCTTTCAATCTTTTTTCTTACAATGAAACCGGTTTACTTCCTCGTGGGTGGCTTATGTATAATACGCCCAATGGGCAAATAAGCGCTCTCCAGAGTTGCGTCAAACAAGAGTCTTTTTGCCTGAGAGATTCACAGCCAATGCTGCTTGCTCCTTCGGCGCCACTTTGACTTCTTGTGGTCTCTCCCCTTGTTATCATTCGCCCATATATAATTTTCGGCAAATTGGAAATACTTTAACTTAAATCTTCTATAATAATCCTACAATAATTAGAAGTGTTCGGCAATTTTTTTTTAAATAATCAAATGAGAGACAAAGAAAGGATCGGTTCTATGCAATTAGACATCGAATTTGATCAATCCTGGCAAGAAGACTTTTTAAGAAAAATAGAAACGGACGGACCTTGGGCAAATTGGGAACTATTTAAATTAGCTTATGAAATTGAGGAACATTTACTCATCCCAACGTTTGAAGGGTTGATTGCTCCCCAATTTTTGCCTAATTTAACTTTGCTTCCACACCAATTGGAGGCTGCCCAAACGGTCGTTGAGAAAATGAATGGAAAAGCGATCCTGGCTGATGAAGTTGGTTTAGGGAAAACAATAGAGGCCGGTCTCATATTAAAAGAATATATGATCCGAGGATTAGTCAAAAAAGCGCTCATTCTCGTTCCGGCTTCCCTTGTAACACAATGGGAACGAGAGTTGAATGAAAAGTTTTATATACCTGCAGTCGCTCAAAGAAAAAGCTATGTCTGGGAACAATGCGATGTTGTCGTTTCATCCATTGATACGGCAAAAAGAGATCCTCATCGGGAAATCATCTACAAGCAAAATTATGACATGATCATCATTGATGAAGCCCATAAATTAAAAAACAATAAAACTAAAAACTATGAATTTGTACAAAACTTAAAGAAAAAGTTTTGCCTTTTATTAACGGCAACACCAGTACAAAACAAGGTTGAAGAAATTTTTAATTTAGTGTCATTATTGAAACCAGGTTACCTTGGCACCGAATCAAAATTTTCTGAGGAGTTCTCAGCAAAAGACCGTAAAGTAGAAAATAATGACTACTTAAAACAATTAATAAACAAAGTAATGATAAGAAATAGACGTCAAGATACTGGAATGGAATGGACGAAACGAATTATTAAAACCGTTCCGATTGAACTTTCGAAACAAGAAAAAGACTTTTACGATGCTGTCTGTTCTTTAAAAGCAAACCCTTATTTGAACAAAAGCCAATTTTCACTCATTACGCTGCAAAAAGAAGTTTGTTCCAGCCGCGAAGCAGCTTTTTTAACATTAAAAAATATGCTTGATAAAGAAGAAACAAATGAGGAAGTCGTTTCAATCATCAACCATTTAATGGATTTAGCTGGAAAGGTAGAAAAAAATTCTAAGGCAGAAAAAGTTTTGGAATTGATTCAAGGAACGAATGAAAAATTCATCGTTTTTACCGAATATCGAGCAACCCAACTTTATTTGCAATGGTTTCTAAAACAACATGGAATTACCTCTGTCCCTTATCGAGGAGGCTTTAAAAGAAGCAAAAAAGATTGGATGAGGGATTTATTTAAAAATAATGTTCAAGTTTTAATTGCCACTGAAGCGGGAGGAGAAGGAATTAACTTGCAATTTTGCAATCGGATTATCAACTATGATTTGCCGTGGAACCCGATGAGAATTGAACAGCGTATTGGAAGGATCCACCGTTTAGGTCAAGAGAGAGATGTGTTAATTTATAATTTTGCCACTAAAGGAACCGTTGAAGAACATATTTTACATTTGCTTTATGAGAAAATTAATTTATTTGAAAGAGTTATTGGCGAACTTGATGAAATTTTAACGAGGCTGGAAATTGGCGATATTGAACGGCATATTGAAGATATTTTATTTCATTCAGAATCAAGCGGTGAAATTCGCATAAAAATGGATAATCTAATTTCAGTTATTAATTATGGTACCGAAACGTTAAGAGAGGGAGAGTCGTATGCAACAGCAAGATATTCATAACTTTTTGAAACGCTATTTTTCTAGTAACGGCTGTGAAATTATTGAAAATTCACCTGGACACCTTGTCGTTCAACTCACAGTAGAATTGGACAAAGAATTAATGAATCGGCCATTTTATTGGCATTATATAGAAAAAACAGGCGGCCAAGGAACTCCAATGAAATTAACCTTTATTACCGATCGGAAGAAAGTCCCAGATGGTGTAAAAGGTGAAGCTATTCATTTCGGATCGCCAAGATTGCATCAAATTTTCCGTTCAACAAAAAAGATGGCTTCCTCCATTCGCATGTTTGAACAAGTGGAAACGAATGTAAATAGAGCGTTATACCCATGGCTTCTTGTAAATTTGAAAGCTTCCTATATTTGCGACCGCAAAAAAGATTTATTGTTTTCGCTCGGTCTAAATCTAATCAACGGGGTCATGATAGATCAAGCCCATAAAAAGATCATGAAAAAAAATTTGACACCGAAAATACCCGACTATTGTTTCACTCTCTCTCCGCTTATCAAACCAAAAAGCGGCTTAAAAAGGATTGAAAGAATGGTTATGCAAATCATCGAAAATGATGACCATCAATGGGCAGAGGAAGCACATAAGCGGTGGCAAAAAGATTTGCAATTATTAGATCATTTTTATGAAGATTTGGAAGAAAAACGAGAGAGTTACTTCACTGAGAAAGCAGCATTAGAAGCACAATATAAACCAAAAATTAAAATTGAAATTATTAATGGGGGGTTATTTTATTTAACAGATCAAGTACTATAAAAATGATATTAATTTTTCATTAAAATTAAAATAAATATCCGCAAACCGATTATTCATTGATTTTCAAAAGTAACCGATTTGCGGAATGTAAGACTGTTGTTCAACCACCGATATAAGACATTTCGATTTTGTTTTTTCGCTTATTCCCTTTGATAGTTTGTTCCAAGCGTTCATCAGAATATCGGTCTTTACGGTTAAACCATACATTCTTGATAGATTCTTTCAACTCTTGATCAGACGCTTTTTCCCGCAAAAGCGTTCTTACATCAAAACCTTTGTCAGCAAATAAACAAGTATAAATTTTTCCATCCGCTGATAATCTAATCCTCGTACATGATGAGCAAAAGGAATCTGTTACAGAAGATATAATGCCGATTTCTGTCTTCGAATCAACATAGCGATAACGGCTTGCCACTTCTCCAAAATAATTAGGATCTAATGGCTGAAGTGGCATTTCTTTATCAATCATTTCTACAATTTCTTTTTTCGATATAACTTGGGATAAATCCCAGCCATTTGAATTACCGACATCCATAAATTCAATAAATCTCAATGTAATATTTTTCTCTTTAAAAAATTTAGCCATTGGAATGATTTGGTCTTCATTCATCCCTTTTTTTACAACCATATTTACTTTTATGAAAAGACCTGCTTTTTCAGCAGCTTCAATTCCTTTCAAGACTGTGCTTACCTTCACATTTCGGCCATTAATTTTACCAAATTGCTTATCATCTAGGGAATCTAAACTTACATTTACTCGATGTAGTCCAGCATCTTTCAACTGTTGAGCATATTTTGACAAATGTACTCCATTTGTAGTCAGAGCAATATCTTTTACACCATCTATATGATTTAAACGCTCTACAAGATGAGGCAAATCTTTGCGCAAAAGTGGTTCCCCACCTGTTAGGCGAATTTTTTCCACGCCTAACGACACAAAGATTGAGGTAATGCGTTCAATTTCTTCAAATGTAAGCATTTCATATTGAGGGAGAAATGGAAAATCATCTCCGAATAACTCTTTTGGCATACAATAGACGCAACGAAAATTGCATCGATCTATAACTGAAATTCTTAAATCTTTTAGCGGGCGTTTCAATGTATCAAATATTTTTTCTGAATCTATTAATTTCAATGATGATCACCCCTATACTCTCATACCAAAACTCTAACATAATGTTAACAAGGTGTAAAAAGAAAAAAAGCCCAAAATTAACATTTTGGGCAATAAAACAATCATTTTACTATCTTCTTTTTTTACGATTAAAACTCATTAACAAAGCAAGGGGGATCATTCCGAATAATCTTGTCAAAACCGGTCCCCGTTCTGCTTTTTTTTGTACTTTTTTATTCAATCTTTCTTCTTTCGAAGTATCTACAAATTTTACAAACTGCTCTGTCAAGTATCTGACATAATCATAGGAGGACATTTCATTCACCACCTACTTTTTTTCCAATCTTTATTCTTTCCCTCATTCAAGTGTTTTAATCAATTGTTCAATTTCTTCAACAATTTCATCAGGATTTTTATTCATAGTATCAATTTTCAAATCGGCCTCATTGTACAAAGGCAACCGCTGGGAAAATATTGTGCGAATATTGTTTTCTTTATCCCCATCTAACAAAGGACGGGTTTGGTCATCTTTTAGTCTACGGATGATTTCATCCGGTTCACAATGCAAATATATAACGTATCCTTTCTCTCTCATCCAAGCCCTGTTTTCTTCTGCTAAAATAATGCCCCCACCAGTTGTGACAATCGTATTTTCAGTTGGTACAAGCTTTAAAAAATGCTTTTCATACTCGCGAAACTTTTTTTCTCCTTCTGTTTCAAAAATTTCACGGATCGTTTTATTTAATTGATTTTCTATAAATTCATCAGTATCAATGACAGGGAGAGATAATTTTTCAGCCAATTGTTTCCCAATAGTCGTTTTTCCAGACCCCATAAAGCCTGTTAAAAATAGCGATTTCATTAACTAACCCTCCACCCAATGTACAATTTCTTTCGTTTTTACATTCACAATAGCAACAAAAAATAATTTTCTTTTTTTGTCAGTTATACAAGTGCCGTTAATACGCCTCATATCCTCTTCTAGTTTTTCAATCGTATACTGAATCATACCGATTGGATAATAGATCGTACCTGTCGTTGTTTTTTGTTCTTGTTCCTCACTGATTTTAAAAAGATGCTGCACACCAATTTGTGTAAGATTTTGCAATTTTTCTCCTTCTTCTTCTTCCATTACAAAAAGCTTTTCCGTTTTATACAATTCAATTTCCGAAAGAATGATGAGAGGAATTAATAAACAAATAACTAAAGTCGTCGGCAAAATAAAACCTCTTTGATTTAAAATACCATACATCGCACCCACCTCTCTATCATTTTTCAAAAAATTTTTGGCGTCTTAGATATTCTCTTTTGAAATGTTTTGCCATATAAATCAATGGAAACAATTACACCATTTGGAACAATTTCGTAAGAAACATCATCGACATTTTGGAGCAGAAATTCATTCCCTGCCCCATTTACTTGTCTTCGAATATTCGATTGATATTTTTCGTATCGAACAATACTTCCATCACCCATATTTAAATAAAGTGTACTTCCAACTTCAACGAGTTGGTTCGCACGGACGATTTCCTTCTGTATATAAGTAAAAAATAAATCAACACTATAAGGTACTGTTCTAGGTTCAACTTTAATAAATTGAATGATTATTGGTAACAGTGAACTCATCATTAAAAACAGAGAAAATGCAAATAAACAATTTACTAACGTAAAACCATTCTGACTGAAATAATAATTCATCCGCTTATTTTTTCGCATAACCGCACACAAATCCTTTCTTTAACCGCGGTGTTTCCCAATGTACGCATATTTTTATCAATTCATTTACGTTTTCAGCCGTCACTACATATTTTCTATTTGAAATTTCAACTTTTTTTGTCCAAAATTCTTGAGTGCCATCATATAAAAACGACTCTGTTTCGTTATGCAAATATCGCAATGCTTCACGCTTATATTCAAGCGAAGTCCTTTCTTCGTAAACGATCATAAGAACAGGTATCATCATTGTAATTACTATAAGAAGAATAGAAAAAGAGCCAAGCACTTCTACAACTGAAAATCCATTACAATTTTTTAACATATGTCTGTCCCTTTCCAAATAAAAACACAAACTGATAAATATCATCATAATAGTAAACATGCATTTTCCCTGCTCTTTCAATCGTACCGTTAGAATAAAAGGTAACTGTTTTTGGCAAAGTTAACATTTCAAGCTTTATTTGATCGGAAAACTTTCTATTCAAGAGGCTTGGCTCATAAAAACCGGAGATAATTTCATAGCGGCTACTTTCTGGGTAAAATCGGAGGTAAACATTTTTATAATTTGTAATCGCATACTTTTGTGCATAAGAAACATCAAGCTGAAGTTGGGCAAAAAATCGATAAATTTGTTGCTGCCGAATTAAAGATTGATAGGATACAAAAGATATTGTTACAACAATTATAAAAATGGATAATACAAGTAAAATTTCTGTCATTGTATATCCATTTTCTGTTTGAAAGCTGTTTTTAATCATTATTATTACCGCCAATCACGTTGCAACCTTACTCATTAGGTCCTTGGACTTCCCCATTTTCACTTAATTGGAGGACATCGCCGTTCGGACATGTATATGTTTTTATATAACCTTCTTCACGGAGCACTTCTAAATTATCTGGTTTTTTTTCATGTTCAATTTCATAAGCTTGCACTTGTGCCTCGATTAAATTTACCAAAGCTTCACAACCTTTATTTTGGGCAACTGTGTTATTCTTTGTTACATTTGGAATCGTAACTAGTAACAAAATCGAAATAATTAACAAGACGATCATCATTTCAATTAACGTAAAAGCTCGTTCGTTTTTCAACATTTGTCCTTCCCTATCTGAATTTGAACTTATAATTGCTAATAGTTCTCTCATTTTCATAAAATTTTCACACAACCCTTCTTACATATTTTGAATGGTTCCATAAAGAGGAAGCATGATTGATAAATATAAAGCAATGATCATCCCGCCGATTGCTGCCATTATTGTCGGCTGAAGAATGCGAAGCCACCAAGTGAATGATTCCTCAAATTCATCAATAATTAAACGGCTATACTCAAGCAATTCCCTTGCTAAAATGCCATTGGCTTGCCCATGAATGATAACTGTTGCTAATTCTTTGTCAAAATAAATAGTGTTTTTTAAAATATCTGCCAGATCATCCCCCTCTACTAAAAAAGATCTAATTCTTGATGCTTCCTCTTGAAAAAACTGAATTTGGCTTTGACTCTGAAATACAGATAATGTTTCATTAATAGATAAACCATTTTCCACTAAATTTCCGAAGTGAAACGCAAAAAAATAGGTATTATATTTTTTTATAAAATATTTAACCAATGGAATTTTACATAAAATTTTATTTTGTTCGATGGCAGTAAGCGAGCGGAAATAAAATTGATAATAAAAGCCAATGGCAGCACATAGGAAGAAAAAAGTTATCCCAAGAAATGGGCTAATTGATTTGAAGGCAATCAACAACGTAATAAATTTTGATTGTGGAAGATTCAGCGATTCGTAAAGTTGAAGAAATTGTGGAATAACAACTTGTTGCATGACAATAAAAGCGCCAAGAAGGAGAATGATTAAAAATAGTGGATAACGCATCATTTTCATTGTGTTTTTTACATAGGTGTCTTTTAGTTTTAACATCTTTCCTGCATGAAGCAAGCCATTGGGTAAATCTCCATATTTTTCAGCAAAGTATAAATATCCCAATCCTTCATTAGAAAATTGAAGTGACTGAAATGATAAATAGAATGGTGTTCCTTGTTTTAAATGTTGTAATATGAAACGTAAGTCTTTCCTTTTTTCATCATTTACATAAAGCATTAAAAATTCAAGTGCTGTAAGCAAAGGGTAACCTCGTTGTAATAAGTGGCCTAACCGTTCAAATAACTTTGCTTGATCTATTAATGTCCACTTTTTTCTCTTTCTCATATCTTTCCTCCATAAGATTCATTAGAGAGATACCCAAGAGCTATTCCTTTATTCAATAAATGTTCCAATGTTTGGTATTGATAATAAACCTTTTCTCCCTTTGCTTCTCTTATAGCTGCTTTTAAATTTTCACCATATAATAGTTCATAAATACATAAACGATTCACTTGCCTGAGCTGTAAACAATAAGGGGAACATGGTCCTTTACAAAAAGGACATTTTAAATTAACAAGGCGTTGGGCGGATACACAAAGCAATGTTTGTTCCAAATCTTGAATGGAGATGCCTAAATCTTTTAAACGGTTAATAGCACTTTTTGCATTTTTCGTATGTAGAGTCGTCAGAACAAGATGCCCTGTTAAGCTTGCGCGTACAGCCGCCTTTGCTGTTTCTTCATCTCGAATTTCGCCAACCATTATAATGTCGGGGTCGTGTCGCAAAATGGCTTTCAACCCTGCAGCATAAGTGATGCCGGCTTTTTCATTCACTTGAACTTGTAAACAGCATGTATCAATTTGTTTTTCAATCGGATCTTCCAACGTAATAATATTACAATGTTCCGTATTTTGGATCGCTTGAATAAGGGAATATAAAGTTGTAGTCTTTCCAGAGCCGGTCGGACCTGTTAATATCATTAATCCTGCTGATCTAGTTGATAAATTAAATAAAATTTCTGCTGCTTTTGGGAATAATGAAAGCTTTGATAACGGGATGTCGTTATTTTGGGGCAGTAAACGAATAACTAAGCTTTCTTGGTGAAGTGTCGGAAGAGTTGATAATCGGAGACTAACATTTCTTTCGTTAAACATCCATTGAATGGCTCCATTTTGTGGTCGTCGTTTTTCTCCAATGTCCATTCCTGCTAGAAATTTAAAATGGGATAGTAATTTTTCAAAAACTGAAAGGGCAATTGTTTCTTTAAACATAAGCCTGTCTTGAATTCGAAACTGAATGACTGCGTCATGTTTTCGCGGGAGAACATGAATATCTGTTGCTTTAAACATGAATGCTTCTTTTAATAGTGCCTCTCCTCGCTCTTCTATGTATCCCAATGAAATACACCTGCCTATTTATGATATTAAAGCCGTTCATTAACTTCTATTCGCCGCAATTTGACAAAATCCTTCCTTACCCGGAAAGTTTTTTATAATTTTTTTATATTTTATTACAACATGTGTTTAATTAAAAAAAGACTTGCTTTTTTTTGTGACAAATTGCTGAAAATAATTGTGAATATTTTCAAACAAATTATTTCTCAAGTCTAGAAATAATTCCAATGACAATCGAACTATACTATAATAATTATATTAAAAATAGTTTAAAAGATAGGGGTGAAGACGTTGGAACAAACATTAAAAATAACGAATGTCCTTTCTGACCCAACTCGGTTTTCAATTTATCAATATATAGCAAACCAACATAGTGAAGTAACCGTACAAGAAATTGCTGATAACTTTAATATCCACCCAAACGTAGCAAGATTGCACCTTTCAAAACTTGAAGATGTTAAAATGATCGTTTCTGAAACGAAAAAAACAGGAAAAGGCGGCAGACCAAGCAGAATTTATCGTCTATCAGACGATGTTGTCCAGCTCAATTTTCCATACAGGGATTACCAACTCCTTTCTGAAATTGCAATTAACACGTTGCTTTCGTTAGGTGAGGTAGGTAAAAAAGCATTAATGGAAACCGGCCACAAATTTGGGAAAGAAATCATGGAAAAAGAATATAGAAAAAGTGGGCAACCTTTAACTTTTAGTGAAAAGTTGAACTATTTAAAAGATGCTGCGAACTTGTTAGGATTTTATCCTGAATTTGAAACAAACGAAGATCAAACAAAAGTATACTTTAAAATTTTTAATTGCCCATTTAAAGAAGTAGTTGCCCAAGATCAAGAAATATGCAAAATGCACTTAGCTTTTCTTGAAGGTATGTTTAAAAGCTTGTTTAAGAATGTCGAACTAATTGAAGAAGACAATATGTTTAAAGGTTGTTCGTCATGTAACTATTTAGCACTTATCCATGAAAATTAGATCAACACAATCGCCAAAATTTGAGATTTCAGTCATTTACAGCACATAAATTGTCCATTATAATAATTAGAGTAATTATTATCGTGTATTGAATAGAAAGATTTATGTAAAGGGGGCGTACATCATGGGCAAAATGTATCGAGTAATGGCATTTTGGACTGCAATTTTCAGCATTATGTTCTACCTAGGAGATATGTACACAACATCGCTATTATTCCTGTGCATTACTGGCTTTTTCTTAGGAGTAGGATTTTTAAAACTGTCTGAACGCATGTATGTCTACATATTTGGAGCATTTTTAACTTTATTTTTCATCGGCTTCACGTATTGGACAACATTTATGATGCCGCTTGGCGGTGGCGGGCATTAATTTAAAAATGCGTTAAAGCAACGCTTATTCTTAATACCAATAAAAGAGATAGCTTGCATAACGCATTTGGTGCTATTTCGGACAATGATGTTCAAATATCATAGCTTTTTATTGACTTGATAAAAGGACGTTGCAAATGCAGCGTCCTTTTATTATTTAATAGTCGTCAACCAAAATATCACTCAATATAATTTGATCGGCATTTTTGCTTTGAATTAAAACAGTAAAGCTTGAACTAATGCCATCATCCATGATCAATGAACGGATAGCCCGATTCTGTCTGCTAATTTCTGAAAAAGGATTTGGATCAGAATTTTCTTGTAAATAATTTAAAATCCCACCTTTTAATAGAAATTCACGTTGATTTAGCATACCTAATAATTTCAGTCCAACTTGTTCCCCTTTTTGAATAAGCGCATCTAGATGGATATGTGTTGTTAAATCCATATCTCCTGGATAAGAAAGAGGATTTTTAATAATTTGATGTTTATAATACCCCCGTAAACTTCCTTCCCGGTGAATAGGATGCATCCATTCTTCTTTCGTATACCCATAATCAATCGTAAACATAATTCCTTTCTCTAACCAAGCATTCGTTTCTTCAAGCCAATGATCCATATTAAGGGGTATTTCCATTCGCTGACCATTTGTTAGTACGATCCCATTTTGCTCTAGCCAATTGAAAATTTCTTCATTTTTACAAGGGACGAATGTTTCTACTAATTGATTATTTTCAAAAGTAATCCTTACTTCAACCATTTCACCGTTGACTTTCTGAACAACATCTACTGGAAATGCATCAAATAACTCATTGGCAAGGATAATGCCATTAAATTTGCCAAGATGGTTCACCATTTCAGTAAGGGATGAAAATTGTTGTACCTTTTCAAAAGAACGAATCACTTTTCGTTGCTCTTCACGATGATAAGGACTTATCTCAACAATAATATATTTTAACTGTTTAAAAGAATCAGGATCCACTTTTTTCCATTCCTCAAGAATAAAATTTGCAAGCCTTCCTGTACCAGCACCTATTTCACAAATAACCGGATGTATTTTTTTTAATTGCACAAGTCGGATAAAAATTCTGGCCAACACTTTGCCAAAAACACTGTGAACATTACTATTTGTATAAAAGTCCCCTTCTTTTCCAATTTTTTGTTTATGTTTCATATAATAGCCAAGTTCCTTGTCATAAAGAACGATGCCCATATATTCAGAATAAGATATATTGCCGTTTTTACTATTTTCAATTACATGTTTTAATTTGTTTAACACAGTTTTAACACCTTTCTATTAAAATCCGTGTAAAAATGGATTTTCGTTCATTTCAGTAATGATCGTTGTAAGCGGTCCATGTCCAGGAGCAACAACCGTTTCTTCTGGCAATACAAGTAGTTTGTCATGAATACTTTGAATAAGTTGATTATGAGAGCCTCCAGGAAGATCCGTTCTACCAATGCTTCTAGCAAATAAAGCATCCCCTGAAAAGACTACCGTCTGTTCTGCTAAATAATAAGACACACTGCCTGGTGAATGACCAGGTGTTTCAAAAACTTCAAATTGGAAAGAACCGATCGAAAGCATTCCTTCATCCGTTATTAAATGATCTGCATTTTTCACAATGATTTCGTTACTTAACCCAAAATACTTCGACCCATTTAAGGCTGGATTTGATAGCCATTCCTCCTCATTTTTATGTATATAAACTGGACAATTCCAAAAATCGCGAACATCATCAACAGCGCCGATATGGTCAAAATGAGCATGTGTTAATAAAATTGCAGATGGTATTAACTCATGTTGTTGTAAATGATGAATGAATCTCTTTCCTTCACTTCCCGGATCAATGATGATGCATTCTTTTTTCTCATTCTCAATGATATAACAATTCGTTTGAAGCGGTCCTAACGGAATCTTTTTCCACTTAATTCCCATATTTTCCCCTCCATTTATGCAAGATACACTTATTTTTCCATAAAATTTTGACACATCTATCCTAATTTTTGTCCTCGACAAAAAGACTAAAAAAGATTAAAATAAACAACAGATGCTCTTTTAGTATACATAGATTGCTATTTTTATTCAAAAAATTGGCTATACTTAGAACAGAGAATTTAAATAAGGAGGGAAGAGCATTGGGTCTTGTTATTATTTTTGCACTTATCACTTTATTATGTCTGTTAGGATTGTTCCGTTCATTAAAACAAAAAAGTGTTTTAGCATTCGTATTCGCAGGTGCATCCGTACTTGTATTCGGCTGGTTTACAGTAATGACATTTATTGCAATTCTTAACGGACATGGTACTCCAACTGCACACTAATTTTGTAATATTGTTTGGAGAGAACGAATAAAACATCAACAATTGCTGACTGCAATCGTTGATGTTTTTTGTTTTCTAACGTTATTGTAAAACAAGGTTATATATTTGTTGATCAGAAATGTTTAATACTTGCTCAAGTTGATTGCCAATTAAACACCAATCGCCTGTCGGAGACAATTTAATTGGAACATTTCCCGTAACATTTATTAACTCTACTTCCTTCCCATCCATCGTTAACGCTGTTAGTTGAAATCCATCCTTATATTCGGCAATATCCCCAGCTCGGTTCGGTTTCATAAAGTAAAATAATTGCTTTTTTTCATCAAAGTCAAAACTAGGCACCCACCATGCTTCCGAAAATGTATTTAAAACAGGGATATTTATTTCTGTTCGCTTCGTGCGCGTTTTTGCATCATAAAATGTATATCGTGACTGTTGATAATCGCTCTTAATCATTGTTACAGAAGCTATAATATCTTTCATCGAAAAGAGCATGATGCTACTATCAAGCCATTTCTTGTTTTCAAGAGTTTTTAAATTATATAAAAAAACTGGGGCTTCAAGTGTAAATTCATTTTGATTCCAATCTAAATAAACAAGTTCATCTTTGCTAATCCATTGAACAAAAGGATGTTCAAGCGGGATTTGGTAAATTTCTTTTTCGGTGACATTTATTTTAAATAATCGAAAATCAAAATTAGGCAAAAATTCAGTGACAATTAATTCATTGGGAGCATAAGGATTCCATAAAAATTGTAATTCCTCGATCTTGCTTGATCTTGTAAAAATTTCATGTCCCATTTTATTTAAAATACGCAAATGGCTTGTTCCATTTTTTTCAATCGTTTGCACAGCAAATAAAGAATTGTCGATATTGGCTTCTATTTTCCCAATCCATTCTTCAGATTGAAAAAATAAACTTCTTTCACCAGTATTTATTTTATGTAAATATAGAGATGATCCACCACTTTCACCAACAGAATAAATAACTGTATCTTGATTATACCATTCATTTACACTATAAAATTTTTGCCCCTCAGGAATGACAATGGGCTTAAAATCATTGTTTGTTAAAAATTGTTCAGAAATTGCAATTTTGTTTTCACCACTTCTTTTTAAATAAGGAGCATCATGAACCACCCTATCAGAAACATCACAACCATTGATGAGAAAAACTATGATGGCTACGAACAATTTTTTCATCTCTTCACCCCAGGAAAGGTCTAAGCTGCCTGAAGAGGCAGCTATTACATATATAAACATGCTAAAAAAAGCCCTAAAGAATCATTATAAATATCTGTAAATTGAGAGATCGGCAATGGATTCACTCCTTCACCAAGCTCAACAGTAAAACCAGGCTTTTTCCATTCATAAATAAACCAATCTTTATATCCAGCATAACTATCTAGCGTTTTAACAGGGAGATAACCGCTTTGTTTAGCCATTTCAGAAACGATGACTTCTGCATACGGTGGTTGTTTATCATCAAAACCCCAATAAATTTCCTTACACTGAGTATGAAAAGCGATTACCCGATCAAATTTCCTTTCTTTTGTTAATTTAGCCATAGCAATCGCTTCCGGCTCTGTTAATGGTTCATATCCTGGAAAGTCTCTTGGAGCAGGTTGTTTCGGCTTGCGGGGCTTTTCAATTTCCCACAAAGCTGGAAATTGCTTATTTAAATCAACACCGTTGATATTCGCTTTCCAACCCGAGAAATCATCATTGCCATTATTTAGCGCAAGCACAAATTGCCTGTATTTTTGATCTTGTGGCGGGCCTTTTAATACGAGATTGACTCCATCGGGATTAACCATTGGAACGATTGACAATGTTGTACTGTAATATAATTCTTCCGTATGGATGCCTCGAAGTTTTGTTTTATTGGTAATCGATAGTAAATAATCATTTAATAAAGCCATTAAAATTGCAGTAGTAATCCACTCATTCGCATGAAATGATCCGTTCATGTGTACTTTTTTTCGTCCATATCCAATGATAAGTTCTGGAATTTCCTTTCCTTGTACGGAAATTCCTATCGTATTTCTTTTCATAAACGGATAGATTTCCTCTAATAAGCGAATATGTTCCATCATCGTTTCATAACTGTAATTTTGTCTACCATTTACAATAGGATCTGTTATACGTTTCGGAATTAATATTTTTGTATTCTTTTTTAGTTGTAATAAATTGTCATCTTTATTTAATAACTTTAAAATTTCAACATCAATGTTGAGTTTACTAGCAATGCTGTCAATTGACTCTTCATCTTGAACTGTATATTCAGCTGTAATATAACCTGGAATGTCAATTTCCTTCGCCAATAATGACTCGTTTTCAGCTATTTGGCAATTCGAATCTACCAACAGTGGCAACGGTACTTGAAATAATTCGCTTAAATACCAAAAGGAATCATGAGCACGGCCGATGACTTTCATCTTTAAACCCCCTCCTTTACTTTCAAAGTATGAAAGGGGGTTTTGAATATGTACATTATTACAATTTATTTTTTGCAAGCCATGCTGCACCAATGACCCCAGCATCATTTCCTAAAGTTGCTAAAGCTAAATGTGCCCCTTCATAAACTCTTGGCAAAGCAAACTGCTTAAAATATTTTGAAACTTTTTTTAATAGAAGAGAACCTGCCTTTGAAACACCGCCACCAATCACAATCTTCTCAGGATTAATTGTAATTGCAATATTGGCTATAGCTAATCCTAAATAAAAGGAAGCCTTATCAACAATTTCAAGGGCAAAATCATCATTTTTTCTCGCAGCTTCAATTATCATTTTCGCTGAAAGTAGGTTCGTTTTATTATATTGGGTTGCAAGTAAACTATCGGGATGGTGTGCAATTTCTTCTCTTGCCAATCGAACCATTCCTGTTGCCGATGATATAGTTTCAAGACAACCTTTTTTACCGCAATTGCATAACGCACCATTTTCCGGCAATACTGTAAAGTGACCAATTTCTCCCGCCATACCATTTATTCCATGAACAATTTCACCATTTATAATGATGCCCCCGCCAATTCCGGTTCCTATTGTAATACATAACAAATTTTGCGATTGAACGCCGGCGCCTTTCCACATCTCCCCAAGAGCAGCTGTATTCGCATCATTATCAATAACAACTGGCAAGTTTAACTTATGTTCAAGTTCTTTTTTAAGATTTATATTTTTCCATCCTAAATTTACTGCTTCATGAACGAATCCTGTCTCCATATCTAAAAATGCGGGAGCACCAACTCCTACGCCTTTTATACTGCTTATATCCTGCTTATATTGATCTAACCTATTCAAAATGGAAGAGGCAATATCTGTGATAATATTCTTTCCTGAATTCGATTTGTCTGTTGCAATGGACCATTTATGAAGAATCTCTCCGCCATCTGAAACAAATGCTAATTTAACGGTTGTCCCACCGACATCGACACCAACTAGCAACGGTTCCATGTTTTCACCCCATCCTAATGCAGGTTTTGCCGTTTTCCCCTCTCACGTTCCATTTCTTGCCTCAATAATAATTGTGCCATTTGAAATTCTTTAATATCAATGAATTGGGATCGGTATAACTCCCGAACCTCTTCTTCCATCAATTCCAAGTCAGCAAGCCGATCCCCAACATATACAAACACACCAAAACGCTTTAGCAGCTGTTGAATATCATAAATGGTTCTCATAAATTGATCCCCTCCTACGTACTGCCTTTAGTATATAAAAAATAAAAAACTTTAGCCACTACAACTAACACACAAAAAGACATTGATTTCGCACAAGTGCAATATCAATGTCTTTATGAATACACCAGTTTTCATATTTTTGCATATTAACGATCAGGGTCTTGTGGATGCAAAATCGTCGGCCTACGTTTTTTTAAAGGGATCGGTGTTCGTATAAATACATCTTTAAAATCACGGAAGGAAAACGGAATAAACGGCCAAAAATATGGGGTTTGGAAGGATTTCATTCGAACTAACATGATGAGCCAAAGCGTAATGGCAATACAAAAGCCTATAAGTCCAAACCATCCTGCCATTAATAAAAAGACGATTCGAACTAAGCGATTTGCTAAACTCAATTCATAGCTCGGTGTTGCGAATGTACCGATGGCAGCGATCGCTATATAAAGAACTGTTTCATTTGTAAATAAGCCTACCTCAACAGCAACTTGACCAATCATTAACGCAGCAACTAAACCTAATGCAGTTGCTAGAGAAGATGGGGTATGGACAGCGGCCATCCTTAAAATATCAATACCGACTTCTGCAAGAATCAATTGAATTAAAAGTGGTACCTCCCCCGGTTCTTTCGGACCTATAAAGTCTAGCTGGATTGGAAGATATTCAGGGTGTACAGAAAATAAATACCATAATGGCAACAAAAACATTGAAGCCCAAACAGCCAAAAAACGAATAAGACGTAAATATGCACCGACAATTGGTTTTTGTCGGTATTCTTCAGCATGTTGTAAATGGTGCCAAAAAGTAGTTGGGGCAATCATGACACTTGGAGAACCGTCGATAATCACAATCACGTGCCCCTCAAAAAGGTGGGAAGCAGCGGTATCTGGCCTCTCAGTAAAACGGACGATCGGATATGGATTAAGGTGTCTTCCTCCGATAAATTCTTCAATTGTTTTTTCAGCCATTGGCAAACCATCTGTATCAATTTTACTCAACGATTCTTTTATTTCTTTAACGAGATCTGGATCTGCAATATCCTCTAAATAGCAAACGCAGACATCGGTTTTTGAGCGTCGTCCTACTTGCATATATTCCATTCTTAAACTGCGGTCACGAACCCTTCTTCTTGTTAAAGCTGTATTAAACACGATTGTTTCAACATACCCATCCCTTGAACCGCGCACGACGCGCTCCGTATCCGGTTCTTCCGGGCCGCGCACTGGATATGTGCGGGCATCGATAATAATTGCATAATCGATGCCATCAATTAACAACACAGTTGGGCCAGCTAATACAGTATCTACTAATACATCTAAATCGTTATTTTTATCCACCTCTACATATGGAATATATGTTTTTAATAATTTATCAAGTGGGTCAGGTTCGAGATGTTCCGGGCTTAATTTTGCCAAAAATTTTTGCAATAAATGGATCAAATCATCTTTCACAAAACCATCAATGAGAAACATCGCCATTTTTCGGCCAGCATATTCAAGATCAAGATGAATGACATCGAAGCTTTTCCCCACACCTAATTGTTCCCGTAAAAATTGAACATTCGCATCAATGTTAGACTGAACGGGATGTTGAATTTCTTTATTTTTTAACAATTCATGTCCTCCTTACATTGGCTTTCTTCCATATTCCATCTTTAACCAATGTAAAAAGGAACATACATTTTTTACGACCCATTCATTAAAAAACCGTAAGCAATCGTGGCACCAATGATTATAGCTAATAAAAAGAGTGCAGACAGTTGTCTAAAAAATAAAGGCTTATGTTTGGGCAAGTGGACAAAAGCCGATGCCAAAAATCCGCCAATCAGACCACCGATATGTGCACTATTATCAACCATTGGGACTATAAATCCAAAAGCAAGATTAATAGCCAAAACAGCAAAAACATTCATTCCCATTGTTCGAAAAAATAGTGAAGGGTGAACGATACCAAAATATAATAATGCTCCAAATAGACCGAAAATAGCTCCTGAAGCGCCTGCTGATACTTGGTCCGTAAAAGCAAAACTAGCAGCAACCCCTGAAATACCTGCTAAAATATAAATGAGAAAAAAACGCAAACTCCCATAAATTCTCTCTACGGAAAGACCTAAATAATATAATGCAAGTGTATTCATAAATAGGTGTGCAAAACCAATATGTAGTAACATAGGCGTTATAAAGCGCCACCATTCTCCGTCTAGAATGGCTGGATTATATTTTGCACCAAAATAAACTAAAGTAACGATATCAGTACTTGAACCAGCCAGCTCTAAGAGAAAAAACATGATCATATTCAAAGCAACAAAAATATAAGTTAAACGTGGCTTTTTCCCAAATAACAATACTCTTTCAGATTGATTTCTTTGCCTTTCGATTTCTCGTATGGCTTGTTTGTAATATGCAGGATCTATATCTTCAGTCAACCACTCATCAACATTTGGCTCTGGTAAATGAAGGCGTTCAAAAAACGCGCAAACTTCATTTTCACGGTTGTCTGCAACAATAAGAAACATATTTGTTTTTATAGAACGATCAAGCCTATGCTCCCAATCATCAACGGGGGGATAAGTGGAAATATAAATATTATAAGCATTCATTTTTTTTCTATAAGGTGCCTCTTTATATTTACGAATCACTTTTTCAGTTTGTTCAATATCATGTAGAAGCCAATTTCCCCAATCAATATCATAGCGCAAAAGCCGGACAATATTTTTATTTTTTCCTTCCATCTGTTCCAACCAAAGCTCGCCTTGCTCGCTCATTTTAAGAACACGAAAACGGTAGTTTCGAACTAATTCATATGCCAAACGCCAAAACAATATATCTTGACTTAGGGTGCTGTACAAACCCCCACCTACTTTCTTCAATAACCTATATTATTTATTATTATATAAAAAAAAGGGGCGGATAATAAACCGCCATACATAGTTATTTATATCATTGTCAAGGTAGAGGATTTTCTCCGATTTTAATAAACATTTACCTAGCTTTTGAGCTTACAAACAAAAAGGTATTTCAACTTGAACAATCTTTTTCAATGAAACCAAAAACCTTTCCACTGTAATTAACGAAACAATTGTCCCATCATTCGCTCACGTATAAATGGACTTCCGATGAATGATTTGACCATAATTTGCCTGAGCATCGGCTGGTTAAGCAAAAAATTTAAGATACGATAGCGATAGCGGTAAAGAAAAAATGAAAGAGCGGTAATAAGAATTATTTTAAAAAAATCATTTTGCATAAATATCCTCCCTTTTTAGTCAATTCCAAATTAACGGATATTTATTTATTCGATTGAAAGACATTGACCAAAACCCGTCTCAATTTCTTTACTATCTTTCCCGCTCTTACAAAAATTATGAATTAAAGTCCGATATAGCGAGCATATAATGTTTTCGCCCTTACCTCATCTTCCGTTCCTTGTACGAGCACCCGCCCATCCGGGAATAATACGAGCCGTTCTCCTTCAGGAAGTTCTATTTTTAATAAAAATGGCGTCTTTTGAACTTTTCCAATCGGCTGAAAACGTTCAAACCATTCCTCTAAGTTAAAATGATCAGCAACATGGATTTGCACTGTTTCTCTACCGCATAAAACCGTCACGTTCTCTTTTTCAGAAAAATCTAATGCAGGATATTCGTGTTTTTGACATGTCGGACAATCGCTTCTAGGAGCAGAAAACTTCATTTCGTAGCGGTAATTGTTCCAAATATCGATCGATAGCAAACTAGTTCTGCGATTCTTTTGATCACCGACGAGAAATTTTAAGACTTCAACAGCCTCTAATGAAGCAATAATATCAATAATCGGTGAAATGACACCTATTGTATCGCATGTTTGTCCACCTTGATCGCTTGATGAAATAAAACAGCGCAAACAAGGTGTTTCATAGGGAACAAAAATTGCTGACATTCCACGTGAACTTACTGCACCGCCGTAAACAAAAGGAATGCCCTTTTTGAAGCAAGCATCATTTAATAAAAAACGTGTTTGAAAATTATCTGTTCCATCAACAACAATATCTATTCCATCAAGGAGCTCTTCAATATTTTTCGGAGACACATCAGCGACGATTGCATCAAGCTGAACAGAAGAATTAATGTTTGAAAGCTTCCGTTTGGCCGCAATGGCTTTTGGCAAAGCAAGTGTAACATCCTCTTCATCGAAAAGCATTTGCCGCTGCAAATTGCTCATTTCTACATAATCTCGGTCTACAAAACGCACAAAGCCTACGCCAGCTCGGACTAAATGATTAGCAAGAGCAGTTCCTAATGCGCCCATGCCTACAATAAGAACTGAACTATTTAATAACTTTTGCTGTCCTTCTTCGCCAATTGGCGAAAAAAGGATTTGCCTTGAATATCTTGTGAAATTGCTCATCAAATCAACTCCAAAACATCGGGAATAAAAAGATTAATAATGCGCTTAAAAGAATAGACAAAAAATTGACGGTATCATTATTGAAGAGGCGGAACCCTTTGATTGGCTGCGTTGGCAGTTGACAATGGATTGTTTTTTCAGTAATGATACGACATTTTGGACAAACATATGTAATCTGGACAGTTGCCCCGAGTACTGTATCAATAAAATGACCAATAAACCCAAGCACACTCATGAAAATTCCTAATTGTAATGATACCTCTTCCCATAGAAAAACGCTAATGATTCCGATTAAGAGTGCACCCGAGAATGCACTAACTGTACCAAGAAAAGAAATAGCGCCAGATGTACCTGCCCCTACACGTTTCCAAGTCAATATGTGAATCGGTGGTTTTCGGCTTGTAGAACCGATTTCTGATGCCCATGTGTCAGAATTAGCCGTTGCGATGGAAACAATAAACATGTATAGAAATATCTCTTCCTGAAAAAGGAGGTAAAATAAACCTAAAATTGCTGGCATTCCCCCATTAGCAAATACTTGAACACAATCCCGGGCACCACTTTTATGAATTTTCTCTTCAACGCATTTTTTTTTCTGCTGTTTATACTTGCTCCAAAAGCTTGAAGTCACGAAAAATGTACCAAGGAGAAATAATCCTTGAAACTGAAATGCTGCTATAATGATGGTACCGACAACAACAGTCGCCCAAGCTCCAGATATCGTAAGAGATTGAAACCGATAACCACTAACAGCAGCGAATACAACAAACATAAATAATAAACAATGGATTACGATGTGTGACATAGTAATACCCGTTCATTCGTAATAATTGTTTGAACCGGAATATCATGATCTTCAACCGGTATTTGCGAAACGAGCTGCATTTCAAATGCAAGTGCAATTGTGCACCCGTTATAGTTAGTTAAAAAGCGATCATAATAACCGCCTCCATATCCGATGCGATAACCATCCAAATTAAAAACAACTCCCGGCACAATCACAGCATCAATTTCATCAGTGGAAACTGCCTTTGTTATACATTCTTTTGGTTCTTCCAATCCATAATATACAACTTCCAACTGATCAAATGATTCTAATATACGAAATGTCATTTCTTTCGTCTCTGGTTTGCATTTAGGAACGACAATCCGTTTCCCTTCCTGCCAAGCCTTCTCAATGATTGATTTTGTATCAACTTCTTTCCCTCTCGAAATTGTAATTGCAATCGTATCACTGCTTTTCCAAGTTTCCAAATTATATAATTTAACAGCAATCTGATTTGACCACTCTACATATGTAGGATGGGGCAATGCCTTGAGCTTACTTAAAATTCTCTTCCTTATTTCTGTTTTATTCATACGTTCCTTTGTCCCTCTTTTCAAGCTTTTATGAAAATGTAAAAAAACAGTAGGAATCAATTCCTACTGTTTTATTTTGTTTCACGATGGATTGTATGAGTTTTGCAATGTGGGCAATATTTTTTTAGCTCAAGACGCTCAGAGTTGGTACGCTTATTTTTAGTAGTAATATAGTTGCGATGTCCGCTTTCTGTGCAAGCTAAAGTAATGTTAACACGCATGTATATCCCTCCAAACTTCATTCATTTATTCATCTAATAGTTCAACTTTCGTCACGATCATTAATTTGTATAAATGACGATTTCAGACTTAAATATAATATCAAATATATATTAAATATTCAAGATGTTAATTGATCTGAGGGATCATCACTTTGGAGCCAAATGTCTCTTCAATGAAATCTTTTACAAGCTTTTCAGGGTCCCTTTGCATATATTCATTCAGTTGTTGAATTTCATGCAAATCATTTGCTGCGATAGCCCAATAATAACCTCGTTTAATTTCATAAGGCAACATTGTAGTTTCAATCGAAAAAGCACTTTTCACTTGGCCGGCTGCAATCGGATTCAATAATAACGAACCATTTTCAATATTCAAAAAATTCTTGTTGTAAAAATCATTATCTTGCCATGTCGTATATTGACTAATTCCTCTATTATCAATCATACCATTAAAAAGAACATAACGACCTTTATCTTCGTGAAAGATCGTTCGATTCGACATGCTAAAAAATGCTGTACCATTTTGAATTCCAATATCCTGCTGGAAAAATAGCGTTAAATCCTGATATTTCCTTGAATCATTATGAAGTGTAATTTTTTTCAAAAAAATCTTTTGATTTGGATGAACGAAATCTTCGCATTCCAGTTGTAAGCCATGCTTATTGCTAATTGCATAAGCATATTTGTAGGTTCGAAATTTTTGTAATATTTTTTTTCCTTCCCATTTTAAAGCACTTCCCCATTCGATCCCGTTTTGTTTACTCCATATACCAATATCTTCATTCCGTAATTTATTTCTCATCATTTCAAACACCCTTATTTATTAATTTTATTTTCAAAACTTTGAAATCGCTTACTTTCAAAGCACATTTTTTATTAATTGTTATTATCTATTCTTTTATCTTATCGTTTATAATAGCACTGAATTGGTTATCACTACAACGAGGTGATTTTGTCGAAACGGCAAAACGGTTGTTATTTCTACTAAAAAAAATTTGCTAAATTTTAGCTTAGTGTTCTTTCGACAATCGTTTTAATTTTTTTCTTCCGTTTTTTTAGCAAAATCCAACAAAAAAAGCTATAATGAGTGATGAAATTGGACCATCTTTGATTGAGGTGATAAAAAGTTGATCTCTATAGAAACTGCTTTGATCTGCTTATTTTCTTTTTCTATAGTTCTCTTCGTACTTTCATTTTTTCAAAAAGATAAATTCAAAGAATTGGAAACTCAGATTGATAATTTATCGTTAATGGTCATGCAAGAAAACTACCAACTCAAGAAAAAAATGAAAGTGTTAGAAGAAGAATTGCTTGGAAACGAAAACTTTACTGTCCCTTTAAATGAAAGACTGAATGATAAAAAATAGGTGAAATCATATGTTCAATAACACGTTAAGAAGCTTTTCTTTAGGGATGATCATGGCAACATCATTTATAACCGCCGTTTACTTATTGCAACCTAAATCTTTAGAAAACGATATGGCAATGACCGAGTCCCAAATTGAACAATACTTAAATGAAAAAGAATATGTAGCAATTCCAAAAGCAGAATACATTGAATTACTCGCTCAAAAAGGCGCAAATCCCGAATTAAAAGAAGAGAAAATAAAACAAGAAACAACAGACACTCAAGAAAAAGAAAAAGAAGAACAAGCAACATATACGTTAATCATTGAAAGCGGCATGAGCACAAAAGAAATTGCTGATTTATTGGAACAATCCGGTATTATTGAAGACAGCAATACTTTTGTACAATTTTTAGAAGAAAAAAATTGGAGCCGCTCCATTCAAATTGGCAGTTATGATCTAAATCGTTCAATGTCCTACGAAGAAATTGGGAAAATCATTACGAAAAAATTAACATCGCCTTAAAGCATTCATAAATGCTAAAAGGCGATTTCTCCCTAGTTATTTAATTCATAGCGAATCCCTTTAACAATATAGAAAACTCCTTCAGAAATGTTAGCCGCTTAATCACCGATGCGCTCAATGAATCTAGCAATAAATGATAATTGGGTAATTTGCATGAATTCTTGTTTATGTTCACCCGCTGTTTTAAAAAATGTTTGAATCGTTTCACCGTATAATTTGTCGACTTCGTCATCCATATTAGCAATTTTCTTGGCCAATTCCACATTCATCACGAAAGCTTTCAATGATAAATCCAGCATATCTTTTGCAATATCAAACATTTATATAAAGAACCAACATTTGGAACTCCATCAACTTTTCACCGATAAGGGATGACTGATTTACTAATATTAACTGCATAATCAGCCACTCTTTCCAAATCGGAAGCAATTTTTAAAGCGACAATGATTCTTCGTAAATCTACTGCAACCGGAAATCTCGATGAGAAGGATTGCTAAATCATTAATCTCTTTTTTCAAATGATTAATGGAATGATCCCCGTCTATGATTTGAATCGTCCCTGATCAATATCGTTGTTTTTTAAAGCCCCAACAGAAGAAACAAAAGCATTTTCTGCAAGTTTTCCGAGCTCAATGATTTTTTCGTTCAATTGTTTTAATTTTAAGTCAAAATTTTCACGCAAAGCAATAGTTTCTCTCCTCGACAACTTTTTTATCCAAAACGCCCTTTTATATAATCTTCCGTTCGTTGATCTCTCGGTTTTGAGAAAATGCGATCCGTTAAATCATACTCAATTACTTCACCGTTTAAAAAAAATGCCGTTCTATCAGAAATTCGAGCTGCTTGCTGCATGTTATGCGTTACAATAACAATACTGTAATTTTCCTTTAACTCTTGGCACAGTTCTTCCACTTTCAGTGTTGAAATTGGATCTAAGGCAGATGTTGGTTCATCCATTAAAATAACGTCAGGTTCTATCGCTAAACATCTGGCTATACAAATCCTCTGTTGCTGACCTCCGGATAGGCTGTAAGCATTTTCGTGGAGACGATCTTTCACTTCATCCCAAATAGCAGCTTTGCGTAAACTTTTTTCGACAATTTCATCTAAAAGTTTTCGATTCTTTATGCCATGTATTCTTGGCCCATATGCAATATTGTCATAAATGGATTTAGGAAAAGGGTTCGGCTTTTGAAAAACCATACCAACTTTTGTGCGCAATTCTTCAACTGGGTAGGTTTTATCAAAAATATTTTTGCCTCGATATAAAATTTCCCCGGTAATTTTTACGGAAGGAATCATCTCCACCATTCGATTTAATGTTTTAATATAGGTGGACTTGCCGCATCCAGAAGGTCCGATAATTGCGGTTACTTCATTTTCATATACTTGAAGATTTATTTGTTTTAAAGCTTGGTCATTGCCATACCATAGATTAATATTTTTCGTATCGATAACAGCTGTTTTATAAGAGTTTTCTACATTTAAATAAACAGAATTTGCTTTATCCAAATTTACTGATTTATTTTCCGCATTAATATTTCGCTTTTTTTCCAAAACAGTAATCATGTCAATTCACCCCAATTAATATCTTTTTTGGAATTTATTGCGAATGAAAATTGCAATGGAATTCATCAGAAAAAGTACAAACAATAAAACAACGATCGTCGCTGCTGCAAGATTGGCATATTCTTTCGTCAGTACCGAATCAACAGTCCAATAATAAATTTGAATCGGAAGTGTAGTGAAGTCATCCATTATATGGTCAGGAATAGGCATTAATAATGCTGGAATCCCTAAAACAATTAATGGTGCAGTTTCCCCAATAGCTCTTGAGAGAGCTAAAATGACGCCGGTTAAAATACCTGGCAATGCAGTTGGTAATACGACATTTTTCGTTGTTTGCCATTTTGTTGCCCCCATACCGTAAGAAGCTTCTCTTAAATATTGAGGTACAGCCCGAATCGCTTCTTGGCTGCTAACAACAACGATAGGCAGCACTAACAGAGAGAGCGTCAATCCACCTGCTAAGATGCTCGAGCCTAAATCAAACATCCTACCAAACACAGTAAGTCCTAACAGTCCAAAAATGACAGATGGAACACCTGCTAAATTCGAAATATTTGTTTGAATGAAAGATTGGAATTTACTGTGATTTGCATATTCTTCCAAATAGATTGCTGTACCGACCCCTAAAATCATCGTGGCTGGGGCAACAACAGCCATCAGCCAAACCGTACCTACTATTACACCTTTTATACCTGCTTTTTCTGCAGACAACGAAAGTTTGCTCGTTAAAAACTGCCAGTCAAGCCACCCGATGCTGTCGCCTAAAACCTGTAAGATTAAAATTCCCAACACAAAAAGAGAAAACAAAGTATAAAAGAGAAAAACTGTTTTCATAACTTTATTTATAATGATTCGATTCCTAATTCTCTTGTGAATCACTTGGTAATCTATCAATCTCATTAACATTCCTCCCTAAATTTCCGGGAAATATATTGGGCAACAGCATTCATCACCAATGTAAAGAGGAATAATGTTATTCCTACCGCATATAAACTGTAATAACCAACCGTACCGCTTGCAGCATCCCCACTCGTAAATTCAACAATGTAAGCGGTCATCGTCTGCATAGGTCCGGTTATATCAAAGGTAAAATTTTTGTTCGAACCACTAGCAATTGCAACAATCATTGTTTCCCCAATCGCTCGTGAAATCGCCAATACAAACGAAGCAATAATGCCGGATAACGCTTGAGGAATGACAACTTTCATCGTGACTTCAAATTTTGTTGCACCAAGAGCAAGGGCACCTTCTCTCATTGAATTCGGTACAGCACTTAAAGCATCTTCCGAAAGAGAAGCTACAAGTGGAATAATCATAATTCCCATCACAATCCCAGGACTTAAGGCATTGACCGGTTCTAATGCGGGAATGATTTGTCTTAAAAGTGGGGTCACAAATGTGAAAGCGAAAAATCCGTAAACGATTGTGGGAATACCAGCTAATACTTCAATAAATGGTTTCAGCCACCTTCTCACTTTATCCGAAGCATACTCGCTTAGAAAAATTGCTGTCGAAAGTCCAATAGGTAAGGCAACAACCATAGCAATCGCTGTTGTCATAATCGTTCCGTTTATTAATGGGAGAATTCCAAACGAAGGTTCTTTCGCAAGTGGTTCTAACTTCGTACTTGTAAAAAACTCAATCATTGATACTTGTTTAAAAAACAAAACGGCTTCAACAATCAGAGTAAAAACAATGCCGATTGTTGTTAATATAGAAATAGAGGCGATGAAAAATAATACGATTGGTATTAAAGTCTCAAACTTCTCCTGATTTCTTTTACTTTTGTTGTTTTCGATCAGCTCTCTTACATTTAAAGCTTTTTCCATGAAATGTGCCCCCTCTAATACCTTATAAAAGAAGACAGCTGTTCGGAAGGCCCCCTTCTAAACAGCGTCTTCATCCATTACATGAAATGATTGGTTCTATCGTTCTTTTGATGATTACTCAAAAAATGTTTGTAAAGAGAAAAGTGAATGTTATTCCCAACCATTAATCTCATATCAGATCCAGAAAGGCGAACAATCATTCAAAGACCTTAATTGAAATTCGATGTTTCACCAAATATTCGTAAGAACCAAATTATTGGATTGCATTTAACCACTTGAGATACCCATCTAAAGTTTCCTGATTCATTGGCGCAAAACCAGATACACCAGCAAAATCATCAGCCGTTTCGACAACAAATTTTGCAAAATCCAATACTTGCGGCTTTTCTTTTGCATAATCAACATTTAAATAAGTAAACACTGGACGGGTGAACTCAGCATAAGGAAGGTCCTCGCCAATGGTCTCCAAACTAGGCTCAACAGGACCATTTCCAAAATCGATTTTTACTGCTTGCAGTTTATCTGTATTATTTGCGTAATACCCATATCCAAAAAATGCAATTGCATTTTTATCTTTAGAAACTAAATCAACCAATGTCGAATATTCTTGTTGCAAGTTAATTGTTTCAACCATTGGCTGTTCATCAAGTATTGTCTCGAAGAAAAATTCATATGTCCCATGATTTTCATTAGGTCCAAAAAATGTTATTTCTTCAGCCGGCCATTCCGGACGAATATCTGACCATAATAGTTTGTCATGAGCTTTGATTTTTCCAGATGTAAACATGTTTACAACTTCTTCTTTTGTCATTTCTGTTGCCCAAGTATTTTCTTTATTAATAACGATAGTTAACCCATCGTAAGCCAATTTAATTTCAAATACATTTTTATTTAGGTCCTTTCCATTTTCTTGAAGTTTATCAATTTCTTCATCTTTGATCGGTCTTGATGCATTCGCAAAGTCGAGTTCACCAGGAATAAACTTTTTGAAACCTGCAGAAGAACCAGCACGTCCTACTTGAACACTTACATTTTCTTCTTTTGTTGACATATATTCTTCACTTATACGTGCCATTAATGGATAAACTGTTCCAGACCCATCAATGATTACATCGCCTTCCAATTCAGCCGTTTCTTTTGTTTTGCTGCCTTGGTGAGTGCTATCATTATTATCATCACTATTCGTTTGTCCACCACATGCAGCTGTGAAAATTACTAGGACTGTCGCAAAAAATGTTAATAATAGCTGTTTCCATTTTTTCATTCCAAAATTCCCCCTGAAAATTAAGTTCATTTCGTCATTACAATCAATACTTTAGAAGGACAGTATTAATCTTGCATAAATACAATGTAAACCTTTTGTAAATAACCTTTTAATTTTTGTAAAATCAACTTTGATCGAGTTTTTTGCGAGCAAAAAAAAAAGCCCAACCTAAACGGTTGAACCTCCATCTTCATCAGCAAGTCTTCTTTTAGACAATGGTGAATAAGTTTTATTAAATCTCGATTGGCGTCCGGGATCATAGATCTGAATATTTCTAACAAAAAAATAAATAACAGAATAGCCTGCCCCAACGATTGCTAATACCATTGGTATACCGCGCTCTTCATTGAAAATTGAAACAAAAGTAATAAATAATAGGATGGAAGTGATTCTCCCCGCATTCAAGTACACTTCCCGCACAACGATATATTCTATTCTCATTTCTGCAGCTTTCCACGATTTCCCTATCACATCATAAATAATGGACATATAAGGAACAAGCAATGTTGGGTAAGCAATAGCAATCAAAACAGCATAAATCATAAACCGTTGAAAGGTAAGATCAAAAATAATTAATATCGTAGCTAGATAAAGCATCACGCCACCAAGCAATATAGCTTTCAATCGATGCTCAGGTTTTATAAACTTTGTTGCTAAAAAATAAAAAACAAAGGCAACGGTTGAGTTAACGAAGCCGAATGCGCCTAACGCCATTTCACTATTTGTTGTAATATACACCCAAATGGAGATGACAAACAAAACAGAACCTTCGCGCAAACCTTGAAAAAAGCTGGCGTGCAAAACATTTTGCCAATTTTGATTGTTCTTTTGTTCTTTCATAATTCTCCAAAAAGAATATGTACCATGGGCAGGTCTTCGTTTTAAAAGCATGCTTAATAAAACTGCTCCAAAAAATAAACCAAGGGAAATACTAAAAATGACTGTGTAGCCACTTAATCCTTTTAAACTAGAAATGATCCAGCCTGCAAGTATAGGACCGATCATGCCTGTCAAGGAGGTTAGAACCCCAAAAAAGCCGTTAAAAAAGTCTCTTGTTTCCGGTTCTGTAATTTCAAAAGTCAATACGTTAAAAGCCAACCAATAAAAGCCATAACCAATTCCTAAAAAACCTCCCAACAGTAACAAAAAACTTGAGGCATGCTCTCCACTTAAAAGTACAGTTAAATAAAACAAAGACAAAAAGATAACACCTAATCTTAATACGATAATTCGATCAATTTTTTTTGCCCACTTACCCGCTAAAATAAACGTTAGCGGCTGCATCACAACGACAGCTAAATTATAGAAGGCAATATCTTTAAAATCTCCTGAGTGTTTCCATAAAAAAATATTCACAAACGTGTTTGACAGCGCGATACTTAACGAATATAAGCCGCTGATTAATAATAAGAATACAATTTCCTTATTTACTTTTTCATGTCCTGATATTCTTTGTAGAAAACGAATCATTTTCAACTCCCCTTTTCCTGCTAGGCTTTATTGTTCCTAAGTTCGGATGGGGATATGCAATTTATTTGAAACTAATGATACAAAAAAGAATAAAAAATAGACCTCACGCAAGGAGATGGCCTATTTTTTGAAAAAAGATTAAACTATAAAGTTATGTCAATATCATTCGAATGATTTCGCATCGTTTTTCGTACATGGTTTAACAGCTTTTTAGATTTAAGCAATTGATATGCCTTTTCTATATCAGTGGATAAATTTCGGTCTCTCTCTAAAAATGGGATATGTTCACGAATGACTTCATAAACTGCGTTTGTTCCAATTCCTTTTTGAATCCCTTTCCGTAAATCAACAGCTTGTGCAGCATGGATGGCTTCAATTCCTAATATATAATAAAGATTATCAACAATTTTTTTCAGCTTTTGGACAACAAAGGCTGAATTCGTAGCATGATCCTCAATTTCACCTGCAATTGCGAAATAATCTGATGAAACGGGATTTGATAAATGACGGATTTCCGCATCTAATGCTGAAAATGTTTTTTGAATTGTTCCAAATGCTATGACACGTTCTTCGTCTGGTGACAAAAACCGTGACAAATTTGTAAAAACAGGATTTGCTAACTTAATGGTACGAAAGCAGCTATTTTTTGAAACATGTGCGAGAGAAAGTCCTAGCATTTCTAAGCCCAACACGAGTGTTGTCACTTCATAATTAGACGTAGGGACAATTCTTTTCTCATCAACTAGGACGCAAGGGTTATCGTCTGAAGAATTTAGCTGCAATGTTAATAAACTGTTTGTATATTCTAAACAATCAAGGACAGCACCATGTACAGTAAAACCACCTCGAAAACTAAGCGGATCTTGTAGTGGTATAGGACGTGTTTCATCCCATAAATAACTATTCTCCAAATATTTGCGAACACGTTTGGCACTTTTCATTTGTCCGTGATAAGGTCTGACCTTGAGTACAGATTCATCTAAAGGACTGACATTTCCATTTAAGCCTTCTAACGATAATGCATAAATCATATCAGCAGCTTCTATCAAATCGGAAAGATCATAGAGCAACAAAGACGCCATTCCTGCTGAAAATGCATTCGAGCTTACAATGGCTAATCCATCTTTTGGCCCTAAAGTGATCGGTTGAATACCTTCTTTTTTGAAAGCTTCCAACACATGAACACGTTCACCTTTATAATAGACCTCCCCTTCCCCTATCATTGCCAATCCGATATGAGATAAAATTCCAATATCTGCAGCCCCAACCGTTCCACGACTTGGGAGAATAGGGGTGATCTCTTTATTTAAAAATGTTTCATACATTTTTGCTATTTCCGGCTGAATGCCCGTACAACCAACAAGCAGCGTATTTAAACGGGTTGCCATTACTGCACGGATTTCTTCAATTGGCACTTCTGGCCCAATTCCGATCGAGTGGGACAAAATTAAATTTCGATTATACTCGGAATAGGCATCAATCACTGGCCGATCCTTATTCAAACCGACGCCACGATTCAACCCGTAAACCGGAGTTTCTTGCTCGCTCCATTGTTGGACAAGCTTTCTTCCCTTATTTAATAAATTCATTGCTTGATCACTAATTTTAACTTTTGTACGCCTCCGGGCAATACGAACAATATCTTGAATAGATAGCGACCTTCCATCCAGTAATAGAAAATTGCTTTCCAATAACATTCCTCCTACAATAATAGAAAGTAATACCTTTTTACAGTTCACCCCGTGCTTTCAACGCACATTTATTTTCAATCTTTAATAATAATTGATTTGTAAACAATGCAAGGAATGATACTAATACCGTTCCAATAATAATTTTATGGGTCGCGTTTTGATATAGCCCTTCAAATAATAGAACACCTAATCCACCAGCATTAATCCATGCGGCTATTGTCGCAATTCCAATGATTGAAATCGTTGCGATCCGAATCCCTCCAATAATAATTGGAAGAGCTAGAGGCAACTGAATTTTCCAAAATAATTGGAAAGAATTCAGCCCCATCCCTTTACCTGCTTCAACGATGGAAGGATTAATCGATTGAAATCCAACCATCACGTTTCGAACTAAAATTAATTGACTATATGCCACTAATGCAATGATGGCTGGCTTCATTCCAAGTCCAGCAATTGGAATTAACAAAGCAAAGAATGCCATACTAGGAATTGCATAGATAATGCCGAGAAAAGATAGAATTGTCACAGAAAGCCATTTTACTTTTGTTAAAAAAAATCCAATCGGTAAAGCAATTAC
Source organism: Calidifontibacillus erzurumensis (assembly GCF_013303125.1). Lineage (GTDB taxonomy): Bacteria > Bacillota > Bacilli > Bacillales > Bacillaceae_J > Calidifontibacillus > Calidifontibacillus erzurumensis. Next base: position 174,287 of record NZ_JABTTE010000001.1, on the reverse strand, counting down.
GAGAGAAATACCTAACGATAGAGCCATAATTATTAAATGATCAAGAAAAAGAGAAAAAATATAATCATAGTAATTGGAAATATATTCAAAGATCATAATGGAAACACCGCTTGTTTTATTTTATTGTTCAACTTTAACTGTTCAAATGTAATCGCACCAATTGGATTTTTCTTATCATCTTCAACGATGACTCCATCAATATCAGAATTTAATAGTAATGTTAAAACCTTTTTCAAATGATCATTATGTTTTACGGTTTTCGTATTATTCATTGATACTTGACTTAATGGAACCATCACACTGTCTGCTTGAAGCATTCCTAAGAGTTGAAAAATATCCTCAGATGAAACAAGGCGGCTGACAAATTCATTGGCTGGGTTCATTAAAATATTCAGTGGTGTGTCATATTGTTGAACTTTTCCTTGGTCCATAACAATGATTTTATCACCAAGCTTTAATGCTTCGTTAATATCATGTGTAACAAATAATATCGTTTTCTTTAATCTCTTTTGTATTGAAATTAACTCATCTTGGAGACTTGAGCGGGTAATGGCATCAATCGCTCCAAAAGGCTCATCCATCAGCATTATATCCGGATCACTGGCCATAGCTCTTGCAATGCCGACACGTTGCTGCTGTCCACCTGATAATTGACGAGGATAACGTTTCAAAAATTCATTAGGCGGCAGATGAACAAGTTCAAGAAGAAACTCTACACGTTCCTTAATTTTTTTAGAATCCCATTTTAATATTTTCGGTACAGTTGCTATATTTTCTTCAATTGTCATATGTGGAAAAAGTCCGATTTGTTGAATTACATATCCGATTTTCCTGCGCAATTCAGTAACCGACACTTTAGATACATCTTCCCCTTGAACGAAAATTTTCCCTGAAGATGGTTCATGAATTCGATTGACCATTTTTAGAAGAGTTGTTTTTCCAGAACCAGAGGTTCCTAATATTGTAACAAAAGTTCCTTCTTCTATAGTAAGTGTCGTATTATATACAGAAGGTTTAGAAGCCTTTGGGAAGGTTTTGCTAACTTCGTGAAATTCGATTGCGTTTACCACCATATAAAGTTCAACTCCTTTTAAAAAAAAGGGCATGTCCCAATTGTGTTAGGCACACTATAAGAAATACTTATGCCAAACTATTATGACAGCCCCATTAATAATTATCTTATTCTTTAATAATTCCTTGTTCGACAAGAAATTCTTTTGCTACTTCCGCATATTCACGCTTATTAATATCAACTTCTGCATTTAATCCTTGTAAAACTTCGTCATTTAATAGTTTTGAAACATTATTTAAAACATCTGCAACAGCTGGATCTTGTTCTAAAATTTCATTACGAATAACTGGTGCAACATAATATGGTGGCCAGAAGTTTTTATCATCCTCAAGTAACACTAAATCTTTATTCGTTAGATCGCCGTCAGTTGTAAAACCGACTGTAACATCTGCTTCGTCATTTAAAATGACACGGTATTTAATTCCATAATCGTATAATTCAATTGATTTAAAATCCATACCACCATAATGAGCTTTTAGCCCTTTCAACCCATCTTCTCTTTCTTCAAATTCTGGAACTGCTGCTAAACGTAATTCTGGTGCTAATTCTGCAAGTTTTGAAATCGTATAAAGATCATATTTCTCTGCAACTTTTCGTGTTGTCACCAAACCTTGAGAGTCGTTAGCATTTGTTGGTTCAAGCCAAACTAAATTAAATTTTTCTTTATATCCTTTTGAAACAATATCATACACTTCTTGTGGGTCAGTTTTTGGCTCTTCTTCTAAAATGTTTAATAAACCTGTTCCTGTATACTCTGGATACATATCAATTTGACCGCTTTTTAGAGATTCGTGGGCAACCATTGTTCCGCCGAGATTTAGTTTGCGTTCAACTTTATATCCTGCATTTTCTAACGCTAAAGAATACATTTCACCTAAAATTAAAGATTCAGTAAAGTTTTTCGAACCTACTTTAATCGTCAGTTTGTCTTTTTTATCATCATTACCTGCATCCGAATTTTCTGTTGTTGAATTGTTGCCGCAAGCTGATAAAATGACTAACAACAATGTCATAAAAGCAATTAATAAAGAACGTTTTTTCATTTTCTTATCCCCTTTCAATAATTTAATCTCGTTGATACTTTGTCACTAGTTTTTCTGTCATAGCAAAAGAAACTTCTGAAAAAATTGCCAATAATGCGACTGGTATAGCACCCACTAATAATAAAGGTATATTATACATGCCAAGGCCATTGATGATAAATGTACCAAGGCCCCCTCCGCCAATAAAAGCAGCAAGTGTCGCACTTGCCACTACTTCTACTGCAGCTGTCCTGCAGCCTGTTAAAATTAATGGCAAAGCTAGTGGAAATTCAATTTTTCGTAAAATTTGTTTTCCATCCATCCCCATGCCAGATGCTGCTTCTAACACAGATTTATCAATCTCCCGAAAACCAATAAATGTATTGATTAAAATCGGCGGACAAGCAAGTACCGTTAATGCCACTAGTGCAGGATAAAATCCAGTGCCCATAATAGGAAGGACGATGACTAGAATGGCAAGGCTTGGAATCACTCGTAATGAATTAAAAACATTCATTATTACACTTGAAATTTTTTCTATTTTGGCACAAACAATTCCAAGCGGAATGCATACTGCCATGGCAACAATTAATGCACAAAGGCTAATCGTGAGATGGGCTCGTACAGCTTCAAAAAATTTATCTGAATGTTCTTGTATATAAATCCATGCATCTAGAATCGTCTCCATAAACCACCACTCATTTCTTAAAGCAGATCATAAATCACCATCATATTATAATACGAACCTATCATTTTTTCTACAATTCTTATCTGTTTACTATATTTTTAAATGCATTGATCAAATGTAATAATTGACTGAGCCAACGCATGAACGCCTAGAGCAACATCCTTAAAATCTGTCCATTCTTCTGGACAATGACTTCTACCATCTCGGCTTGGAACGAAAATCATACCTATTGGCGCAATTGTTGCAATCTGATTTGCGTCATGGCCAGCGCCACTTGGTAGTTTCATGGAAGGAGCAAATGACATGCACGATTTTTCAATAATTTGTTGAATGGATGGATCAACTCGTATCGGCTCTGATTGTGATAAACAATCGAATGTAATTTTCACGTTTCGCCGTTTTGAAAGATCATCACCAAATTTTATCAATTCTTGCATTATTGCTTGAATGAGTTTTTTTTCGATCGACCGTACTTCTAGTTCAAAGCTTACTTTTCCTGGAATTACGTTTGCAGCATTTGGCTCGACCGTTACTTTTCCTACTGTTCCTACAACAGGTTCTTCATACTGTTTTCGGCAAATTGCTTCTAACTGCAAAATGATTTCAGAGGATGCTGTTAAGGCATCTTGTCTCATATTCATCGGCGTTGTCCCTGCATGATTTGGTTTTCCTTCGACAATAACCCGATAACGGTGAATACCTACAATTCCTGTAACAATCCCTAATTTATGATTCATTTGTTCCAAAACCGGGCCTTGTTCAATATGCAATTCCAAATAGAGAGCTATATCACCTTTTTTCCTAACCATTTTCATAATGTCATCGGGTCTACCGCCTGCTTCCCTTATAGCATCTCTTAAAATTAATCCACTTGAATCATTTCTACGAAGCATTTCCTCTGTCAGGTTGCCAACCATTCCTCTGCTTCCAATAGTAGAGATACCAAATTCACTAGGTTCCTCAGCTGTAAAATCAACAATTTCTAACGAATGGCGAAGTTGAATACCTTTTTCTTTTAATATACGGACAACTTCTAATCCACCTAAAACACCAATGATACCATCAAAACGTCCCCCTCCGGTTACCGTATCTAGATGGGATCCGATCATAATTGGAGGCAAATCATGATGGCTTCCTTTAATGGAACCAATGACATTTGATGCAGCATCAATAGAGACTTCCATATTTATAGAATGCATTTGTTCCATTAACCACTCACGAGCTTTCTTGTACCAAAGTGTAAAAGGCCGCCGCGTCCACCCTGGTTTTGTTTCATCAACAAAAGTAGCTACGGTTTTAATATCTTGTTCAAGCCTTTTCATACTTTTCTGAAGAGCTTCTTCTATCAATATTCTTCACCTCTTTTCTTTAATGTTTTGCATGTACAAATTTTCCATCACCCGGCTTACCAACAACACTTATTCCATCGTATACTAATTTTCCTCTAACAAATGTATGTGTAATTTTTCCTTGAATAACCTTTTGATGATAAGGACTCCAGCCAGCACTTGAATGTTGCTCGTTTTCATCTAAAACCCAAGTCTCATTTGGATTCAGAATGACAATATCTGCATCCATTTCTACATCCAGCTTTCCTTTTTGAGAAGATAAACCAAATATTTCAGCAGGTTTTTCACTTAATAGCTTCACTAAATCCAATATCGTAATTTTTCCTTTTGCTACTCCTTCGCTATATAAAATTTGTAATAACACCTCTACACCTGGAGCACCAGATGAATTTTCAAAAATATCAGACTTATTCTTTTTCTCTAATGTCCAAGGTGCATGGTCTGACGTAACAATGTCAATCATTCCTTTTTCAAGCTGTTTCCATAAACCCTCTACATCCTCTTTTGACCGAAGTGGGGGGTTAATTTTTCCTTTGGCCTTTAAAGTAAGCATGTCTTCTTCAGTTAAAGTTAAATAATGAGTACACGTTTCTGCAGTAACTTTCGTACCCATATTTTTATAAAATTGTACAAGTTCAAAAACACGAGGAAATGTACAATGGTAAATGTGCAGGTGAACGCCAGTCCAATAGGCAAGCTCTAAAGCCGTTAATACAGCTGCAGATTCCGCAACTTTAGGACGACTCCATGCATGAGAGCGAGGTTCTTCAGTTCCTAAACTTTTATATTTTTTTATAAAATGACGGACAATTTCATCATTTTCTGCATGGACACCAACAGGGCATCCCGTCTTTGCAACTTCAGCAAATACATCATAAAGTAATCCATCATGAATTCTTGGAAACCTTACAGAATCGGTATTAAACATCGATACTTTAAATCCACAGGCACCTTGTTTAGCCAATAGAGGAATCTGATCTAATCCATTTTCAGGTTTTATCGTTGCTAAAAGTGCCATATCAACAACAGATTCTTTTTCAAGTTGTTTTCTTTTCTCAACAAAAGCCTCTTCTGATCCAATTAGTCCCGGTGCATCATAAGGCATTTCAATGATCGTAGTAACGCCTCCAGCAGCTGCTGATCTACTTGCTGTCATAAAACCTTCCTCAACTGAACTATAGCAATGGACATGTGCATCAATTGTACCTGGTAATATAAAATGCCCTCTTGCATCAATAATTTCTTTGGCGTTTATTAATTCAAGATTCTCAATAATCGCTGCAATTTTTCCATTTTGAATTGCTAGAGCACCGTTATAAATAATTGAATCAGGTCTAACTATATTTCCTTGAATGAGAAGATCATAGAAATGCTCGCTCATACCTTTTCTACCTTCTTTGCTATATTAAATTTTGCTTTTTAAATGTTCGGTTATTTGTTTAGCACTGTCTATTACAGCCTGGATTAGGTCGCGCTGTGAATGTTCTTCCCACCGTTCAACAGGCCCCGCTATCGTCAAACTAGCAATAATGCGGCCGGTTTTATCAAAAATTGGTGCAGCCAACCCAAATACATCACGGTCAACTTCACTGAAAGTTAAACTATATCCATCTGATTGTATTTGTGTTAATTCTTTCATCAAAGCCTCTTTTTTACTTTCATTCTCTAAACGAGCCAAAACTTGATCAATTATTTGTTTGCTTTCATATGCTAAAATTGCTTTCCCTGATGCTCCTGAATAAAGGGGCAATAGTTTTCCGTTTTCAACTACAAAACGAATGAGTCGAGTGCTCTCACAGCTTTCTATACAAATGACTTCTAATCCCGTGCGGATTGTCAAAACAGAAGTCTCATTTACTTGTTTTGTAAGTTTTTCCATAAAAGGACGGGCAATTTCATTGATTTGACGATCCATCTGTTGTGAAAGGCTTCTTGCCAAATGAAGAATTCTCATTCCTAAACCAATTTGCCCTTTATCCTTCCGTTCAACAACTTCAACTTTTTCCATTGTTTGCAACAAACGGTATGCCGTACTTTCAGGGATATTCACTCTTTCAGCAATCTCGCTTACTGAAAGAGTGGTACCAGCTTCCCCTAGCACGAATAAAATATCTAATCCTCTTTTTAATGTCTGCGTACTATTACTTTTACTTGTCATTCGTCTAGTTTCACCTACAAATTACTTAACTTTATCAAAAGCATAATCGATTAAATTTATACCAAGAGCTTTTTCAACTTCAGGATATACCGTTGGATCCTTCACACTAGCACTTAAAGGAAGGTATTTTTTATTAATACTAAATACAGCGATTTCCATTCCTTCAACGATATGTCCAACGCTGACTGGAGCCCCTGTTTCAACAGAAATAGTTGTAATAACATCCGGGAATGTTGTTAGACGTTGACCAGCTTTAGTATCAACTGCCATATACTCATTCATTACATGAAGGATCAATTCACCATGTTCTTCTGTTTCAACAGTAATTGTTCCAATATCAAAAGCTCCTGAATAAGTAACAGATTTTTTCAAAACACGGCCTGTCCCTAAAATTGTTCCATTTGTAGTTTTACAAATGGTATCAATGACCGCAGCAGGTCCATTTGGCTCAGCTTCCATGATTGCATAACCTAATTGTAATGCTTTACTAATTCCGCCAATGGCGGCATTTTCTTTAATATACTTCGCTGGCAACGGATGTCTCGCACAAGCAATAAATCCGCCAGACATATCTGATGCTGTTCTCAATATGTTTGATGTTTTTGCAGGTGTCCCTTTGACAACCAACTCAATATATGAACCAGTTTCCGGCTTCCCGCCAACGACTACTTGAATGGTTTCATAATCAAGCGAGCTGGCAAGTCCTAATGAGCCCATTTTCCCTGTTGGATGTGCACGGATATCACCTGTTGCATCAACTACAACCATATCCAATGCTGCAGCAGGCAGCCAACCATTAATCGTGCTTGACATCCCGTTTTGCGGAGTCATTAATCCATATACTTTTTTTCCAAGAGTTTCTTGGAGAAGTTGAACAGCTTTTATATAATCTTTTCCTAGCATTTGCCAATCGGTAGTACCGGCTGGAGCTCCAATCGCTGTTGCTGTGACGATAATAGCATCATCAGGAATCTCATCTACAGTTGCTAATTTCGGTTTTCCAATCGTAATAGCAGCACTGCCGATTTCCAATCCATGGTCGACCCAACCGCCGCCTCCTGAAGCAAATACCGAACCACCTTTTACTGCAGCTTTTACATCGTCCATTGTTAATTGTCGCATCGTTTGCACTCCTTTATTTTGAATAGTCCTCTGTATTAATTCTCCTAATGCCTTTTTTCTCAACTTCATCTAATGCTTCCTCATAACCTGCATCCGCATAACGGAGAACACCTATTCCTGTATCATTGTCTAATGTATATTTCAATCTTAGATCTGCTTCATTTGTTCCATCTGCAACGATTGTTACACCAGCACTTGTCATATAACCAGCATAACCACCGCCTCCAGAATGGATTGTTACTAAATCGGCCATTGATGAGCAGTTAAGCATCGCATTAATTAATGGCCAATCAGAAATAGCATCACTGCCATCTTTCATACGTTCAGTCATAATATTCGGATGTGCCATAGCCCCTGCATCAAGATGATCTCTTGAGAAAGCAATTGGCCCAGAAAGTTTTCCTTCTTTTACCATTTTATTAACTGCTAATGCAAGTTCGGTCCGCTCACCATGTCCAAACCAGCCAATCCGTGCAGGAAGTCCTTCAAATGGTACATATTTATTTGCTAATTTGATCCAGTTAGATGCAATTTCATTGTGAGAAAAATTTTCTAAAATATATTGGTCGATCGTACGAATATCCTCCGGATTACCCGATAATGCAATCCAACGGAACGGTCCAATTGCTCTTGCAAATAACGGCCGTAAAAAAGCCTCTGTAAAGATATCAATATCAAAAGCATTTTCAACTCCTGCTTGGAATGCTTGTGAGCGAATATTATTCCCATTATCAAATACAATTGAACCACGATTTTTAAACTCGAGCATTGCTCGAACTTCTGTTGCAATCGATTCTAATGATTTCTTTGCCAATAATTCTGGATTCATTTTTCGAAACTGTTTTGCTTCTTCAACTGTAAAACCTGCCGGTATATACCCATAAACTAAATCATGTGCAGCAGTTTGGTCAGAAACAATATCTGGTACGATACCACGACGTAAAATTTCCGGATAAATTTCGGAAGCGTTTCCAAGTAATCCAACTGAAACACTTTCACCCGCTTCTTTTGCTGCATCAATCCATGCTAAAGCTTCATCTAAGCTGTTTGTTTTCTTTTGGAGGTATCCGTGGTCAATTCGTTTATTGATACGTTCTTCATCAACCTCAACGACAAGGATAGCTGCTTCTGCCATTACACCAGCGAGGGGCTGTGCACCGCCCATGCCTCCTAAACCTGCTGTTAAGATGAAACGGCCTTTTAAACTTCCATTAAAATACTTGCGGGCAATCGTTTGAAAAATTTCATAAGTACCTTGAATGACACCTTGGGAGCCGATGTACTGCCATGCACCTGCCGTTAACCCTCCCCAGCAAATTAAGCCCTTTTCTTGTAAATCATAAAAATTTTCACTTGTAGCCCACTTTCCTACAATATTACAATTAGCCATTACTACAATAGGTGCAAATGGATGTGTTTTAAATATACCTATCGGCTTTCCTGATTGGATGACTAACGTTTCGTCTTCCTCTAAATTTTTTAAAGCATCTACAATCGCATAATAAGAAGGCCAATTTCTTGCAGCCTTACCAAGGGAAGCATAAACGATCAATTCTTGTTGATTTTCACCATTTTCAAGAACATTTTCTAATAAACGTAATAATGCTTCCTGCCTCCAACCTTTACAACGTAAATTTGGTCCACGCATTGCTGTAATTTTTTCCATTCGTTGATATCCCTCCAGTACAGGATTATCAATTACTGATAATTTGTTATCGATATTTGATAATAAATTATCAAAATATACAGACAAAGTCAAGAAATTAAAATAAATTTATCAATTTTTTCTTTCATTATATTGTTTAACAAATAATACCTAAAATGAACAAAAAAAGCTGTCCAGCTTTAGGGACAGCTTTTATAGGAATGGACATAGTGATATAAAATTCAATTACTTTTAAGAATTCAGTTGCAACAAGTATTAATCCACATCGTTCAATATTCGTACGACTAACGGATCCCGAAGTATCAAGCATTTGTAATTTTTTTGTTCATCAGTTACATTTAAATATGAATAGTTTTCCAGCGATAATGGTGTCATACGTTTGGATTTCATTTCTTTATTTTTTCTCATTCCAAGATAGGCATTTTCAAGCTAACAGACCATCAAGGAAAAATTTATTTTTCTAAACTTTTCTTAAATACATAACTTACTTTTTGATAACCCATTTTTTCTTCATAAAAACGGTGTGCATCCAATCGTTGTAATCCAGATGATAATGCTACCGTATTAAAATGATGCTGTTTAGCCCATTGGTGTACAAAAGAAAGCAGTTTTTCTCCATAACCTTTTGAACGTTTATTTTCATCCGTTACAAGATCACAAACCCAAACAAACCGGCCATAATATAAGGTAATCATTGGTTGAAACCCAACAACACTAGCGAGAGTATTTTCCTCAAAAAGAGCAAACAACTTGTAATTTTCTTTTTCTTTTGCTTCCATAACTAGGTCAAGATACGTTTGTTCATCCAAATGGGTTCTTAACTGTTTCATCACGGAATATGCTTTACGAATTTCCTCTTTTGTTGAAAGTTCCAATATTTTTAATCCACTCATAATAGCAACCGCCTTCTCCTATCCTAATTTTCTGCAAATTCAAATTATAGTTATCATACATGAACATCATTGAAAATACTACTAATAGAAAAACATATTAGTTTTTCATTTTAAAATAAAAAAACCAAGAAAGCGCACATCAATGGTGCGTTCTTGGTTCTTTTTCGTCTACATCCGCTATTTCTTCCTTAATATTAGCAACAAAATTATAAAGTTCACATGAAACAATTATTATTTTGCTTCATTGTAACGTTTTGCAACTTCTTCCCAATTTACAACATTCCAAAATGCACTAATGTAATCTGGACGGCGATTTTGATATTTCAAGTAATAAGCATGCTCCCATACGTCTAAACCTAAAATAGGCGTTTTTCCTTCCATTAATGGTGAATCTTGATTTGGAGTGCTTGTTACTTCAAGTTGTCCATTGTTTACAACAAGCCATGCCCACCCAGAACCAAAACGAGTAGCTGCTGCTTTAGAAAACTCTTCTTTGAATTTTTCAAAGCTGCCAAATTTTTGGTTGATAGCTTCAGCAAGCTCGCCAGTAGGCTCGCCGCCTCCATTTGGACTCATAACTGTCCAGAATAAAGTGTGGTTTGCATGACCGCCGCCATTGTTACGTACAGCTGTACGAATAGCTTCAGGAACTGCATTAAGATCAGCAATCAACTCTTCAACTGACTTATTTAAAAGTTCCTCTTGGCCTTCAAGAGCATTATTTAAATTTGTTACATAAGTATTGTGATGTTTTGAATGATGGATTTCCATCGTTCTTGCATCAATATGTGGTTCTAATGCATCATAAGCATAAGGTAATTGTGGTAATTCATGTTTTGCCATTTTTAGATCTCCTCCTGACCATTTTATTTAACTTTTTATACATCTAAGTTTAAAAAATATTCCATGCCTTTACATTAACACTTATTCCACCGTTTTTCAATTTTTAAACTCGAAATTTTTCCATAACAACCTTATTTTAGCCAAACAGGTTAATTTTTATACATACTGTTCAATTTTAAACACCTTTTACCTAAATTTTTATTAATGACTTCAATAATTTGTCACAAAATGAAACTTTATTGTACGTAATTGTATTTAGTCCACTTCTTTACCTTAATGATCAGAAGCAGTCCATTCTTTCTTATTTGTCATCAAATTCAAAAAAATAACCACAGTATTGTATACTGTGGCAAAAGAAATTTCTTAAAAGAAAGTGGCTCGAGACAGAATCGAACTGCCGACACGAGGATTTTCAGTCCTCTGCTCTACCGACTGAGCTATCGAGCCATAGTTGGCATTTGAAAAAAATGATTGTGCTTCAAAGATGATAGTCCTCCGTCCCGACCTCAGAAAGTTTATTCATGAAGCGGTTCGGTCGGTACGCTGATGCTATTTCTTGGAAGCTTATTCGGTCGTGCTCTACCGACTGAGCTATCGAGCCATAAAAGTATTTATTCATCTTTTAGGCAAAAAAAATTAGAGAGACATGTTATGTATTTTGGTTGCGGGGGCAGGATTTGAACCTGCGACCTTCGGGTTATGAGCCCGACGAGCTACCGGACTGCTCCACCCCGCGACAATAATAATGGTGGAGGAAGAGGGATTCGAACCCCCGCGCGGTTTGACCCGCCTCTCGGTTTTCAAGACCGACCCCTTCAGCCAGACTTGGGTATTCCTCCTTAATAAAATGGTGGACCCTGCAGGACTCGAACCTGCGACCAATCGGTTATGAGCCGATAGCTCTAACCAGCTGAGCTAAGGGTCCAACATAAAATATTTATTAAAACAATAGAATAGCGGTGGAGGGGATCGAACCCCCGACCTTACGGGTATGAACCGTACGCTCTAGCCAGCTGAGCTACACCGCCGAATAATGGCTCCACAGGCAGGGTTCGAACCTGCGACCAATCGGTTAACAGCCGATTGCTCTACCGCTGAGCTACTGTGGAATATCGTTTAGCGACATTTTTAAATATAACGGACATTGAGCAATATGTCAACAGTTTTTTAAGAAAATATAAAATTTCTTTAAAAGAGTTTGCCTACATAATATAACATAAGAAACAACGAAAACTCAATTAAAACATTTTTTCCTTGTTTCTATTGAGTGGAATGTATAATATTACGAATGAAAGGGTGTGAATTTCAAATGAATGTTTTTAAACAATTTTATAAAAGTCTATATTCGCCTAAAGATATGGCCTTATTTCGTTTCCAAGGTATTGGAAAAACAATAGGTTATGTTTTTCTATTAATGTTTATATGCAGTTCAATTACTGCTGTATCGATTGGCAATGATTTAAGGAAATTCTCAGCAATGGCAATAGATAAAATTGCTACTGACCTGCCTGAATTTACACTTAAAAATAGCGAATTGACATCTGAACTAGATTCACCGCTGATTACTGAAAATTATGGCTTTACTTTCATATTCGATACAACAGGAGAATTAACAGCTGAAGATGTATTTACGTATACGAATGCAATAGGCTTATTAAAAAACGAAGCTGTATTCGTTTCTGAAACAGAGAGACAACGGCTTCCATATTCTACTTTTGGCAATTTAACAATCAATAAGGAAATGTTAATAAAATCTACTGAACAATTTAAAACAATTATCCTAATACTGTTGCCAATTGCATTTATATTTATGTATTTACTGCAAACAAGTTTTAAATTGATTGGCATTTCATTTTTAGCACTTATCGGGTTAATCATTGCAAATCAACTAAAGCGGTCGCTCCCTTATAGCGCTTTATGGATTTTGTCTGCGTATGCAGTTACAATTCCGACGCTCTTTTTTGCAATTACAGATGCCCTGAAAATCCATATCCCTTTCGCTATTTTTCTTTATTGGATGACTGCTTCAATCGTTCTATATTTGATTATTGTTGAAATTCCAAAATCAAAACAGTCACAACATAATGATGATCCTAAGCTGCCTGAATAGGCAGTTTTTATTTTGGTAATTTTACAAGTAATAACCCTATTAAAATTTTACTTTTCAGAAAGGAAGGTCTCTTATGCAAAAGAAAAAGGAAAAAAACAATAAAGGAAAAGATATACGTATAAAAGAAGCAATCAAATGGATGGATACTCCGAAAATTTCTGTATAGTATTCATATTTTACATAGACAAGCATAAAGTGGTAAAAAAGGAAAAAGCGGTGATTCAAAAATGAAAAAATTGCTTGGGCTTTTACTATTTTTGTTTGTCTTATATGTTATTTATTATGATTTAAGCGAAGGAGTTTTAAGTACACCTGCTTCCGTCGTTTTGTTTAAAAAAGATGAAATGGATGAAAAAATAAGCGATGAAAAGGAAAGTGTAAACGAAGAGGAAACAGCGACAGATGCGAATAATGGCGACTATTCTTATATAGAAGTTGAAGTAAAAGCTGGTGAAACAGTCCTATCAATTGTAGAAAAACTTCAAGGAGGTCCGCTCCCAGTTTCAATCTCTCAATTAATAACCGATTTTCAACAATTAAATCCAAATACAACACCTGAACTCATTCAAGTAGGAAAAACATACAAATTTCCTGTCTATAACAAGTAAACAATATCAGCTCCTTCAGCTAAAACTCTTGTCATTTTTTTGAAGACATTGGTACAATAAATAAGTATACCATTATGAAGGAGCGTTTTTCGCATGAATGAGATAACACATCGTACAAAAACCCGCCCGATTAAAGTAGGGAATTTGACGATCGGTGGAAACAATGAAGTCATTATCCAAAGTATGACAACCACAAAAACACACGATGTTGACGGAACGGTTGCACAAATAAAACGCTTAGAAGAAGCAGGTTGCCAAATTGTTCGTGTTGCTTGTCCAGATGAACGTGCGGCAAATGCAATCCCTGAAATAAAAAAACGAATTAACATCCCGCTTGTTGTAGATATTCACTTTGATTACCGTCTCGCTCTAAAAGCAATTGAAGGCGGGGCTGACAAAATTCGAATTAACCCTGGTAATATCGGAAAACGAGAAAAAATAGAAGCCGTAGTTAAAGCAGCAAAAGAAAGAGGAGTTCCAATCCGCATTGGTGTCAATGCCGGATCCCTTGAAAAAAGAATTTTAGATAAATATGGCTATCCTACAGCCGATGGCATGGTAGAAAGTGCGCTCTATCATATTAAAATATTAGAAGATCTTGATTTCCATAATATTATCGTTTCATTAAAAGCATCAGATGTTAATTTGGCAATTGAAGCATATGAAAAAGCAGCAAGAGCTTTTGATTATCCACTCCATTTAGGAATTACAGAATCTGGAACACTTTTTGCAGGTACAGTGAAAAGTGCAGCAGGATTAGGAGCTATTTTAAGCAAAGGAATCGGAAATACAATACGTATATCTTTAAGTGCTGATCCAGTTGAAGAAGTAAAAGTCGCAAGGGAGCTATTGAAAGCATTTGGTTTAGCAGCTAATGCAGCAACCCTTATTTCCTGCCCAACATGCGGAAGAATTGAAATTGATTTAATTAGCATTGCCAATGAAATTGAAGAATATATCGCAAAAATTAAAGCACCGATTAAAGTGGCCGTTCTTGGCTGTGCAGTGAATGGACCTGGAGAAGCCCGCGAAGCAGATATAGGAATTGCCGGTGCCCGAGGAGAAGGATTACTTTTCCGCCATGGGGAAATTGTTCGGAAAGTACCAGAGGAAAAACTTGTAGAAGAACTAAAAAAAGAAGTGGATCAATTGGCAGAAGAATATTATCAGAAACAAAGAGCTTAGCCTTCTATATGGCTAAGCTCCTTTTAATATTACTCACCTCTAGAAAAACGGGTCGATAAATAAGTCGATGATCATTGCCACAACACCGATACCAATTGCCCAATTTCCAAGACCGCTTGCTCCTCTTCGACGTGCTATAAAACCAACAATTATCCCTGCGGCTCCAAAAAGGACTGGTGCATAAAACAACGCGAGTAGTGACAATGCTAATGCAATAGCTCCCATCACCCTGCCGCCAGTTTCTTCATTTGCATCTCTCTGACCCGATAATTGTCCTTGTCTGCCGTTAATATTAGGTGCCACTTCTGTCGCGGTCTCTTCATGATAATCGGAGGTTGTCGTACCCCAATCATTGCGCTCTCGTATTTCAACGTTTTTTTGTCGTTGTTCATTTAATTTTTCATCTTCCACTAAAGATCCCTCACTTTCATAATTTGAGGAGCATTCATAGTATAGACTTTTTTTTCACGAATCATTTATAACTGTCCTTATCAATTTTTGGATAGAACCACTTTAATGAGAGCACATATGATGAATATATGTAAGCGGCATAAAGAGAGGGGAAAGGCATACAATGAATCGTATGATCGTACAACAGTTTATCAATCAAAAATTAAAAGCCATTACACCGGATGAATTGTTAGTCCATGCAAAAAAATACAATGTGAGCTTAACGAAAAATGAAGCTGCCAAAATCATCAGTATATTAAAAGCGGAACGATCAATAAATGTTAATGATGATGAGCAACATCGGAAAATAATAAAAAAAATTGGAAAAGAAGTAAATATACATTTAGCTAAAAAGGCAAACCAATTGCTTAATGAGTTTAAAAATAAACTTTAAATAAAAAAGCTGAGCGAAGGTTATGAACCTTTTCTCAGCCTCTCCAACTTCCATTTTTTATTGCTGAACAATTTTTTCTAAAAGATTTTCATCAAATTGCTTTGATTTTAGCATTGCTATTTCAAACCGATACGGTGGTTTTTGATTGTTCTTATCCTCACCTACATATGGTGTTTCAAGAATCTTTGGTATATGTTCCAATTGCGGGTGATGTACGATATAATTTAACGCTTCAAAGCCTATTTTTCCAAAACCGATATTTTCGTGGCGGTCTTTTCGCGCCCCACGTTCGTTTTTGCTGTCATTAATATGCAAAACTTTTAGACGGTCAAGTCCGATAATACGGTCAAATTCTTCAAGCACACCGTCAAAATCATTAACAATATCATAACCGGCATCATGGGTATGGCATGTATCAAAGCAGATCGATAATTTTTCATAATGGGTAGTCCCGTCAATGATTTGGGCAAGTTCTTCAAACGTACTTCCGCATTCTGAACCTTTGCCTGCCATCGTTTCAAGAGCAATTTGAACATTTTGGTCTTTTGTTAAAACTTCATTTAAACCTTCGATAATTTTTTTAATTCCTTTTTCGACTCCCGCACCGACATGTGCACCAGGATGGAGCACAATTTGCTTTGCTCCAATGGCTTCCGTTCTTTCAATTTCAGAACGCAAAAAATCAACACCTAGCTTAAATGTTTCTAATTTTTCACTATTACCGATATTAATGATGTACGGGGCATGTACAATAATTTCTTCAATGCCGTTGTTTTTCATATGCAAAAGGCCTGCCTCAATATTTAATTCTTCAATCGGTTTCCTTCTCGTATTTTGCGGGGCACCTGTATAAATCATAAACGTATTCGCTCCATAGGAAACGGCTTCCTCGCTCGCTCCTAGAAGCATTTTTTTCCCGCTCATTGAAACGTGTGATCCAATTAATAACATAATTCCTCTCCCTTTATTTACTTCGTTTTTTCATTTTCCTCTTTTCTCTTCTAACAAACTGTTCAATTAATTGTTGGCGCTTCTTTTTATAACCCGGCTTCACAGTTTTAGGTTTTTTAATCACTTTATGTGCAATTATTTCAGGTTCGTCCAATTGTTTTTTTCTTTCTTTTCTTTTGTCTCGTACACCTAAATCAATCCATTCTCCATTTCTAATGTCGACATGTTTAAAATCAATCCCCATTTTTTCAAGCTTGTCCAAAGCATGTCGATCACGAGCTTCATAAATGGTAGCTGCAGTCCCTGAAAATCCTGCACGAGCTGTTCGGCCAACCCTATGAATATAAAAAGCTAAATCCGATGGCAATTCATAGTTAATAACATGACTGACACCTTCAATATCAATGCCCCTTGATGCCAAATCGGTGGCAACTATGAATTGGTACTCGAGATCTTTTATTTGCTTCATCATTTTCTTTCTTTCACGAGGTGTTAAATCTCCATGGATCCGTCCAACTTTTAATCCTTTTTCAAGCAAACGATCAGCCACTTCATCTGCTATTACTTTCGTATTTGTAAAAATAAGTGCTAAATATGGATTAAATTGTTTGGAAATTTCATATACGAGTTCTATTTTGTCACGATGCCTTAATGGTATTAATAAATGTTCAATTTTCTCAGCTGCCACTTGTCTAGGAGCAACAGCAGTAAATGTAGGATTTTCTAAATATTTTTTCAAAAAAGGTTTTAATTTTTCAGGGATTGTTGCCGAAAATACGAGCATTTGCAACTCCTGTGCCATCCGTGCAGCAATTTGATCAACATCAAATATAAATCCCATATCCAACATTAAATCCGCTTCATCTACAACAAGCATCGTACCTGTATGAACAAATAATGCCTGTTCTTTAATGAGATCGTTAATTCGGCCAGGTGTACCGACGACGACATGTGGTTGGCTCTTTAGTTTTTCGATCGCTCGAAGCTTGTCCGTACCACCAATAAAAAGTTTTGCTGTTATTTGTTCTTGTTCCGGACAAAAAGAGATAAGCTTGTTTAATTCTTCGAAAATTTGACTAGCAAGTTCTCTTGTAGGTGCTGTTATGACAGCTTGGACTTGTTCCTTTTGTGGGTTTATACGGTCGAGAACTGGAAGTAAGTAAGCATGGGTTTTTCCCGTGCCTGTTTGCGATTGGCCGATTACACTTTCACCTTTTTTTATAATTGGAATAATTCTTGCTTGGATTTCTGTTGGCTTTTGAAAACCAATATGTTCGATAGCTTCTAGCAAAAATGCTTTTAATTCAAATTGGGTAAATGTTGATTTCTCCATTTAGTAAATCCCCTTATTTGTTTTCGTAACTATAATTTTTCTATCATCTTATTAGTATAAGACAAACATGAAAAAATATCTAACAATACCGCCTTTTCATTTTAACCAAACATTTGAGCAACTAACACTTTCGTACAAATTCCGCATATTTTAACTATGAGCGGATGTGTTATTTCATTTAAGAAAGGAGGAATAGAATGTTTCCTTATAGACAGAACGGTTTCCCAATGCGTATGCCAATACAACGACCAACCAAATACCCGTTTAGACAATGGCCAATGATGCCAAATCCAATGCATCATCAGCCGAGAGGATTTGGACAATTATTTTCTAAGCTTTTCGGCTTTGGAGGGAATCATGCGCCTTTCCAGGGAGGTATCGGTTTCGGTTCTCACGGCTTTAATTTTCCTAACATGTTTGGATCGGGATTTCAACCAGGTGTAGGTCCTCAAATGTTTGGTGGGGCAAGCGGATTCTCAAATTTACTAGGAAATTTCTCATCAGGCGGTCTCCCCGGCATGTTAAATAATATTCAAAAAGCGATCGGCATTGCTCAACAAATCGGACCAATGGTTCAGCAATATGGGCCTTTTATTAAGAACATGCCAGCCATGTTAAAAATGATGAAAGAATTAAATAGTATAGATTCTAATGAAACGAACGATTCGGAGAATGAAAATAGTGACTCTGATGAACATATGCAACATCAAGAAGAACAATTATTCATTCATAAAACAACAAACAAGCCAAAAGAACTGAAGACGAGACCATCAAAACCAAAATTATATATTTAGGACTTTCCTTTGTAATTCCTGCGCCTCTCGCTTATAATTAATAAGCGGATAACCTAAAGTTAATGGAGTTACGAAAGGAGGGTCTCGGGATGGAAGTTATAAAAATTTCTCCTAGAGGCTATTGCCACGGTGTTGTTGATGCAATGGTAATTGCCCAAAACGCAGCACTCGATAAAAATTTACCTAGACCTATATATATATTAGGTATGATTGTTCATAATCAACATGTTACAGAAGCATTTGCAAAAGAAAATATAATCACATTGGATATAAAAGGAAAGTCAAGAAAAGAACTTCTTGAAGAAATAACCGAAGGCACAGTAATTTTTACAGCACATGGTGTTTCTCCTGAAGTTAAAAAGCTCGCTGAGGAACGCGGGCTAACAGTTCTTGATGCTACTTGCCCTGACGTCACAAGAACTCATGATCTCATCCGTGATGCCAAATCAAAAGGCTATGAAGTCATTTATATCGGCAAAAAAGGCCATCCAGAACCAGAAGGTGCTCTTGGAATCGCACCAGAAATTGTTCATTTAATTGAAAATGAACAAGATCTTGAAAACCTTGAGATTAAATCCGATAAAATTATCGTAACAAATCAAACAACGATGAGCCAATGGGATGTTGCCGATATAATGAAAAAGGTAAAAGAAAAATATCCACAAGCAGAGATTCATAATGAAATTTGCATGGCTACACAAGTTCGTCAAGAAGCAGTTGCTGAACAAGCAAAAGATGCTGATTTGACGATAGTAGTCGGTGACCCGCGCAGCAACAATTCAAATCGTTTAGCACAAGTTTCAGAGGAAATTGCAGGCACCCCTGCCTATCGAATTGCTGACGTATCCGAAATTAATATTGATTGGTTAAAAAATATCAAAAAGGTTGCTGTAACTGCCGGGGCTTCAACACCTACACCTATTACAAAAGAAGTAATTGCATTTTTAGAACAATTTGACCCTAATGATGAATCTACTTGGAAAATTGAACGTAAAGTCACTTTAGACAAAATATTGCCGAAAATTAAACGATAAACGATTGATGAAAACATTAAGGTGTATATTACTAATATAAGCAATATACACCTTTTTTAATGCAAATATTTTTCATCGCTCGTGCCAATTATGATAATTTATACTACTTGGAACGGATCCGTATGAATGCGGGAAATGATTACTTTTGTATTATATTTTTTTTCTATTATAAAGTTTTCCAAGATATTAGCGACCCCTTGTTTCATCACTTTCTCGACGTTATGGCCAGGATCTACAATATGAAGTCCTTCCATCATCGCATCATGGGCAACGTGATAATACACATCGCCCGTCACATAAACATCGGCACCTTTAAACTTAGCTTTTGTCCAAAATTTATTTCCATCTCCTCCAAGAACAGCCACTTTCCGAACCGTTGCATCCAATTTACCAACGACGCGAACAAAAGGCACTTCAAAACTTTTCTTTACATGTTCCGCAAACTGTTTTAACGTCATTTCTTGCGGTAGAAAACCGATCCGTCCCAATCCGAAAATTTCTCCTTCATTTTCTAAAGGATAAATATCATACGCTGGCTCTTCATAAGGATGGACATTTAAAAGAGCACGAATCACTTTATTTTGAATCGATGCAGGGAAAATCGTTTCAATTTTAATTTCATCTACAAATTCGAGCTTTCGTGCCGTACCAATAAATGGATTAGCCTCATCATTTGGCAAAAAAGTGCCGGTACCGGCAGTATTAAATGTACAATTACTGTAATTGCCGATATTTCCCGCTCCTGCTTTTCCTAAAGCATTTCTAAGTTGTTCCGCATGGCTCTCAGGAACATAAACTGCAAGTTTTTTTAATCGCTCTTCATAAGTCGGTGCGAGCACTTCAATATTTTGCAATCCTAATGCAGCTGCTAACAGATCGTTAACTCCTCCATTTGCAATATCTAAATTCGTATGCGCTGCATAAACGGCAATATCATGTTTTAAACATTTAGAAACAATTCTACCAGATGGATTGTCAGTGATGACTGTTTTTAATGGATTGTAGATAGGTGGATGGTGGGCAATGATCAAATCTACTTCTTCTTTTATAGCTTCATCAATAACCTCTTCCAAAACATCTAAGGCAACCATCACCTTTTTTATCGGCTTGTTCAGCGTGCCGATTTGTAAACCTATTTTGTCCCCATCCATTGCTAAATATTTTGGAGCAAATCTTTCAAACTCCTGGATGATTTCTTGGCCATTTGCAAATTTCATGATTGCAAAACCTCCTCTACTATTGCTATTTTATTCATGATTCTCTCTCTTTTTTCAATCGTTTCATCATTTAATACTGCATTTTCCAACTGCTTCATAATTTTTTTCCATTTCGCAAGTTCATATGTCCATTTTTTTATAAATACTTCATTTTTCTCTTTCATTAGAAATGGACCGAGCAATAAAGCTGATTCAAGCTTTTCATTTTGATATGGAGCGAGCGGGTTCCCGCGTTCAGCAACGAGAATTTCATATATTTTTTGATCTTCTTCCAATATATGTTCTTTTATAAGTTCCCAACCATTTTCAATAAGCCAACGTCTAACATTTTTAGCTCCAACATTTGGTTGAAGAATTAACCTTTTTACTCCTTCAAGTTTTTCTTTGCCAGTCTCTAAAATTTCACTTATTAATATCCCGCCCATTCCTGCAATGGTAATTACACTGACTTCTCCATTTTGTAAGACTTCCAAACCATCGCCTTTTCGAACCTTTATTCTATCTTCCAACTTCAATTTTTCAACCTGTTTTTTGGCCGATTGATAAGGTCCTTCGTTCACTTCTCCCGCAACAGCATATACAGCCAATCCTTCAAGAACAGCATAACATGGTAAATAAGCATGGTCAGAACCGATATCAGCTAATTTGGAACCGGGAGGGATTTCATTTGAAACTTTTTTCAACCTCTTTGATAAAACCATCTCATTCATTCTATCACCTATAATTTTTCAATAATTGCTATGTATACTATAATCTTCTCGAATAAAAAAGTAAAAAGCTTTCTACCTTGAGATAGAAAGCTTGCTAGAAAATCTAAATTATTTTTGCTCTGCTAGCCATCCTGCAATTGCTTCCGCTTTTTCAGGGTCAACTAATCCAGGAGGCATTGCACCTTGGCCATTGTTAATAATATTAGCAATTTCTTCAGCAGATAAGCGGCTGCCAACATCAGCTAATGCTGGTCCTACTCCACCTTCAAGATTTTGTCCATGACATGATGCACAGCTTGCTTTAACTAATCCTTCTGGATCATCAGCAGCAGGTCCAGCTTGTTCTGTATTCGTTTGCTCGCCCTCCTCTGCAGCAAGAAGCTTGTCCGCATTGTTTAATCCCCAATACGAGACCCCTACCATTAAAACGATACCTAAAATAGCAATAAGTGCAAATGGCATTAATGGATTGCGGTTCATTTTTTCTTCCTCCTTATGTACAAAATTCACAATTTTCCCGATTGTTTGCAACACTATTTATTTTACTTGAAATAGTTGTTTCGTGGAAGAGGTATTGCACAATTTAAATATTTTTTATTTTTTCATTAAGTAAAATAATAAATTCTTCCTATTATTAGATTGTTAATAAAAAAATATAATATTCAAGTTACAGCTATTTACAAATATGAATAAATGATCAAAAGACTAGCTCCCAAAATGCCAGAAATAATTAAATATTTTAAATGCAGTCGAAACCCGATGAATACCCAAAATGCACAATTTAACAACACTGTAAAAAAGAAATAAATGGATTCATCCGTTAGTAATGAACTAACATGAACGGTTGTAAGAAATAGTATTAATACCCCAATGATGAGAGCAATATGAAAAAACTGTCGCTTTTTCTTCCACAAGTAAACGATGCTTAGCGCGTTTACTATTAAAAAAAATGAGACTGAAGCAATTTGCAAATCAATCGACATTTCAGTAAAATATAAAACAACTACCGTTAATAAGAACTGCAATAGTAAATAAGCATAAAAGAAATAACTAAACAATTTTTTATGTAATCCAACCTGTTTTTTTTCATAAATCTTACGTTCAGATTCAGAACCTTCTGTATATAAGGTGATTAAAAAATTGCAATAATGTTCAGGTAGTAGATGATGCTCTTTCCAAAAATGGATTTCTTTTAAGATAATTTCTTTTCTATTTTTATCCATATATTTCACCTCAAAAAAAAACAAAAAATAGTTTACTTCCTTATACATGAAGTAAACTATTTCCCAACGTTTTATTCCAAAAAGTCTTTGAGGCGTTTACTTCTGCTTGGATGACGTAACTTCCGCAATGCTTTTGCTTCAATTTGACGGATACGTTCTCTTGTTACACCAAACACTTTACCAACTTCTTCAAGTGTCCGAGTTCTGCCATCATCTAACCCAAAGCGAAGACGCAAAACATTTTCTTCTCGATCTGTTAATGTATCTAATACATCTTCCAACTGTTCTTTTAAAAGTTCATAAGCAGCAGCATCGGATGGTGATGTTGCTTCTTGGTCTTCGATAAAATCGCCTAAATGTGAGTCGTCCTCTTCGCCGATCGGTGTTTCCAAAGAAACTGGCTCTTGAGCAATTTTTAAAATTTCACGAACTTTTTCTGGCGTTAAATCCATTTCTTCAGCAATTTCTTCTGGGGTTGGTTCACGTCCTAAGTCTTGAAGCAATTGCCTTTGAACACGAATCAACTTATTGATTGTTTCTACCATATGAACCGGAATACGAATTGTTCTTGCTTGGTCAGCAATCGCACGTGTAATAGCTTGACGGATCCACCAAGTTGCATACGTACTGAATTTGAACCCTTTCCGATGATCAAATTTTTCAACTGCCTTGATTAATCCCATGTTTCCTTCTTGAATTAAATCAAGGAATAACATGCCACGTCCAACATACCGTTTGGCTATACTAACAACGAGCCTTAAATTTGCTTCGGCAAGACGGCGTTTTGCTTCTTCATCACCTTTTTCAATTCGTTCCGCAAGTTCAATCTCTTCTTCGGCAGACAATAAGTCAACCCTTCCAATTTCTTTTAAATACATGCGGACTGGATCGTTTATTTTTACTCCCGGTGGAACCGATAGATCATTTAAATCAAACTCTTCTTCTTTTTCCAGTTCTTGATAACCAGGATCATCAATCATGTCATCATCATGTTCTACTTTGGAAATTACATCGATTCCTTTATCAGCTAAATACTCATAAAATTCATCCATCTGGTCTGAATCTAGTTCAAAAGGCGATAGGCGTTCAGCAATTTCATCAAATGTAAGGACACCACGCTTTTTTCCGAGTTCAACAATTTGCTCTTTTACTTGGTCAAGCGTGTATTCTGTATCTACTTCTTTTTCTTTTGAACGAGCGCTTTTTTCAGCCATCAGTTCCCCTCCTTCCAAAAATTCAAACGATCTGTTGTAGTTATTTCAAGTCTTTTTTTAATTCGATCATCTGCTGGGTAAGCTGCGCTGCCTTGATTACATCGTTTACTTTCAAAGCCTGTAATTTCTCTCTTTCGATTTCTTTTATTTTTAACCATTTTGGATAATTCAACACCTGCTTTATATAATCAGATAATTCCTCATCGGATATGTTCGAATTGATTTCAATCATTGCCAACTCAGAAACAATTCTTCTAAGCTCTTCATCATCAATATTTTGAATGATTCCACTAACATCTGGGGAATGACCTTCTTCATAATAGCCATAAATAAAAAGAGCAATAGCATTATGGGAATCTATATTAAATGAGCAACCAATTTGCTCTTTAATTTGTTGGGCAATTTCATTGCTCCTAAGCATATGTGCAAGGATCAATCTTTCAGCATTATAATAAGCCGGGTGAAGTTTCTTATTAACAATAACCGCTTTTAAATTATTATTACTATTATTTCTATATAGAGATGAAATATCCTTGTTTTTTCTTAATTTTCTATAAATTTGATACTGCTCACTTTTTAAAGCATCTAACGATATGGAAAATTCCTCAGAAAGCTGCCTTAAATAGTGATCCCTTTCAATAGCTCCCGGCAACATGCTAATTTCTTTCAATACTTCTTCGATATAGGCAATTAGTTCTCCTTCATTTTTTAAATTTTTGCCTTTTCGCAAATAGTCCATTTTAAAAGCCATTAGAGTCATGCTCTGATCGATTACATTTTTTTGAAAACTTTCATGTCCAAAAGCTAAAATGTATTCATCAGGGTCATAACCTTCTGGCATTTTCGCAATTCGTACTGTACAGCCGACATTTGTTAAAATTGATTGTGCCCGGTAGGCTGCATTGATACCTGCATGATCGGAATCATAACAAATGACAACAGTTTCTGCATTTCTCCGAATAATTCGTGCCTGTTCTTCTGTTAAGGAAGTCCCAAGGGTAGCAACACCATTTTCAACACCAGCGCGCCAGGCGGATATGACATCGATATATCCTTCAAACAAAACGACCTGTTCCTTTTTACGGATGGCCGGTTTTGCCAAATGAAGTCCATACAATATCTTTCCTTTATTAAATAACTTTGTATCAGGACTATTTAAATATTTTGGTTCTTCATCACTAAGTGATCGTCCCCCAAAGCCAATGGTCCGGCCCTGGTGATCCCAAATCGGAAACATGATGCGATTTCGAAATCGATCATAAAATTTTCCATCACTTTCCCTTCTTGAAAGAAGTCCGCTTTTAACCAATTCATAAAGATTAAAGCCTCTTTTTTCAAAAAATCTAGTTGCCAAATCGGAAGAATTGGGAGCATAGCCGATTTGAAATCTTTCAATTTCTTTATCGGTGAATCCCCTTTTTTCTAAATAAAGAAGAGCATCTTTTCCTTCTTTTGTATTTACTAAGAAATGATGATAAAATTTTTGTAGCAGGTCGTGGGCACGCAATGCTACACTAAAATCATTTGTTTTTTCATTGAAAGGTTGTTGATTCCTTGTCGTTGGCAAATCAATATGTATTCTTTCAGCAAGAGTCGTTACGGCTTCAACGAACGTGCAATTCTCAACATTCATAATGAATGAAAAAACATTGCCGCTAGCACCACAGCCAAAACAGTGATAGATTTGCATTTCAGCAGATACAGAAAAAGAAGGCGTTTTTTCGCCATGGAAAGGACAAAGTCCAAAATAATTTCGACCTTGTTTTTTTAATTGAACATATTCGCTAATTACTTCAACTATGTCGATTTTGTTTCGTATTTCTTCAATGGTTTCTTCGGGAATTCGATTTCCCATTTTTTCATCACCATGTACATGAAGTTGATCATTCTACCTACTATAATTTATTCTATCTTCTTATTCAAAATTCCTCCAAATTTCGACATATTTTATTAAAATTGGTTGTATAAAATATATTTTAATGTTCACCACCTTTTTTATTCTACATAATTGTAAGGATTCCTTCTTAAGAAAAATTATTTTATAATTTTGATTTTTGTCGAAAAGGCAAGGAATTATACGTAAACCCACTACTAGTTTATTCTTTCATTGTCAAGTATAAACATAATATTTTTCATTAATCACAATATTTTATTGTAATATATATTTATTTAAATTACTAGAAAAAAATAAAAAAATGTCTCGTGACATTGGCTTAACGATGATGATAAGCCGTTGTCTTTTGCGAGACATTTATTTCAATGTTTTTTTGTATATTTACTTAATATTAAGTTCGCAGTTTCTTCAACTGCTTTATTCGATACATCAATAACTTCACAGCCAATCTTTTCTACAACTTTATCAAAATAGGCAAGCTCTTCTTTAATTCTGTCAAGGCTGGCATAGTTTGCTGAAGCACTTAATCCGAGCGATTTGAGCCTTTCTTTGCGAATATGATTAAGCTTTTCAGGACTAATTTTTAAAGCAAAACAACGGTCAGCGGAAATTTGGAATAATTCTTCCGGTGGTTCGACTTCTGGAACGATCGGAATGTTAGCAACCTTTAAACGCTTTAATGCTAAATATTGTGATAAAGGTGTTTTTGAAGTTCTCGATACACCCAAGAGGACGATATCTGCTCTAAGGATTCCGCGAGGATCCCGACCGTCATCATATTTGACTGCAAATTCAATAGCTTCCACCTTTTTGAAATAATCTTCATCCAATTGTCGAACTAACCCCGGTTCTTCCCTAGGCTTCTTATTATAGCTTTCCTGCATTTGTTTAACCATCGGACCAATAATATCGACAACTGGAACCCCAGCTTTAGATGCTTCATTAATTAAAAAATCCCTCATGCTTGGTACAACAAGTGTAAAAGCGATAATTGCCTTATTTTCCTTCGCAAGTGAAACGACTTCACTTAATGTTTCTGTATCTTCAACATAAGGAATTCGCCTAATATTGATTCTAAAAGATTGAAATTGGCTTGCAGCCGCTTTCACAACGAGCTCGGCCGTTTCTCCTACTGAATCGGAGACTACATATACATTGGCGTTATCCAAAATTCCTCCATTCCTTTCTATAAATTACTTAACCAAAATGAAACCTAAAAACTTAAATAATTTCATCTTTAGCAATATCAACTAAAACTTTCGTCATATTTGTTTTTGTAAGCCTTCCGATCACTTCATAACCATGTTCAGTATGTTTTACAACCGGTACCGCATCGATTTGTTTTTCTATAATTTTTTCCGCAACATCAATAATAAGATCATCTTTATGACAAAAAGTTATGTTCGGCATTCTTGTCATAATAATATTGACCGGAATTGCCTCGAGGTTAGAATTACCTAGGCTTGCACGCAAAAGATCTTTCCTAGAAAGAACACCTACTAAAGAAGAATTTTTATCAACTACAAATAAAGTCCCTACATCTTCAAGAAACATGGTACAAATGGCATCATAAACAGAAACACTTTCATCGACAACAACCGGCATTGATTGATATTGGTAAACTTGCAGTTTCTTAATCTTTTCTGTTAACAGTTGCGAGCCGGTTTTTCCTGTATAAAAATAGCCTACTCGAGGCCGGGCCTCTAAATAACCGGCCATTGTTAAAATAGCTAAATCCGGACGTAAAGTTGCCCGTGTTAAATTTAACTGATCGGCAATTTGTTCACCGGTAATCGGCCCATGATCTTTAACAATTTGTAAAATCTTTTCTTGACGGCTACTAAGTTCTATTTTACTCACCACCTTAGAACTTCTTCAAAAAACAATCCATTTGGAAGAATGATGTAATAATTGTGTTATACTATTGATATATTAATTATAGCTTAATTTATATGAATGAAGAAGCAAGATACATTATTTTATTGTTGATTAAACCGTTCTAGTTGGGTGAGAAAACGTTTTGAT
This sequence comes from Calidifontibacillus erzurumensis, assembly GCF_013303125.1. Taxonomy (GTDB): domain Bacteria; phylum Bacillota; class Bacilli; order Bacillales; family Bacillaceae_J; genus Calidifontibacillus; species Calidifontibacillus erzurumensis. Next base: position 146,332 of record NZ_JABTTE010000001.1, on the reverse strand, counting down.
TTAAGGTTTAAGCCTGAGTATTCATCATAAAGCGCTGAAATAACTGCTTTTATTTCTTTTTTTGTCGTATCTTTCACAGAAATTTTCCCGAGCCGTTTTAAATCAAAAAAATAAAATAGCCGAAGCAATTTTAAAGCCGCTTCTGAAATCCGCATGTGGTTCGGGTCTTTATGGTAGCATCGATGGCATATAAAACCGCCTTCCCGAATTGAGAAGGCGAATTTTCCTTCCGTATTGCTGCAGGAGGCGCATCCATCCAATTTTGGATGAATGCCAGCAAGCGAAAGCATCTTCATTTCATATATAGAAGTAAGAATTTCAATATCTAGTCCTTCATTCATAAAATAAAGGGTTTGGTAAAGCAATTCAAATAAGTAAGGGTTTGTTTTTTTCTCTTCTGTCAGCTTATCTGTCAACTCAACAAGATAAGCAGCATAAGCAGCTTTATATAAATCTTCGCTCAAATTACGAAAAGAGGAAATGATTTCCCCCTGTTGCAATGTTCCTAAACCAGAGCCAATTTGAACAAGAAAATGACCGTAAATAAACAATTGGGAAACTGGAGTTAATCTGCTCTGCGGCTTTTTAGCACCGCGGGCCATCACACCGATTTTGCCCATTTCCCTAGTAAATAAAATTACAATTTTATTTGTTTCACCATAATCGGTTGTTCGGATGACAATTCCTTCAACTTTTCGGAGCAATTTTAACACCATCCAATTTTTTTACAATTCACGGTCAAGGGATCAAGGAGCTTCTGTTTCAATTAGCTCGTTAACATTTTTTTCAGCAGTTTCTTGATAGTCCCTTTCAATCTCCTTAAAAAGAAGATAAGTTTCTAAGTTGCCAGTTTTCGCGAAGATTTTCCAGGTAAAATCAATCACAAGAAACCCCACCTTTCAATGTTTAAACTAGCCTTACCTAAAACTCCTTGCTAATAGCTTGACCTAACAATTTTATTTCATGTTAGTGAAAAATTGTAAAAATCAATATTCATCTTCCCGGAAGCCAAAATCTCTTAATTGGCTTAACTTGTTGCGCCAATCTTTTTGAACTTTAACCCATAACTCAAGATAAACTTTAGACCCTAATAAAGCTTCAATGTCCATTCGGGCTAAACGGCCGATTTCTTTTAGCATTTTTCCTTGCTTACCGATAATAATCCCTTTTTGGGAATCGCGTTCTACAATGATCGTTGCGGCAATATAAACCGTATGACCATCTTCCCGCCGTTCCAATTTATCCATTACAACCGCAATGGAATGGGGAACTTCTTCTCTCGTTAAATGGAGGGCTTTTTCTCGTATTAATTCAGCAATAATAAAACGTTCTGGATGATCAGTAATTTGATCGGAAGGGTAATATTGCGGCCCATTTGGCATATATTTTTCAATCTGTTCAAGAAGAGTGTTTATATTGTTCCCTTGAAGTGCAGAAATCGGGATGATTTCTTTAAATGGGTATAATCCTTTATATTCGTCAATGATTTTCAATAAATCATCTGGTTGTACTTGATCAATTTTATTTATGACAAGGAAAACTGGCTGCTTCGTTTGTTTTAAAGATTCAATAATATATTGTTCTCCTTTTCCGAAGCCTTCTTGAGCATTGACCATAAACAATATCAAATCTACTTCTTTTAATGTATTTAGAGCAATTTTCATCATGAAATCGCCTAGTTTATGTTTCGGTTTATGGATGCCTGGAGTATCAATAAATATAATTTGGCAGCTATCAGTCGTATATACCCCTTGGATTTTATTCCTTGTCGTTTGTGGTTTGTCGCTCATAATTGCGATTTTTTGGCCGATTACTTTATTTAAGAACGTTGATTTACCAACATTCGGTCTACCAATAATAGAAACAAATCCTGATTTGTAGTGTGCTTCATTTTTCATGTAAATCCCTCGCTAAGAATGCTATTGGTAACAACTCCTGCACGGTTGTCTCTAAAAGATCGCCTTTTATATTAGACAAATAAACCGGCATTTCTGGATCGCAAAGTTCTACCATTACTTGTCGACATGCACCACAAGGTGACACAGGGCGCTCCGTATCGGCAATAACTGCTAACGCTTTAAATTTTTGCTCCCCCTCTGAATACGCTTTAAAAAGCGCTGTTCTTTCTGCACAATTGCATAATCCGTAAGCTGCATTTTCAATATTACATCCTGTGTAAATTTTTTCATCATCAGTCATTAGGGCCGCTCCTACTTTAAATTTAGAATACGGCACATATGCGTTTTTTCTTGCGTCTTTTGCTTTGTCAATCAGTACATTGATGACTGTCTTTTTATCCATTCACCTGAAACCCTTTCATTCTATTTTACACTAATTTTTATATATTTTCAGCGGAATTTTACAAAAAATTCAAAAAAGTTAATACTCTTTCGAAAAAAATGATTACTCCTATAATAGCAGAAATGATTGCAAAAACAAAAACAGCAGCAGCCGCAGTATCTTTCGCTTGTTTAGCAAGCGGTTTAATTTCATCTGTACAAAGGTCAATTGTTCGTTCAATAGCCGTATTGATGCATTCCAAACTAATGACGCTTCCTATGCATAGCAAAATAATGATCCATTCCATTCGGGAAATCGAAAAAAAATAAGCGAAAAAAAGAACGAGACATGCAGCGGTCAAATGAATTTGCATATTTCGCTCTTTTTTTACCGCATGAATAAATCCTTGAATGGCAAAGCCGAAGCTTCTAAACAATCTCTTCAATTCTTTAGCGATGAAGTCCATATTCATCCAATATTTCCTTTTGCTTCGAAAACATAATTTTTTCATCATCTTCTTCGATATGGTCATATCCTAACAAATGGAGAAAACCATGAACACTTAAAAAACCTAATTCACGCATAAAGCTATGTGAATATTCTTTTGCTTGTTCGATTGCCTTAGGAATGGAAATAATAATGTCACCAAGCATTTTTGGCAAATCCGTACCTTTAATTTCTATTTCCCCTTCACCCATTTCTTCCATTGCAAAAGAAATTACATCTGTAGGCTGATCTTTGCCGCGGTAAATTTTATTAATTTCTTGAATCTCCTCATTATTAACAAATGTGATGGAAACTTCTGCATCATTTGGGACATTTTCTTTTTCAGCAGCAAATTGCAATAATTTCTCAATTTCCTCTTTTTGTTTTTCATCAACTAATTGATGTTCATCAATAAAATCAATGATCATAATTTTAATCCCCTTCAATTTTTTCCATAGTTCTCATATGCATGAATAATTTTTTGAACTAATGGATGGCGGACTATATCCGATTGTTCCAAATAAATAAATGAAATTCCTGCAATATCTTTCAAAATATTTTGGGCCGCACTTAATCCAGACTGGACCCCATTTGGCAAATCTACCTGCGTAATGTCGCCTGTAATTACCATTTTGGAACCAAAACCCAATCTAGTCAAAAACATTTTCATTTGTTCTCGTGTCGTGTTTTGTGCTTCATCTAAGATAACAAAAGAATCATCTAATGTTCGCCCTCGCATATATGCTAGTGGTGCAATTTCAATTGTGCCTCTTTCAATTAAACGTGCTACTTGTTCTGCCCCCAACACATCATGCAATGCATCATATAAAGGGCGTAAATAAGGGTCGACTTTTTCTTTTAAATCGCCAGGTAAAAAACCAAGACTTTCTCCAGCTTCCACGGCTGGCCTTGTTAATATAATGCGTTTCACGAGCCCTTTTTTCAGAGCTGCTACTGCCATGACGACGGCAAGATATGTTTTTCCCGTGCCAGCAGGTCCAATGCCAAAGACAAGATCATGCGTTTTTATTGCATTAATATATTTTCTTTGTCCTAATGTTTTAACTCGGATTGATTTTCCTTTTGCATTTTTTGTTATTTCTTGTTCATACAATTCTTCAAATTGATCCAGCATGCCCTTTTTAGCTAAATCAACTGCATATATGACATCTCGTTCGGAAATGCTGGCTCCTTTCCGGATCACTTTTAAGAGAGCCAACAAAACCTGTTCTGCTATTTGGAGTGTTTCAGGGTCTCCTGAGACGCTAACGGACTCTCCTCTTGTGACAATCGTAAGCTGAAGCTTTTCTTCCAACATTTTTAAATTACGATCTTCCGTTCCAAATAAAGATAGTGCTTCATTTAAAGTCTGCAATTGGATATTCATTGTTTTTAAATGATCTTGCATTCTTTAGTCTCCTTGAACAATTGGTTGTGGTATTGCAATGTCTTCTATAACTTGGTAATGGATCATCAATTTTAATTTACCATTGTCCACTTTCTGGTGCAAAACATTTTCACCTTTTATGACCGCATCTTCATCAAGTTTTGCTTTTAAAGCATCAATGGCCGTTTTTTTAGCAACTTGTATAGCTGTTTTTTGATCATATTTACGAAGATGTTTTTCCTCTTCCCTGATGATTTGTTTACGATAAACGATCGGCAAATTCCATTTTAAAAATTTTATTTGTTTATCAATGTTTTCAATTTTATAATTTGAAAATTCTACTTTTTTAAATCCCCATAAAGGAATTGAAAAATTAAATATATTTAGGTAATACTTCTCCATATATTTTCCTGTAAAAACGTGAAATTCTGTTTCAAGCGGGACTGTAATGTGAGACTTGTACCAAATTTCACCAAAAATTTTTCCTTTTGCAGCAGTTAATTCTGTTTTTCCTTCTTTTCCAATAATACCTGATACTAAAATTTGTCCCGGCCTTACAAAATCGTTGATCTTCACAACAGGTTGTCCTTGTTCAACAAAATAATCATAGATAACCGCTTTTTTCTTTGCAACTAAATGTCTAGGACTTAAAGGTGCCGGTTCTTCCACAACCTTCTTTTCAACCACTTCAAAATGATAGGATGTTCCATTTAATTGTACTCCGACCCAAGTAATTTCAGGAATGCGCTCCATTAGCTTGCTTTGAATTTGTTCATTTGTAGGCAAAGAAAAATGTAGTTTTCCTCGTTTAATGCCTATTGCCGATAATTCTTTTCGTATATCATGCTCAAGTTTAGGGTTTGCACCGGTAATTTCGATGCTCCAAACGATATTTGATAAGAACAAAATAAGAAAAACTGCTGCTAATAACCCAATAATAAAACCACTGTTGGAAATCATTTTTTTTAATAAAAACGGTATGCCCCTTCGCCCAATAAATTCAAGTTTGCATTCGCTTTTACGAATGATTTTTCTTATTTTTGGGATATCTTCAAGCATTAAATATCCAGTGACACTATTCGGATTAATCCTTTTCAAATTCCAAATTCTAAGATTTTCCTTGACACAATGATTTAAAAAAGGTTCAATTAGTTTTCCGGTCACTTTTATTTTTACATACCCTGAAAAAAAATTGGTCCATTGATTTTTCATAAGCTGAAGATCTCCTCCTTACTTACCTGGTTCATCCAAATAAAGTACTTGAGATATTTTCCCTTCCAGCAAGATCTCTTCAGGCAGCATCGTTTTCAAGACAAATTGCTCGCCTTTAATAAGCAGCTGCCCTTGTTTTAATAGCAATCGCAATTCTTTATCGGAAAATTGCAGCAAGCCACGATGATTTTCTATGTAAATATGAATTTGCCCGATCATCGTAATTCTAGGGAGATCCATCATAACATCTGCTGGCAGTTCCATTTTTCGTGTAACCCAATTTTTTAATTGTTGTCTGAATTTTTTCATACATAGAGCCCCCTTTCCTTTCATGTTTATGAACGAGAAAAATGTTTTAGCACAAAAAAGAAGCTAAGCAATAGCGCTTAGCTTCTTTTAAAATAGGAGTAAGTATGTTTTTTCTTCGCCCGGGGTGGACCGATGATTTCGCTCCAAATGACTCCATTTATCACTTGTTTTTTCTTAATAGATTGATTGCCTTTTATTTTCTGACCAGTTTTTTTCATATATAAATTTGTATTAGGCACATCCAATTGATCATTTGTCTTTTTCATTTCTTGTAATTTTTCTAAATACAAGTTTTCTTTTCGTTGTTCTCTATCATTTCTTATGTCTAACGCAAATTCCGGTTCCTGCCATTCAGTTGGCTTACGCATTTCTTTTTGTTGGATATTTTTTATTTCTTCGAACAACTCTTCAAGTTGAGGAATGAAAGGCTTAATCTTTTTATGTTCTGAAAGTTTTTTTCTACCTTGTGATTCACCAGATCGTTTCAGAAAGCTGATAATTCCTCCAACAATAAAGATCAAAAAAGCAAGATTTCCAAACAGAAATTCGAAAAACCATTCCATCTTAAATTTCATCCTCATCAAGATCTTTTGAAATTTTTCCAATGGAGTCTCTCATTTGTGTATCAGCGATAATATTTTTAATGTTCATATAATCCATGACACCGATGTTTCCGGAACGAAGCGCTTCTGCCATTGCAAGTGGAACTTGCGCTTCTGCTTCCACGACTTTCGCTTTCATTTCTTCTACTTTCGCTTTCATCTCTTGTTCTCTAGCAACTGCCATTGCGCGTCGTTCTTCCGCTTTTGCTTGAGCAATTTTTTTATCAGCTTCAGCTTGGTCTGTTTGGAGTACAGCACCTATATTTTTACCAATATCAATATCAGCAATATCAATTGATAAAATTTCAAAAGCAGTTCCCGAATCAAGTCCTTTTGTTAATACAGTCTGTGAAATCATGTCTGGGTTTTCTAAAACTTTTTTATGATCCGTTTGTGAACCGATTGTTGAAACAATACCTTCACCAACACGGGCGATGACTGTATCTTCTCCCGCACCACCGACGAGGCGGTCGATATTTGCTCGAACAGTGATTCGCGCCTTCGCTTTTACTTCAATACCATCCATCGCTACCCCAGAGATAAAAGGAGTTTCAATTACTTTTGGATTTACGCTCATTTGCACAGCTTCCAACACATCGCGGCCGGCAAGATCAATAGCCGCACAGCGTTCAAATGAAAGTTCAATATTAGCACGGTGTGCTGCAATTAATGCATTAACAACTCTGTCAACGTTTCCCCCAGCTAGGTAATGACTTTCAAGCTGATTTGTATTCAAATTCAAGCCTGCTTTTACCGCTTTAATTAATGGATTAATGACTCGGCTTGGAATAACACGACGGAGCCTCATTCCGATTAACGTAAAAATGCTAATTCTAACCCCTGCAGCTAAAGCGGAAATCCAGAGCATCACAGGCACAAATGTAAACAATATTGACAAAGCAATAATAATAAGTCCAACTAAGAGCAATAAAAATATAGTCCCTTCTGCAATCATTACGAATCCTCCTGTTCATTTTTTATTTCCCGAACGACAATTTTCGGACCTTCCACTTTTATTATTTTTACCTTTTTATTAGCGTTAATAAAACCACCTTCTGTCACAACATCAATGCGCTCTCCATTAAAAATAGCTACCCCTGACGGACGAAGAGGAGTTTCGCTAATTCCTTCTTGGCCAACTAATTCCGAACGAGTTGTTGTTGCAACATACCCTTTATCGCTACTTGTCGAATCAAATAAAATGATTCTCCGAAAAATGCCTTTTTCATAACCAAAACGTTTAAATAATATGACGGATGCAACTATTGTTACTACAAGTGCGATTAAAATTGAAAAAATCATGTGACTAATATCATTTGCTGCCAACAATAAACTTCCTATAATAGCAAGCACGCCGATAAGTCCCAAGATTCCACCTGGAACAAAAAACTCCAAAACGAGTAATATAAAACCGATCACGACTAATATTATTGATTCCATTCCAGCTAACCCCGCGATCATATGGCCATAGAAAAATAATAACAATGATATTAACCCCATCGTTCCAGGTATGCCAAATCCAGGTGTATAAAGTTCCATCACTAATCCAAGACTGCCGATTGATAACAAAATCGGAATGACAACCGGATGGGTAATAAACCGGGCAACTTTTTCAGCAAAACTTTCATTCATTTCAACGATAGTTGCCCCTGATAAACCTAAATAATCTAACAATTCACTTCTTGTGTTGACGATTTTTTCAGCATAGCCAACTTTCAATGCATCTTCAGCTGTCAGTGTCAACAAATCCCCTTTTTTTGCCCCATATTCTGGTAAATCAATATCTGCATCGACCATCGCCATCGCATATATTGGATCTCGGTTATTTCGTTCTGCAGAAGCTTTCATTTCCGCAAGCCATGCGGATTCCGCTTTTTTCCCTGCAGTATTCCCTTCCAAATCGATTATTGCTGCAGAACCGATTGTCGAATGAGGCACCATTACGATTTGGTCAGCATTTAAGGCCAAATAAGCACCAGCGGATAACGCAGTTTTATTGATAAATGCGGTTGTCGGAATATCTGTATTCCTTAAACTGTTTGCAATATCCATCGCTGCATCCACTGCGCCACCTGGTGTATTAATTTCTAAGACGATTTGACTTGCGTTCGCTTTTTCCGCCTCAGCTATTGAGCGGTCCAAGAATGCACCAAGTCCTTGTTCCACCGTTTTTTCTACTGGAATAAAATAGACGATTTTTTCTGTTTGTGCATTTACAATCATCGTTTGTAATAAAAATAGAAACAACAAACCAATAAAAGATATGACAGTTGCTCGTTTTTTCACAGACAACATCCGCTTCATAAAACACCCCTTTCTTAATAAACTATTTTATTTAACTATACGTTTTAATGTAGGAAGAAGTTTCATGATTAAACCTTTTTTATACGAAAAAAGGAACTATTCCTTTCATTGCCATCTTTTCAGACGACAGGCATTTAGGAATAGTCCCTTTGGTCATTGAAAATTTATGATAAATGCTTCATAACGAGGCGATTGACGAACGAACCGTCAGCTTTCCCTTTCACTTTCGGCATAATCGCCCCCATCACTTTGCCCATATCAGCCTTCGAAGTAGCATTTACTTCGGAAATCGTTTGTTTCACAATTTCTTCTAGCTCTTCTTCAGTCAGCTGTTTAGGCATATAGTTCATCAATATTTCAATTTCAAGTTTAATTTTATCAGCTAAATCGCTGCGGCCAGCATTTTCGAACTCAAGGAGGGAGTCTTTACGCTGTTTTAATTCGCGGTTTAAAACAGTAAGCTCTTCTTCTTCAGATAAGTCATGGCCAAGCTTAATCACTTCATTTTGAAGAGCAGCTTTCACCATGCGGATCACAGACAGCTTTTCTTTATCTTTGTCTTTCATCGCTTGCTTCATATCGTCAGTAAGACGCTCAAGCAGACTCATAAAAACACCCTCTCTTAATACTTACGCTTTCTTGCAGCCTCTGATTTTTTCTTACGTCTTACACTAGGTTTCTCATAAAATTCACGCTTCCTAGCTTCAGAAAGTGTACCATTTTTCGAAACGGCTCTCTTGAATCGACGAAGAGCATCTTCTAGTGATTCATTTTTACGAACGCGAGTAACTGACATAAATACTTCCCTCCCTCCGAAAAACCATAGCACCAGACATGCTTTCTACTTATTAAAATAAAGCTTATAAAAAGACATGTCTTTTGCCATTATATAATAAATATGTTTGATTTTCAACTTATATTCGCCATTTCTATTGTTCCTCTTTAAAGAAAAGAATATAAATTTTTTCTGTCGAAAAGTTTAAGTCATGTCCGATGTTACTTGTCCATAGAATGGTTGTTGAAAGTAATCATACGGTCTATTTCGCTTTTAGGATGGTGACTTATTCATGATCAAAATCTTCACTTTATTTACCGTTTTTATTGCAATTTTTTTATACGGAATGACCGTAATGAGAATCGGGCTCTATAATTTATCACATAAACGGATTCAAGAATTATTGGTAAAAATAACTGATTCACCATTCAAAGGGATGGTAGTCGGTACATTCATTACAGCCATTTTGCAAAGCAGTTCCGCTGTAATGGTTATAACAATAGGATTTATTGCAGCTGGAATGTTAACGTTTAAACAATCGATCGGCATAATCCTAGGTACGAATATTGGTACAACATTAACAACCGAATTTATTGCGTTTGACCTTTTTGATGCCATTCTACCTTTATTATTGATCGGTGCGATATTATTATTTACAAAAAACCACATTTCCTTTAATATTGGTGCCATTTTATTTGGACTAGGTTGCTTATTTGTGGCGATGAACGGTTTTGAAAATTTAGCAAAACCTCTCTCTTCCATTCCGGTTGTCCATACATCAATTAAATTGTCAAATGAAAGCAATTTAATCGGAGTTGGTCTTGGAACTTTATTAACGGCGATCATTCAATCTAGTACGGCTACGACCGGGATTATCATGGGTTTTTTAAACGAAAATTTAGTTACTTTAACATCAGGAATTGCAATCGTCCTAGGAGCTAATATCGGCACATGCATAACAGCTTTTATTGCTAGTATTGGTGCTAATAAAGAAGCAAAATGGGCCGCTTATGCCCATATTTGGCTAAATATTTTTGGAGTTTTATTATTTTTCCCATTTATAAAATCTCTTGGTGATGTTGCATCTTTTCTCACTTCACTGCCAGATGTACAGCTTGCCCATGTCAGCGTAATTTTTAATGTACTATCATCTTTTATTGCTTTGCCGCTTGCAGGGTTATTAGCACAATTTATTATGAAACTTCATGGGGAGAAAGCTTAGTTTATAAAAATGAAAGGCAGCCCCACATTCTTTATATGGGACTGCCTTTACCATCATTAATAGTCTGCTTCAGCTTTTTCACTTTTTACGATTGCAACACTTGCGCTTGCACCAATTCTTGTCGCCCCTGCTTCAATGAGTTGGAGGGCAAATTCGCGATCACGAATTCCTCCTGAAGCTTTTACACCTACCTGCTCTCCTACAGTTTCTCGCATGAGTTTAACATCTTCCACTGTTGCTCCTAGAGATGAAAAACCGGTAGACGTCTTTACAAAATCAGCGCCTGCTTTAACCGCAAGTTTACATGCTCTTACTTTTTCTTCCTCTGTCAAAAGACATGTTTCAATGATCACTTTGACCAATGCCTTACCATGAGCTGCTTCAACAACTGCGCGAATATCTTGTTCTACTAGATCATCATTTTTATCTTTTAAAGCTCCAATGTTAATAACCATATCGACTTCTGTAGCACCTTTATCAATAGCATTTTTCGTTTCAAATGCTTTTGTCTCAGGTGTATTAGCCCCTAAAGGAAAGCCTATGACTGTACAAACTTTTACATCTGTTCCATTTAACAAGTTGCTTGCTTCCTGTACCCACATCGGATTCACGCAAACAGAAAAAAACCCATATTCCTTCGCTTCATTACATAATTTTACTATTTGCTCTTTCGTAGTCTCAGGTTTCAAGGCTGTATGATCAATCATTTTTGCAAGATGAACGGTCATCTTAATCCATCCTTCCGTTAGCCAACTTTCACTTCTTTTTCTCCTTGGTCAGAAGCAATGCTTATAAATTCGCCTTCGTTATAAGGATAACCTGCCTTTGTAATCTTTACTTTTACAATCTCGCCGATCATCTCTTCCGTACCAGGGAAAACAACTTTTAAATAGTTATCTGTATAGCCTACATAAAGGTTCTTTCTGGATGGATCTTCTTTAAATTGTTCTTCCGGAATGACTTCTAGTACCTCTCCTTCATAATTAGAAGCATATTCTTTCGCCAACTGATCAGACAAAGCGATTAAACGATGGACACGTTCATTTTTCACTTCTTCATCGACTTGGTTTTCCATGCGCGCTGCTGGTGTACCGGTTCTTTTTGAATATGGAAAAACATGCAGTTCAGAAAATTTATTATCACGAATTAAATTGTAAGTTTCCATAAATTCTTCTTCTGTTTCTCCCGGAAAACCTACAATGACATCTGATGTTACCGCTAGCCCAGGAAGTGCTTCTTTTAACCGATTTAAACGCTCAACATAAAATTCGGTCGTATACTTACGGCGCATTCGTTTTAAAACAGAATTAGATCCTGATTGAAGTGGAATGTGCAAATGGCGAACAATCTTATTGGAACGTTCTAATACATCGATCACTTCATCTGTAATTTGGCTTGCTTCGATGGATGAAATGCGAATCCGTTTTAATCCAACGACTTTTTCATCCAATTCACGAAGAAGCATTGCAAAATTATAATCTTTTAAGTCTTCTCCATAGCCGCCAGTATGAATGCCTGTTAATACAATTTCTTTATAGCCTGCGTCCACTAGTGCTTGCGCTTGTTTAATTACATCTTCAGGTTTTCTTGAACGTAATAAGCCGCGAGCCCAAGGGATGATACAAAACGTACAAAAATTGTTGCAGCCTTCTTGAATTTTTAATGATGCACGTGTACGGTCTGTAAAGGAAGGAACGTCCAACTCTTCAAATACTTTTGCCTTCATAATATTGCCAACAGCATTGATTGGTTTCCGTTCATTTTCATACTGTTTAATATAGTCTAGAAGTTTATGACGATCCTGGGTTCCAATAACAATATCTACCCCTGGGATTTCTAATATTTCGGCCGGAGATGTTTGCGCATAGCAGCCTGTTACACAAATAACAGCATCTGGATTTTTCCTGATCGCCCGGCGAATGATTTGCCGGCTTTTCTTATCACCTGTATTTGTTACGGTACATGTATTAATAACATAGACATCTGCAATTTTTTCAAAATCTACCCGCTCATACCCAGATTCTTGAAATAGTTGCCAAATTGCTTCAGTTTCATAATGATTTACTTTACAACCTAATGTATGAAAAGCCACTGATGGCATATTGATCACCCCAATAATTCAGTATGATAGGAAACAGCAGCTAGAAAATATAAAGGGGCTGTTTCTGTTCTTAAAATTCGTTTGCCTAAACTGCATCGAATAAATCCGTTTTGACAAAGAAATGAAACTTCTTGTTCAGTTAAACCACCTTCTGGACCGATAACTGCAATTAAAGAATCTCCTGAATCAAGTTTCGAAAGAATACTAGATAGATTGCTTTTTTCACCAAGCTTTGCGTCTTCCTCGTAAAGAACGGCCTTATATGTGTACGACTTGCTTTCTTCAATAAGTTCATGTATTCCCACTGGTTCTTTAATAATGGGAATTTTCGTCCGGTGTGATTGTTCGGCAGCTTCTTTTGCAATTTTTTCAAGTCTCTCAACCTTTTTTCTTCCTTTTTTTTCATCCCACTTCACGATCGAGCGCGATGCAAAAAAAGGCAGAAAGCAAGAAGCCCCCATCTCCGTTCCTTTTTGGACAATAAACTCTAATTTATCGCTTTTTGGCAAGCCCTGAGCTATCGTTACAAACACGGGCAGTTCTTTATCCTCATCTAACCATTTTATAATAGCTGCAACAACGAAATCATTAGTAATTTCTTGGATTTCGCATTTGGCAACTTTCCCGTCTTCTGTACAGCAAATGAGACATTCTCCAATTTTCATACGCATAACCCGCGAAATATGATGGGCATCTTGATCCATTAGTTTTACTTTATTATCGATAATTTGACTGTTTTTCACAAAATATCTTTGCACGAACAACTCACCCATTAATAAATATCTATTTTGGTTTATTTTTTGGCAATAATGGCAACCCAATCTTCCATTTGTAAAACTTCCTCGATTGTAAAGCCAGCTTTAACAAGTCTTTCTTCAATTTCTTTTTGTTTAGTTTTAATGATTCCTGAAGTAACAAACCAACCATTCTTTTTTAGTTTTAAATAAACATCGTCAATAAAGCGTAAAATAATTTCTGCAAGGAGATTAGCTACAATGACATCAGCTTGTCCAATAATGTTTTCTAATAAATTGTTTTGTTTGACCGTAACGATATTTGATACTTTGTTTAGCTCAATATTCATTTTGGCACTGTTTACAGCAACTTCATCAAGATCATACGCATCGACTTTTCCCGCTCCTAGTTTAGCACAAACGATGCTGAGAATTCCCGATCCGGTACCTACATCAATGACATGCATCCCTTCTTCGACTACTTTTTCAAGAGCTTTAATACACATCACCGTTGTAGGATGAGTGCCTGTACCAAAAGCCATCCCAGGGTCTAATTCAACGATCATTTCATCTTTTCTTTCCGGCTCATATTCTTCCCATGTCGGAACGATTGTAATTCTTTCGGACACTTTCACTGGATGGTAATATTTTTTCCAAGCTGTTGCCCAGTCTTCTTCATTTACTTCATTAACTTGAACTGAATTTCGACCGAGATCAATGTCATATTGAACTAGATTATTTATTGCTTCTTTAATCGCTTCAATATTTTCAACAAGTGAACTAGTTACGGGCAAATATGCCTTAATAATGACACCATCTTTCGGATAATCATCCGGATTTAATTCATATACCTCTCCGTATTCCGTATCCCAAACTCTATAAAGGTCTTTTGGATCCTCAATGACAACGCCACTTGCACCATTTTCATGGCAAATATATGAGATGGCTTCTACTGCTTCATGGGTCGTATGAATGCTAATTTCACACCATTTCATCGTATTCAACACTCGCTTTTTTCTGAATTATATTTTTTACTGCTTTTTCTAAACAAGCGAAAGTGCCCAGCGGCAATCTATCTGCCGCAAGGCTTCTTTCATTCGATTGTCCATTTTTTACCTTTTGCCCTTCCTTTACCATTATCCTTTGAAGGCGCGCTTAACTTTCGCAAAAAAACTATCATCATATTCAGTCTGATGATTCTCTCCACTAATTTCAGCAAATTCCCGCAATAATTCTTTTTGACGGCTTGTTAAATTTGTTGGAGTGACAACGCGAATTTTTATATGTTGATCCCCATGACCATAGCCTCTAACATTTGGCACACCTTTTCCTTTTAAACGGAATCTCGTACCTGTTTGGGTTCCTGCAGGAATTTTTAATTTTACTTTTCCGTGCAATGTTGGAACTTCTATTTCATCACCAAGTGCTGCTTGTGTAAACGTGATCGGCATCTCACAATAAATATCATCGCCATCTCTTTCAAAAAATTCATGTGGACGTACATGGAAGACAATATATAGATCTCCTGGAGGCCCACCATTGATTCCTGGTTCACCTTGGCCAGCCACCCGCATTTGTTGACCATCGTCGACCCCTGCAGGAATTTTAACATGGATCTTTTTGCGCTTCTTCACTTTTCCTGTGCCACCGCAAGTTGCGCATTTTTGTTTAATCATTTTACCAGTACCGTTACAAGAATGGCAAACGCGCCTGTTAACAATACGTCCAAATACTGTCTGTTGTTCGATGCTAATCTGGCCGCTTCCTTTACAATGTGGACAAGTTTCCGGCTTTGTTCCAGGCTTTGCTCCGCTGCCGTTGCACGTATCACATTCTTCTTCTTTTGGCACCTCTATATCTACTTCCTTACCGAATGCAGCCTCTTTAAATTCCAATGTCATCGTATATTGCAAATCGGCACCTTGTCTAGGTGCATTCGGATCCCTTTTCCGCGAAGACCCGCCAAAGAACATATCAAATATATCACCAAAACCGCCGAAATCAGCACTGCTAAAACCGCCAAATCCTCCAGCATTTGGATCAACATGGCCGAATTGATCATACTGGGCTCTTTTCGCATCATCGCTTAAAACTTCATACGCTTCCTTTATTTCTTTAAATTTTTCTGTCGCATCCGGCTCTTTGTTTACATCTGGGTGATATTTTCGGGCAAGTTGGCGATAAGCTTTTTTGATCTGATCTTTTGTGGCATCTTTTGAAACACCGAGGACTTCATAATAGTCTCGTTTACTCATATAAATCCACTCCTGAATTTCCCGTACTAATCTCTAACTGCATAAATTTTATGATATCACTTCAAGACTAGGATATGCAATAAATAATAGATAAGTTTGGAATCGATGCACATTTTTGCAAATGAAAAGGTCAAAGCCAAGACAGGCCTGACTTTGACCATTCAATGCAACCGATTAAACAATTTATTTCTTTGCTTCTTCTTCATTGATTTCTGTAAATTCGGCATCTACAATATTGTCATCTTTTGCCTTTGTGCTTTCAGCGCCTGCTTGGTTTGCTTGAGCTTCTTTTGCAACTTGCTCATAAAGCTTAATAGAAAGCTGTTGGATAATTTCTTGCAATGCATCTTTTTTCGCGCGAATTTCATTAATGTCGTTCTTTTCAATTGCCTGTTTTAAGGCATCTCTAGCATCTTCGGCCTTTTTCTTTTCAGCCGCATCAACTTTGTCGCCTAAATCTTTTAATGTTTTATCTGTCGTAAACACTAAATGGTCAGCTTCATTGCGAAGTTCTGCTTCTTCTTTCCGCTTTTTATCAGCTTCCGCATTTGCTTCTGCTTCTTTGATCATTCTTTCAATTTCTTCATCTGACAATGTTGTTTGCGATTTAATAGTAATTGATTGTTCTTTTCCTGTTCCTTTATCAACTGCACGAACGTTAACAATACCGTTAGCGTCGATATCAAACGTAACTTCAATTTGTGGAACTCCGCGTGGTGCTGGCGGAATATCTGTTAATTGGAAGCGTCCTAATGTTTTGTTGTCCGCAGCCATTGGGCGCTCTCCTTGAAGAACGTGAATATCAACAGCAGTTTGATTATCAGTTGCTGTTGAGAAAATTTGTGATTTGCTCGTTGGAATTGTTGTATTGCGCTCAATTAATTTCGTAAAGACACCGCCCATTGTTTCGATCCCTAATGAAAGCGGAGTTACATCCAATAAGACAACATCTTTTACATCTCCTGTTAATACTCCACCTTGAATGGCTGCACCAAGGGCAACAACTTCATCAGGGTTAACACCTTTGTGTGGCTCTTTTCCGATTTCTTTTTTGATCGCTTCTACAACAGCAGGAATCCGTGTTGAACCCCCTACAAGAATAACTTTGTCAATTTCGCTCTTAGAAATGCCTGCATCTTGAATAGCTTGACGAACCGGTCCCATTGTTCTTTCAACTAAATGAGCTGAAAGTTCTTCAAATTTTGCACGCGTTAATGTCATTTCTAAATGTAGGGGACCTGATTCTCCAGCTGTAATAAATGGTAAAGAAATTTGTGTTGTAGTAACTCCTGATAAGTCTTTTTTCGCTTTTTCAGCAGCATCTTTCAAACGTTGCAATGCCATTTTATCTTTAGAAAGATCGATGCCATGTTCTTTTTTGAATTCAGCAACTAAATAATCGATAATGACTTGGTCAAAATCATCCCCACCAAGTTGGTTATCTCCCGCTGTCGCTTTTACTTCAAAAATACCATCGCCTAATTCGAGGATTGATACGTCAAACGTACCGCCACCGAGGTCATAAACTAAAATTGTATGGTTTTCATCTTCTTTATCTAAACCATAAGCTAACGCAGCTGCAGTTGGTTCATTAATAATCCGTTCAACTTCAAGACCGGCAATTCGACCTGCATCTTTTGTCGCTTGACGCTGAGCATCATTAAAATAAGCAGGTACTGTAATAACTGCTCTTGTAACCGGTTCTCCTAAATAATCTTCTGCATATGATTTCAAATGCTGCAAAATAATTGCTGAAATTTCTTGAGGAGTATATTTTTTTCCCTCAATTTCTACTTTATAGTCTGTACCCATATGACGTTTAATTGAAATTACAGTGTTAGGGTTTGTGATCGCTTGTCTTTTTGCAACTTCACCAACTTGGCGTTCACCGTTTTTAAAAGCAACAACTGAAGGTGTTGTTCTGTTTCCTTCAGGATTTGGAATAACTTTCGGTTCTCCACCTTCCATAACAGCAACACATGAGTTTGTTGTACCTAAGTCGATACCAATAATTTTACTCATAAAAAAATCCTCCTTAAATAATTTCAGAGAGTCAAAAAATCTATTGATTTACTTTAACCATTGTCGGACGTATTACTCGATCTTTCAAAATGTAGCCTTTTTGTAATTCTTCAACAACCACATTAGATTCATAATTGCTGTCGTTAACTTGCATGACAGCATGGTGATAATTTGGATCAAATTCTTTGCCAACTGCTTCAATGACATTCAAACCTTCTGTTTTCAAAGCATCTTGCAATTGGCGATAAACCATTTCCATTCCTTTAAGCAATTGTTTCGTCTCTTCTTCTTTTACTTCTATATTTAAAGCCCGCTCAAAATTATCAAGGACAGGAAGTAGATTTTCAATTAAACTTTGAGCACGATATTTCATAGCAGCTTCCTGATCCAAACGGACGCGGCGCCGATAATTTTCAAAATCTGCTTGAAGGCGCAAAAGCCTATTTTGCTTTTCTTCAAGCTCCTGCTCTAGCCTTTTAATCTCTATTTTTTCCGGTGAAAGTTCTTCGCTTTCTTCCGACGCTTGATCTTGCTCATTTTCTATTTGATTTTCTGAAGCATTTTCTGCAGAAGCTTCTTGATCATTATTTATAGCAGTTTGAGTTTCAACTTTTGTTTCATTTTGCAATGAATCTTGCTCTTCTTTCTCCGTTTTTATATTTTCTTCTGTCATCGAATAGTCTTTTTCAACCATTCGTTTCACCTCCTACTAGCCTTTATTCAGTTATTGCTAAAATTTATGTATAGGAAAGCGGAAAACCGCTTTCTATCAATCTTCCCTTTTACCAATATGGACATTACATTTCATTTTGATACAAGGAAGTTAACGCCTTAGACAAGTCTTCAGAGAAAATTTTGAGCAATGTAATAACCCTTGAGTATTCCATTCTAGTAGGTCCTAAAATTGCAATGGTTCCCATAGGCTCATTACCAATTGAATAAGTTGCCGTTATAACGCTGCAGTTTTGCATTTCTTTAATTTTGTTTTCCTGGCCGATTTTCACTGAAATTCCAGCATCTTTTGATTTAAATAAGTTATAAACAATGTTTTCCTGTTCAATTAAAGATAATAAGGAACGAATTTTATTAATATCGGTGAAATCCGGTTGGGATAACATATTTGTTTTCCCACCATAAAATACTTTTTCCGTTTTATTGTGATCAAAAATTTTATTCATTAACTCAAATACAAAATTATGATCGTATAGGTATTTTTTTATAACTCCAATTAGCTCTTTTTGAATACGGTCCTGCAGCTCAATAATCGGACAGCCTTTCAAATGCTCATTCAATATGTTTACGAATTTTTCTAAAGCAGAAACATCCAAACCTTCAGGCAATGACAATGTTTGATGTTCAACATTACCCGTATCTGTAACGATTATTACAACTACCTTCTCACGGTTAAAAGGAATGATTTGGATTTGCTTAAGCCGAGTTTCTTTTAAGTCCGGACCTAACACAATCGTTGTGTAGTTTGTAAACTCTGAAAGGAGTTTGGCTGACTTTTTGGCAACCATTTCAATTTCATAAATTTTGCTATTGAAAAGTTCGCGAATGGACGCAAGTTCCTCTTCATTTAACTGTGATGGGGACAGCAGGTGATCCACATAAAAACGATATCCTTTTTCCGAAGGAATACGTCCTGATGAGGTATGCGGCTTTTCAATAAACCCCATTTCCTCTAAATCAGCCATATCATTTCGTATCGTTGCCGGACTAAAGGAAATTTTTTCTTTTTTGGCTATAGTTCTAGAGCCAACGGCTTGTGCAGACCGAATAAAATCATCGATAATCACTTGTAAGATTAACAGCTGACGTTCGGTTAGCATTGAAAAATCACCCCTGTTAGCACTCGGATACAGCGAGTGCTAAATCTATAATATAAGTTACCAAAAATGAGCGTAAATTGTCAATAAGCGAGCCCATTTTTAATATCAGAAAGTGAAGTTACTTAATGAACGTTTGGAAAACTTCATTTCCAAGAAACATTCCATTTTTCGTTAATTTAACTGAACCGTCTGTTTCTTCAAGCAATCCTTTTTTCACAAGCATGTTGATTTCCTCTCCAAATATTTCATAAATATTTTTGTCGAATTTTTGTATAAATAAATCTACGGAAACACCTGCCGTTTTCCTTAAACCGAGAAACATCTCCTCCTCCATTTTTTCTTGTATTGTAACTATATGTTCTTCAATATATGGAAATCCATTCTTATTGATGAGAGTTACATATTGATTTAAAGGCCCAGCATTTACCCTCCGAACCCCATCGACATAACTATGGGCTCCTGCACCGATTCCATAATATTCTTCATTGCACCAATACGTTAAGTTATGTTTGCTTTCATAGCCTGGTAATGCAAAATTACTAATTTCATATTGTTCATAACCGTTTTTTTTCATTTCATCAATCAAAATTTCATACATCATTGCTTCTTCATCTTCAGTAGGCAACTGAAGCTTTCCTTTTCTCATTAAATTGTAAAATACGGTTTTAGGCTCAATTTGCAATGAATAACCGGAAAAATGCTGAACACCAAGGGTAAATGCTTTTTCAATTGTGTCTTTAAACTGATATGTAGTTTGGCCAGGCAAACTATAAATTAAATCAACATTAATATTTTGGAATCCTGTTTCTTGGGCCAAATAAATTGAACGTACAGCATCGATCGATCGATGTGATCTGCCGATTATTTTTAATAATTCATCATCAAATGTTTGTACACCAAAGCTCAGGCGATTCACCCCACCATCCTTTAATAACAAAATTTTTTCTTTTGATAAAGGACTGGGATTTGCTTCAAAAGTAAATTCTATTTCTTCATTAAAATATGCACCCAAATGTTTATGAATGATATTAAATAAAAAGTCAAGCTCCCGAAGCGGCAATGCTGTTGGTGTACCGCCTCCAACAAAAACGGTTTTTATAGCTTCAGGCGGATATTTTGCTATTGTATGTTCAATCTCTTTTTCCAATGCAATTAAATAATCGTGCACCGGCTGCCTGTTAATATAAAATTTATTGAAATCGCAATAATGACAAATTGATTCGCAAAATGGGATATGAAGATAGACTGACCGTGCCATTAATCATTTCCTTTCATTCTTTAACAAAAATGTACTTTTTCTATGTATAAAAAAGGATGACTGCATAGTCACCCTTTATGAATTGTTTATTTTTTTTGATCATCCATTCTCAAGACTGCCATGAATGCTTCCTGAGGAACTTCGACAGAACCGACTTGCTTCATCCGCTTTTTACCTTCTTTTTGCTTTTCAAGAAGTTTACGCTTACGGGAAATATCACCGCCATAACATTTCGCAAGAACGTTTTTGCGCATTGCTTTTATTGTTGAACGAGCGATAATTTTTGTGCCAATGGCAGCTTGTACAGGCACTTCAAATTGTTGTCGAGGAATGAGATCTTTTAATTTTTCAACAATGACTTTTCCTCGTTCATATGCAAAATCACGGTGAACGATAAACGACAAAGCATCAATTTTTTCGCCATTTAATAGAATATCCATTTTAACCAATTTCGATTGTTTATATCCGATCAGTTCATAGTCAAAAGATGCATAGCCTTTTGTACTTGATTTTAAAATATCGAAAAAGTCGTACACGATTTCTGATAACGGCAACTCATACGTAATATTTACACGGGTTTCATCTAAATATTGCATATCGATAAATGTGCCCCGCTTATTTTGGCAAAGTTCCATTACAGCACCAACATAATCATTTGGAACCATAATAGCAGCTTTCACATACGGCTCAAAAATTGCTTCGATGTTTTGCGGGTCTGGCATATCTGACGGATTTTCAATGGTTAATTCTTTACCATTTGTTAATTTCACTTTATATATAACACTTGGAGCTGTTGTAATTAAATCAATGTTAAATTCACGTTCAAGACGCTCTTGAATAATTTCCATATGTAATAATCCTAAAAACCCACAGCGAAAACCGAAACCAAGTGCTTGGGATGTTTCCGCTTCGAATTGAAGGGAAGAGTCATTTAATTGTAATTTTTCGAGCGCTTCACGTAAATCATTATAATCTTTCGTATCAATCGGATATAATCCGCAGAATACCATCGGGTTAAGTTTTCTATATCCTGGTAATGGTTCTTTAGCAGGATTATTAGCGCTAGTAATTGTATCACCGACACGAGTATCACTAACGTTTTTGATGGAAGCTGTCAAAAAGCCAACATCTCCAACGGTCAATTCATCTCGTGGAACCGGTTTTGGTGTAAAAACACCAACCTCGGTTACTTCAAATTCTTTTCCTGTGGCCATCATTTTTATTTTATCGCCAACTTTTACTGTACCATCTACTACGCGAATATACGTAATTACACCCCGGTAAGAATCATAAAGCGAATCAAAAATTAATGCTTTTAATGGGGCATCAGGATCTCCAGATGGAGCAGGAATTTTTTCAATAATTTGCTCTAATATTTCATCAATTCCTATGCCAGTTTTTGCAGAAGCAAGAACAGCTTCGGATGCATCAAGCCCAATAACATCTTCAATTTCTCTTTTTACCCGCTCTGGATCTGCACTTGGCAAGTCAATTTTATTGATCACAGGTAAAATCTCAAGGTTATTATCCAACGCTAAATAAACGTTAGCCAATGTTTGCGCCTCAATCCCTTGAGCGGCATCGACAACTAAGATCGCACCTTCACACGCAGCCAAGCTTCTTGATACTTCGTACGTAAAATCAACATGCCCAGGTGTATCGATTAAATGCAAAATATATTCATTTCCGTCTTTAGCTTTATATAATAATTGAACGGCGTTTAGCTTTATCGTAATTCCCCGTTCCCGTTCAAGATCCATAGCATCAAGAATTTGCTCTTTCATCTCTCGTTCGGTAACCGCGCTTGTTCTTTCTAAAATTCGATCCGCTAACGTCGATTTCCCATGATCGATGTGAGCAATAATTGAAAAATTTCGTATCATCTTCTGCCGGTTTCGCCTAGTTTCACTATTCATTCGTTACCACTCCTACTACGTGAGCAAATTGCACTGATTTTGATTATAACAATATCGTAAAAACTATTCAATTGAAAAAGAAAAAGAAGCAGGACCTAATTCCCTGCTTCACAATCGGCATCCCCCATCAGCCAATGAATGACAGAAACTTATCAAGAGTAATAACGATAAAATGAACGAGAGATTGAAACAAAATCCCCAATAAGTCAGCTAGTTTTAGACCAATATTAGATAAAACATGATAAGCTTTCATTTCTTCCAACATTTTTTGTTTTTCCTCAAGATCATGAGCTGTAATTTCATTACCAAGAACAGATGCTCCAACTGTTCCGTCCTCATTTTTCTTAAAATGAAAAGCTTCTGCAAATGTTTGATCATCAAAGCCTTTCATTTCAAGAAGGCCTTCATTTGCTTTTTGCATACCAAGAAGAACACCGAAAAATAATATTATACTTAAGAGGAGGCATTTTCCAATAAATTTTTTCATGTCGGATCCCTCTAACCATTTACTTCTTCTGCTTGCCAGTAGTATTCGCTGAATACTTCTGCAAGAGCTTCTGCTGTTCGGAAAACTTCTTCAATACTGTTTTCTACCCCACCGATTTCAATTAAGATAGCATTTTCTGATAAGTCTTGATTAAATTTGCCATTTGTCCCTTCCCCTTGTTTTTTTGTGACTCCCCGGCTTAATCCAGGGTATTTTTCATCTAACAAGTTATGCAAATCGGTTGCCAATTTTAAATTTTGTTCATATTTGGCATGTTCACCGCCAATGATAAAAATCGTTCGGGCATATTTTTTTCCATTAATTGTAGTTGTTGTTACTTTATGAGGCTGGGAATCGCGATGGATGTCAAAAAAGTATTTTAGTTTACGGTTAGTTTCCATCGCTTGTTTAATAACAGGCCTTGATACATCGTATGATTGATAGTATTTCATTCCTTTTTCAGAAACGACTTTTGTAAAATCAGTTTTTTCTACCTGAACACCAATACCTCTTTTTTTCAATTCTTTTCCAAGTTTCTCTGCAACATTCATTACATTCATTTCATGAGAGTATGATTCGGTTGATTTTGTACCTTCCGGCAAATGCGGCAAGTATGACTCCCGGGAATGAGTTGTATAAATATAGACAACCTTTTCTCCATTTGTCGTTAATGCTGGCGGAGGAACATTTCCTGATTCTTCATATTTCTCAATGTTTTCAATAGATGCTTCCCGCTCTTGTAAAAGCACTTCAAGCGGCGGAGATGATTCATATGGCATATTCGTATAGTTCGTACCTTGTCCAGCGACGATAATTTCCCCGTCAAAAAGCGAAAAACCAGGCAACTCTCTCCCTAATAAACTACGCGGGTCATTCGGATTGATACTCGTTGCCAGTTCAAAAGCAATTGTACTTAAGTTAATCGTTTTTTTATCACTCGCTGGAATCGCTTGATTAAAATATTGATTTTCGAATCCTAGCAAATGGACAAAAAAGCTCGTTTCAAACTCTTGGCTCCATTGGTTGACCGATGAAGATGATATTCTGAGCTCCGGTTTCAACGCTGTCAACATCCCTGCGATGACGAACATAACCATTAGCGATGTTGTTACTATAATGATTGGCTTAATCAATGTATTGCTATTAAATGAGATCATTAAATTGCGCAAATGCTCCTCGCCCCTCTCAAAGCTTCGTCTCTATTAACACATTTATTCGATAGCTTTGAGAGATAGAACTAGTAATAGACAAAAAAGAGAAAAGGACTCCTAATGGGTATAAGCTCCAACGTTATCTTGGTCGACTTCGTTATGCAGAGCGGCATTTAATCCAGAAGCGATCACGTTAGCCATATCTTCAATAAAAACATCCACTTCTTTTGGGGTCACCATTAAGTTATGTCCTATTGGCGATAATACTTCATGAATTAACCTTCGTTTTTCCTCATCAGACAGCGTACCAACTAATCCAAGAAACGAGCGGCGTTCTTGTTCCCCCGGCAAATCATCTTCACGCAATACTCTTTTTTCACCAAAAGTTAATCCTGCAGGAGCTAATGACCGACTTGGACGATTTCCTTCTTTAAGCTCTCGTCCAAAATGTTTTAATATAAAATCAATTGTATCGCTTGTGATAGAAACAGCATCTACAACAGTCGGAACCCCAATGGCTATAACGGGAATTCCTAATGTTTCTTCGCTTAATTCTTTCCGTTTATTTCCAACACCTGAACCTGGATGGATGCCAGTATCAGAAATTTGAATAGTAGAATTGACTCTTTCAATGGATCTTGCTGCTAGAGCATCGATTGCTATAACAAAATCAGGTTTTGTTTTCGCTATCACGCCATCAATAATATCGCTCGTTTCAATTCCGGTAAGCCCCATTACCCCTGGCGCGATTGCACTAACTGGACGAAATCCATCCTTCACTGTATCAGGTTCTAAAGTAAATAAGTGTCTAGTAATAAGTAGATTTTCAACTGCAATAGGACCGAGTGCATCAGGGGTTACATTCCAGTTTCCTAAACCAACAACAAGACAGCTTGCTTGATCGGGTATGCCTATTTGTTTTAAAAACCCATTCAATTCTCTAGCAAATATTTGCTCCACTTCTTTTTGCAACTCTGTATTTTGCTGACGAATCCCTTGCACTTCCAACGTTAAATAATTACCTGCCTTCTTGCCTACAGCTTCTGCCCCCTTCGGTGTAATTTCCACCTTCGTAATTTTCACATTTCCTTCTGTTTTTTCTTTAATAATGACACCTTCAATGGTTGATAAATTTTGATCGCTTTTTCTTTGTTGTTCAACTACCATGTCATGGGCTTCAATAGCCAAATCAGTACGAACATTGTATTTTGATAAATCTAGTTTTTGTTTCAATGAATAACCCCCTTATCAAAAAGAAACTCTGTTAAAAATTAGCATAACCGTTTAACAAATAAACATGCATTTATTATAATTTTTGCATTTCGGAAAGTATTGCAATGAACTAACCCTTTTGATAGAATATTGTTTGTTCTATGTAAAGTCGTAACGGCTTATCGGGAGGTGAAAGGAATGCCAAATATTAAATCTGCTATTAAACGCGTAAAAGTTAGCGAATCACGCCGTGCACATAACATGTCTATTAAATCTGATATGCGTACAGCTATTAAAAAAGTTGAAGCACTTCTTGTAAATAACGATATCGAAAACGCAAAAAGCGCACTTTTAACAGCTTCTCGAAAGCTTGATAAAGCTGCACGTAAAGGTCTTATCCATAAAAATGCAGCAGCTCGACAAAAATCACGCTTAGCTAAAAAATTAAATGCACTACAAAACGCATAATGATAAAAAAGAAGCACCCATTGATGGCGCTTCTTTTTTATTTTTTCAATTGCAATATAAACAATTCTAATAATAATTTTTTGTCCATTTTACCAGTTTTCATTTTGTAATCAACATCTGCCAGAGTTTTGATGATGTCTTCGAGTTCTTGTTCAGTAAATCGTGCTGACTGTTCTGCAGCTAGTTTTACTCTAAAGGGGTGTGACTTTAAATAGCTTGCCGTTTGCTTTTGACCATATCCTCTTGTGTACAATGACTTTACTTGATAAATAAAACGGAATTGCCCTGCAATTAGAGCAAGGATTTTTATTGGCTCTTCTTTTTGTTCTAATAAATCATAATAGATGGCCAAAGCTTCTTCCGTTCTAGCTTTAACAATCCGGTCAATAAGAGCGAACACATTTTGTTCTAATGACCTGACAACAATATTTTGAATAACTGCTTGATCGATTTTTTTTTCAACACCCATATAAGTAATGACTTTATCAATTTCGTTGGCTAAAAGAATTAACTTTGGCCCGACGAGCAATAGAAGAAGATCAAGTGCACGATCTTCAATTTCCTTTTTCTCATTTTTCACCCGGTTTTTAACCCAAGCACGAAGCGCCTGTTCATCAAGTAGAGGCATATGTACAATTTCGCCACGTTTTTCAAACAATTTGACGATTTTCTTTCTTTCATCCAATTTTTCATAAAATCCGCTAAAGATGACAACAGCATCTGGTGATGGTGTTTGTAAGTATTCTTCCAATTTTTTTAAATCATGGTCAATTTTATTTTTATCCTTTTGACCAGTGAAAAAATAAGGATCTTTCACGATAACGACCCGTTTTTCTCCTAAAAACGGCAATGTTTCAGCATCCTCAAGGGCAACTTCGATCGGAACTTCACTCATATCGTATACCGATAAATTCATTTCTTTTTCTTCATCTGTTAGTACGGTATTTACAAGCAAACTGACCGTTTCTTCTATTAAAAATTCTTCTTGCCCGTAAAATAAATATAAAGGTGCAATTTGCTTTTCCTTTATTTTTTTATGTAACGTCTGATATGTACCCAACCAATTACACCTCCATCCATCAATATCTTTATGCTAGACGGTTGTTATACTTTTGACAAGATGGAAGTTTGAAGTGAATGCGGTACATTGAAATAAAACCATTGAGAGGAGTTGAATTCATCAACCCCTCCCTTTATAATAAACGCTGAATAGAAAGGCCCGGGTTCCATTCTATTCAACGGTTGTACCTTTGAAATTATCTTGTGCTAATTTTGAAAAACATATTGATGACAACTCTTGTCATTTCGTGAAAAAGAAATACTATTTTCCCTAATATTATGGATTTTTTTCATCACTTCGCTTATACTAAAAATGTCAATATGGGAGGGATTTAGATGAACGAATTTGAAAAGGATGTACAAAGCAAACGTAACGATGCGGTTGATTCAGCTGTTGGATTTATCGCTTCATTCGGATTTTTTGTTACTATTTTTATTATCGCCACTGTTATCAAAACTGTTGGATAAAAGAAGTGAATGGAAAAGAACATATCCTTTAGTGGTAGAAAAGGACTGCGGGAAGCAGTCTTTTTATTTTTATTGGAATTTTGCAATCATTGCTGATTTATATTATGGCAATAACCATTCAAACGTTCCTTTATTGCCAATAAATTTATAACTAATGGAACCATTTTCATCAGTTCTTAGAACTTTCACCTTATTCTTCTTTAATAAATCGATCACCTCTGGATGGGGATGACCAAAACGATTATTTTCACCAACAGAAATGAGGGCGATTTTTGGTTCAATTTGTTGAATAAAAGGTTCCGTCGTTGAAGTCTTGCTGCCGTGGTGGCCGACCTTTAGGACATCTGTTTTTAAATACGGATATGCTTGAAGCAATTTCCATTCCCCTTCTTTTTCTAAATCTCCTGTAAATAGCCAGCGGAGGCCTCCTAGTTTAGTAAAAAGAACAATCGAACGGTCATTTCCGTTGAATTCAGTGCCGTCCGGGCCTAATACATAAAATGTAAGCCCAGCTTCATTCCAATAATCTCCTTTCTTTACAAATTGAATGATCGGTCTATTAGCACGTTCATCATCACCTAATATATTTAATAATGCATTGTCCATAGAAAAGATTTCATTTCTCCCAAGCATGACCTCCTTTACATTAAAATGGTGAAGAATAGCTTTAGTTCCCCCAATATGGTCCCAGTCACTATGAGTTAATATTAATTTGTCAATCTTGTGAATTCCCTTCGCTTTTAACAGCGGCACTAAAATATCTTCCCCGACATCAAAGGTCTTTTTCCTTTCTTGCCATTTTTCTTTTGATAAAGAAACTTGTCCGCCAGTATCAACCAAATAGACTGCTTGACGAAAAGGGAGCTCAATAAGAATGCTATCCCCTTGTCCAACATCAATCATCGTAATTTTTCCTTCCTTTGAAAAATAAGGCGAAAACAAGTGTACAGAAAAAGTGACCAACAATAAAAGAACTGCTTTTTTCATTTGTTGAGGCCTCAATCCAAACATTTCCCAACTTTTAAAAAAATAAATGATAACGATATATTCAATGACTACAAAGAATCGTTCAGGCTTTCCAAAAGTTAGAAGTGTAAACTGTGAAAAATATCGTATTTCTTCTAGAAAAGAAACAGCATAATTAATCAGTATAGAAAGAAATGAAATTAAAAAATCACCAAATGGTTCAAACAAATGGCTTGCTATAAATGAAAAAAGTGAGAGCGGTAGAATGATAATAGATAGAAATGGTACAAAAAGAAAATTGAGGGGAAAACTTAGCAATGAAAATTCAAAATTATAATACAAAACAAGCGGTAAAGAACTAAATTGAGCAACTACAGTAACAACAACTAATTTTTGCCAATCTTTTTCGTAAGAAGAGATGATTTGTGAAGATAGAATAAGTGTAAAACTTACAATAAAAGAAAGCTGAAAGCCAATGTCTAGGATGTAATACGGGTTGAGTAAAACCATTACTAAAAAAACGAGGCTTGCTACATCTAACGGTGGAATTTTAAATTTCTGTATTTGCGATACTAAAACGAGCATCGCCGCCAAGCAGGCTCTTACAACCGATGGGGAACATCCGGTTAAAATCATATAAATTGGCAAGGAACAAAAAATAATCATAAACGCTCGTTCACGCCGCACTCCTAAACGAACGAACATATAAAAACATACAGCAACAATCAATACAACATGGGATCCGGAAATCGCTAAAAGATGTGATAAACCAAATTGGAGAAAATCTTTTTGAACTTCTTTGCTCATTTCCTCTTGTTCGCCAAAAATTAACGCTTGAACAAAACCAACCGTATGTTCTGGAAAATGGTCTTTAATAAATGAAAGCTGGGTGGCCCTCCATTTTTGGAGAAAATATTTGTAACCTGTTGAAGGAGTACAATGGGAAAGAGAAACCGTATCCGGTATGAAAAGCCAATGGATCCGTTTATAGAATAAAAATTTTTGATAATCAAAAGCGGAAAAATTTCTAGCTTTTTGAGGAATTGTTAATTGCCCTTTTAAACGGCAGCTCATGCCCACTTGCAGACGGCTCAATTCATTTTTTTCATCAGCTGTTTTGATTCGATATGATACTTGAAGTTTTTCTTTCGAGGGGAGTTGATAGATGAAAGTGACACGGTCTCCATCAATAGTTGGAATTGTCTTAATGACACCTTTAAATGATGTTTCTTCTCCAGTTAAATGAGAAACATTACGCTCGTTTGTCCACAAAAATAAAATTGCACACAATACTAACCAAAATGAGCAAACAAAGAAAAGGGAAACCCGGTTTTCATTGAAAGCAATCCAAATTAAATAAAGGATGGCAATGATTACAAGACTATAATGAAAATTATAAAGGGCAGCCATCAACCCAAGAAAAGCGGAAAAAGCAACGTATATCCATTTTCCTTGCAAGACTGGCCACCTCCTTAGCTAAAAATAAGAATTAAATAAACGATCGCTTTTTTCTTTCAATAATTTAATTTCATCGTCACATATTCCTTGGTCGGCTAGTTTTTGAATGAGACTCTCAACAAATATTCTCTTTTCCTTGCTTTTTGTATCAATGACCATGCCATCTAGTGCGACTTTCTGACATTTCACATTAGCTTTTTGTATGATTTCGAGCGCATAAGGATGGTTTTTATAATCATTCGCATAATAAATTGCTTTAATTCCACTTTGAATAATCGCTTTTGTACAATGTATACATGGAAAATGGGTGACATAAATTTCTGCACCTTCCGTTTGAACACCGAACTTGGCACATTGTAATATGGCATTCATTTCAGCATGAATTGTCCTCATGCAATGATTATCAATGATATAACAACCTTCATCGATACAATGGGCTTGACCTGATAAAGACCCATTATAACCACCGGCAATGATCCGTTTATCTCTAACAATTGTTGCTCCAACACGAAGGCGCTCACATGTACTTCTTAAAGCTAAAAGATGACTTTGCGCCATAAAGTATTGATCCCATGAAACACGATTCATTTACATTCTCCTCCATTTAAAGCTCACTATTACTCTCATTTTAGCTAGCAAAAATTAACACCGTCAACCGCTTTCTAATTAACGAACTTTAATATGATCTTTAATGAGCGCAAACGATTTTTCTCCAATACCCGTAACATTTATCAATTCCTCAATCGTTTTAAAAAAACCGTTCTCTTCCCGATAGGAAATAATACTGGCTGCTTTTGAAGGACCAATTCCAGGCAATTGTTCCAATTCTTCTTTTGTCGCACGATTAATATCGATTTTACCATCATCTGTATTATTAAATACTACGTGTTCCGTCTTATCCACCATTTGTTCACCAATCTTCGGGACATAGATGACCATTTCATCAACGACTCGTGCAGCCAAATTAATTTTCATTTGGTCAGCATCAGCTAAAAATCCCCCAGCTTTTTCAATTGCATCAAGAACACGGCTGTTTTCCTCCAATTGGTAAACACCTGGTTTTACAACCGCACCTTTTATATCAACAAAAAGAGGGCATGAATCTATTCCTTTGTTTTTTTCTTGATCCATCAATTCTTCCGGCAATGGCATTTCCTGATTTTGTACTTCAACAAACCCTAAGTCGGAATTTAGGTTATCTTCATCACTTTGAAAGCGATGGAGAATAAAAAAAATAATTAATATCAATAAAACGATGATGAGGAAAAGATTCCTATTTGAAAACCATTTTTGCACGATCGATCAATTCTCCTTCCATTTATAACACATTCATAAATTCTAAACTGAAAGCATAAGCATGAATAAAGGATTGTTTGCAAGTAAGGGGGGATTATTGTGAACGTAGGAATCATAGGAACAGGTAATATGGGAAAAATTCTGATTGAAGCATTTATCAAATCATCTGCAATAAAAGAGCAGAATTTATATATTATGAATCGAACAAAAGAAAAAGCTGAACAAATTCAGAAAGAATATCCCAACATTCATGTCGTTGATACGGCAAAGGATATTGTGAATCATACACAATATATTTTTATATGTATAAAACCTTTAGATATTTATCCTTTATTAAGAGAAATTGAGCCATTTTTAAGACAAGAACAATGCATTATTTCCATAACAAGTCCGATTAGCGTTAAACAACTAGAATCGATTGTACCCTGTACAGTTGTTCGAGTCATCCCGAGCATCAATAATCGTGTTTTATATGGAAACACATTGTTAACTTTCGGAGAAAAATGTCCGATTCACCACCAGCATTTCATTGAACAATTGATGTCAAAAATTTCAACTCCTGTAACAATTGAAGAAAATATAACAAGAATTGCTTCAGACATTACGAGCTGTGGACCGGCTTTTTTTACTTTTTTGCTTCGGCGGTTTATCGATGCGGCTGTTAGTGAAACAGAAATTTCAAAAGAGCAAGCAACTTTATTGGCTACTAAAATGATTATTGGATTAGGGCAACTCATCGAACAGGAAGTATACACATTAGAAACATTGCAAGAAAAAGTTTGTGTAAAAGGCGGGATCACCGGTGAAGGAATAAAAGTGTTGGAAGAGGAAATCGGTGATTTATTTCATCATGTCATTCAACAAACACATGCAAAATTTCAGCAAGAAAAAGAAAAAATTAATGAACAATTTTGTTTATAAACATTCTCCATCTTTCGATTTTTTCCTGCTGAAATAAAAAAATATAAAACCGAGAAAATCATCCTCGGTTTTTAGTTTTGCTTAATTTTTTTAGCTACAAAAAATATACGTTCAGACATTTCCAAAGGGCTTTTTTCCGTAAAATCAGCTGTAATAGATACCACTTTAAAACCCGTGTTTTCAAGCCATTCCCGGTACACTTCAACAGGAAATGTCCTTTGATAATGATATTCATCAAAACGTCGGTAACAGTCTTCATCTTTTACAAAGAATGTTAACTCATGCTCTACTGAATAAAGCTCGTCACCAGCAAAACAATTCCAAATATATGAAACATCATCATCTGTACTGGAGAAGGTTTGTCCTTTAAATACTGTTTCCATTTTATATACGGAATGCACATCAAATAACAATAAACCATCTATAGACAAATGCTCGTAAATGTTCGCAAATGTTGTTTGCACATCTTTTTCCGTTTTTAAGTAATTGAGTGCGTCACAAAAAATGCCAATCATATCAAAAGGCTCAAAACCTGATAAATCTCTCATATCTTGTTGAAAATAAGAAACATGAACACCCGCTTCAAATGTTTTCGCCTGTGCTATCGCAAGCATATCCTCAGACAAATCAATGCCAGTCACTTCGAAACCTTTTTCTGCCAACAGAATGGACAATGTTCCCGTACCGCAACCAAGATCTAATAGACGTTTTCCGCCATTTCCATTTAGTTGCCAATTTTTTAATATAAAAGCAAGCCATTGTTCATAAGGGGCGTCTTCCATCAATTGGTCATAAATATGCGCAAATTGTTGATAACCCATTTTATGCAAGTCTTTCTTGAATATCGACGCGCGGGGCATCTCCCCACAACCTCTCTAAATTATAATATATTCTTTCATCACGGTGGAAAATATGAACGATTGTATCGCCTAAGTCAACTAACACCCAACGTGCTTCATCATATCCTTCCAGCCGTTTTATGTTGACATTATTTTCTTGTGCCTTTTCTTTTACTTCTCGTGCAATGGCTTGCACTTGCTTTTCAGAATTCCCGTGGCAAATGATAAAAAAGTCTGCAACTAATGAAACGCCCCGCATATCTAAAACAGTGATATCTTCAGCTTTTTTTGAATCACACGCTTTAGCCGCAATTAGCATAATATCTTTTTCAATCATTCAATTAAAATCCTCCTTCATCTGTTGTTTCTTCATTAATGAGTTGTATGTTTCCAAAGTATCTGGATAAATTAATTGATTTTTGTCTAAGAGAAACTTGATTGTATTTTTTAATGCTTGGATCACGGCTTTATCCAAACTTTGCTGACTCAGCTCCCGAACATGATCAACCCCCGGAAATTTACGGCCCGGTTCAATATAGTCAGCCAGAAAGACTATTTTATCAAGCAAAGTCATATCTTTATTTCCGGTCGTATGATATCGGATTGCCTGCAAAATTTCTTCGTCATCGATCCCCGCTTCCTCCTTAACTAAATAGGCGCCGACCGGTGCATGCCAAAGTTCGGAATGATAATCTAATAATTGACTTGGCAGTTTTTGTGAGATAATAATCTTTTCCATTTCCTCTTTTGGACGAAATTTTGCATAATCATGAAAAATTGCTGCGAGTTCCGCTTTCTTTACATCTGCTCCATATTTTTTTGCCAATTGGATTGATGTTTCCATCACACCAATCGTATGTTCGTATCGTTTATCCGTCAATTGTTTTTTTACAATTTGAAGTGCTTTCTGTCGATCCATATAGATTTTTCTCCTCAATATAATGTCTTACTTGATCAGGTAAATAATACCTTGTATTTTGT
This sequence comes from Calidifontibacillus erzurumensis, assembly GCF_013303125.1. Taxonomy (GTDB): domain Bacteria; phylum Bacillota; class Bacilli; order Bacillales; family Bacillaceae_J; genus Calidifontibacillus; species Calidifontibacillus erzurumensis. The sequence continues at coordinate 112,331 of NZ_JABTTE010000001.1, read as the reverse complement.
TTCGTTCGAAAACGACGGCGCAACTGTGAAGAGGAAATATTGAACTCCGGTACTTCCACTTCAATGATTTCAAATGTTGACGTTATTTCATACCCAGGTCTTTTGACCCCTACAAAATGAACATGCTTCATTAAGTCATTGATCCGATACCATTTCGGCAAATATTCAACCATATCCGCACCAATAATAAAATAAAAATCAATATCAGGATACCTTTCTTTTAATATGATCATCGTATCATATGTATAGGAAGGTCCCGGCCGTTCAAGTTCTATTGGCTCTGCTTTAAAATTTTCATTATCAAAAATGGCCTGTTTAACCATTTCTAGGCGGTCTTCACCTTTCGTTACTACTTTTCCTTTATGGGGTGGTATATTATTCGGCATAAACCATATTTCATCAAGTTTCAATACCGATAACACTTCTTGGGCGATAATTAAATGTCCGTTATGCGGAGGGTCAAAGGTACCGCCCAAGATCCCCACTTTTTTCATAATACCAGTCCCTTCTTTTTCTTATGGGAGACGAATTTGTTTGTTTTCCACTGATTCTTTATAAAGAACAATTGTATTTCCGATAATTTGTACAACTTCAGCATTTGCGCCGCTTGCCAATTGTTCAGCCACTTCATCCTTAGAATATTCACAATTTTGCAAGACACTTACCTTTATTAATTCTCGTGCTTCTAGAGCTTCTCCTATTTGTTTAACCATATTTGCGTTCACTCCGCCTTTGCCCACTTGAAAAATTGGATTTAAATGATGGGCTAGCGAACGTAAAAAACGTTTTTGTTTACCTGTTAACAATTTATTTTCCTCCTCTAAGCTGTTGAATAACGATTTGTTCCATACGATCATAATCAGGCTTTATATTCGTCCAAAGCTCAAATGCTAATGCACCTTGACGGACGAACATGCCAATCCCATTTTGTGTAATTGCACCTAAACGTTTCCCTTCTTTTAACCAGTTCGTTTCGAACGGATTATATATAATATCGCTCAAAATCGTACCAGCTTTCATATTTTTTAATGAAAGAGGCTTGTGATCTATATGAGGACTCATCCCGACGGAAGTTGTATTGATGACAATTTCATATTCTGCGAGCATCTCTTCAGCTTCATCTATTGCAAATGCTTTAGAATGAAGCGGAAATTGATTTGTTTCGATCAATTCTATTGCCTTCGAAACTGTGCGATTAGCAATATCAATATTTTTTGCCCCCATTCTCGCCAACGTAACATAAATTCCTCGTGCTGCTCCCCCAGCACCGATGAGCAATATTTTTTTCTTTAAAAAGTTTTCACCTGCTAATTTTTCAAGCGATACGGCAAAACCTTTCCCATCGGTATTATAGCCGATCAAAGTACCATTATTATTGACAACCGTATTGACCGCTCCAATTTGCCTTGCTTCTTCATCAATTTCATCTAAATATTCCATCACCTGAACTTTATGTGGAATCGTCACATTAAAACCGGCTATTCCAAGTGCACGAATCCCCTTTACCGCGTTTTCCAATTGCTCCGGCAAAACATCAAATGCGGTATAATGACAATCCAATCCAAGATGTGCAAACTGGTCATTATGCATGATCGGTGATAATGAATGACCAACCGGGTGACCCAATAATCCGAATAATTTCCCCATCGTATCTCCATCCTGTTCTAAAAATTATATGAGAGATTTTCTAATCGTTACGCCAACACCTTTTGGCACATGGGCAACTACTTTCGAACCAGCTTCATTGCATGTAACCCAGCCTAGTCCATGAAAAACAATGTCGGTTTTCGACTCACGAATCATAAATTCTTGTTTAACAAAAGGAGGGAAATCTTGAACTTCGTCAGTAAATGGAGGAGTAAGCAATTCTCCTTTATGTTCTTCATATATTTGATCCGCTTTTTCCAATTTTGTCCGATGAATATTCAATTCATTCGATACATAGCATGTGAATGATTTTCTTCCTCCAGAAATATAGTCAAACCTTGCAAGACCGCCAAAAAAGAGCGTTTGACGCTCATTTAATTGGTACACTTTAGGTTTAATTTCCTTTTTCGGTGAAATGATTTTTAATCCTTTTTCACTTACATAATGAGCCATTTGATGATGATTAATAATGCCTGGTGTATCAAATAGTGATTTCCCGTCATCAAGTGGAATATCAATTAAGTCGAGCGTCGTACCAGGAAACTGGGAAGTGGTGATCACATCCTCTACACCACTGTACTCTTTTATTATTCTATTAATAAATGTAGACTTACCTACATTTGTGCAACCAACAACATACACATCTTTTCCTTCACGCAATTCATCGATTGCATGAGCGAGTTCCCTTACTCCATCTCCTTTAGCTGCACTAATTAAAAAAACATCAACAGGTTTTAAACCAAGCTCTTTTGCAGAATATTTCATCCAATGAATGAGTTTTGTTTTTTTAACCGATTTCGGAAGTAAGTCAACTTTGTTTCCAACGAGCAACACTTTATTATGCCCGACAAAACGATGCAACCCAGGGAGCCAGCTTCCATTAAAATCAAAGATATCTACGATTTTAACTATTAAGGCATCAGTTTTGCCAATTTCATTTAAAATTTTTAAGAAATCATCATCTGTTAATTTAACTGCTTGGAGTTCATTATAATGTTTTAAACGAAAACAACGTTGGCAGATGATCACATCACGTTCTAATGCAGAGGCGGGCGCATAACCAATTTCTCCTTTATTTTCCGTCTGGATTTTTACGCCGCAGCCTTGGCAATATAAACCTTCTTTTTCCAAACTTATTCCTCCCAATAAACCATACCTTTTCGTTTCATCATATTTAGAATCAAACGCTCAATGCGCCTATTTATTCTCGTGAAAAAGCCATCGCTTTGGGCAACTGGCACAACCAAGATCGTATGCATACCAGAACGATTGCCACCTAATACATCGGTTAACAGTTGGTCGCCTATCACAACAACTTCCTCTTTTTTCAGTTTCATATCTTTTAAAGCTTTCCGAAAAGCCCGTCCCATAGGTTTTTTCGCTTCATATATATATTGAATGTCTAACGGGCCCGAAAACTGCTTTACTCGATTCTCGTTATTATTTGACACGATAGTAATGATAATGCCGCTTTCTTTCATTTTTTGAAACCATTCTTTTATTTTTGGTGTAGCTTCCGGACGATCCCATTCTACTAAAGTATTATCTAAATCCGTTATGATTCCTTTTATTCCTCTTTCTTTCAATTTTTCAGGTGTAATTTCAAAAATGCTATTAACATGTTCATCAGGTAAAAACAACCGTAACACACACTCACCTCTAAATAATGTTTAATAACAAGCTACTAACTTATAATAGCCAAAGTCCGACATTGTTTCAAAACTTTCTTCTTATTATTCAAGTAGATTTTTGTCGAAATAAAATAAAGAAAAAATTTTTTCGACAAAATTACCGAAATTCCACGATTGTGGATAACTTTGTACACATTATTAAACAATGAATCATCTGGAATTATTTACATTATAAACACAAAACCCACAAGTTATCCACTATTTGCTGTGGATATAAGAACGATTGTTCTAAAATAAAAAACATGGTAATGTATAAGCGTAGGGAGAAAATATCATTATATGTTTAGAAAAAAGAAAAAATACCAAAAAAATAAAGTATGATATAAATTTGGTAGGAGGTGAATGGCCAACTACTTGGCTGAAAATATGAGATCATTATCAGACGAGTTATTGCTAGAGTCGTTTTACAAGGCCATTGAACTGAAATTAAGTCCAGAATTTATTCAGTTAATAGAAAAAGAAATTGAGCGTCGTTCGTTAAAAGTAAACACAAAAATTAAAAAAACGTCCTAACGGGACTGTCCGAAAAATGGAAATCCTTTAAAAAGTTGAAATAAAGTTTAAAATAAGTGGGGGCATTCAGAAGACGAAAACCGGCTTTCTGAACTGCCCCCCGTTTTTTAAATATCTTATAGAAGTGCAATTAAATATCTGAAATAAATATAGACGTGTGATATTGCTAACGCAACTAATGTTAATGGTGCACCAATTTTTAGGAAATCAAAATAACTGAAACCGCAGCCTTCCCGTGCAGCGATCCCGGCAACAATTACATTAGCAGAGGCGCCAATTAAAGTACCGTTTCCGCCTAAACATGCGCCTAATGCTAAAGACCACCATAATGAATTGATTTCAGGAGAATCAATAGCATAGCCCATTCCAACAGCCATATCTTGAATGAGAGGAATCATCGTTGCCACAAATGGAATATTATCAATAGTTGCTGATGCTATACCTGACACCCATAAAATTAAAACAGCTGCGGTTGGAATATGTCCACCCGTTAATGTTAATGCTTGTTCAGCCAAATTTTTAATAATGCCTGTATCTACTAACCCGCCAACTAATGTAAATAAGCCGGCAAAGAAAAAGATCGTCACCCATTCAACACTATGGAACACTTCTTCTAAATCATGTTCTTTTACACCAATTAGCATGAGGATTGTTGCACCGCCGATAGCAACTACAGCTGGCTCAAGATGGACGACTGAATGGAGGATAAACCCTAAAATGGTTAGACCAAGAACAGATAAAGATTTTTTCATTAATACAGGATCTTTAATATATTCTCTTTCATCCAAACTCATCAGCTTTTGTTTTTGCGACTCTTCTACTTTCAATTGCTTACGATAAATAAAGTAAAGCAAGACCATTGTTACAAGGGTAATAACAATAACGACAGGTGTTAAATTAAATAGAAACTGGTTAAATGTTAAATGCTTAACAGCATTCCCGATCATAATATTCGGCGGGTCACCGATCAACGTTGCTGTACCACCAATGTTGGAAAATAATACTTCTGAAATTAAATACGGAACTGGATTGACACCGATTAATCGAGTAATTGAAAGCGTAACCGGAACAATTAATAATACAGTTGTAACATTATCTAAAAAGGCAGAACCAACTGCTGTTAACAAAGATAAAACTATTAATATTCTAATAGGATCTCCTTTTGCAAATTTCGCTGATTTTAATGCGGCATATTGGAATACCCCTGTCTTACTAGTGATACCAACGAGGATCATCATCCCAATTAATAAGGTGATTGTCCCCCAATCGATATGATGGGCGAAAGCGGCTTCAATATCTACAATTTTAAAAGCTACCATTAAAAATGCGCCTAGTAAAGCAACGATTGCTCTATTAATTTTTTCAGCAATGATAAAGGCGTATGTAAGTAAAAATATAATGACAGCTAAATAAATCTGCCAATTTGCTGTTTCATGTACAATTTCATGTTCCACTTTTCTAACCTACCCCTTTAATTATTTTTCTTTATTAAATAAATTATTTTTCTCTATGTAATTTTTTTAAGGTATTACCATTATTGTTAATCACCAATTGTCCCCCGTCGCTTGGACACTTTAATTGAGACGGATCTATATCTATGTCTTGTACAAACATTTCAAATCCGCAGTCTTTACATTCAAGGCGAACCAAGCGGTCAATTCTTATCGTGGAAGGTGTGCCTGGTGGTAACGAAGTGTCAATGACTTCTATGTGATAATATGGATCACTATCATCATCTGCTATCATTTTACCTTCAATTTCATCTCTCGTCCTATATCCATGGTCGAGAATGTGAGCTTCAAGTTCCCGGAGAGATGCCTGATCAATTTCTTTTTTAGCGAGTCTCATCAGTTGCTCATTCGTTAAACTTTCAAACTCCAATTCTCCTCCCGATTTTTCCCAAAAACTTCGTAATTGGTTCTCGGTGACGACAAATTGGCAAATTTTATTAATTAGCACATTTTTCACCGCTATACCTCCTTGCTTAAAAAATTTGCACTCCTAAGTATTTTAACATACTTTTGAACAATTATTGAAATAATTCACCAATTTTTTGTCCCATTTTAACTAAATTATTTTTTAATTGTTCTTCTGGTTGAAAACTTCCCTTTTCAAATAATAAAACAACGGTTGAACCGAAGGAGAAATAGCCAATTTCTTCACCTTTTTCCACTGTATCATTTTTATGTGTTAACGTAATTGTATTTATAAACAACGCCCCTACCTTTGCGATCATAACATGTTTTCCATTGCATTTTATTTCTGATATTCTTCGATAATTTTTTGCAAGCGGCGCTCGGCCGTATTTTAATCCCCACTTGTTAACCGGATATGATTTTCCTCCCAACTCCCATTGGGATACAACTTTTCCAGAAACCGGACTATGAATACGGTGATAATCCCTTGGGCTTAAATAGATAATCATAAAAATGCCGCCATCATATTTTCCATAAACAGCTTCATTTCCAACCATTTCTTTAATAGAAAAGATTTGTCCTTTAACCAAAATATTTTTATTCTCTGATATAATTCCAATATCTTCAATAAACCCATCGACCGGACTGACAACGCTATTCGGTTCATCATTAATCGGTCGCGATCCTTTTTTCAACGTACGAATAAAAAAATCATGGAGACATTGAAATTCCGTTAATTTTTTCTCGGATTCTTGAATATTTATATTAAAAGTCTTTGCAAAAGAACGAATGAAAGGTTTGCTCATCTTTGAAGTAGCAAAAATGCGGATTAGTTTTGATAAATATAAGTGATTCGTTAAATCTATGAAAAAACGGTAAAAGAATTTCATCTTGGACAATCCTCCTATGTAGTTAAAATACTTTGAAACATATCACACTGTATGTCGTATATATAACTTATAATGGAAATCGTCACGTAAGGAGTTGTTTTTATGTTTTTATCCCATTATATTGATCATACGATTAAAAAAATTAAGTCTCAAGCGGCGAACATGTTAACCATTTTAAATTTAGGATTAGGCGTTGCATCATTGACAGCCATTTTACAAAAGGAATTACAATTAGGACTGCTTTTAATATTTCTTGCCGCTTTTACCGACCGCTTTGATGGTTTAGTTGCAAGAAAACTGAACATTGAATCCGAATTTGGGAAACAGCTTGACTCGTTGTGCGATCTTATTTCTTTTGGCGTGGCACCTGCTTTTTTAATGTATGAAAGCATATTGCACCAATTAGGCGCACCTAGCTTATTTTATATCATTATTTACATCGCTTGCGGAGCCATTCGTTTAGCTAAATTTAATATAACTGAAAACAACGGTTATTTTACAGGTTTGCCTATTACTGTTGCTGGTGTCATTCTCACTCTGTTTACTCTTGGTGCAAACGTTTTTCCTACACACGTTTTTATTTACGTGACGATCGGCATGGCATTATTGATGGTCGGCCCATTCAGAGTAAAGAAAATGTAATATTTATGTTTTAATATCACTCAAGATATTCGGAAAATCAGATCTGTTAACAACCGTACCAACGAAAAAAGTCTGGCACCCTTGATGGAAAACCAGACTTTTTCATTTCGAAATAAATATATTATCCTTTTTTCTTCCGCTCATTTCGGTAAAATTCGTGAAACAATTTCATTAAAGCCCTCTTCTCAATTCTCGATACATAACTCCGTGAAATCCCCAATTCTTTCGCAATTTCCCGTTGCGTTTTTTCTTTATTCATATTCAATCCAAAGCGGCTTATAATTACTTCTTTTTCCCGATCATCTAAAATATGAATATATTCATTTATTTTTTCAAGTTCCATTAAAAGCTGGATCGTGTCTACAACATCTTCATTTTCTGATTTTAAAATATCAATTAAACTGATTTCATTTCCTTCTTTATCTTGGCCGATCGGGTCATGCAATGAAACATCTTTTTTTGTCTTTTTTAATGCTCGTAAATGCATGAGAATTTCATTTTCAATACATCTGGCCGCATAGGTTGCAAGCTTTGTCCCCTTCCCGTGTGAATAGCTTTCAATTGCTTTAATCAGACCGATCGTACCGATTGAAATTAAGTCTTCCGAATCTTCGCCAGTGTTTTCAAATTTTTTCACAATATGAGCCACAAGCCTTAAATTATGTTCGATAAGCCGATTCCGTGCTTCCTCATCCCCTTGTTCCATTAGAAGAAGATATTTCCGTTCCTCTGTTTCTGATAAAGGCTGAGGAAATGCATTATTTTTTACATACGAAACTAGAAAAAAAATTTCTTTTAAAAGATAACCCATCGCTGCAAGAATGGACGACACTCCATCACCCCCATTTGCATAGTAGGTAACTGCCTATTACCAATCCTATGCTTCGATTCGTGTGATTGTGTCTGTCCCTTCAGCAAATTAAAAATAAAATGGGCAATTCCAGCATAGTATGCACAATAATTAACGAACATTGATCATTTCTACCTGATGTTCATGGAGACCTTCATCATTATTGACATGTATTTTAATATTGTAAATCCCTTTTTCAGGAAATGCTTTTTGAGCCGTGTATTCACCATTAACAGTTTCAACTGAATTAATAAATTCATGCTTCTCTTGCCCTTCCTTCCAAACTTCAAATCTTACCCGGGCATTTTTCAACGCTTCATTTTTATAAGAAATATGAGCTTTTAATTCTGTTTGTTCGTTAACACGAACTTCTTCAGCCACATCAAAATGGATCAATAAATGAGAACTATGGTGATGCCCTTCTTCAGCTTTTTCCTCCTTTTGAGCCTCTAGATCGACAACCTCAAATTCCCTTTGAGGCATCACATGCATATTTCTTGCCGTTACATGAGCTATTACTACATATGTTCCTGCTTCGTTGAATGTTTCTTTCGCGGAATAAATACCTTCCCCTTCGTTATTTCCTTCCTTTACCCAAGATTTATTTTCATCAGTTTTCATAATTTCGAATACAACTTTATCAGCATCATCCACTTTTTCATCAAATTGGGTCAAAATTGCTTCTATAGTGACTTCTTGTTCGACCTCTACTGGACTAGGATGAATAATAAGATCTGCACGGACTGGTTCGACAATTGCTTCTTTTGATTTTACATCTTCGCTTTGATTAGTAGAACAACCGCTAATCAATGCAATAACTGTTAAAATTGCTGCTATTTTCCTCATTTTTCCTCCCGTTTTAGTTCGTTTTTTCATGAAATTAATTATAATGTTCAAATGTGTGAAAAATATGAAATACATTTAGTGAAAGTATGAAGTTCATGTAGTTACATAAATCGTAATGATTCTGACTTGCAAATCGTAATAATTCCGATATAATTAAGAAGGCAACAAGTACATAAGGATAACAGGGGGATCATTATGATCAGTAGAACGATGAAAACAATTATTCTGATATTTTTATTGTTTAGTACGTTTATAATAGGATGCAGCCAAAAAAATACTGAAAATATCCAAGAAGAAACAAATAACGATGATAAAATTAAAATATTTACAACTTTATATCCAATTGAATATTTTACTAAAAAAATTGGAACTTCTCATGTAGAGGTGGAAAGCATTATTCCCCTTGGATCGAATGCGCATACATTTGAACCAACTACGAAAACGATGATTGAAATAGCAGAAGGAGATGCATTTATTTTTACGAGTGAACAAATGGAACGATACGCCCATAAAATAGCTGAAGCGTTGGATAAGGAAAACGTAAAAATTATAGAAGCGGCTAAAGACATTGAAATGATTCAACATGAAGACGACGAAAATCACAACGAAAATGATGAAGAGGAACACAGTCACGGTGATGTTGATCCACATGTTTGGATTGATCCAATTTTATCGATTACGATTGCCGAAAATATTAAAAATAGTTTAATAGATTTAAAACCTGAAGCTAGCGCGGAATTTGAAACAAGATTTAATGAATTAAAAGCGCAGCTCGAACAATTAGATGCAAAATTCCGTGACCTTGTGAAAGATAAAACTTCACCACAAATTGTAGTATCCCACGCAGCATATGGGTATTGGGAAAAACGATATGGCATTAAGCAATTAGCAATATCCGGTCTTTCTTCGACAAATGAACCATCACAAAAACAGTTGCAAAAAATTATAAATGTTGCCAAAGAAAACGATATAAAATATGTTATTTTTGAACAAAACATTACGCCAAAAGTTGCTGAAATTATTAAAGATGAAATAAATGCACAATCTCTTTATCTCCACAATCTATCCGTGTTACGCGAAGAAGATATTAAAAATAATGAAGATTATTTTAGTTTGATGGAAGAGAATTTAAACACATTAAAAATCGCATTAAAATAAATAAAAGGATGGTGCAAAAATTACTTTGCCACCATCCTTTTTTCATTTGAACACTTTTTTAAAACATCGCATTTCTCAAGGACTGGAAAAATGGAACACCATGACCGCTTTACAAAATATGTAGGAACATCTTGGCTTTTAGCTTTTTGCTTAATGACTTTAGCAAGATTGTGGTTAATATAATCTGTCATTACAAAAACGACATCAACATAATCAGGAATATTTTGCTTTATCATTTTAACTTTCCGTCCATCGATATGTAAAATATTTTTCACGCCGTAATTCATCAATTTTTCAGAGATATTGCCTAAATGGTCTGCACCTACAATCATTAAATTAGCCATTTTTATGACCTCCATCCCGATTGATTTGTTATTTTTATTTTAATTGAGAATGATTCTCTTTGTCAATATAATTGAGAATAAATATCACTATTTTTTTCAATATTTTTCCCAGTAAGTACGTATAAATCAGCGCTGATCTGTAAATCTTATAATGACTACTTCATTTGTTAGGGGTTGAAGCGATGACCGATGAAATAATGAAAGAATTAGAGGATTTATTCTCACGAAACTTAAGTGCTGTTGAAAAATTTATGGAGTTTTTAAAGCCGAAAATTGAAAGTGCACAAGATGAACACCAACGTTTATACTGGCACCATATTTATGAAGAGGAAGAACAACGATTGGACCGTCTGAAAGACTTATTGTCTCGTGTACGTCATTTTCTTAATAGCAGCGACAATGCTATGCAAGACAATATAAGTTTTATTCATTTATTGCAAGACGTCAGCCTTGAAAAATTTGGTCTACATAATTTTGAAGAGCATCTTACATTAGCAATATTTGATGCCAAAAACAGTGAACATGAATCTTTTTTGAAAAACATGCTTGAAATGGCTGAAAGTGATTATTCAAAAATAAAAGAGCTATTATCTGCTTTGAACGAAACATTTGATGGCAAAATTAACAAAGCCGGTTCAACACCAACGGATGAAAAAGAAAATGCAGAAGATCATGTAAAACTGCATAAGTTTTTTGCAAATAAACATATTACTAAAAAACTTACTGTAGGAAGCTTAAAAAATTTATAAAGGGGAATCTGAAATGAGTATGACAAATCACTATTCAGGAACACCTTTAACCGAAAAAGAATGGAATGACTTACAAGAACTTGTGATCCACCATGCTAGACGGACTCTGATCGGCAGACGTTTTCTAGACATATACGGGCCTCTTGGCGGTGGAGTGCAAGCGATTATGAACGACGTATATGAAGAATCAGATGTAGGCACAATTAGTTTACATGGTGATACATTAGAAGTGTCTAATCCAGTAAAACGTGAAAATTTAACAATCCCTCTTCTCTATAAAGATTTTAAGCTTTATTGGCGTGATATTGCCCATGCACGAACTCTCGATATTCCCATCGACTTTTCAACAGCTGCAAATGCAGCAACACAGCTTGCACTTTTAGAAGACGACTTAATTTTTAACGGCTCAGAACAATTTAATATTAAAGGACTAATGAATGTTAAAGGTCGGATTACACATATTCGTGGCGATTGGAAGAAAACCGGACATGCCTTCCAAGATATTGTCGAAGCGAGGAACAAATTAATGCAAATGGGACATACCGGTCCATATGCGCTAATTGTTTCTCCTCAATTGTACGCCCTTATGCATCGTGTTCACCAAGGTACAAATGTGCTGGAAATTGAACATATTCGCGAGCTTGTAACAGATGGCGTTTACCAATCACCTGTAATTAAAGGAGATGCAGGCGTTCTTATTGCAACGGGGCGACAAAATGTTGATTTAGCTATTGCAGAAGATTTTGATATAGCTTATATGGACGAAGAGCAAATGAACCATCTTTTCCGCATTTATGAAACAATTGTTCCAAGAATTAAACGACCAAGTGCGATCTGTACGCTTGAAGATCCAAAATCATCATAAAACAAACAAGGGATGTCTCAAACTAGAGCGGAACCCACTTTTTCCGCTTCCAATTTGAGGCATCCCTTTTATCTAAGCAATTTTAATAAGTTTATTCTTTTTCGGCAAAAAGCTCGTATCGATATCTTCCTCAATATTTTCCATTCCAATATCATCAACAAGAAGTTTTACTTCATCTATGAATGTTTTAATGAAAACGCCTTTGTTTAATTCACAAAGTTTTTTTAGATAGACATTTTTTTCTTTTAATTTTTCCTTTTGATAAGCTTTATTGTCCATTTCATATATTCTCTTATGAACAGGTTCAACAATTTTGCTAATATCCGTTACATTTACAATCATATGACCGCCATTTTCCGTAAAAAAGCCAATTGTATAAAATGTTCCTCCACAAAAGTCTATATTCGTTATAACCGGATGATTATATTCTTCTCCAGTACGCAAAACAATTTTTTTCGCTTCAATTACACCGCCAATTTTTCGTTCATTTGCCAAAATCGAATGAATATCAGTAAAACCAATAATTTTACCAGTCATGAAGCATCCTCCTTGTTGAGAATAACTCTCATTTTCACTATATTTTTATTTTATATGAGAATTATTATCAGGTCAATGTATTTTTTTGTACTAAATTATGTATATTGATAATGAAAATCATTCATAATAAATAATATTGACACTCATGCCTTTGTATAAACGGAGCTAATGCTGGTTATGATATAAATCGTATTACAAATAAAATAAAAGGAGTTGAATGTAATGGCTAAAGATGTTTTATGTGAAGTAAGCAACTGTAAATACTGGGCAGCTGGAAACAAATGTGCTGCAGATTCCATTTATGTAGTAAGCCATCATGGAAAGCAAGCTTCTTCACAAGAAGAAACAGACTGCAAAACTTTCGAGCCAAAAATTTAAAAAACCCGGGTCCATAGCACCCGGGCTTACGATCTTTTAGGACATATTTTGCACATCTGTTTTTCAGATACTAGATAAGACAAGCAGCATGTTGTTCTTACTCGAATAGCTTCCGACTCTACTAATGTTTTTTCATTGTTAAACCGGGATAAAGGGTTTTTTTGTCCAGTACCAAAAATAGAACCATCTTCTTCAGATAATAAAAAGCAATAATCTTCATTGGCATGATCGCAATCGAGGTCATACAAGGCTTTTTCATACAGCCAAAATATATAAACGGCAGCATTTTCCCAGAGCGTTTGTTTCGATAAGTTTCCGACCGAAGCGAGAGCATTTAACATGACATTGAGATGTTCAGAAAAAAGCTGTTTAAAAAAAATGCTTCTTGCTTTCGTACGCTCTTCCTCTGAACTAGCCACTTGAACTGCATCATCCCTTAAAATAAGTTTTGGAAGCCATATCCCGTTTTCATAGCAGTCCATGATTTCTACGTTTTCAATGGAAACATTTAAAAACTTATTGTATCTAGAAAATGCATATAGCGCTGGCACTAATAAAAGATAGCTATATCGTTTTGAAAAAAGAGAAGCAGCAACCGTTACACTAGGGGCATGAAGCTTATCTTTTACAGACTCCATGAATGGCTTCAAATTTTTTTCATCGATAAGATCAATCATACGAATGGCTTCTTTATCATCTATCTCATGTCGAGTATAAAATCTATACTGTTGAAGCTGCTCGATTTCTTCTTGAAGAAGACTGGCTTTTTTCAAAGTAATCACTTTCGGCATTTTGTAATCGACGCCCCTTTCCATAAGGAATACATAAAGGAGTTCCAAAAATCGGATCAATCATAATTTGACATTCCATTTGAAAAACTTCATATACAAGCTTAGTGTTAATGATTTCTTCAGGCTTCCCTTGTGCATAAATTTTTTTATTTGAAACGGCAACAATATGATGAGCATAACGGCAAGCTAAATTTAAATCATGCAATACCATAATAATTGTTCTTTTTTCTTTTTCATTTAATTCATACAATAAGTCAAGAATTTCAATTTGATGAGTCATATCAAGATAGGTTGTAGGCTCATCTAATAGAATCGTATCGGTATCTTGGGCAAGAGTCATCGCAATCCATGCCCGCTGCCTCTGCCCGCCCGAAAGCGAGTCAACATTTCTTTCTGCAAATTCCATCATATTGGTTGCTTTTAGAGCAGCCTTTACTTTTTGTTCATCCTCATCAGACCATTGCTTCAGCCAATTTTGATATGGATATCTTCCTTGTTTGACTAATTGCAATACCGTTAGCCCTTCTGGTGCTTCAGGTCCTTGCGGCAAAATGGCAAGCTTTTTGGCAACTTCTTTTGTTGACATTTTATGGATCATTGCACCATCAAGTAGGACTGATCCGCTATTCGGTTTTAACAACCGGGCCATTGAGCGCAAGAGCGTTGATTTCCCACAGCCATTGCTGCCAATAAATACGGTTATTTTTCCTTTTGGAATGGTCATATCTAATTCATCTATAACCGTAGTTTCACCATAACGAATAGTCAATGATTTCGTTTCTAGCGCATTATTTTTCATTTTCAAAATCTCCTCTGCGTTCAATAATTTCAGGCTCGCTTAACCTATTTTTTAAAGAGCAAGTAAATAAAATAAGGCGCACCAATCGCTGCTGTAAAAACACCTGCCGGAATTTCTGCAGCACCAAACATCGTTCTACCAATCAAATCGCTGACCATTACAAGAATTGCACCAATTAGTGCGCTAACAGGCAATAACGCACCAAATGCTGATCCAACAATTCGTCTTGCAATATGTGGTGCAAGCAAACCTACAAAACCGATTCCTCCAGCAAAAGCAACAGCGCCTCCTGTTAATCCAGTACTGAGAAGAAGCAACTTTAAACGTTGTCTCGCTACACGGCTGCCTACACCTGTCGCAACATCATCCCCCAATTCTTGAATATTTAAGTGCCTTGTTGAAACGAAAGTAATGACTAGTAAGATGATCGTCCATGGTGCAAGGATTTTTACATTTTCCCAATTTGTACCATATACCGTTCCTGTTAGCCAAATATTCGCTTGGCTAGCGCGATAAATAGGACCTAAAATCATTAACAATGTTGTTATAGCTTGCGTGAGGGCATATAAGCCAATCCCCACCAACACAAGCTTAAGCGGTGACACCCCACCGTTGTCCCAAGCTAATATATAGATGAATAATGCAATGATCGTAGCACCTAGGAAAGCGGCAAGAGGCATCCATTTAATACTGACGGTTAAAGCATTATTCTCATCGCTAAATAACGTTAAAAATAACACAACAGCTACCGCAGCGCCACCAGTAATTCCTAAAATATCCGGCGAGGCAAGTGGATTTCTTACGATACCCTGCAAAATAGCTCCAGCTACTGCAAGAGCCATGCCGACTAAAATGGCTGCTAATATTCGAGGCAGTCGGAAAGATTGAATGACAAGGGCATGCATCGCTTCTCCTTTACCGAGAATCACATCGATCACATCACCAATGCTAATTTTCATCGTCCCCATGCCGGTACTAAACAAAAATAGGAAAATCGTCAATACAGTCAATAAAACTGTTATCAAGAGTGCTTTTTTATCCACTAAAAAGGAAATCATCCCTTTTCCAACTCGAAGCGATATATATTTTCTCATTTCTTGAACACCCCTTTACGGGCTATGTAAATAAAGAAAGGCGCACCAATGATCGCTGTCATGACACCAACAGGAACCTCCTGCGGCATGATCACATACCGCGCGCTAATGTCTGCAAGATTAAGGAGCATGCCGCCAATCAAAGCACAGTATGGAATGAGCCAACGGTGATCTATTCCTACGATGTAACGAGCGATATGAGGGACAATAATGCCAATAAATCCTATCGGACCTGCAACGGCAACACTAGATCCGGCCAACAAAATAATTAATAAACCAGTAATGAATTTTATGACCCCAGTTCTCTGTCCAAGGCCTTTCGCTACATCCTCCCCCATCGTTAACAAGTTAATATGACGGGCTATGACAAAAGAAGCGCACCAAGCAGCTGTTAAATAAGGCATCACACGATATAAATATTCCATTTTCCTACCTGAAATGGATCCTGCTAACCAAAATATAACTTCTTCTAATGCTTTTTCATTTAATACTAGCAATCCTTGTGTAAATGAAGAAAACAATGCCCAAACCGCAGCTCCTGCCAGCGTAAATTTCAATGGTGTTAACCCTTCTTTTCCAATAGTTCCAAGAAAAAAAACAATTATACCACTAACAGCTGCTCCTAAAAATGCTATCCAAACAAAAGCATCTAAAGAGCTGATCGAAAGAAAAGTCACAGCGGCAACAATAGCAAAACTTGCTCCCGCATTAATCCCTAATATTTTTGGATCTGCTAATGGATTTTTCGTCAACGCTTGAATTAAAGCACCAGATACTCCAAGACTTGCACCAATAGCTGCTCCTATTAATGCCCTTGGCAATCGTACAGTTTGAATGATGATATGTTCATTAGAACCATCAAAGGAAGTAAAAGATTGATAAGCCATTTTCCAAGTTGTATCTGTATAGCCATAAACAATACTGAAGCAAATGAATAATAAAAATAAAATAAATCCAAGGATAAGTCCTATTATTTTCGATGATGTCGTTTTCAGTACCATATTTTCCCCTCAACAAACTAAGCTCGATTTTTCTTCTTTTAGTCTATTGAAAGAAATATCTACTGTCAATGAATTTGAATATCATTTTCATTTAGGTATTGACAATATTTTTTCAAGAAATTATGATTTAATAATGAAAATCATTATTGATTACATAGATTTTGAAAGGAGATTTATTCAACATGTTAAATAAAAAAGTTACCTTTTGGATCATGGCCCTTCTATGTTCCCTTTCACTCATTTTAGCGGGTTGTGGTGCGAAAGATGGAAAAACGAGCTCCAAAGAAAATAAACAAAAAAATGAGGCTCCACAAACAGAAAAAACAACCTACACTGTTAAACATGCAATGGGTGAAACAACAATTGAAGGTACTCCTGAAAAAATTGTTATTTTAACAAATGAAGGAACAGAAGCATTGCTCGCAATGGGAGTAACTCCAGTTGGTGCTGTAAAATCATGGCTAGGTGACCCATGGTATCCACATATTGCAGACCAAATGGAAGGTGTTACAGAAGTTGGTACAGAAAGTGAACCAAATCTCGAAGCCATTGCTGCCCTCCAACCTGATTTAATTATTGGAAATAAAATGCGCCAAGAAGCAGTTTATGAACAATTAAGTGCAATTGCACCAACAGTATTTGCTGAAACGTTGCGCGGTGACTGGAAAGAAAATTTCCAACTTTATGCGAAAGCTATTAATAAAGAAGAAAAGGGAAAAGAAGTTCTTGAAGCTTACGAAAATCGGATCAATGAATTCAAGGAAAAAGCTGGCGATAAATTAAATCAAAAAGTTTCAATCGTTCGCTTTACTGGAGGAGAAGTACGAATTTATCAAAAAGATTCATTTTCCGGTGTAATTTTAGAAGAGATTGGGTTTGCACGTCCTGAATCTCAAGATGTGAATGATTTTGCAATTAGAGGCGTTACAAAAGAAATGATTCCACAAATGGATGGAGACATTCTTTTCTACTTCACTTATGAAACTGGCGACGGTGAAGCAAGCAAAATCGAACAAGAATGGATTAACGACCCATTATTCCAAAAGCTTGATGTTGTACAAAAAGGGAAAGTCTATAAAGTTGATGATGCCATTTGGAATACCGCAGGTGGCGTTATTGCTGCTAACTTAATGATTGACGATTTGGAAAAATATTTCTTACAATAATGAAACATTCAAAAGGCAAGTGAGATGAGTAAATACGATCCCCACTTGCCTTTTTTTATTATGGACCAGCTTAACTCTTCTTATAAATAATTAAACTGCTTTTCCTAAGAATGCTTTTAGCATCCATACATGTTTTTCAAGGCTGCCATGGATTGCTAGAAGCATATCACCGGTAATCTCATCATTTAATTCATCTGCTAAGTCCATACCTTCTTTTAATTCTGCAACCATTTTTGAAAAGTCATCCACTAATACTTGAACCATTTGTTCTGCTGTTTCGTTTCCTGCCGCTTCTTGAATTGAAGACATTTCCAAGCACTCTTTCATTGTTGCCACTGGTTGACCGCCGATTGTCAATAAGCGCTCTGCCAACTCATCAATATGAAGGCTTGCTTCATTATAAAATTCTTCAAATTTTGTATGTAAAGTAAAGAAGTGGCCTCCCTTTACATACCAATGATAATTATGAAGCTTTACATATAGAACAGTCCAGTTTGCGATTTGTTTGTTTAATACATCAGTAAGTTGTGCCAATCGAACCATCTCCTTTATAATTATCACTTACAATATTTTCCCATATTGGGCTCTACTAATACATTATCATAAAATTTTATTGCAAAGTATGACGTATTTGGCAAACTTTACAAAAAAATAAATAAAAATCTTCTTTATTATATTACTAAGCTTATCTGTTGAAATTAAGAATGATTTCTTTATAAAATGGAAACTAAGTTTAAAACTAGGCAATAAAATTGTTGCAAATTTAAGGATGTGACTGATTTGAAGCAAAAGATAATATTATTTTGTACGTTTCTATTAGTTTTAAATATTTTAGCAAGCTGTTCCACCAGCAATGATGGAAATTTGGCAGTTGTCACGAAAGTCGTAGATGGGGATACGATTGACGTTACATTCGATAATAAAGAAGAACGTGTACGTCTTCTATTAGTGGACACACCTGAGACAAAACACCCTACTAAACCAGTGCAGCCTTTTGGTCCGGAAGCATATCAGTTTACGAAACAAACATTAGAAGGGAAAAAAGTGAGACTAGAACTAGATGTTTCTGAGCGAGACAAATACGGTAGATTATTAGCATATGTTTGGATCGATGACAAAATGTTCAATGAGATGCTGTTAGAAAAGGGGTTGGCCCGAGTCGCTTATGTATTTGCGCCAAATACGAAATATGTTGATCGCTTTTACGAAATACAAAAGAAAGCACAAAAAGAAGGAGTCGGCATATGGAGTATTGAAAACTATGTGCAAGAAGACGGTTTTCAATCGATCAATGAAAATTCAGTTAATACAAAAGATGAAAATAATGGGGATTGTTTAATTAAGGGCAATATCAACTCAAAAGGAGAAAAAATTTATCATACCATTGATTCTCCATCCTACGAGCAAACAAAAGCTGAACGGTGGTTTTGCACAGAAGAAGAAGCAAAAGCTGCTGGATTTCGACCACCTAAAAACATGCGTTAAAAACCATTTCAAAGAAAAATTAATCTTATAACCTTTTTCTTTTCCTCAGAAAAGCCAGTTCACCTGAGGATTCTATATTTAGATTAAGAGGTGAAATAAAATGAAAAAGGAGAGGAATGAAAAAGGAGAGGAATGAAAACAAAGAGAAAAGTAAAATCGAAACGAATGATAGTTTCAATCGGGCTTTTTACGGAAGTCCTACAATCGGAGGAGTCATAGTAATAGGAATAATAATACTGTTCCTAATATATAATTTTATCAAGTGACTTTGTTTATGACCATTTTTGACAGAAAATAAATGATACTCCTCCTAAAACATTAAAAATGGATACTTTACAAAAGTCAATGTAAAGTTATCCATTTTTTTATATTTAAAATATACGGTGGAAATCAATCGCCAGAAACATTTCACACCTACTCTTCCAACTAACTACTCACCTAACTACCGTCGTGCATTCCAACTTATTCTCTATTAAAATCGGTCATTTGCTTTCCTTGAAGTTCTTTAATATATTCGATCTGTTTGACAATTCTTTCTTGCCGCTTACCTAAAATTATTAAATAAACAGAAATTAATACCCATATGGCGGTATATGCCATGAATAAATAGATCATCTTAAAAATTCACCTACTTACTTTACGTTCCTTTATTCATTAACTTTTCTATTACATCAATTTTATATTTCTCAACGACAAGCCTCGTTCGTTCGATATACACACCTTTTTGAAGGAGTACAATATACAATAATGTTAAAACACCTACGGTGAATAATAATGTAAATAACATTGGAGCCTCTATACCCCCTCCTTGTCCACTTGGTCCACTGCCAAAAACGATCGGATGAAGTTTCGAGTTCCACCAACGGATGGCCATAAATACAATTGGAACATCGATAAAACCAATAATTCCAAATACTGCTGCAAGTCTAGCTTTTTTATCCCAAGCTCCATCCATGTGTCGTATTAAAATATAAGCTAAATAGATAAAAAATAAAATAAGCGTTGTTGTTAAGCGGGGTTCCCACGTCCACCATGTATTCCATGCACTTCGTCCCCAAATAGGTCCGGTTGTTAACACAATTAATGTGAAAACAACTCCAATTTCTGCAGAGATGCCGGCAACAATATCATAAATTCTTTTTCGTTTTATTAAAAATAAAAGGCTGCATACAAAAACGACTGCAAAGGCTAAAAAAGCATTCCATGCTGATGCAACATGAAAATAAAAAATTTTTTGTACGATGCCCATCATTCTTTCAACCGGGGACCAAACAAAGATTAAATATAAAGCGATACCCATCAACGGAAATAGTGCAATAACAAGAAATTGGTGAAATTTGGATTGTTTCGGTAATACAATTTTTACTTCATCGGAGCCCATTTCCTACATCTCCATCCATTTTAAATTAGTACACATTTACAAAGCTGCGAATCTTTTAATTCTCCCCTTTTATTTAAGCTTTATCTATGTATTTTTCTTTGTCCAATAGTTCAACAATCTTCTCCTCATACAATCTTTTCATTCCTTTGTAATCATCCTCAGACAATTTATTCATTTTATAGTCCATTTCAAGCTCGTTCAGCACTGCATAAAGCTCTTCTTGACTAATTTCATCCAAATCATTTGCTTTACTGTTTTCAAGTGAAGTCATTTCTGATTTTTCCATGAAAGGGGACAAAACTAAATATAAACAGAAGATAAAAAGCAAAAAGCTTGCTATGATTGCCGGAATATCCACCATTTTCACTTCCTAAAAATACTTTTTTCGTTCTCTTTCGATAAAGTCTATTAAAGAATTCCTTTCAGTCTCATTCGGTATTTTAGTTTTAACATGTTGGTTTTGTTGTTCTTTATTTTTTATCTTCCATTTTCGAATCACATAATAAACAAAAAGAGCAGCTATAAACAAAACTACATAAGGAATCGTCCAAGCAAATAGACTAAATCCCTTCTTTGACGGTGCCTTTAACGCTTGTTCACCCATTTGATCTACATAATAAGCTAATATTTCCTCTTTATTCATCCCTTTTTCCAACATGTCTGCAACTTCTTTATAATAAAGCTGCTTAACCGGACATGTTGCTACATCATCATTTCCATGCCCTTCCATATCGAGCATATTGATAATTTCTTGAAAGTCTTTGCGGCTATAATCAAATTCATTAGCAAAGGCAATGTTTGTTATAAACAATAATGGTATGAAACAGATGAACACGCGTTTAAACAAGTATAGCAGCCCCTTTCTTAAAACTTAAACAACCTGTCTAGAATTAAAATATTTTGGAACAATTTCTTTAGATGATCTTCCAAAAAGAGCAAAAATTGTTCCAATAACAACGATAAAGCTTCCAAACCAAATCCATTTAACTAATGGATTAATACGAAAAACGAAAGTCGCACGTCGATCTTGTTCCCACGAACTGATCACAGTGTACAAATCCTCATCCCAACGTGACAAAAGCCCAACTTCGGTAGAAGGCTCTTCCCAGTTTGAATAAAATATTTTTTCCGGCATAACTTTCCCAAGATTTTTACCATCTTTTTTAATAGTCAAGACGGCAAAAATAACGTCATTCATTCCTTCCTGTTTTAATCCAAGATCATCGTATGTGATTTTATAATCTTCAATTTCAATACTCTCACCAATTGCCATCGTTTTCATTGTTTCAACTTGAAAATTTTGCGACCCAACAATACCAATGGCTATGAAAGCAATCCCGATATGGACAATATAACCACCATAACGTCTACGGTTTTTCGTCAACAATTTGATAAAAGCAAGCGGATATGTTTCATTGGTAACGGAATGCCTTGCTTTTACACCTCGATAAATTTCAAGCAAATGAGTTAGAATCATAAATGAAATTATTGCAAAAGCAATAACCGGATAGGCTTGCCTTATCCCCAATGCTAACAAAAGAAAAGCAACGGTCGTACTAAGTGCAGAAGGAAGTAAAAAATTTCTTTGTAAATTTTTCTTAGATGATTTTTGCCAAGCAATTAACGGGCAAATAGCCATAATGAACAACAATGCGAGTAATAGCGGCGACATGACCGAATTAAAATAAGGAATTCCTACTTTGACTTTAACTCCATTCACCGCTTCAGAAACGAGAGGAAAAATCGTTCCCCAAAACACAGCAAAAGCAGCACCAACGAGGATGAGATTATTCACTAAAAAGCTGCTTTCCTTTGACAAAAACGATTCAAATTGCCCGCTGTCTCTTTTTAATAAATGAAAGCGGCTCATCAGCATATAAAGCGCGAAAAGAATGGCAATCGCCATAAAAATTAAAAAGTACAACCCTAAGTTTGAGTTGGTAAAAGAATGAACAGATGTTAATATACCGCTTCTGACAAGAAAAGTACCAAATAATGTTAATGCATAGGAAATGATAATTAAGCTTACATTCCACACTTTTAACATTTGCTTGCGTTCTTGAATCATCACCGAATGAAGAAAAGCAGTTGTCGTTAGCCAAGGCATGAAAGACGCGTTTTCAACTGGATCCCATGCCCAATATCCTCCCCAGCCTAATTCCATATATGCCCAACGGCCACCAATCACGTTGCCAAGCGTTAAAAAAAGCCAAGCTATTAATGTCCAACGTCTAGTCATCCTAATCCAAGATGAATCAACTGTTTTTAAAATGAGCGCACTAATCGCAAAAGCAAATGGGACGGCCAGTCCAACATAGCCAAGGTATAAAGTGAGTGGATGAAGAATCATACCAGGATGTTGAAGCATAGGATTTAACCCATTTCCATCTATTGGACTTACCTCATTTAACTCAAATGGATTTGCTACACCTGCCATTACGAAATAAAAAAACAACGTATTCCCCAACAAAATGGAAGCAATATACGGCATAAGCTTATTCCCTTTCATTTTCCGCGAAAATGTTATCAATGCTGTATAAAGTGTTAGAAAGAATGTCCACAATAAAAGCGACCCTGCATTTCCTGCCCATAACGCACAAAGTTTATAAATGAGCGGCAAATGCAAATTCGTGTAATTCGACACGTATTTAAACTTAAATTGGCTAGTCGCCAAAGCCACTAATAAAATGGCCATCGCAATCGTTGTTAATAAAAATATTGCAAGAACACCATTCTTTCCGCTATTGATCCATTTTTCGTTTTTCTTAAAGGCGCCAAACAAAAATGCAAACAATGCATAGACTGATAGAATTAAGCCGAGATATAACGTTACATTTCCGATCACATACATAATAGGAATGCCCCTTTTATAAATAAACAGAAGATTTTATTATTGATCTATGACATCATGCTTTTCGATGTCATAATGATTAGTATTTTCACTTTCATATTTGGAAGGACATTTTGTTTGCACTTTTTCGGCAAGAAAAGAACCATCTTCATTTACAAAGCCTTCAACTATGACGATGACGCCTTCACTGAAATTATCTGGTTTTACACCGTTATGAATAACATGAAGCTCATTTCCATTGCTATCTGAAATGTTGAATTGCAATTCAATATTGTCTGGTTTCCAATGAATTGAATCTTCTATTAAATCACCTTGAATCATCACATATTGATCTTTATATTTCAAAGGGTTTTGTTTTAATTGATCAAGTGTTAATTCGATGCTGCTTGCACCAGGGGTTGCAGTTAACAATAGAATCATAATTGCTATGAAAATCGCACTAAACCCTAATAATATTTTCGTATTTTTCTTCATTCCTCCCACTCCCTTCAAAAAATTTTGAGAAAACCCAGTACCATCGATACGATTGACACTGGGTTTATAATGATTTAGCTTACATTTTCTAAACTTTTTTGGCTCAATATATTTTTTCTACCTTTTTTCAAAGAATGTTTACAAGATAAAAGAAAACACCAAAATCCAGCAACTAAATGGACGGGGACAACCCAATCGAGGGCGTAACCGCTCCGAATACCGATAAATATTCCCGTCCCTAAAGCAATTAGAATCGTTACAAAGTACCAAAGTCCTGTAAAGCTTTTTTCACTCTTATGGCCTTTTGACATCTGCTTAAAACCTTTTTTCACATGTGTAAATGTAACAATGCCAATGAATAATAAAAGCCCGAAGCCAAAAAGAACATGGACAACTAAGGCAAATGAATAAAACCCCCAAAATTGAGGATTGGCTGGCATGAAGAGCATCATACCAGTCAAACTGCAAATCAAAGTGAAATAAAAGGCCAGCTTAGTCAAGTTGAATCACCTTCTTCGTTACAGCCATATCGGTAATCGGTAGTGTTCTGTCTGTTCCAGGATCCCCAAACTCCCTTAACGTAACATTGGCAAAATATTGCGGTGACACCCGATAACGCAGTTTTGCATTAATCGTGATCTTTTTCACATTTTTTGGTAATGTAAATGAATATTCTCCGTATTTTGATTGTTTCGGAGGAATTAAATGGTCCTCTCTTCTCGCAATCCGCCAAACTTGATGATGGTCTATTAAATTTCCTTTTTCATCATAAAATTTAGAGTGAAACATAACGGCATTCGGGTCCACTTCCATTTTTTCATCCAACTTACCAGAAGCAAACAAGATCTTTCCATTTTCATCAACCGCTTCAACATCAATCCAAAGCTGACGTAAATCAGTAGCCCCGGTTGGCAAATTATGACCGGCTCCTTTATTCGTTACTTTCACTTTAAAATCAAACTTTCCATTTTCTTGTTTTGCGTCAACAATTTCAATTTCTGCTGCGGACTTTAACATTTTTTCTGTTAACTTAAACATTTCTTGATCTCCATAAAGATATGGAAGTGCTTGATTTCCGCCAACAAATCTATGATCTAATACTTTTTTCTTATATTTACCACCATCGGTCGTTCTTCCAGCCACTTCTTTATCACGTTCACCAGGAACAGGTGCCATATGGCAGTCTATACAGGTAGAAAATTCACTAGAATTTGGGTCAGCGTATGAGCTGTTCAACCATTCCCGATACGTATCTTGTTCAATTTTTCCATTTGGAGCAGCTTGTGTATGACAGCTGGAACAATATTCAGCTTCTTTGTAAAGCTTGCTCGAAAAATCAGAAGCATGCCTTTTAGGCGCCGAACGTATGAGAAAACTTTCAATCGCTTCATTCGTATTTGCAAACGGATATTCATGAACAAGCTCAGGGCTGAATACATAAGATGCATCTGCTGGAATTCCTTGTCTTTCATCAGGAAATACATCGCTAATGGCATGGCACATAATACAGGACGTACCCGCTTGTTCATATTTACTGCTGGTCCACTTCGTTTTTCCGACAGAACCTGTTACTAAAGCTTCAGGTGTATGACAGCCTGCACAAAAAGTAATGCCATCTTGCCCTATTTCTTTAACAGCAAATGTCTCTTCGTGGCTTTCGTAAATAGGGTCATTGGCTGCGGATCGGGCATGAGCCGAAACTTTCCATTCATCAAAACTATTTTGATGGCACTTAGCACAATCTTCTGATTCCGTCAATAAATGAGGATCAACAGGATTTCCAGAAATAGTTTTTACATTGGACAATCCAAAATCTTTCGATTGTTCTTCAGCGAGGGAAAATTTAGGCTCATCATCAATATTCATGCGCGCTTCCTTATACATAACAGCAACGATTACACAAATCGTCAAACTAAAAAGTAAACTTGCGATTACTTTCTTTTTCATTGCCCAAGCACACCTTTCTCTTTGGAATGCTTTGAACTTGAATATATGAAATAACCGATTGCAATGATTAAAGCTAAAAGAAGTACTGCCTGTGCACTCAATGTTTCTACAGTCGGATATATGCCAAGCAAACTAATCGTCGGCCAACCGCTCAAGAATGTTGCCGGTATATATCCACCTTCTTGCAGTTCAAATATTCCATGACCTGCAAAGCTAAAAGCCATTAAATAAAGAAGCGTGCTTGTACATGTGAAAAATGGCTTTATTGGAATGCGGATGCTATATTTTGAAATTAATAAATAAAGAATCGTTAACGCGATACAGCCAAGCAAAAATCCGTACAAAATATATGAGTTGTCATCGCCAATGGCAAGTAATGCTTCATAAAATAAAATTGTTTCAAAACCTTCACGGAAAACAGCTAAAAAAGCAACAAAGCTCATTGTATAAAGATTCCCTTTTGAAACGGAATGCGCAAGTTTTCCTTTTATATATTCCTGCCATTTTTGCCCTTGGACTTTGCTGATTAACCAATAGCTAACGTAGAAAAGGAAGAAAACAGCAATGAGCATTGTAACTCCTTCTAAAGCTTCTTGGTCCGCACCGCTTAATTTAAAAATATTACGAATCAAGTAGGCGGCAATAAAGCTTACAATAACAGCTCCAATTGATCCGATATAAATGTATTTGACCTGCTCTTTTTGATTCGTTTTAAGCATGTAAGCTACTAATGCACCAATGATTAAGATCGCTTCAAATCCTTCACGAATAATAATAATTAATGATTGAATAAACAGCTCCCAATTGGAAGGAGCCGCTTCCGCTTTGATTAAAGATTGAGAAATTAAATCTTTTAATCTTTGAATCTCGTTATCAATCGGTAGACCATTTTGGATATTTCCTTTAACTAACGCAAATGCACTTTCAATTTCTTGTACAGCTGATTGATCCCTTGCAGATATTTTTTTCTCCAATGGTTCAAAGATGAAATAGGAATCAAAGATAATATCATAAGCTTCCTTTTGCTTTCCTGCTTTATATTGTTGAACAGCTTCGTCAAACATCACTGCCAATTGCTTTTCAATTTCTTGAATGTTTAGCTCACCGTTATTAGTTAATGTAATCTGAACGTTTGTTCGTTTAATAATAACATCTACAATTTCTTGTGCAATCTTTTGTCCCGCTTCTTGAGATTCTTTATTTAGTAATAATATTTCTAGCTCATTTAGTTTCTCATCAATGAAGCTGCTTTCTTCACCAAATGCAGGCTTTATTTGCAAAAACCTTTGCTTAGCTTCTGCAAGAAAGCTTTTTAATTCAGCAAATTCCACACCATTGAAGATTTCCCCGTCTTTAATGGCAACACTCCAATTGTCATGGATATATTGGATTAACTTCCCTATTTTTTCTGCTTCAGATTTTACATCTGTTTCGGAGATTTTTTTTGATTCGTATGTATGTAAGATATTTAATATTTTTTGAACAGCTTCTTCATTAGAGTGAAACGATTTTCCATTTTCAAAAAGAGCTGTAAGTGTCTGAAAATCTTCTTTTGATATTTCTTTTTCAAGATCAGATTTAATAATTGCAAAATAATAATAAGCTGCACCATCTTTTTCGTTTAAAGATTCCTTCACTTTAAATAGGTAGGTTTCTTTTAAATCATCAATAATAATATCTTTTAAATTTTCAACATTGCTTGGATTTTTCTTTAACTCTACGATCGCTTTCATCGCAGGTGTTGCTTTTTTTTCAAACTTCAATTTGCTTTCACGAACTTCGAACCATTGTCCGGCTTCCTTTACATCCCCTACATTCAGTGCTTTTTTTGTAGTTTCATAACCAAGTTGCAATATTTGAAAAGGGATGATATCAACTTGTTTTTGTTCAAAAGACTCGTAAATTGCATTTTTTAGTGCTTCATCTTCAACCGCTGATTGTTCGACCATTGAGTCAAAAAGCTTTCTTGCTTCTTCCAATGCTTGTAAATCACCATTATTTGAATATTGCCGCAGCTGTTGTTTAATTTCGCGGAATATCGATCCAAATGAATCAGAGGCACTTAAACCAGTAAATGGTAATAGCTGAAAAATGCTAAAAGTTGCAATTAAACAAACTAAAGCAATTTTTATTTTTTTAATCACGGTTTCTCAACCTCCAAGGAAAAAAAGCCCATTCCTTTAAATGGGCTTTTTAAAGTTCAACTCCAATTGTTGTCGCTGCTTCAACCATTGCATTGAATAATGCGCCAAATTCTTCATCAACCGTTTGGACGTCCGGCTTTTCTTCACCCATTACATCTAGCACTTTATCAATTTGTGCTCGTACCTTCTCATCGATTTCTGGGGAAGCTGCTACAATTTTAGGGGAAATTGCATCATAAAATAGTTGAACTCCTTCAAAAACATTTCGAGCATCTTCAATTCTTGTACCTGAGATGCTTTCACCTGTATAAACAGCTTCAACAAATCCAGATAACTCTGGCAAAATTCCTGTCATTGCTTCGAATAATAATTGTTCATTTAACTCCGCTTGCTCAACAACTTCTTTCAATTTAGCAGCATCTTCTTTTAATAAAGCTGTCAATTCAAGCAACTTTTCTTTATGTATAGCAGGATCTTCTTTCCCCCATAAAATTTGTTCAAGGCCATGGAAACCTGTTTCAGTGCTAACGTCCATTGTTTCATCTAATTCAGGGGATAATGTTGCAAATAATGCTTCACCTTTTTCGTATTCTAATTGTGTCGGCAGCCATTGTTCTTTCGCTTTTTCAAAATCACCTGCATTTATGGCTTCCTCTAGCTTTTCAGCATTAGAAATGATTCCATCCACACGCGCCAATGTCCATTCTTTTGCTTTTTGGATATTTTGTTCGATATTAACAGATTCATTGCTTGTTTGTTCTGCCGTCTCTTCAACTTTTTGCTCCTCTTTTGTTTGATTAGCTGCTTCTTGGCTGTTGCAGGCAGCAAGTGAAAAAACTGATGAAGCTAAAAGTACGGCCATCATACCTTTCTTAAACAAAAAAACCACTCCTTGAAACTGATTATCATTACAACTCATAAAAAAAATATACCATTCATGAAAATGATTATCAATATTATTTTTTAATGGATTTCAATTTTAAATTTATTAGGCTGCTTTAGAAAATTTTTTAGTAAACTTAAATATTGTTTTCCACGGGTAACTTGTTCACTCGTCACTGGTAGCGTATGTTTCTTTCCTTCTAAAAGCGTGATCATTTCAATTTTCTCGGGAAGTTTTCCAAAAGCTTCATGTGAAAATACTACAATCAAATTATGGTATAGGTTCATTAAATATTCATCAGCTTCTACTAAAAATTTCTTTACAATAAAAGAATCTTTCGTCCATTCCCCTACTTCAAACGTTAGTGATAGCTCGGTTCCTAGGTCTTCGATATAGGCATTGAATGTTTGATACAAAAATAGCGGTGGCCTCTTTTGACGATCCACCGTTAGAAATTGAAGGAGGTGATCCGTGATTTTAGCTAAATGAATATAATAATCAGCTCTTGATTCAAAAATATTTGGGTGAATATTTTTCCAATATTTATCGATCAATTTAAGAAAGTTGAATTTGTTTTTCATTTCTGGTAAAAGTAAATAATATTCTTTTATAACTTGATTAATGACTTGTTGAACGATTTTTCTTCTTTTTTCTTGTTTTGTATCAAAAGACAAATGATGTTGATGAAAAAATTTATGTGGACAACGAATAAGCGATTCAATATAGTCAGTAGTAATAACCTTTAAATAATTTTCCATCCAGTTGTCTTTCGCTCCTTTCACCGTTTTATGTTCTTAAAAAATCAACGAATTTCTTTCCGAAAGAACGGCAAGTTTCTAATTCATCATCTCCCGGTGTTAATTCGATTTTTAATCCTTCCGGATATACTTGAGCGCCTTGTTCACTTAACTTTTCCATTAAAATATCTACAGCTGCTCCGAAATTCGGATATGCTGAATCACAAGAACCGAACACTGCCGCTTTTTTCTCTATTAATTGGATGTTTGACATTTCATCATAAAAATCTAGAAAATCATCAGGCAGATCGCCGTCTCCCCATGTATATGCACCTAACAAAATTCCTTCGTAACTTTCCAAATCATGGGCATCAGGCCCTTCCATAATATCGACCACATCTATATCTTCGCCCGCCTCTCTTACTCCTTCAGCTACTGCATTGGCCATCATTTCTGTATTGCCTGTCATACTTGCATAAATCATGATAATTCTAGCCATTTTAAATTCCTCCAATCACTTTGTTGATAATGATTATCATTATCTAACTCTATATTAAACAAGAATGATAATCATTGTCAATATAATTGTGACCACCATAAAATAAAAAGAAATAGGCATGTAAAGGAACAAAATGTTTCAATCACATGCCTTTAAAATTTTTATTGATCACAATCAACGTCAAAGTTTGTCCTCATCTTTCAGGGATTTAGAATAGTGGAGCTATATTTGGACTGAGATTTAATGGTTTCGACTGTTTGAAACTCGATGAGCAGGATTGTCATTCAGATTTAATGAATAGAATATTCATGTAACATTGTCTTTTTTATTTTTTTCTGCATGGAATGTACAGTGGCCAAATAAGTCGCTATACTCAAAGAAGAAAGAAGCTAAATTGAAAAAGCGCTCTTTCGTTTCTTCTGACTGACCTGCATTTTTTAGAATTTCTATCGTTCCTTCCCATCCTTCGTCTACAAGCAAGCCATCCATTGATAATAAACTCATATGGCCAGTTACTGACTCAAATTTTTCAAACGGCGACTGTTCAAAAATATTGTGCCAGTCTTCTATTGTTAACGGTGTGGCCATGATTTTTAACTGGGACCAAAACTCATTCATAACATCATCAGAAGGTGTATATTTCAAAGTTAAATCATGAGTACCTAACCTTCCGCCTGGCTTTAAAACACGGTAGTATTCTTGAATCGCTTTCATTTTTTCTTTATTTGGCAGCATTGTCAACATCGCTTCATTAATGACTGCATCAAACATTCCATCTTCAAATGGCAGTTTTCTAGCATCGCCCATTTGCAAAATAATTTGATCTTCCAATCCTTCTTTTTTTACATTTTCTTTTGCTTTTTCCAAACTTGGTCCATGAATATCAACAGCATAAATTTTACAGCCATATGTTTTAGCTAAGTGAATGGCAGTAGTTCCCATGTTAGGTGCAACTTCAAGAACTACTGAATCAGGCGTTAACTCTAAATGCTGAATGATTCGTTCCGTTGCACGTCTTCCTCCTGGCCGCAACATCTTTTTTCCTAAACTAGCCAAAAATAAATGAGCTGGCATTTTCAATGCATTCATATCAAACATCTCCATTCTTTCAATTTTTAAGCCATCTTCATTTTTTGTTGCATCATTTTCATTTGCATCATTTTATCGAAGGGAATTTCGGTTGACTTTTTCATTTGCAACATTAAATGGGTACGAAAAGCATCCATATAGGTAGGAGAAGAGCTGCGTTCTTTAATTGGCTGATCTATAAAGGTATGACATAGAACATTTACAGGCTGACCTGCAAAAACAATAATTTGATAAGCAACTGCTAAAGCATCCTCTACATCATGAGTGATGTATACGACTGTAGGTTTATAAGTTTCCCAAAGGGAAACGAGCAAATCTTGAATTTCTTGTCGCTTGATGACATCCAATCCTTGGAGCGGCTCATCTAACAGAAGAATTTCCGGTTTTATTACAAAAGCCCGAGCGATCGATACGCGTTGCCGCATTCCGCCGCTCAACTCATGCGGGAATCGATGAAGACTATCGCCTAAACCGACTCTTTCCAGCATTTCTTTCGCAATAACTCGTCGCTTTCCCTTATCCATCTTATCTAATAGAACAAATTCCACATTTTCTATAACAGTTTTCCAAGGTAATAGACGTGGTTCTTGAAAAATATAGCTTACTTGATTGGAATTTTTAATGATTTCTCCGAATTGAGGCTTTTTGATCCCTGCAATCATTTGCAGCAATGTTGTCTTTCCTACGCCTGAACTACCAAGAATACAAGTAATTTCACCTTCAGGTATATAAATGGAAAAGTCTTTAAAAATGTCTTTATCGCCATAGGCAAACGTTAAATTCCTGATTTCCACTTTCTCACCTTCCCCACTCTTGTACGATCATCAAACCACTGAAAGACATGTTCCGTTATTAAACCGAGCAAGACAATGACCATCGTCCAAGCAAATACTTCCGCCGTTTCCAATTGCAATCTAGCCATACTAAGTGCTGCCCCCACTCCGCTATTTGAGCTTAAAAGTTCGGCCATCACAATTGTTTTCCAACTATTTCCTAAGCAAATCGTAATTGCCGATGAAATAAACGGCCATAATGACGGCAAATAAAGGTCTTTTATCATGCGAAGACGGTGAACTTGAAACGTACGCCCCATTTCCAATAA
Organism: Calidifontibacillus erzurumensis; assembly: GCF_013303125.1. Taxonomy (GTDB): domain Bacteria; phylum Bacillota; class Bacilli; order Bacillales; family Bacillaceae_J; genus Calidifontibacillus; species Calidifontibacillus erzurumensis. The sequence continues at coordinate 79,862 of NZ_JABTTE010000001.1, read as the reverse complement.
ATGTTCGGGCAAATGCCGCACACCTTGAACAGCATTAAAGAAGAAAATTGGAAATGTAGCAATAATGACAACAAAAATTGGAGCACCGCTGCCAAACCCCATCCAAATGATCGCTAGTAAAATCCATGAAATGGGTGGAACTGTTTGTAAAAAAGTCACCATTGGCTTAAAAAACTGATATAATTTTTCATAAGAACCTATAAAGCAGCCTAATAAGGATCCGCTAATTAAAGAGAAGGAGAAACCAATAAGCGCACGCTGAACTGTTATGGCAAGCTCCTTCGTTAACTGACCTTCTACTGCTAATTGATAGGCTTTTTCGACTGTTTCAACAGGTGATGGAACAATAATCGGTGGATAGAAAAACGAGACGATCCACCATAGTCCTACGATCGTTGCCATTGCTGAAAAAGTCGTTATTGTGTCTCTATCATTTGTAGTAGAACCCTTCATTTGGCAATTGTCCCCCTATAGATTCGGGTTGTGACTCTAGTAAAATTAAAAAATATTGTTCCACACTCGCTTTCGCATCTTTAGCTTCTACTAATTTGATGACCATTTTATTTAATGCGTTTTTAACAATAGGTCCTTTTAAGTCTAAATATTGTTCAGCAAGTTTTGCGATTTCATCAGGGTTTGCGTACATTTTTTCAATCGCTTCTCCATAAGCTTTTTGGAAAGCTTCAATGACTTCTGGATGTTCTTTTGCAAATTTTTCTGTTACAACAATTCCTGCTTGAGGTAAATCTAAATTATACATTTCTTTCCATGCAGCTTGGAAATCGATGACTTCTTTCACTTGATCTTGCAATTTTATGCGTACGCTGCTAAGAACGGGCTCTGGCAATACGGCATGTTTAATTTTCCCTGCAATCAGCATTTGTGCAATTTCAGGTGGTGTTGCATAATTTAATTCCACTTTATCTTGGATTCCTTCTTTTTCTAATAAGTATTTTGTTAAGACATCAGGCGGACCACTTTTATGAGAGATATATAATGACTCTCCTTCTAAATCTGCAAGTGTTTTAACATTATCATCTGTTGTAACAAGGAAAATAGTTCCCCAAGTATTTACATTTATCAACTTTAGAGGGAGACCTTTGTTAACTAAGGTTGAAGCCACATTCACCGGTGCAGCTATAAAGTCTCCTTCTTGATTTTGAAGATGGGCTAATAATTGCTCAAGCTGATCCCATGTTTGAAGTTCAAGCTGATAATTTTCAAACCCTTCTTCAGCTAAAAGTAATCCTGGCAATGCAGGTGCCCCTTTAGGTGTAAGGAATGTAAATGTTTGTTTTTCTGCTGATGTTGTTTCTTCTTTTTGTTCGCTTTGTGCTTGTGCTTGCTCTGAATTTTGTTCTGTCGTTGATTTTCCTCCGCAAGCAGTGATGGTAAGTATTGCTAATACCATCATTATTAAAAATAATGATGACTTAAAAGTTTTCAAAATCATTCCCTCCTGCCAATCATTTTTCTCTAATATTTTGATAATGATTATCAATAGCAATTAAATTATATATGAAAATGATTATCATTATAAGTGAGCTAAATCACACTTTTAATATTTTTTTAAATAAAACTATATAAATAATGAAAAAATGTCTGACCATAACCGATCAGACATTTTATTTATATGAAGGGGGATCAACTATTTAAGTTCAGCTAAGATTTCTTCAATCTTTGCAAGCTCAGATTGTAGACCACCGCCGCTTAAATACCATAGCGGACCATCTAAATATACGATTCTATTATTTTTGTAAGCTTCTGTTTTCTTAATAATTTCATTTTCTAAATCTTTTTGAATATTTGACGTACCGCCTACCGCAGCTGTTCGGTCAATGACGAATAATACTTGCGGATTAAATTTCAAAATGGCTTCAAAACCGAAATTAGAACCATGAGTTGATGCTTCAATGTCTTCTGTAACTGGTTTAAAACCATAAGTATCATACACATAACCAAAACGTGAATTTGTTGCAAACCCTGATAATTTACCTTCATTATACATAGTAACTAAAGAAGTTTCATAATTACTTGCTAAAGCGTTTATTTTTTCTAAAGCTTCATCAAATTTTCCTTTATATTCATCTGCTTCAGCTTCTTTACCAAACATTTTGGCTGCAATGTCTACAGAAGCTAAGAATGTATTCCAGTAGTCATCTTGAGATGTTCCGATATATAGCACAGGAGCAATTTCCTTTAATTGTTCATAAAAAGTCGCTTGACGTGCAGAAATAAAGATTACGTCAGGGCCGATTTCAGCGATGTCTTCCAATAAAGGCTCTTTTAAAGAACCGACATTTACATATTCATCATGAGCATATTTTTCAAGATGAGCAGGGAGGGTCGAGTCTTTTGGAACACCAACTACTCCTTCAACACCAAGAGCATCTAACGTATCTAAAAATCCATAATCAAAGACTACCATTTTTTTCGGCATTGACTCAAAAGTAACATCTTCAAATAAAACTTGACCAGCCTCTTCAGTTTCAGTTGAAGCAATTGTTGGCGATACAGTCATCGGATATGTAGAATCTTGTGCATTAGAAGTTGTTTCAACTTCTTTTTCCTCCGTTTCCGCCGCTTCATTGTTAACTTCTTTTGCAGACCCGCAACCTGCAAGTAGTAATGCTAACGCGATTGCGAAGACTGCATAAAAGTTTCTCCACTTTTTCATGATGATCTTGCACTCCTTATGTAAAAATATTTTTATGACAATGAATTTCATTATCATTGATAACGATTATCATTTTAAAACAGTATTTTAATAAGGTCAATATAGAAATTGAAAAATTTTATATTTATTTCTATTTTTACCAAAAAGGTTACCTAGAGAAATTTGACTCTAGGCAACCTGAATTAATATGCTATTGAATTTGAATGAAAATATACACAAATCCGACATCCATCTTGCTCTCTTATAGGAATATCCATATCATAAATTTCCCGTAACGTCTCAGAATTGATAATTTCATGAGTCGGCCCGTCTTTTACAAGTCTTCCATTCTTTAATGCAACAATTCGATCCGAGTATACGGAAGCGAAGTTAATATCATGCAAAACGATAATGACGGTTTTACCGAGATCATCCACAAGTTTGCGTAAAATTTTCATTATTTGAACAGAGTGTTTCATATCTAGATTGTTTAAAGGTTCATCCAAAAGTATATAGTCTGTATCTTGTGCAATAACCATTGCTATAAACGCCCGTTGTTTTTGACCGCCAGACAATTCATCTAAAAAGCGATCTTGAATATCGGTTAAGTTCATATATTCGAGAGCTTGGTTAATAAATTTTTCATCTACATCATTTAAACGCCCTTTTGAATACGGATATCGTCCAAAGGCAACTAGTTCCCTCACCGTCAAGCGCACATTAATAAAGTTTGTTTGTTTCAATATAGATACTCGTTTTGCAAACTCAGATGATTTCCACTTTTTTACATTATTTTTATCAAGGAGCACTTCCCCAGTATCCGCATCTAATAAACGGCTTACCATTGATAGAAGTGTTGATTTACCGGCACCATTTGGCCCAATAAAAGATGTAATTGTCCTAGGCTTAATTGTTACCGTTACATCTTCTACAACCGGCTTTTTTCCAAATCGTTTTGTCAAATTTTTAATTTCAATCATCCCGCAGCCCTACTTTCCTTTAATAGTAAGTAAATAAAGTAAATGCCGCCAATAAAGTTAATGATGACACTTAATGTTGTACGCAATTCAAAAATATGCTCAACGAGAAATTGTCCACCAACAAGTGCAATAATACTTAGCAAACTTGCTCCCAATATTAAAACAGAATGTTTATAGGTAACCAAAAATTGGTATGAAATATTTGCGACAATTAAACCAAAAAATGTTATCGGCCCAACAAGTGCTGTTGATGTTGCAATTAATACCGATGAAAGAATTAAAATATTCAAAACCATTCGGTCATAATTTACACCAAGGTTGATTGCATTTTCTCTTCCAAGCGACATGACATCGAGACGATCCATTATACGGAATCCATATAGGAACGATATAAACAAAATAAAGATAGAAATATACAATAACTCTGCTTTCACATTAGTAAAACTTGCAAATAAACGGCTTTGCAAACTTAAATATTCGATTGGATCAATTAATACTTGTAAAAACGTCACAAAACTACCTAATAGCGCTCCTAATATCATACCGATTAAAAGCAGCAAATAAATAGGGTGCTTATCTGCTCGAAATAAGAAACGATACAAAAGAAGCGCAAACAAAACCATTGCAACTAAAGCAATTCCAAAGTTTAAATATTTATTTAACACCCAAACAGACATAGACCCGGCAAAAAAGTAAATGAGCGTTTGCACTACTTCATACATCGAGTCTAGACCCATAACGGATGGTGTTAAAATTCGATTTTGCGTGATCGTTTGAAACACAACCGTTGAATAAGCGATAGCTATACCTGTTACAACCATCGCGGAAACTTTAATTACTCGTTTAGGAAAAGCATAGTCAAATCCACCCTTAATATCATAAAAGCAGTATAACAAAACGCAAATGATTGAAAGAGCCGCGAGTATGGCAAGTTTTCCTTTATTTTGCATATGCTCTCCCCCTAAATAACATCGTTAAGAAGATCGCACTGCCAATGACCGCGACCGTAATATTAACTGGTATTTCATAAGGATGGATAAGGACTCTTCCTAAAATATCGCAGATTAATAGAAAGACGACACCTAATGCCGCAGTATGAGGGATTGTCTTTTGTAAATGATCCCCTAAATAGAGTGAAACAATATTCGGGACAATTAACCCTAAAAACGGAATCACACCAACGGTTAATACAACTGTTGTTGAAATGATAGCTACAAGAATTAGACCAGTATTTAATACAAACTTATAACTTAATCCTAAGTTTTTAGAGAAATCTTCCCCCATTCCTGCAACTGTAAACTTACTCGCAAATAAATAAGCGATAATTACAGCTGGAATACTTACATAAAGCAACTCATAACGGCCAGCAATAATTAATGTAAAACTTCCCATTAACCATGTTTGGACATTTTGCAAGAGATCTGTTTCATATCCAAGAAACGTTGTTATTGCTGATAAAATGTTCCCATACATAATCCCAATTAAAGGAACAAAAATGACATCTTTAAATTTAATGCGATCTAAAATTTGCATGAACAACAAAGTTCCAATTAATGCAAAAACGAAACAAAAAATAATTTGCTGCATATAAGTTGCTTGAGAAAAAAATAACATCGAAATTAAAATGCCAAGTTTTGCAGCATCTAATGTACCTGCAGTCGTTGGCGAAACGAATTTATTCCGACTTAAAGACTGCATGATTAAACCTGCAATACTCATACCTGCTCCTGCCAGAATAATAGCGATTAACCGGGGAACACGGCTAATTAAGAAGATTTGTACTTTATCAGATTCAAAGTCAAGCAAATCTGTTGGCTTAATGTCGATCGCTCCGATAAACAATGAAATAAATGACAGGATGATAGCAGAAATGATCAACACCCATAATCTCATCTGTAACCCTCATAACTATGTTTATGTATTTTTTAATTGGTAAAGCAATTCATTATCATTTAAAATATTAACAAGAATGAGAATCAATGTCAATAAAAATGGAAATATCATTCATTTTTCTCACACTCTCTTCCTTTTGAATTTATGATGCCTTTACATCAAATCCTAAAGTTATTTTTCAATGAATTCGTGTGTGAACTAAACCTCACTATTTTGAGAATCACCAATGATGGGCATCTTTCTTTCTGTCCGATCCCGCCACTGTTTCGGACATTTAAATCTTATTCAGAAATGGATCATAGTATGTTTTTGCACGTAAAAAACTTAAATGCCCTTACAAGAATAATTGACAATCTAATTAACAAGCTCAAAATACATCGTTCATGTATGTTATCTAGTTAAATTATGTAATGAGCACTTTAATAGTCATTGAAGATTTCCTCAAGTATAATATCCGACAGAGATTTTTTCATAAGCTAAACGAAAATGAATCTTTATAATATTAATTTGCATTGAGAAAGTGTGGGAAAAAGGTGATAAAAAGATTACTGAAAAATAAAGGTTTTGTAAAACTCATGCTCGCTCAGATGATTTCCAGCATAGGTGATTGGTTAAGTTTAGTGGCGGTAGTTACACTTGCAGGCTTAAAATGGAATGCTTCACCATTGGAAGTATCAATGCTATTTTTATGCTTGGCTGCACCGATGGCACTTTTTGGCCCTATCTCTGGAATAGCAGCAGATCGGTTTAATAGAAAAACATTAATGGTACTATCTGATATGTTTCGTGCCGGACTAATCCTTCTATTAGCCAATGCTCATACAATTTGGATTGTATATATATGTTTGTTTGCAATCGGTTCATTTTCTTCCGTTTTTATTCCTGCCAAAAACGGTCAATTAAAACAAATAGTTTCTGATCATGAAATGAAAAGTGCCATGTCAATTTCATCGATCATCGATTCATGCACGAAAGTGTTAGGTCCTTTGCTTAGTGGAATATTTGTAGCTGCATTTGGAACTAAGCCTGTTTTTTATATTGACTCGCTCACCTTTGTTATCTCGGCGATATTACTCTTGTTATTACCTACTACTGTCCGTTCCCCTCTGGGAAAAAATCATGTAGAAAAGAATATAAAAACATCATTTCGAACTGATTTTTCCATCGGATTTTCTTATATGAAAACTAATAAGTTTCTATTTATCGGTATGGTATTTTTAGGCACAAGTTTATTGCTTATACAACTTGCAGATTCACAACTGATTGTTTTAATAAGGGAACTACCTGATGCATCACCTGATCTTTTTGGATACTTAGTAACCGGCTCTGGTATCGGAATGTTTTTCTCTGGCCTACTCTTAACGAAAAAAACCGATTACAGTAGTCTTCCTTTAATGATTATTGGCTTTTTAGGATTAGGGGCAAGTTTTGGTTCGATGGCATTATTTACATTTTTGAATACGCACTTATCGATTGTTTGGATGCCAATCCTAGGTTTTTTAGCAGGATTTTCTACAAATTTAATATTTGTCCCTTATTATGCATCGGTTCAAATAGAAACACCAGTCTATATGACAGGCCGTGTATTTGGAGTCATTCATAGTATTGCAACTACAGCAACTATTTTAGGTCCTTTGCTCGGAGGTTGGCTTTCCACAGTCTTTGGAGTTCTTCCTGCATTTATTATTTCATCATCGCTTTTAATACTTCTCGCCTTTACGGGCATCCTTACAAAAAGTAAAATCGAAAAATAAAAAATGCAAAGAGGATGCAGAAAATACAAATACCCTCTTTGCAATTTTTTTCTACCTAATTTTTTAATAACAAGTAAATAAAATACGGTGCACCAATTAATGCGGTCATAATTCCTGCTGCTATTCCCTCAGGGTCAGCTAAATTTCGTCCAATTGTATCGGCAAGCAATAACAGCCACCCACCGATCAGAATAGCGATTGGAATAAAAAGGCGGTGTCTAGGACCTACTAATGCTTTAGCGATATGAGGAGCCAGTAATCCGATAAAAGCGATTGCACCTGTTACTGATACTGCAGCTGCCGCTAGCGCAACCGCCGTTAATAAAAGGACGAGCCTCTCTCTTTCAATTGCTACACCGACACCGATGGCGGTTGGTTCGCTTAAATTCAGCAAATCCAACCGATTTGCTTTATATATTGTAAATGGAAGAAGAATAATTAACCACGGCAATAGGGCTAAAATAAAAGGCCAATCTGTACCCCAAATTGTTCCTGCTAACCATTTCGCAATAAAATCAACTTTTTGAGGTTCTGAAGAAGAAATTAAAACGATCATTGTTCCGGCTAACGCCATTGAAAAACCGACACCTATTAAAACCAATCTTACCGGTTGAACACCGCTGCCTTTCGTGTAGGAAAACAAATAGATTAATAGGGCCGCAACAAGCGCTCCTAAAAAGGCAACAACTGGGAGCATATAAATAAATGAACCCACATCAATCGGAAAATATAAAAAGAAAATGGAAATCGCTACACCTGCTCCAGAATTTAATCCGATCATCCCCGGGTCAGCAAGATCATTTCGTGTAATCCCTTGTAAAATAGCACCTGATACAGCCAGTGCCATACCAGCCAAAAGAGTAATGCAAATACGTGGCAATCGAATAGAATATAAAACAAACTCCTCTTTAAAAGTCCCTTCCCCTAAAAGGATCGGGATCAACCTGTTGTAGGAAAGAGAAGTATAGCCCAAACCCATACTGATGATAGTCGTTGCCACGATCAAAATAATAAGAATGATCATGTATAAGCGCTGTTTTTTGACTACACTCGGATGTATCATGAAAAAACCCTCCCTCCTTTACGGACGATAATAAGGAAGAAAGGCAAGCCTATCATTGCAACAATTGCCGGCACCGGTGTTTCAAACGGTGCATTTATAGTACGACCAAGCAAGTCTGCCAAAAGCATAAAGGTAGCTCCAATAGTTGCGCACATCGGTAAAATATAACGGTAATCCGTTCCAACTAATGCCCTTACAATATGTGGAATCATTAATCCAATAAAAGCAAGGTTTCCTACTAACGCAACGGAAGCACCTGCAAGCATAATCACAATAATAAATAAGATCAATTTTACTTGAGTAACTTTTTGCCCTAATCCAATGGCTAGATCTTCATTTAAGCTAAGAATCGTAAGTTGTTTTGAATAAACAAGTGATAAAATAATACCACCAAAAATAAATGGAACAATCACTTGCAGCTGATCCCATGTAGTTCCGATCACACCGCCAGCGCTCCACATCGAAACTTCTTTAGAAATTTTAAAATAAATGCGGATGCCATCTGCGATCGCATAAAGAAAAGCCGATACAGCAGCACCTGCCAGAACGATTCTTAGTGGAGAAAAACCTCCTTTTTTGGCAGCACCAATACCTACAACCATAATGGTACCAACAGCGGCACCGAGGAAACACGCAATCATTATGACAAAGTAATTGGCCGCAGGGACAAGTGCAATTGTTAGTGCTAAAGCCGCATTGGCACCAGCCGTTAACCCGAGCAAGCTTGGGTCTGCAAGGGGATTTCTTGTTACACCTTGCATTATGGCACCAGCGATTGAAAGTCCTGCACCAACAAACATCGCCCCGATTTCTCGGGGCAAACGAATTTCTCTAATCATAATAATCGTATCTGTTTTTACTTTTGAAGTTAGTGCTAGCCATACTTCTTTCAAACTAGTCTCGGCTGCACCCAAAACCATCGATAGAAAAAAGACAGCTAACAATAATAGAAAACTCAAAACAAATTTATAAACAAATGGCAAAGAATGCATTTTATTTATCATAACAAATCATCTCATTTTCTTTTGTAAACTATTAATTTCCTAGAAAAGAATTTATGAAGAAATCTAATTGATATTCCAATGTAATTGGATCATTGAAATAAAACTCTTTCGAATTTGCAACAAATACTCGATTGTTTTTCACTGCAGGAATATTTTTATAAGTTTCTGAATCCATAAAAGAAGTTTCCTTTCCTTCTTCCTTACTAATAATTAGATAATCCCCAACAAATTCAGGGAGGACTTCTAAAGATATTGTATAGTACCCTTGTTTTAACGCTGTTTCCTTGACTTTTTCAGGCATATTCAACTTCATTTCTTGATAAAGAATTTCCGTTCCCCGTCCCCAGTTGTCTCCAAAAACATAAAGCTCTTTATCAAAATGTTCAACAACAGTAACTGTGGCATCTTCTCCAATTTTTTCTTTAATTTTTTCCCCAGCTTCTTGGGCCCGTTTTTTGAAATCATCAATCCATGCTTTTGCTTCTGCTTCTTTATTCAATAATTTTCCGATTTCTAAGTGTTGTGTTAAATAATCGAGTTTTCCATATGTATATGTAACAACAGGAGCTATTTCTTTTAATTTATCTACATTTTTCATTGTAGAAAGACCAATAATTAAATCAGGCTCAAGTTCAAGAATTTTTTCCAAATTTTCATCTGTTACTTCCTCTACACCTTCTAGGTTAAAACGAGGATTCATTTTTGCCCAAGGATCAACTCCAACGACAGGAACATCTAATGCAAGCACATTCCCGGTAAAAGATCCTATTACAATCACCCGCTTCGGATTTGCCGGAACTTCCACAGGACCATTTTCCGACTGATATGTAATCATTTCTTCTTGGTCATTTTGTTCTGAACCGGTTTGGTTGTTTTTGCTATTTTCTTCTCCGTTATTAGCGCATGCTGCCAACATAATCGTTAACAACAGCAGAAATGGCATGAGTAGTTTTTTCATTTTGTTCCTCTCCTTTTATTAAGTCATAAGTTATGCACATTGGTTTATTTGTTCTTGGGTCCCTTCCGATGACGGCATCAATTTGATAAACCGTCTTTAACACATCACGGGTAATTACTTCTTCACAAGTTCCAGCTTTTACAACTTTACCGTCTTTCATCGCAATGATGTAATCGGCAAATCGGGCTGCTTGGTTCAATTCATGTAAAACCATGACAATCGTTCGTCCCTGTTCCCTATTTAAACTTTGCAACAGTTCTAATACTTCAAGTTGATGAGCCATATCTAAATAAGTAGTCGGTTCATCAAGAAAGATCATATCTGTCTCTTGAGCGAGAGCCATTGCAATCCAAACACGCTGGCGCTGCCCGCCTGAAAGAGCATCGGCAGGATGATATTTATATTCTGAAAGTTTTGTTACCTCAAGCGCCCAATCAATGACTTCTATATCTTTAGTTGTTAAACGGCCGAAGCCTTTTTGATATGGAAAGCGTCCATAAGACACTAGCTCCCCAACGGTTAATCCTCTTGCATTTTCTTGTGTTTGAGGAAGGATCGCCATTTTTTTAGCAAGTTCTTTCGTATTTTCCTTTGTAATACTCTTTCCATCAAGTAAAATAGAGCCAGATTGATGAGGAATGATACGAGTAATTGCTTTTAATAAGGTCGATTTTCCGCAACCATTCGAACCAATAATTATAGTGATCTTTTTATCTGGGATTTCAATACCAAGATCCTTTACAATTAAACGATCACCATAACCGACTTTTAATGCTTCTGTACAAAGGCGTGCCATAAATGAGCCTCCATTATTAAAATATGTAAAAAATGAAAATCATTTTCAATATTATTCATATTTTAATATAGTAGTATTGATAATCAATGTCAATAGAAGTCCTTTAAATACTGCTTTGTAGAACTTTTAATTGTTTGTTAGACCGGTCGAAAAATAATACTTACCTACCTGGCTAGTTTTTAAATTTTAGGTATTCTTGAATGGTTGTTGCTTCTAAATAAAAATTCTATCTGATAAAAATAGAATTATGAATTCCAATATTCTGAAGGGGAATTTTAGATGGGAAAACTATCTAAATCGTCAAATGATAACGCTCTATTTGATGTATGTGGTGGCGTAGCAGATTCTTTGGAATATCTCGTTTTTTAGTACGTTTCATTTTTTTCCTTACATTTTCAATTTCAGTATGGATTTATTTGTTTCTCGTTTGGAAATTGGATGAAAAACCGACGCTTATTTATACAAGATTGAATGTTGATACGCTGAAATAAATATATGCCCGACTTGATTTTCATATACGTTCAAGAGAGCAAAACTTATTTCGCTTTCGAATTTCTATTGCTGATTCTAAAAACGCATGGGACACGGACTAAAGGCTCAATTCCTTCCGTGTTGAGATTCATGTTCTTTAACTATTCCCCCTCTCCTTTTTGCTTTGCAAATTACGAAAAGATTCGTTCTAACTTGCCTATGAACGGACAAAAAACAAGAGGAGAAAATCACCCTCTTGTATGAATTTGCTTTCTTATTTTGTCTCCCCACTAACGATTTCTAAATTACCGACACCAACCTTAACATTTATGTTGATATTACTCTTTTCCTTATTATAAGCATCGTTTACAAATATATCTTTACTTTCAGCCGTTAAACCGTATGCATTCACTTCACCAATCCCGCTATTAACAACTATTTTTGCACCTATGCTTGTTGGAACAATTAGCTTCACATTCCCGACACCTGCTTCAATATTTACATCAAACGGCTTTTTGTAATTTCCACTTAGATCAATAGTTGTCTCACCAACGCCTGAAATAATGTCAGCTTTTTCTAATTGTATATTGCGTAAATCAAGTACATTGGCTCCTGCTCCTGTTTTGACGTATAGTTTTGTCGGGATAGATTCATTTAATATAATTTGTCCCAGATACTCTAACCCTTTCATATTTCCTTGAGGAACATTCATATTGCTTTGATAAATAGAAAGCTTGCCCGTTTTCTCTGAAACATTGTAATCTATAATTGGTTTTAGCTTTTCGACATTATATTTGAAATCAACATCAAAAGCAGCTGGTGTTCCTCCTTTAATCGTTATATCACCCACTCCAAACCTTATGGATACGTCTAATTGTTTTTCATCCTGTACATTGATGCTTTTCTTTTCTGTTTGTACCTCACCTGTTTGTACGCCTCCACAGGCCGTTAGGATGAGAAATGGAACAACGAAAAAGGTCATCCATCTTTTTTTCATTTTTTTGCCTCCTTGCATCTCAAGTCCACTTCTATGATTATAGCAAAAAGAAATTGTCCTAAATGTAGACAAATTTAACAATTTTTATAATCTTAAATTTGCAAATTACAAATAAACTCATACACTCAATTTCAATTGTATAATTTGATCAAAAAATACCCAAATAAGTTAAATAACATTTTCATACTCTTCCACACTAAAAAGATCTTATCAAATGGATTAAGTGTATTCATTTTCCTAATAAAAATAAGAGGCTTTCCAACCTGTGGAAATCCTCTAAAAGATTGTTGCAAGATCAAGGATTGATTAACGACCTTATTTTTTAATTTTTTAATTCTTTTTCAAATTCTGCAATCATATTGAGTATAAATGTGGCAGAATGTCGTGCTGCTGTTTCTAAAAATTGTTCAAAAGAGACATTGGATTCTTTTCCAGCGATATCTGATAACGCACGAATAATTACAAATGGAACATTAAACACGTGACAAACTTGAGCAATCGCCGCTGCCTCCATTTCTACTGCATAAATATCGGAAAACTTGCCGCGAACAAATTCGACACGTTCTGGATCGTGCATAAAAGAGTCACCCGTTACGATTAAACCTTTTGCAACTTTAATATCAGTAATTGATTCCGCTGCTTTTTCAGCTTTTTCAATTAGTTTTTCATCTGGTATAAATCCTGGTGGCATTTGTGGAACTTGCCCATACTCATACCCAAAAACAGTTACATCGACATCATGATGTCTGACGTCTGTTGAAATAACAATGTCACCAACATTCAGTTCAGTATGATAACCTCCCGCAGAACCTGTGTTTAATACATAATCAGGCTTAAAATGATCCAATAACAATGTTGTGCCGATGGCAGCATTTACTTTACCGATTCCCGATTTCAATAAGACAACATCAATTTCACCAATCTTTCCAACCGAAAACTCGCTCTTTGCAATTGTTATATCTTGGCGATTTGAAATTTTTTCTTTTAAAATCGCCACTTCTTCATCCATTGCGCCAATTATCCCAATTTTCATAAGCTTACCCTTGCTCCTTTTCTATGTATCTCATTTATTTTAAGATATAGATTGTACGGTCACTATTATACTTATTGCGAATAGGAGAAAGCAAACAATTCTACGAAGAAAGGGTGGTTTAATGGAATTTAAACTCGACGTAATCGAAGATAAAATTGAATTTTTCGAAGCCTATGATCTAAAAACATTAGAAAAGAAAATAAATGAACAGATCGAAAACAATAAAGCTATTCTATTAACTGTCCATTCTGTCCAACATCAATCCCATATTCTTGATGAATCAGGCAGAACTTATTATACGGCAGTTGTTCATTTTAAGTTAAAAAAATAAGGGCTCTTTTAAGCCCTTATTTTTTACCCGTTATTATTAGGTTTTATTTCCGTTCCATCAACTTCCTCTACGTTAACAGCTTTCCATCCTGTTTGTTCATTCCATTCTAATTGCACGCGGTAATAGAATTGTTTGTCTTTTGTACTAACGGTAGACACTGCTTTAGTAGGTGAACCGCCATTACCTAACCACCAAATGATCATTTGATCTTCCGGCAAACCTGTTGCAACACTCACTGCAGCAGTCATTTCAATCCAATCTTTTGATCCTTTAGTAAAATCGGTTGAATGTTTAACTTGCTGATTGGTTTGGCCTGTGTCAACCCCATCATTTATTTGTTCCTCGGAAGGTAAACGGGTTGCCTCTTGATCTTCAAACCAATTATTGTTATTTACTTGGATACCGGAATCAGTTTGACCTTTATTTTCATTTATGTTCGTATATGGATCTTCCTGAACGTCTATATCTTCATCAGAATCGGTTTCATTAGTCATTTCTTCATCTTCATTAATAGATTGGTCTTCTTGTTCAAGTGCATCACTTGTTGTCTCAATTGAACCATTTGTTTCTTCCGATGAATCTGAAAACATATTAACTACACTAAAAAAAAGAATTACGGCTATTATGGCAATACTTAAGCTAATGAGACGCTTCCTGCGTTTTCGAACCCTATTTTGAAAACGAGGTCCTTCAATTAGATCATCGAAATGCTTTTTCATCGTTATAGCCCCCACTTGCATCTTAAACTGCTTTACCTCGTATTCTACCATTATTTTGCACTATCTTAAAGTGATTTAACTATTAATAGGAAAATGGGTCCATTTATATGTCGATCATCCATTAACCGATTGGTATATGTTTAAAATAATTTTTTCAACAATTTCATATGTTTTAGCTTCGTTCTCCCGCACATCCAAATCAACAACGACTAAAGCGTATTTCGGATATTCGACAGGGAAATAGGCGGCAAACCATTTGTTAACGAATCCTTCACGGCCGGTTTCGGCTGTCCCAGATTTTCCGGCTACTGTATAAGGTAATGTATTAAATCGTACGCCTGTACCTGATTGTACAACTTCCCGCAACAAATGTTGCAGTTTATCAATCGTATGAGATGATAGTTGTTCCCCTTCTAAATTTTGAAGTGGAAAAGAAAATAAAGTCGTTCCGTTTTTATATTGAACTTCTGATACTGCCCGGACTTGTTTTTTCTCTCCACCTCTTGCTATTGTCGCCATCATATTTGCAACTGCAAGAGGACTTAAGCGAACTTCTTTTTGGCCAATAGCCGTTTGATTAATTGCTTTTTTAACGTATTTATCTTTTTGATCTCCCCATATCCGGCCTGTTTGTTCCTCTGGAAATTGTTTAAAATTACCGAAATGGAAAACATCGCCATGCCAACCGATACGGCCAATAAGTCCCAGTTTGGCTGCATATTGTTCCATATAATCAGGATTTTCGGCCATTAGTTCCTCAGCCAATTTTGCGAATGTGTAATTACAGCTTTTGGCGAAGCTCTCTTCAAAATTTAACAGACCCAACTCCCTCTCGCTCCCTTTTTCTCCATAAAGATTTAAATTGCAATCATATATCCTGCTATTTACTTTCAAATTGCTTTCAATTGCTGCAGCAGCAGTTACAATTTTAAAAATAGAACCTGGAATTTGCGGTAAAATCATTGTATTTATCCCACCTGGTTCAGCCAAAGGATTTTTATCATTCATCTTAGGACGGCTAGCCAGCGTCAAAATATCACTCGTTTCAACATCAAGTAAAACGACGCCTCCTTTTTTCAAACCTATTTTATCTAGCTCTTTTTCTACCATCGTCTGCAAAGACTTATCTAAAGTGGTTTTTATGGCTGTTGGATAAAAAGGATTGGCCGGAGCTGTATATTTAACATCAAGTCCAAACAATGGCCCTCCTAACTGGTCGACATGATAAAGAAGCTTTGATTCTCCTTCTGGCAACAGAAATTCGTCAAATGCTCGCTGTAGACCAGTAATCCCGATTGCAGTGTCAGGGGATATTAAACTGTTTTTCAGTTTTTCCGGATAGCGTTCCTTAAGCAGTTGATAATTTTGCCGAACAATCCCTATTAAATGCTCTGCTAATCGTTCATCGGCTGGAACTTGTTTATATACAGCAAAAACACCAGGAATTTTTAAAGCGTTAATTTGATCTTTTTGCAACTCGGTAAGTTTTAAAGGATATTTGCCCCCAAAAGCAAATGGTGTTTTAGCCTGTTCCACTGCTCTGATCAATTCCCGCTCCGGAACACCGATAATTGCGGCAATTTTATCAGATGGCCAATCCATTCCTTTCAAAAACGGAAACAATACTAAACTAGGATAATAATCATTCGTGATTGCATCTCCGTTCCTGTCAATAAACCGCCCACGCCCGTCATCTAAAACAATCGCTTGCGTTCTTTGTTTAACGCTTGCTTCAATTAGATTAATGTGATGTTTTGAAAAAGATTCTGTTTGAATCAATTGAATTTGCGCAAGACGCCCAATAAGTGCCAATAATAAAATCATCGTACAAACAATAAAAATTTTTGCTCTCTTTTTGACATGCATAAAAAAACACCTCATCAACATTGTTGACGAGGTATCGATTGTTAAAACATTTTAAAGTTTATTTCACATCTTTTATACGGACTTTAATTTCGCCACCAGGCGTTTGGACGATTACTTCTTCACCAACTTGGCGTCCTAGCAAGCTCATGGCCATTGGGGAATCGTTTGAAATTTTTCCTTCAAACGGGTCTGCTTCGGCACTACCTACAATCGTATATTTTTCTTCTTCCTCTTCACTGCCATCAGGCAAAATTTCTGCAATAGTTACTTGTTTCCCAAGAGTAACGGTATTCGTATTTTCATTATCAGATTCGATAATAACCGAATTGCGAATCATTTTTTCTAACATAGCAATTCTTGATTCTACAAACGCCTGTTCATCTTTAGCAGCATCATATTCGGAGTTTTCTGAAAGGTCACCAAATCCACGGGCAATTTTTATGCGTTCAACAACTTCTTTTCTTTTTTCAGTTTTTAAATATTCCAATTCCTTAATTAATTTTTCTTTTCCTTCTTCCGTCATATAATAGCTTTTTTCTTCTGCCATATCCCTTCACTCCTTTATATCATTAGTTATGTATATTCAAATGATCGATAATTGTATGGCCCCCATACTTTAATACAATTATCATATGGATACTTTTTATATCCTATTATAAATTTAACAATTCATCAATATCTGTTTTTGAAAAGGCTTTCCTTTTATAAAAACATAATCCTGCTCTAGCACAAATATGTTTTCATTTTTAAAATATTTTTGAAAGGCTCCCATCTGTACGAGAGCCAATCAAAATACAAGGACACAATCGCCTTTTCGGTTCGTTACATCTCTTTTCTCATCATATTGTACAAGAATACTGGTTTGTCCACTTTAAATTTCACAATTTGAAGTGGATGACGTGCTGCATCTAATTCTTCGCCTTTTTCATCCCAAATTTTATCAATTTTCATTTTATAATTGTCGATTTCAGGACCGAAAAATTCCACTTCATCTCCTGGTTTGAAATAGTTCCTTTGCTGCAAAGTCACTATTTTTGTTGTTGGGTTGTAATCAAGAACCATTCCGACAAAATCATAAGTTGTTTTTTTGCTATGTTGTCCAAACATCTGTTCTTTATATCCTGGAAAACCTTCGAAAAATGCTGGAGCAGTATCACGGTTAGCGCATTTATCAAGCTCTTTCAGCCATTCTTCTTGGATGACAAAGTTATCTGGATCAGCGCAATAGGCATCAATTACTTTTCGGTAAACACTGACAACGGTAGCAATATAATGAATTGATTTCATGCGGCCTTCAATTTTAAGACTATCAATGCCAAGTTCAATCATTTTTGGAATCGAAGTGATCAAATTCAAATCTTTTGGACTCATCGCAAACGGCAAATCTTGTTCTTCAAATTGAGGAATTTCTATAATATTCCCATTGTTTCTTTCGAGTTTATATAAATCATAATCCCAACGACAGGATTGACAACAGCCTCCGCGGTTCGAATCGCGTGCAGTCATATGATTGCTCAATGTACACCGGCCGGAATAGGCAATACACATCGCTCCGTGGATAAACGTCTCAATTTCAATATCAACTTTTTCTTTAATTTCCCTAATTTCTTCAGCACTCAATTCACGGGCTAATACGACACGTTCAAGCCCTTCTTCTTTCCAAAACTGAGCGGCTTTCCAGTTCGTCAGCGATTGCTGTGTACTTAAATGACGTTCAAGTTTTGGAGCCACCCTTTTGCATGTTTCAATAATAAGCGGATCTGCAACAATGATTCCTGCAACACCCACTCTTTCAAGTCCTTGTAAATATTCTTCAAGTCCTGGAATATTTTCATTATGTGCATATATATTGGTTGTTACATATATTTTAGCTCCGTATTTCTTGGCAAATTCTACGCCTTCTGCCATCTCTTCAAGCGTGAAGTTATCGGCATTTGAACGAAGCCCGTACTCTTGTCCGCCAATAAAAACTGCATCAGCACCATAATGAACGGCAATCTTTAATTTTTCCAAGTTGCCTGCTGGTGCTAGAAGTTCTGGCTTTTTTACGATGACACGCTTGCCGTCAACAATCGTAGAAATTTTGTCAGCTAAGACTGTCAATTCCCAACACTCCTTTCTTTAGGGGATGGAAACATAAGAGGCGTCCCCATATCAGTAAACTGTTTCTTTATAGAAAAATCCTGTATCAAGCGGGCGGTTTACCGGCTGAATGGCTTTAATTTCAGCGACCAGCTGTTCTTTCAAATCTTCATATTGATCACGGTCTTCGATGCATAAATCGATCGCTTTCCTGTAAAGTTTCGTCATCTGAATAATATAGTCCGATGACTTTAAAATACCGTCAATTTTAAATGAGTCAATTTCAGCATCTATAAGCTCTTCAAGATCATCGATGATGCAAATGTCCCCAGGACTCATAATATGGGTGCCATTGCTATCTTCAAATATTGGATATTTGTTATCTCGTTCTTTATCATGCAAAAATAGCATTTCTTCCTTTGTACTGTTTTTTATTTCCATTTTTTTGCCTTGGAATTCAAAGTAATTGCCAATGAGCGGACGTCTAGATTGAAACATTGCAGTCATACCATGCACTTGAACTTCAATTTCAACTTCTGCATTTTCTTTTATTTCGACGATTTCATCCATATTTAGCTCTCGGGCTAATACGGCACGTTTCGCTCCTTTTCTACCCCAATAATTACACGTATACCAGTTCGTTGCTGTAGTTTCTGTACTCCAGTGCAACTTCATATTTGGGGCAACTTCCCGTACGGTCATTAAAACAGCCGGGTCTCCGAAAACGATCGCATCTGCACCACTTTCATTTACAAATTGAATGTAATCTTTTAATTCATCAATTTTATCATTATGAAAAATGGCATTGACAGCCACATAAACTTTCATTTGATGTTGGTGACTAATCTCGATCGCTTTCTTTAAATCATCTTTTTTAAACTCGCCAGCAAGGCGCAATCCAAAACGCTCTTCCCCAATTAAAACCGCATCAGCACCAGCCTGTGCCAATAGCTCTATATCTTGTATACATGTAGGCGTAACTAATAGTTCAGGTTTCTTCATTTCCTTCACCTCTTACTGCTGATGGCAATCCCATCGCCAACTGTTAAAATCATTGTATCGAAGTCAGGATGTGTCATCAGCCATTCATTATAAGCTTTAATTTTATTAACCATGGTTTGATGACGTTTATTATCTACATTATCATTTGCCACAAAACCTTTGAATAAAACATTATCAGAAAAAACAACCCCGTTGGCACTCAAATGAGAACTGTATATTTCAAAAAAACGGCGATATTGGCCCTTGGCAGCATCGATAAACAAACAATCATACGGACCATATTCTTGCACTTCTGCCTCCACTTCAAGGGCATCGCCATAAATGACTGTGATTTGCTTTTCCAAATTAACTTTTTTTATATTTTCAAGCGCAATTTCATAGCGTGACCGGTCGCGCTCTATCGTGACAATTTTTGCATGCGGCAATTCTTTCGCCATTCGAATCGCTGAGTAACCGATCGCAGTTCCGATCTCAAGAATTGCTTTCGGCTTAAGCAGTCTTAATAGGTGAAGCATTGTTTCGATGCCCACCAGTTCCATGATTGGTACCCCATGCTCTTTTGCATACAATTCCATTTCTTTTAGAGCAGGTTCCCGATCACGTATAAGGCTTTCGATATAGCGAGTTACTTCGCTTGGAACAAACAAATAGGTAAACCTCCTTCAACTTATCCAGTCTATTATCGATATGGCTGTACTGAATAAATGGAAAACACTCAAGATATTGTATCACAGCGGCAAAGGGAATGCTAATTGAAAGCTTCCGCCCCCAAAAAACATTCCCTTTCCTTTTAAAAAATTTTTTCATTAGAAACTTTTTCTATATTCATCCCATTCATGCTTGTACATATTTTTAATCTTATTGTGTTCATTTAATGTTGCCGTAAAAATTGTTTCCCCATTTGGCCTTGAATAAAAATACAAATAGTTTCCTTCAGCAGGGTTTAAAGCTGCTGCCATTGAAACTTCACCTGGACTTGCAATTGGTCCTGGTGGAAGGCCAACATGCTTATAAGTGTTATATGGAGAATCAACTTCTAAATCCTCATAGGAGATACCTACTTGATGCTTTCCTAATGAATATAAGACAGTAGGATCTGTTTGGAGAGGCATATTTTTTTTCAAGCGATTGTAAAATACAGATGCAATATTTTCACGGTCTGTTTTTTCTGTTGCTTCTTCTTCAATTAAAGAAGCAATTGTCAAAAATTCATGAACGGAAAGGTTCTTTTCTTTTACTTGATCGAGATACTCTGAGACGACACTTTCTGTCTTAGCAATCATACTCTCAATAATTTCTTCAAGTTTCGGGTTTTCTTCATAAAACTCGTAAGTTGCCGGGAACAAATATCCTTCTAACGGATGGCGAATATTTTTGTTAAAAACATCGTCCGATAAAATGGATGGATATTTTTCGATTAAGCTTTCAACATATTTTTTATTATCAAGTTTGGCAATAATTTCTTTTTCTGTATAATTTGTTTTTTTCGATATGATCGTTGCTATTTCTTCCAAATGCTTTCCTTCCGGAATGATAATTGTAAATTCTGGCTCTTTTAAAACTTTCCCTGTTTTTAAATGAGCAATGATTTCCCGAAATTCCATAGATGGACTTAATTCATAATCTCCTGCTTGAAAGCCAGATTCATTTTTAAATTTGACATAATAGCGAAAAACAGTAGCATCTTTAATAATTCCATTTTCTTCGAGAATTTGAGCAATTCCTCGAATAGAAGAACCGATTGGAATCGTAACATTAATTTTCGAATGATCTTCCTCATTCACTGGCTTCAAAGCAGAATTTATATAAAAATACCCAGCTATTGCACTTGTGACAACAATAAAAGCAATAACTGATATAGCGATAGCAACAATTTTTCTGACAAGGCGCGCTTCTTCAGCACGTTCAACAAATTTCGGATCGTAATCTTTTTTATTCGATTTCTCCAAAAATGTTTCCTCCTTCCTATCCGTAATATTATACTATATTTCCTACAAAATTCGAGAAATTTATTGAAAAATTTATACAAAAGATTCGACATATATACGTACTTTAAAGATTATCATAAAAATATAATAGGCGAACCAACTATTGGTTCGCCACATAAACAGACATATATTTTATTCTTCTTCCTCTTCCATTTCTTCCGTAAAAGTGTTTAACATTTCTTCGACCATGTCCCATTCTTCATCAGTTTCTATCGGAAATAAAGACAGGTCATCTTCGTCACTACCGTGATCCTCATAACGGAAAGCAAAAACTTCAACTTCTTCCTCGTCTTCACTTGCTCCAACAGGCTCTAAAACGATATAAGACCGTCCTGTTTCCTCTACATCGAAAGTGAATAGTACATCAAAAAGATGTTCTTCACCATTTTCATCAGGGATAATAATTCGTTCTTTTTCTTCTTTTGCCATTTTTATTCTACTCCTTATTGTTTACTATCAAGATATCCTTGTAAAATCATAACTGCTGCCATTTTATCGATCACTTTTTTTCGCTTTTTACGGCTGACATCTCCGCTTAAAAGAATTCGTTCAGCCTCCATCGTGGAAAGCCTTTCATCCCATAGAATGACTTCAATTTGAAATGTATTTTTGAGGAGTTCTGCAAATTGAAGACAAGCTTCACCCCGTGGTCCAACAGAACCATTCATATTTTTTGGTAAACCGACAACAATTTTTTCGGGATGATACTCATCTATAATTGTCTTTATTCTGTCAAGACCAAAATTATTCCGCTCTGCATCAATTTTGATTGTTTCTAATCCTTGAGCTGTCCAACCAAGTTCATCACTGACAGCAACCCCTATTGTCTTTGTACCTACATCTAATCCGATTACTCTCATTCGTTCATGCCTTCCCGATGGGTCTTTAAATAGGATTTCACTAATTCCTCTATTAATTCATCCCGTTCAATTTTCCGAATTATATTCCTTGCATCTTTATGACGTGGAATGTAAGCTGGATCACCCGATAACAAATAACCGACAATTTGATTGATCGGATTATATCCTTTTTCTTTCAATGCTTCATAAACTGTGATAAGGACATCTTTCACATTTGCATCGACCGGATCTTCTTGAAAGTTAAACCGCATCGTTTTATCCATTGAACTCATATGGACACCTCCGTTATAGAAGATAGGGGTGGGGCTTCGAACGTTCAAGCCGACCGACACTCTCCCACCCTAAATTCTTGTCCAATTTTATTCCATTGTACACTAATTTAGTTCAAAAGACACGACTTTCCAAATGAAAATTCATTTACGAAATAGTTTTCATCCATTCTTCTGCATATTGCAGGGCAGCTTGTAATTGATCAGGATTTTTTCCTCCCGCTTGCGCCATATCAGGACGGCCGCCACCCCCTCCACCGCAACGGGAAGCAACTTCTTTAATTAAATTGCCAGCATGATAACCTTTTTCGATAAGATCTTTTGTTACACCGGCAATTAAATTCACTTTATCGCCATTTACTGCACCTAAAATGATGACCGCAGAGCCTAATTTTTGTTTTAAATCATCAACCATTGTGCGCAAGCTGTTCATATCTTTTGCATTAACTTTTTTCGCCAAGAGTTTAACTCCATTAATTTCTTTTACTTCATTCACAAGATTTGCTGATTCGATATTGCTCAATTTTGCAAGAAGCGATTCATTTTCACGCTGCAATTGACGCATTTCGCTTTGTAAAGCTTCAATTCTCATTGGCACTTCTTTCATATTTGTTTTTAATTTCACAGCAGCAACTTTTAGCAAATGAATTTGATCATTCATCAACATATAAGCTGCTTTGCCTGTGACTGCTTCAATACGGCGTGTTCCAGCTCCGATTCCTGATTCAGAAACAATTTTAAATAAACCGATTTGCGCTGTATTTGTTACGTGGCATCCACCGCAAAGCTCAAGGCTATAATCGCCAACTTTAACAACACGGACAATCTCGCCATATTTTTCTCCGAAGAGCGCCATTGCTCCCATTGCTTTTGCTTCTTGTAAACCTTTATATGAAATATCAACTTCTAGACTGTTCCAAATTTTTTCATTCACAATCGCTTCAATTTGTTCAAGTTCTTCTTCTTTCACTTGTCCAAAGTGTGAGAAGTCAAAACGTAAACGGTCTGGAGCAACTAATGAACCAGCTTGGTTAACATGAACTCCAAGTACATCTTTTAATGCTTGGTGCAGCAAATGTGTAGCCGTATGGTTTTTAATAATAGAATTTCGCTTTTCTTCATCGATCTTAGCGATGACTTTTTCTCCTTTTGATAAAATACCTTTTTCAACAACTACTGTATGAAGATGCTGTCCGTTCGGTGCTTTTTGTACGTCTTTTACACGAAGAGTTAGATTATCGTTTACCAAATAACCTTGGTCGGCAATTTGTCCCCCTGATTCAGCATAAAAAGGTGTAACATCTAAAATAATTTGTGCTTCTTCACCGGTTCCAACAAGGTCGGCATAGTCATTATTTTGTAAAACGACTTCAATCCGCGCCTCTGCATTTGTATGGTCGTAGCCAATAAATTTACTTTCAATTGTAATATCGCGTAGAACACCGCCTTGAACTTGCATGGAACCTTCTTCATGGCGTGCTTTGCGAGCTCGTTCGCGCTGTTTTTCCATTTCTTCTTCAAATCCGTCTTTATCGATCGTCATTCCTTCTTCTTCAGCATATTCTTCTGTAAGCTCAAAAGGAAAACCGTATGTGTCATATAGACGGAAAACATCTTTGCCAGGAATGACTGTGCTTCCGCTTTCCTTAGCGGTTTTAATAACTTCTGAGAGAATAGACAGACCTTCATGCAATGTCTCGTGGAATCGTTCTTCTTCATTTTTAATTACTTTTTGGATGAATTCTGTTTTCTCTTTTACTTCCGGATAGTAGTCAACCATGATTTCACCAACGACCGGAACTAGTTCGTACATGAACGGGCGATTAATGTTAATTTGTTTTGCATAGCGAACCGCTCTGCGTAAAAGGCGGCGCAATACATACCCTCGCCCTTCATTTGAAGGAAGCGCACCATCGCCAATCGCAAAAGTTACAGTACGGATATGGTCGGCAATAACTTTAAACGCAACGTCTTTTTCAGGATCTTCGCGATATTTTTCACCTGAAATTTCTTCCGTCGCTTTAATAATTGGCATAAAAAGATCTGTATCAAAGTTGGTCGGAACATCTTGCATGACTGATGCAACACGCTCTAATCCCATACCTGTATCAATATTTTTCTTAGGCAGCGGTGTATACGTATGATCTGGATTATGATTAAATTCAGAAAATACAAGGTTCCAGATTTCTAAATAGCGCTCATTTTCTCCTCCTGGATATAATTCAGGATCGTTCGGATCATTGCCGTATTCTTCACCGCGATCAAAAAAGATTTCCGTATTCGGACCGCTTGGACCTTCGCCAATATCCCAGAAGTTTCCTTCCAAACGGATGATTCTTTCAGCAGGAATGCCGATTACATTAAGCCAGTATTCATAAGCTTCTTCATCTTCCGGATGAACAGTAACTGATAATCTATTTGGATCAAGTCCTAGCCATTTTTCATCGGTTAAAAATTCCCATGCCCATTCAATTGCTTCTTTTTTGAAATAGTCACCAATAGAAAAGTTTCCGAGCATCTCAAAAAAAGTATGGTGTCTTGCTGTTTTACCGACATTTTCAATATCATTGGTACGAATTGACTTTTGAGCATTGCAAATACGCGGGTTATCTGGAACAACGCGACCGTCAAAATATTTTTTTAACGTTGCAACCCCACTGTTAATCCACAATAATGAAGGATCATCATGTGGAATTAGAGAACGGCTCGGTTCAACCGCATGCCCTTTTTCTTTGAAAAAATCCAAATACATTTGCCGTATTTGAGCGGAAGATAGCTTTTTCATTATTAAACCTCCTATTTTTTATCGCTTTATATTAAAAAAACTCTCATCCCTACAGTTTACCTGCAGGGACGAGAGTTTAAGTTTCTCGCGGTACCACCCTGTTTATGGAAATTAACTTCCATCACCTTAAAGCCTTAACGTGGCTAGCGGCTTAAGTTATTAGCTTAAGCACTCAGGAATAGCGTTCGGTTACTCTTCATTTAGAGTTTCTTTCAGCCTAAGGAAACTCTTCTCTGGAGGCAGCTTTTGACAAACTGCTTTAAAAATGGGCTGTAACCTACTCGTTCCGTCATCATTCAAATATATTTTTATTTGTAATTTTCATATTCACTCAATCATTTTAGACATATTCTACTACTATTGTCAAATGTTAATCGATATTTGTTGAATATCGGAAGTTCAAGGTTAATTTTTTTCAATTGTTTCTTTTTCCATATACCTCTTTAAATAGGTAAGCACAACTCGTAAAACGGCTATTATTGGCACAGCCAAGATTAAACCGATCATTCCACCAACTTCTTCCCCCGCTAAAAGTACAACTATAATAACAATCGGATGCATGTGCAAGCTTTTTCCTACGATCAATGGCGACAATATATTTCCTTCAATAAATTGCAAACAGAAAACAATTATGGCAACAATGATTACCATTTTTATTGAAATGGTCGAAGCAACGATAATGGATGGGATGGCTCCAATAATTGGACCAAAATAAGGGATAATGTTCGTTATCCCAATAATCGTTCCTAAAATGAGAGGATAACTCATACCTACTAGCCAAAGGGAAAACGTTGCAACAATACCGATTATGATTGAAACAAACAGTTGCCCTCTTATATAATTGCCTAATGATTCATCAATTTCTTTTAGAAGCTCAATTCCAGGTCTGCGCCATTTTCTTGGTGTAATATACCAAATTGTTTTTTTAAAGACGTCTATATCTTTTAACATGTAAAACACAATTAATGGAACTAATGCAAATAAAATAAGTGAATTAAGCAAACCCCATAAAAATTTAAGTACGTTTGTAATGAATTCATTTGCACTTTGCTCTACAGTACTTAAACCTTTTTCAATCCGTGCATGAATTTCTTCGGGAAAATGTTCCGTTCTTGCATCAATTGTTTCGATCCAATACCGATATGTATTCATTAAAGCTGGAAGATTTTCATTTAAGTCTTTTAATTGTTTAATAATTTGTGGATATAGTTTATAAAGACCAAATCCGATTCCTCCAAAAAAAATAATGTAAATTCCGAGGATCGCTGCTGTTCTCGGGATACCTCTACGGTAAAGACCTTCCACAATTGGCAATAACAAATAAGTAATGAAACTTGAAATAAAGAGAGGTATAAAAATAGAAACAAGAATGTTGAACACCGGTTTCCATATCGGAGTCAATTTCAAAAAGACATAAATACATAAAAAAATTACAAGTATTGTTAATGAACGAATGAACCATTTCATACTGACGGAATGTCCCATGCTGCCACTCCTTTTATAAAAAAGGACTGAGTTTAACCCAGTCCTATGACAAAATCTTCATTTAATTTCCAACGTTAAAAGATTGCCCGCTCAATTCGTCTCCTCATTTTTCTAACTGTACGGGCACTTAGTAAATTATTGTTTTTGCCAATTCTGTAGGCGGCTGCTCCGATGCCTAAAGCGAGTAAAGACGTCATCGTTTTATTCATGCCGTTCACTCCTTGAAGATAATCTACATTTCTAAACGCAATTCTTCTTCGGTAAATAAATCGTCTAAAGAACTTAACGTACCATCTTCTTCAACTTGGTGGGTATACAAACGATCTTTGCCAACTGACAGCTCGATAAAGCAATTCCAACAATAATATTGATTTACACCAATTTTGCCGATATCTTTACTGGAACAATTTGGGCACTTCATCATCGGTACTGTCACTCCTCTTTTACTAGAAAAAAATTTTCAATCGTTTTTTAATTAGTTAGTTAAATCGACGATCAGGATATTTTCACCAATTGTTAAAGGTTTTTTTGTTTTATACACTTTTCTTCCTTCGGTCATGTCGGCAAAAAATCCGTCCGTTACCTCATACCCTATGATTGTGCCCATTTCTTCCAGAAAATATACATCTTCTACCAAACCGAGCTTATCTCCTTCAGTTGTAACTAAAGGTTTGCCGATAATATGATCTTTCCCATTTTCGAGAAAGTATAATCCGACCAGTTTGTCAGTGATCCGTTCCGCTTTTTGTTCATCTTTTACCATTACGCCGTCCAATCCAAATGAGGAAACTTCCGATAATGGAATAAATTTATTTTTTTTTAATAACCCTTTTGGATCGATAATCAAACCGTTGACAGTACCGTTTTTATCTAAACAAAGATCGTATACCCTTCCAAGTTCTTTTCCAGAAACTTCACTATATACCGGCAAATCTTTCACTGATGAGAACGTTCTCAAAGAGATCCCACCCTCGAACATTCAACTAACAGAATTGACCATCGTAAAGGTCAATTCATCTATAGATTGTCGGTTCTTACATAAAATCATACGGTGAGATTGTTTCCATATCTTCGCCTTCATTTACCTTTAAGTGAGAGGCGACTTCATCTTCAAATCGTTCAATCAACTTTATTGCTAATGTTGTTTGACGTCCTTCATCTTGCCGCATTACACCGTTTTTCAGCGCATCTTCTTCACCGCAAAGTATTAAATAATCTTTGCTTCGTGTCACCGCTGTATAAATTAAATTTCTCCGTAACATTCGATAATACCCTTTAACAATGGGAATAATAACAATTGGAAATTCGCTTCCTTGTGATTTATGAATAGAACAACAATATGCATGGGTAATATTATGTAAATCTTGCCTTGTATATACGACTTCCGCACCTTCATACTGAATAACGACTTGGTCCTGTTTTTCTATATTTTCTTTTGCATAAATGATGCTGACAATTTCTCCAATATCTCCATTAAATACATTATCTTCTGGCTTATTAACAAGCTGTAAAACTTTATCGCCGACACGGTAAATGACTTCGCCAAATATTAGTTCGCGCCTTTGTTCAGTCTTCGGATTAAATAGATCTTGCAACATTTTATTTAATGCGTCGATTCCCGCAGTACCACGGTACATCGGTGCAAGTACTTGCACATCTCGAACTGTATAACCTTTTTTAAGCGCGCTGGCACTTATTTGTTTAACAACATCCAACACTTGATCTTGTTTACATTTAAAAAATGCGTAATCCGCTTTCGGTTTTGTAATATCATCTGGAATGTTTCCGTTTTTAATGTGATGCGCAAGATCTATAATCGATGAGCCTTCTGATTGACGATAAATATCGGTTAGACGGACAGTTTTGATTTTTTCCGTTTTTAATAAATCTTTTAGAACTTGTCCAGGTCCTACCGAAGGCAATTGATCCTCATCGCCTACAATAACAACTTGAATTTGCCTTGGAAGCGCCTTAAATAATTGGTTGGCAAGCCAAACATCAACCATCGAAAATTCATCAATAATGACAAGCTTACCTTCTATTGGATGATCTTCATTATGTTGAAATCCATCGGATCCATTCCATCCAAGTAGACGATGAATAGTAACTGCCGGCAAGCCTGTAGATTCTGTCATTCTTTTTGCAGCCCTCCCTGTTGGTGCGGCAAGAATGATCGGAAAACTCTCATCTTTATCATAATCTTTCGGATTTAAGGAACAACCATGCAATTCTGCATAAATTTCAACAATTCCTTTAATAACCGTCGTTTTTCCTGTACCTGGACCACCTGTTAAAATCATAATTGGAGAAGAAAGCGCAGTTTGGATTGCTAATTTCTGAGAGGGAGCATATTGAACGTTTAACCTTTCTTCAAGGCTTCCTAACGCCTTTAAGAATTCCGATTCAGGAAACTGATCTGTAAACTGTTGTTGATCTGATATTCTTTTCAAACTTGAGACAATACCTTTTTCTGAGAAATAGAGGGATGGCAAGTACACTCGATTTTCTTCAATAATAATTTTTCCCTCTTCACTAAGACAAATTATTTCCCGAGAAATGTCGTTTTCTGTTACCTCTTCTTGATCCGTTTTTTCATTAATTAATTTATAAACTTGTTCAATGTAAGGTTTTAGCAATAAATAAACATGTCCTTCTTGCATGGATTGCTGATTTAAAACATAAATAGAGCCGGCTCTAATCCGGTCAGGGTGATTGCCAGAAATACCGAGTGACCTTCCCAATTCGTCTGCTCTTGCAAAACCTATTCCTTCTATATCTTCGATTAATTGGTAAGGATTCCTTTCAATGATTTTTAACGTTTCCTCTTTGTATGTTTGATAAATTTTCATAGAAAGCTGCGGACCGAATCCGTAATTCGCAAGGGCAATCATGATTTGCTCCAACCCTTGATGATACTTTAATGTTTCATAAAGAAGGTTAGCTTTTTCTTCAGACAGCTTGGGGATTGTTGTTAATACAGAAGGGTTTTCCAATATTTTCGAAATGGCTCGTTCTCCTAGTGAATTAACGATTTTTTCAGCGGTCTTCTTGCCAATGCCAACAAACAAACCACTCGATAAATATTGAATAATCCCATCTGTAGTTTGTGGCAGCTCTTTTTGAAAATGTTGGACTTGAAACTGCAATCCATGTTTTGGATGTTTTATTAAATTTCCATAAAATATATATATTTCATCTTCATGTATATATGGAAAATAACCAGCAACCACAATTTCTTTATCTTCATATTGCTCATTTGTATCTAAGATTCGAACTTTCGCAACAGAAAATAAAGTTTGCTCATTATGGAAAATCATTACAATAATTTTCCCTTTTACATACTTTTTTTCTTCCTCATTCATTAAGTTGGATTGCTGCCTTTCCATTTTTATTCCCCTTTAAAGCTAACTTTAATGTTGTTGTAATAATTCTTCCATTTTTTTCTTTCCGTTTCCAGCAAGAAAATGATCTGGTTGAATTTGTAGAGCTTTATTAAACATTTCGAGCGCTTTTTCCGGTTGATCTTTGAATGCATAGGCAACGCCTAAATTATAATAAGCATCCGTATGTTCTTCATTTAACTCAATTGTTTTCTCAAAATACGGAATCGCTTCATCAACCATTTCTAACAGTGCTAAACTTAAGCCATATTGAAAATGAGCATCTTCATCAAGATTATTCAATTCAATAGCCCTTTGAAAATAAGGAAGTGAAAGCTTCGCTTGTCCCAGTTGGGAAAGACTCATCCCAAGCATAAAATAAGCGTCTGCTTCCTGCAGCCCATGTTTGATCGCTTGTTCGAAATTGTCTTTTGCTTTCAAAAAATCTCCTTTTTTGTAATAAATATTTCCAGCACCGTAATATGCTGTTCCAAGTTTTCCATCAATTTCTAATGCTTTATTGAAAAATGCGATTGCCCTAGCCTCTTCTCCAACAGCAGCTAACAAATTGCCAAAATTTATATATGGGATTGGATCATTTGGATTTTCTTCAATCATTTCGTTAAAAATTTTTGCAGCTTCTTCATATTTCCCTTGCTGCATATATTCAATTCCTTGGCTGTTTTTGTCTACTGCCATCTTTCTAACTCCTTTTTAATAATGTAATTTAATAATTTGATAGGAAATTATTATCGAACATCTATTTAGATCCGTTAATAAACTACGTTTCATTTACACATAACTTAAACGCTCATTATTTTTATAAACCTCATCAATGGTCGCTCCACCTAAGCATTCATCGCCGTTATAAAAGACAGCGGCTTGTCCAGGTGTAATAGCTCGAACAGGTTCTTTAAATATTACCTTTACTTTTTCGTCTTCCAGCGGTATGACCGTTACCGGAATATCCGGTTGACGATAACGAAACTTCGCCGTACAACTAAATGGTACTGTTGGCTTGCGGCTGCTAATCCAATTCACTTGTACAGCTATGAGCGAATCAGAGTAAAGAGCTTCATTATGAAATCCTTGTCCTACATACAATATATTTTCCTTCAAATTTTTTCCGATTACAAACCATGGTTCGCCGGATCCTCCAATTCCTAATCCGTGGCGCTGTCCAATCGTGTAATACATAAGCCCATCATGCGTTCCTTTTATTTCTCCATCGAGCGTCATCATTTTTCCTGGCTGCGCAGGCAAATAATTGCTTAAAAACTCTTTAAAATTACGTTCACCTATAAAACAGATGCCGGTGCTATCTTTTTTAAGAGCCGTTGCCAATCCAGCTTCTTGAGCAATTTTACGAACCTCAGCTTTTGTTAAATGCCCCAACGGGAACATTACTTTTGAAAGCTGGTGCTGCCCTAATTGGTTAAGAAAATAGGTTTGGTCTTTATTTTCATCCACACCGCGCAGCATCTTATATTCACCATCACGGTATACAACTTGCGCATAATGGCCGGTTGCTAAAAAATCAGCGCCAAGAGATAGTGCATGTTCCAAAAAAGCTTTAAACTTGATTTCTTTATTACACATAACATCTGGATTTGGTGTTCGTCCTGCTTTATACTCATCTAAAAAATACGTAAATACCTTGTCCCAATATTGTTTTTCAAAGTTAACTGCATAATAAGGAATACCAATTTGATTGCAAACACGGATGACATCGTTATAATCTTCTGTAGCCGTACATACGCCATTTTCATCTGTATCATCCCAGTTTTTCATAAAAATGCCAATTACATCATAGCCCTGTTGTTTCAAAAGATATGCAGCAACAGAGGAATCGACACCGCCGGACATGCCGACAACAACACGCGTCTCTTCCTTAGACTTTTTATTTAACATCCTTTCCACCTCCTATCTTCTCATATGATCATTTTTCATTTGTTAATCGTTTAACAATGTTCGTTATTTTGTGAGCAGCTCCCTCAATTTCCTCTAATGTATTTCCATATCCAAAACTAAAACGGATAGAATTCGTCGTTCTATCCGAACCCTTACCATACATTGCAACAAGTACATGAGATGGCTCAACCGAACCCGCTGTGCAGGCAGACCCGCTCGATGCAGCAATACCTGTCAAATCAAGATTAGTAAGCATCGATTCAACATTCGTGCCTGGAAAAGATACATTGAATATATGTGGCAACTGTGCTCGAGCACCTTCTCCATTTACGGAAAAATTGATCTTTTCTTTTTGAAAAATATTAATCATCCTCTGTTTAAATTGCTTGAACCTTTCAACCTTTTCCAACATATCGAGTTCGGATAGACGAATTGCTTCTTTCAAACCAACAATACCTGCCACATTCTCAGTACCTGCTCGGCGTTTTCGTTCTTGTTCCCCACCAAATTGACGTGGAAGGAATTTTACACCGTTTCTGACATATAAAAAACCGACCCCTTTAGGCCCGTTAATTTTATGGGCAGAAACCGACATTAAATCCAGCTTTAAGTCATTCACATCAATTTTTTCAATTCCGAATGCCTGGACTGCATCTGAATGAAAGAGGACATTCGTACCTGATAAAAGTGCTCCTATTTCACGAATGGGCTGAATCGTTCCAACTTCATTATTTCCATACATAGTTGACACTAAAATCGTTGTGTCTTTTAAAGCTGATTTCAAATCTTCTATGCTAATTTCTCCATGTTCATTAACTGGCAAATATGTAATTTCAAAACCTTCTTTTTCTAATTGCTTACATGCATAAAGAATAGCGTGGTGTTCAATTGCCGTTGTAATAATATGATTTCCTTTATCTTTATTGGCCATGGCAACGCCAAAAAGAGCGGTATTATCAGCTTCCGTACCGCCGCTTGTAAAAATGATTTCATTTTCTTTTGCATTAATCGATTGAGCAATGAATGCCCTTGCATCATCAAGGGCAAAACGCGCTTCTCTACCAAAAGAATGAACGCTAGAAGGATTTCCAAAAATCTTCGTCATATAAGGAATCATAGCTGAAACAACATCGGGATGAGCGGGAGTTGTTGCAGCGTGATCCAAATAAACTCGCTCCTGCATACTTTCACCCACTTTTAGATATAAAACATATATGCATCTTGGTGGTCCCCTTCAAAGTCAGCAAGGTATTGAAGGGTTGTTGTGTCCAATACATTTTTGACTGCATCCCGAATTTTAATCCACAATTCCCGCTTAGCAGGTTCTTCATCTTCAAGAACTTCAACTGGTGTAATTGGTCCTTCCAATACTCGAATAATATCGCCTGCGGTAATTTCTTCTGCATCTTTTGCTAAAACATAGCCTCCATATGCACCACGGACGCTCTTGACCAAGCCAGCATTTCGAAGCGGGGCAATCAATTGTTCCAAATAATGTTCAGAAAGATCATGATCTTTTGCTATCGTTTTTAATGGGATTGGTCCTTCTCCTTGTTTTTTTGCAAGAGCAATCATTATTGTTAAGCCATAACGACCTTTTGTAGAAATTTTCACGTTTTTCACCTCAATATTTTTATACAACTTTTTCCGACACAATTCAGCAGTCATCGCTATTATACCATGAATAATTCTTTCCTTGCATGATTTCGTATTTTTATTATTCAATAAAGTTAAAGCTTTTTCCTTGTTTTGCAACTTTCATCGAATTGTTTTCAAGCCATGCTTTGACAACTTTCTGACATTGGGGTAATGCTATGCCGGTTGCATGACCGATTGTTAAACAAAAAATAATCGTTCCGATTCCGACCGGCCCTCCTAATAGCCAGCCAATAAATAAAACGACTATTTCCATTGAAAAGCGAATCCACTCAACTTTCATTTTTGTCTTTTGCATTAAGACTAACATGAGGCTGTCCCTTGGACCTGCTCCGCAATTTGCAGAAATATAAATGGCCATCCCATAAGCCATAATAATAACTCCAGTGATAAGCATAACCAACTGTCCGGTAAATGTTTCCGGTGTCTTTAACCAAGGAATTAAAAGATACATATCAATAAAAATTCCGCAAAAAAGCATATTTAAAAATGCCCCTAATTTCGGCAGTTGTTTCCCCAAAACGGCTGAAGAAAAAAGAACGAAAATGCCGACAATAATTGTCCAACTACCAACTGTTAAACCGAGTTGTTTATGTAAACCAATATGTAGAACGTCCCAAGGGGCGCTGCCAAGGTCAGCCCGAATAAGTAAAACGATGCCAAAAGTCATTATTAATAGTCCAATAAAAAAAACTAACCACTTTTTCAAGAAAATCCTTCTTTCATTAAGTATAGTAATCTAGATTAATATATATTAGCATGATTCAAAGTAATTTTGAAATATAACAATTTGATCTGAACAATTCTTTTCGTTTGGTCGTTTGATAGTTGGTTACGATAATAATTGAAAACCTTATTTCCTTCTTAATCGTTTTTAAAGACCTTGGATGAGAGCTTATGATAAAGTTAAGGTGAGGTGATTCCGGTGTTATTTGATTTTTTTATAGAGGAACCTCTTTCCTATAGAATGAGGCCCAGAAATATTGATGAAATTGTTGGTCAACAGCATATAATCGGCAAACAAACTTCATTGTACAAAATGATCCAAAATGGTTACGTACCTTCTATATTGCTTTACGGACCACCTGGTGTTGGTAAAACATCCATTGCCCGCGCAATTGCCGGCACGGTTGATCGTCCTTTTGAAGCTGTCAATGCTACGACTGCCGGCAAAAAAGATTTGGAAGATGCAGTTGAAAATGCAAAAGCAGAAGGAAATTTAATATTATTCATCGATGAAATCCACAGATTTAATAAATTACAACAAGATTATCTTCTACCACATGTAGAGAGAGGGTTAATTACTTTAATTGGAGCAACGACAGAAAATCCTTTTCACGATGTTAACCCCGCTATTAGAAGTAGGTGTGGACAAATAAAAGAACTAAAACCTTTATCTCCACAAGATTTGGAAGAATTATTATGGCGTGCTCTTTCTGACAAAGAACGCGGCTTAGGAAAAATGGCAATTGATATCTCTGCGGAAGCCATACAATTGATTGCTAGATCTACCAATGGAGATGCAAGATCAGCTTTAAATGTTTTAGAAGAAGTCGTCCAAGCTTCCAAAATAAATGGATCAGAATCTATTACTGTTCAAATTGAGTTCGTAAAGGAATGTGTTGAAAATAAAGGTTTTTCCCATGACAAGAAAGGGGATCTATATTATTCCCTTCTATCCTGTTTACAGAAATCTATTCGAGGCAGTGATGTCTCCGCTTCCCTTCATTACTTAGCACGTCTCTTGGAAGGTGGTGATTTAACGTCCATTTGCCGACGCTTACTCGTCATCGCCTACGAAGACATCGGTCTAGCTGCACCGGAAGTAGGTGTACATACCGTTTCTGCCATTGAGGCAGTAGAGAGGCTTGGCCTTCCGGAAGCTAGAATTCCGTTAGCAAATATTGTCATCGAACAATGCTTATCACCAAAATCTAACAGCGCCTATAAAGCGATCGATTTAGCAATAGAAGATGTAAAAAAAGGGGAAGTCTATGAAATACCGATGCATTTAAGAGATGCCCATTATAAAGGAGCCGCTGTATTAGGCCATGGGATTTCGTACAAATATCCCCATGATTACCCTAATTCTTGGGTGAAGCAACAATACTTACCAGAGGAACTAAAAGACAAGCAATATTATGTACCTAAAGAAA
Source organism: Calidifontibacillus erzurumensis (assembly GCF_013303125.1). Taxonomy (GTDB): domain Bacteria; phylum Bacillota; class Bacilli; order Bacillales; family Bacillaceae_J; genus Calidifontibacillus; species Calidifontibacillus erzurumensis. The sequence continues at coordinate 43,767 of NZ_JABTTE010000001.1, read as the reverse complement.
ATGGACATGAAAAACATTTTTCTAAAGTATTTGAACGACTTGAATATTTAAAAAAGCAGTGACACAAAATTCTGGGAAACTAGCAAGCATCCTGAAGTATAAATTTAGATAAAAATGGGAAAAACTACTAATAAATTAATATTAGGGAGTTGAACATATGAAAGTTAGACAGGATGCTTGGTCACATGAAGAAGATTTATTGCTCGCTGAAACGGTATTACGGCATATCCGCGAAGGTAGCACACAATTAAAGGCATTTGAAGAAGTCGGTGATAAATTAAATAGAACAGCTGCTGCTTGTGGTTTTCGCTGGAATGCTGAAGTGAGAAAAAAATATAATAAAGCGATGGAACTTGCGAAAAAGCAACGGAAAGAACGGAAGAGAGCACTCGCCCAACAAGCAAAACAATTAGGTGGACAAGCGATTGCAATCAATTCTACCATTCAGGTGCCTACATCAATAAATGATAGTGCACCTGATGCTCTCGATTCTTTCAATTTATCCGATGGCAGCAATGAAAAAACAGAAGGTAGACAAGTAGAAACGAAGGAAGAAAAAGAAATCGTAATGAATTTAGATTCGGTCATTACTTATCTTTACTCTCTTAAAAACTTTGGTCTAAACTCTCACATTCTAAAAGCAGAAAATGAAAGATTGACGAGAGAAAATAAACAATTATTAGAAGAAAAAGACAAACTAGAAAAGAAATTAAAACGTATGAAACAGGAAAGCACAATCATTCAAGAAGATTATCAAGCACTCGTTCAAATTATGGATCGTGCTAGAAGAATGATGAGCTTTTCCGACGGACGAACACAGACAGGACAACCGTACATTAGCAATAATGATGAAAACTTGGACCAAATTGCCAAATAGTTGCCAATAAAAAAGCAGATGTTGGAAACCGATCTATTTCCACCATCTGCCTTTTTATTTTTAAGTGTCTTAATTTTGAATTTGTTTATGGGAATACATTTATTAGCGATTGTATTTCAATCGTGAAAAGTTGAGAGGATACACAACATTTTCCGACCTTCGTTCAACTATATATCTAATCACAGATCCGTCTCATTATAAAAAGCATGACGATTATTGTGGAGCTACTCGATTGATTTTAATATCTTTTAAAATGTCATTAACGACCCAAGAAGCCATTATTAAACCTGCAGTCGATGGACAGAATGCATTGGATGATGGCGGCATTTTTGCTTTTCTAATCGGTGTATTTTCATCTGGAACAATTTCTTTTCGAACATCTTCCCGGATGACTATTGGGCTTTCATCAGAAAAAACTACTTTAATCCCTCTATAAATGCCTTCTTTACGAAGTTTTTGACGAATAATTTTCGCAATCGGATCCGTATGTGTTTTAGATATATCAGCAATACGAAAACGGGTTGGATCCATTTTGTTGGCAGCACCCATACTTGAAATGATTGGTATGTTCCGCTTTAAGCATTCTTTCATAATATGAATTTTATACATAATTGTGTCTGAAGCATCAACAACATAATCTAAGCCGTAATTAAATATTTGTTCATACGTATCTTCTGTATAAAACATTTTAAGAGCGATCACTTCACACTCCGGATTTATATCCGCAATTCTTTCTTTCATAAGCTCTACTTTTGGGCGGCCGATTGTTGAAAGCAAAGCGATCAACTGACGATTAACGTTCGTTATGTCAACATCATCTTTATCAATTAACACTAATCTTCCAATACCTGTACGTGCTAAAGCTTCAGCTGCAAAAGAGCCGACGCCGCCAATCCCCAAAACGGCAACAGTAGTATTTTTCAATAATTGTAATCCTTCTTTTCCAATTGCTAACTCATTTCTTGAAAATTGATGTAACAACTTGTTCACTCTCCAAAACCATTAGTAAATTTGTTTTTCCCAACACTATAAAAAAACATACCGAATAAACTTTTCCGATATGATTACTTTACAATAAGATGGCCATTCGAAAACCCTAAGCAACAATATGCTTAGGGTTGAATCACTACCGTTATGAAAGTCCCGATCCGTGTCGTAATTTCCCCCTTGTTTTGAACCCGCTAAAGGCAGGTGGGTGCTCTGTTTCAAATATTGTACGTCCTCTATTGGCAGGATTGCCAAATTTAAATGAGGCATGTACGCCACTTGAAAACTCCAAGCTCCCTATGTGTAAATGTTCGGTCAAAACTGTTAGGTCGAATCACGTACACCTCAGGACTTTGTAAATAAATCTTATCATATACCACGTCTATTATCAATATGATTTACTGAAGTTGTAACTTTTTAGAAAAAATTTTCCAGTTAGCTAGCATCGTTAGTATATTAGTTTGTACAATTGTTAAAGTTATTTTGCGAAAAAGTTAATTAAATTCATTCAGGTTGAAGGGCTGTCATTTGATTATATAACCCCCTCAACCTGATTATCTTTCTTACTGTCCAACTAACCAACCATTCAGCTTATAGTTTTACTTGCAAATTCAATTCCAATAATTGATCATGGCTTACATGGCTTGGTGCATTTGTCATAAGATCACTTGCGCTCGCTGTTTTAGGGAATGCGATTGTATCGCGGAGGTTTGTCCGGCCTGCCAGTAACATTACAAAACGGTCAAGACCAATAGCAATACCCCCATGTGGCGGTGTACCATATTCAAACGCCTCTAATAAGAATCCGAATTGTTCACGCGCTTCTTCTTCTGGGATTCCTAAAACTTTAAACATTTTTTCTTGAATGTCGCGTTCATAAATACGGCTTGATCCTCCACCAAGCTCATAACCGTTTAATACGATATCATAAGCTTGTGCGCGAACTTTGCTTGGATCTGTATCGAGAAGCGGCAAGTCTTCACGAACTGGCATCGTAAACGGATGATGGGCAGCAAAGTAACGACCAGCTTCCGGATCAAATTCTAAAAGTGGCCAATCTACAATCCATAAGAAATTGAACTTAGATTCATCAATCAACTGTAAATCTTTAGCAAGCTTCAAACGTAAAGCGCCTAAACTATCATGAACTACTTGTTTTGAATCGGCAACAAATAGAAGTAAATCTCCAACTTCTGCCTCCAACGTTTTTTGAATGCCAGCCTGCTGTTCTTCATTAAAGAACTTAACAATTGGTCCTTTTAAGCCATCTTCTTCAACTTTGAACCAAGCCAAGCCTTTTGCTCCATAACGGCTTACATATTCAGTTAATTGGTCGATATCTTTACGTGAATATTTTTCAGCCGCGCCTTTCACGTTGATTGCTTTAACCATTCCACCGCCTGAAATCGCATTCGCAAACACTTTAAAATCACTATCTTTAACAATTTCCCCAACATCAACTAGCTCCATGCCAAAGCGTGTATCAGGTTTGTCAGAACCGTAACGATTCATTGCATCATCATAAGTCATCCGCGGGAATGGTGTTTCGATATCGATGCCTTTAACTTCTTTTAAGACAGTCTTCATCATTTGTTCCATTAAAGCTATTAACTCTTCTTTATCCATGAATGATGTTTCGATATCAACTTGAGTAAATTCAGGTTGACGATCAGCCCGAAGATCTTCATCACGGAAACAACGGGCAATTTGGTAGTAACGGTCAAAACCTGCAACCATGAGTAGCTGTTTAAATAGCTGTGGTGATTGCGGAAGCGCATAAAATTGACCTTCATGAACACGGCTTGGAACTAAATAGTCCCGAGCTCCTTCAGGTGTACTTTTAGTTAAAATCGGTGTTTCGACATCAATAAATCCATGTTCATCTAAGAAATTGCGGATGATTCTTGAAACATCATGGCGCATTTTTAATGTTTTATACATTTCTGGACGACGCAAATCAAGATAGCGATATTTTAATCGAAGCTCTTCTGATGCATCTACATTGTCTTCAATTAAAAATGGAGGTGTTTTTGATTGATTAATAATCGTAATTTTTTCAGCTAAAACTTCAATTGTCCCTGTAGGAATTTTTTTGTTATATGTTCCCTCCGCACGGGCAACAACTTTTCCTTGAATGTCTAATACATATTCACTTCTTACACGATCTGCTGTTTTTAAACCTTCTTCACCAGCAACTTCAGGGCTTACAACGACTTGCACAATACCAGTACGATCTCTTAAATCAAGAAAGATCAAACCACCTAAATCGCGGCGTTTTTGAACCCAACCTTTTAGCTGGACAGTTTCCCCCACATTCGTTTCTCGCAATTCTCCACAATAATGGCTTCTACCTAATTCATACATGTCTCATTTCCTCCCACATAGTGTTTAAATGATTGTTATTTTCTTTCAAGTAAGTATTCTATTAAGAAATCTATACGTACTTCTTCTTGATTGCCTGTTTCCATGTTTTTAACATTGATTACGTTTTTCTCTAATTCATCTTCTCCAAGCACAGCAACATATTTCACGTTTAAGCGATCAGCGGCCTTAAATTGAGCTTTTAATTTTCGATCTAAATAATCTTTATCTGCGCTAAATCCTGCTTTTCTTAGTTCGTACAATAGTGAAGCTGCTTTATCTTTTGCTCTTTCTCCTAGGGCAACGATGTAGCAGTCCAGCTTATTTTCAACCGGCAGGGTTACTCCTTCAGCGCCCAATGCTAGCAACAATCTTTCAATACTAAGGGCAAAACCGATTCCCGGTGTCGGCGGACCTCCAATTTCTTCAACTAAACCATTGTAACGGCCGCCCCCCATCAATGTTGTAATGGCCCCAAATCCTTCAGCATTACTCATAATTTCAAATGCTGTGTGGTTGTAATAATCAAGTCCACGGACAAGGCGAGGATCGACTTCATACTCGATGCCCATTTCCGTTAAGTACGTTTTCACTTTTTCAAAAAAGTTTCGCGATTCTTCATTTAAATAATCAATAATTGGTGGCGCTGTATGCATAAGCTCATGGTCGCGGTCTTTTTTGCAATCAAGAATACGCATCGGATTTTTTTCAAGCCGGTTTTGGCAGTCTGAACAAAATTCGCCGATCCGCGGCTTAAAGTGAGCAATTAATGCCTCTCTATGTTCTTTGCGGCTTTCAATATCTCCTAAGCTGTTAATAACTAATTTTAATTGTTTTAATCCTAACTCCCTGTATACATCAAGCGCCAACGCAATGACTTCTGCATCGATAGCTGGATCATTGCTGCCAAGCGCTTCTACACCAAATTGTACGAATTGACGATAGCGGCCAGCTTGTGGGCGCTCATAGCGGAACATTGGCCCAATATAAAAAAGTTTTGTAGGTTGATTTGGGTTGCTATACATTTTATGTTCAACATAAGAACGAACTGTTGGAGCCGTTCCCTCTGGTCTTAACGTCATACTACGGCCGCCGCGATCTTCAAATGTGTACATTTCTTTTTGAACAATATCTGTTGTTTCGCCTACTCCTCGCTGAAAAAGTTCTGTTTGCTCAAATATAGGCGTTCGAATTTCGCTATAATTATACCGTTTGCACAATTCTCTCATTTTTTGCTCGACATATTGCCATTGTTCAACTACACCTGGCAAAATATCTTGCGTTCCGCGTGGAATATGAATTGCCATTTTTCTTAACCTCCTATTCTTAAAAAGCACTCGGCTAAAGACATGCGCTGTTTTTTCTAAAATCGTGACTTTAAAAAACATTTTGTTGATTTCCATTACAAAGCACTAAACTATGTAACAAAAAAACTCCCATCCCTACGAAATTGTAGGGACGAGAGTTTATTCCCGTGGTGCCACCCTAGTTGAAGCAATAGCTTTGCTGAATACTGCTTCCCCTTTCATCAGTTAACGCCTGATTACGTCCAACTCCTACTAAAAGCAAGTTTTTTCGGAGCGGAACCTCCTGAGTGTTTTTCATTAAGTCATCATGGAGAAATGCTTCCAGCCTACGGCATTTCCTCTCTGGCCATGTGTATTCTTAATTACTTCTCTCCATTATCGGTTCCTTTATTAACTTTTTATATTGATAAGCCGATTAATTTTATAGAAAAAATTCTTTCGACAATATTTTTCACATTGACTTCTATGTTACGGATAGAATCCTCCCTTGTCAAGAGGTTCATAATCATATTTGAACAAACAAAGGTATTAATTTCGTTCCATTTTCTTTTTAAAATTTTTTACCGTTTGCAAGGAAACACCAAACTCTTGAATTTCCATATAAGCCGATGTGTTTTCCTGCTGGATTAGATCATGAAAATCAATTCCGAACAATTGGTTGACGGGATTTGTTGTTATTTCCCCTTTTGCACTATGGCGCATCTTCATCTTTCCTTTCCCGAGCATTATTAACTTTTACTAGTATGCCCAAAAAAGTTCATGATTTTCATAATGTGGAAAAGAAAGATGGGATTCATTTTGCCATTGCAATCAATTTTACTTACTTTCAACAATGAGAGTTACGGGACCATCATTTGTTAAACTAACATCCATCATCGCACCAAATTGCCCTGTTTCAACCGAAATGCCTTTGGCACGAAGCACTTCGTTAAATTGATCGTAAAGCTGTTTTGCATAATCTGGTTTTGCCGCTTCCATAAAATTTGGCCTTCTTCCCTTTCGGCAATCACCATATAAAGTAAACTGGGAAATAGATAATATTTCTCCACCTACATCAAGCAAAGAACGATTCATTTTCCCTTCTTCATCTTCAAAAATACGAAGATTTACAATTTTATCAGCCATATATCGAACATCGTCTATCGTATCAGTATGTGTAATGCCAACTAAAAGCACCAATCCTGATTGAATTTGTCCAACAATTTTATCATCTACTTTCACATTCGCTTCTTTTGACCTTTGTACGACTACTTTCATTACTATTTCAACTCCTTGAATAAACGTGCAATTCCTAAGAAAAAAGCAGCCACTGTTGACGCAGGCCGCCTTTTTGTAATAATGTATAGGATTTAATTCATAACAGAAATTTTATTGCATCAATCTTCGGACAGAATAAATATCAGGAATTTGTTTTATTCGATCGGCTATTTTTTGTAAATGGTTAATATTATGAATTGGAATTGAAATGTGAATCGTTACCATCTTATTACGGTCCGTACGACCAGATACAGCTGTAATATTTGTTTTTGCTTCATTTACCGCTTGCAACACTTCATTTAAAAGACCGCGGCGGTCAAATCCGGTAATTTCTATATCAACATTATATGTTTTGCCATCTTCTCCCCCGCCTTCCCATTCAACAGGGAGAAGTCTTTCCTTCGCTTCTTCCGAATGAATATTTGGACAGTTAGCGCGGTGAACAGAGACTCCTCTCCCTTTCGTGATAAAGCCGATGATATCATCTCCAGGTACAGGGTTGCAACATTTCGATAACCTTACAAGCAAATTATCGACACCTTTAACGACAACACCTGTATCTTTTTTCTTTTTCGGAGGAATACTTTTCACTTCTGCTACAGCTTTTAACAACGATTCTTCCAGTTGTTCCTGCCCTTTTTTCCTACGGATTTTTTCCGTTAATCTAGTTGCGATTTGAGCTGCAGTAATTCCGTTATATCCAACAGCCGCATACATATCTTCTACATTTGCAAAATTAAATTTTTCAGCCACACGCTGTAAGTTTTCAGCTGTCAAAACTTCTTTCGGTTCAATATCATGTTTTAAAATTTCTTTCTCAACAAGTTCTCGTCCTTTTTCAACATTTTCTTCACGACGCTGCTTTTTGAAAAACTGGCGTATTTTATTTTTCGCTTGGGAAGTCTGTGCAATTTTTATCCAATCTTGAGAAGGTCCAAAAGATTGTTTTGACGTTAAAATTTCAACGATGTCACCCGTTTGTAGTTCATAATCCAACGGAACCATTTTCCCGTTTACTTTAGCACCAATCGTTTTATTCCCAATTTCGGTATGAACCCGGTACGCAAAATCGATCGGAACGGAACCTTTAGGCAATTCAAAGACATCGCCTTTCGGTGTAAAAACGAACACCATATCGGAAAACAAATCGATTTTCAACGATTCCATAAACTCTTCAGCATCATTCGTATCTTGCTGCCACTCGAGAATTTCTCTAAACCATGTGAGCTTTTCTTGAAGATTTTCTTGATTTTCAGAAATTTGTTTTCCTTCTTTATACGCCCAATGGGCAGCAATTCCATATTCTGCAATTTGATGCATTTCATACGTACGAATTTGCACTTCGAGCGGGTCTCCTTTTGGACCGATTACTGTCGTGTGCAACGATTGATACATGTTTGCTTTCGGCATTGCAATATAATCTTTAAAGCGGCCTGGCATCGGCTTCCAACAGGTATGAATAACACCCAAAACAGCATAACAATCTTTAATGCTTTCAACTAATACTCGTACAGCAAGCAAGTCATAAATTTCATTAAATTGCTTATTTTGCTTAACCATCTTTCGATAAATGCTGTAAATATGCTTAGGGCGCCCCGAGATATCAGCTTTCAGGCCAACTTCATCCAGTCGTTTGCGGATTTCGGCAATTACTTCTTTTACTTGGTTTTCACGTTCTGCCCGCTTGTTTTTCATCAAATTGACAATGCGGTAATACTGCTGCGGATTCAAATATCGTAATGCCGTATCTTCAAGCTCCCATTTGATTGTCGAAATACCAAGACGATGAGCTAGGGGAGCAAAAATTTCAAGAGTTTCATTTGAAATTCTTCTTTGTTTTTCAGGCGGCAAATGTTTAAGCGTCCTCATATTATGAAGCCGGTCAGCAAGCTTAATTAAGATAACCCGAATATCTTGAGCCATAGCAATAAACATTTTTCGGTGATTTTCCGCTTGCTGAGCTTCCTTCGATTTATATTTAATTTTTCCAAGCTTCGTTACCCCATCGACTAACATTGCCACTTCTTTATTAAAGGCATTTTCTAAGTCTTCAAGAGTAACATCTGTATCTTCAACTACATCGTGCAGAAATCCAGCAGCGACCGTGACAGGATCCATTTCCAAATCCGCAAGAATTCCAGCCACTTGAATTGGATGGATGATATATGGTTCGCCTGACTTGCGATACTGGTCACGATGAGCATTTTCAGCAAACTTATAAGCAGCCTCAATAAATTGTACATCTTCTTCAGGTAAATAGCTTCTTACTTTGTCTAAAACTTGTTCAATTGTTAGTACTTGTTCATTAGCCATAAAAAATCACCTATAATTAGTCAAGGATGCCCCCGCATTTAGGCGTAGGGTGATTGACCCAATATACATTCCGAATAGATACCTTAATAATTTATTATCATGAAAGATTCGCATAATGTAAAGTAATATGAAAAAATTTCAGCAATAAAAATAAAGAGCGCCCTAAAGCGAGCACTCCTTTTAAACTTAGTATTGCATCAATGTTAAAACATCGTAACCTTTTAGTTTTTCGCGACCATTTAAATAAGTTAATTCTACTAAAAACGCGAGACCAACGACAATACCACCAAGCTGCTCCACAAGTTTAATTGATGCACCCATCGTTCCACCTGTAGCTAACAAGTCATCAATAATTAACACACGCTGCCCTGGTTTAATAGCATCTTTATGCATTGTTAAAGTATCTTTTCCATATTCAAGACCATATTCAACGCGAATGACTTCTCTAGGAAGCTTCCCTTCTTTTCTTACAGGTGCGAAACCGACACCTAATGCATAGGCAACAGGACAACCGACGATAAATCCACGTGCTTCTGGACCGACAACGAGGTCAACATTTTTTTCCCTTGCAAAAGCAACAATTTCGTCAATCGCACTTTTAAAAACTTTCCCATTATCCATTAAAGGTGTAATATCTTTAAATTGTATACCTTTTTTTGGCCAGTCAGGGACAATCGCAATATAATCTTTGTAATTCATAAAATGATTTCCTCCTCTTGTTTGCAGGACGTATTCATAATTTGGTCAAACCACATTTTTAATGATTGAAAAGAAGAGTAAATAAGGTCCTTTTCCATTTGAAGCAGTTCTTGCTTTCGAATAAATGTTTTTGAACTTTCGAAAGACTTCTTGGCCGGATTTTCTACTAATTTTATGAAACCATCTTCTATTTTAACAAATTCCAATTCAAAAAACACCTGTGTCATAAAATGAATTGTTTCTTCATGCCAGCCTTTTTTTCTAGAAAGAACGTGAGCATATTTTTCCAAATAGAACGGCTGCTGCTTCATTAAAAAACTATAATACCATTTAAAATGATCGCGAGTTGGTAATGTTCTAAAAAAATGCTCTTCATCATGGTCAAATATGGCATAAATTCGCTCAGGCGAAATTTCACGCAACAGTTTTTTTAATATGAAAGATTCATAAGGCAAATCTAGTAAGACGAGAGATTTCTTTTTTCGCTCTACTTTCTTTAAGCATTGCTCACTTTCTATGAACACAATATGCTCCATTAAACTTTCTAACTTTAAACGAGTAATCGTCTTCTCTCTAAAAGCGATCATTACAAATTTACTCAAATCATTCCCTTGGAAATATTGTTTAATCTCTTTTTTACCGCGCAAGTCAAACAGTTGCCAATCATCCACTGCTGCATCCTTCAGCATAAATTGCGGCTTCCTGAAACCATTCCATTCATTAATGGAAAGCTCACCAACCACTTTTATTCTTGATAAAGGTGAAATCTCATCTGCTAAATAACCGCATCCAAAGCCTATAGCATCTAATACTTGTCCGTCTTTTTCCAAAATCATTTTCAAATGATTCATTTGACTTCCGATTTTTCGAATTTGTTGCAGTGAAACATCTTCCAAACAAATGACTGGCTTTGGATTGCCAACACCAAATGGAGCGAGCAATTCCATTTCTTCTATCGTTGCCACACTAATATCATCAATCTTACATCGCAAATCGACGTTCATCATCGGAATAAAGTCTTCTTCTGTTAATTGGCTGCTTGCGAAATGATTAAGACGTTCACGCAATTGATCAATATCTTCAATTTTCAATGTCATACCAGCAGCCATTGCATGCCCTCCAAAATGAGGCAAAATATCTCGACACTTCGAAAGGTTTTCAAATAAATCAAATGCTGGTATGCTTCTTGCTGACCCTTTGGCAACGCCCTTTTCATGGTCGATGCTAAGAACAATCGTTGGTCGGCAATATTTTTCAACGATTCTAGAAGCAACAATTCCTATTACCCCTGGATTCCAACCTTCTCTTGCAAGGACGAGCACTTTATTTTCATCAGGAGGAAAACGGCTTTCAACTTCGTTGATTGCCTCTTCGGTTATTTCATTTACCAATGCTTGCCGGTCACGATTAATATCATCGATTTCTTGAGCAATCATTTCGGCTTCTTCAACCGAATCTGTCATCAATAAATGAACGGCAGGATCAGCGGACCCTAATCGGCCAACAGCATTTATCCGTGGACCGATTACAAAGCCGATGGTTTCTTCGTTGATTTCTTTATCTTCATAACCAGATACTTTAATGAGTGCTCTTAATCCAGGATTCGTCGTATTCCTAATAGCTTTAATCCCTAGGCTTGCTATGATCCTGTTTTCATCCTTTAGCGGTACAAGGTCAGCAATGGTGCCAATAGCAGCAAATGCGAGAAGGTGACGCGGCAAGGTACCTAAGAGAGCATGTGCAACTTTAAACGCTACACCTACTCCAGCCAATTCACCAAAAGGATACTGGCTTCCTGGTTTACGTGGATGAATAATGGCAAGTGCTTCCGGAAGCTCCGGGGGAATTTCATGGTGGTCAGTAATGATAAGATCAATGCCAAGTTCTTTAGCGATTTTAGCTTCTTGAAGGGCTGAAATCCCTGTATCCACTGTAATTATTACGTCGTATCCGGCACTTTTTGCCCATCGAAATGCTGCTTCATTCGGACCATACCCTTCACTAAATCGGTTCGGTATGTAAAAATCAACATTTGCCCCCTTTTCTTGAAGGGCACTTACCATAACAGCTGTACTTGAAACTCCGTCAGCGTCATAATCTCCATAGACAAGAATTTTTTCATTGTTCTTAATCGCTTGTTCAATTCTTTGAATAGCTTCATCCATTCCATCCAGTAAAAACGGGTCATGAAAATAAGACTCATCTTTATTTAAAAAAGACCGTGCTTGCTCTATCGTCACTATACCTCTATTGACTAACAGCTTGGCAACGATTGGCGAAATGCTAAGTCCACTTGCCAGCTGGTCAATCATTGTATGATCGTTTTCTTGAATGATCCAACGCATCTTTGATTGCAACAAAAAAACCACTCCTTAACCTCGTCATTATACTAAAGGCTTAAGGAAGTGGCAATGGAATTCATTTTAATTTTTAACCTTATGGCTCAAGGTCTGGTTCCACTATTTTTTTCTTTTTCGGTTTTCCAATTGTTTTAGCTGCCCAAATTAACCATAGTTGAGCTGCAATAAATATTGTCGCATAAGTTCCTGCTAATAAACCAATGAGTAACGCCAATGAGAAATTTCTAATTGATTCTGCGCCAAAGATATATAGTGCAATTGCAGCAAAAATGACGGTTAATACTGTATTAATTGTACGTGCCAACGTTTGAATAATACTGTTATTCACTATTTTTGCCAATTCATCAAAGTTGCGGACCGGCTTTTTCCTCCGTTTCAAATTTTCACGGATCCGGTCAAATGTAACGATTGTATCATTGATCGAATAACCAACAATTGTTAATACAGCTGCAATATACGTTAAATCGACCTCTAATTTCGTAAAGCTAAAGAAGGCAATGACAAAAAAGGCAGCAAATAATACACCTATAATGGAAGCAAAACCAAAATAAAACTCAAATCGTATTGCAACATAGATTACAATTCCAATAGCTGCAATTGCGGTTGCAAATAATGCATTTTTCGCAATTTCTTTTCCTACAGTCGGCGAAACTGTACTAATATTTGGATCAACTCCGTATTTTTCTGTAAAATAACTTTTTACTTTAGTTATATCATCTTTGGAAAATTCTCCGATAAATCTTGCAATTGCAAGTTTTCCATCTTCACCGGCAATTGTAATATCTTTTGGTGTAAATCCAAGTTTTTCAAAATCTTGTTCAACCACTTCTTTAGTTAACGCTTGTTGGTCATTTGTCATAATTTCAACACGGGCACCACTGGCAAAATCGATGCCAAGGTTCAATCCTAATGTAAATAAAGCGATAACGCCTGCAATAACTGTTGCAGCCGAAGCAATTAAGAATGGCTTCCTTATTTTAATAAAATCTAATTTTTCAAAACGTTTTTCAATAATAAACGTTTCATCCCCAACTTCATTTATATCGCGGATATCACGTTTTTTGACACCAAACCAACCCGGTTTATTATTTAGGAAACGGCTTTTAACCCATAAATCAAGGAGCCATCTTGAACCGTAAATGGCTGTTAAGAAACTAATTAAAATACTAATAATTAATACTGTTGCAAAACCTTTGACAGAACTTGTCCCATAAATAAATAAGACAATTCCAGAAATTAAAGTGGTAATATTCGCATCAAATATTGTCGTAAACGAACGTTCATTACCTGCACGAAAGGCAGCCATCACTGATTTACCAGTTTTCAACTCTTCTTTAATCCGCTCTGCAGTAAGGATATTTGCATCGACTGCCATGCCCACCCCAAGAATAAGAGCAGCAATACCTGGCAACGTAAGGACCGCATTCATCCAATCAAATACAAGCAAAGTTAAGTAAATATAAACTGTTAGAGTAATAACAGCAATTACTCCTGGGAAACGGTAATAGAAAATCATAAATGCATAGATCATTAAAATACCAATAATCCCAGCATAAATCGTTTCATTTAATGCATTTTTACCAAATTGCGCTCCAATGGAAGTTGAGAAAATCTCATGCAATTCCACTGGCAAGGAACCTGCATTTAAAAGATCTGCTAATTGTTTAGCTTCTTCTACAGTAAAATTCCCTCTAATCATTACATTTTTCGTATTGAGCACTTCATCAACTGTTGCCGCTGATAAATATTTTTGCTGTCCTGGCTCTTTTTGGGATTCAGCAGCAAATGAATCAACACCTTCTTCAAAGTCGAGCCAAATGACTAATAAGTTGTTCGGCTTCATGCTCAATACTTGTTTTGTAACTGCTCCAAACTTATCAGCATCATTTAAAGTAAGTGTTACAATTGGGTTGCCATTTTCATCGAATGATTGGGCTGCACCGCCCTCTTTTAAATCAGCCCCGCTTAACAACTCTTGGTCAAACACATCTCTAAACGTAAGCTTGGCCTGGGTCGATAAAATTTCCCGAGCTTTTTGTTGATCGTTGACCCCAGCCAGCTGAACGCGAATACGATTTTCACCTTCAATTTGAATATTTGGTTCACTTACACCTAAAACGTTGACCCTTTTATTTAATGCGCTAACTGTACTTAATAGTAGATCGCGGTCAACTTTTTGATTTTTATTAATAGGCTCGACCTCATACAAAATTTCAAAGCCGCCTTGAAGGTCAAGACCTAATTTAATATTTTTTAAAATACCTTCAGTTGTGGCACCCATCAAACTGCCTAACAACAGGACGATTAAGAAAAAGGCCACAATCCGTCCTTTTTTCACCATAATAGTTCCTCCTTCTAGAACAAAAAGCGCTGATGCAGCAGAAATCACCAAATCATTGTAAATCTACACGAAAAAACAACGGGTTATTCCCCGTTTCCACCATCGCAAATTTTATGTAAATAAAATAAATTCAATATGTTCATTATAGAAAACTCGCGCAATAAATGTCAATTTGTTCTCAAAATTGACATTTATTTCTCATTTTCAAACGTATTCATGTTGCAACGGTTATGAAATTTGGCATGATTCTGAAACCAATTACTATTAATACTGCAACCACAATTTCAATCACATTTTAAATTTCTTCCTCATTAAAATACTGGCTGAAATAATCCGGTCCTTTGAAAGCTTCTATTGTCAAATAGCTCATATATTCACTTACTTTTAAAGATAAAATATCGGCAACTACCTCATGAAGCTGCTTGTCTTCTTTTTTCTTCCATTTTTTAACTTGCAAACAATCCCATAGCTCCTCCATTGTAACACGGTCATAGCCTAAAAGCTTAAACTCTTCCATTTTGCTTTGAAGTGCAGGTTCTACTTGTTGTTTATAAAAATCGATGGGATGCCTGGCACCTTCCATGTTTTCCCCTCCCAATCAAAACTTGTCATGCTTGCCTCTTGCTATCGCATATAAATTATTGTAACGAATATCGCTACAAATTTGAAGGCAGGGACGGAAATGTCTAACAAGTTTAAACAGAGTTTTTTACGAGGAACGCTCATATTAATAATGGCCGGACTTATTACACGTTTTCTCGGTTTTGTGAACCGTATTGTCGTAGCAAGAATAATGGGTGAAGAAGGCGTCGGCCTTTACATGATGGCACTGCCAACTTTTCTTTTAACGATTACGCTCACCCAATTAGGTTTGCCAGTTGCCATTTCAAAACTTGTTGCCGAAGCTGATGCGGTTGGCGATCAACGGAAGATAAAAAAAATACTCGTTGTTTCTTTAGCCATTACTAGTGTCACTAGCATCATTTTTACTGTCGGGTTAATAATAGTCGCTCCAATTTTGGCCCACTCGCTTCTTACCGACGATCGTACGTATTATCCATTGATGGCGATCGCACCGATTGTACCGATCATCGCCTTATCTTCAGTATTGCGAGGTTATTTTCAAGGCTTACAAAATATGCGGCCTGCCGCTTATTCCCAAGTCATTGAACAAATTGTACGAATCGCTTTAGTGGCTGTCTTTACAAAAGCTCTTTTGCCTTATGGAGTAGAATATGCAGCAGCAGGTGCCATGATTTCTGCCGTCTGTGGCGAATTTGCATCCTTGCTTTATATGATCGCCATGTTCAAAAGGAAAAAACGAATCAAAGTACGAAGAAACTTTTTTCAACAAATAAAAGAGGGCAAAAATACTTTAAATGACCTTTTAAGAATTGCATTGCCAACAACGGGAAGCCGCTTAATCGGATCTATTTCTTATTTTTTCGAACCGATCGTTGTTTCCCAAAGTTTGGCTCTTGCCGGCATCGCCACAACTGTAGCTACAAAACAATATGGAGAATTGACCGGTTATGCGATACCGCTGCTTTTATTACCATCTTTTGTTACCACTTCGCTTTCAGTTTCATTAGTCCCAGCCATAAGTGAAGCGGCGGCAAGAGGACAATTTTTATCCATTGAACACCGCTTACAGCAAGCTCTGCGCCTAACATTAGTTACCGGCGGGTTATCAATGGTCGTCTTGTACGTATTTGCTAATCCAATCATGGAATTGATGTTCCGTACTACAAAGCCTGCTGTGTTTGTGCAAATGATGGCGCCATTTTTCTTACTTTTATATTTTCAAGGTCCATTACAGGCAACACTTCAAGCACTTGACCTTGCAAAAGCTGCCATGCTAAACAGTTTGGTTGGTGCATTCGTAAAAATTGTCGCCATTTTCGCTTTTGCCTCTAGACCTGAATTCGGTATTATTGGAGTGGCCATTGCAATAATTCTTGGCATTTTGTTAGTTACACTTCTCCATTTTGCAACAATTATTAAAACGATCAGCTTTACGTTTTATGTTAAAGATTTTATAAAAAGTATTGTGACGATGATTGCTTCCGGCATCATCGGAGGTTATGTATTTGAACATTACTTGTTAGAAGCCTCTCTACCTGTTCGAACAGTCATTGGAATTTTAATAACTTCCATTGCTTATTTTGTATTTCTAGCAGCATTTCGATTAGTCGTCAAAGAAGAGGTAAAACGAATACCTGTTTTTGGTTCGAAGCTAGCACTTTTCTTCCCAAATAGAAAAAAGCGATGATATTTGAAAATAGTCAATATGTTGTAATTTTAATCAAGTAGACTAAAGGGAATAACTAACTAAAACAATGTAATTTATAAAGGTTCAGGTCAAGTTTCTATCGAATTCATTCCTAATTGATGTAAAATTACAAAGGCTTCCATTTTGGGAAGCCTTTTCATTTAATTTTCATTTACATCTTAAGGATTAACCGCAATCGCAGTAGGAGATGAGCCAACTGGAATATTTGAAATGATTGTATTCGTTATTCCATCTATAACTAAGACACTATTGGCTGATTGATTGACAACATAAACTGTATTTGTCAAAGGATTAACACCAACCCCCTCAAGAGTTCCTCCTCCTGGAATCACCTCGATGACCGAATTCGTAAATCCGTCAATAACTGCAATATTCCCAGAGATGTGTGAAACGTAAATACGGTTTGTAAAAGGATTCACATCAATAAATACTGGGTCCGCTTCAACCGTTATCGTATCGACTACTGTATTGGTAGTTCCATTTATAACTGAAATGGTATTAGAACCATTGTTTACCACATAAACCGCATTCATTAATGGATTGACAGCAATACCGAAAGGGTTAGTCCCTACAGTGACAGTTGCAACGACTATATTGGTATTTCCATTAATAACTGAAACTGTATTATCGTCTCCATTTGTAACATATATTCGATTAGTGATAGGATTTACTGCAAGTAACCTTGGTAGATTACCAACTGGAATAGTCGTAATTTCAGTGTTTGTAAATCCATCAATAACCAATACAGTATCACTTCCTGAATTTGCTACAAAAATCCGATTCGTCACTTTATTTACGGCAACACCTATTGGTAAATTTCCTGCACTTATAAAATCTATAAACATATTTGTTTCTCCGTCAAAAACACTGACACCGCCAAAAAGGCTATTTGTTACGTAAAATCTATTCGTAGCTGGATTTACAGCGATATCTGCCGGAAATAATCCAACTGGAATATTATCAACAACTGCATTAGTAAACCCGTCAATCACTGATACCAAAACAAAAGCATTTAAAACATATATTCTATTTTCAGAAATTATGAAATTGGAGCCTGATTCACCTTGTGGTCCTTGATCGCCTTGCGGACCTTGGTCGCCTTGGGGGCCTTGGTCGCCTTGCGGACCTTGGTCACCTCTTGGACCTTGATCGCCTTGGGGACCTTGGTTTCCTCTTGGACCTTGATCACCTTGGGGACCTTGATCACCTTGGGGACCTTGATTACCTTGTGGACCTTGGTCACCTTGTGGACCTTGATTACCTTGTGGACCTTGGTCACCTCTTGGACCTTGATCGCCTTGGGGACCTTGGTTTCCTCTTGGACCTTGATCACCTTGGGGACCTTGATCACCTTGGGGACCTTGATTACCTTGTGGACCTTGGTCACCTTGGGGACCTTGATTACCTTGTGGACCTTGGTCACCTCTTGGACCTTTTTTTCCTCTTGGTCCTTGTGGTCCTTGAGGGCCTCTACATCCTTTGTGATTTTTCTTTTTCTTCTTTTTTTTCTTTTTTCTTTTATGCTCATCTTCGCAACAATTACAATCATGTCCATTACATTTTCGGCAAGGCAATTTTTTATCACCTCATTTCCTTTTTGTTATTTAAATATTAAGCTTGTTTACTTTTGGTAACGGCTTGTATATAGTGAAAACATAAAATCGGTCGCACGATGCAATAAAAAAGGATGAAATAAAGCTATTTCATCCCCATGTTCATCTATGCTCTTTTTCCGGTCATATTTACACCGATCATTCCACCTAATACTGCTGTAACAATATAACCAAGATGGTAAAGTAATTGTTCAATCGAGAATCCAGTTTGATATCCTAAAAACTGAACAAGAAATACTAATATCGTAAATAAAAGACCTGTTCCACCCCCGACAAGCCAGCCTTTTTTCTTCCCTTTGCCTCCTGAAACGAATCCACCAATAAATAGTGCAAGAAATGAAAGGGTTAAAACAACCCATGTTAACGACGATTCTTGAATATTTGAAAACCGAAGCAAAAGAGATAATACAACACTAGAGACAATTACAATAATAAATGTTGTGATGACACCATATAAAATTGCCGAGAACGAATTTTTTTCCATTTATCCGCCTCCTTTACATACCCTAAGGGTTGTTCAACCTTTATTAAAAACTTATTCAGCTTGGCATATTTTAGAACAAATGAAATGGAAAAACTTTGATTCATCATTATCAATAAAAAGCGACAAACTAATAGAGATATTAAGTTATTGCAAATAATGAGCTTTTAAGAATATAAGGAGTGCGGTTATAGATGGAAGTATGGACGATCGTATTTCGAACTTTTTTCCTTTACATGTTGATGGTAGTTATCTTCCGATTAATGGGTAAAAGAGAGGTCGGAGAATTAAGCCTTTTAGATTTAGTTGTTTTTATCATGATCGGTGAACTGGCGGTTCTTGCTATTGAAAAGCCGAATCAACCATTATTCATTACGATTTTACCGATGTTGTTGCTCTTAGTCATTCAACTTGCATTGTCCATTCTTTCTTTAAAAAGCCAGAAAATCCGCGATTGTTTAGATGGCCATCCGTCTTTAATCATTGACCAAGGGAAAATTAATGATAAAGAGATGAGAAAACAGCGCTATAATATTGATGATCTTTTAACGCAGTTAAGAGAAAAAAATATAAGAACTGTCGCTGATGTTGAATTTGCAATTTTAGAAACTTCAGGTAAACTTTCGGTTTTTGAGAAAAACAAAAATAATAATGAGGAAAATAGAGGAGCAAGTCATCCTTTTCCGTTAATAAAGGATGGAAAAATTCAAGAAGATCAATTGAAGCGCATTAATCGCACAAATTTATGGCTGCGCCAAGAATTGAGGAAGTTAGGGTATAGAGATATAAAAAAAATCACGTATTGTACCATCGATGGAAACGGAGAGCTTTTTGTAGATATTAAAGATGAAAAATAGTGATATTAGTGACAACTAACTCCCACTATAAGTAACAAATGGGAGTTGGCTGAAATGACGTATGTCTCGCCTTCTTGTATGTGATTTTAAAATGTACCAGAGTTTTGATGACTTTTTTTGCAAGGTGCCGCACTCAAGTTTTTTCTATCTTAAGTAAAGAAGGCTCCAAAAAGGAGCCTTTTCGATTAGTCATTTTTTACCTCGCGAATGGCTGCACGGTCATATGTTAACTTCGAGCCGTCTCCGCATCTAATGACAACTTTGTCCTCATCAATTGAATCGATAATGCCATGAAGGCCACCAATTGTAACAACTTTATCATTCTTTTGGAGATTCGCTTGCATTGTTTGAATTGCTTTTTGACGCTTTTGCTGTGGACGAATTAGCAAGAAGTAGAAAATTGCAAACATTGCAATCAACGGCAATAATTGCACAAGTGTATTCATCTATGAATCACCCCTTTCAGACATATCTATGTATTTGATTAAATGAGAGTAGACCTATTCACGCGGGATAGCCTCATGTTAGAAATTTTTCGCATCAGGACGATTAAAACCGTATCTCTCGAAAAATTCCTCACGGAAATCTCCAAGGCGATCCTCACGAATAGCTTGTCGTACTTGCTCCATTAATTTTAACAGAAAATAGAGATTATGGTAAGTAGTAAGCCTAATTCCAAATGTTTCATTGCATCTAATTAAATGGCGGATATAGGCCCTCGTATAATTTTTACATACTTTGCAATCGCAATTTGGGTCTAAAGGCGAAAAATCTCTTGCATATTTCGCATTTCTTACAACAAGACGCCCACCGCTTGTCATTACTGTGCCATTTCTTGCAATACGTGTTGGTAAAACACAGTCAAACATATCAACGCCGCGAATGGCTCCGTCAATAAGTGAATCAGGAGAACCAACACCCATTAAATAGCGTGGCTTGTTTTCAGGAAGAAGCGGTGTCGTAAATTCAAGCACTCTGTTCATAACGTCCTTTGGTTCCCCTACAGACAAACCGCCAATTGCGTATCCAGGAAAATTGAGGGAAATTAAATCTTTTGCACTTTGCTTCCTAAGTTCTTCGTATTCTCCACCTTGGACGATGCCAAATAAGCCTTGATCATGCGGGCGTGAATGAGCTTTTAAACACCGTTCCGCCCATCTCGTTGTTCGTTCTACCGACTGTTTCATATACTCCGGTGTTGCCGGATATGGGGGACATTCATCAAATGCCATTATAATATCAGATCCTAATGCATTTTGTATTTGAGTTGCTTTTTCAGGTGAAAGGAACAACTTATCACCGTTTAGATGGTTGCGAAAATGGACGCCCTCTTCCGTAATCTCACGCAAATCGCTTAAACTAAATACTTGAAAACCGCCCGAATCAGTTAAAATAGATCCATCCCAATTCATAAATTTATGCAAACCGCCAGCTTCCTGAACAATATCTTCCCCCGGTCTTAACCATAGGTGATATGTATTGCTTAAAATAATTCCAGCCCCGATTTCTTTTAATTCATCCGGACTCATTGTCTTAACCGTAGCAAGGGTTCCGACTGGCATGAATACGGGCGTTTCAAATGTACCATGAGGGGTCGTCACGCGTCCGAGTCTTGCTCCGGTTTGTTTACATTTTTTGATCAATTCATAGCGAATTGCTGTCACTTCATTTGATCTCCTTTCTTGCGCTAAATAATCAGCATCGCATCACCAAAGCTAAAAAAGCGATATTTTTCTTTCACGGCAGCTTCATAGGCATGCAAAATCTGTTCCCGACCTGCTAATGCACTAACGAGCATCACCAATGTTGATTTTGGTAAATGAAAATTGGTGAGCATGCCGTCAATCGCTTTAAACTGATAGCCTGGGTATATAAAAATTTTTGTCCACCCTGAAGCTTCCTTAAAATAACCATTGTTTTCCGATGCAATCGTTTCTAATGTACGCGTCGATGTTGTCCCTACTGCAATAATTCTGCCGCCTTTTGATTTGACATCGTTTAATAGATCAGCAGTTTCTTTAGGCATACGATAAAACTCTTCATGCATGTCATGTTGTTCAACTGTATCGACTTTGACAGGGCGGAACGTGCCAAGACCAACATGGAGTGTTATGTAGGCAATGTGGACTCCTTTTTGTTCGATTTCTTGCAAAAGTTCTTTTGTAAAATGGAGCCCTGCAGTTGGAGCAGCTGCCGAACCACGTTCTTTCGCATAAACCGTTTGATATCTTTCTTTATCTTTGAGCTGTTCTTTTATGTATGGAGGTAGCGGCATTTCCCCAAGAGATTCTAATACTTCATAAAAAATGCCGCTATATATAAATTCAAAATAACGGCCGCCATACTCGCTTTCACCAACACATTTTGCTTGAAGACGGCCATCTCCAAAGGTCAGCATTGTCCCTTTTTTCACTCGTTTGGCTGGTTTTACTAGAGTTTCCCAAACACCATCAACTTGGTTTAATAATAGCACTTCAATTTTTGCCCCAGTGCCTTCTTTCGTTCCAAAAAGTCTTGCAGGTAAAACACGTGTATCATTTAATACAAGACAATCGCCCGGATGCAAATATTGAATAATATTTTTAAATTGTTCGTGTTTATATTCTCCAGTTTGCTTGTTTAAAACCATGAGCCTTGATGCCGTCCGGTCTTCCAAAGGCTTTTGGGCTATTAGATCTTCAGGTAAATGAAAATCAAATAAATCTACTTTCATGCTAGTCTCCTTATGAAAAATTTAGCGAAAACGTCCGATTACATAAAATATTAACGATAAAACAATACTAATAACAATTGATGTTACAATCGGGAAATAAAAAGTAGTATTTCCTTTTTTTATCACAATATCTCCCGGAAGTTTGCCAATGAATTGCCACAAAGCTCCGACAATAATTAAGATAATGCCCATGAGCATTAACATTTTCCCCATTACTTTGGCACCTCCATATGGAAATGTTGATAGGCCTGAGGTGTTACAACCCTACCGCGTGGTGTTCGCACTAAGAAGCCGATTTGTAAAAGATATGGTTCATAAACCTCTTCTATTGTATGTGCTTCTTCTCCTATTGTAGCCGCAATCGCTTCAAGTCCAACCGGCCCTCCTTGAAACTTTTCAATAATTCCAAGCAGTAATTTATGGTCAATATGGTCTAAACCAAGTGGATCAATTTGAAGCTGTTCGAGTGCGTTGAGAGCCAATTCCATTGTTATTGTACCATTCCCTTTTACTTGTGCAAAATCGCGAACTCTTTTTAACAACCGGTTAGCAATCCGCGGCGTTCCTCGGGAGCGGCGCGCAATTTCTTCTGCAGCTAGACTGTCAATTTCTACGGAAAAAATATCAGCTGTACGTGTTACAATTTTTGCAAGTTCATACACTTCATAGTATTCCAACCTACAATGGACACCAAATCGATCTCTAAGAGGAGCTGTCAATAGACCGACTCTAGTTGTCGCTCCCACCATTGTAAACGGAGGTAAATCTAGTTTTATCGATCTTGCACTTGGCCCTTTCCCAATGACGATATCAATACAGAAATCTTCCAGTGCTGAGTATAACACTTCCTCGACACTGCGATCTAGTCGATGAATTTCATCAATGAAAAGGACGTCCCCAGGCCCAAGAGATGTTAAAATTGCTGCTAAATCACCTGGGCGTTCGATCGCTGGACCGGAAGTTGTTTTAATTTGTACATTCATTTCATTGGCGATAATTGTTGCAAGCGTCGTTTTCCCCAAACCAGGAGGACCATAAAGCAATACATGATCCAATGATTCATTACGCATTTTTGCAGCTTGGATAAATACTTGTAAATTTTGTTTTACTTTTTCTTGACCAATATATTGTGTTAAAAACTTTGGACGCAAGCTTTGCTCAAACAAATCTTCATCCGCTGTGTAATCACTTGAAATCAATCGCTCAGTCATTGAAAATCATCCCCTATCTTAAGAGCAACTGCAAAGCTTTTTTAATATATTGATCTGTCGGCAATTGTTCTTCTTGCAAGAGCGGAATCACTTTTTGAATCTCTTTTTCAGCATAACCAAGTGATTTTAAAGCTTCAATTGCATCCTCTAATTCATGAGAAACCGAAGTGCTTTTTTTATTTAATTGTTCATGATTAAATAAATTTGGCATAAATTCAGAACATACATCACTCAGTTTTCCTTTTAAATCTAAAATCATTTGTCGTGCTGTTTTCTTACCGACACCCGGAAACTTTACTAAATACTTTTCATTTTCTTCTTCGATCGCTTGAACAAGAAGATCAGGCTGTCCAGCTGCCAAAATTGCCAGGCCGCCTTTTGGACCAATTCCTGACACGTTCAACAATTTAGCAAATAAAGTCCGTTCCTGGCGGTTTTCAAAACCGTATAACGCAATCATGTCTTCCCTAACATATTGATATGTATAAATTTTAATTGTTTCATTTAAATATTTTTGAAACAAATAAGGATTTGGCGTAAAAATTTGATAACCAATCCCAGAAACGTCCACCACAATATATTCCGGATTTATATAATCGACTTTTCCTTCTACAAATTCAATCAAAGAAAACCTCTCCCTTATTCTTAAGCGAACATGTATTTCTATATACTTTTAACATTCTATCATATATAAATTATATAGTAGAGCCCAATACAACAAAAGTTAAGTCATAAATTCGTTTTTTTAGACAAAAAAAGCTAGGCACCCTGAAGCCTAGCAAGTTGATCTATTGTTTGACAGAAAGTGTTTTAAAGCTTTCAATCACTTGAATATAATGCTCTTTTGATACAACAGGTATTCCTTTTTTCAATTCCTCCTGCTGTCTGCTTTCTAGTTTACTAACATCTATTTGAAAAAACGATTGAATGACTTCCTCTGATTCTCCTGGCACTCCTTTAAAAATGGATAAAATTCCATCTTCAGTAATTCCAAAATATCCGTTTGCTTTTAAAAAGGGGGAAATATCATCAATATTTTTTTTAAATGTAATTTGACCTTCTGTTTGGTCAACGAGTTGCCAATCGCTATACTGTGCCCAAAAATCTTCCATTGACCAAATGGTTTCTTCCACAATTTGTTCACTAATGTTTCCATCAAGGTAATGCTCTTGTAAAATCACTTTCAAAGTTAAAGGTGCAACTTGATTATGTAATTGTTCCGATTGATCTTTTTCAACATTTTCTTTTACTCCATTATTTTCTGCTGCCGTATCTTGAAAAATTAGAAAAACTGCCAAGGCAACGAAAAGAATCTTAATGGCAATATTTACGACAAGCGATTTTTTAAATAAAGGAGCCATTTTTGTCACCTCGATTGGTAATATAGGCGATGAATAAAAAAACTTCTATTCTGGTACCACTAATAGTGTTACCAATGAATAGAAGTTTTATCCGATTATACCAACATTATTTTTTGCGATTATATTCATGTTCTGTTATTACTATTACTTTGCGGCCATTGGACATTCCAGAAACGACACGTTCAACCTCATCTTTTACTTTTTTATTATTGATATGGTCTGTATCGATAACAACTAAAATTTGATCTCCATCAATAATAGCATGGACATTTTTTACATTTGGAATATGCTCAACCCGATCGACGATTTTCTGAGCTATAACATTGTCATGACCCGTTTCATACGATTTAGTTGGCACTCCATTATAGTACGTATTTAATTGGCCATGGTAATTATAGTCGCTATACCCATAATTACCACGTTTTGAAACTGCCTTGCCATCGTTTGCTAAAAACTCTCCGGCATTCATTGCGAAATTTTGAAAGGTATTTCGTTGATCATTAAATCCTCTATCATTGACATTTGTAAAAGCATTGCCATCTTCAAATTCGTCATTTCTCACATATTCGGTTGTATCAAAAAGATCGTAATCATTTTGCGGGTGTTCTGCTAATAGGTTACAACCTGAAAAGACAGCTACTCCAGTAAAAATGAGCATAAATAAGATAATTCGTTTCATGGAATAAGCCTCCCATGCCAACAGTATGAAAAAAGGGATATTGACATATCCCCATTTTTTAAGTTGGCTTTTGAAGGCTTATTTTATACAAGCTATTTCAAGCCGATTGTATTTTCTTCCAGTATTTAAAATTTCGGAGGCGCCGCTGCTAGTTTCCGCTTATGTTCAGAGCGTTTATGTAATCTTTCGATAATTTCACGATCTTTTTCCGGAATTTCTTCTCCACGCAAAAACCGGTCAATCATCTCATACGTTGTCCCCATTTCATTTTCATCAGTTTGTCCTTCCCATAAGCCGGCACTTGGCGCTTTCGTAATAATCGGTTCCGGAACCCCTAAGATTCGCGCCATTTCCCTTACTTCCCCTTTCGTACAATGAACAAGCGGGACAAGGTCAACACCACCATCACCATATTTTGTAAAATATCCTGTATACCATTCGGCAGCGTTATCAGTGCCAACAACTAAATAACGATAATTATTTGCAAGTGTATACAAAGTGCTCATTCTTAGACGAGCTCTTAAGTTGGCATCCCCTAATTGAGCACCACTTTCATCAAATTCTCCACGCTGTTTTATTTCATGATTAATTTTTGAAAGTAAAAGCTCATGAACATCTGTTAAATCAACAGTCATTGCTTTTATTCGAGCACTACTTACAACGAGCATAGCATCTTCAGCATCTTTCGAATTGCTTTTGCA
This sequence comes from Calidifontibacillus erzurumensis, assembly GCF_013303125.1. Lineage (GTDB taxonomy): Bacteria > Bacillota > Bacilli > Bacillales > Bacillaceae_J > Calidifontibacillus > Calidifontibacillus erzurumensis. The sequence continues at coordinate 17,356 of NZ_JABTTE010000001.1, read as the reverse complement.
AGGCATGATGACACCAAGTGAATCATCAGGAAAAGCTCTTTTAATTAAATGCGCAACGACTGCAGAATCAATGCCACCTGATATTCCGACAAGTGCTCCTTTTGCACCTGCATTATTCACTTGCTCCCTAATCCATTCCACGAGACCATCAATTTTCCGTTTCATGTTTAATCCCTCTCAACATTTTTTGTTTTATCTTACCATGATGACTATTTATTGTACAAACTGGAATTTTGGTGAGAAAGCAGGCATTTATAGACCGCAGCAGATGGTATTCATTGTACAAATTGGTATTTGCGACTTCTCAAAAAGTAGTTCATTTTTACACATACCCTTTCATTTGCCAATGGTAGGGCCCAGCAGTCTCGTACTAAAATGACTTAAGCTCTTGATTTTAACACTTTCATTTAATCGTTGTGCTAGAAGCCTTATGAAAAAATATTTTGCTACGATCCAATAGATAATATTGCATCATCGTTTTGTGTATTATGTAAACAATGAATATACGAGAGGAATTTACGAAAAAAACTGAAATAATTTTGAGGGAAGAACCAATCAAAACTTATTACTGGAGACTTTTTTTATATCTTTTCAATTAAGAAATCCGATTCAAAAAATAAAGAGGAGATCAATCGCTTTACCTCCTCTTCTTACCTTCTTATTTAGTTCTTACCAATTGGCATCATCATTGTCATCTTCTAATTCATCATCTTGAGTGCCCGAATCCGGTCCAATATTAGCTTGTGATGAATCTTCTCTAAATTCAGGTTGTGTATTTTCGAAACGGGTAGGCATTCCTGCCGCATCTCCAAACATTCCTTGCATTCCATATCCTAATTCACTGCCAAACGGTGAATAATAACCTGTTGGGGTGCCGTAATAGCCCATTGGCATCGCTCCGTATCCTGCTGGGGTGCCTACTGGTGCCCCGTAATAACCTGTTGGCATCACACCATATCCTGCCGGGGTGCCTACTGGTGCTCCGTAATAACCTGTTGGTACCGCTCCATATCCTGCTGGGGCGCCTGCCGGTGATCCGTAATAACCTGTTGGCACCGCTCCATATCCTGCTGGGGTACCTGCCGGTGATCCGTAATAACCTGTTGGCACCGCTCCGTATCCTGCTGGGGTGCTTACCGGTGCTCCGTAATAACCCATTGGCATAGAGCCGGATCCACATCCACAATCAGCTTTAGTGGCTGGTTTCATTCCTAGTTCTGCACCTTGCCATGTGTCTGCACCCATTGGTGCCGTTCCCATAGGTGGCTGTACTTCAGGACTATAAGCAGTTGGCATTGTCATTTTTGGTCCACTACAACCACAATCGCTACTATCTGCGCCAGATGATGTCGAAAGACCTGGATACATTTGAGCTGTTACTTCATCTACATCATCTTCGTTATCTGTCATTTGGCCAGCAACAGCCGCATCAGGCGTAGGTGTTCCCCCATAGGTTCCAGGCATCATTGGTCCAACTCCTGCAAAAGGCTGTATTCCCCAATGTGGCGGGCAAGGAGGTGGCGGACATGGAATGGATCCCGGATATCCAAATGGTAAGCCGCTTCCTGGCAATAATCCAGTTACAGGAACACATGGTGAATACGGTTGCGGCATAGGCATAGCAGGAGGTGCTTGCGGTTCTTCAACTGGTTTTTCTTCTTTTTCAACTAGTTTTGGTGCTTCTTTAACTTTTTCTTTCTTTGGTAATGGAATAGTTGGGTAAGTAGGAATATTAAATGTATAATTATACATATTTTGTTCAATATTATAATCGATTTCAGGTTGTTTAACAGGTTGTGGTATTGGTATAAACTTCGGTACTTGCATTACTGGTGGCGGAGTTGGTTGTACAGGTTGAGGCGCTTCTTTTGGCATTTCTTTAGGAATTTCTTTTGGAATCTCTTTCGGAACTTCTTTCGGAGTTTCTTTCACAATTGGGATTTCTTTTTGTTCATGCCCAGGAATTTCTTTTTTCTTTACTGGTACACTTCCTGTAGGAATTTTTATTTTCATTCCTGGCATAATCATATCCGGATTACTAAGGTGGGAATTCACTTGCTTCAACTCATTGAAATCGACACCATATTTTTGGGCAATTTTCCAAAGTGTATCGCCTTTTTGAACGATATGGATCTTCACTGTGGATGAACCTCCTCTTAAAAAAGTCTTTACCATTATATGGGCAAAAGTAATAAATGCTACTTTATTTTCTTACATAACAACTTATGCTATAAAATTTTCATTTATGTATGACTTCTTTTCTATTAAAAAAGGCCCGGCAACTAAACTGTCAACCGAGCCTGTTAATCATATTAAACATGTTGAAGCATTTTATTTAATGCAAGCATTGCTTCTTTCGCAATGTCTTTACTAACTTTGATTTCGTTTAAAGGTTCATTTTTCTCAATTGATTCAAGCGCCCATAATAAATGCGGCAAGTCAATGCGGTTCATTGTTAAACAAGGACACATATGCGGGTTTAATGACACAATTTCTTTATCAGGGTGCTCAGCAATAATTCTTTTCACAAGATTCATCTCAGTGCCAATTGCCCACTTGCTTCCAGATGGAGCATTTTTGATCGTATTAATAATATAATTTGTGGAACCATTATAATCCGATGCTTGGACGACTTCATATGTGCACTCAGGATGAACAATAATATTCATATCCGGTTTCGTTTTCCGAATTTCTGCAATGTTTTCTACGGTAAAGTTTTCGTGAACAGAGCAATGGCCTTTCCATAAAATAACTTTGACATCTTGTAAATCCCCATCATATTCAAATGTTTCAGCAATCGGATCCCAAACTGCCATTTGCTCTAAAGGAATGCCTAAGGAATAAGCTGTATTTCTTCCTAAATGTTGATCCGGCAAAAATAACAATCGTTCTTTTTGCGTGAATGCCCATTCGATCATTTTTTTCGCATTGGAAGATGTAACAGTTGCACCGCCATGACGCCCGCAAAACGCTTTAATCGCTGCCGTTGAGTTAATATACGTAATCGGAAGAACAGTATCTCCATAGATTTCTTGAATGGCTTTCCATGCCTTTTCCGTTTGCACAATGTCTGCCATATCAGCCATTGAGCAGCCTGCCCTCATATCTGGTAATATAACAATTTGATCCTCTCTAGTTAAAATATCTGCTGTTTCAGCCATAAAGTGAACGCCGCAAAACACAATATATTCTGCCTTTTCATTTTCAGCTGCCAACTGGGCCAACTTTAATGAATCACCAGTTGCATCAGCAAATTGAACAACTTCATCTTTTTGATAATGATGACAAGGCAAAAATAATTTTTCACCAAATGCCCGCTTAATTTCCCAAACCCGCTCTTCCATCTCTTTGACACTCATATTTTTATAACGTTCAGGAAGCATTGTTTTCTTAGTATTCGCTAATACATCAAAAATTCCCATTATTTCAATCCCCCTTCAAGATTAAAACTGATGTCGAGTGCAGATACAGAATGTGTGAGCATACCTAAAGAAATGTAGTCAACTTTCGTATCCCGATATAAACCGATGGTCTCTAAAGTTACGCCGCCAGAAATTTCTGTTACTATTCCTTTTGGAACGAGTTTTACAAACTCAGCTACTTCTTCCGGGGAGCGATTGTCAAACATAATTACATCAGCTCCGGCTTCAATTGCTTCTAACACCTGTTCTTTTGACTCTGTTTCTACCTCAATTTTCACCATATGCCCTGCTTGTGAACGAACTTTGGCAACCGCTTCCTTAATGCTTCCTGCAAATGTAATATGGTTATCTTTAATCATAACCCCGTCGTATAGACCTAAACGATGGTTAAATCCACCGCCACAGCGGACTGCGTATTTATCAAACATTCGAAGACCTGGCATTGTTTTTCGTGTATCACAAATTCTTGTGTGATCGCTATTTAAAGCTTTTACCGCTGAATTCGTAATCGTGGCAATTCCACACATGCGCTGCAATAAATTTAAAATTACCCGCTCGCCGCTTAGTAAATAACGGACTGGCCCTTTTACCGATGCAATAATGTCTCCTTTTTTAATAGGCTCACCATCTTTTTTATATAAAGAAACTTCGATAGATGGATCAAAAAGGGCATATGCCTCTTTAATAATTTCAACCCCTGCAAGAATGCCGTCTTTTTTTACTAAAAAATTCCCTTTTGAAACTTCATCCAATGGAAAAATATAAGAGCTAGTAATATCAAATTCTCCAAGATCTTCAATGAAAAATTCTTCTAATTTTTTTCGTAATTTTATCTTGTTCATCGTTGAGCATACTCCTTATTTTTATCAGATTTTGTAAGCTGTAACGAGACAATTTCTTATGATTTTCTTCTTCGTCCATTCAGCCTTTTCTTCAGGAAAATCTATTCGAAAATGGCCTCCACGGCTTTCTTCCCGTTCCAACGCTGACGTTGTAATTAACCAACCAGCTTGCACCATATTATAAATTTCAATTTGTTCATTCGTTAAATGCTCTGGAAGAAAAGCACCAATATCAGGCAGCAAATATTGTTCAAACCATGATTTTGCATGTTGTAATCCTTTTCCATTACGAATGATGCCAACGTATTTCATCATCACCGCTTGAATTTCCTCTTTAGTCGGCAATGAAAGGATATCCAATTTCCTATCAACCGGCTCTAATATTGGAATTTCAGTTTCGTGTTTTTGCTGTAAAAGATAGTCTGCCAGTTCGTTAGCAAAGACAATTCCTTCAAGAAGCGAGTTACTTGCTAAGCGATTGGCACCGTGTACACCAGTACATGCAACTTCACCTATCGCATATAGGTGATCAATGGACGTTTGCCCTTTGAGATTAACTTGAACACCCCCCATTTGGAAATGGGCACCCGGAACGACCGGAATTTTGCCAGCATTTAGGTCAATACCGCTTTGCCTGCACATTTCCGTAATCGTAGGAAAGCGCTTTGCAAAATTTTTAATCATTGAAATATCTAAAAATATTTGTTCACCATTTAACACGGCCCGATGTATTTCCCTTGCTACAATGTCCCTTGGAGCCAAGTCTTCTTGCGGATGAATACCTTGCATTAACCGTCGTCCATCTTGCGTTATAAGGACCGCTCCTTCGCCTCGAACGGCTTCAGAAACGAGCCCTTTAACCCCGCCATTTACATAGAGCAATGTAGGGTGAAATTGGACAAACTCTAAATCTACTAAATTAGCCCCCGCCCGATAAGCCATGGCGATGCCATCACCTGTTACGGTCGGATCATTCGATGTGAATTCAAAAAGTCCGCCACAACCCCCTGCCGCTAAAATTGTATCTGCTGCATAAAGCGGCTGAACAGCTCCTGCTTTTGTTTTCACTTTTACACCGTAACAGCAATTATTTTGAATGAGGAAATCTACAGCAAGTACATCTTCAATTAGTTTTACATTCGCTTGATTTTGCAAACGGTTTAACATGAAACGAACAAGCGCTTGACCTGTCGCATCACCGCCAGCATGGAGGATTCTCCTTCTTCCATGGGCTCCTTCTTGTCCAAGCAATAGGTTCCCGTTTGCGTCTTTATCAAATTCCATCCCGTCTTCTATCATTTTATTGAGGTAATGAGCCCCTTTTTCCACTAATAGTTGAACGGCATCCTCATCATTATGATAGTTTCCGGCAATCATTGTATCTTCAAAATGGTTTAACCAGTGATCGCTTTTCGAAATAGCAGCAGCGACACCGCCTTGAGCTCTATTTGAATTATTATCCTCTTTTTTCGACTTTGTGATAATTATCACATTCTTCTTTCGACTTAAACGCTCTGCAACTACTAACGCAGCGATGCCACTTCCAATGATGACAACATCTGCGTTATATCTGTCGGCCATCGCTAAACCTCCACATCTTCGAAAATATGGTTAATTTACACATGTCTTGACACTTATATTTACACATATTTAAACTAAAGACAAGACTTTTTTTTGAAAAATTAAATCTATTTATGTCGGAATAGTTGGATAGATAGTTATATAGTAAGTTTGAAAGGAAGTTATTCGTAGCATTTTTGTTTATTTTTTATACAGCAGGGAGAGGTTATCGTGATTTATTTAGATTATGCAGCAACAACACCAATGAGCGAGAAATCACTACATGTCTATAATGAAGTTGCAAGGAACTTTTATGGGAACACTAGCAGTCTTCATGACATTGGTTCTACTGCTAAAGTTCTCTTAGAGGAATCAAGAAAAACATTCGCGTCTTTTATTAATGGTGATTCAAAAGGCGTTTATTTTACAAGTGGTGGATCAGAATCAAATTACTTAGCCATTCATTCTCTATTAAAAGGGAATCGGAAAAAAGGCAAACATATTATTTCTACCCGGTTAGAGCATTCGTCAGTTGGTAATACATTAGAAGATTTAAAAGATCACGGTTATGAGGTCACTTATATTCCAGTTAATTCTGAAGGAAAGGTTGATATTGCCCACTTACAGGAAGCAATCCGCCCAGATACTGTTTTAGCAACCATCCATCATGGAAATTCAGAAATTGGCACTATTCAAAATTTAACTGAGATTGGTAAAATTTTGCGTGAACATCATATTCTTTTTCATAGTGATTGTGTACAAACTTTCGGCAAAGTAAAAATTGATGTAAAAGAAGCCAATCTTGACAGCATTTCAGTCTCAAGCCATAAAATTTATGGACCAAAAGGGGTTGGAGCTTGTTATATAAACCCCGAGTGTTCATGGAAACCACTGATCCAAAATACAACTCATGAAAATGGATTTCGTCCTGGGACTGTAAATGTTCCTGGCATTGCTGCTTTTATAGCAGCGGCAGAGGAAATCATACCGACGATGGAACATGATGCGAAAAGATATCATGATTTGCGGAAAAAACTAATCGAAGGAATACAAGATGAAGCTTGGCAAGTTACTGAAATCGGACCAATGGGAAACCGTTTAGAACACATCATCGGTCTGACAGTGTTTGGAATGGAAGGACAATATTTAATGCTTGAATGTAATCGCTATGGGGTGGCAATTTCTACGGGAAGTGCATGCTCGGTAGGTATGCAAAAGCCTTCAAAAACGCTCTTGGCCATTGGAAAATCAAATGAAGAAGCAAAACAATTTGTCCGGCTATCATTAGGGAAATTAACAACAGATGCGGAGATCGAGGAAACAATTGCGATTTTCAAAAAAATTTTTAGGAACTATTTTAAAGTTTAAATGGAGGCGGACAAGATGGCTAACACGAATAGCATAGGGAATGGAACGCGAAAAAAAATCCTTGGTGAAGAAAGGCGAAAACTGATTCTTGAATGGCTAAAAAAAAGTGATGAACCGCTAACCGGAAGCTTTATTGCTAAAAAAATGAATGTGAGCAGGCAAGTAATTAGCCAGGACATCTCGTTGCTTAAAGCTAAAAATGAACCGATCTTAGCAACATCCCAAGGTTATCTTTATTTGAAACAAAATAAAAAAACACGTTTAACCCGGGTAATTGCAAGCACACATACACCAGAACAAACGAAAGAAGAGTTGTATTTGATCGTTGATTGTGGTGTCACCGTCAAAGATGTTAAAGTAAAACATCCTCTTTATGGTTCTTTTTCTGCACCAATTGAAGTAAATAACCGCAGCGAAGTTGACCAATTTTATGATAAAGTAATCAAGACAAAAGCTAGTTTACTGTTAGAACTGACCGGTGGACCTCATTATCATACACTCGAAGCCGATCATGAATATCAGCTTGAGAACGCCATTAATAAACTTGCCCAAGCCGGCTTTTTGATCGAGGAGTAAAAATGAAGAGTTGGTTGTAAACACGGCCTGTCGTCCATCTGCTAATTGCTTTTCTTTTTGAGAGAAAAAATGCGGAGCAACTTTCTTGCCTTGTCTAAGAGGTGCTTCAATTTCTTTTGATCTTGATATAAAAATGAAGATCGTCATTCGCAGCCAGTCCGGGCGCTTAGGCATATCTTTTTGTTCGAGTAATAAAAATAAGACACGGGCTGCTTTTGCGGTCTGCTCGTTTACTGATTGGACATTTTTTAAGGGAGTAATAAAAAAGCCTGGCATATGTGGACTGCTTAGGTGCTAATTGGATTTCTTTTTGATCAAAAAATAAAAAGTTTGGCATATGCGGCCTGTACAGGTGCCAATAGGATAATTGATCAAGAAATAGAAATAAAGCTTAGCATTTACAGCTTGGTTGGATGCTAATTGCATTTTATTGATCAAGAAATAAAAATAATTCTTGGCATACGTGACCTGATTGGTTACCTATTTGCATATCTTTTTGGTTAAGAAATAGAAATAAAGCTTAGCATCTACAGCTTAGTTGGGTACTAATTGCCTTTTTTGATCAAAAAATAAAAATAAATTCTTGGCATACACAACCTGGTTGGGCGACTAATTTGAATATCTTTTTGATCAAGAAAAAAATAAAGCGGCATTTACGCCGCTTGTTATTTTTCTATCTTGCTAAACTCTTTTCCCACTTGGTAGTATGGATAACTTCCTAAAATTCTAACAGAACAGCCAAGAGCCTCAATTTCTGCCACAGCTCCAGGGATTAATACATCATCCATTTTCATTTCTACATCGATTAAAAAGAAATAATTGCCAAGCCCCGTTTTCATTGGACGGGATTCGATTTTAGATAAGTTCAATTTTCTCCAAGCAAATGCTGATAATACTTGATGCAAGGCACCCGCATAATCAGAAGGCAAAGTAACCATTAATGTTGTACGGTCACCGCCGTAATATCGATGGTCCGTTGAAAGTTCAACAGGCTCTTTATGAAGAATAACAAAGCGGGTATGATTATTATCATAGTCATGGACGTCTCTCTGAACAATTTCTAATCCATATTCTTTCGCTGCTAATTCATTTCCAATCGCTGCCACACATTCTTCTGGATGCTCATGAACATATTCTGCAGCTGCCCCCGTTGATTTTACATATTGAATTTCAACATGCGGCAATTTTGTATGCAAATATTTATGACATTGAGCAATGGCATGGGAATGTGAAAGGACAACCGTAATTTTTTCCCAATTATCCTTATTCGATGGGTGCACCATTAAATGCTGGCGGATTGGGACAACAATTTCACCAACAATCGGCAAGTTTTGTTCATGGATCAAGTAATCAATCGTTATGTTGACTGAACCTTCAATCGCATTCTCCAATGGTACAACCGTATATTCAACTTCTCCATTCATAACAGCATCAATGCTTGCTGGAATCGTATCATATGGAATCTTTTCAGATTCTGGAAAAATTTCATTGACTGCAATTTTTGTAAAAGTCCCCTTAGGACCTAAATAACCTACTTTTAGTGACACAACTATTTCTCTCCCTTATGTGAAAAAATTTATGCCCCAGTACCTAAAATTTCTACTTTTTCAACAAATTCCAAACTTTTTAGCCGTTTAATTAGGACATTGATATCTTCTTTCATACCTGATGTATTTAAAGATAAGGTAACATTCGCTTTTCCTTGAAGTGGAATTGTTTGATTAATTGTAAGCACATTACAGCCGGCCTCTGCAACCATTGCCAGCATTTGAGATAAAGTTCCTGAACGGTCTTCCAGATGAAAAAATAGTGTAATGATCCGTTCCTTTACAATCGCATGAAATGGAAAAATACCATCTCGATATTTATAAAAGGCGCTCCTGCTTAAGCCGACCATTTGTACAGCATCAGCGATAGAATCAGCTTTTCCCCTCTCAATTAACGCTTTCGCTTCCAATGTTTTTTTCATTGCTTCAGGCAAAAAATCTTCCCTGATTAAATAATAGCTTTGTTCCTTCTGATTGTCCGCTTTCATAAAGGCCCCTCCCCATTGCCGAATGAGAAAAAAGAAAAAAGTACCCAATAAGGAATATTGGGAAGTTTCACAATTATTTCATCATTCTTAGTATTAAAAGACTGTCTAAAAAAGACAGCCTTGTTAAGGACTTATTCAATAAATTCAAATTCAAAATCCAAAAGCCTTACGGTATCGCCATTTTTCGCCCCACGTGCTCTCAACGCTTCATCAACGCCAAGGCCTCTCATCTGGCGGGCAAATCGGCGTACCGATTCCTCTCTTGAAAAATCAGTCATCTTGAATTTTTTCTCAATTTCAGCACCGGAAATAACAAAAGCACCATCGTCCGCTCTTGTAATTTCAAATGGAACCTCTTGTTTTTCATGTTTATATAAAATATGTGATTCCCCTGGTTCTTGCTCATCCAATGGAAACTCAGGTGTTACTTCCAAAAGGTCAGCAATTTTAAAAAGTAAATCTCTCAAGCCTTGGCGAGTAATGGCTGATATCGGAAATACCGGTACATCATCCCCAAGTTGTTGTTTAAATTTCTTTAAGTTTTCTTCAGCTTGAGGCAAATCCATTTTATTTGCTACGACGATTTGTGGTCTTTCAGTAAGCCTTAAATTGTACTGCTTTAGTTCTTCATTAATGGTTAAATAGTCTTGGTAAGGATCGCGGCCCTCCATTGCCGACATATCGATCACATGGACAATTACCCTTGTCCGTTCAATATGGCGCAAAAATTGATGACCTAATCCTACTCCTAAATGGGCACCTTCAATTAATCCTGGAAGGTCGGCCATTACAAAACTTCTCCCATCCTCGGTTTCAACAACACCAAGATTTGGAACAAGCGTAGTAAAATGATATTCTGCTATTTTCGGTTTCGCAGATGAAACAACCGACAACAATGTCGATTTTCCTACACTAGGAAAGCCTACTAACCCCACATCTGCCAAAACTTTCAGTTCCAGAATGACATCCCGTTCTTGGCCAGGTTCTCCTTTTTCGGCAATTTCAGGAGCTGGATTGGAAGCTGTCGCAAAACGCATATTCCCTCGACCGCCCCGGCCTCCTTTTGCTATGACTGCTCTTTGACCATGCATAGTTAAGTCGGCAATTTTTTCGTTCGTTGCTGCATCACGGACGACTGTGCCAGGTGGAACTTTTACAATCAATGGTTGGGCATTTTTTCCGTGCATCCCTTTAGACATTCCGTGCTCACCGCGAGGCGCTTTAAAATGACGCTGATAGCGAAAATCCATAAGCGTCCTTAAACCTTCGTCAACTTCAAAAATTACATCGGCTCCATTCCCGCCATCACCACCGGCTGGGCCGCCTTTTGGAACATATTTCTCACGGCGAAAAGCTACCATACCATTGCCGCCATCGCCGCCTTTTACATATATTTTAACGTAATCAACAAACATCGTTGTCACCTCTTTTCGCTAGCTGTCAATATTTGAACGGTTACAATCATTTCATCATTATGTACTTCATAATCCAATATTTTAATGGTAGGAGATATGAGCTCGTTTTCTAAAAAGTTTAATATTTCCTGTTTATCTTCTATTATTCCATTAAAATCAAATATAAAACGAACCTCTCCTTCATCAAGTTGAATCGAAAGTATTAAATGATTTTCAGCAACAGGCTTCACTGCTTGGTTGACATAATTTAAAAAATTACGGCACCAGGAAGTGATTTCATCATCATATAATGAAAGATCCTGCTCATCACCAATAACCTCTATTTCCAAGGACAAAGTGCGATCTTCCCAATTAAACAACATTAAGAATGATGCTAAATTAGGTGCCTTTAAATTCGATAATTTCGCCTCGTTTTTTGATTCAAGAATGATTTCTTCAATAATTTCATTAACACGATCATACCGCCCTAAAGCCATATTTCCTTTAATTAATTGGATTTTATTTAGCCAATCGTGTCGTGAATGCCGCAAAATTTCAACCGCGTTCCATTCTTTTCTCATACTTTTACCCCTAATAGTTATGATGTAAGACATTATAACAAATAAACTGCAATTATGGAAAACTATTCATAAATTATTATCATATTAGGGGCCGCAGAAGGTGCCAGAGACAGTACCGGAGACGGTACACCAGAGGGGTCTGGCACCCCACCGCAGATGGTGCCGCAGACGGTCCTCCAGAGGGGTCTGGCACCGCATCATAGATGCTGCACCGTAACATTTTCTATTAAGAAAGGCTCTAACCAGAATGGTTAGAGCCTTTTCCCATTAGCTATAGCTAATTATTGAGCTACTGGGTACACGCTTACTCGCTTGCGGTCACGACCTACACGCTCGTAACGTACGATACCAGCAGTTTTAGCAAACAATGTGTCGTCACCACCACGACCTACGTTGTTGCCTGGGTAAACTTTTGTACCGCGTTGACGATAAAGAATTTCACCGCCGTTAACAAATTGGCCGTCAGCACGTTTAGCACCTAAACGTTTAGAAATTGAATCACGACCGTTCTTAGTACTACCTACCCCTTTTTTAGATGCGAAAAACTGAAGATCAAGTCTTAACATCGATCTCACCTCCTAGGCGGGTCGTTCATTTTTCCATAATTTGAATATATTTCCCGTAATCATTCTCAATGGTCCGTAACGATACGAGCATTCCTTCAAGCAATAACTGTACTTTCTCATTTGTTGCTTGATCTAAATCGTCAGGAACAACACAGCGGAGAAAGCCACCATTTTTGCCTTGTTCTATCACTAGTTTCGTTTGACATAAAGCATAAATAGCATTGACTGTTCCAAACGAAACAGCCGACACACCAGCACATACTAAATCATGTCCATAAGGTCCTGATCCAGCATGTCCACTTATTTCAAACGAACGAATGGAATGATCGTCATGTCTTTCTATGATTACTTTAATCATCCAATCAACCTAATTATGCATTAATTTTTTCAATGATAACTTTTGTGTATGGTTGACGATGACCTTGCTTGCGCTTATAGTTCTTTTTCGCTTTATACTTGAAAACGATAATTTTCTTCGCGCGTCCTTGCTTTTCAACTTTGCCAGTAACTGTTGCGCCTTCAACTAGTGGAGTACCAACTTTAACGTTTTCGCCACCCACCATTAAAACTTTGTCAAAAGTAACAGTGTCACCAGCTTCAGCATTAAGCTTTTCAACGTAAATAGCTTGGCCTTCTTCAACTTTAATTTGCTTACCGCCAGTTTCGATAATTGCGTACATTCTCAGCACCTCCTCATATACTCAGACTCGCCATCCCAGGTAACTCATTCGATTCTTCCATCGAATTTCGTTTTTAAAACCTGTTCTGTGCGGTTGTAGCTGTGGTGCGCTACAATAAACACAACAAGTATAATACCATATATTAGCGAAAAGAGTCAATTGTTAAACAGGTTGCATTAGCTTCAAGTGTTTTTTAAATTGAAAGTGGATTCATAATGATTTTAGGTTCAAAAATTTTTCTTTTTTTACCTACAATTGATTTTCTCTAAAAGCTTATTAATTGTGCTTGCCATGTTATTTCGTTGCTTCTTGCCCTTATCCACTAAAAAATTAATATCGACCTTTGTAATTTTATTTAGTAGGAAATCTAAAGCACCATTAAATGCATAAACCTTTATTAACTTCTTTTAGACTTTTGATTATTTCTATACATTTTTCTATAGATTTTCTGGAAGTTTTATATTACGTAACTCTCATACCCTTTTTGAACCATTAACCCAATATTCACCTAATTCTACTAATATAGGTGTATCTTTCCATCATAAAAAATAGTATTTATGTGGCTCCTCTCTTTCTTGTAGTCCCCATACAAGAAAAATATTCTTTTCACGGTCAATGATCCATCTGGATGGTCTAAGTATTGATAATGGATTACCTGGATTTTTTTCCTTTAGCCTCAAAACTTGCAGTATCTTCTAAAGTTATTCGTTCATTTACAAACATCACAAAATTTTTCTCAAGCAAAAAATGTACATCAGCCTCATAATAAATACAACTCACTTTAATAAAAAATATGGGCAGGAGTTTTTCAGTTGCCATCAAAACTTCATTGTCCTGCCCTAACACCTACCATCACGAAAATTCCAAACTTTCATCGTTCTAATCTCTCTTTTATCTCAACGACTGAGCCAACATGTCGAATGTTAAATTGATCTATCAGACGTTCCGTACTAGTTAAAAATATTTGCAAGCCTAATTTTTCTTCTAAAACATTGATATAATTGTCCGCCTGTATAAATTCAACTACTTTTTGAGGAGCTTCAACCCAAACCGCCTCATAATCACTTCCTTTAAATTCCCAAAGTGCACGTTCCAAACGAAATGCCAATTGTTCACTTGAAACGATCCTTCCAACCTCATGACAAATTGGACATGGGGTCATTAACATTTCACGTAAAGTTTTCCGCTCTTTTTTTCTCGTCATTTCCAGCAACCCTAACTGGGTAAAACCGTAAACTTTAGTAAAATTCATATCAGCTTCTAACGCAGTTTGTAATTTATTTTTTATAAACTCACGGTCTTTATCATGAGACATATTTATAAAATCAATTAAAATGATCCCGCCGATATTGCGAAGACGCAGCTGTCTGGCAATTTCAACGGCAGCCATTTCATTCGTTTTTAAAACCATATCCCGCAAATTTTTAGTATCCGTAAATTTCCCTGAATTAACATCTATGACTGTCATAGCTTCTGTTTCATCAATTACTATACTGCTGCCATTTTCCAGGTCTACTTGTCGCTTTAAAGCTCCTTCTAACTCTTGATCAATATGAAAATAAGAAAAAATATCTTCTTTATTCATAAATAGGCTTATTTGAACAAATTCTTCATAAATCGAAAGCCGTTCTTTCATCCATCGAAAGATAGAGCCATCGTTCATAATGATTTCTGTTGACATCGTACCTATATAATCTCTCAAAAGCCGTTCAACTAAGCCCGCATGATCAAAAAGGAGTGCAGGTCGCTTCATCGCTGCCTGTAATTTTTTCAATTCGAACCACCTATTTTTTAAAAACAAAAATTCTTTTTGAATTGTTTCAGTCTTTTGTCTGGCACAGGCCGTTCGAAAAATAACACCTTCAGCCTCTTTACAAATTTCCCGACCAAAACTTCGCCAATGCTCTTTTTCTTTCTCAGAAAGTTTTTTTGACACCGTTATTTGACTCTCATTTGGAAGATAAACAACAAAGGTTCCCGGAAGTCCAACTAACATCGTTAACCGAGGACCTTTCTCTCCAAAGGCATCTTTTGTAACTTGAACAATAACTTCTTCTCCTTCATGAAGCAAATGAGAAATTGACGTTTTTTCCTGTTCATCCGGTGTTAAACTTTTGTATTTTGGCAGTTGGTCAATGGTTAGAAAACCATTCCGCTCAAGGCCAATGTTTACAAATGCCGCTTGCATGCCCGGAACAACTTTTTCTACTCGACCTTTATAAATATTACCTACAATCGAACTTTGATCAGTCGATTCAACTAAAAACTCAACTAATTTATTATTTTCGAGAATCGCCGCACACTTTTCAATTGATCGACCATTTAAAATAATTTTTCTCAACACTTTCTGTCTTCCTTACGTGTTTTTTATGCTAATTCTACACTAGTTTTTAAAAAGTGTACAAATGATCAATTTTAGTGTGCTTTTCTCCACAATTGCAAAAATATTAGCCGTTTAAACAAATGTTAAACGACTAATCGACACACTACTTTTTTAATAACTTAAGATTTCACCAATTGTGCTATTTACTTTTTTCTCTGAAAAATAAGCATGAAGAAGTTCGTTTTCATCGAATGTCTTTTGCTCACGCTCGTTGATTTTTAAAATTATTTGATGCTTACAGCCACGACAAAAATGAGCAAAAATATCGATCAGTTGGTCTGATTTATTGACAACAATCGGCTTCAGCTTCGTGATTTCTCTGTTTTTCCCGTAATATCGTTCTAATAAAAAACGAATATGTGCAAATTTCCTTTGTTTCCATTCAACATAATGGGTAAAAAGAACAAAAGCAATAACAATCCATAAGTTTAAATGAAATGGAAAAAGGAAAATTGATAACAAAACAAACAAACATGTCATAGATAGAGAAGACAATAGGGTATAGCGATGAGCCAGGCTAAATGGAAATTTTAAAGACATACTGAGAAAAACTAGCTTTCCTCCATCCAGAGGCCAAATTGGAAGTAAGTTAAAAAGGAAAATCGACATATTATGCTTTAAACATAAATGATACGTACTCTCATCAATTAAACCGAAAGTAAACAAACAATAAAACAAACCAAACAGCCATAGGTGCTGTATAGGTCCGCTTATGATAACAAGCAATTCTTCTTTCAAAGGACGGTTTCCATACTCATCCACTTCTGCAACTCCACCGAATGGAAGCAACTCGATTTTTTTGATCCTCCAACGAAAGTAACTGGCGGTAACGGCATGCCCCATTTCATGAATAAAAACGATGGTAAAAAGTATAATCACTTCTAAAAAGCGACCGGTTAGAATACCTATTCCAACCACGAGCCAGAACAAAGGATGAATTGATACTTTATTGAAAACTTCTGTAATCCTTTTCAAGAAAATCACCAACCCTACTCAAACTTGATCACTTGAATAGGGTCAATAAAAACATCCCCCTCTTTAAATGCAAAATAAAATGTTCCAGCTTGGCCATCTTCAGTATTTGTAACTTTTCCAATTCGGGTTCTGCTCTTTACAAAATCATATAATTTCACATTAATTGTATCCAAGTTGCCGTACCAGGCTTCACTTCCATCGGAATGCTGTACGACAACAGTTTTTCCAATGTCCTCTTTTACCCCAACTTCAATGACTACACCATCATCGATCGATTCGACATAAGAATCGCGTCCTGTTTCGATCATAATCCCTTGGCGATCCTTAGAAAAAGGCTCAAGTACTCGTCCAGCAGCTGGAACTGCGTATACAGGTTCATTTGGACCATCTTGCTTGACATACTGACTCTCTTTCTGTTGACTCGTTGGTTCTGGAAATAAAGCTAGCGGCTTTCCAAATTGTTTTTCATACCAATCTAATACAGCAGCAAACTGAAATTCTTTTTCCATCGTTTCTATGACAAATGCCCGTGCTTGATCCCATCTTGGTGATGAATCTTTAAATAAAATTCCCACAACTAAAAATAAACTAGCTGCCAACAATATTTGCAGAATAAACCAATCACTGCGAAAAAGTGGTTGATCTTTGTTCGAGGAAAAATCATAATCATAAAACGGTGCTTCCCCATAACGTTCCTCATCCTTAGGAAGCGAATAATAGTTTCTACCCTCAATCGTTTTGGATGAGCTACCAGATGTAGTCCGTTCTTTCCTTCGCTTTGCAATACGCTTTTTTACTTCATCAACTTGTTTCCTCACTTCACCAATCCCCCGCTCATTCTATTCAAAATAACTGACATTGTACAAACATTTATTATTACTAATACTTATGACTTGTCCTGAACGGTTATGACAAACAAGTACAATAGTACAAAAGGTACGCCACAAGGTGCCGGAGAAGGTACAGGAGAAGGT